>NZ_JAGWCY010000001.1:0-1341132 GCF_020657785.1 Clostridioides sp. ZZV14-6154 | reverse complement strand
TAGCTATGTACGGAATGGATAAGCGCTGAAAGCATCTAAGCGCGAAGCCAACTTCAAGATAAGATTTCCCACCGCAAGGGTAAGACCCCAGAAAGACTATCTGGTTGATAGGTCGAAGGTGTAAGTGCAGCAATGTATTTAGCTTATCGATACTAATAGGTCGAGGACTTGACCAATATTTATTTGATGTTCATTGATTAAAATATATATGTAGTTTTTAGAGTGTTAACTTTAAAGAAACTGGTTTTACTAGTTATAAAAATTTAATGCGGGTGTAGCTCAATGGTAGAGTTCTGGCCTTCCAAGCCAGCTGTGAGGGTTCGATCCCCTTCACCCGCTCCAAAAGATTATGTGGTTACAATAGCAGAGAGGATACACCTGTTCCCATTCCGAACACAGAAGTTAAGCTCTCTAGCGCTGATGGTACTTGGTGGGAAACTGCCTGGGAGAGTAGGACGTAGCCACGTAATCTTTTTTTGTATAAAATTTTATAAAAATGTAATTATTATATGTTTTTATTTGTCTTTTATAGATTTTTTTGGCAATAAATGATATAGTGAATATAATTAAATATTTAAATATTTAATTTTTTTTGTTTTTTTGTAAGTTTATTTTTATAAATTTCTTTAAAATTTTTGGGAGATACACTTTGACATACGTTTTAAAAGTAATTCTAACAGTAAGTAGGACAAAAAATAAATAAAATAGAAATTTGTGTTAAATAAGGAGATTAATATGAAAAAAAATGCAAGATTAATAACAACAGGAATTCTTTCAATGGCAATTGTTGCACCTACAATGGCATTTGCTACTGAGTCTAATGCTATGGAAAATAATGATAATTTAAATATAAATTTGGAGAAAAAAAGTATAGTTTTAGGAAGTACATCAAAAGTAAGTGTGAAATTTAAAGAAAAGCCAGATGCTGATAGCATTACATTAAAATATAAATGCTATGACATGCCACTAGATACAACTCTGAACTACAATCAATCAACTGGATTATATGAAGGAACAATAAACTATAATAAAGACCCAGAATATTTAAATGTGTGGGAATTACAGGGTATAACAATAAATAGTGCAACTAATCCTAAGACTTTAGACAGACAAGAATTAGAAGCTATGGGATTAAATTTAAAAGATTATGATGTAACACAGGAATGTATAATTGAAGACATAACTTCAAGAAAAGATGTAAGCAAATATATGAGAAAAACTTCTGCACCTATTACAGAACTTACAGGAAGTGATAGATATGAAACAGCAGTAAAGATAAGTAAAGAAGGCTGGAAAAATGGTTCAGATAAAGTAATTATAATAAGTGGAGATGTAAGTATTGATGGTATTATATCAACTCCACTAGCAACTACATATAATGCACCAATACTTTTAGTTGAAAAAAACAATGTACCAGCCAGTGTAAAAGCAGAATTAAAGCGTCTAAATCCTAAAGATGTAATAATAATAGGAGATGAGAATTCTATTTCTAAAACTACTGCTAATCAAATAAAATCAACTGTAAGTGCTAGTCAAACACGTTTGAATGGTTCTAATAGATATGAGACATCTTTATTGATAGCAAAAGAAATAGATAAAAATCATGATGTAGATAAAGTATATATAACAAATGCAAATGGTGGAGAAGTAGATGCACTTACTATAGCAGCAAAAGCAGGTCAAGATAAGCAGCCAATTATATTAAGTGATAAAGACAGTCTTACAAATGATACATACAAGTGGCTACAAAGTGAGGATTTACAAAGTGCCTACTTTATAGGTGGTCCTCAAATGTTATCAACAAATGTTATCAATAAAATAAATGATATAACTAAAGATAGTGTTACTAAAAATAGAGTATATGGAGCAGACAGACACGAAACAAATGCAAATGTAATAAAAACATTCTATACAGAGGATGAATTAGAAGCTGTTTTAGTAGCTAAGTCAGATGTACTTGTTGATGCTTTAGCAGCGGGACCATTGGCTGCTAGTTTAAAATCTCCAATACTTATAACACCAAAGACATATGTATCTGCATATCACAAGGATAATTTAGAAGCAAAATCTGCTAATAAGGTGTATAAGATAGGAGGCGGCTTGACTTCTAAGGTAATGAATTCTATAGCAGCGTCATTGTCTAAGCACAATACAACACCAACAGACCCAGGAACTAATAATGGAGCAAAGACAGTTATGATTGACCCAGGTCATGGTGGTTCAGATACTGGAACTACAGGTAAACCATTAGGTGGAATTAAAGAAAAAGATTATACTTTAAATACTTCACTTGCAACAACTGAGTATTTACGCTCAAAAGGAATAAATGTAATTATGACTAGAGATACAGATAAGACTTTATCACTTGGAAATAGAACTGCCTTATCCAACTCTTTAAGACCAGATTTATTTACAAGTATACACTATAATGCATCTGATACAACTGGAAATGGAGTAGAAGTATTTTATAAACTTGCAGATAAAAATGGTGGAACTACTAAAACTGTAGCCACAAACATATTAAATAGAATTTTAGAGAAATTCAATCTTAAAAATAGAGGAATAAAAACAAGAACACTATCAACTGACCCTACAAAAGATTATTTATATGTTTTAAGAACTAATGATATGCCAGCTGTACTTGTAGAATGTGCATTTTTAGATAATGAGAAGGACATGAGTTTATTAAATACATCATCAAAAGTAAAAGACATGGGTACACAAATAGGTAAAGGTATAGAAGAGTCATTAAAATAGTATATAATGAAAATACTTAAAAACTCAGCATAAATTAATTTATGACTTTAGATTTAGTTTAAATTCATAAAATAAAAATATAATTCTGTTATTAATAAAGACTATGTATAGATTTTTGCATATATAAGTGCAAATAGCATATACATAGTCTGTTTTGTAGTTAAGTTCTGATTGATAGGATTAAGGTACGAGTATAGCAATGTATTTAACTTCTCGATATTAATAGGTCAAGGACTTGAACAATATTTATTGACTTACAAAAAATTGGTATAAAATTCTACAAAATATAATCATTATATGTTTTTATTTGTCTTTTATAGATTTTTTTGGTAATAAATGATATAGTAGAAATGATTAAATATATTTAATTGTGTTTATTTTTTGTAATTGTTTATTTTTTGTAATTTAATTTTTAATAAATTTTTGCAAATTTGGGGCATACACACTTTGCTGTGTTTTAAAAAATTAAAAAGACTAAAAAAGCAAGGTAGAAATCTATGTTAAGTAAGGAGATTAATATGAAAAAAAATACGAGATTATTAACAACAGGAATTCTTTCAATGGCAATTGTTGCACCTACAATGGCATTTGCTACTGAGTCTAATGCTATGGAAAATAATGATAACTTAAATATAAATTTGGAGAAAAAAAGTATAGTTTTAGGAAGTACATCAAAAGTAAGTGTGAAATTTAAAGAAAAGCCAGATGCTGATAGCATTACATTAAAATATAAATGCTATGACATGCCACTAGATACAACTCTAAATTACAATCAATCAACTGGGTCATATGAAGGAACTATCAATTATAATCAAGATCCAGAATATCAAAATGTGTGGGAGTTACAAGGGATAACAATAAACAGTGCAAATAATCCTAAAACCCTAAACAAACAAGATTTAGAAAAGATGGGATTAAATTTAAAAGACTACAATGTAACACAGGAATGTATAATTGAAGACATAACTTCAAGAAAAGATGTAAATAAATATTTGAGAAAGACTTCTGCACCTATTACAGAACTTACAGGAAGTGATAGATATGAAACAGCAGTTAAAATAAGTAAAGAGGGCTGGAAAAATGGTTCAGATAAGGTAGTTATAATAAATGGAGATGTAAGTATCGACGGTATTATATCAACTCCACTAGCAACTACATATAATGCACCAATACTTTTGGTTGAAAAAAATAATGTGCCTGATAGTGTAAAATCAGAATTAAAACGTCTAAATCCTAAAGATATAATTATAATTGGAGATGAGAATTCTATTTCTAAAACTAGTGCTAATCAGATAAAATCAGCTGTAGATTCTAATCAAACACGTATAAATGGCTCAAATAGATATGAGACATCTCTATTGATAGCAAAAGAAATAGATAAAAATCACGATGTAGATAAAGTGTATATAACAAATGGTAAGGATGGAGGAGAACTAGATGCACTTACTATAGCAGCAAAAGCAGGTCAGGATAAGCAACCGATTATAGTGACTGATAAAGATAGCATTACAAATATTACATATAAATGGCTGGAGAGTGAGGACTTACAAAGTGCTTATTTTATAGGTGGTTCTCAAATGATATCAACAAATGTTATCAATAAGGTAAATGATATAACTAAGGATAATGTTGCTAATAATAGAGTATCTGGAGCAGATAGACATGAAACAAATGCAAATGTAATAAAAAAATTCTATACAGAAGATGAATTAGAAGCTGTTTTAGTAGCTAAATCAGATGTACTTGTTGATGCTTTAGCAGCAGGGCCATTAGCTGCTAGTTTAAAATCTCCAATACTTATAACACCAAAGACATATGTATCTGCATATCATAAGGATAATTTAGAAGCTAAGTCTGCTAATAAAGTGTATAAGATAGGAGGCGGATTGACTTCTAAGGTGATGAATTCTATAGCTTCATCATTATCTAAGCATAATACAACACCAACAGACCCAGAAACTAATAGTGGAGCAAAGACAGTTATGATTGACCCAGGACATGGTGGTTCAGCACCTGGAGTAAGTGGAGCATTTGGAGGAGCCCTTGAAAAAGATTATGCTTTAAATACTTCACTTGCAACAACTGAATATTTACGTTCAAAAGGTATAAATGTAATTATGACTAGAGATACAGATAAGACTTTATCACTTGGAGGTAGAACTGCTCTATCTAATTCATTGAAACCAGATTTATTTACAAGTATACATTATAATGGTTCTACTAATAAACAAGGTCGTGGAGTAGAAGTATTTTATAAGCTTAAAGATAAAAATGGTGGAACCACTAAAACTGTAGCTACAAACATATTAAATAGAATTTTAGAGAAGTTTAATCTTAAAAATAGAGGGATAAAAACAAAAGTACTTAAAGATGACCCTACAAAAGATTATTTATACGTTTTAAGAACTAATAATATGCCAGCAGTACTTGTAGAATGTGCATTTTTGGATAATGCAAGTGATATGAAGTTAGTAAATTCACCTGCAAAAGTAAAAGAAATGGGCACACAAATAGCTAAAGGAATAGAAGAATCATTAAAGTAATTACAAATAGAGTGCTTAAAATTTAATATAAATTTATGATTGTGAGTTTATATTAAAGCTATAATTTGAAATATGGGTGTGTAAATATATAAAGACTATATATACATTGTTGCATATACGAATGCATAACAGTGTATATATGGTCTTTTTTGTAGTTAAATGCAATAATTTGATTGTATTTTGAGAAATGCACAATATGATATAATTAGATAATATACACTTAATTTAATTAAGGAAGGTGATTATGTGGAATATTTATTTAAAAAAAGCAGTCTAAAAAAAGATGAAAATGAATCCTTAGGTAAATATAAGGAATTGTTAGATAGAACTGAAAATAACTCAAGAAGTATTATTTTATTAGTACCAAATAACAATACTAGAATAAGATATGAGAGGTCATTAGAATTAGATTATAGTGAAGAATTAAAAATAACAACATATATAGGATTTGTAAAAAAAGAATTATTAAAATACTGGGCACTTATAATAGAAAAATGTGAAGGAATAAATAAAAAATCTATATCTCCAACATTTATATCAAATAGTTTAAGTGAATATTTAATAATTAAAAAAGTTAAGGAAAAAAGAGTGAAAGAAGGATATTTTGAAGATATCACAGGAACAAATAAATCAATCGCAAAAAGTATAATTACAAATATAAATAAGTCAGCATTTAATTTAATTGACTTTGATTTTATTGGAGAAAAAATATATTCATCAAAGAAAAATAGAAATAGTATCTATAGATTTTCATATACTCAGATGGATGAAATTATATCATATTACATAAATACATTACTTTCAAATTCAATGTTAGATAATGCATTGAGTGTGTATCTATATAATAATTACCTTCTTAATGATGAATTTTATTTAAAAATTTTACTTAAAGAATTGAGATATATAGTAGTTGATAGTCTTGAAAATTCAAGTAATGCAGAAGTAGATTTTATTGAAAAGGTATCAAGTAATGTATTAGAAAGCTATATATTCTTTGATTTTAGTAAAGATTATTCTGTGTTTAACAATACTGACATGGATTATATAAATGAAAAGATAATATCTAAAATTAAATTTAAAGAAGAAATTAACTTTAAAAAAAGTAATATAAAAATAGAAGATTTATATTTATTACCTTCAAGTATAGAATTAAATCAATCAAGTCAACTGTATAATGAAATGTTAGATTTAGTGAGTGAAAAGGTTATAACTCTTATAGAAAGTGGTATATCTCCAAAAGATATAGCAATTATATCACCTATAAACAATACAATATTGGAGTATCAAATTAAGGATTCTTTGAGAGAAAGAAATATAGATGTTTTTAACACTAAAAAAGATAAAAAAGCTATAGATTATCCATATGGAAATGCTCTAGTGGTTGCTACTTGCATATTTTATGGATATTTAGACTTTATAAAAGATGAAGAATATATAAGTTTTTTAGAGACCATTTTAGACATAAACAGAATAAAAGCATTTAAGATTTTTAAAGAGACAAGGCATTTAGAAGTTGATAAAATAGAAGGATATAATCAATATCGTGATATTTTACAGTATATTGAAGAAAAGAAGAAAAGTGACATAAAAATACATGAATTTTTAATTCAGTTTTATATAGATAAAATGTTAAATTTAAAAGGTGGTAAAAAGAATGTTGGCCTATGTAAACAAATAATAGCTGAAAGTGAATCATTTAGTGAAAGTGCAGACCTACTTGGATTGAAAGAGGAAAAGATTTTTATAGAAGCTTTAAAGACGACAATAAATGATTATTATTCTGTTATTGATATAGAAGAGTTAAAAAGCAAAGATAAAATAGTAATAACGACTCCTTATTCATATATATCATCAAATATAGATAGAAGTATTCAAATATGGGTAGATATAGGAAGTAATTCTTGGAATATGAAAATAGAAAAAGATATAAGTAATTTAATTGTACTTAGAAAATCTTTTGAAGAGAAAAAAATTTATACAAATGAAATGGAAGAGTACTACAAGAAATACTATCTATATAATACAATATATAATTTATTGTTAAGTGCAAATAAAGTTTATGCATATAAGAGTGAATACACAATTAATGGTTATATTCAAGAAAGTATGCTATATAGTATACTTTTGAAACTCTCACATAAAGGGGATAAAATTTATGATTAATATAAATTATAGAGAAGACCAAATACCAATAATAAATTATGAGGATGGAACTATGGCAGTTCCAGCAGTTCCTGGGGCTGGAAAGACATTTATAATAACAAATTTAGTAGCTAAACTACTACTTGAACAGAAACATAAAGGTGGTAAAATATTAGTTCTTACATATATGAATAGTGCTGTAAATAATTTTAAAGGTAGAATAAAAAAAATACTTGAAGAAAACGAAATAGACGATATTAACTCATATGAAGTAATGACTATACATAGTCTAGCTGTAAAAATAATAAAAGAAAAACCCGAAATAGTAATGTTGAGTGAGGATTTTAATATAGCTGATGATTTACAAAAAAGTATTATATTAAATGAATGTATAAATAAATTTAGATTTGATGGAGGAGAAAGAGCATTTAGATGGTTTCTAAAAGAGCAAAAAGATGAGAGATGGAAAGAGATAACTCTTGAAGCTTGGGAGAGAGGTTTTTTTGAATTTGCAGGAAATGCTATAAGTGAACTTAAATACAAGGGAATTTCTCCAGATAAGCTTGAAGAGATACTATCAAGAGGACACAAAGGCATGCTTAAAGTGATTTTGCCAATATACAAATTATATGATAGAAAATTAAAGCAAAATGGCTTGCTAGATTATGATGATATATTAATTTTAGCAGAAAAAACTTTAAGCTTAGATGAAGGACTTAGAAAAAAATTCCAAACTAGATATAAATATATTTTTGAAGATGAATGTCAAGATTCAAATGAAATACAAGGGAATATAATAAAAATTATATCGAGTGAAAACAATAATTTAGTTAGAGTGGGAGATATAAATCAGAGTATAACAGGTACATTTTCATCATCAGACCCTAAGTTTTTTAAAGAATTTGTAAAAAATGCAAAGTGTTGTTATAGGATGGATATGTCAAATAGAAGTTCAAAAGATATACTAGATTTAGCAAATACACTTGTAGAGTATGTCACAAAAGAATTTAAACAAGAAGAATGTAGATATGCTCTTGAGGATATGCAAATAAAAACTGTTCCAACTGGAGTGGGATATAAAGAAAACCCTAATCCAGAGCATTATAATATAAATGTAAAATGGTATGATAGTTGGAAAAATGAAATAGAACAAACTGCTAAATATGTTAAAGGTATAAAAAAGAAATATCCAGATAAGAGTATAGGGATACTAGTTCCATTTAATGAACAAGTTACACAAGTTGCTAAGGAACTTAGAGAGTATAATCTAACATTTGAAGAATTGGGTCCAAACTCTTTAAGTAAAAGGAAGGTTATAAATAACATAGCTTCTATTATAGATTTTATGCTAAACTGTGATGATATAGAAAAATTAATAACCGTACTTGATAAGGTTTTTATAAATACAGATAATGAAATAGAAGAAAAGAATTTTTTAGACGGATTAAAAAACTATACAACAGAAGAAATTATATATGATTTTAAATTTAATAAAGATAAATTTGAACCACTAGAAATTAATGAGGAAAGCAATATATATACAAGTTTTAAAGATGGTATAGATATTATAAAACAGATATTAGAATACCCAATAATAAGGTTAGACCTGCTGATACTATTTATTGGTAAAAAGCTTAACTTAGAAAAAGAGGATAAGGCAGTATTAGATTATATATCTTTTTATATAAAGTATTTAGTTTCGGAAAATATATATATGGACTTAGAGGATGTTTACAATGTTCTATTTGATGTTAAAAATAAGGTGTTTAATCACATAATAGATGTAGTTTATGAGATAAATGGATATGAGCCAGAACCTGGTAGCATAACACTATGTAATTATCATAAATCAAAGGGGATGGAATGGGATTGTGTGTTTTTATTAGGTCTTGTTGAATATAATTTCCCTGACAATATTACTCAGAAATTTCAGAGTGATAAATGGTACTTAAAAGAAAAATACAAAAACCCAATGGCTATTATTAAGTCAGAAATTGAAGCTATACTAAAAGGGAGTATTTCAACTGATTACGCTTATCAAACTAAAATTGATTCTATAAATGAGAAGATTAGACTTTTATATGTAGGAATCACTAGGGCAAAGGAGATGTTAGTACTTTCAGGGAGTGCTTATAGAGATGAAAATGATATAGGAAATAAAAGAAAAGAACAGAAACCATGTGTCTATTTAAGAAGGCTGAATCGACATATTATTGAGAAAAGGTCAAATTAACATATAGATGAGTTAAGTTGATATATTGTTGAAAGAAAGTTAAGTTAACATATAATGAGTTCAGTTACTATGTTGTTTAAAGAATGCCAAATTAATATATAATAAATAGTTATTAAAAAATAAAGTTAAGAGAGAAGTGATATGATTGAATGATAAATTAAAATATTTTTCCTATAGTCAAAATTCAATTAACACATATAAGTCATGCCCACTAAAATTTAAGTATAAGTATATTGATAAAATAAATTGGAAAAATGATGATATAGGTAGTAGAGAGTATTATGATAGTTTAAAAACTGGAAGAGACTTTCATTTAATTTGTGAAAGATACTTTAGTAATATACCACTTGGAATCTATTTTAATGAAGATGACAAAAATAGTAAAAGATTTTTAAAATGGATTGAGAATATAAAAAAAATTGTTCCCATCGAAAAAGAAAAAATATATTTACCAGAATATGAAGTAAGGATGAATTTAAATGGGGACATATTACAAGCAAAGTATGATTTAATTGTAATTGGAAAAGGAAATATAGAGGTATGGGACTGGAAAACTGAATCTAAAAAGATTAACCATAAAAATGTAGAAAGTAGGATTCAAACAATAGTTTATATGTTTTTGGCAAAAGAAGTTATTCCGAAAGTTTTAAAAATAGAAGTAAATGTTAAAGATATAAGTATGAAATATTACCAACCTGAATTTGATGATTTGCCAATTAATATCTCATATAATGAAGAAAAACATGAGACAAATAGAAATAAAATTCAAAGCTATATAAACATGATAAAAAGTACTAATTATGAAGAACATACATACGAACACAATCTATACAATAATATAGAAAAGGTATATAATAAAGAAGAACGTATGTGCTATAGAAATAAAAGTCATTGTAAGTATTGTGAATTTAATAAATTATGCAATGGCAAAGAAATAGATTATAGTATTTTGGAGGCGGAAATTTATGGGACTTAGGTTTATATTAGGTAGATGTGGAAGTGGAAAATCTACATATATATTAGATGAAATTAAAAAAGAATCTCAAAAAAATGAAATGACATCTGTTATACTTTTAGTTCCAGAACAGTATACATTTGAAGCTGAAAATAGAGTAAGCAAACTATTTTTAGGAGGAGAAAAGGACAAGTATTTAAGAGTTAGAGTGCTTAGTTTTAAAACACTGAGCAACATAGTTTTTTCTCAAACAGGAGGATTAACAGATGTAAATATAAATTCTAGTGGAAAAGCAATGATGGTGTATCGAGCGATAGAAGGTGTAAGTGAAGAGTTAAATGTATTTTCAAAATCAAAGTCACAATCTGGTTTTGTAAGTTCAATTACAGATATGATATCAGAAATGAAACAGTACAATATAAGCCCTGAAATGTTAGAAAACATATCTGGAGAATTAGAAAATGAGACATTAAGTTTAAAATTAAAAGACATAAGTAAGATATATAATTCTTTTGAAGGAAAATTACATGAAAATTATATAGATGCTCAAGATATGTTGACTTCATTATCAGGCAAAATAGAATTGAGTAACTATTTAGAAGGAGCTTATGTTTATATAGATGAGTTTACAGGTTTTACACCAAATCAATACAATGTTATAAAAAGTATATTAAATAAAGCTAAAGATGTTAGCATATCTTTGACTGTAGATAATGTTAATTATATTGGATATAGTAAAACAGATGTATTTTCTAGAACTAAGTTTACTTATTCAAAATTAACTCAATTATGTAATGAAGAAGGAATAAAAATATTACCACAAGTAAATTTGAATACAGGCGTTATAAAAAGGTTTGAAGAAATTCAAGAGTTACAACATTTAGAAAAATTTTATAATGCTTATCCATATAAAACATATATAAATCCAACTAAAAATATAAAAATAAAAGAATTTAATAATCTATATTCAGAGGTAGAAGAAATAGCTAAAGAAATTGTACATTTGGTTAGAGACAAGAATGTTAGGTATAGAGATATAACTCTTGCTACAAGAGACTTAAATAGATATGATTTTTTGGTACATTCTATATTTAATGAGTATAATATACCTAACTTTATAGATAAAAAGAGAGAGGCAAAAAGTAATCCAATAGTCATATTAATTATTTCAGCTTTAGAAATGAAAAACAGACGATATGGATATGAAACTATGTTTAGGTATTTAAAGAGTGGTCTTATAGGAATTGATAATGATGATATAAATTTGCTGGAAAATTATGTACTAGCCAATGGAATTAAAGGTAAGAAATGGTTTGATGAAAAATGGGATTATAGAATAACACAAAGTCTTTCTAATGAAGAAAGTGAGTTCGAGTTAGAATTAAAAGATAAAATAAATGAGATAAAAAATAGAGTATTAGAGCCAATAATAAATTTACAAGAAAAACTAAAAGGAAAAAATAGAGTAAAAGAAATTTGTAAGTATATATATGAGTTTTTACTAGATATAAGTATGCCAGAAACGATAGAGAGTTTAATAGTAAATTTTAAGGATAAAGGAGAACTTGACGTTGCTAATCAGTATTCACAAGTTTGGGATATAGTAGTGGATGTTTTAGACCAAATGGTGGAACTTATGGGTGAAGAAATAATATCCTTAGAAAAATTTATAAAATTAATAACTCTTGGATTTGATGAGTATGAGTTAGGGCTAGTTCCTCCTAGTATAGACCAAGTACTTGTAAGTAGTGTGGATAGAATGAAAAATCCAAATACAAAATACTTATACTTAATAGGAACTACTGATGGTGTATTTCCTTTAATTACAAAAGATAGTGGAATATTAAGTGATAATGATAGGGAAAGTCTTGGAAATAAAGGTATTGAAGTTGATATAGATAGTAAAACTAAAAGTTTTGAAGAACAATTTTTAGTATATAAAGCTCTTACTTCAACATCTGAAAATTTAATTATAACATATCCTATATCTGACCATGAAGGTAAGACACTTAGACCTTCAATAATTATATCAAGATTAAAGAAGATATTCCCAAATATAGAAAATAAAAGTTATTTAATAGAAGAAGATAAAAGAACTAATGAAGATATACTTAAAAAAATAACTGTAAAATCACCTACATTTAATGAGCTTATAAGTGTAATAAAAAACTACGATAATGATGAGTACATCAAAGAAGAAATTAATAGTATCTGGTTAGATATATATAGATACTATCTAAAGGATGAACTGTATAGTTCTATAACAAAAAAAGTTATAAAAGGTCTTAGTTATACTAATCAAGTTCATAGAATTGAAGAGAAAAAAATAAGGTCATTATATAAAAGTAATTCTCTTAGTGTGTCTAGGCTTGAAAAATATGCAGAGTGTCCATTTGCTTATTTTATACAATACGGTCTTAAAGCTAGGAAGCGTAAAGAATATTCATTTACACCACCAGATTTAGGAACCTTTGTTCATAATATTTTAGATAGATTTTCAAAAGAGCTATCACAAGATAATTTATTGTGGAAAGATATTGATGAGGAATATATAGAACTAAAGGTAGGTATTATAGTTGATGAAATAATCTCAAAGATACCAGGGTATATATTAAATAGTTCTGAAAGATATAAATATCTTGCATATAGATTAAAGAATATGCTTACAACAGCTATAAATATAATTAGCCAACAGATAAAACAAGGTTCATTTGAACCTGTAGATTATGAAGTTAAATTTGGTAAAGATGGTAAATACCCTCCTATAAAAATAGTTTTGAATAATGGAGAAGAAGTAAATTTAATTGGTCAAATAGATAGAGTAGATGAATTTGAAGAAGGTGAAAACAAATATATAAGAATAGTAGATTATAAATCAGGTAATAAAACTATAAATTTAACAGAGATATACTATGGTCTACAATTACAATTACTTGTGTATCTTGATGCAATCCTTGAAAGTGTAAAAGAAGAAGATATAAATTTAAATCCAGCGGCAATATTATATTGTAGAATAAATAATCCAATAGCAAAGTTTAATGAAGATAAAGATGATACTGAAATTCAAGAAGCTATACTAAAAGAACTTAGAATGAAGGGGCTTGTGGTAAAGGATTCTCATATAATAAAAGAGATGGATAAATCATTAATAGATGGAGAAAGAAAAAATTCCTTAGTAATACCAGTAGGTCTTACAAAGGATGGAAATGTAGGTAAAAGTACATCTACAGTAAGTTATGAAGATTTTAGGTTACTTAGAAAATATGTAAAACATGCGATAAAGGATTTATGTGAAGAAATGTTAAGTGGTGAAATAAAGATATCTCCATATAAACATAAAGAGGGAACATCATGTGATTTTTGTGATTATTCAGCTATATGTCAATTTGATTCAACTATGAAAGATAATAAATATAAAATTTTAAATAATAAGAGCAATGAAGAGATAATAAAAATGATGGAAGGAGATGTTGATTGATGAGTTCTCCTAAATGGACAAAAGAGCAAACAGAAGTTATAGAAAGTAGAGACTGTAATTTACTTGTTGCAGCAGCTGCTGGGTCGGGAAAAACAGCAGTACTGGTTGAACGTATAATTCAAATGATAACAAGTAGAGAAAATCCAATTGATATAGATAAATTATTAGTAGTTACATTTACTAATGCAGCTGCATCAGAAATGAGAGAGAGAATAGGTGATGCTATAGGAAAAGCATTAGATGAAAATCCAGAAAATAAGCATTTACAAAATCAACTTGTTTTATTAAATAAATCAAGTATTACAACAATACACTCATTTTGTTTAGATGTTATAAAATCGAACTTTCATAGAATAAACTTAGACCCTAATTTTAGAATAGGAGACCAAACTGAATGTGCTATTTTGAAACAAGAGGCAATCGAAGAAGTATTTGAAAAATTATATGAAGAAAGAGATGAGGGTTTCTTAAATTTAGTTGAAAGTTATGCAGAAAGAGGAGGAGACAAAGAAGTTCAGGATATTATTCTAGGAATATATTCATTTGCAATGGCTTCTCCTGAGCCTAAAAAATGGCTTATTGATTCAGCAGAGAGATTTAACATTGATGAGGATTTTGATTTTTCAGAATCTATTTGGGCTAGAGCTATATTAGATACTGTAAAAATAGAAATTGATGGAATTTGCTCAAATATGGAAAAGGCCTTAAAAGAAGTTAAGTCAATAGATGAACTAGAAACTTTTACAGAGAAGCTGTCGATTGAATATAAGAGAATGGTCGATATTTCAGAAGCATGTAATAAATCATGGAATGAGGCATATAAGAAGATGTCAAGTATGTCTTTTGAAAACTATGTCAAAGGTATAAAAAGGATACCAAAAGATGCTCCTTCATATATAAAAGAGTCAAAAGAAAAAGCAAAAGCAATAAGAGACAAAATTAAAAAATCTTTAGAAAGTATAATAAATTCTACGTTTAATAAAGATAATGAATCTATTAAAGATGAAATTAAATATCTTTATAATATAGTTAAACCAATCTCTAATATTGTTCTGAGATTTGAAGAAGAATACAGCAATAAGAAAAATGAAAAAGGAATAATAGATTTTAATGATATAGAGCATTTTGCCTTAAATATACTTACGAATATAGATGAGAACGGAAATATCATACCTTCTGATATAGCTATGGGGTATAGAGATAATTTCTATGAAATATTTATAGATGAATATCAAGATAGCAATCTTGTACAAGAAGTACTTCTTAAAACTGTGGCAAACATAGAGACTCCAAATAGATTTATGGTTGGCGATGTAAAGCAAAGTATATATAGATTTAGACAAGCAAAACCAGAGTTGTTTTTACAAAAGTACAATAACTATAAAGATGAAAAAGGAAGTTCTCACAGAAAGATAATGCTTTATAAAAACTTTAGAAGTAGGGAAGAAGTTGTAGACTCTGTAAATTATATATTTGAAAATATAATGAATGAGAATATAGGAGAGATTGAATATACAGAAAAAGAAAGACTTAATTTGGGTGCAGATTTTAAATCAGATTTAGAGGAGAACTCTATTGTCGGTGGAGCAACAGAAATACACCTTATACAAAAAAATACTAAACCTAGTAATGATATTATAAACAATAAAGATAATAATGCTAATAATGAAGAAAATGAAGCAGAAGAAGATGAAGAACTAGACAACATACAACTTGAAGCTAGAATGGTTGGAAAGATTATTAAGGATTTAATGAAAGCCAATGAATATGGAAAGATTCAAAAAGTTTATGATAAAGGAATTGATGCCTATAGACCTGTGGAATTTAAGGATGTAGTGATTCTTTTAAGAGCTACATCTGCATGGGCACCTGTGTTTGCAGATGAGTTGATGAATATGGATATACCTACTTATGCTGATGTTGGAGTGGGATATTTTGATACAATTGAAATAAAAACAATACTATCATTACTTCAGATAATAGATAATCCAATGCAAGATATACCTCTTATAGCTGTGTTAAAGTCACCTATATTTGGATTTACACCAGAGGATTTAATTGACATTAGAATTCAAAATAAAGATAAAACTTTTTATGAAGTTTTAGAGAGTACATCAGAGTATGATGAATTTACAGATTCACAGAATGAAAGTAAGTCGGATTTTGTACCAAGTGAAGAATGTATAAATAAAAGTAAAGACTTTCTGATTAAACTAAAGGAATTTAAAGAGAAATCAATGTACATGAGTACAGATGAATTTATATGGTATTTATATACAAAAACTGGATATTATGCTTATGTTGGAGCATTACCAGGTGGAAGTCAAAGACAAGCTAACTTGAAAGTACTTTTTGAGAGAGCAAAACAATTTGAAGAGACTAGCTTTAAGGGAATATTCAATTTTGTAAACTTTATAGAAAAATTAAAAAAATCTAGCTCTGATATGGGGAGTGCAAAAACACTTGGAGAAAATGCAAATGTTGTTAGAATAATGAGTATCCATAAGAGTAAAGGTCTAGAATTTCCAATAGTTATATGTTCTGCTATGGGAAAAAATTTCAATACTCAAGATTTTAAAAAGAGTATTTTATATCATCATAACTTAGGATATGGACCTCAGTTTGTGGACTATGAGAGACGAATTTCTTTTCCAAGTATAGCTAAAGAAGCACTAAAAAGTAAAATAAATATAGAAAATTTATCAGAAGAGATGAGAGTATTATATGTTGCATTTACAAGAGCAAAAGAGAAACTGATTATAACAGGCTCTACTAGAAATGTACAAGATAGCATGAAAAAATGGTGTAGTGGAATTGAAAATTTAGATACAATATCACAATATGAAATACTAAAAAGTAAGAATTTCTTAGATTGGATAATGCCTTGTGTATTAAAACATAAAGATTTATCTAATTTATTGGAAGATATGGGATTAGATGTACCATTTAATGTTGAACATAATTCAAAATGGTATGGAAAGTTATGGAATAAGGATGATATTTTAATACAAAAGAAAAATGATGAAGAAAAAGAAAGTATTGAAGAAGTTCTTGAAAAAATAGATGTAGAGGAACCTGATAGCGATTATTATACTGAAATAGAAGAAAAGTTAAACTATATATACCCATATGAATTTAGTACAAAAAAACCTGCTAGTATATCGGTTACAGAAATAAAAAAGATACAAAATAATTATGAAGAAGAGTTGATAAATACTATATTTGAACAAAAAATAAACTTAAAAAAACCTCTATTTATTCAAAATGATGAAGAAAAAGAAAAAATAAATGGAGCAGAAAGAGGTACAATAATTCACTTAGTTATGGAAGTTTTAGATTTAAAGAAGGTAAACAACATAAATGATATAAAGATGCAAATAAAAAGTTTTATTTCAAAGGGTATAATAACAGAAAAGCAAGCTAGTATAGTAAATCCTTATAAAATATATAAATTTTTTACATCTAACATAGGAAAAAGGATGTTAAATGCTGAACTTATAAATAGAGAAAAAGCAATTTATGCACAAGTAAATATGAAAGATATATATATTTATGAAGAATTGATAAAAAATGATGATAAGAAAATTTATGACAAAGAAAGTGTCATGTTAAGAGGTATAGTTGATGCTTATTTTGAAGAAGATAATCAGATAGTTTTAGTAGATTATAAAACAGATTTTGTAAATGAGGAAAATATAAATCAGATAATAGAGAAATATAAAAAACAATTAGACTTATATGCAGATGTTATTGAAACTTTAACTGGAAAATCAGTAAAAGAAAAATGTATATATTTATTTGGAGTTGATGAGGCTGTTTGTTATTAATTATTTTGATATAAATTAGACATAAAGATAAAGGGGAGGGGAAAAATGAGATTCATTCATACATCAGATTGGCATCTAGGGAAATCCCTAGAAGGTCATTCTAGAATTGAAGAGCAGGCAAAATTTTGTGAGGACTTCATAAAAATAGTAGAATCAAGTGAAGTTGATATGGTAATAATTGCTGGGGATATATATGATAATTCTAATCCACCAGCACAAGCTGAAAAACTGTTTTATAAAACAGTTTCAAGACTTGCTAATAATGGACAAAGATGTGTAATAATAATTTCTGGGAATCATGACAATCCAGAGAGACTTTCTGCAATAACACCTTTAGCACATGAACAGGGTATACTTATATTTGGTTATCCATCAAGTTCTACAGAAAAAGCTAAGTATGAAAAATTTGAGATAACAGAGACTATACAAGGATGTACAACATTAAATATAAATGGAGAAAGTGTTGTAATTGCTACATTGCCTTATCCAAGTGAAAAAAGATTAAATGAGGTTTTTTCAAGTGAAGATGATTTGGAAAAGCAAAAGACTTACTCTGAAAAAGTAGGCGACATATTTAGAAGTTTAGGAGAAAATTTTAGAAGTGATACTATAAATATAGCAGTATCACATATATTTGTAATAGGTGGAGAGAGTACTGAATCAGAAAGACCTATACAACTAGGAGGAAGCTTTTTGGTTGAAAAAAAAGACTTACCAGAAAAAGCTCAATATACTGCACTAGGACATTTGCACAAACAACAAAAAGCTTCTGAACGATTAAATGCATATTATTCTGGTTCTCCACTTCAATATAGCAAAGACGAAAGAGCATATACTAAAGGTGCGTATATAGTGGATATAAAAGCAGGAGAAAAACCAAATATTGAGGAAATTTATTTTAACAATTACAAACCAATAGAAGTATTTAAATGTAATGGTATAGATGAAGCTTTAGATATATGTGAGCAAAATCAAGATAGAGATATCTGGTCATACTTTGAAATAGATACTGATGAGATAATATCTCAGGGTGAAATTAAAAAAATGAAAGAATTATTAAAAGACATAATAGAGATAAAACCAATAATAACATCTTGTTATGAACAAGAAAGTGTAGATATAAAAGAAAAGTCTATGGCAGAATTATTCAAAGAATTTTATTCCTTTAGTAGAGGTGTAGAACCAAAAGGAGAACTTATGGATTTATTTCTAGATATAATAAGTGAAGAAGGTGAATCAACAGATGAGACCAATTAGATTAGAACTGACTGGACTTAATAGTTATATTGATAAACAAGTTATAGACTTTGAAAAACTAATTGAAAGAGGTTTGTTTGGAATATTTGGGACTACTGGAAGTGGGAAATCTACAATTTTAGATGCTATAACTATTGCTATGTATGGAAATATATCTAGAAATACAAAAGAATATATAAACAGTGTATGTGATAAAGCAATTATATCGTATGAATTTGAGATAGGAAGCAAAAATACAAGAAGAAGATACATTGTAGATAGAACTATTGTAAGAAGTAAAACAGGAACAAAGACTTCTGGTGCTAGATTAGTAGAGGTGTTAAATGATAATACAAAAAATGTTTTGGCTGATAAAGTTGTTGAAGTAAATGAAAAGGTGGCTCAAGTTGTAGGACTAACATCAAACGATTTTACGAGGTCAGTAGTTTTACCACAAGATAAATTTAATGAGTTTTTGAGATTATCACGTGCAGATAGAAGAGATATGTTAGAGAGAATTTTCAATCTTGAAAAGTATGGAAGAAGTCTTGGAGATAAAGTAAAAAAGAGAAAAAATTTACATTCGCAAAAGTTAAAAGACTTGAAATCAAAATTAAGTCAATACGATGGAATTACAGAAGAAGTGTATAATGATATCAATCAAGAACTAATGGAGTTAAAAAAACTAGAAAAAGAGAAAAATAAAACTTTGGATTTAGTTCAAAAATCTTATGAAGAGAGTAAGGTAATATATGAGGAACAATTGAAACTAGAGAAAAATGAGCTTAGAAAAAATGAACTCAACCTAAAAAGCAATGAGATAAAGGAAAAGACTAATCTTGTAGAAAATGATAATAATGCAAGAAAAGTGGACCCATACATAGGAACAGTTCAAAATTTAGAAAAAAGAATAGAAGAAGATAGTTTTACAGTAGATAGATTAGATAAAAAATTAGTAATTTTAAATCAAGAACTTGAAATTACAAAACATAGATATGAAAGAATAAGTAAAATTAAAAATGAAGAAGTTCCTAAGTTAAGTGAGGAAAAAATAAAGTTACAACAAGCAATAAAATTAGAAGAAGAATTAGTTTTACTAGATAAGGAATTAAAAGAATTAAAAGAAAATGGTCTTGATTTAAGTAAGAACAAAATGGAGTTAGAAAAACTAAAAAAAGATTCTGAATCTAGAAAAGAAGCAGTTATTAAGTCTGTAAAAGAAATTGAAGGGAAAATAGATAAAGTAAATATAAGTGCAGAATTAAAACAAAAAATATTTTTAGCATATGAATATGAGAAAGATTATAATAAAGTATTAGAAGAGAAAACTCAAAAAATAAATAAACTAGAAGAAATATCTAAGGATACAGAAGATATAAATTTAAAAGTCAGATATATTGATAGAGACAAAAATGACATCAACCGTAACCTAGAAAGTTTGTCTCTTCATTTAGATGTTCTTCTTAAAAAATGTCCTGGCAAAAGTGAAGATTTGCTTTTAAAATCTGAATATGTAACTGAATTAAGGAATAAGGCAAATAATACCAAAGAAAATGAAATTAAGAAAAATAATATACAAGATGAATTAAAAGTAGTTTTAGAAAATAAATTTAATATTGAGAGAGAGCTAAATCTAGTAAATGAAAAGCTTGAGAACAATAGAAAAAATAGAGAAGACCTTGAAAAAGAGTTAGAAGAACTAAAATACTTGAATTTGGCTTCTGAGCTTAGACGTGAATTAAAAGAAAATGTGCCATGTCCAGTTTGTGGTTCAAAGCACCATGAAAATCATAATATAACTAATTATGATGAAAATATAGTTTTTGTTAAAGATAAATTAGATAAATTGGAAAAAGAAAAAGTAAGCATAAGACATAATATTGAAGAATTAAATGCTAAAGTAAGTGGTTATGTGTCTGTAGAAAAAATGAAAACTAAAGAATTGGAAGATGTAAAAGGAAAACTTGGGGAAATTCCATCCAGTCAATTATTTAAAAGACTTGATGATGAACAAAGAAAATTAGCTGTACTTAAATCTAATATTCAAGAGTGGGAAAAAGAGAAAGAGAGTACCGAAAATAAAATAACATTGGCAAAAGAAGAAAAAAATAGAATTGAAAAAGAAGAATTAAAGATAAACGAAAGTTTGAATAACTATAAGAAATTAATAAAAGATTTAAATATCGAAATTGAAAGTCTGGAACATAAATGTAAGAAATTAAAACAAGAGTATTTAGGATTAAAAACAATTACTAAAGTTTCAAATCTATCGTCAAAAGTAGAAGAATTAAGAGAAAATGAAAAAAAATTAGAATTATTAAATACTGGATATTCAAACTTATTAAAAAACAGAGATTTATTAGATATTAAAATAAGAGAACAAGAAAGTAAATTACATGAAATAGAGTTAGAGTTAATAAAGGCTAGAGAGTTATATGTAGAAAAAAAAGTGCATAGAGAAAGTAAATATAAAGAAGTAATTAACATAACAAAAGGTGATTTAGCTAAAAATCTTTTACATAATGTTGAAGAACGTATATGCAAGATACTAGAACAAGAAGAGTCTAGTAAAGTAAAGCTAGAAGAACAGAGGTTAGAATATGAAAAAAATCTTGCTGAGAAGCACAATATAGATGGAAGACTTAAAACTGCTAAAGAACAATATAAAGAACAAAAAATAATATTAAATAAACTGCTAGCAGAAAATAAATTTGAAAGTATATATGCGGTAAAAAGAGCTTTATTAGAAGGTGAAGAAGTAAAAAAACTGATTGAAGAAATATTAGAATATGAAGAAGAACAAAAGTTATTATCGTTTAAAATAAAATCATCAAAAGAAAAATTAAATGGAAGAATTATTAAAAAAGAATACTTTGAACAATTAAAAGATAATATTTATAATATGAAAGTAGAAATAGGAAATATATCCAAAGACATTGGAGCTAATCAAAATAAGTTGATAACATTAAAAGATTCTTTAGATAAGATAAATGATTTTAATAAGGAACTTAGATTGGTTGAACATAAAGTAGATTTGTTAGAAGAATTAGATAAATGTATACAAGGAAATAAATTTGTAGAATACGTCTCTACAAATCAACTAAAATATATAGCTTTAGAAGCATCAAAAAGATTAGAAGGAATAACTAAAGGAAGATATGCACTTGAAATTGACTCAACACTCAATTTTGTAATGAGAGATAATTTTAATGGAGGAGAAAGAAGAAGTATTGATACTCTATCTGGAGGAGAGACATTTTTAACTTCACTATCATTAGCACTTGCTCTTTCATCTCAAATACAATTAAAAGGGAGTGCACCACTTGAATTCTTCTTCTTAGATGAAGGATTTGGTTCATTGGATAGTGAGCTTTTGGAGATTGTTATAGAATCATTGGAAAGATTGCATAGTAATAATCTAAGTGTGGGTATAATAAGTCATGTCGAAGAGCTTAAAAATAGAGTTCCTGTTAAGCTATTGGTTTCATCGAGTGAAGCTGGAGTAGGTTCAAAAGTAAAAATTGAATACAGTTAGAAACAATATGTTAATTGAATATATTATCTAACATTTCCAAAAAATATATAATTGTGATATAATTAAAACTAATATTAAATTTATTTATAATTAATATCAATATAAAAAAACAAGTAAGTAGGAGTGTGGTAAGTGTTGGAATCGCCCAATAGTTTGGTCCAGATTATAATTTTAGTAGTATTACTTATGGGGTCTGCATTTTTCTCAGCATCAGAGACAGCTTTAATGTCTTTAAGTAAAATCAGAATTAGATATATGCAAGATGAAGGAGTCAAAGGAGCTAAGTTAGTAAGTTCATTAATAGAAAGCCCAAATAAACTTTTAAGTTCTATATTAGTTGGAAATAACGTTGTAAATATAGCAGCAACATCCATATCAACGTCACTGTTTATAGGGTTGATGGGAGAAAAAGGAGTAGCACTTGCTACAGCTGTTATGACAGTACTAGTGTTAATATTTGGTGAAATTACTCCAAAGACAATAGCAGCAAGTAACTCAGAAAAGGTTTCTCTTTTGGTATCTAAGCCTATAAGAGTAATTATATTTGTATTAAGACCAGTAGTATGGGTATTTAATATAATTACGAACGTTATATTTAAATTGTTTGGTATAACACATAAAGGAGCCAAGTCATTTATAACTGAAGAAGAATTAAAAACTATGGTAAATGTAAGCCATGAAGAAGGCGTCCTTGAAATGGAAGAAAGAGAAATCATAAATAATGTATTTGAATTTGGAGATATGCAAGCCAAAAACGCAATGATACAGAGAATAGATATGGTAGCTATAGATATGGAAGATAGTTACGATGAAATCATACAAGTATTTAAAGAAGAAAAACTAAGTAGAATGCCTGTATATGAAGAAACTATAGATGATATTGTAGGAATACTTAATATAAAAGATATTATATTTTTATCAGATGAGGAAATAGAGTCATTTGATATTAAAAATTATATGAGAGAGCCATTTTTCACATATGAGTTTAAAAAGATAACACAGCTTCTTGAAGAGATGAAACTTGAAAAAAGTCAAATGGCTATAGTTGTAGATGAGTATGGTGGGACATCTGGGCTTTTGACTATAGAAGATTTAGTAGAAGTAATTGTTGGTGATATAGAAGATGAATATGATGAAGAAGAAGATGAAATACAAGTTATAAAAGAAGATGAGTATATTGTAGATGGAAGTACTAAAATTGGTGATGTTAATGAACTTATAGGTGTAAACTTAGAATCTGAAGAATTTGATTCTATAGGTGGGTTTATAATTGGACATTTAAGCAGATTGCCAGAAGAAAATGAAGTAATTGAAGTTGATAATATAAGATTTTGTATAGAAAGTATAGAAAAAAATAGAATCAAAAAAATAAGAATATATACATAATGTAATAATGTTCTTAAATTTATTATAAGTGCATTGAATGTAGAATTTAAATTCTATATTTAATGCACTTATTTTTATTTTATATTCAAATAAAACTAGTATGAAATGGACAAAATAGAAATATAAATTAGAAGGAAGGAGATTTTTAAGATGAACATATTAGAAAATGATTTTTTATACAAATTAAAAAATAACACTATCTTTTTTTGTATATACACATTGTTGTTTATTTTTATTTATAAAGCATTTCCATACATAGCTCCATTTTTTTTAGGTGGAATAATAGCTCTTATGATTAATCCTATATCACAAAAATTAGAAAATAAGTTTAACATCAATAAGGGTGTGTCCACATTAGTTTTGAGTTTTCTTGCAGTAGCAGTAGTAAGTACAGTTACTACAATAATCGTAATAAATTCAGTGAAAGAATTAATGGGATTTCTAAATAATATATCTACCAACCCTGAAGATATAAGCAATACAATTATGTATTTTTTAAATAAAGTAAATACATATATGAAATCATTTCAAGAAATAGCTAATTTTGATATAGAACAATTAGTAAGTAAGTTTAGTAATGAAGTAATGCATATTACAAAAAATCTCCTTACAAGTATACTTGGACTGGCTACTTCTATTCCATATATTATAATATTTATAATTACTTTGTTTATTGCTACATATTTTATAGCAAAAGATTTAGATAAAATTGAAAATAATTTCTATAATATGTTTACTGTTGATGTCAGAAAAAAGGTAAAGAATGTAAAGAAGGAAGCAGGTCTTTCTCTTGTAGGATATATAAGAGCTTATACAATACTTATGGCTATAACTTTTTTTGCGATATGGGGAAGTTTCGCTATATTTGGATTAAAATATGGTCTGATAGTAGCTTTTGTAGGAGCTTTAATGGACTTAATTCCATTTTTAGGAATAATAACAATATATCTTCCAGTAATCGTGTACTATTTTCTTATAAAAAATTATTTTATAGCTGTAAGCATGACTATAATATTTTTTGTTTTATCTCTAATAAGAGAAATACTTGAACCCAAATTAGTATCAGTAAATGTTGGGTTAAATCCATTAGCAACACTGGCTGCAATTTTTATTGGAATTCAGGTAAAGGGAATAATAGGAGTAATTTTTTGTTTGGGTTTGGTATGTATGCATGATATACTTAAGAAGGTGGATATCTTTTAGCTATAAATAATGAAGATATTTTTGTAGTAAAATTTTATTCACTAATAAATAAAAATTCCATTAATATTGTAAGAAAGAAGGTATATGCATGAAACAAAAAGTAGTAGAAAGATTTTTAAAATATGTATCATTTGATACAACATCGAATTCTCAATGTGAAAATTGTCCATCTTCAGAAGGTCAAAGAGTTTTAGCTGAGTATATAGTTGAAGAGTTAAAATCAATTGGTATTGATGAAGTAAGTTTAGATGAAAACAGTTACGTAATGGCTACTTTAAAAGGAAATGTTGAAGGTGTAGATACTATAGGATTCATATCACACTTGGATACAATTGAAGATATAAGTGGAAAAGATATTAAACCAAGAATAATAAAAAATTATGATGGAAAAGATATAGTTTTAAATGAAGAATTAAATGTTGTTACATGTGTAAAAGATTCTCCAGAATTAGTAGAATTTAAAGGAGATGATTTAATAGTTACTGATGGAACAACTTTACTTGGTTCTGATGATAAAGCTGGAATAGCTGAGATAGTAACTGCAATAGAATATTTAATCAATCACCCCGAAATTAAACATGGAGATATAAAAATAGGATTTACACCTGATGAGGAAATTGGAAGAGGTGCAAATCTATTTGATGTTGAAAAATTTGGAGCAAAATATGCATATACTTTAGATGGAGGAGTAGTTGGAGAACTTGAATGTGAAAACTTTAATGCAGCAAATGCAACTATTACTATACATGGTAGAAACGTTCATCCAGGTTCAGCTAAGAATAAAATGGTCAATGCTATACATATAGCATCTGAAATCTCAGAAATGTTCCCAGCAGATGAAAGACCAGAAACAACAGAAGGTTATGAAGGCTTTTGGCATCTAAATACTATAAATGGAAATGTTGAAACTGTAAGCATGGCTTATATTATTAGAGACCATTGTAGAGAAAAATTTGAACAAAGAAAATCTATAATGATAGAAAATATAGAAAAAATAAATAAGAAATATGATAATAGAGTGGAATTAGACTTAAAAGATTCTTATTATAATATGAAAGAAAAGATTGAGCCAGTTATGTTCATCGTTGATATAGCCAAAGAGGCAATGGAAGAAGTAGGTATAAAGCCACGTTTAGTTCCTGTAAGAGGTGGTACTGATGGTGCAAGACTATCATTTGAAGGATTACCTTGTCCAAATATATTTACTGGAGGATTAAACTTCCATGGTAAAAATGAATGTATTCCAGTTAGTTCTATGGAGAAAGCTACTAAATTAGTTATAAGAATAGCTGAAAAATATGCTGAAAGAGTTTAGTTAAAAAGTATTCAAAAATTAAGAGTTTAAAGTTATAATAGCTATATCATTCTTTATAAAACAAACTGATTGTAAGTTTGTTTTGTATTTAAGATGATGTAGCTATTTTTATAATTATTTTGATAAAAGGTAATTATATTCACTTTGGGGTATAAATAAGTATTGCAGAGTAACAATAAGTATTAATATTTTAAATAAGGGGGAATTATATTGAAAATTAAATCTAAAAAAATAATGGTATTTGCACTTGTATTAGGGCTTGTAATGCCTAGCTGTGTATATGCAGATACAACTAGCAAGAATCAAAATTCGCAGGAAAATATGAATAGCTATATTCAAAATAGAAAATCTCCAAAGGGAGAAAAGTTAATTGGGGAAGATAGATTTGATACAGCTATAAAAATATCTCAAAGTGGATGGAATAATGGTTCAGAAAGGATTTTTCTAGTAAATTCAAATTCATTACCAGATGCACTAGCTTCAACTCCTTTAGCAAGTAAATTGGATGCTCCAATACTACTTACTAATAAAAATAATGTACCAGAAAATGTAGCAGATGAGATAACAAGACTTAATCCTGAAGAAATTATTTTAATTGGAAGTGAAGGAGCAATTTCATCAAGTGTAAAAAAATATCTTGAAGATACAGGTGTTTTAGTAAGTAGAATTGGAGGAGCAGACAGAGAAGAAACTTCTTTGCTTCTTACTAAACAATTGGATGATACAGGAGATTTAGGCGTTTCAAAAATAGCAGTAGTTAATGGGTATAATGGCCTAGCAGATGCAACTTCTATATCAAGTCCAGCTGCAAGTGATAATATGGCTATAATATATGCAAGTAAAGATAGTATAAGAAGTGAGGCTAAAAGTTTTATAACACAAAATTCAAATGAGACATACATAATAGGTGGAGAATATAATATAAGCAAAAAACTTGAGGGACAACTAGTAAATTCAGAAAGATTAGCTGGAACAGATAGAAAAGATACAAATGCTAAAGTTTTAGAAAAATTTTATGGAAAATTAAGTAAGGTTAGTAATATGTATTTTGCAAAGGATGGAAGTGGTAGAGAAGCTGATTTAGTTGATGGGCTTGCTGCTGGAGTATTGGCGGCAAAAACAAAGTCACCTGTCATTCTTGCAAGTGGAAGTCTAAGTAATGGACAACAAAGTTTTATAAAGAAAGTAAAAGCAGATAAATTTATACAAGTTGGTGGAGGAAAAAATAGTAATCCTTATACAGAAGCATTAGGATTACAGTAGTTTTATCAATTAGTAATATTATATAATAAAGACAAGTAAACTAAGTTATGTTTAATTAGAAGTTTGAATTGATGTATATGAAATTCTAATTAAGTTGCAAATAGCTTAGTTTACTTATTTTTGTGCTAATAGATACTTTACAATACAGTAGGTTATACAGTTTTCTAATGATATAGAAAAGACACCTCAATGTGAAGTGTCTATCTATAATATATTTTTCTTTTTCAATTAAATTTACTATATATGTTTTAAGTATTAACCTTTAATGTTTTTCATACATTCTTATGGAATACTACATTTAGTTAATATTGATTACATTTCCAGTATTAATATCGATTAAATTGATATCAAGTTCAAGCTCATCTTCATCATCAGTTTTTATAATATCTATAATTGCTACAGAATGGCTTCCATCTTTGGGGATAGAAGTACTTCCTGGATTTATAACTATTAAATTATCATCCATATATAGTTTCTTTACATGAGTATGTCCTAAAACTAATATGTCAGCACCCATTTTCTTTGATTTATCAATAATTTCTTCTTCTGTTTCTGTATAACCATGATTTAATATAATCCTAATTTCTCCAAATTGGCTCATGACATAAGGACTTTGAATAGGATGTTCTATTACCATCTGGTCGACATCTGCATCACAGTTACCTTTAACAATTATAATATTTTCTAATTTGTTTAACACTTCTATAAATTTTTTAGGATTATATCCTTCTGGAATATCATTTCTAGGACCATGATATAAGACATCTCCTCCATGTAAGAGAATATCACAGTCAGATAATACATTTAATGCTTTTTCAAAGTAAAGTAAACTACCATGAGTATCACTCATTATTCCTATTTTCATATTAAAATCCTCCTAAGTGCAGTCTATAAAAATTTTTCAGATACTCTATGCCAAAACTCGTAATTTGACATCCTAAGTAATTTTATTTTTGCATCAGACATGCTAACTTTTATATTTTCGATTTGTCTAAATCTGTGCTCAACACCATCAACAACAATCAATAATGAATCTTCAAATCTGTATTCTGGTGCAATCTTTATAACAGATTCATTTGAACATATTATGCTTGATGTAAAACATCTATATGCATTAGTGTTTATTGGATGTAACGGTGTAATCTGCATAAGTTCAAGTTTTATATCAACAATACTACCGCCAGCAGAATAGTTGTAGGCGGTTGAACCTGTGGAAGTAGAAATAATCATACCATCTCCACTAAAATTTTGTATATGTTTATCATCAAGGCTTAGATTAAGATGTATAGTTCTAGACTTGTCTCCTCTTATAACAACTTCATTTACAGCAAGCATGTTAGAACCGCTAGTAGTTGTATATACTTCAGCATTAAGAAGTGACATTTCTTGAATAATATAATCCTTTTTTATATAAGCTTCAATAAAGCTATCAATCTTATCTGGTAAAATATCAGGAAAAAATCCCAGATGTCCTGTATTTATACCCATTATGGGAATTTCAGGAAAATCGAAATCTCTAACTGTTCTTAAAAAAGAGCCATCACCGCCAATTGATATAATAAGTTCTGTATCTGGATAAATATCTGAATACACCTCAAAGCCAGCGTTGACAAGTTTTCTAGTTAAGAGTTCTTTAGTCTCAAGGGACTTATTTAATTGGTTTGCATTTATAGTTATAATTCTTTTCATATATTCACCTCTTCATACTTTGTATTATAACATAGTTTTATAATTCTTAATTTATAAATTTATAAATGACCTAGCTTGTTGTGAATGTGTTAAAATATGTATAGGGGGTATAAAAAATTACATAAGAGGTGAAGACGTGTTTAAGGTAAAGAATATCACAAAAAAATTAGGTAAATTTAAATTAAATAATATAAACTTGGAATTAAAAGAAGGAGATATTATTGGAGTTATAGGACCAAATGGTTCTGGAAAGACAACTTTAATAAAAATTATAATGGGCATTATTGATGCTGATGAGGGTGAAATTGAACTTTGTAATGAAACAATTGACAATTCTCCAGTAAGTTTTAAAAACAATATTGGTTTTGTATATGATTCTTTACAATTTTATCCGCATTTAAAGGTGAAAGAGTTTAGAAGAATAGTATCCTTATTTTATAGTAATTTTGATAGAGAAAGATTTGATGAATATCTTGAAAAATTTGAGATAGAAGAAAATATACATATTAAGAATTTATCCAAAGGACAATCTGAGAAGCTTATGCTAGCAAATGCACTTAGCCATAATGCAAAACTACTTATTCTGGATGAACCAACTGCTGGAATAGACCCAATTGTAAGAAAAGAAATAATGCAGTATCTAAAAGATTTTGTGAAAAATGGAAATAGTAGTGTAATAATTTCAACTCACAATACTGATAATTTAATTAGGATTGCGGATTATCTTATTTTTATAAATAAAGGAAATCAGATTTTTACAATAAAGAAAGATATGTTAGAGCAGGAGTATAAAATAATTAGGGCAAATAAAGCAGAATTAGAAGAAATTAAAGAAAATATAGTTGGTGTAAAAGAGTATAAATATTATAGTGAAGCACTACTGAAAGTTGGAGATAACTTAAAAGTAAAAAGCTTATTGATAGAAATTGATAAGCATAAAGTTAAAAATCCTACTATAGAAGAACTAATGTATTATTATATAAATGAGGTGAAATGATGTTCAATTTGATAAAAAAAGATTTAATAATAGGAATTAGTTCAGATGGTGTTCGTAATTTAAAGTACATATTGCTGTTTTTTGTTTTTTATTTTTTCCTTAACTCAATTTCGTATTATACAGTAAGTGTTGTCATAGGTTATTTAATTTTTGTAAATACATTTGAATGTGATTATGAAAGTGATTCAAGAATATTTATAAGAAGTATGCCAGTTAGTATCGAAGATATAGTGTATTCGAAGTACTTATTAGGTGTGGGATTAATAATTTTTATAACAACAATTGTATCTTTAATAAGTAAATTGACATCATTAGTGTTTTTTAGAAGCATGGTTTTAAATGATGTATTCTTTTCTATAAATATATTTTTAGCAATTTTATCAATAGTGCTTCCTTTATTTTTTAAATTTGGATATGGAAAAATGAAAATTTGTGGATTAATAATAAGTATTTTAATTTATTTTGTATATGGGAGTCTTTTAAGAATGGTTAGTATGATAGTATATCAAGTAAAGCATGTTAATTATAGTAATGTAGGAGGCGTATACCTTTCAAATTATATTACTGATATGACTAATACTAGATATATAAATCTATACAGTGTGACGTTTTTGACTATAATAATTTTTATAATATCTATGTATTTCTCTATTAAGATTTCAAAAAAAAATAAGTTTAATTATAAAAGTTTTTAATTAATATTATAGCGTAAAATATAAGGAGATTAGAAATGAATAAGTTCATAAAAGTTTCAATTTTTATTTTGGGAGTTTTTACACTATTCATAGCTATAAATAAATTAGCATATAGAGATATGGTAAGTGTCAAAGATTATGAAATAAATCATTTAGAGGAAATTGTTTTTGATTTTGATAGCAGAAGAAGTGAAGAAATTGGTACTGTTATAAGATTCAAAATAAGTAATAACAGTAAATACAGTTATAGGTTAAACAGTGCAAAAATGAGATTTGAGAATTGTATAGAGAGTAAAAAAGGAGAGAATAAATGCTCTTATTATGTAAATATAGATTTGTTTAATGAAAAAAATTCTATAACTGAAAAAACCTTAAACTATGGGATAAAGTCGAATAATCAAGGTTATGTCGATTTTGTGATTCCAAAGGGGTTAAACTTTGATTATAGGTATTTTAACGACTCTGGTATGAGTGTAGAATATAAGGGCGAATTTACTGTGGAAATACCTATTGCAAAAGGTTTATATCTAGTAGTTGGAAAAAATAATGATGTATGGAATTCTAATGTTATGGAGTAATTTGAAAAAATTGAAAAATAAAGTTATTACATATATAATTAAAATAGTATGAAATTTATAAATATTCAGATTGGGATGGTGTTCAATGTCAATAAGCAATGTAAGAGAGTACTTTAAAGAATTTGGAAGGGAAGATAGCATACTAGAGTTTGAACAATCCAGTGCTACTGTAGAACTTGCGGCAGAAGCGGCGGGAGTTATTCCAGCTAGAATCGCTAAGACTCTTTCATTTAAAATAGGAGAGGATGCAATTTTAATTGTTACAGCTGGAGATGCTAAGATTGATAATAAAAAATACAAGGATGAGTTTAGTTGTAAAGCTAAAATGTTAGCACCAGAAGAAGTCCTAGACTTTACTGGACATGCTATTGGTGGTGTTTGTCCATTTGGTTTAAAAAAGCCTTTAAAAGTATATTTAGATGATTCAATGAAGAGATTTGATACAGTATTTCCTGCATGTGGGAGCAGTAATTCAGCAATAGAACTTACATGTGATGAAATGGAGAAGTTTTCTAAGTGTGAGAAATGGGTAGATGTTTGTAAAAATTGGTAAAAAATATAGTGAAAATTAGTAAAAAAATATCCCTGTATACAATCTGTTTGGGGATATTTTTATGTGGAAAATATTTATAAATCTAAGAGGAAAATCTAATTTAAACTAATAATCCAAAATAAAGTTAAAAAATTCTGATTTTTCTTCGAAATAATAAAAAAATGACAAAAATATGGAAAAAATGTAGTAAATATTGTTAAAAAAATAATTAGAAATTATTGAAAAATTATCCTTTGAGTGATACTATTATAGATGTAAGATATTTAAAAAACAAAAATAATCACAAAAAATATGATTATTTAGCTCTATTAAAATAATTTTGATATGATAGAAAAAATTTATATATGGGTTGAAATACTAATATATAGAACATTTACTAGTGATATACCCTAGAATTAATATCATAAACAAATTATTTTATCTATAACCATTGTGAGAGAAGTTTTATTATAGCTTGAAATTTCACAAAATTCCAAAAAGCGAGATTTTTTTTAAGTGAAGTTGACTTTAAATTAACAATTTATAATTAAATTAATGTCATAATCGGTTAATATAATTGCATATAAATATAGGGCGGACTTTAATTAAGGTTATAAATTTCTCGACGTATACTCAAATACTTTATTATAGATGTTGCCGAGATTTTAATTAATAAATGAAAATAAAATATTTATAAAATACTGAGGAGGCTATTATGGATTTAAATTCTAAAAAATATCAGATGCTTAAAGAGTTATATGTAAGCTTCGCTGAAAATGAAGTTAAACCTTTAGCAACAGAACTTGATGAAGAAGAAAGATTTCCTTATGAAACAGTGGAAAAAATGGCAAAAGCAGGAATGATGGGTATACCATATCCAAAAGAATATGGTGGAGAAGGTGGAGACACTGTAGGTTATATAATGGCAGTTGAAGAATTGTCTAGAGTTTGTGGTACTACAGGAGTTATATTATCAGCTCATACATCTCTTGGTTCATGGCCTATATATCAATATGGTAATGAAGAACAAAAACAAAAATTCTTAAGACCATTAGCAAGTGGAGAAAAATTAGGAGCATTTGGTCTTACTGAACCTAATGCTGGTACAGATGCGTCTGGACAACAAACTACTGCTGTTTTAGATGGAGATGAATACATACTTAATGGCTCAAAAATATTTATAACAAATGCAATCGCTGGAGATATATACGTAGTAATGGCAATGACTGATAAAGCTAAAGGTAATAGAGGAATTTCAGCATTTATAGTTGAAAAAGGAACTCCTGGATTTAGCTTTGGTGTTAAAGAAAAGAAAATGGGTATAAGAGGTTCAGCTACTAGTGAATTAATATTTGAAGATTGTAGAATACCTAAAGAAAATTTACTTGGAAAAGAAGGCCAAGGATTTAAGATAGCAATGTCTACTCTTGATGGTGGTAGAATTGGTATCGCAGCACAAGCTTTAGGTTTAGCACAAGGTGCTCTTGATGAAACAGTTAAATATGTAAAAGAAAGAGTACAATTTGGTAGACCATTATCAAAATTCCAAAATACACAATTCCAATTAGCTGATATGGAAGTTAGAATACAAGCGGCTAGACATCTTGTATATCAAGCAGCTATAAATAAAGACTTAGGAAAACCTTATGGAGTAGAAGCAGCAATGGCAAAATTATTTGCAGCAGAAACAGCTATGGAAGTTACTACAAAAGCTGTACAACTTCATGGTGGATATGGATACACTCGTGATTATCCAGTAGAAAGAATGATGAGAGATGCTAAGATAACTGAAATATATGAAGGAACTAGTGAAGTTCAAAGAATGGTTATTTCAGGAAAATTATTAAAATAGAGATATTAAAATATACACAATAGGTCGATATTAAAATAGATATGGAGGAAGGATTTATGAAGATAGTCGTTTGTATAAAACAAGTTCCAGATACAACAGAAGTTAAACTAGATCCTAATACAGGTACTTTAATTAGAGATGGAGTACCAAGTATAATAAACCCTGATGATAAAGCAGGTTTAGAAGAAGCTATAAGATTAAAAGAAGAAATGGGAGCTCATGTAACTGTAATAACAATGGGACCTCCTCAAGCAGATATGGCTTTAAAAGAAGCTTTAGCAATGGGTGCAGATAGAGGAATATTATTAACAGACAGAGCTTTTGCAGGTGCTGATACTTGGGCAACTTCATCAGCATTAGCAGGAGCATTAAAAAATATAGATTTTGATATTATAATAGCTGGAAGACAGGCTATAGATGGTGATACTGCACAAGTTGGACCTCAAATAGCTGAACATTTAAAGCTTCCATCAATAACATATGCTGAAGAAATAAAAACTGAAGGCGAATATGTGTTAGTAAAAAGACAATTTGAAGATTGTTGTCATGACTTAAAAGTTAAAATGCCATGCCTTATAACAACTCTTAAAGATATGAACACACCAAGATACATGAAAGTTGGAAGAATATATGATGCTTTCGAAAATGATGTAGTAGAAACATGGACTGTAAAAGATATAGAAGTTGACCCTTCTAACTTAGGTCTTAAGGGTTCTCCAACTAGTGTATTTAAATCATTTACAAAATCAGTTAAACCAGCTGGAACAATATACAATGAAGATGCAAAAACATCAGCTGGAATTGTAATAGATAAATTAAAAGAGAAGTATATCATATAATTTAAGGGGGGATAAAGAATGGGTAACGTTTTAGTAGTAATAGAACAAAGAGAAAATGTAATTCAAACTGTTTCTTTAGAATTATTAGGAAAGGCAACAGAAATAGCCAAAGATTATGATACAAAAGTTTCTGCATTACTTTTAGGTAGTAAGGTAGAAGATTTAATAGATACATTAGCACATTATGGAGCTGATGAAGTAATAGTAGTAGATGATGAAGCTTTAGCAGTGTATACAACTGAACCATATACAAAAGCTGCATATGAAGCAATAAAAGCAGCTGACCCAATAGTTGTATTATTTGGTGCAACTTCAATAGGTAGAGACTTAGCACCTAGAGTATCTGCTAGAGTACATACAGGACTTACTGCTGACTGTACAGGACTTGCAGTAGCTGAAGATACAAAATTATTATTAATGACAAGACCTGCTTTTGGTGGAAATATAATGGCAACAATAGTTTGTAAAGATTTCAGACCTCAAATGTCTACAGTTAGACCAGGAGTTATGAAGAAAAATGAAGTTGATGAAACTAGAGAAGCTGTAATTAATCGTTTTAAAGTAGAATTTACTGAAGCTGATAAATTAGTTCAAGTTGTAGAAATAATAAAAGAAGCTAAAAAACAAGTTAAAATAGAAGATGCTAAAATATTAGTTTCTGCTGGACGTGGAATGGGCGGAAAAGAAAATTTAGACATACTTTATGAATTAGCTGAAATTATAGGTGGAGAAGTTTCTGGTTCTCGTGCAACTATAGATGCAGGATGGTTAGATAAAGCAAGACAAGTAGGTCAAACTGGTAAAACTGTAAGACCAGACCTTTATATAGCATGTGGTATATCTGGAGCAATACAACATATAGCTGGTATGGAAGATGCTGAGTTTATAGTTGCTATAAACAAAAACCCAGAAGCTCCAATATTTAAATATGCTGATGTTGGTATAGTTGGAGATGTTCACAAAGTACTTCCAGAACTTATAAGTCAATTAAGTGTTGCAAAAGAAAAAGGTGAAGTTTTAGCTAACTAATTTCTTGGGGAGGGTATTATGAGTACAAGCGATGTTAAAGTTTATGAGAATATAGCTGTTGAAGTAAATGAAAATATATGTACAGTGAAAATGAATAGACCTAAAGCCCTTAATGCAATCAATTCAAAAACTTTAGAAGAACTTTATGAAGTATTTGCAGATATTAACAATGATGAAACTATCGATGTAGTAATATTGACAGGGGAAGGAAAAGCATTTGTAGCTGGAGCAGATATTGCATATATGAAAGATTTAGATGCTGTAGCTGCTAAAGACTTTAGCCTTCTAGGAGCTAAAGCTTTTAGAGAAATAGAAGATAGTAAAAAAGTAATAATAGCAGCTGTAAATGGATTTGCTTTAGGTGGAGGATGCGAACTAGCAATGGCTTGTGATATAAGAATTGCATCTGCTAAAGCTAAATTTGGGCAACCAGAAGTAACTCTTGGAATAACTCCAGGATATGGAGGAACTCAAAGACTTACAAGACTGGTTGGACTGGCAAAAGCAAAAGAATTAATCTTTACAGGTCAAGTTATAAAAGCTGATGAAGCTGAAAAAATAGGGCTAGTAAATAGAGTTGTCGAGCCAGAAGTTTTAATGGAAGAAGTTGAAAAACTAGCTAAAACAATAGCTAAAAATGCTCAACTTGCAGTTAGATACTCTAAAGAAGCTATACAACTTGGTGCTCAAACTGATATAGATACTGGAATAGATATAGAATCTAATTTCTTTGGACTTTGTTTTTCAACTAAAGACCAGAAAGAAGGAATGTCAGCTTTTGTTGAAAAAAGAGAAGCTAACTTTATAAAAGGGTAAACAAATCTAATTAAAAATATATTTTCTGTTAACTAGATTGAATAAATACTTTAATCTAGTTAACAGAATATAAATACTAAAATAACAGGAGGTTATAACTATGAAATTAGCTGTAATAGGTAGTGGAACTATGGGAAGTGGTATTGTACAAACTTTTGCAAGTTGTGGTCATGATGTATGTTTAAAGAGTAGAACTCAAGGTGCTATAGATAAATGCTTAGGATTATTAGATAAAAATTTAACTAAATTAGTTACTAAGGGAAAAATGGATGAAGCTACAAAATCAGAAATATTAAGTCATGTTAGTTCAACTACTAACTATGAAGATTTAAAAGACATGGACTTAATAATAGAAGCATCTGTAGAAGATATGAACATAAAGAAAGATGTTTTTAAATTATTAGATGAGTTATGTAAAGACGATACTATTTTAGCAACAAATACTTCATCATTATCTATAACAGAAATAGCTTCTTCTACTAATAGAGCAGATAAAGTTATAGGAATGCATTTCTTCAATCCAGTTCCTATGATGAAATTAGTTGAAGTTATAAGCGGTCAATTAACATCAAAAGTTACTTTTGATACAGTATTTGAATTATCTAAGAGTATCAATAAAGTACCAGTAGATGTATCTGAATCTCCTGGATTTGTAGTAAATAGAATACTTATACCTATGATAAATGAAGCTGTTGGTATATATGCAGATGGTGTTGCAAGTAAAGAAGAAATAGATGAAGCTATGAAACTAGGTGCAAACCATCCAATGGGACCTTTAGCATTAGGGGATTTAATAGGATTAGATGTTGTTTTAGCTATAATGAACGTTCTATATACTGAATTTGGAGATACTAAATATAGACCTCATCCACTTTTAGCTAAAATGGTTAGAGCTAATCAATTAGGAAGAAAAACTAAAATAGGATTCTATGATTATAATAAATAAGAACTTAAATCTAAAAAATTTAACTGATATTGTCTAAAAAAAAACAATCTCAAAAATCTGATAAAAATCTAATTTAATGGGGGTAATGAATATGAGAGAAGTAGTAATTGCCAGTGCAGCTAGAACAGCAGTAGGAAGTTTTGGAGGAGCATTTAAATCAGTTTCAGCAGTAGAATTAGGGATAACAGCAGCTAAAGAAGCTATAAAAAGAGCTAATATAACTCCAGATATGATAGATGAATCACTTTTAGGAGGAGTACTTACAGCAGGTCTTGGTCAAAATGTAGCAAGACAAATAGCATTAGGTGCAGGAATACCAGTAGAGAAACCAGCTATGACTATAAATATAGTTTGTGGTTCTGGATTAAGATCTGTTTCAATGGCATCTCAACTTATAGCATTAGGGGACGCTGATATAATGCTAGTTGGTGGAGCTGAAAACATGAGTATGTCTCCTTATTTAGTACCAAGTGCTAGATATGGTGCAAGAATGGGTGATACTGCTTTTGTTGATTCAATGATAAAAGATGGATTATCAGATATATTTAATAACTATCACATGGGTATAACTGCTGAAAATATAGCAGAACAATGGAATATAACTAGAGAAGAACAAGATGCATTAGCTCTTGCAAGTCAAAATAAAGCTGAAAAAGCTCAAGCTGAAGGAAAATTTGACGAAGAAATAGTTCCAGTGGTTATAAAAGGAAGAAAAGGTGACACTGTAGTAGACAAAGATGAATATATTAAAGCTGGTACTACAATAGAAAAACTTGCTAAATTAAGACCTGCATTTAAAAAAGATGGAACAGTTACTGCTGGTAATGCATCAGGAATTAATGATGGTGCTGCTATGTTAGTAGTAATGGCTAAAGAAAAAGCTGAAGAACTAGGAATAGAACCTCTTGCAACTATAGTTTCTTATGGAACAGCTGGTGTTGACCCTACAATAATGGGATATGGACCAGTTCCAGCAACTAAAAAAGCTTTAGCAGCTGCTAATATGACTATTGAAGATATAGATTTAGTTGAGGCTAATGAAGCATTTGCTGCTCAATCTATAGCGGTAGTAAAAGATTTAAACATAGATATGGCTAAAGTTAATGTCAATGGTGGAGCAATAGCTATAGGACATCCAATAGGATGCTCAGGAGCAAGAATACTTACTACACTTTTATATGAAATGAAGAGAAGAGATGCTAAAACTGGTTTAGCTACACTTTGTATAGGTGGTGGAATGGGAACTACTTTAATAGTTAAAAGATAGTTTTAGATTATGATTTTTAAAAATTAAACATTTAACCAGGAATTTAACCTGTAAGAGTAACTATTTGTTATTCTTACAGGTTTTTATGGTTAAAAAATAACTATTATCTATTAAACAAAAATAGTGTAAAATATATAATATCATGATTTTGAAGATATAAAAGAAAGTAGGTAAAAGTTTGTTTAAAAAAGAAAATCAAAAATATAATCTTATATCATATACAAATGAAGAAGAAATGACTCTAAAAGAAGTTTTGCTGGATAAGCTAAATTTTTCGGTGAGGTCATTGTCAAAGATGAAAAGAGAAAAAAGTGTATTAGTAAATGGTGTATATAAAAAACCAAGTTTAAAAGTGTCTTGTGGTGATTTAATAGAGGTAAAAATAGAAGAAGAAAAAGCAAATTTTGAGCCACAAGATTTAAATTTACAAATAATATATGATGATTTTGATATAATTATGGTAAATAAGCCACCATTTATGGTAGTTCATCCAACTAAAAGTCACTATGATAATACAATAGCAAATGGTATTAGTTATTATATAGAGAAGCATAAAGAAAATGTAAAAATACGATTTGTGAATAGACTTGATATGAACACTTCAGGGCTTGTTATAGTAGCAAAAAATGCTTATGCACATCATACTTTGTCTACATCAATGAGTGAAAATAAAGTTGAAAAAACATATATAACAGTAGTGAATGGGATTATAGATGAAGATGAGGGAACTATAAATGAACCAATTTATAGACCTGAAGAGGATTCAATAAAGAGAGTAATAGATGAAAGAGGACAAGCATCTGTTACCCATTATAAAGTAGTAGAAAGATTAAAAAATGCAACCGTACTAGAAGTAAAGCTAGAAACTGGTAGAACACACCAAATAAGGGTGCATATGGCTCATATAGATCATAGAATAATAGGTGATGAGTTATATGGTTATATAGATGAAAATCTTATAAATAGGCAAGCTCTTCATGCATATAGCTTAGAGTTTGAACAACCAAGAACAAAAGAAATTTTAAAATTTAAAACAGATATACCGAAGGATATGCAAGAGTTAATATCGAAATTAAGATAGATGGGGTGATATATATGATAATACATAAATTTATAATACATGTTTTGGATAAAAATAGTGATGTTCCAATATTAAATGATTTTGAAGGTAAAGTTAATCAAGAAGTAGATGGATTTTTTCAAAAAGCAATAAAGAGAATTTCAAAGGATGAAGATTTAAGAAAAGGTATCTTTAAAGATTATAATGACAATTTAATCAAAAATTGTTGTGAGCAAATAATATACGATGAAAGTTCATTTTTAAAAAATTCTAAAGAAATAGCATCTTATCTGTTTGAGGTCATGAAGATTAATGCAGCATTAGAATCTTGTGATTTGGCAGTTTGCTTGTATACTGTAAAAGATGAGAAGAGTGTTGCTATATTGAAATTAGATTATAAAAAACTGTATACTCATTCAATTGAGTTTGTAGATGATAAATTTAATATTCAAATGGTATCAAATGAAATTGGAATTCCAGAAACTATAAGACAAAAGCAAGGGGCTTTAATTGGATTAAGTGGAATGAATGATGAGTTTCATCTAAGACTCTTAGACAAAGATGCAGAAAAAGAGGGTTCAGAATCAAAGTTTGTAACAGAATTTTTGAATGCTAAAAAAATAGACGATGATAAGTATAAGACAAAAGTATTTAAAAATACAGCCGAAAATTGGATAACTAATGCTCTTAGCAATGATATAAAGCAAGCAGAAGATGTAAGAAGTATATTAAATTATACATTAAAAGAAAAACATGAAATTGATATAAATGATTTTGTTGATAATTCAATTAAGGATGAAGAATTAAAAGGTAGTTTTAAAGAGCACATGGAAGAAAAAGGTCTTGATGAAGGTTTTAGCATAGATAAAAAATGGGTTGAGAAAAAGCTCAAAAAGAGAAGTATAAAAACTGATAATGGCTTTGATATAAAAGGTAACCTAACTGATTTTGAGGACCCAATGAAATATACTGTAAAGCAAAATCAAGATGGAACTATAGATATAGTAATAAAGAATGTAACATTTTATGAAGAAAAGTAATCTTAATTTGAGTAATTTATATAATTAGATATAAATTAAATTAGAATAAATGTATAGTTAATATAATTATAAATAAATGTAGACTAGTCTGTGTAAACTTCTAATAGAAATATTAAATAGAAGTAGACACAGACTATTTATATTTGTAGAAAAGATGATATTATTTGTTTTCTTCGATATATTTACATATATCACCAATACATTTAAAGTTTTCAGCTTCCTCATCTGGTATTTCTATACCAAATTCATCTTCAAGAGCCATTATAATCTCAACAGCATCTAATGAATCAGCTTCTAAATCTTCCATTAAAGATGCTTCCATAGTTATTTCATCTAAATTATCTAACCCTAATTGTTCTGCTATTATTTCTTTTATTTTTTCAAACATTTTAAGCCTCCTACAGCAGTTTTAATTAATTTTAATGTTAGTTTAATATAATATCAAAAATTTTTCAATATGGAATTAGTAAAAAGTAATAAAATTTTATAAAGGTAGTAATAAAGTCTTGTTTGATGAATAAACTTTATTGATAACAAATATAACTTAGGAGGAAATGCTATGAAATATGTAGGCTTATTACTAACATCTGTAGGAATATTTTTACTTATAGCAGTAAATTTTTATTATAATTCAATAACTTTAGATATGCAACGAATAGAGGACTATGTAATGGAAACAAATTTAATTCTTGAAGATGTAGCAGAGAAAGAAAGCTATGTATCTAATGAAAAGGACGATTATATATCAAGATTAATGCATGTAAAGAAAGGGATAGAAAATTCAAAAACATCCTTCTTGATAGAAAGATATAAAGAATACAAAGTAAAATCAATAGAAAGTTTAATTTACACTATATCAGAAGAAAAAAAGGATTATTTAGATGAAGTTGATAGATACAATAAATTGGGAGAAAAAGAAATAAATAAATTAATTAATAAAAACTTTTTAGAAGTAACTTATCTGTCTATTACTACATATATTTAATTAAAGAGACAAAAGTTAGTCTCTTAATGATTCAAGGAGGATTAGTTATGACAAAATTAGAAGACAATATGGAACGTTTCTTTGGAGGATGCGAAGGATTTTTTGGTAATAAAATGTTGATAATAATAGTTATAGTATTCTTATTATTATGTACAGACATTTTAGAAGACTTATTATGCGATGACAATATATGGATATGGGTTATATTAATAGTATTGTTGTTATTTAACTTCGATGATGGTTGTTGTTGCTAAAAAATATTGATTATTAAATAGGCAGAACCAGTAACTTATACAAGTTATGGTTTTGCCTTTTTTAGTTAAGATAAAAAAATTAAAAAAATAATAAAAATACATTAGCAAAATGGAAACCAAATGCATAGTATATGTTAGGAGCGAAAAGCTCAACAAAATATCAACAGGAGGTAACGTGAAATGTTAGATAGATTCTTTGGAGAAGATGGATGTTTTGGTGGAGGAGGATGGTGGATAATCGTACTATTCTTCCTATTCTTAGCTTTTGGAGATAGCTGGGCAGAATTTGACATAATGGCATGGATTCCATTCTTAATAGTTTTATTAATACTTTGCTGCTGTAGTGGATGCTTAGATTAAGGGTAGCAGTTATTAAAAAAGGAGGGTTTTATTATGTTAGATAGATTTTTTGGAAACGATGGATGTTTTGGTGGGGGAGGATGGTGGATAATCGTATTATTCTTCCTATTCTTAGCTTTTGAAGATTGTTGGAGAGATATCGATATAATGTCATGGATACCATTCTTAATACTATTATTAATAACTTGTTCATGTGGTGGATTCTTTGATGGTGATGAGGGTTGTGGCTGCTAAAATTAAACCGTTAAAGTGAAAAAATGCTGGTATATTTTATACCAGCATTTTTTTTATTTTATTTTTTAATATAATTTAAATTAAGAATGAATATTATTAAAATTGTTGAATATAGGGTATAATATAAAATATAATGTATTTAAATGTACTTGCTTTTATGGTAAAATAAGAACTTATATAAATATAGTTAAAATAAGAACCTGTATAAATTTGGTTCAGATTTAGATAAATTTAGCAAAATTAGGAGGATGAAAATGAAAAGTAATATAACGATAAAAGATGTTGCTAAACAAGCAGGCGTGTCAATATCTACAGTATCTAGAGTTATAAATGATTCAAAACCTGTGACTGATGAAGTCAAACAAAAAGTTTTAGATGTTATAAAAGAAACTGGATATATACCAAATCCACTTGCAAGAAGCTTAGTAACTAAGAAGAGTCAATTAATAGGGGTAATAGTTCCAGAAGTTTCAGATTCTTTTGTTAATGAGGTATTAAATGGAATAGAAGAAGTTGCTAAAATGTATGATTATGATATTCTTTTAGCTAATACATACTCTGATAAAGAACAAGAATTAAAGAGTATAAATCTATTAAGAGCAAAACAAGTTGAAGGTATAGTTATGATTTCATGGGTAGTTGAACAAGAACATATCAACTATATGCAAAATTGTGGTATACCAGCAACGTATATAAGTAAAACTGCTAGAAATTATGATATATACACAGTAAGCACTAGTAATAAAGAAGCTACTTTTGATATGACAGAACATCTTATAAAGAAAGGTCATGAAAAGATAGCTTTTATAATGACAAGTAAAGATGATACTGTTTTAGAGATGGAAAGACTTTCAGGCTACGAAAAAGCACTTTCAAGTAATAATATAGAGTTGGACAAGAGTTTAATCAAATATGGTGGAACTGATTATGAAAGTGGATACAATAGTATGAAAGAATTATTGGATGAGGGAATAATACCTCATGCAGCTTTTGTTACGGGTGATGAGGCTGCTATAGGAGCTATAAACGCTATCTGTGATGCTGGATATAAGGTTCCAGAAGACATATCAGTTGCAGGATTTAATGATGTTAAGATAGCTAAAATGTATAGGCCTAAACTTACTACAGTTTATCAGCCTTTATATGATATGGGAGCAGTGGCGATAAGAATGGTTATTAAATTAATAAATAAAGAATTAATTGAAAATAAGAAAATAGAATTACCTTATCAAATTATTGATAGAGAAAGTGTTATAGAGAGAAAGAAATAAAGTTATTAAAGTTAATCAGGTAGTGTTTAAAACACTACCTGATTTTTAATTTAAATAATATGCAATTTAAAATATTTTAATTAAAAATAATAGTTTTAAGTCTTAAAAGTAGTTTATTTTTGTTTATTCGTGAGGATTGGATTTTTTAGTCTTCTTAAATATACTCTTAGATTTTTTCTGTTGATTATTTGGTGTATTTTTTGGTGCAGGTGTATTTGATTTACCTTTAGTAGGTTGTTTAGTCTTTTTAGTTTTGGTAGTTTTAGCAGGTTTAGTATCTCTTTGAGTCTCTGCATCTGATATTTTATCCATTATAGTATCTAATTTTTTACGTTGATTGTCATCTAAAAATGCTTTGAATTTTGATACTACTTCTTCTCTTCCATCTAGGTTTTTACCTATTTTTATAAGTTCCTCCATAAGTTCACTTTCTGATTTTCCTTTGTAATTATCAGCAATCTTTTCTATCTTATCCTTGTCAATATTTTTTTGCTTAGCCATCTTTTCTAATGAATCTGTATCTATTTTTTTCATAAAAAAACCCCTTTCTATAAATATATATTGAATTATATTCATACTATTTATATATAGAAATAATATTGAAGTGGTGAATTGTGAGTGATATATAATATAAATAAAAATTCTTATAGATAATATATATGCACTGAGCTTTAAAAATGGAACATTAAAATATGAAAAACATACTTTAATATAGGGCAATTATATAATATAAGGGGGGATTGTCTTGAATAATTTACTATTTTTGATTGGAGTGATTGCATTGAGTAATGGTAATATCTCTATATTTGATGATAAAGATAAATCAAAGAAAAATAATAGAGTTAGAAAAAACAAAAAAAATTCAAATGAGAAATTATCAAAAGCTATACATGACACTTTAAGGTTTGATGCAAATGATATAAAAAGAGGTCTAAGACTTATGGATTTGAGTGAAGAAGACCTAGAAATGGGAATGGAAATAATAACAAGAACTAAAAAATACATGTCAAGAGATGAAAGGAAAATACTAGTAAAAATAGAAAGTGTTTTGGACCTAGTTAGAGGCATAAAGAAACTCAACAATATAGATATGGTAGATGTTGAAGAGGAAACAGATTTTTTTAGAAAAATGGATAGTGAAGACAAAAAAAATATGATGATAAAAGAAATTATAGATGTATTTCCAGAAAAGAGAAAAAATTCTGTTGAAAAGGCTATAGGAATGAAAAAAAAGATAGATTTATTTGCAGAATTGTTTTTACCTGATGATTTTGGAGAAGGTGGATTTAGTTTAAGTTCTTTGGCAAATATAAATAATCTAGGTAGTATGAATAATCTTAAATTGCTAGGAAATCTTTTAAGAGGTGATGATAGCAATAATGATGATGAGGATGAATATGAAGATAATGAAGATAATAATGAAGAATTTGAAGATGAAGAGTCAACATATGAAGATAATGAATTAGATTATGAAGATGAGATAGATGATAATGAAGAAGAATTAATGGAAGATGAAGAAACAGACTATGAAGATGAAGATAATGATGAAAATATAGTGTATGATGAAGAATTGTATGATGTTAATGAACACAAGCATGAACATAATCATAATGAAAAAAATACTAGAAGTAAAGCTAAGAGAAAGTGATAATTAACTAAATACATAAAGAGAAAAGGAAGAAAAAGTAATATTAGAATAAGATTATCTCAATTACTATATAAAACCACTTTAAAAAATTCGAAATTTATTATATAATAATAATATGAAATCCTGAAACATACGATAAGGCTTTTTTAAATTCAACCTACAAATGAAATACGGGAGACCGTGTCTAGTAAATTATAACATGCCTGTTTAGTTTGGACGTTAAAGGTTACTGGCAAGTCACCCACCTGGGAGTGCCTAGGGTGTGAATTTACTTAGCCACCGGTGTTTCGGGACAAAAAAAGTGCTACTATTTTAAATAGTAGTACTTTTTTTTATTAAAATGCATTTTTCTACCAAATATACTTAATTATATATAAACTTAAAAAGCATAAGTAACAAATGATATTATAAGTGCATAGTATTAATTAGGCTATAAAAAAGCCGAAGACTTAATAAGAATCGCTTACAGGGAGGGCAATGAAAAATGCAAGATTACAAAAAAAATAAAAAAAGAATGCTAAATCAGCCAATGTCTACAATGAATGAAGAAGAAGTGTATACAGATGAGATAAACTCAGATGATATGAGAGGATTCAAAAAATCACATCATCATAATGGATGTAACAATGATAATAATTGTGATTGTCATGATGATTGTAAACCTAATCCATGCAAACCTAATCCATGCAATCCATGCAAACCTAATCCATGTGATGACAATTGTGGATGCCATGATAATTGCAAATGTGATTGTGAACCATGCCAAATGGATTCAGATGAATGTTTTGAAAACAAATGTGGACCAAATTGCTGTAATCCTATATCTCCAAGAAACTTTTCTATAGCAAATGCAGTTCCATTTGCAATAGAAGCTAATAGAATTTTTGATACTATGCAATTCCAAACATTTACAGATGCAACTGGACCAAATGGAGAACCATTAACTTTTGAAACAGAAGTAGTAGAAGTATTTGGTTCAGTTCCAAGTGCAGGTAGAGCAAGTGTAACTATAGACAAAATATGCTTAAGTAATGATGGAATAGTTATTGACACAGGAATGACAACTTTAGAAGATTTTGAATTGGAACCATTAGGAGATATAATAGGAAGAAACTGTGAAACAACTTTTGAATATGCAGTATGTGGAGAAAGAAACGCTGAATGTTGTAGACAAGGAAAAGGCAAATCAGTAGCTTATAAACAAAGAGGATTAACTGTAGCAGTTCGTAATCTAGTATTAGAACTAAGAGGTAGATGTGGATGTACAGAATTCGTTGCATTAGCTTTCCCAGCAGTCAGAGCAGGAGGTGGATGTAAGAGAAGAGTTGATTTTGTAGAATTTACTTTTAACACACTTTCAGCACCAATATGCTTGCCAGCTGATGGAAGAGCTGTCACTTTAAGACAAGAATTCCAAACTAATTTAACAGTTGATTGTATAGGAAAATCTATATTAAAATTAGAATGTAGAGAAGGTTGTGATCCTTTCTTTGAATTAATCATACCAAATGATATAGATTTAGTACTTTGCTTACAAGAAACAGTTAGCACATTAATAAGTGAACAAATAGTAGTTTTAGCATCACCAAACCCAATCCAACCAAGACTTGTTGATACTTTCTCTAAAGTATGTGATTTTTCGCAATGTGGACCTAATCAAGGAAATGAAAATTCAGGTTGCCACAGATAGATAGGTAGATATATAGACAGTTTAAATTATAAATAAAAATCATTTAAGGAAGGCTACCAATAGTAGACGATTTACATTGGTAGCCTTCACGTTATTTATAACTAATGTATAGATTTTATAGATTTAAAAAGTACTATAGTATGTAATAAACAAGTAAATATTGATACTATTGTCATTGTGTATATGTATGCATAAATATTAAGTCCTGGAATAGGAAGAAATACATATAGAGCTACTAGCTGAATTAACATACCAGTGATAGTATTTATACTTGAAGCTAATTCTTTTCTTATTGAATGTAAAATACCAGATAGCGTTTGATTTAGTGACATAAATAGTGGTACTAAAAACATAGCTTTTAAATATTCTCCAGCAAGTTTATTTTTAAATACTAATATACATAAATCTTTTCCAAAGAAATAAAAAAACACTGATGATAGTATACCTACAAATAAAGTTAGGAGTATAGAATACTTTATTTTTTTTAGGACACTTTTACGTTTTCTTAAAGCAATTTCTTGTGATATAGTAGGTATCAAATTTACAATAAGTGCTGAGCCAACAGTAAATGGTAAAAATATAAATGGCATTACCATTCCACTGACGACACCGTACATACTTAATGACTGTTGATAAGTCATTCCTGATAATGCTAATCTTGATGGTATCATCATAGAACTAATAGATTGTAAAAGTATATTTGACATTCTATTGCAAGTTATGGGTATAGACATTTTTAATGTTTCAATAGAAGAATTATAAAAATCCTTTATACTTATAATATATTTATTGTCAAATGAAGAATCTCGACATAGACATATGAGCATAAATATGATATTACTCAATTCACCAATAGATATACCTAAAAGAGCAATATAACAGTTCATAGACTTATCATTTACATACATAACGAGTAAAAAAACAAATAGAATTTTACCCATCTGTTCAATAATTTGTCCAATAGCAGGGACTTTTACGTTCTTTATGCCATAGTAATACCCCCTAAGTACATTTGAAAGTGTTATTATAACTATAGCAGGACAAACTGCGAGTATAAATAAATTCAATTTAGGGTCTTTTAGAAACTTAAGTGATAAAAAAGAACTATTGAAAGATGCAATTATAGATATAATTAATGCTACAAAAAATGATATGTATAAAGTTGATATAAATAAAGCATTAGTATTGTGTTTATCGTTTAAAGCTTTTCTTTTTGCAACTAGGCAACTAAGTGCAGTAGGTATTCCAGTTGTTGTAACAGCTAAGCAAATCATTAAAAAGTTAAAAATCATATGATAAATACCTAAACCTGTTTCGCCCAAAGCTCTTGATAAGAATATTTTATATAAAAATCCAAATATTCTTACGACAAAGTTAGACATAAATAAAATAACTGTTGATAGTACTAAATAAGGTACTTTCAAAAAAATCACCTCCTTATCTTTTAAATATATTCATAAGGAGGTGTAAAAATTTATAATTTTATAAATTCTGGTTTCATTTTATTAAATTTAGATACATACTTAAATCCCATCTTTTTTAGCAATGAATATATGTAATCAAACTCGTATGCAATTTGACTTACATGATGTGAATCTGAGCCTGTAGTTATGATTTCTCCTCCTAAATCTTTATACATCTGAAGTATATATCTAGATGGAGTTAAATCTGGCAGATTGTATCTGTAGCAAGATGTGTTTATTTCAATACCTTTACCATCATAGATGGCTTGTTTAAGAGTTTCTTCAATTATATCTGAAAATAGTCTGTCATCTAAGATAGTATCATAAGGTGCATATCTTTTAATTAAATCTAAATGCCCTAAAACAGAGTAATCTTTATAGTTTTTAACAATATTATACAAATAAAGGTAGTAATTCTCATAGACCTCATGTTGAGTCTTACCTTCAAAATAGCTACCAAGGTATAAATCCATTGTATCTATAGCATGAATAGAACATATTATAAAATCTAATGGATATTGATGAGCTTCTTTTCTATATGTATCTATTAATTGAGTTTGAACTCCAAATTCAATCCCTTTTTTTATTGATATTTTATCTTTATATCTATTTTTAAGAGTTTCTAGACTTTTAAAATAATCTTCGTAGACAATTGAAAAAGAATCATCAGCATAAACATCATAATCGACATGGTCTGTGAAGCAAATTTCATTTATACCAAGGTCTATAGATTTTTTTATCATTTCTTCCATTGTAGATTTTCCATCAGTAGAGAAACTTGAGTGCATGTGATAGTCGTAAAACATAAATATTTCCCCTTTTTATAAAAATTTTGGTATTATATATACATACTAAATAATATCAAATATATACCAAAGCATCAACAAAATATAAAAACAATAAGCGGTGATAAATGTGGAAAAATACAAAATAGATTTAAGTGAAAGGAAGTCAACTAAATATATACAAATATTTAATCATATAAAGCAGTTAATAATAAACAAAGAACTAGTTGAGCATGAAAAACTTCCACCAATAAGAAAGTTATCAGATTATTTACATGTAAATAATACTACTATAGTCAAAGTATATGAGCTTTTGGAAAATGAAGGATATGTATATAAAATTATAGGAAGTGGAACTTTTGTATCAAATTCAAATTCTTATAAAAATGGTATAGATAAAGGGAAAAACAAGAATATTAGACAAAGAGATGATTTAATTCATTTCGATAATGGAAATCCATCTAATGATATGTTTCCTATAGATTCATTTAAAAATGCTGTAAATATGGCACTATCTAAAGATGGAAGTTCAATATTTGATTATGATGAAGGTCTAGGCTCTGAGGAATTAAGAGAAAAGATGGTAGAGTATTTAAGTGATGAAAATATAAATACTACTAAAGAAAATATTCAAATAATCTCAGGAGCACAGCAAGGTATAGATATAGTTTGTAAAGGTCTTATAAGTTATTCTGATGTTGTTTTTATGGAAGAGCCATCTTATAATGGGGCAATTGAAGTATTTAAAGGTAGAGGTGCAAAAATAATATCTATACCTATGTTAGATGATGGAATTGATATAGGTATTTTAAAATTAAAATTGGAAAAAATAAAACCAAGGCTTATATATATTATGCCTAATTTTCAAAACCCAACAGGTATATCTTATTCAACATATAAAAAAAAGAAGCTAATAGAATTGGCAGAAGAACATGATTTTTATATAATTGAAGATGATTTTATAAGTGATTTTATATTTGACTCAAAAGACAATAGAACAGTCAGAAGTTATGATGATAAAAATAGAGTAGTATATATAAAGAGTTTTTCAAAAATACTTATGCCAGGTTTAAGAATAGGGATTGTAGAAATGCCAAACGAATTATTAAAAAAAGTTTTATGGGCTAAATATTCATCAGACATATCAACCCCAGGTCTTATTCAAAAATCAATGTACTACTACATGGAGAATTTTAATTGGAAGAATTATTTGAGTCATATAGAGAAAATATATACTGATAAATACAAGTTAGCAAAAAGCTTGATTAATGATAAATTGAGTGGTAAATTAAAAGTTAGAAAATCTTGTGGAGGGATAAACTTTTTTTTAGAATTGCCAAGAGGATATACATCTCAAAGTTTTACAAGTTTTATGTTAAATAAAGGAGTATCTATGCTTCCAGGGACTTATTTTTTTGATAATCTAGTGGATGATAGATTTTTTAGAATAAATATAGCTCGTCCAAGTATGGAAGAATTAGAAAAGGGAATATCTATAATAAGCGATAATATAGATGAGTTTTTCTGTGAATATAAAAATAAATTAGATATAAAAAGTAATAAATTATTTTATTAATAAATAGAAGTTTTTTAGGAGGAAAAAATGTTTGACAAGAAGAAATTAGATAGGATTAATGAATTAGCAAAGAAAAATAAAGAGGGAGCTCTTTCTGATGATGAAATCAAAGAAAGAGAGACTTTAAGAAAGGAATATTTAGAAAATTTTAGAGCTCATTTTAAATCAAGACTTGACAGTGTTAAAGTAGTCTCACCAGAGGAATATGAACAATATATGAAAAATAATAAAAATTAAAACTTAATAGGAGGAAAACATGGACTTAAAGCATGAATTTAAGAATGCATGGGAAATTGAAAAAAAAGAAAATGCTATTGAACAGGTTATGGAATATGCTCGCAATTATATGGATTTTTTAAGTAAATCAAAAACTGAAAGACTTTCAGTAAAAGAAATTATAAAATTGGCTAAAGAAAATGGTTATATTTCAATAGATGAAGCTATGGAAAAGGGAAGTGTAAGTCATGGGGACAAGATTTATGCTATAAATAAAGAAAAAGCAGTAGCACTTTTTGTGATAGGTAAAAATTATATAGAAAAAGGTATGAAGATTATAGGTAGTCATATAGATTCGCCAAGATTAGATTTAAAACCAAACCCATTGTATCAAGAAGCTAATCTAGGTTTTTTTAAGACTCACTACTATGGAGGAATTAAAAAATATCAATGGACAGCTATTCCTCTTGCTTTACATGGAGTAGTTATATTAAATGATGGTACAAAAGTGGATGTATCTATTGGTGAAGAAGACAGTGACCCAGTATTTTGTGTAACTGACCTATTGGTTCATTTAGCTGGAGACCAAATGCAAAAGAAATTGTCAGAAGGAATCAGTGGTGAAGCCTTAAATGTATTGATTGGAAATATGCCTTTGGATGGCGAAGAAAAAGAACCTATAACAGCAAATATATTAAAAATTTTAAATGAAAAATATAGTATAGTTGAAGAAGATTTATTAAGTGCTGAGATTGAAGTAGTTCCAGCTGGGAAGGCAAGAGATTTGGGATTTGATAGGTCAATGGTATTAGGATATGGCCATGATGATAGAGTATGTTCATATGCTGCTGTAAAAGCTATATTAGAGACTAGACAACCAGAATTTACTTCAGTTACATTATGTGTGGACAAAGAAGAAGTTGGCTCCCAAGGAAATACAGGTATGCATTCAAAGTTTTTTGAAAATACTGTAGCTGAGTTAATAGCTTTAGAAGGCGATTACTGTGATATTAAAGTAAGAAGAGCTTTAGCAAATAGTAAAGTATTATCAGCTGATGTTGCAGCTGGATATGACCCAAATTTTGGTGAGGCATATGAAAAAAGAAATTCTGCATATATGGGAAATGGAATAGTTTTAAATAAGTATACTGGTTCGAGAGGTAAGAGTGGATGTAATGATGCCAATGCTGAGTTTATATCAGAAGTAAAAAGAATTTTTAATGAGGGTAATGTAGTATGGCAAACTGCTGAACTTGGGAAAGTGGACCAAGGTGGAGGAGGCACAATAGCCTACATCCTAGCAAATCAAGGCGCAGAGGTTATAGACTGTGGTGTTGGTGTTTTAAATATGCATGCGCCACATGAGATTGTTTCTAAAGTAGATATATATGAAATGTACAAAGGATATAAGGCGTTTTTTAATATAAACTTATAAATTTAATATACAATAATATAAGTAATAAGTAATAAGTAATAAGTAATAAGTAATAAGTAATAAGTAATAAGTAATAAGTAATAAGTAAATAGAGTAGTATTATACTATGCTCATTAATTAAATGAACATAGTATAATACTACTCTATTTATTTTATTAATTTAGTAGTTTATAATTTAAATTTGAGTTCCATGTATTAAAATTATTATATTATGATTTCAAAGTACTCACATAGTCTGTTTAGAAATTTATCTTCTAATGGAGAAAAAGTTTTCTTTTTAGAATAAATAAAGAAAAATTTTCTTGTAAAATCAATATCTTTTATTTTGTAGCATTTTATTTTGCCTGCATTTAGATAATCAATAGCTGAAATATATGATATAAAAGATACACCAAGGCCTAATCTAACCATTTCTTTAATGGCTTCATTTGATTCTACATGAGCTATTACATTTAATTTGTTTACCGGAAAGTTATTTTTGCTGAGTGTGTTTAGTATTAAGTTTCTAGTACCAGAGCCTTCTTTTCTCATAATAAAATTGAAAGAAGCCAATTCTTCTATATCAATGTAATTGTTCTTGTTATCAATTTTAAAATCTGAAGGAGTAATAAGTACAAGTTCATCATCTAATAAGTCTAGATATTCGATTTGAGGATTGTTAATTTTAGAACCAACTAATCCAAAGCTTATCCGTTCATTTAAAATTTCTGATATAGCGTATTGAGAATCATAATGGCTTATGGAAAATTTTACATCTGGATAACTCATAGAAAAATTCTTCATAAAATCAGGGAGAATATAAGTTTCAGGTATAGAACTACATGCTATATCTATAATACCTTCTATTTTACCTGAATATTCTTTTATATCATAAATTGCACGTTTGCAGTTGTTTAATATATATATAGCGTGCTCGTAAAGAATTTCACCAGATTTTGTGAGTGTAATAACTTTGTTGCTTCTGTTTATAAGTACAGTCTCTAACTCTCTTTCTAAATTTTGTATATGTGCACTTACAGTAGGTTGAGTTAAAAAAAGTTCTCTTGCAGCCTTTGAAAAACTTTGATGTTTTGCAACAGCAACAAATACTTCGAGTTGTTTAAAATCCATTATTTAATCCTCCTTAAATTATCTAAAACTATTATAACATATTTGATAAATTAATGGTTGAAGGGGATTTTTGAAATAGAAAACCTTAAAATGTTTATGGAGTTTTTGATTGTTTAGGAATAATTTGGTATAATGTTATAAGGATATTTACCACAAGTATCTTGTAAATTGAATTTTCAAAATTCAACCTTAAAACGTGTTTTGTTACAAAAAAATTACAAATAGCTTATTAATCTTATTAAATTTAAATAAATATTATATAATTATTTTATAAAATAATGAACGTAATTATTGAAAAAAGAGATAATCACACAATGAGATATAGATAAATATTATAGAATTTAAGAAAGGAGGATTGATTTATGAAGTTAAAAAGGTCATTAGTTTGTGTAACTATTTTAGGGATTGTACTTGTTGGATGTCATAAGGAAACTACTAAAGAGAAAAATCAAGTAGCAAGTAAAGCAACACAGCAAAAAACTATGACAAAAGTTCAAAATGATGTTAATGAAATGATAGATAAAGATTATAAATATGTTATAAAGAATATGGGAATACCTTATAACACAATTTATTATATAAAAAATAAGAATTTAAAAGAATCAAATGCAATGCAAGATATAAATACATCAAGTTATATGACATTAGTTTACCCTAAATATACTGGAAACAATGAATTAGATGGAAGTGCTTTATACATTAATATTAATAAAAATAAAGTTGTTAATGTTGAAACAAATTCTTTTTCATCACAAAGTATAATAACTGTAGATGAAAATTATGATATTATGATTGAAAAAAATGATAATGAAAAGTCAGCTGTATCTTTAGAAGAATATAAAAACATTGATTTAGGAGAGTATATTGGAGTTGAAGAATCTAGGATAAATGAAATCGTGGGTAATGCCAATTATGATTTAACAGCATATAACTATGAAGGAAATAGGGTAGTGAAGAGTTATAGATTAAAGAAAGATAATAAAGTATTAGAAAAAGAAATACTTACAATAAGTATAGTAGACAATAAAATAAAGTCTATAAAAACTATTGAGAGCGATAAATTTGTAAAAATAATAAAAGGAGCTTTATTAGAATAATGAATTTTAAAGCATATAAGCCTGTTTCAAGGTAGAAGTAAATTTCTAACTTGAAACAGTTTTTTTTATAAAATGTATAAAATTGAAGTTAATACAATTAATGATAATTTTATAAGATTTATTAAATTTAAACTGCAATTATAGATAACAATTAGTTATAATTAAATATAAGCTAAAATGATTTATTGTAATTTATAATTATACTACATTAAGAATGTTTTTAAATAAAAAATATATTGGGGTGTATTTAAAATGATAGGATTAGCAGATGCCATAAAAATTATTGAAGAAAATGTTATACCAATAAGTAGGATTAAGAGAGTTAATCTTATAGAAGCAGTAAATAAAGTAGTTGCAGAAGATATATATTCAACAATTGATAGTCCTCCATTTGACAGGTCACCATATGATGGTTATGCATATGATGCAAATTCTGAAAATAAAAGTTTAAAGGTCATAGGAATATTATATGCAGGAGAAGTGTTTGATGGTATATTAAATAAAAATGAAGCAGTGAAGATAATGACTGGTGGAAAAATTCCAAATGGAGCAAACTGTGTGGTAAAAAAAGAAGATGTGACAATTAGAGAAGACATGATAACTTTAAATGTAAAACTAAAGGAATATGACAATTATATATTTAAAGGTGAGGATATAAAAAAAGGTCAATTAATTATTAGTAAAAATCAACATATAGGGTATGATGGTATAGGAGTATTAGCGAGTCTTGGAATATCTAAATTAGATGTATATGATGATTTAAAAGTAGGCGTTTTAAATACAGGAACAGAATTACAAGATATAAATGAAACTTTAGAGGATGGTAAAATATATGATAGTAATAGATATACATTATATTCAAAGCTTCTAAAGCTTGGAATACAAGCAGATACAATATGTACTTGTTCTGATGATATACAAGAGTTAGAAAAAAAAGTAAAGGATATGCTAGAAAATGTAGATTTTTTAATTACTACAGGTGGTGTATCTGTTGGAGATAAAGATTTAATACCAGATGTATTTAGAAACATAGGAGCAAAAGAATTGTTTTGGAAGATAAATATTAAACCTGGAGGTGCTTGCTATGTAGCTACATTGGGAGAAAAAATATTGTTTGGGCTTTCTGGTAATCCACATGCAGCAATTGTGGTATTTGATAATGTAGTTGTTCCTGTGATTGAGTATTTAACATATAAAGAAAGCAGCCATTATATAAAAGCTATATTTAAAGGAGAATTTAACAAATTCTCAAATAACGATAGGTTTGTAAGTGGAAAATTATATACAGATGAAGGTAAATTATATGTTAAGTTAAATGATAAAAAAGATGCCAAGGCTAGATTATCTGCAACATTAAGAAGTAATTGCATGATTAAGATAAAAAAGAGAGAAATAATAAAAGAAAACCAATTAGTAGATGTTGTTGTTATATAGTTTTATGAAGGGGATATGGTTTTATGTATAATGTATTATCAATTGTTTCCTATTCAGGAGTGGGTAAAACTACATTAATTGAAGGTATAGTAAAAGAATTAAGTAAAGAAGGTTATAATGTTGGAGTTATCAAACACACATGCCATGATTTTGAGATGGATGAGGAAGGTAAAGATACTTATAAACATAGAAAATCAGGTGCGAGAAAAGTTTGTATAATATCAAATAAGAGGTTAGCATATATTGAAGAATTAAAAGATAAAAATCCACTATATAAAATGATTAGGTTTTATGAAGACATGGATTTGATTATTATAGAGGGGTATAAAAATTACAGATTTAAAAGATTAGAGGTAACTAGAAAAGATAAGTATAAGGATATTTTATCAAATAAATCTGATTTGATAGGTATTATAAGTGATATAGAATATGATTTAAATGTTAAGCAGTTTGGTTTGAATGACTACAAAACTATATCAAAGTACATAGAATCTTGTATAAAAAATAATACTTTAAAATTAAATGATAGTGAAATAAAAAACATATTAAAAGAATAATTTTAAGATATTATTTTGATATAAAATGGTATAATTATTTATATATAAATAAAGATATGAGAAATTTATTTAATTATAAAAATCGTATTTTGAATTATAAAACATTATAGAAATCGTAGGAGGATAATATGAAAAAAATATTAGTAGCATGTGGAGCAGGAATTGCAACATCAACAGTAGTTTGTGACAAAGTAGAAAGATTGGTTAAAGAAAATAACATACAAGCAGAAGTTATACAATGTAAAATTGCTGAATGTGCAACAAAACAAGAAGGTGCTGATTTAATAGTATCTACTACTATATTACCAACAACTTATGATATACCTGCAATAAAAGCAACAGCATACATAACAGGTATAAATACTGCTGCATTAGATAAGAAAATATTGGATGCTTTAAAATAAGTTTTTAAGTTTACAGTTATAAAAAATATTTAGTACTAAATATAGAGTTGTATCTTCGTAAAATTTTATTTACATAGATATGGCTCTTTTTAGGTGTATTTTAAATATGTAATTATATAAAACAAATATTCAATTTTATAAAAGATTTAAAATTAGTGTTATGTTATACTAATTTAAGGGTATTTTTTAGACGTATTGATAAAGGAGGATTTAAAACTTATGATAAAACAATTTGTCAAATATTATAAACCATATAAGAAAATCTTTACATTAGACCTTATAGCAGCATTCTTATTTTCTTTATGTGATTTAGTTTATCCTATGATAACTAGAAATATAATGGATGACATTGTTCCAAATAAAAATTTAAGAATGCTAGTAGTTTTTGCAGTTGTACTTATACTTATATTTATAGCAAAAGCAGGACTTAATTATTTTATGCAATATTGGGGACATGTCATTGGTGTAGATATGCAAGCTGATATGAGAAATGAGGTATTTACACACTTACAGAGGCTTCCAAATACTTATTTTGATAATAATAAATCTGGTGTAACTATGTCTAGAATAGTAAATGACTTAATGGATATAACAGAACTTGCACATCATGGTCCTGAAGATTTATTCATTTCTATAGTAATGTTAGTTGGTTCATTCTTTATACTTATAGATATAAATATTCCTCTTACTCTTATAATATTTGCTATATTGCCATTTATAATTTGGTTTGCGATAACAAAAAAAGATAAGATGAATATAGCTTTTATGAAAAGTAGAGTTACTATAGGTGATGTAAATGCAACTTTAGAAAATAGCATAGCTGGAATGAAAGTAACTAAGTCTTTTTGTACTGAAAAGGAAGAATTAAACAAGTTTGTAAGAAGCAATAAATTATTTAGGAGAGCACGACAAGATTCTTATAAAGTAATGGCAGAATACTATTCTGGTATGAACTTATATATGGATATTTTGGAATGGGTAGTTGTCATAGCTGGTGGATACTTTACTTATCTTGGAAAAATTACTTTAGGTGATTTTGCTGCATATATATTATATGTAAAAATGTTTATACAACCTATGAAGAAATTGATAAACTTTACAGAACAATATCAAAATGGTATGACAGGTTTTAAAAGATTCATAGAGATAATGGAACAAGACCATCAAAAAGAAGCTAAAAACCCTGTTGAGCTTGAACATGTAAAAGGTAATATCGAGATAGAAAATATATCTTTTACATATGAAGATGATACTCAAGTATTAGATAATCTGAGTCTGTCTATAGAAGCTGGTAAAACTATAGCTCTAGTTGGACCTTCTGGTGGAGGAAAGACTACATTATGCAATTTATTGCCAAGATTTTATGAATTTGATAAAGGTGATATAAAAATTGATGGAAAGAGTATAAGGGATGTAAGCTTAAAATCATTGAGAAAAAATATAGGTATAGTACAACAGGATGTATTTTTATTTACAGGGACTATAAGAGATAATATTCTTTGTGGAAATCCTAGTGCTACAGATGAAGAGATGATTGATGCTGCAAAAAAAGCTAGAATACACGATTTTGTAAAAACTCTGCCAGATGGATATGACACTTATATAGGAGAAAGAGGAGTAAAATTATCTGGTGGGCAAAAACAAAGAATTTCAATTTCGAGAATCTTTTTAAAGAATCCTCCAATAATAATATTGGATGAAGCTACTTCCGCTTTAGATAATGTAACAGAAAGAGAAATTCAAGAGTCTTTAGAAGAATTAAGCAAAGATAGAACAAATTTAGTTGTTGCACATAGATTGACTACTATAAAAAATGCTGATGAAATCATAGTACTGACAGATAAAGGAATTGAAGAAAGAGGTACTCATGAAGAGTTAGTAAACAAAAATGGCGTATATAGTAGATTACACAATAACTAACATATAAATTAAATTTATAAACATAGAATATATTAAGATTCATAAAGCAAATTCATTTTATATTAATGAGATGTTTTATGAAAAATGTATTCTATGTTTTATTTTTTGCAAATTATGCTCAATTATCTTTATAAGAGTACTGTAAAATAGCCAATGCATAGGATAACGTTTTTACAAAAAGAATAATTTAGAAAACTAACTTTAATTAATAGAATTTATAGAATTTTATGAAAAAAATCGAATTTTGACTTGAAATGTTTTTCAAAAGTAGTAAAATAATGGATAACTATACATACATTGTATACAAATATATTTATTTATGAGGGGGGATTTTGTATGGAAGCAATAACAGCTTTTTGTCTAGTTTTAGTATCACTGACGATAGGAGATGTAGTTTCAGCAAAAACTAAAGCTTTTGTTCCATCAGTTTTTGTATCAGCAATTATATTTATAGTAGGATTTTGGACTTTTTTCCCAGAAAATATCGTGGACCTAGCAGCTCTAGGAACACCATTGGCACAGTTAGGTATGCTTTTATTAATAACTCATATGGGAACTATGATGAGTATTAAAGAGCTAGCAGGTCAATGGAAGACAATAGTAATAGCACTAGCAGGGATAGTAGGAGTATGTGTAGGAGCTTTAGCATTAGGAACTCTAGTGTTTGGATGGGATACGGCAGTAATAGCTACACCTCCTCTTACTGGAGGATTAGTTGCATCTATAATGATGGCAGATGCTGCTACAGCAAAAGGTCTTGCAAGCTTAGCAGTTCTAGCAATTTTAATGTATGTGGCACAAGGGTTTGCAGGTTATCCTATCACAGCATTAATGCTTAAAAAAGAAGGAAAAAGACTTTTATCAGATTTTAGAAGTGGAAAAGTGACTGTAACTAAAGTTGAAGAAGAAACTAAAAAAGTACCTGAGCAAAAGAGTAAGTTTAAGATAATTCCAGATTTACCTGAAAAGTATGATACTACATATATGATAATACTTAGATTAGGACTTGTAGCATGGTTAGCAGTGCAATTTACAAATCTTACACATGAAGTTGTATCAAGATATGTTATCTGTTTAATATTTGGTGTAATAGCATCAGAACTTGGAATAGTTGACAGAAAACCACTTAATAAATCAGGTTCATTTGGGTGGTTAATGACATCATTGATGGCTTTCATATTTGCAGGATTAGCAAAAGCTACACCAGCAATGCTTGCTGAAATGGCTGTTCCTCTTGTAGGAATTATAATTTTTGGTGTAATAGGTATGGGGATATTCTCTATTATAGTAGGTAAGCTTTTAGGTGAAAGTAAGGAAATGGCATTTTCAGTTTCACTTACAGCACTTTATGGTTTCCCACCAAATTATATATTAACTGAAGAAGCAGTAAAGGCCTTGGCTGAAACTCCAGAAGAAAAAGAATTTTTGATGGATAAAATGCTTCCAAAGATGCTTGTTGGTGGATTTACTACAGTAACAATAGCTTCTGTAGTAATAGCAGGTATTTTTGTAAATCTTATATAAATTTTAACTAATAAATAAGGCATTTAAATAATAAGAAGAATATGTTACACTTGGAGGTCTGGAATGAATATTAAAGAAATAACAAATGGATATAAAGATTATGTAATCAAACTTAGAAGAGAATTTCATGAAAATCCTGAAAAAAGTATGGAAGAATTTAGAACATCAAAGAGAATTAAAGAAGAACTTGATAAGATAGGAGTACCATATGTATCAGCTGGAGGCACAGGTGTAATTGCAACTATAAAAGGAGCTAATCCAGGAAAAACTGTAGCACTTAGAGGAGATATGGATGCACTTCAAGTTGTTGAATGTACAGGTATAGAATACAAATCAAAAAATGAGGGGCTTATGCATGCTTGTGCACATGATGGTCACACATCAATGCTTTTAGGAGCAGCTAAGGTTTTGAATGATATTAAAGATGATATTAAGGGAACTGTGAAATTATTTTTTCAACCAGGAGAAGAAGTAGGTAAAGGTGCAAGAGCTATGATTAAAGATGGTGCTATGGAAGGTGTAGATGGTGTATTTGGAATTCATCTTTGGAGTGATGTGGAGTGTGGGACTGTATCAGTTGAAGAAGGTCCAAGAATGGCTTCTGCTGATTTCTTCAAAATTACTGTAAAAGGTAAGGGTGGCCATGGTTCACTTCCTCATCAAGGTGTTGATGCAGTACTTGCAAGTTCTGCATTAGTTATGAACCTACAATCCATGGTTAGTAGAGAAGTAAGTCCTTTAGAGCCACTAGTTGTAAGTGTTGGAGTTTTAAATTCTGGAACAAGATTTAATGTAATAGCAAGTGAAGCTGTTCTAGAAGGCACAATAAGATTATTTAATCCAGAACTTAGAAAACAAATTCCTACAATTTTAGAACGTATATCAAAATCTACAGCAGAAGCATATAGAGCAGAAGCTGAGTTAGAGTATGGATATTTAACACCAGCTGTTATAAATGACAAGGAATGTTCAAAGATAGCTACAGATGCAGTAATTAAGCTATTTGGAAAAGAAAGTATAGCACTATTTGAAAAAGTAACAGGAGCAGAGGATTTTGCTGAGTTTATGAATATTGCACCTGGTGCATTGGCATTTGTAGGCGCTAGAAATGAAGCCAAAGGAGCTTGTTATCCTCATCATCATGGGTGTTTTAATATAGATGAAGATGCCTTAGAGATTGGAACTGCTTTATATGTTCAATATGCAGTAGACTTTTTAAATAAATAATTTTAATATACTATAAAGAAAAAGCAGAGACTAAGTTTATACTCTGCTTTTTTATTGTCTATAATTACTATAAATGTTGACTATAAAAAAAAGATATGATATTATAAAAGAAAATGATAATCAATATCAATTAAAAAAGAAGGTGATTTAATTGAGTAATATAATGTTTGCGTTTTTAATAACTTTGTTTGCTGGTTTGTCTACTGGAATAGGAAGTTGTATAGCGTTTTTTGCTAAAAAGACTAATACTAAATTTCTTTCTGTAAGTTTAGGATTTTCTGCTGGTGTTATGATTTATGTATCTATGATAGAAATATTTCCTAAGGCACAAGATGCTTTAACGAAGTCTATGGGAGAAAAATTAGGAAGCTGGTCAACTGTAATAGCTTTTTTTGCAGGAATGGCTATCATTGCAATTATTGATAAGTTAATTCCTCAAGAAGAAAATCCTCATGAGATAAAGAAAATGGAAAATGTGGATGAAAAAAATATACAAAAAAATAAATCTCTCTTAAGAACTGGGATATTTACAGCAATGGCTATAGCAATTCATAATTTTCCAGAAGGATTAGCTACATTTATATCAGCACTTGATGATGCTACAATAGCAATACCAATAGCTATAGCAATTGCTATACACAATATACCAGAAGGAATCTCTGTATCTGTACCAGTGTATTATGCTACAGGAGATAAAAAGAAAGCTTTCTATTATTCTTTTTTATCTGGAATGTCAGAACCTTTAGGGGCAATTATTGGATATGTACTTCTTAGAAATTTTCTAAATGATACTACACTTGGAATTGTGTTTGCCATTGTTGGAGGTATTATGGTATTTATATCCCTTGATGAACTACTACCATCAGCTAGAGAATATGGTGAACATCATTTATCAATTTATGGATTAATTGCAGGAATGATTGTCATGGCTATTAGTTTATTGCTATTTAAATAGATTTTTAGATATCTAATTGTAACCTAAAATTAATATCAAAATGATATAATTATTAAAATAGATTATTATATGTCAAAAATATCATTTTGGAGGTGAATCTTATGGAAAAGAAAATGAAGTTTAAATTTGATTGGTATAGTTCACCTGATAGGATAGAAGAATGGTTAGAAGATATGGAAGAACAAGGATATAACCTATATAAGATAAGTAAACTTGGAGGAATCTTTTATTTTTATAAAGGAACTCCAAGAAAAATAAAATACGCTATTGATTATTATTATGATGCTGAGGAAGATTATTTTAATAAATATAAGTCTAGAGGGTGGAACCTTATATTTAGAAGTATTGGTAGTTTTATAGGTACATCTTCATGGTATGTATGGACTAAAACATATGAAGATGTACCTCCTAAATTATATAGTGGTTTAGATAACAAAGATAAAGTAAAATCAATTTTATTCATGAATTTATTTTTATTTACTATTTTAGTAGTTATTTTTATATATTTATTGTTCACTGAAATAAGAAATTTATTTAATGGTTATGGAGTAGATATTTGTACTATCGCATTACAAATTATGTTATTAACTTTGTATTTGTTACAATTATATAGAAGAATAATGTATTACTTAAGGATTAAAAAATTAAATAAATAAAGGGAGAAGTGTCTCGAAATAATTTTGAAAAATTATTTTGAGACACTTTTTTTATCAATAACTGTTATTCTTTATATATATTCATATCAGTTATAATCTTTTAGATTTTATTTGAATCTTGAGTATTGATAAGAATAATTTAAAAATGTTATTCTAAGGTATCAGATATTTAAAATCATATTTAAATATCTCAATAAAAAAATTCTAATAGTGTGTAATAAGAAAGTGCATTAGGAGGAACTTATGATTAGGATAGCAATTTGTGAAGATGAAAAAGAAACACAATGTTTAATAGAAGAATATCTTGATAATCTATTAAAAACTATGAATATAGAATATGAAGTACAAAAATATAGTTCTGGAGAAGATTTACTTAAAGGAAGCTTAAAAGATATAGATATACTGCTTCTTGATATACTAATGGAGCAAATGAATGGAATGGATACTGCAAGAAAGATTAGAGAAGTGGATAATAAAATGGAGATAATATTTATAACCTCTTTAATAGATTATGTGCAAGAAGGGTATGAAGTAAGAGCTTATAGATATTTGCTAAAACCCATAGAATTAGAGGAATTAAAAAAACATATATTAACTTGTATTAAAGATATTGAAACAAATAAAAGTAATTACGTTGTAATAAAGAACAAGTCTAATACATACAAGATTTATTTAAATGAAATAAAATATATAGAGATTCAAAAAAAAGATATGTTAATACACACAATAAATAAGGGTTTTGGAGTGAAGTATAGTCTAGGAAAAATAGAAAAAGATTTAAAACTAGATAAATTTGTAAGATGTCATAAAAGCTTTATAGTTAATCTAAGTTATGTAGAAAACATAAAGCCAAATATTGCTATTTTAGAAAGTGGCGAAGAAGTACCCATTAGTAGATATAGGTATAAAGAGGTTAAGGAGAAATTTTTAAAATTTCTTGGTGATACAATATGTTAAATTTTATGTCTGAGTTATTATTAATTGTATCTATATGTGTACGATTTATTATTATGAAAAGGATATTAATTTATAAAAAAGATAATAAAGAAGACAAACAAATTGTATTTTATACTTTATTGGGAATAATTTATATTGTAGTTAAAATAACTATATTATTTAATATACAAGAAAATTATATTAATAATATATATTATTTGATTGATGTTATAGTATTTATTGTCTGGGGGATATATTATAATTATTTTTACAACATAGGATATATTAAATACATAATTTTCTTTTTGCTATTTAATATTTATTATGACTGTTTTAAAGATGTTATAGATAGAATTTTATTTTTTGTAGTTACAGGTAATGTTGTTTCATCTAAAGAGTGGCTTTTAGCATCTTATTCTGATAATATGAAAGTTTACATATACAGGAATCTATTTATTATATTTGTATATATGATACTTAGTTTTTTGTATAATCGATTAAAATTGCTTAGTCAAGATAAAAGAAATTATGTATATTTATTATTTGCTTTAATAGCCAACACAATGAATATAATTGGAGTCTATATATCAAGGAAATTAGAACGGTTTAGATGGTTACATTCAGAACCATATTATTTTGAGAATTTTGTAAATCCAAAGGTAATAGGAGCTAGTAGCATTGTTCTCATATTATTGTTTAGGCAAATAATAAAAGATAATAAGTTAAAATCTCAGAATGAATTAATAAAAAATAAGTTAGATATGCAATATGCTCATTATTTAAGTATCCAAGAATCTCATATGAGAGTTAAGAAGCTTTATCATGATATAAACAATCATATTTGTTGTATAGATAATCTTAAAAGTGATGGTAAAGAAATTAATAAGTATGTAAATAATTTAAAAGATGAAATTAAAGAGTTTAAATCTATTTATAATACAGGAAACATGATATTAGACATTATAATAAATGAAAAGAGTGCAATATCTACAAAAAAGGGAATTAAATTTATTTGTGACATAAACTTTTCAAAAGTTGATTTTATAAAACCTATAGATGTATCAAGTATATTTGCCAATATTTTAGATAATGCAATAGAAGCATGTGAGAAAATATCAGATGAAAATATTGATAAATATATTAGAATTAAAGGAACTATAACAAAATCATTTTTTGTACTTAAATGTGAGAATAGTAAAGCAAATAATATTATTTCTAATAAAAATATATTGTTAACAGACAAAATGGATAAATTTATACATGGAATAGGAATTCAAAGTATTAAATCGTCTTTAGAAGAGTACAATGGAGAATTATTATTTGAAAATCAGAAAGACAAATTTATACTAAATATATACATACCATTGAATCAAGATGCTGACAGTTGGGTCGATTAAGTTACTAGTTGGGGCATATATATTAGAGCAAGCTAGTGAAAATTCATCGAATAACTCAATTGAAGATAAAAAAGATGACTCTATTAAACTGTTTGAAGATTATTCAAAAAAAGCTAATACTGTAGAAGGATTGGAAGAAGTTAAAAAAGATTTATCTCAAAAGTTTTCAAAGGTTATAACAGATAGTGGTTATAAGATCGCTAATTCAAATTCAGATGGTAGTTTTGTAGTATCTATAAATGGATTTGAAAATCCACCCGAAAAAGATATTAGAAGTTTATTTTACTCTATGTCTGAAGATCAGAAAGAAGGAAAGGCAGTGGTAGACATTCTATGTGCCAAAGAATATCCTGAGAATGATAAGTTAGATAAAAGGGATAAGTATATTAACTTTATATACAACATATTTAAGTCACTAACTAGTTCCAATTTAACTGAGAAAGAATTTGCAGATGCAGTTATAAAAACATTTAATGAAGGTGTAGGCTCTGTAGAGCTTCCTTATATGAATGATATACATGTTGAAGTTAACAAAGTTAAAAAATCTACTAAGGTTTTAAAACTAAGTTTAGAATATGAGTTTGATATTTCAAATCATTAATATAATAAAAAAATTATGGCACTGTAGAAATGTATTATAGAGAAATTTGTGATTTAAATTAGAAAATAAAGTGCATGTCTTATATTTAGGCAAGTATTTTTATTCAAAAATACATTATTTATGGTTGCCATTTCATGTTAAAGGACAGTATAATATAATTAAAGTATGTTATAACATACAAAAATTAATATATATTATCCAAAGGGGGATTTTAAATGAGTCAAACTGATAGAATAGAAGCATTTAGACAAGAATATGTTAATTCTAAACCTATGATATGTTGTGAAAGGGCTAGAATTTTTACAGAATCACATAAAAAGACTGAGGGAGAAGCCATATGTATAAGAAGAGCAAAAGCTTTTTTAGATGCATGTAAAGAACTTCCTATAAAAATATTTGAGAATGAATTAATTGTAGGTACAGCTGGTAAATTCAGAAGAACAGGTATATTAACACCAGAATTTTCTTGGCAATGGGTAGATAAGGAAATGGATACTTTTGATGAAAGAACTCAAGACCCATATGTAATATCAAAAGATCAAATAGAATTTATAAGAAAAGAGATATTTCCATATTGGAAGGGTAAATCTTTGGAAGAAGTTTTTTTAGCAAGAATTCCAGAAGATACAGCTAAGATATTGGTAGATACAGGAATAATAGATAATGATTCTAAGTGGAGACAGGCAGTAGGGGAAGTAACTCCAGATTATCAAGATATATTATTTGTAAAAGGATATAAGGGTATCAAGGAAGAAGCAGATAAGAAGATAAAAGAACTAGACATCTCAATTTCAGAAAATATTGAAAAAATAGATTTCTATAAGTCTGTTTCTATCGTTGCAGATGGTATCATGACATTGGCAAATAGATATTCAAAACTTGCAAAAGAAATGAGTGAATCAGAGAAAGATTCAAAAAGAAAGTTAGAACTTATAAAAATATCAGAAGTATGTGAGAATGTACCAGCAAATCCTCCAACTAGTTTTTATGAAGCGATACAATTTGTATGGTTTGTGCAATTAGGTGGTGTTTTATCTGAAAATCCATTAGCATTGAACTTAGGTAGATTTGACCAATATATGTATCCATATTATGAAAAAGATACTAAAGAAGGGAATATAACTAAATCAGAGGCTCAAGAGTTGATAGAGGCTCTATGGATTAAGCTATCAGAGTGGGTATGGACAATATCAGCAAATACAGCAAATTATTTTGCAGGATACAACCAATTTCAAAACCTTACTGTTGGTGGCAAAAAGAGAAATGGAACTGATGGAACTAATGATATTTCATATATGTGTTTAAAGGCAACAGAAAGTGTAAAAACTCATCAACCAGGTTTAAGTGTTAGAATAAGTCAGGGAGCACCAGATGATTTTGTTATGGCAGTTGCGAAATTGGTAAAACAAGGTACTGGTTTTCCTGCTATACACAGTGATAGTGCAGGAGCACAAATGTTACTTCAAGATGGATATGATGCAGAAGATGCAAGAGATTGGAGCAATTGTGGCTGTGTTGTTCCTCACTTTAGAAAGACAGGTCAATGGACTTCAGCAGTAAATATTAATTTTGCAGCAGCACTGGAATATGCTATGAATGAAGGTAAGAGTAGATTAACTGGAGAAAAAATGGGATTAGATGTAAAAAATATCAACGAATTTGCATCTTTTGAAGAAGTTAAAGAAGAGTTTTTAAAGCAACTAGCATATCTTATAAAAAATTCTGTTATAGGAACTACTGTTGCTCAACAAATTCATAAAGAAATAGTACCGAGACCATTTTTATCTACTTGTGTAGATGGTTGTTTGGATAAAGGTGTTGATTTGAGTAAAGGTGGAGCAAAATACAATATAGGACCTGTTTTAACAGGTATAGGATTAGGTGTAGTTTCAAACTCATTGGCAGCTATAAAAAAATTAGTATTTGAAGATAAGGTTACTACATTAGAAGAGTTAACAAAGGCATTAAATAATGATTGGGAAGGCTATGAAGAATTAAGAAAGCTTGCTTTAGATGTTCCTAAATATGGAAATGACAATGATTATGTAGATTCATTGGCTATTGAAGTTTCTGATTTTTATTATAGTGAAACTAGAAAATATAAGGATATTTTTGGCTCTAAATTTAATAGTGCATTTATGGGTATATCAAACTATGTTCCAACTGGAAAAATAGTAGGTGCAACTCCATGTGGAAGAAAAGCCACAAAACCTTTGACAGAAGGAGTTTCTCCATTTGTCGGAACTGATACAACAAGTCCATTAGCAGCTATGAAATCTGCATCAAAAATAAATCATGATGTTCACACTGGAGGAACACTTCTAAATTTAAGATTTAATCAAGATTTGGTTGAGACAGAAAGAGGACTTAGAAACCTAGCTTCTATGGTCAAATCGTATTTTGCACTAGGTGGATTCCATGTACAATTTAATACAATATCAAATGATGTCTTATTAAAAGCTCAAGAAAATCCAGAAGAATATAAAGATTTATTAGTGAGAGTTGCTGGGTATAGTACTCAATTTGTTAATTTATCAAGAGAGATGCAAGATGCTATAATAGCTAGAAACTCACATAGTAAATTTTAATTATGAGGTAGATTATGAGTAAAAAAGGTAAAGTTGTAAAGGTACAACATTTTTCAGTAAATGATGGTGATGGAATAAGAACTACTATATTTTTAGAAGGATGTAAATTAAAATGTAAGTGGTGTTCTAATCCAGACTCATGGAGCAATATAGTAAAGCTAGGAATTATGAAGGATAAGTGTATATCTTGTAATAGGTGTATAGATGTTTGTCCTCAAAATATAAGTTCATTATCTGATAGAAGTCAAATAAATAATAAGTGTGATTTGTGTGGAAGATGTGTTAAAACATGTCTCAATGATGCTATCTGTATAATGACTGAAGAAATGAGTGTTGAAGAGATTGTAAAGGAAGTTGAAAAAGATTTTATATTTTTCTTTGAGTCTAACGGAGGAGTAACTTTTTCTGGAGGAGAACCCACACTTCAAATTGATTTTTTAAGAGAATTAGTTGATGTTTTTTATAATAAAGGTATAAACATAGCAATTGAAACTTGTGGATATTTTGAGTGGAATAAAGTGAAAGATGTCTTTGAAAAAATAGACCATATATTTGTAGATATAAAATCTATGGATGATAATGTTCACAGAGCATATACAGGAGTAAGTAATGAGATAATATTAGAAAATATATGTAGACTTTCAAAATTAAACAAATCTATGGTTATAAGAGTACCAATTATTTCTGGAGTGAATGATAGTGAAGAAAATATAAGAAACACTGCATTATTTGTAAAACAAAATGTTTTAGGTGGAAAGATGGAATTACTTCCATATCATAAATTTGGACTTGATAAATATAAAGCATTAGGGCTTGAAGATTATATGTATGAATTTGATGAAATTTGCAATAGCCATATGTTAAAATTAAAAGAGATAGTAGAACTTACAGGCGTAAAAATCATAGAATACAAATAGACTATCAGGAGGATTTTAACATGGATAATAAATTTCCTAATGTAGGAGAAAATTTAAGGTTATTAAGGCAAGACATGGGCATAAGTTTAGATAAAGCTTCAAAGATGACAGGAGTTAGTAAAGCAATGCTGGGACAGATTGAAAGAGGTGAATCGAGCCCCACTGTATCTACCTTATGGAAAATTTCATCTGGATTCAAAATAAATTTTACAACACTATTAAATGAAAATACAAACACTTATGAGGTTATAAAAAAAGAGGATGTGGAACCTATTATTGAACAGCAAGGCAATATGAAGTTATATCCCATATATCCTTTTAGCCCTCAAAGAAGGTTTGAACTTTTTATAATTGAGCTTGAAGCAAATTGTACACATGTTTCATCTACACATAGTCATGTTCTGGAAGAGTATGTACTTGTAATAGAAGGTAAACTTGAGCTTAATGTAGATGGAAAAACTTATATTTTAGAGTCTGGACATTCAATTAGATTTGATGGGACGCTAGAACATTTATATAAAAATTTAAATAATGGAAAAACTGTATTTCATAATATAGAAGTTTATAGATAATTTTATAGTTATCCATTTTGGGAATAAATATTTATTACCAAAATGGATAACTTATTTTTGTAATGTCGAAAAGATTTGTATACATGTACTAACATTATTGTTTTAAAATAAACATAAAAGCATTATAATAATATTAATAAAATATAATAAAGAGGAAGAATATATGATTATGAAAGTTTTATTGACAGTATTAGTATTAGCAATCTTATATATTCTGTATAAGTATGAAACTCAACATATAGAAACAACAGAATATACCATATTTAATGAAAAAATTCCAAAGGAATTTAACGGCTTTAAAATAGTTCAAGTAAGTGATTTACATAATAAGGTATTTGACAAAAACAATAACAAAACATTGATAGATAAAATTGAATCCTTAAATCCAGATGTTATATTTATAACAGGAGATTTAGTTGATGGAGAAAATAAAAATTTTCAAATTGCATTAGATTTAATTGATAATTTAGTAAAAAAATATGAAGTATACCATATAGTTGGAAATCATGAACAAAAATCTTTAATAAAAAAATATAAACATCTATATAAGGATTATTTTAAGGAATTGTATTCAAAAAAAATAATAAATATGGAAAATGAATCTGTAAGAATATATAAAGGAGATAGTTATATTAATCTATATGGTTTAATCATACCATTGGGATGCTATCCATATTTTTTTGCTAATAATAAAAAGTTAGAATTGAGTGACAATTTCGTAGAAGATAAGTTAGGTAAAATAAACGAAAATGAGTATAATATACTTTTAGCTCATACGCCGTTCTTCTTTGAAAAATATGTAAAATGGGGAGCTGATTTAGTTCTGGCTGGTCATGTTCATGGCGGTATAATAAGAATACCTTTTGTTGGAGGTGTACTATCTCCAAATAGAGAGTTTTTTCCTAAGTATGACTGGGGAAAATATGAAAAAGGTAGTAGCACTATGGTTTTAAATAAAGGCTTAGGAGGCTCAAAAGTTCTTATTAGACTTAATTGTAAACCAGAAGTAGTAAGGATTACATTAAGGTCTAATTAATAAGGTTTTTTGTGTATATAAACATCAATGACATATATATAAAATTGATGTAAAACCATATCAAATAGATACAATTATAAATTTTTAATAATTATTTGATTAATTCAAATAAAATGCTATTTTTAGCATGTAATATTTAAAATATAGGGGGTAGTCAAAAATCATGGGTGATATGAGTAGATTTTATGAATCTGTAAAAAACAAATATCCAAAATTAAAAGATGGAACTAGAGTTCATATGTGGCCAAAAGAAAATATCATAATTGGTCCCATTTATGATGAGGCAAATGGATATGAAAAAAGTATAGGGAGTGTGGATAGTTTAAGTTGGAAGCAAGTTGTTGTACTAGCAGAATGTGATGGGAAAAATACTACTAAAGATGTATTAGATATATTATCCAACAGATACAGAAATATCCCTGATATGAGAGATAAAGTTATGGAATTTTTTATGTTTTATGATAATGAGTATTTAACCTTTGAAGATGAGGCACAAACATTATCAAGTGTTTTTGAGATAACAGGAAATAAAGTATATCTTACACCTTTATACTTTACAATAGAGATAGATGGTAATGACAATAGGGTTCAATATTTTTCTGAAGTTATAAGCTTATTAAAGTGTATGTATGAAAAAGGATGTAGGTTTATAGAAGTTATTGGTGAAGATATTCTAAAAAATAAAGATATGAAAGTAGTATTTCAATATATGCTAGACCATTTTGATTTAATTATAGTAACTAAAGATAGTTTTACTATTGAAAGAAGTTTGATAAGAGAATTAGATGATTATCGTCATAAAGTAATATGGAATGTATATTCAGAGAATGACAACATACATGTTAAATTAAAAGAAGATATAAAAATAACTAGTTTAATAAAAAGAGGACATACAGTAGTAAGAGGAGCTAGAGGAAAAGCAATAAAAATAGAAGATATGAGGTTTAAAGATATAAGAGAAAGATTTTCAAAATATGGTGCAGAATGGAGCCATGTATACATTTCTTCTGACGGCAGTGTAAAATCTTATTCCATTCAAAAAGATAAAAGAGTTTATTTAGGCAATATATTTGACAATTCAGTTGAGGAAATTTTCTTAGAGATGCAAAATAAGATTGATAATCTAGAAATTGTATATCAATAATTATCAAAATTAAGTTTTAGGAATAATTTATAGATTGGTTGTTTAGTTTTGTGTCAATAATTGTTAATGAGGTGATATAACTTGTTAAGATTGTTGAACAAATTTTTTTATGATACTTTACTTAAATGCTGGCTTTTTATGATGCTATGGATTTTTAGAGAACTTTTTACAGAGACAAAATTAGTCAAAAATTTTAAACTTCATAAAATATTTATGTAAAAATCATATAAAATTCATATAACAGATGTATTATATAGAGTATAGAAAGACTAGCTTAAAAACCATAATATAATACCCTATTGTAATGATAACCCTCCCTCACATCCTCAAATAGAGTTATCATTACAAGAATTAATCCATAAATTTAAAATTTATGGTTTTTTTTTATTTAATTTGTTTTATTATCTAGGAATATGATTTATTATAGAATATATAATAAGTAATATAAAATACATTTGATTAAGTTTTTGACATGTTTTTAACTATACTAATAAGGAGGAGTATTTATGAATGTAAATAATCGCAAGTGCCCAGAGTGTGGTGAGCATAGTAAAAAATTTGAAGTAATAGAAGAGAGTGAGGAGTGTGTGACATTTGAATGTTACACTTGTGGAACTATATCTATACTAAAGTATTGTGACAACTGTAAAGAATTTGTATTTGTAAATATTCCAAACAATGTAGAGACATATGAGTATTGTTGCAGTAAATGTAATAATAAGATTTAATATAATTAAAATATATAATTTCATATGTCGTTTATACAAATATCATATAAAATTCATATATGTAATGTATTATAGAAATATAGAAAGAACTAGCTTAAAACATAATATAATTACCCTAAATTTATAATGACAACTCTCCCTCACATCCTCAAATATAGTTGTCATTATAAAATACTTTGGCTGTTTCAAAAATGTAAAATCATTTTAGAAGCAGTCTATTTTTTTGTAAAAAAATAAAGAAGACAACGGGAAGCCTTCTTTCGTGTAAAAAAAGTTTAATTTTTTGTTAAGATTTGTTTGTTTATTTTATTTTATATTATCTTTATAATATGTTTTTATTTGAAGGTTGGCAATGGATTTTGCACAACTGGTCATTATGAATGTAAAAGTGGAATATTATTAATAAATAATAATTACAAAATTGTAATTATTATTTATTAAGCAAATGCGTAAAATATTACATTAATGGGTATATAATTAATAATATACTAGTTTGGGGAGGATAAAATTATGAATTATAAAACAATCATATTAAATAGAAAGTCTGTTAGAGAATATAAAAAGACAGATATTAAAGAAGAGTATCTTAGTGAGATTAAGAAATACTCAGAATCTTGTAAGAAACTAGTTCCAGAGATAGAAGTTGATATAAGAGTAATGAATAGAAGTGAAGTTTTTGACAATTTAGATAAAATAGCAGGATATAAAGGAAATATGATAGATGCACCAAGTTATATTATAATATTATCTGAAGTAAAAGATAATTACATCGAAAATTCAGGATACATAGGAGAAAATATAATTTTTAAGGTAACAGACCTTGGAATAGGCTCTTGTTGGGTTACTTTTGAGGATAGCAAAAAGGTATTAGATAAACTTGGTATTGACTCAGACAAAGAGGTAACAGGAATTATTGCTATTGGATATGGAGAAAATGCAAGCAATACTAAAGTACTAAATGCTACAAAGACTGGTGAGAATTATTCAAAATCTGATATGCAAGTTGTTTCAGACAATAGTTCTTCTCGTTTAGGTGTAGAAGAAGTAGTTTATATGGATGAGTGGGGAAATAATGCAAATACAAATATATTAGAAGAGAGAGCACTTCTTGATGCATTCCATTATGCAAGATTAGCTCCATCTACATTAAACAGACAGCCATGGAGATTTATAGTTGATGGAGGAGTTGTAGTTTTAGCAGTTAGAAAAGATGGTCATACTAATTTATATGAAGAAAAAATAGATATTGGTATAGTTATGCTTTATTTTGCAACAATAATAAGTGCAACTATGTTTGAGTTAAAATGGAATTTAGGTACTCCAGATAAAGATTATAAAATACCAGAAGAATATAAAATAGTTGGATATTGTAATATATAAAACAGTTTAATATTTAATTTAGTTTTACTTAAATTAATTTCTATAAAGAGTTCAATAACATTATATAGAATAATGTCTTTGAACTCTTTTGTTGTATAATTTAATTTTAGCATTATTAGTTGACAAATTTTATGTAAAAGAGGACTATTAATGTAAATTATTGGACTTGATATAAAGCCAATATAAAATTGATAGCTAAATGAGTAAATGTTATACTTTAAACTGAATCTGTATCTATTTTTGAAATAGTATTTTAAAGCTTACAATTTTGTGCATAGATTGAGAGGTATATTATTTTATTAAACTGTATAATTTGCTTGGAGGGAATGTTAAATGGAATGGATAAATAAATTAAATCAAGCTATTACTTACATTGAAGACAATCTTGAAAGTGGAGTGGATTATGCAGAAGCAGCAAAAATTGCATGTTGTTCCACCTTCCATTTTCAACGAATGTTCTCATATATTGCAGAAGTACCTTTGTCTGAATATATTAGACGTAGACGTATGACTAAGGCAGCACTTGAACTACAAAACAGTAATATCAAAATTTTAGAGCTGTCTGAGAAATATGGTTATGATTCGCCTACATCTTTTAATAGGGCTTTTCAAAACATACATAATATTTCTCCATCTGCTGCTAGAGCGAAAGGCGTTGTTTTAAAAGCATATCCTAGGATAACCTTAACTATTTATGTAAAGGGAAATGTAGAAATGCAATATCGTATTGTGGAAAAAAAGGGATTTCGTATTGTTGGAGTAAAAGAACATATGAATATGATTGTAGAGGAATGTTTTGATAAGGTTCCCAAGTTATGGGCTAAATCTATACAAAATGGAATGGTTGAAAAACTTTTGAAATTAATAAATCATGAACCTTATGGATTACTTGGAGTCAGTACATGTATGAATGGAAAGGACTTAGACTATTATATTGCTGCACCAACAGATAGACATACTTTAGAAAATACTTATGAATATTTTATACCATCAGGTACATGGGCAGTATTTGAATGTGTTTCTCCAATGCCAAATGCTACTGCTATACAGGAATTGCAAAAAAGAATTATTACTGAATGGCTACCAAGTTCTGGGTATGAGTATGCTAGTTTACCAGATATAGAACTTTATCCTAAAGGTGATATTAATGCTCCTGATTATACAGTAGAAGTTTGGATTCCAATTAAGAAACAAATTCAAAACTAGAGAAATAAGATGAAATTTTAAAATAGCAGACTAAAAATAGTCTGTTATTTTTTGTGAAATATGGAAAGTAAACTTTACATAAAACGTATATAGGTGTATAATTATGGAAAGTAAACTTTACATAAAATGAAATGATTTAAGGTGATAAATGTGAAAAATAGATTAGAAGAAATAAGAAAAAAGAAAGGGATAAAGCAAGAAGAGCTTGCCATTGCCTTACAAGTCTCAAGACAAACTATTGGTTCATTAGAAAATGGCAGATATAACCCATCAATTATTTTAGCATTTAAAATAGCAAGATATTTTGATATGAGTATTGAAGAAATATTTATTTATGAGGAGGAGTAAAAATGAAAAAGAACAGATTATATATAGGTATTGTTTATCTTGTTTTTGGAGTTTTATTTATTTTATTAGCTACATTGACAGAATTTTCATTTGAAGCTTTTATATGGGGACTTGCTGGAGCATCTTTAGGTCCTGGAATATGTATGATACTACAGTATATATATTGGAGTAAACCTGAAAGGGCTAAAGAATATGAGAAAAAGGTAGAAAATCAAATAATAGAGATGAATGATGAGAGAAGAGTTATGTTATGTGATAAATCTGGACGTATTACCAACCAAATTATGTCTTATGTTTTAGTGATTATTATATTTATAGTATCTATATTGAGTGTATTCTCAGTAATGGTAATAAGTAAATGGGTTTTAATTGGGCTTGGGTTACTTCTTTTATTTCAATTTATTTGTAGCGTAGTTGTATATAATAAATTGGATAAAAAGTTGTAATAAAAAATTAAAAATCACAATAAAAATATTAACGTTTTAAGTTTTAGATTTTTAAGATAATTTCAGATGATATCTTTAATAATTATATATACAAATTTATAAAAAGCCACAAGTATATATTATATTTTGTGGCTTTTTTATAGATAAAGATTATATAGGCTTTAAAGAAAAATATTGTAGTACTTTATTTCAGAGTAATTTCTATATGCTTTTAAAGGGATTAATCTTCATATAAATCGCCACTGTTTTCTTTATTAAGAGTTCCATCCAATTCAACCATTAGAAATTTTGTAAGTTTTTTAACTACAGGTCTATGTAGTGTATTTTTGGGTACAATAATAAATTCTCCTTCCTCAACTTTTGTTAATCCTTCTTGAGTTTCTAACTCAAACTCTCCTTCGATTACATAAAATAGTTCATCTGATTTTTCATGAATATGAAAATCTAAGCTTCTATTTGCCACTTGAACAACACTTAGTACATTATTATTGATAATTCCTATTTTTTTATAGATGTATAGTTGTTCGATATTATTTACTTCTTTAATTATATTAGATTTTGTTAACATTATAAGCCTCCTGTAATTATTGGTTTTATTTGACTTTTAGTATATGTATATGCTAACATTTATTTGACTATTTGTTAAATAGATTGATTAGATTATATCAATCTTAAATTTAGATAATACTGGAGGTGTCATAAATATGGAGTTAAAACATCTGAAGACCTTTTTAACACTTAGTAAAATCAAAAATTTTACTAAAACTGCTGAATATCTTAATTATGCACAATCAAATATTACGACTCAGATACAGCAACTAGAAAAAGAATTAGATGTACGTCTTTTTGAGCGTATAGGAAAAAGTGTAACACTAACTAGAGAAGGAGAAATGTTAATTCCCTATGCAAAAAAAATGATTCTACTTTCATCTGATATTAAAAATATGTATGAAAACCACACTGATTCAGGGCGTATTGTTATTGGGGCTTCAGAATCTATTTGTATTTTTAAACTACCTGAAATTATTAAAATATATAAAGAGAAATATCCTGATGTTGATTTGTTTTTGAAGACTTTGGATTCATCTGATTTTATTCCATTACTTGCAGACAATACAATTGATGTTGCGTTTATCCTTGATTCTCCTGTTACTGATAAGTCTGTTGTTTCTGTATTGAAAAATGATGAGCCAATATGTATTTTATCTGCTCCAGATAGTAAACTAGTGTTAAAAGAAAATGTGTCTATTCAAGACTTTCAAGATATTCCTTTTATTTTAACAGGGGAGGGCTGTTGTTATCGAAGTCTATTTGAAAAAGAATTATCTGAATCAGCTGTAGTTCCTAAAATAGTTCTTGAAACAGGGAGTATTCAGGTAATTAAGCAAACAGTGCTTAGTGGTCTTGGATTGTGTCTTCTCCCAGAGCTTGCAGTAGAGAAAGAATTAAAAAGGCATGAATTAATTAAGGTTCCATATTCTACAAACTATAACATTGTTTCTCAACTCATTTATCATAAAGATAAGTGGATGTCTAAGAATCTTTGTGATTTTATTTCTATTGTTAAACAGATGTACTAGAGTATTTTTAAATTGGTTATGTTACACGAATTGAAAATATAGACTACTTTAAAGCAGTCATAATTGCATATTTTGGATAAGTTGAAGCTTACTGAATAAAAGCTAGAAACAAATCAAAAATCATTTATTTCCATACATAATATTGAAAGTAAAAGAATAAGTTTTAATGAATATTTAGGGAATATGGCAATAAAAAAGCTCTTTAGTCTAAACCAAAGAGTTTTAATTTATTGGTGCCGCTGATGGGACTCGAACCCATATGGTTTCCCGTACGATTTTGAGTCGTATGCGTCTGCCAGTTCCGCCACAGCGGCTTATATTTTAAATCCAAACTACTTGTATATCCTACCAGATTTTCTGAGAACATGCAAGAGGAATATTGAATACAAAACACTCATTAAACTGTCAAAATATCATAAATACTAGCATTTTCTTACGCAAACTTATGAATCAACACAGTTGATTTTGAGTTAATTGCATCTACCAATTCCATCACTCGGTCATGTCATGTTTATTATTATAGCAAAAAAATATATTGTTTGCAACATATTTAATTTTAATATACTATTATTATTATGGGAATATTAAATAATAGCATATTGGTATATAATATATATGTTACAAAAATAGAGAATCTTTAGGAGTGATATAATTTGGAAAAAAAATTAATTATAATAGATGGAAATTCAATAATAAATAGAGCATTTTATGCTTTGCCAGAAATGAATAATAAAGAAGGCTTAAAAACTAATGCTATATACGGATTTACGACAATGTTGTTTAAAATAATAGATATATATAAACCAACACATATAAGTGTAGCTTTTGATAGAAAAGCACCTACATTTAGACACTTAGAGTATAAAGAGTATAAAGCAGGAAGAAAGGGAATGCCAGATGAATTAGCGGAGCAATTACAGCCACTAAAAGACCTTTTAGATAAATTTAAAATAAATAGATTAGAAATAGATGGTTATGAAGCTGATGATATTATAGGAACTGTTTCTAAAAAAGCAGAGGATAATGGATATAAGGTATACATAGTAACTGGAGATAAAGATGCCATTCAACTTGCTTCAGATAAGACTACTACTCTTATAACAAAAAAGGGTGTAGGAGAAGTTGAAGAATATGACTTTAACTCTGTAATTGAAAAATATGAAATGACTCCAACTCAGTTTATTGACTTAAAAGGGCTTATGGGAGATAAGTCAGATAACATACCAGGAGTACCTGGAATAGGAGAAAAAACAGGAATAAAACTTATAAAAGAGTTTTCTAGCATAGAGAATTTAATAGAAAATACAGATAAACTTAAAGGAAGTGTAAAAAAGAAGATAGAAGAAAATAAAGAAATAGCCATTCAAAGTAAAAGACTTGCAACAATTATAAGGGATGTACCAATAGAAGTAAATTTAGATAGTATGATTTTTGGCGATTATGATAAAGATGAACTTTTAGATAAGTTTAGATATTTTGGATTTACAAGTCTTTTATCAAGATTAGTTGATTTGGTTGACTCAGATGATACTGAACAAGTAGAAGAAAAAATAGAAATATTAAAATTAAAAGATATAGATAAATTTATAGACGAAGTAAATAAAAAAGGACAAGTTATTTTAAAAACTGTTAGAGGACAAGGTAATATACTTGAAAAAAATATAATATATATCTTTATAAGTGTAGATGGAGAAAAAATATATTATATAGATTCAGATGAGATGACAAAATTAGATGGTATACTTTCAAATAAAGAAATCAAGAAATTTGGATATAATTTAAAGGATGATTATATATCTTTAAAGCCATATAATATAAACTTGGAAAATATAAATTTTGATATAACAATAGCTGAGTATTTAATAGATTCTACTTCATCTACCTCATATGACTGTAGTGCTATAGCTATGAAATACTTATCAAAAAAAGTTAAATCAAAAGAAGAATTACTAGGTAAAGGTGTTAAATCTAAGAACTACGAAGATTTAGAATTTGAAGAGTTGGCTGAGTATATGGGGCAAATAATATGCACAGTTAAAGAAACAATTCCTATGATGGAAAGAAGTTTAATCGATATGAGTATGGATGGTCTTTTTTATCATGTAGAAATGCCTTTAGTGGAAGTTTTAGGACATATGGAGTATGAAGGTATAAAAGTAGATAAGAGTATATTAGATGACCTAAGCATTGAGTTTAAAGAAATAATTTCTACACTAGAAAAGGAAATCTATGAATTATCAGGAGAGCCATTTAATATAAATTCACCAAAACAATTAGGTGTTATATTGTTTGAAAAATTAGAACTTCCAATAATCAAAAAAACTAAGACTGGATACTCAACTAATGCAGATGTTTTAGAAAAATTAAGGGATAAACATCCAATAATCGATAAAATAACTGAGTATAGACAAATAGTAAAGCTGAATTCTACTTATGTTGAAGGTCTTCTAAACATAATAAATCCAGAAAGTAATAGAATTCATTCATCATTTAATCAAACTATAACAACTACTGGAAGAATTTCATCTACAGAACCAAATCTTCAAAATATACCTATAAAAATGGAAATGGGTAGAAAAATAAGAAAGGTGTTTATTGCAGATGAAAATTGTAAGCTAGTTGACGCCGATTACTCACAAGTAGAACTTAGAGTTCTTGCACATATGAGTCAAGATGAAAATATGATAGAAGCATTCAAACATAATGAAGATATTCATACTAAAACAGCTTCACAAGTTTTTAATGTTTCTATGGAAGATGTAACTAGTGAGCTAAGAGGTGCAGCTAAGGCAGTAAACTTTGGTATTATATATGGTAAAAGTGATTTTGGATTGGCGGATGATTTAAATATACCTGTTCCAAAAGCAAAAGAGTATATAGAAAGTTATTTTGCTAAATATCATAAGATAAAAGAGTTTATGGACACTACAGTAGAAAAGGCTAGTGAAGATGGTTATGCTGTGACTATCTTAAACAGAAGGAGATATATACCAGAAATAAAGTCTAGCAATTTTATGGAGCGAAATAGAGGGAAGAGATTTGCAATGAATGCACCAATACAAGGAAGTGCAGCAGATATAATAAAGATTGCTATGATAAATGTTCACAAAAAGTTAGAAGAAAATAATTTGAAATCAAAACTTATACTACAAGTTCATGATGAATTGATAGTTGAAGCAATTGACGATGAAATAGATATAGTTAAAAAAATTGTAAAAGATGAAATGGAAAATGCTGTAAATATGGATGTTCACTTAGATGTAGATTTAAATGTTGGTAGTTCGTGGTATGAGACAAAGTAGGTGATTTTATGTTGATATTAGGACTTACAGGAGGAATAGGCTGTGGAAAAAGCAGCCTATCAAATATATTTAGAAAATTTAACATTACTATAGTGGATGCAGATATTATATCTAGACAAATATTTGATGATAAGTTGTTATTAGAAGCAGTATTTAAACATTTTGGTCGAAATATAAAAAAGGATGATGGGACTTTAGATAGAAAAGCTCTTGGGAAAATAGTTTTTAATGACGAAGAAAAACTTAATGAGTTAAATAATCTGACACATCCAATAATAAGAGAAAAAATAATAAGTGATATAGAAGAAGCCAGAAAAAAAGGCGAAAAGATAGTAATATTAGATGCAGCAATATTAGTAGAAAGTGGATTTTTGGAAATAGTAGATAAGCTATTAGTGGTTACTTGTAAACAAGAAGTACAAATTAGCCGAATACAAAAGAGAGATAATTGTAGTAAACAAGAAGCACTTAGCAGAATAAATTCACAAATGAGTCAGGAAGAAAAATCCAAATATGGTGATTATATAATAGATAATTCGGGAACAATAACTGAATTAGAGAATAAAGTATACAAATTTATTGAATACATGAAGGAGAATTGGCGTGAATAATAAGAAAGTATTGATTCTATCTATTTTTATAATCTTATTTGGGGCACTATTAATGGAAAGTAAAATAATACATAAGTTTTTGTATCCTAAAAAATACTCAGAGTATGTAGAAAAATATTCTAAAGAATTTAATTTAGATGAAAATATAGTTTACAGTGTCATAAAAGCAGAAAGTAAGTTTAATAGCTCTGCTGTTTCAAAAAAAGAGGCCAAAGGGTTAATGCAAATACTAGACATGACTAGAGATTGGGGAGCGGAAGAACTGAATCTAGAAAATATCGATATTTTTGACCCAGAAACTAACATAAGAATTGGTTGTTGGTATTTAAATAAATTATATAAAGAATTTGGTTCATTGGATTTAGTAATAGCTGCGTATAATGGTGGTTCAGGTAATGTAAAGAAATGGTTAGAAAATAACGAATATAGTAAAGATGGAAAGAATCTACATGATATACCTTTTGAACAAACTTCAAAGTATGTAGAAAAAGTAAAAAATAATTATAAAAATTATAATAAGATATATGGCGAGAAGGGGAAAAACTAATGAAGAAAATAAAAGTCTTAACAGTAATTTTAGCTATAACTCTTATGATAGTTGGTTGTAGTAATACAAAAACAAAACAAAGTAGTAGCGAATCAAGTATTAAAAGTCAAAGCTCTATAGATGCCAAATATATAAACTTAACGATGGTGACTCCTAAGACTATAAACCCTATAACAAATACTGATAAGTCTGTTGGCTACATAATGAACTTAATCTATGATGGTTTGTTTACAATAGATGAAAACTATAATGTAACTCCTCAGTTAGTGAAGGAGTACAATATAGCTCAAGATGGAATGAGTATAGATATAAAGCTAAACGATGCAAAATGGCATGATGGAAAAGCTGTTACTTCAAATGATGTAAACTATACAATTGGTTTAATTCAAAAAAGTGCAGAAAGTCCATATAATGAATTTACAAAAAATATAGCTTCTGTAAATATTAAATCAGATAAAGATTTTACAATAAAATTTAAAGCTAAATATGCTTTTTCTATTGATAGTTTAATTTTTCCAATAGTATCTCAAAATCATTTAGATTCAAAAGATGTAAATGACAAAAATAATAATATGATAGGAAATGGGAAATATAAAATAGAATCATATACAGAAAGAGAAGGAATGATTTTATCTGTGAACAAGGATTACTATGAAGAAGTTCCTAAAGCTATGAAAAATGTAAAAGTGGGAATGGTTCCTAATGAAGATGCTAGAACATCTATGGTTATGGCTCTTGATAGTGATATAACAAATGTTACACTGAATGATTTGAGCAAATTTCAAGAAAAAGAGTTTAATATAACAAAATATCAAGGTAGGGATTATGAATGTGTATTATTTAATTACAATAATTCTTTTTTTAAGGATGTCAATTTTAGAAAAGCAATTGCACATTCTATAAATAAAAATAGAATTATTAGTGAAGGTTATATGGATGATGCAACTCCTGTTAATTTTCCACTTAACTCAAAATCAAAATATTATAGCAGTGATGTGAAAGATTTAGAATACAATAAAGATAAAGCAATTGAGTATCTTAATAAAATAGAATATGCAAATATAAATGCAGTGAATACAAAAAATGATAAAGTAGATAAAAAACAAAAAAAATCAGCTAAAAAAAATACAAAAAAACTTACTGCTGAAGAACAAAAAAAGGCTGAACAAGAAGAAGCTGAGAGAGTAAAAAAAGAAGCTGAAGATAAAAAAAATAAAGAAAAAGAGGAAGTAAAGAAAAGACTTTCTGAAATGAATTTAAAAATAATAGTAAATAAAGATAATAGTGAGAGGCTAAAAACATCACATATAATAAGTGAAAACCTAAAAGCTATAGGAATAAACAATACAATAAATCAGTTATCAGATAAAGAAATGGAAAGTGCGCTTAATTCTAAAAATTACGATTTAGCATTGGTAGGGTGGAATTTATCGAGCGTACCAGATGTAAGTAGTATAATAGCAAGCAGTGGATATACTGATGATAAGTTAAATGGATATATGTCTGCACTGACAAGTTCTGCATCTGAAATTGAAACAAAGAAAGCATATAAAGTTGTACAGAAGTATGTTAGAGACAATGCAACATTTATCAGTTTAGCTATTAGAAACAACTATATTGTAAGCAATAGTAGACTAAAAGGAAAAATTACTCCAAATGAATTTGATGTATATGAGGGAATCTCTAACTTAGATATAAGCTCAAATGAATCAAAATAAATTAAATGATTAATTTATATTTAAAAAATTTAAACTGTATGATAAAATACCCTTGTAGGGTATAAGGAGGTAATTGATATGAAAAAGAAACTATTAGTAGAAGGTATGAGTTGTGGACACTGTGTAAATCATCTTAAAACTGCATTAACAGAAGATATAGATGGTGTTGAAGTTTTAGATGTAGATTTAGAAAATAAATGTGCATCTGTAGACATGAAAGATGATGTGTCAGTTGATAAGTTAAAAGAAGTAATAGCAGAGTTAGGTTTTGAATTAAAAGGAATTGAATAAAAAAATAATAAAATAAAAAAAGACCTCTATTGGGGGAGTAATAGAGGTCTAAAAATGGGGGAGATTGAGTATGTTTGATTTTACATTACTATTATCTCCCCTTTTAAATTAATATATACATAAAAAGTAAAAAATTTCGAGAAAGATTCACATTTCTTAAACTTTTTGAATATACTATAAATAGCTAAGGGAGGGAGTATCATGGAGTCTAGAGGATATAAAGAAGATTTAAAAAAAATGATACTTGATATGGCCCACAAAGAACTTGAGAGTTATGTATCACAAAAAGGAGCAAAAAAATACTTTGAAGGTAATTTGGATAAAGTTATTAATAATAATATAAAAAAATTCAATCAAAGTATTGGTCTTAATAGAGTATATTTAAAAATGTTAAAAAAGTGTGCATATCAAGAAAGTGTAACTTCGATATCAAGAACCATCAAAAAAGAAACATTATTTAAATCAAAAAAAGAGCTATTTGCTTTTTCAGAGTACTTAAAGCTTAATGTTAATAAGCGACTTTCATATAATCAGATTTTAAGAAAAATATCAAGGTATATATACTATAATAGAAATTCATATGCTCAAAAATACGTTACTTTCAAAAGAGGAGATGAAGAATATTTTTTAGAACCTGAGAAAATAAAAGATGAATTGATATCAAGCTATAGGTCAAAAACTAGAGAAGATATGAAATCAATAGCAAAACTTTTAGATATAGAAATAGAGGAAGATTATAGTGCTGAAGATATTAGAAAAAAAGTAATAAACTATATTATAAAAGAAAAAATTAAAAATTAAATATAAAAATTTTAAAAAATAAGTTCTATTATTTTACACAATCAAGATAACTTGAGTACAACTTTTTCATGTGTTTAATAGAACTTATTCTTTTTTTGACATATTCTTTTAAATAATTTAATGCTACTTAGGTATTACACAGCATTATTCAAATTTTTAACTTAATTTGATTTAAATAAAGTTATAATAATGATATAATATAAAAAAAGTAAAAATTGGAGAGTGATTTCAAAATGAAGTTTAGTTTTTGCCATAACAATTTTAATGTTACTAACTTAGAAAAAAGTTTGAATTTTTATGATAAAGCTTTAGGTCTAAAAGAAGTAAAGCGTAAAGAAGCAGAAGATGGAAGTTTTATACTAGTTTATTTAGGAGATGGGATTACTAGCCATACATTAGAGTTAACTTGGCTTAGAGATTGGGATAGACCATATAATTTAGGGGATAATGAGTTCCATTTGGCTTTAGAAGTTGAAGAGTTTGATGAGGCAAAAAAACTTCATAAAGACTTAGATTGTATATGTTTTGAAAATGAAAGTATGGGAATTTATTTTATAGCGGACCCAGATAATTATTGGATTGAAATACTTCCTAAGAATCATTAATTTTAAGAATATAATTATAATTTCTTTACAATTAATAATAGAATAAGTTATCATTAAAATATAGTTCTTAAAAATGGATAATAGTGGTATGACTTTATGATTATAAAAATATGTTGGGGGGAGTGATAGTAGTGAAGAAAGCTATAACGGCTTTAGGGATTGGAGCAGTAGCAGTATCTGTTAGTTCTATACATGCAAGTGCCCTTGAAAAGGGAGTTGTGACAGCTAGTGCTTTAAATATAAGAAGCGGGCCAAGTGCTGATTGTGACAAAGTAGCAAAGTTATACAAGGGAAAAACTGTAGAAATTTTAGAAAAATCTAATGGATGGTATAAAGTAAGAGTATCAAGTTCTGTTGTTGGCTGGGGAAGTGCAAAATACATATCAACGAGTGGTTCATCTGGAAGTACTTCAAACCAAAATAATTCAACATCAAGTGGAACATCTATTAGTGGGAATGGAAAAGTAAATGTCAGTTCTAGATTAAATATAAGAAGTGGTGCAGGTACAAACTATTCATTAGTTGGTAAAGCAAATAATGGAGATGTAGTAAAGCTATTAGAACAAAGTAATGGATGGTATAAAATAAAACTATCAAATGGAGTTACTGGATGGGCTAGTAGTCAGTATATCTCAAAAACATCAGAAGATGTTGGAACAAATAATTCTAATTCAAGTAATACTAATAACAATAATAACGACACTGATAAAAATCAATCTAGTGAAGTATCGCTTGAAGGCAAGAAGGGGAAAGTAACATCCACTGTAAGTTTAAATGTAAGAAGTGGCCCTGGGACAAGCTATTCTGTAATAGGAAAATTAAGTGGTGGAGATGTTGTTGAGCTAAGGGCCAAAAATAATGGATGGTATAAAGTGAAATTATTAAATGGGACAACTGGATGGGTAAGTTCTAGTTATATTTCTGAGACTAATGAAGGATTAAAAGAAAACTCTAGTTCATCGTCTAATAGTAATTCCCAATCTAATAGTAATTCAAACTCTTCATCTATTGGAAATTCAGATAAATCGACTGTGAATGGTTCAAAAGTAGTAGACTTTGCATATACCCTTATTGGAATACCATATCAATGGGGGGCCTCAGGTCCAGATAAGTTTGATTGTTCTGGATTTACACAGTATGTTTTTAAACACTCAGTTGGACTTTCTATCCCAAGAGTTTCTAGAGAGCAAGCTCAATTTGGAAGTGCAGTTTCTATGGGTAACTATGCACCAGGAGATTTAGTTTACTTTGATACTGATGGAGATGGAGCAACGAACCATGTCGGTATATATGTAGGCAATAGTAAGTTTATACATTGTAGTGGAACTCAAACTAATCCTAATAAGGTTAAAGTGGACAATTTGACTACTTCATATTGGTCTAAAGCATTACTTGGAGCAAGAAGATTTGCTTAGTAGATATAATTTTTATTAAAAAATTAAAATAAATAAGTTTTCTATTCATAAATTGAGACTCTTAAAAATATACTTTATTAATAATATAATTTTGGGAGGGGACAAACTAATGAATAGAAGAAAGACGATATACAGAGGATTTAATAATAATAGACATAAGATAGATGTGCGTAAGTATATAATAACTATTGCTTGTTTATGTTTAATTGGCTATTATTCTTATACAAAAATAAAAGATAGCAAGATGTTAGAGTATATATCAGCTAAAATACCATTTCTAAATAGTTCATCAGATATAACTTATAAAGATATATCTGATGAATTAAATGCCATAAAAAATGGAAAAAAATCTAAATCGCAAACCAATTCAAAGGATAATCAAAATAATAGTTCAGAAAAAGCAGTAAATAATACTAAGGAACCAGAAAAAGTAAAATTAGCTACTATTGAAGGATGGGATATATATACTATCCAAGTTGCTGCAATAGATAATGATGATGATTTGAAAAAAATACAAACATCATTAGTTAGTAGCGATATACCTTTTTCAGTTATGGAGAAAGATGGAGTAAAAAAAATACAAACATACTCTTCTTTTGATGAAAATGAAGTTAGAAAACATATGAGTTCTATAAGAAAAGTATTTCCAGATGCGTTTTTATCTCATTTAGATGCACCTATGCTATCTTTAGAATATACAAGCAATTATGCTTATATAGATAGTATATCAAAAGAGTTAAATAAATTAATAACAAACTTTAAAGAAGAATCAAGTTTTTGGTCGAATGATGAAAATAATGTAGATATGGAAAAATATAATACTATTTTGACAAATAGAAAGGCAATATCACAAAATATATCAAAAGAAGCGGAAAAGATTGATTATTCTGAAATGCGTTTATTTAAAGATAATTTAATTGGTTATGTAAACAACATAAACGAAAAAATTGATACTGCCTCAAAAGCAGCAAATGAAGAAAAATATAGTGTAAGTAAAAGTCTACTTTTATCATCTATGCAAGAGTATTCTTTGTTTATAAATTCTATAAAATAAAATACAGAAAATTTAGACTTTAGAAAGCTATAGGAAAAGGATTGTTTAATAAGACAATCCTTTTCCTCGTTTTAACTTAATAAAGAGGCATTGATTTATAAAATAAATTATAAAAATAGGGATATTTTTTTAACAATTGTTAAGATTTTTTAATATATATAGTATACTTATAGAAGGCAGAAAAAATGTTTTTTTATAGATAAGGGGGTAAAACAATGAAACTCTTAACTTTTAAGGGAGGGATACATCCTCCATATAGAAAAGAGTACTCTAACACAAAGGCACTTGAAAAAGCTCAAGCTCCAAAGATAGTTTACATTCCTCTTCAACAACATATAGGGGCACCAGCTAAACCTATTGTTGAAGTTGGTGATGAAGTAAAGTTTGGGCAAAAAATAGGTGAACAGCAAGGTTTCGTTTCATGTAACGTTCATTCTTCAGTATCAGGTAAAGTTATTGCTATTGAACAACATGAAGTACCAGGTGGTTCAGCTCAATGTGTAGTTATAGAAAATGACTTCAAGGAAGAATTACATGAAAGTGTTCAACCAAAAGGTCAGTTAGAGGATTTGAGCAAAGAAGACATAGTAGGTATCATAAAAGAGGCAGGAATAGTAGGTATGGGTGGAGCTACATTCCCTAACCATGTAAAAGTATCTCCTCCACCAGATAGTAAAGCAGAAGTAGTTATATTAAATGGGGCAGAATGTGAGCCATATTTAACTGCAGACCACAGATTAATGGTGGAAAACCCAGAAGATGTTGTATTTGGTTTAAGAGCATTAATGAAAGTATTAGATGTTAAAAAAGGATTTATAGGAATTGAAACAAATAAACCAGATGCTATAGAAGCAATTCAAAATGTAGCTAAAGATTATAGTGAAATCGAAGTTGTTGGCCTTCAAGTGAAATATCCACAAGGAGCAGAAAAACAACTTATTTATGCGTGTACAGGTAAGGAAGTTCCATCAGGCGGATTGCCAATAGCAGCAGGTGCAGTTGTTGACAACGTTGCCACAGCAGCTCAAATAGCTAAATCTATTAAAACAGGGATGCCTTTGGTAGAAAGAATTACTACAATAACAGGTAGTTGTATCAAAGAACCTAAAAACCTAATAACAAAAGTTGGTACATTAGTTTCAGAAATAATAGACCAATGTGGTGGTTTTAAAGAAGGTAAAAAAGTTGGTAAAGTTATAATGGGTGGACCTATGATGGGTATGACTCAATATACTATTGAAATAGCAACTAATAAAGGTTCTTCAGGAATTTTATGTTTAGATGAAGAAGAATCACGTACACCAGATGTTCAAAATTGTTTAAGATGTGGAAGATGTACAGATGTATGTCCATCATTCTTACAACCACTTTTCATAAGTGCATATTCTTTGAAGGAAGATTATGACACAGCTGAATATCATAGAGCTATGGATTGTATAGAATGTGGGTCTTGTTCATTTATTTGTCCAGCAAGAAGACCATTACTTCAATCTATAAGATCAGCAAAAAGAGAAATAGGAGCAAAGAGAAGAAAGCAAGCTGCTCAGAAATAAAGAAAGTTAAGGGGGAAAAACGATGGAAAATAAGTTGATAGTATCATCTTCTCCTCATGTGAGAAGTAATGAAGATACTTCATATATAATGAAACAAGTTATTATAGCACTCCTTCCAGCAGCAGTAGCAGGAGTATACTTCTTTAGACTTAATGCATTGAGTGCTATGTTTTTTTGTATACTTGGTACAGTAGGTACTGAATTTTTATATCAAAAACTTATGAAGCATAAAAGTACTATAGGAGATTTTTCAGCTGTTGTAACAGGATTATTATTAGCATTTAACGTACCAGCATCACTTCCTTGGTGGATGTGTCTAGTAGGAGGAATATTTGCAATATTAGTAGTTAAAATGGTATTTGGTGGAATTGGATGTAACTTTGTCAATCCAGCACTTGCTGCAAGAGCATTTTTATTAGCATCATTTCCAGTAGCAATGACTGCTTGGACTCAACCAGGTGTTAATTGGATAGGTAAAAATTTAGATGCAGTTACTACAGCAACACCATTAAGTTTTTTGAAAAATGGAGCAGCAGGATTAGCTGACCTTTCTAGTAATGGAATCAGCCTTGCTGATATGATGATTGGTAATATTGGTGGATGTATAGGTGAAACATCAGCAATATTATTATTATTAGGTGGAGTATACCTAATGTATAAAGGCATAATAAATTATGTTATCCCAGTATTTTACATAGCAACTGTATTTATATTAACATTCCTTTTAGGTGGATTTAATATAAATTTTGCAATATATCAACTGTTTGCTGGAGGCCTTATGTTAGGTGGATTCTTCATGCTTACGGATTATACAACTTCGCCTATGACTAAAAAAGGTCAAATCATATATGCTGTATTAGCAGGTCTTATAACAACTGTTATAAGAATGTATGGTGGATATCCAGAAGGTGTATCTTACTCAATACTACTAGTAAACTGTCTTGCACCACTTATAGATAAGTTTGTTAGAAACAGAGTGTTTGGGGAGGTGGCTAAATAATGAATAGTATGGTAAGACTAGGTGGAACTTTACTTGCTATAAGTGCAATAGCCTCATTAGCACTTGGAGCTACAAATCAAGTTACAGCTCCAGTAATAGAACAAAGAAACATACAAGCAAACAATGAACTTAGAAAAGCAGTACTTCCAGAAGCAAAAGAGTTTAAGGAAATGAAGGAAAGTACTTATAAAGACCTTGGAGATGGTCTTATAGCTGAGGTCTATGAAGGATTAGATGGTTCTGAGGTAGTAGGATATACTTTAAAAGCTAAACCAAGTGGATATGGTGGAGAAATTGAAGTTATGGTAGGTATATCAGCTGATGGCCAAGTTACAGGTGTTGATATTGGTAATATGACAGAAACAGCAGGACTTGGAGCAAAAGCTAAGGATGATGCATTTAAAGGTCAATACAAAGGAAAAACTGCTGAACCTCTTGAAGTAGCAAAAGGAAGTACAACAGCAGAGAATCAAATATTAGCAATATCAGGTGCAACTATTACATCTACAGCAGTTACTACAGGAGTAAATGCTGCGATAGATGTTTTCAATAGTGCTCTTAATAAATAAGGAGGGTTAATTATGAATTTAGCTAAAGTATTTAAAAATGGGCTAATAGATGAGAACCCAACATTTGTGCAAGTTATAGGTATGTGTCCAACACTAGCCGTTACAACTTCAGCAATAAATGGAATTGGTATGGGTCTTTCAACAGCAGCAGTTTTAATATGTGCAAATCTAGTTATATCTTTAATAAGAAAAATTACACCAGATAAGATAAGAATACCTATATTTGTAGTAATTATAGCTACATTTGTTACAATAGTAGGAATGGTTTTAAAAGCATATGTTCCTGCTCTTGATAAGGCTCTTGGTATATATATACCATTAATAGTTGTTAACTGTTTAATACTAGCTCGTGCAGAAAGTTTTGCTTTTAAAACTGGTCCACTAGCTTCAATTGTTGATGGTGTAGGTCAAGGTCTTGGATTTACTGTTGCACTTACAATAATAGGTGCAGTTAGAGAATTACTTGGAAATGGTAGTTTATTTGGAATGACTTTATTTGGAGCATCTTTCCAACCAGTATTAATATTTATATTACCACCAGGTGCATTCTTAACATTAGGATTCTTATTTGCAGGATTTAATAAATTAAGAAGTAAAAAAGCGTAGTGGAGGTGTAATAAATGAATTTAATACTTTTATTTTTAAGTATCGTTCTTGTTAATAACGTTATAACATCTCAGTTCTTGGGTATATGTCCTTTCTTAGGAGTTTCTAAGAAAGTTGATACAGCAGTAGGGATGGGAGTTGCAGTTACATTCGTTCTAACTCTAGCTTCAATTATAACTTATTTTATACAAATTTTATTAGTAAAGACTGGAACTGAATTTTTACAAACAATAGCTTTTATTTTAGTTATAGCTTCTATAGTTCAGTTCGTTGAAATGGTAATTCAAAAGATGAGTCCATCTTTATATCAAGCATTAGGAGTTTACTTACCTCTTATAACTACAAACTGTGCAGTTCTTGGTATAGCTCTAGTTAATGTTCAAAAAAGTTATAACTTAGTAGAAACAATAATAAACGGATTTGGAGCAGGAGCAGGATTTACTTTAGCAATAGTAATATTCGCAGGTATAAGAGAAAGACTAGAATTAGCTGATATACCAGAAGCGTTTAAAGGTTTCCCTATAACACTTATATCAGCAAGTTTAATGTCAATAGCTTTCTTAGGATTTACAGGACTTATAAAGCTATAAAAAAGAGGGGTGAAAATAGTGATACTTACGGCTGTAGTAGTTTTAGGAATTATGGGCTTAATCTTCGGGATAGTATTAGATTTTGCTTCTAAAAAGTTTGCTGTAGAAGTAGACGAAAGAGTGGAAGCTATACTAGGAGTACTTCCAGGTGCTAACTGTGGTGGTTGTGGATTTCCAGGATGTGGAGGTCTTGCAAGTGCGATAGTTGAAGGAAAAGCACCAGTTAATGGTTGTCCTGTAGGTGGAGCAGATGTTGGTGTAAAAGTTGGAGAAATAATGGGAGTAAGTGCTGAAGCAGGTGAAAAACAAGTAGCAAAAGTTATTTGTAAAGGAACTTGTTCAAGCGCAAAAGATAAATATGTGTATGAAGGAATATCTGATTGTAGAGCAGCAAATGTTTTAAATTCAGGAGCTAAAATGTGTAAGTTTGGATGTTTAGGTCTTGGAACATGTAAGACTGTTTGTAAATTTGATGCTATTTCTATAGTTGATGGAGTAGCAGTAATAGATGAAGAAAAATGTGTTAATTGTGGAAAATGTAAAGAAGCATGCCCTAAGGGTATAATAATTACAAAACCAGAAAGCCAATCAATAGTTGTAGAATGTAATAGCAAAGAATTTGGTAAAGCTGTTAAAGAAAAATGTACTGCTGGATGTATTGGTTGCGGAATGTGTGTAAAAGCTTGTCAATTTGATGCAATAATATTTGAAAACAAAATAGCTAAAATAGACCCTAGCAAGTGTGTAGGTTGTATGCAATGTGTAGAAAAATGCCCTACAAAAGTAATTTCAGGTGATATAGCTAAGAGAAAGAAAGTTACTATTGACCAAGAACTTTGTGTAGGATGTACAGTGTGCAAAAAACAATGTAAGTTTGATGCAATAGAAGGTGAATTAAAAGAAAAACATAAGGTAGATGCAGACAAATGTGTAGGATGCCATTTATGTATGGAAAAATGTCCAAAGAAAGCTATTAAAATTTTGTAATATGGACAAAATAAAGATATGGAATAATTTCCATATCTCTAATGAGTACATAAAACAGAGGTATGGAATAATTTCCATACCTCTATTTTATGTATATTTATTTTATTGGTAATAAATATAACAATAGTGTAACAAAAAAGGTTCGACATTTCTGTTGAATTTTTTACAATATAGTGATAGACTAAATAGGTACAAATTACGTACAAATGAGGTGAATAAATGAATATAATCTTGGCATCAGCCTCTCCAAGAAGGAAAGAAATTCTAGAGAATACAAATGTAAGATTTGATATAATTAAAAGTGAAATTGATGAGATTATATTGGAAGGTGAAGCACCAAAACATTTAGTTATGAGATTAGCTTTTGAAAAAAGTATGTCTGTAGCATCTAAACATAAGGAAGATGTTGTTATTGGAGCTGATACTGTTGTTGTTTTAGATAATGCTATTTTAGGAAAGCCTAAAGATGAGTCTTGTGCAAGAGACATGTTAAGGAGACTATCTGGAAGAGAGCATCAAGTCATAACAGGTATTAGCTTAATAAACTTGTGCAGAGATAAAAAAATAATTGACTATGTAATCAGCGATGTAAAATTTAAAACGTTATCAGAAAAAGATATTGAGGATTATCTGAAAACTAAAGAGTCATTTGACAAAGCAGGAGCTTATGGAATACAAGGATATGGAGCCTTGCTAGTTGAAGAAATTAGAGGAGATTATTTTAATATAGTTGGACTTCCAATTTCAAGGTTAGGTGACTTGCTAAAGGAACATTTTAATATAAATCTTTTTTATGGAGTGTGATTTATCTGAAAAAGTCATTTAATTCAACCATTAAGGTAAAAGAAATGGCACTAGAGGAAAGACCCAGAGAAAAGATGCTTGCTGAAGGAGTAAAAAGCTTATCAAATGCTGAATTGTTGGCTATACTTTTAAGAACTGGTAACAAACATAAAAACGCCATCGAGTTAGCTAACTATATAATAAATAGAGATATTCAGGGTATTAGACATTTAGAAGAAATGACAATAGAGGAGCTGTGTAATATAGATGGAATTGGATTGTCAAAATCAGCCCAAATTAAAGCAGCTTTAGAACTAGGCTTTAGAGTAGCTAGTTTTAAACCTATGAAGTATAAAATAAAAAATCCTTGGGATATACATAAATATTATATGAATAGTCTGAGGTATTTGAAAAAAGAGGTTTTTAAGGCAGTTCTTTTAAATACAAAAAATGAGATAATATCTGATGTAGATGTATCTGTAGGGACTTTAAACTCATCATTAGTCCATCCTAGAGAAGTTTTTAAAGAAGCTATAAAGAGAAGTGCAAGTAAAATAATAGTGATGCATAATCACCCCTCAGGAAGTGTAGAACCATCAAAGGAAGATAAAAATATTACATCCAGACTTATTAAATGTGGAGAAATAATTGGGATTGAAATAATTGACCATATAATAATTGGAGATGGATTATACTTTAGCTTTAAAGAAAATATGATAATTTGACTTTATATGTGATAAAATAGTAGGAGAATGTTTTAAACATGATTCTTAATTAGTAGGAAGGAGTAAAATCATGGCTAAGGAAAAAAAGAAAGAAAAAAGAGGTTTTTTTAGTTTTAACAAGATGACAAAGGATATGGGAATAGATTTAGGGACTGCAAATACATTAGTTTACATAAAAGGACAAGGTATTGTTGTTAGAGAACCCTCAGTTGTTGCAATAAGAGATGACAGTAAAGAAGTTTTAGCAGTAGGTGAAGAAGCTAAAAAAATGATAGGTAGAACACCAGGAAATATAGTGGCTATAAGACCAATGAAAGATGGAGTAATAGCTGACTTTGATATAACTCAATCAATGATTAGTTACTTTATACAAAAAGCAGCTGACAAAAAAGGTGTTGTAAGTCCAAGAATAGCTATATGTGTTCCTTTTGGAGTTACAGAAGTTGAAAAGAGAGCTATAGAAGAAGCTGCAAGACAAGCTGGTGCTAAAGATGCGTTCCTTATAGAAGAACCAATGGCAGCGGCTATAGGAGCTGGATTAAAGGTTGAAGAACCAGAAGGTAATATGGTAGTTGATATCGGTGGAGGTACTTCAGAAATAGCTGTAATATCTCTAGGAGGAATTGTTACTGCTAAATCTATAAGAATTGGTGGAGACGAATTTGATGAGTCTATAGTTGCCTATGTAAAAAAAGAATATAATCTTATGATAGGTGAAAGAACTGCTGAAAATGTTAAGATTAGCATAGGATCTACATTTAAAGATGATGAAGAAATAAATATGCAAATAAGAGGTAGAGATTTAATATCAGGATTACCTAAAACAATAGAAATATGTTCTACAGAAGTTAGAGAAGCATTAAAAGAGCCTGTGAGTTCAATAGTAGATGCTATAAAATCTACATTAGAAAAAACTCCACCAGAATTAGCATCAGACATAATGGAAAACGGAATAATGCTAACAGGAGGGGGAGCTATGCTTAGAGGCCTTGATAAACTTATTACACAAGAGACAGGAATGTCTGTTCAAATAGCAGAAGCTCCTCTTGATTGTGTTGCACTTGGAACAGGAAAATCTGTTGAAGACCAAGAAATTTTTGAAAAAGTATTAATGATGAATGCTAAAAATTAGAAGTTGGTGATGGCCTTGAGATTTGACAAGAATAAAAATGAGAAAAAAAGGATTAATGTTAAAGTGATAGCAACGGGCGTAGTTGCTATCACTTTAATTGGAATTGTGGGTATATCAATTGGTAAGTTTTCAAATGGAAGCCCAGTAAATTTAGGAATAGCATCAGATGCTATTACAAGTGTAGGAAAAGGAGTAAATGATGGATTTTCATTTATAAAAAATGGTTTTAAAGATATCTTAAATTATAGAGATAACTCTGAGAAGGTAAAAAAATTAGAATCAGAAAATGAAAAACTTAAAAAAGATGTTATAGCCTTGAATACCAAATTAGATAAGACAGAATCATTAGAAGAATTAAAGAAGACACTTAACTTTGTAGAGGAAAAATATAAAGCAACAAGTATCTCTACAAGTGTTGTAGGTAAAAATGATGGAAATTGGTATGAGAGTTTTATAATAGGTGCGGGAAAAAATTCAGGTGTAAAAAAAGAAAGTATAGTTATGAATGGCAGTGGTCTAGTTGGTATAGTTTATGAAGTTTCTAACGATTATAGTAAGGCAATTTCACTATTAGATTCTAAATCATCTGTAAGTTTTAAATTAGCAAAAAATGCTAGTGCTAAAGGCGCGATTACTCAAAATACTACTTTAGACAATAAGGATAGTTATAATAGTAAAGGCTACTTACAAGGTTATATGTTTGATTCATCATATAATGTAATTCAAGGAGATATAGTAACAACATCTGGTCTTGGATTTTTCCCAGAAGGCATACCAATTGGTGAGGTTGAAAAGGTAATTGATGATAAAGATAAATCACTAAAATATGTAGTTGTAAAACCTTATGTTGATTTTAAGAATATAGATGACGTTGTAGTCATAGAACCAAGAAATATAGGATAAAGGGGATAAAAAACAATGAAAAAAGTTTTACTTTGTCTATTGGGTATTGTGGTTATGACTATAGAGAATAGTATAACAAATTATATAAATATTTTTGGTATAAGTTTTAATTTAGTTCTTATATATGTGACTATAATTTCTCTTTATTTGGATGAATTAGAGGGTGGAATTATAGCAGCCATAATAGGGCTTATTAAGGACATAACCATTGGTGGAATTCTTGGTGTAAATGCATTAGTTTTGTTTGTTATTGCATATGCGATTGGGCACATGAGGGATCAACTATATAAAGGTAGCTATATTATTACTTTCGTTTTGGTTTTAATAGGAAGTTTAATTGATTCAATTGTCAATATAGGTACATCTAGTATAATCTATCAAAGCTATAGCATATCAACACTTTTAGTAAAGGGTCTACTAGTAGCACCAATAGTGAATAGTTTAATTGGTTTAATAATATATCGCTTGTCTAAAAGAGCAGTTTTAAAACTTAAAGAAGATTAGTTGGTGATTTCATGGAAGAAAATAAACAAGTTGATAGATTGAAAATAATGAAAATAGTCATAAGTTTGATATTTTTAGCTATTTTAGTAAAAATAGTCTACATGACTACATTTAAATATGAATACTACAATGAGTTAGCTGAAAATAAAACATATAAAAAATTGGCAATAGAAGCTCCAAGAGGAGAAATAAAAGACAGATATGGAAGATTGCTAGCAGGAAATAAAAATTTATTTACGGTTCAGGTTTCAGGTAACGATATTAATAAAAAAGATGCTAATAAGCGTTCAAGAGCAAATGAAATATCATTGAAGCTTATAAATTTACTTGAGAAAAATGGTGAAGAATATGTAGATGAATTTCCTATATATGTAGAAAATGGAAAGTACTATTATACATATGACAGAGAGATTAGAGAATATAAATCAGAAAATGGAATACCAAGTGATTATAATGCTAAAGAGAGTTTTTATTACTTGGTAGATAAACTTATATCAGCAGGAATCTTGTCTCAAGAAGATAAAAGGCTAGATGCAACAAAATTACAAGCAAAACTAAATGAAAATGGATACTATCCTCCTATTTTAGTTAGTAAATGGATGTTTACAGCAGAGAGAGATAAGAGAGATTGGTTGGCCAGTTATAAAATAAAAGAGACTAATTTAAGTGCTGAAAAAGCGTTTGAAAAAGTAAGAAATAGTGATGCATTTAAGATTGATAAAAGTTTAAGTAATGAAGATGCAAGAAAAATAATGGTTGTAAGAGACTTAATAAAATCAAAAGGATATTCTCAATATAATCCAGTAACAATTGCAAAAGATGTAGGAGAAACTACCATTGCACAGATTGAAGAAAGTGCTATGGACCTTGTTGGTGTTTCAGTAGCAGTTGAACCAGTGAGATATTATCCTAATGGAACTTTAGCTTCACATATGTTAGGGTATGTAGGAAAAATGCCATCAACTCAAATAGAATCATATCTACAAAAAGGATATAAAACAGGAGATATGGTAGGTCTTGCAGGAGTAGAAAAAAGTAATGAAAGCAAGCTAAGAGGAACTGATGGTTATAAAATGGTTAAAGTTGATGCATTGGGTAGAATCAGCAAAGAGATTGAATCTAAAAAACCTAAATCAGGAGATACTGTATACCTTACATTAGATAAAGATTTACAAGAGGTTTCAGATAATGCATTGAAACAGATAATAGAAGTTGCTTCAAAAGGAGGTACTTTTAAAAGTAAGTTTGGGGATAAGCCAATTAGTGCATATGCAGGAAAGGCACAATCAGCAGCTCTTATAGCTATTGATGTTAAAAATGGAGAAGTTTTAGCTTCATCAAGTTATCCTGACTATGACCCAAATAAATTTGCAAAAGGTATTTCTACAGAAGACTATAAAGCACTACAACCAAAGAATCCAAATGACTTACTAGCAGGAAGTCCACTATTAAACTTGGTTACACAAGGGGAATTCCAGCCAGGTTCTTCATTTAAGATGGTAACCTCAATGGCAGCTTTAGAAAATGGCCTAAATCCAAATTTCACTATAAATGACCCTGGAGTTATTATGCTAGGGAAAAAATCATTTGGGGACTATGTGTGGAACCATGGTAGAGGAAATCATGGTATGACAAATTTATATAAAGCTATACAAGAGTCTTGTAACATATACATGGCAACTATTGGTACAGGTAAGACATGGCCAGATGGAAAAAGTATTGGCATAGATATGAATGCAAATAAGATACTTGAGTATGCAAAATTATTTGGATTAGATGAAAATACTGGGCTTGAAGACGAAGTAGAAGAAAGAGCAGGTAAGGTGCCTAGTACAGAGGATAAATTAAAATCAACACAAGCATTGTTAAAATCAGCTTTAGATAGAGAAATGGCCAATGACTTTGTTGATATAACTAGAGATAAAAATCCTAAAGAATACGAAAAAAGAATCGATGAAATTGTAAGTTGGGCAGCTGAAAAGAAAACTCCTGGTAGAGTAGAAACAATGAATAGATTGAAAAAATTGGACGTTAAAGAAAATAGAGTGGAAGATGTAGCAGATATGGCAGTATTTAGTTACTTTAACTTTGCAAAATGGAGTACTGCTGATACATTCAACTTAGCTATAGGGCAAGGTGAAAATGCCTATACACCAGCTCAAATATCAAGATACGTAGCTGCTATAGCAAATGGAGGTAATTTAGTAGAATTATCTGTAGTTGATAGAGCTGTTTCAAGTGATTATTCATCAGTAAAAATCAATGACCAAAAGAAAGTGGAAAAAATAGCTTTCAAAAATCCTGATAATCTAAAGGAACTAACAAAAGGTATGAAATTGGTTGCTAGACAAGGTACAGCAAAAAGTGCTTTTGCTGATTTCCCAATAGATGTAGCAGCAAAGACTGGTACAGCTGAGAAAAGTGGTAAAATACCTACAGATAATGAATATGAATATTTAAAGAGTCATATGTCATCTTATAATGTTAATCTAAATGATGCAATTAAAATGGCTGATAAGATGAAGGCAGAAAAAGAAAAAGAACTTTCATTAGCTAAAGAAAAAGAAATAAAGAAAAAATTAGAAAATAAAGATTTAAAAGACGAAGAAAGAAAGAAATTAGAAGAAGAATTAGAAGATGGAGTAAAAGTTAAATTAGAGGATACTGATAAAGTGAATTCTTCATATTTAAGAAAAGCTATAAAAGAATTAAATCCAAAAATAACAGATGACCAAATAGATAAGTTTAAAGCAGATTATGGTTCTTTTACATGGACTGTTGCATTTGCACCAGCAGATGACCCAGAAATAGCTGTTGTATGTGTAATTCCTCAAGGGGATTCAAGTGTATTCTCACTTTTACCAACTAGAGAAGTTATTGGAACATATATGGGATTAGAGCCAACTAATGGCAAAAAAGACAACAAGACGGATGATGTTAATAATTCTTCTGACGAAAATATAAATTTCGAGTCACAAATCAATAGATAAGCTAAATCCATTTATAAACTTTAGCTTTATGTAGAAAAAATAAAAGGGTTTAAAGCGCATTTGAAGAATATAAATGATATATCACTCTGGAGGTTGTTATGTCTTTAAGAGAAATTTGTAGTCAAGAACTAGTAGAGTTCAAGGGTAATAAAAGAGGGATAATAGTAAATATAAAAAGAGAAGCTCCATTTGAAGAAATACAAGAAAATATAATAAACAAATTGGAAGCATATGTTGGTTTTTTTAATGGTGCTAAAATTAGTAAAATTAACAGTGATTATTTGACTGACATGGAGATTTTAGAATTAAAAGAAGGAATTACTTCTAGATTTGATGTAGAATTTGTTGAAGATCAAAAAATTGAAGAAGATAATAATTTTCAAACAAAATATGTCAATACCCTAAGATCTGGTGAAAATATTGAATTTGAAGGTGATGTAGTCATATTAAATGATATGAGACCTGGTTCAAAGGTCATTTCAAAATCAAATACAGTTGTTATGGGAGATATAAATGCTGGCGCTAAGGTTGTAGCAGGAGGAAATGTTTTTGTAATGGGTAAAATAGAAGGTTTTGTGCATGCAGGTTCAGAGGGTAATGAGTTTGCCTATGTTGTTGCTGGAAATCTTAATCCAAAAATATTGCAAATAGCAGATAATATTGCAGAAGCTCCAGATGATGAAGAAAATTATGAAATTGAATCAGAAATTAGCCCAGAAATAGCCTTTGTGAGTAATGGAAGAATTGTAATCGAAAGCTATTTGTCAAAGTTGGACAAATAGAAAGAAAAATAGGGGGTAGTATTATGAGCGAAGTTATAGTTATAACATCCGGTAAAGGTGGAGTTGGAAAAACTACTACCGCAGCAAACTTAGGAACTGCGCTAAGCCTAGAAAATAAAAAAACTGTAGTTGTAGATGCAGATATTGGACTTAGAAATTTAGATGTAGTAATGGGTCTTGAAAATCGAATAGTTTACGACATAGTAGATGTTGTTGAAGGAACTTGTAGGCTTAAGCAAGCTCTAATAAAAGACAAAAGATTTGATAATCTATATTTATTACCAGCAGCACAAACTAGAGATAAAAATGCTGTATCAGTTGAGCAAATGGTTGACCTATGTGAAAAATTAAAAGAATCTTTCGAGTATGTAATAATAGACTGCCCAGCAGGTATTGAACAAGGATTTAAAAATGCAATAGCAGGTGCAGATAGAGCTATCGTGGTTACAAATCCAGAGATATCAGCAGTAAGAGATGCAGATAGAATAATAGGTCTATTAGAAGCAAATGAAATAAAAGAAATAAGATTAGTTATAAATAGAATTAGAAATGATATGGTTAAGCGTGGAGACATGATGGACAAACAAGATATAATAGAAATACTAGCAATAGATTTATTAGGTCTTGTTCCTGATGATGAGAGTATAATTATATCAACAAATAAAGGGGAACCAGCAATACTTGATTCAAAATCTCTTGCTGGTCAAGCATACAAAAATATCGCAAAAAGGATACTAAATGAAGAAGTTCCTCTACTTGAACTTGAAGTTGAAGATGGATTCTTTGGTAGACTAAAAAAAATGTTTAGCATGGCTAAGTAGCAAAGGAGGATACATCTGTGTTAGATTTATTTAGAGTTTTTTCTAACGAAGCTAAAACTAGTAAATCTGTTGCTAAAGAGAGGTTAAAACTAGTTTTAGTTCATGATAGAGTAGATTGTTCACCACAACTTTTAGAGATGATAAAAACAGATATTTTAAAAGTAATAGCCAACTATGCAGAAATAGAAGAAGATGGCCTTGAAATAAAAATGTCTAAATGCAGAGGTGAACATGATGACAAACCTGTATCTGCATTAGTTGCTAATATACCATTAAAGAATATTAAAGATAGATGTATGTAATTAGTGCTTAAAAGGGGGATATCCTTATTGGTATATGCCCCTTTTATTTAATTATGTGTTTAAAGATAGAAAGACGGTGATTCTTTGAAAAAAATCAATATTAATTATAAGTCGACAATTAAGTTGATAAAACAGTTAGACTGGAAACTTATAGTTACAGTATTAGCTATCTTTATTTTTGGACTTGTTATACTTAGTAGTGCAACACATGCTAATTCTACAGGTTCATATGAGCAATTACTTAAGCAAGGACTAGCTTTTGTGCTTGGAATAGGAATGATTGTAGTCATACTATTTTTTGACTATAATCTTCTAGGAAGGTACTATAAAGCTCTTTATATAATAAGCCTTGTTTTATTAGCTCTTGTTTTATTACCTGGAATTGGTGTAGAAAGAGCTGGAGCAAGGTCTTGGTTAAATTTAGGTCCACTTGATTTGCAAACATCTGAAATAGTCAAATTAACATTTGTACTTAGTTATGCAAAGATACTTGAGACAAAAAAGGATAAATTAAATACATTAAAAGAAGTTATACCTGTTGTAGTTTATTCTCTTCCATTTATTGGATTACTACTTGCTCAACCAGACTTAGGAACAGGAATTGTATTTTGTTGTATGGTATTTGCAATGCTGTTTACAACAGGTCTTAGTTCTAAGCTAATAAAAAGAGGAATAATAATACTATTGGTATCAATGCCATTGATGTATTTAATGATGGCAGACCATCAAAAAGTAAGAATAGAAGCCTTCCTAAATCCAGAAGATATAACATTAAAGGGAAACTATCAGGTTATGCAATCTTTGATAGCAATAGGCTCTGGTGGTATGACTGGAAAAGGTCTATATAATGGAAGTCAGAACCAAGAAGATTTCTTACCAGTACAAGACAGTGACTTTATATTTGCTGTTGTGGGTGAAGAACTTGGTGTAATAGGAATGGCAGTGCTTATAATCTTATTTGCAATATTTCTATTACGGATTTTAGCAATTGCAAGAGATGCTAAGGATTTTTATGGAACCCTCATTGTAGTTGGTGTTATGGGTATGTTTGCTTACCAGATAATCCAAAATATTGCTATGACTGTTGCATTAATTCCAGTAACAGGAGTAACATTACCTTTTGTAAGTTATGGAGGAAGTTCACTATTAACATCTTTAGCCAATTTAGGATTAGTACTAAATGTTTGTATGAGAAGAAAGAAAATAAATTTCTAAGTGTAAGACTTCTAAACATAAATTGAGGAGATTGAGTAGAATGAATATAGCATTAGTAGCACATGACCAAATGAAAAATACTATGGTAGGATTTTGTATAGGTTATGAAGCGATTTTAAAAAAATATGGACTATATGCAACTGGAACTACAGGAAAAAGAATAATGGATGAAACAGAATTAAAGATTACTAGATTGGCATCTGGACCTTTAGGCGGAGACCAGCAAATAGGTTCTTTAATAGTGACACAAGAGATAGATTTAGTTATTTTTTTGAGAGACCCACTTACATCTCAACCTCATGAAACAGATATACAAGCTTTGATAAGACTTTGTGATGTGTACTACGTTCCAATAGCTACAAATCTAGCTTCTGCGGAAATATTTATAAAAGCTCTTGATAGGGGAGAACTATCATGGAGAGAAGTTAGGAAGAACAAAAGTCAGCGTGTCTAATAAAAATAAATAGTATATAAAATTAGAGGTAGCTAAAATAGCTACCTCATTTTAATTTGTTCTATAAGATAAAAACTCTAATATAAGTTTTTTATATAATTTGAATGATGGACTATAGATATATGTCATTTAAATAAAAATAACTATTTAACTAATTTTGCAAATTTTGCACCAAATTCCATACATTCGTTTAATGTTTCTTCACTAGGGAAGAATTTTTTCTTAAGAGATTCTACAGGCATTTTGAATGTCATAGCTTTAAGTAAAGTTTCAGCCATAGTTATACCTTCACCACTCCAACCAAATGAACCAAATACTCCTGCTATCTTACCTTGATTAGCCATTGGGTCTATAACAGAGAATAAATCCCACATAGGTTTAACCATTGTTTTGTTTATAGTTGGAGAACCTAACAGTATTACTTTTGATACTACTAATGTATCATGCATCTCTGTCAATGTCATATTTTCTAAATCATATAATTCAGCTTTTGCACCTTCTTTATCAAGTCCTTCTTTTATCTTTTTAGCCATTTCTAAAGTATTGCTATAAGCTGATAAGTAGAATATAGAAACTTGATTTTGATTAGTTGTATTAATAGCTTCTGTAGACCACTCAACATATCTCTTTACAGCCGCCATTGGGTCTTTAGTAAGCATTGGACCATGAGAAGTCAATATAGTATCAAATTCTATGTTCATTCCTACAACCTTATCTATAGCACTTAAAACGTGCTTAGCAAATGGCTTAACTATGCAATCATAGTAATGTTTAGCTGATTTTAGATAATCTTCACTGTTTACCACTTCTGCATCAACACTTGCAAAGTGACAACCAAATGCATCACAAGTTAAAAGAGTCTTGTCCTCTTCAATGTAAGTAAACATTGTATCAACCCAATGTAAGAATGGAGCAGTTATAAATTTAAGATTTCTCTTACCAATATTTAAAACTTCACCATCTTTTATTACATGACAATTAAAAGGTCTATTTATTTGACCATCTAAGTATAATTTAGCAGCTTTAGTACAATAAACTTCTATATTAGGATTTAAATCTAATAAGTATTTTAAACTACCAGCATGGTCTGGCTCTGTGTGATGGACTACAACATAGTCAATTTTAGCTATATCAGTAACTTCTGATAAATTACTTAAAAATTCATCCTTAAAATTTGCTTTTACTGTGTCAAATAAAACCGTTTTTTCGTCCTTTATTAAGTAAGAATTATAAGTTGTCCCAAACTCAGTTTCCATTATTATATCAAATACTTTTAAACCTTCATCTACTACACCAGTAAAGTAGATATCTTTTTTTACTTCAAAAACTTTACTCATTTTTAACCCTCCTAAAAATTATCATTATATAAATAACATACCCCATTTTGAGGTTAGTGAAACAAAAGATGTCATTATAAGTCACTAAAAACATAGTTTTATGTTTATAATATATCATATTTAGTAAAAAATCTGTATTTTAATAAAAATTTAATAGAAAATATTATTAAATATTTTTAGATATCCTATTTTGTGAATAATATAGCTTTTAAATTCAATATTTTAGTTATATTTTTGATAGAAAATATTTTATCGTGTATAATATTACTTATAAATAAGAATAAAAATAAAGAACTTGTTTGGAGGAATTTTAATAAATGAATAAAGTAGACTTGAAAAAAATCTTAAAAAAAGTAGAAAAGCCTGCTAGATATCTTGGGAATGAAATAAATTCAATTCATAAAGATACTAGTAATAGTGAATTGATAAGATATGCACATTGCTTTCCAGACCTGTATGAAGTTGGTATGAGTCATCTAGGGAGCCATATATTATACGATGTAATAAATAAAAGTGAAGATGTATCTTGTGAGAGAGTGTATTCTCCTGCTGTTGACATGGAAAATATAATGAGAGAAAAAAATATACCATTATTTGCATTAGAGTCAAGAGAGCCTATAACAAACTTTGATTTTGTTACTTTTACACTTCAATATGAACTTTCATACACTAATATCTTAAATATATTAGATTTAGCCAATATACCAATATTAAAAGAAGAAAGAAAATTGGAAGACCCATTTATAATGGTTGGTGGTCCTTGTGCTTATAACTCTGAACCTTTAGCAGATTTTGTAGATGTAGTAATATTAGGTGAAGGTGAAGAAGTTAACTTAGAAGTAGTAAATGAGTATAAAGAGTGGAAGAAAAATAAAACAACTAGAGATGATTTTTTATACAGAATATCAAGTATAGAAGGAGTATACATACCAAGTTTTTATGATGTTAAATACAATGAAGATGGCACAGTTCAAAGTGTAACTCCTAATAGAGAAGGGATTATTAAGAGTCCTACTAAGAGGATAATAAAAGATGTTGAAACTGTAGATTATCCAGAAAAATTAATAGTACCTTATATAGATACTGTTCATGATAGAATAGTGTTAGAATTGTTTAGAGGTTGTACAAGAGGATGTAGATTTTGTCAAGCTGGTATGATATACAGACCAATAAGAGAAAAGAGTGTTGAAAGACTTAAAGAGATACTTGACAAATTAGTTAAAAATACTGGATATGATGAGATATCATTATCATCACTTAGTACAAGTGATTATAGTAAGTTGTCTGAGCTTACTGATTATTTAGTAGACGAATATGCATCTAATAATATAGGAATTTCACTTCCATCACTTAGATTAGACAATTTCTCAATGGAGATTGCTGATAAAATACAACAAGTAAGAAAGTCTGGACTTACTTTTGCTCCAGAGGCAGGAACTCAGAGACTTAGAGACGTTATAAATAAAGGTGTTACAGAAGAAGACTTAGAAAATGCAACAGAAAGAGCTTTTGAAATGGGATGGAATAGTGTTAAACTATATTTTATGATTGGATTGCCAACTGAGACTTATGACGATTTGGATGGAATAGCCAAATTAGCTTATAAAGTTATTGATATTTACAGAAATGTAAATGGAGGAAAGCTAAAGAGAAGCTTTGGTGTTACAGTAAGTACATCTACATTTGTACCAAAACCATTTACACCTTTCCAGTGGCATGGTCAAGATACGACAGAAGAAGTAGTTGATAAGCAAAGACATTTAGTCAATAAATTGAGAAATAACAATATAAAATATAACTACCATGATTCAAAGACTAGCTTAATGGAAGCTGTAGTAGCTAGAGGAGATAGAAAGATAGGAAAAGTTATATATGACGCATTTAAATTAGGTGCAAAATTTGATGGCTGGGCAGAACACTTCAGTTTAGATATATGGAAGGAAGCTATGGAAAAAAATAATCTTTCTATAGATTTCTATGCACATAGAAATAGAGGGTATGAAGAGGTATTCCCTTGGGACCATATAGATGTAGGTGTAAGTAAAAAATTCTTGATTAGAGAAGATGAAAATGCTAAAAAAGAAAAAATCACTTCTGATTGCAGACATAATTGTAATGGTTGTGGAATAAATATACATGATATAGGAAGGGGGCTTTGTTAATATGAGTAAAATAATGAGAGTCAAATTTAAAAAAGAAGGTGATATGATATATATATCACACCTTGACCTTCAAAGATTATTACAAAGAGCATTTAGGAGAGCTGAAATAAATTTATCACATTCTCAAGGGTTTAACCCTCATCCTAAGATGAGTTATGGTAATGCTTTAGCATTAGGAACAGAAAGCCAAGGCGAGTATGTAGATATTGAGATAGAAGATGATTTATCGGTAGATGAGTTTTTAGGTAAAGTGTCAGTTCAACTTCCAGAGGGGATAGAATTTATTAAAGCAAAGGAAATTGATAGACAGACACCTTCTCTTTCTTCTGTGATAGATTATGGAGAGTATCTGTTTAATATAGATTTAAAAAGACCTTTGACTAAAGAATTTGTAAAAAGAAAAGTAATTGACTTTATGAATAATAAAGAAATAATCATAACAAAAAAGAATAAAAAAGGAAAAATGGTTGAAGTTGATATAAGACCTATGATAAGAACTTTTGATGTTTTAAATTTAGAAGATGACCATATTACTCTTACGGCTACTATAGCTACAGGCTCAAAAACTAATTTAAATACTAATATACTTATTCCTAAAATGTTAGAGATGTTTGAACTGGATATTGACCCATTAGAAGTTGATATATTGAGAAGAGATTTATATGTATTAGAAGATGGGGAATTAGTGACTCCTATGTAAGTTCGTGAGAGGTGAAGTTGTGAAGAAGATAGTTATTGAGTCCTTAATAGGGTCTCAGAAAACAGCAGTGCTTGAAGATGGAAAGTTAGTAGAACTTTTTGTTGAAGATAATTTAAATAAAAAAACTGTATCCAATATATATCGTGGAATTGTAAAAAAAGTTATACCAGGAATAGAAGCATGTTTTGTAGATATTGGATTTAAGAAACTTGCTTATTTACAGTTAAAAAAAGAAAGTACCATAAAATCTGGTCAAGATATTTTGGTTCAAGTAAATAAAGAAGAAATTGGTACTAAGGGTGCAAAATTAAATACTGAAATTAGTATATCTGGAAGGTATATTGTTTATATACCTTCCAACGACAGAACGACGATATCAAATAAAATTACTGATGAAAGAGAAAGATTTAGATTAAAAAAAATTACCAAAGCAGTGAATAAAGAAAATTTGGGGTTAATAATAAGAACTGAAGCTCAAGGATGTACTCATGATGAAATAAAAAAAGATATAGAAGAGTTGAAGTTGAAGTATGATAATATTTTAAAAGAATATAAACTTGGTATAGGACCAAAGTTATTATATAAGTCCTTAGATTTTGCAACTAAATATGTAAAAGACAATGTAAATGATGAGATTGAGTCTATAATTACCAATAATTATGATAAATATTGTGAATTAAAACCTACTTTGAAGCTTATAAATAATGATTATATTGATAAATTATGCCTTGAAGAAAATAAAGATGTATTTGATTTATATAGAATAGAATCTCAAATAGAAAAATTATTAAATGAAAAAGTATGGTTAAAGAGTGGTGGTTATTTAATAATAGAAAAGACAGAAGCTCTTACCGTTATAGATGTAAATACAGGTAAGTTTGTTGGAACTGGTAAACTTGATGAGACTGTTTATAAAACAAATATTGAAGCTGCAAAGGAAATTGTAAGACAACTTAGAATTAGAGATATAGCTGGAATAATAATAATTGATTTTATTGATATGTATAAAAAGAAATATCAAAATGAGGTATTACACATATTAGAGGAAGAGTTTAGTAAAGATAAGAGAAAAGCTGAAGTGTTAGGAATGACAAAACTTGGCTTAGTGGAAGTTGCAAGACGAAGAGAAAAAGAGTCTGTTGATAAGTATTATTTAATGGCTTGCCCATGCTGTGATGGAATGAAAACTATAAAATCTATACATCATATAGTAGATAATGTCGAAAAAGAAATTATGAGAATAAGTGAGCATACAGTTTACAAAAACATAATAATAGAATTCAATGATTTTGTTTTTAAACAAATAAAAGAAGATTATATGGATATAATTGATAAAATTGGTGAAAAATATAATATAAAAATTTCTTTAAACGCAAACAGTGCATTAAAACACAACAAAACAAATGTTATTTTTGATAAAGTAGTTGACAATAAAATGTAAATATTTTATAATTAATAATTGTAATGCCGCACAGTAAAGGTCTAAATCTTCTAATGAAGTACCTTGTACTGGCGAGTTTGAGGCCGAGGAGGTGTATTTAATGTACGCTATAGTAAAGACTGGTGGAAAGCAATATAAAGTTTCTGAAGGTGATGTATTATTCGTTGAAAAGTTAGAAGCTAACGCAGGTGATGTTGTTACTTTAAACGAAGTATTAGCTTGCTCTAAAGATGGAGAATTAAAATTAGGTTCTCCAGTAGTAGAAGGAGCATCTGTTCAAGCAAAAGTTGTTGAGCAAGGTAAAGCTAAGAAAGTTATAGTTTTCAAGTATAAAGCAAAAAAAGATTACAGAAGAAAACAAGGACATCGTCAATCATACACTAAGATAGTTGTAGAAAAAATCAACGCTTAGTTATTGGACTAGTTATGATAAAGGTTAAATATTATTATAATGATGATTTCTTGTTGCAAGGTTTTTGTTTAAAGGGACATGCTGATTTTGCTGAAATAGGCTATGATATAGTCTGTGCTGCAGTTACGTCTAATGCTATTGCAGTTATAAACTCTTTAGACAAGTTACAAAAGATTGAATTTGAAAAAGTAGTAGGAGAAGAGGGGCATATCGAATGTATGGTTAAAGATACATATCTAAAAGATGCACAGTTATTACTAAATCACTTTCAATTAGCGGTTGAAGAAATTAAACGGGAATACCCAAAAAATATAAAAATTTTAAAAAAGTAGGGGGTGACTCCATATGTTAAACATGAATTTACAATTATTAGCATCTAAAAAAGGGGTAGGTTCTTCTAAAAATGGTAGAGATTCTATATCTAAAAGATTAGGTGTTAAGAGATTCGATGGGCAATTAGTAACTGCTGGAAGTATAATAGTTAGACAAAGAGGAACTAAAATACATCCAGGAACTAATGTTGGAAAAGGTAGCGATGATACTTTATTTGCATTAGTTGATGGTACTGTTAAATTCGAAAGAAAAGACAAGAAGAGAAAAAAAGTTAGTATATATCCAGTAGCAATAGCTGAGTAATATACATAAAAGGAGTGTTGAGGCACTCCTTTTTCTTATAATACTGATGAATTTATAATAGTATTTTTGGTAATGCTAATTAAAAGTTTTTAATTAAGTAGGTGAAGAATTTGTTTATAGATAAAGCGAGAATATTTATTAAAGCTGGAAATGGTGGAAATGGTTCGGTAGCATTTAGAAAAGAAAAATATGTTCCAGCTGGTGGGCCAGATGGTGGAGATGGTGGTCGTGGAGCGAGCATCATATTTGAAGTTGATTTAGGTCTTAGAACATTAATGGACTTTAAATACCAGAAAAAATATCAAGCTCAACATGGTGGCGACGGTAGCAAAGGTAAAAGAGCTGGTAAAAATGGAGAAAGCTTAATATTAAAAGTACCAGCAGGTACAGTAATAAGAGATGAAGCGACAGGTCTTGTATTAGCAGATTTAAAGAAAGAAGGAGATACAGCAGTAGTTGCAAAAGGTGGTATAGGTGGTAAAGGTAATCAACACTTTGCAAATGCAGTAAGACAAGCTCCGGCTTTTGCAAAGTCTGGTACAGATGGAGAAGAAAGATGGATAACTCTTGAACTTAAAATGATAGCAGATGTAGGTCTTTTAGGATTTCCAAATGTAGGTAAGTCAACATTTTTATCAGTTGTAACTAAAGCTAAGCCAAAAATTGCAAACTATCATTTTACAACATTGACACCAAATTTAGGTGTTGTTCAAACTAAGTTTGGAGATAGTTTTGTATTGGCAGATATACCTGGAATTATAGAGGGTGCTTCTGAAGGTATAGGATTAGGTCATGAATTCTTAAGACATGTTGAAAGAACTAAGGTATTGATACATATTGTAGATATATCTGGACTAGAAGGTAGAGACCCGATTGAGGATTTTGACAAAATAAATGATGAGCTTAAATTATATAATGAGAAGCTTTCAACAAGACCTCAGGTTGTAGTTGCAAATAAATTTGATATATTGGAAGATGAAAGCCAATTTGAAAAATTTAAGGATGAATTAGAAGGTAGAGGATATACAGTATTTAAGATGTCTGCAGCAACTCGTCAAGGAATAGATGATGTAATTGCCTATGTTTCTAAAATGTTAAAAGAAGTAGAAGATGTGGAATTAGTTTCAGAAGAAGAAATGTATAGACCAGAACTTGATATTGGAACAGAGGAAGAATTAAACATAGATGTTGAAGATGGTGTATATGTAGTTACAGGTAAGGCACTTAGAAGAATAATGTATTCTGTGAATTTTGATGATATGGAATCACTTCAATATTTCCAAAAAGCTATGGAAGGTCAAGGTGTATTTGACAGGCTTAGAGCGATGGGAATTGAAGATGGGGATGTAGTTAGAATTTACGAATTAGAATTTGAATTTTACAATTAATTTTGATATAGAATTATAGAGGTGATAATATGTTAAAAGGAAAGCAAAGAGCATATTTAAGATCTTTAGCAAATACTTTAAAGCCTACTACACAAATTGGTAAGGAAGGCGTTACAGAAAGCTTTTTAGAGCAATTAGAGGATATGCTAAGAGTTAGAGAACTAGTAAAGGTTACTATACTAGAAAATGCAGGTCTTGATGCTAAAGAAACTGCTAATGCAGTATGTGAAGCTTTAAGAGCAGAGTTTGTTCAAGCTATTGGTTTTAAATTTACTATTTACAAGAGAAATATTGATGAGCCTAAGATACTTTTCCCAGGGCATGAACAGGCAAAAGCTAAGGTTAAAAATAACAATGTTACAAAAAAAGGTAAACCAACTAAAAGAGCAGTTAGATAATTAATTAGATTATTTTAGAAATAATAAGTTAAAAAATATAGTGACAATTGGAAAAAATTGTATTATACTATTAACAATAAATTTAAATTAGCAATCTTATCAAGAGAGGCAGAGGGACTGGCCCTATGAAGCCCGGCAACCAGTATATTTTAATATACATTGGTGCTAAATCCTGCAGCAATTACGCTGAAAGATGAGTATAAACCCGTCATATGGCTTGAGTTTATACTCAAGCTTTTTTAATTGGCATATTTATATATATAAATAAATTAATATAATCAAAGATGATGGGGGTATGTAACAGTGAAGATAGGAATATTAGGGTATGGAACAGTAGGAAGTGGATTAATAGATTTAATAGAGAATAATACTTCAAAAAGAGAAATAGAAATAGTTGGAATTTTAGTTAAAAATAAAGAGAAGCATAAATCAAAGAGATATTTTGATAAGGTAACAACAGATATAGAAGATATATTTAACAAAGATATTGATATATTAGTCGAAGTAATTGGAGGACTAAATCCAGCTCTTGATTATGTAACAAGAGCTCTAAATAAAAAAATACATGTAGTAACAGCAAATAAAGATTTATTAGCTGAAAGAGGTAGTGACCTTATAGAGCTGGCTAACTTAAATGATGTTAGCATTAAATTTGAAGCATCAGTAGCAGGTGGTATTCCAGTTTTAAAGCCATTAATAGAATCATTAGAAGGTAATAGTATAAAAAGTATAAATGCTATTTTAAATGGAACATGCAACTTTATATTATCAAAGATGTATGATGAAAATTTACCATATGATGTAGCTTTAAAACAAGCACAAGAGCTAGGCTTTGCAGAAGTTAATCCAGATGCAGATGTTTTAGGATATGATAGTGCTAGAAAATTATCTATATTATCTACTTTATCTTATGGGAAAATAGTATATTGGAAAGATTTATTATTAGAAGGAATAACTTCAATAGATGAAAAGGATATAGAATATGCTAAGAAATTAAATTGTAAGATAAAATTAGTTGCTAGAAGTAAATATGAATTGGGTGAAGTAAGTGGATTTGTTAGACCAGCATTGGTGGATAATGATAATATGCTGTCTAAAATAGATAATGAATTTAATGTAGTAATTATAGTGGGAGACTCAGTAGGAGAACTTTCTTTTGTAGGTAAGGGTGCTGGAAGAGGTGCAACAGGAAGTGCTGTTTATGCTGATATCATAGATATAATAGATAATAGGAGTTCAAATATAAAGTCTTTTTCAAAAGGTAAATTGGATTTGAGTGGTCTTATAGAAGATGAATGTAGTGCGGTAGTCAGATTTAGTGAATATAATAGAGAGGGCATTTTAAAATGTTTAGATAAGTATGTAGATAGCTATAATATTATAGATGAAGAGGAGCTTGCTATTTTTGTAAATGCAAAATCAGAGCATGAAATTGACAGGTTCTTAGAAGATGTAAAAAGAAATGACTATAGTAAGTCAGTTAAAAAACTATTAAAAGTAGATTAAAACATCTATGTAATGATTGTAAAAATTTAAAGGTGAAGAAAAACAAACGTTTATTTTGTTTTTCTTCACCTTTTTAACATCTGGTGACTTAATAAGATAATAGAAAAATAGATAGATTATAACATTTTACTTATTCAATAAAAAAATTTTCACTAGCCTCGTTAATAGCTTGCTGGGTTACCCTTATATATCGCTGTGTAGTGGCTACAGAACTATGGTTTAAGAGTTCTTTAACTAATTCTAAGTTATTGTTACTCTTTTCAAATTGAGTAGTAGCATAGAGCTTTCTGAAGCTATGTGTGCTTATGTTATACAAATTTAAGTATTTACAAATTATCCTCAATTGTTTCTGGATAGCTTTTGTCTTTATATTTACTAAGTAGTCATCTGATTTAAGATTATACTTTCTTGCATGTTCATTTATAGATTCAATTATATTTTTGTTAACAGGTCTATACTGTAGTTTACCCGTTTTTTTTTCGTTTATTTCCAACATATTACCTTTAAAATTACCTATTTTTAATCTTAAAATATCTGATATTCTTAGACCTAAATTAGCTTCTAACATTAGTGCTAATGCAACCTTAGGATTCTTTCTAAATCTTTTTTCAACGCCATTTTCACTATAAATAAAGCCCGTATGTAGTAGTTCCATTATCTTTTTATATTCGTCTATTTCTATAGGTCTTGTTGCCATTTTCAACCACTCCTCTTAGTTTGATTTGATAAGTTTAGGTCGGTATTTATTATATAATATAAATGAAATATTATATATTGGAAAAATATACCAATTAGTTTATATAAGTGTGCTATATGTGATTAAGGAGAATTTTTGAAAAATATTGTTATAAAAAATTATCAAAATTGTGATGAAGTAACTATGATGATAAAGTAATTAAAAAGGTTATTAAGATTATGACAAATATAATTAGAAAATGGAAGCGTTTAGTTAATTTTTATACATTTTATTTTTTTCGAAATAAGTTTTTTATAAAAAAAGTATTTTTATATCTAATCAATTTTCCGCTTGTAGATAAATTTCTCATGTGTTTTTTAGCAACAAATAAAGCTGAAATTAAGTAAATTATTATTATAATTTGAAGAATCGTGTCATAATAGCTAATATAATAGAACCAAATTAGATTATTATATATGATATTATATGTATCAGCAAAGCTAGAAACTAATACAGTAGAGTTTGCAATAGGATAAAGTATAAAAATAAATAAACCTGCTAAAAGTCCATGTGCAAACTTACTTAGTATGTATAATTTTAAGTCTATATCTGTTTTTGATAAAAATGTACAACATTGAGCTAGTATAGATAATCCACTAAATCCTATCAGAAAACTAGCTAAAGATGCTCTGAGGATTTCTGGGGCACTTGTTATACTAGATACCTTATTACAACCAATTGTGATTTCAAATAGACCACTTACAAATGCTTGACAGAGTTCCTTGTTGACACCTAAAAGTGAAAGAGGTAAATATATAACTGATGCTATTAATGAGATTACATTAAATAGTGATAGTATTTTAAATACTACCGAAAAAACAATTACAAATCCACCAACTGTAAGTAATGTATTTACTCCATTAAAGACAGCATTTCCAAATAGAACAAAAAAACCATTACCACTAGAACTTCTAATATTAATTGTGTTTTTTATGTTTGTTTTTAAATCTAATTTTGTCTTTGGAAGATTTTCATTTCCATAATTTCTAAAAAAAAGACCAACCAATATAGTTCCCAAGTAATGACATAAAATCATCAAGTAACCTAAATTTGAATTTTGAAACATACCTGTACCAACTGAGCCTATTATAAATAAAGGTCCTGATGTAGAACAAAAAGATACAAGTCTTTGGGCTTCATACTTAGAAATCTGTTTATTGCTTCTAAATTCAGAAGCTAGACTTGCTCCCACTGGATAACCAGATACTGCTGATATTGCAAAAGCTAAAGCACTTTTTCCTGATACATTAAACACAAGTCTAGTTATGGGATTAATAATAAACCCTATAATATCTACTATTTTTAAATCGACAATTAGGTTTGCACCAATTATAAAAGGGAGTAGTGATGGGACTAGAACATTAGACCATATGGAAAAACCCTCTCTTGCAGATTTTATAGCTTCATTTGGGTATAAGATAATGCCTAAAACTAGAACTCCAACTATGATAGCAGGAGCGAAAAAACCAATAATTTTATTTTTTTTCATAATATCACCTGTAAATTTGAGTTATAAGATATTATATTAAACGTAACAAAAATATATGAATGTAATGGCTTAAGATATATAATAGATATATAACAACGACTACTACATGGGAGGAAAAAATGTTTAATAGTATAGCTAGTAAAAAAGTTTATGAACAAGTAATTGAGCAAATTCAACATAAGATATTAAATGGAGAGTTAAAAAAGGGTGATAAACTACTGTCTGAAAGAGAATTGTCTGAACAAATGAATGTAAGTAGAACCTCCATTAGAGAAGCTATCAGAGTTTTAGAAACTATGGGTGTGATAGAAAGCAGACAAGGTGAGGGTAATTTTATATGCACAAATATAGACAAAACTTTAATAGAGCCTCTATCTATGATTTTTAAACTGAATAATGGTACACTTGAAGACATACTAGAGCTTAGAATAATTTTAGAAATTGAGATTGCAAAACTTGCTTCAAAGAGAATAACTTCTTCTGAATCTATAGAATTAAAAAGTATAATAGATGAAATGAGAATAGAAACCAAGAAAAAAGATAATAATCAAATTTTGGTTTTATTAGATCAAAAATTTCACAGCAAATTGGCTACAATAAGTAAAAATTATTTAATTCAAAGTCTTTTTATAACAGCATCAAAATTGTTTGATGGATTTATAGAAGATGCAAGAGAGAAGATAATTGCAGAACCTTTAAATGAAACTATCTTACTTAAGCAACATGAAGCTATATATAATGCAGTTATAGAAAATAATATGGAACTTGCACATGAAAAAGCGAAAGAGCATATGAGATTTATAAGCAAAAACTATAGAAAAAATGAAAATTAAAAGTTTGTTATAAAATAAATTATTCTTGTAAATAGAAGATAATGGTACTATTATATAACTATAAAACTGGTATGACCACATACCAATTTTATAGTTTATTATAATGGGAGATTAAAAATGGTAAAGTTAAAAGTACCTTATTCAAAGCAAGGAATGATTTTAGAAATACCTAACAAACGTTTTCTTGGTGTCTTGGAATCAAAGTTGGATAATTATGTAAAACATAAGGCGCAAGAAGAAATAGTTGAAGAATCCATGAATAATCCAATAGGCTCTTTATTATTGGAAGAGTTAGTTAAAGGAAAAAAGAATGTAGTTATAATTACGAGTGACCATACGAGACCTGTTCCAAGTAAAGTAACTATGCCAATTCTTTTAAGAAGAATCAGGAAAGCTAATCCTAAAATTGATGTGAAGATTATAGTAGCAACTGGTTTTCATAGGCCAAGTACAAGAGAAGAATTAGTTTATAAGATGGGAGAAGAAATTGTAGATAATGAAGAAATAATCATGCATATATCTACTGATGATGAAGCTATGTGCAAGGTGGGTGTATTACCTTCAGGTGGGGATTTATATATAAATAAACTTGCATATGAGGCAGAACTTTTAATCGCGGAAGGTTTTATAGAACCGCATTTTTTTGCAGGTTTCTCAGGAGGAAGAAAAAGTGTACTCCCAGGAATAGCCTCTGCAAAAACTATAATGTATAACCATTGTAGTGATTTTATAGATAGTGACAATTCGAGAACTGGAAAATTAAAAAATAATCCTATTCATGAAGATATGGTATATGCAGCTAAGGTTGCTAAACTAGCATTTATATTGAATGTTGTAATAGATAAAGAGAAAAAAGTAATAGCATCATTTGCTGGTGATGTCGAAAAAGCACATACCAAAGGTTGTGAATTTGTAACAGAGCTTTCAAAAGTAAATTCCATAAAGTCAGATATTGTAGTGAGTACAAATGGTGGATACCCATTAGACCAAAATATTTATCAAGCAGTTAAAGGTATGACAGCAGCAGAGGCTACATGTAAAGAAGGTGGAGTAATAATAATGATTGCAGCATGTAATGATGGTCATGGAGGTCAATCCTTTTATGAAAATGTAGCAAACGCAGATTCTCCAAAACAACTTTTAGAAAAAATTAGGAGTGTTGGCAGATGTGATACAATTCCAGACCAATGGGAATTTCAGATATTAGCAAGAATACTATCTAAGTATACTGTAATAATGGTAACAGATAAGTGTAGTCCTGAAATGATAAAGAAAATGCATATGAAACATGCATTTAATTTTAAGGATGCTTTAGATATGGCTACTAATATAGTCGGTGAAGATAGTAAAGTTACAGTTATACCTGATGGAGTATCAGTGATAGTTAAATAAAAAAGGGGTGTAGTTTATGGAAATTTTGACATGTATTAAACAAGTACCTGGAACAACCGCAGTAGAGGTTGATGAATCCACAGGTGTACTAAAGAGAGATGGAGTAGATTCAAAAATGAATCCTTATGATTTATATGCTTTAGAAACAGCACTTAGAATAAAAAAAGACACAAAAGCGAATCTAAAAGTACTTACTATGGGTCCTCCACAAGCAAAGAAGGTAATAGAAGAGAGTTTTATGATGGGGGCAGATGAAGGAGCTTTAATAAGCGATAGAAGATTTGGAGGAGCAGATGTATTGGCAACTTCTTACACTATATCGCAAGGCATTAGAAAAATGGGTAGAGTAGACTTAATAATTTGTGGAAAACAAACTACTGATGGTGATACAGCGCAGGTTGGACCTGAAGTAGCTGAGTTTTTAGATATACCTCATGTAACTAATGTTACAAAATTGATTGAAATCAAAGAGAAAAGCATAGTTGTTGAAATAGATATGCCAAATGATTTACAAGTATGTGAAATTGAGTATCCATGTTTGATAACAGTAGAAAAAGATATTTTTCAACCAAGATTGCCTTCATTTAAGTTAAAGCTAGAGACTAGAGAAAGAAAAATACCTGTGTACAGTCTAGAAGATTTTGAAGACAAGGACGAAAATAATTATGGATTAAATGGTTCTCCTACTCAAGTTGTAAGAATATTTCCTCCTAAGCCAAATACAGATAAAAATATTATGAGGGGAAATGCAGAAGAGTTAAGTACTGCACTTATAAATAAATTAGAGGAATTAAAATTAGTCTAAGGGGGAAGAAGAAATGTCAAAAATAGTTGTAAATCAAGATAAAATAACTGATTTGAAAAGAGTACTAGAAATTTGTCCTTTTGGTGCTATAGAAGAAAAATCAGGTAAGGTAGAAATAAGTGCTGGCTGTAAGATGTGCAAATTGTGTGTCAAAAGTGGACCCAAAGGTGCATTTGAATTTATAGAGAGTGATAAAGCAAAAATAAATAAGGATGAATGGAAAGGAGTGGCAGTATATGTAGAACATCATAATGGGAATATACATCCTGTAACATATGAACTTATAGGGAAAGCTCGTGAAATGGCATCAAAAATAAAGCAACCTGTATATTGTGTATTTGTAGGAAAAGGTATAAAAGATAAATGTAAGAATCTTATCTCTTATGGTATTGATGAAGTATTTGTATATGATGAAGATGAATTTAAAGAGTTTAGGATAGAACCATATGCAAAAGCAATAGAAAATTTTATAAATAAAATAAAACCAACAATAATGTTGGTTGGTGGAACTACATTAGGTAGGTCATTAGCTCCAAGGCTTGCTGCTAGATTTAAAACAGGGCTTACAGCAGATTGTACAATACTTGATGTGCAATCAAACACTGATTTAGACCAAATAAGACCAGCATTTGGTGGAAATATAATGGCTCACATAAATACACCTAATAATAGACCTCAATTTGCCACTGTAAGATATAAAATATTTTCAGCTCCAGAAAAGGTAGAAAATGCAACAGGAAAAATGACTTTATGTGAAATAGAAAAAAAAGAGCTAAAATCTAAGATTAAAGTACTGAGTGTAAAGGAAAAAAATAAAGAAGTTGGTCTTGAAGAAGCAGAAGTAATAGTAGTTGCAAGTAGAGCAATAAAGAAACAGGAAGATATGGATATGATATATAAATTAGCTGACAAGTTAAATGCTCAAGTAGCAGGAACAAGACCGATTATAGAAGCAGGTTGGATAGATGCTAAAAAACAAATAGGTCTTAGTGGTAGAACTGTCAAGCCTAAATTAATAATAACTTGTGGTGTATCTGGAGCTGTTCAATTTGTTGCAGGAATGCAAGGAGCTGATTATATAGTAGCTATAAATAAAGATGATAAGGCACCTATACTTGATGTAGCACACTTAGCTTTAATAGGAGATATTTATGATATTATTCCTAAATTGATTAAAAAAATAGAAAATAAAAAAGATGATAAGCAAATATATGTGGCATCAGCAGCTGAATAGGGGGATAGAAATGTATAAATCAATTGATAAAAAAGATATAAATTTTTTAATAGATATTTGTGGAGATGAAAATGTAGTAGTTGGAAGTGATATAAATGAAGATTTTTCACATGATGAACTTGGAGGAATAGAAAAATACCCTGAAGTTTTAGTAAATGTGCTTGAAACTGAGCAAGTATCTAAAATAATGAAATATGCATATGAAAACAATATACCAGTTACGCCAAGAGGACAAGGAACTGGTCTTGTAGGAGCTGCTGTTGCCATAAATGGTGGAATAATGATTAATCTATGTAAAATGAATAAAATACTTGAGGTTGATTATGAAAATCTAACATTGACAGTAGAACCAGGAGTTTTGCTTATGACAATAGGTCAATATGTTCAAGAGAGAGATTTATTTTATCCACCTGACCCAGGTGAGAAGAGTGCTACAATAGCAGGTAATATAAATACTAATGCAGGTGGAATGAGAGCAGTAAAATATGGTGTTACAAGAGATTATGTTAGAGGTCTTGAAGTAGTATTACCAAATGGAGAAGTTATAAATATAGGGGGAAAAGTAGTTAAAAATAGTTCTGGATATAGCATAAAAGATTTATTAATAGGTTCAGAAGGAACTCTAGGAATAGTTACAAAGGCGATATTAAAATTACTTCCTTTACCAAAGAAAAGTGTAAGTTTACTTATACCTTTTCCAAATTTATCAATGGCAATAGAGACTGTTCCTAAAATAATAAAATCAAAATCAATACCAACAGCCATAGAATTTATGGAAAGAGACGTAATATTGGCTGCGGAAGAATTTTTAGGTAAAAAGTTTCCAGATAATACATCAGATGCTTATCTTTTACTTACGTTTGATGGAAATAGTATTGAAGATATAGAAAAAGAATATGAAAAAGTCGCTAATCTGTGTTTAGAAAATGGAGCATTAGATGTATTTATATCAGATACACAAGAAAGAAATGATTCCATCTGGTCAGCCAGAGGGGCTTTCTTAGAAGCTATAAAGGCATCTACAACAGAAATGGATGAATGCGATGTCGTTGTACCAAGAGACAGGGTAGCAGAGTTTATAAGATATACTCATGAGCTTCAAGATGAGTTAAAAATAAGAATAAAAAGTTTTGGTCATGCAGGTGATGGAAATCTACACATATATATATTAAAAGATGGTATGGATGAACATACTTGGAAATCAAGATTAAAAGAAACTTTTGACTGTATGTATAAAAAATCTAGAGAACTTAATGGTCAAGTCTCAGGTGAACATGGTATAGGATATGCAAAAAAAGAGTATTTACATGAATCAAACTCAGATGCCTATATGATGTTAATTAAAAATATAAAAGTAGCTTTTGACCCTAAAAATATTTTAAATCCAGGAAAGATATATTAAATATATAAATGTTATTTTTTAATATAAAAGTTATAAAAAACAGATTTAAATTTAATAACTTAAATTTACTTTTTAATGTTAATATTACTTGTAAATATTAATATTATTTATAAAGATTTTAGGATGGCAATGTTTACTTAACTTTAAAAATATGAAATGTTATTTAAGTTAAGTTGATGTTACCATCCTAAAAATATGAATGCACATGTGAAGCATATTTTATCCATAAAAAATATTTTTAATTAGAAATACATCTTATTAATTTGATGAGGTTATTTAAAATTGATAAAGCTATTTAAAAAACTTACTTTACATAGATTGGATGAGTGTAAAAGTCCATAGGACCTTTTATTAAATCTTTATTATTTCTGTAATATACTGAGTTGTATATATTTGTAGATTTTATGTCATAACTTATAAGTGTTTTAAAAATCGCATCATCTAATGAAAATGATATATTTGAAAATTTATTTATTATTTCTATGTTAGATTTATTTTTTATCTCTTTTAGAATTTCTCTACCTTTGTCATTGAAAGCAAGTATTCTTATATAAGGAACAGTGTCTATATCTTTTATAAGGTGAATATCGCTTTTTCTTATGCCTAACAATATATTATTTAAAGTTCTCTTGATTTTAGTTAAAGTATATCTCTTAGATTTAATTGATAATTGTAATTCGTATAAAGAGTTAGATGTAAAAATGTCTTTGTAAATTTTATTTTCTATACCTTCATTTACTTCAAAATAATCCTTTAAATTGGATATGTCTCTAAGTACTATTGTTTTTAAAGTATCAAAAAATAATTCATCAAACATAGGAAAAAATTTACTATCTATTTTTTCATTTAATATATTATAAGTTTTTTCTGGAATAACTCTTTTTAATTGAGATATATTGCAATTTTCTTTAAGTGAAGTTCTTATAGCAGTAGCAGAGCAAATACTATTATCAATTTCTTTAGAGTTGTATTCTGACTGAACTCTGGAAATAGTAACTGGCTTTATATTACTGTTTAAATTGATAAGATTTTTTATATATTCTATACCAAGTATATTATTTGATGAATTTAATATTTTTAATAATTGTTCTTTTGTAGTTTTTTGAGCTAAGTTGTTGTTTTCATATTGGTGTATATAATCAAAAAGTGAATTAGCTCTAGCCGCTGGAAATAACATACCATCATCTAAATATTTTTTTAAAAGCAATTTAAATTCCTTTGGCTCATTTGCTAAAATCTCTGCAATACTGTAAAGAATATCTGTGTTTCCCTCTTCACTACCAAAACATACAGAACTTATACAATTTAGAGAATTTAAAATTGTTATGGCACCATGAGAAAAAATTTCAGCACTTTGGCAAGCAAACATAGTTGGTAATTCTATAACTAAGTCTACACCATTTTCGACAGCAATTTTTGCTCTAGTATATTTATCAAATAAAGCTGGTTCACCTCTTTGAAGAAAGTTTCCACTCATGATTGCCACTGTATGTGTTGCATTTGTTTTTTCTATAGATTTAGATAAATGATAGATATGTCCATTATGAAATGGGTTATATTCAACTATTAATCCAAGTATATTCATAAAATGCTCCTTTTATCTTTGTTTATTTTATATACATTGTAATTTATTATAATATATATAAAATTTAAATTTTTAATTATCTAGCTAAAAAACATAAAAAAATTTGTTAAAATGTAGAAATACTACATAACAAGAAATCAGTTAAGTGTTATTAAAATAACTTTATTAAACCTTTATATTATATTATTATAGCAAATGGGAAAGAATAATCTACATTAAGTTAATTTGTTAATAAATTGTTATTAGAACACACAATTTACCACAATAGAAATATGATATAATATAAAAAAAAGTATATACTTTTATATTAAAAGGTGATATATTATTTATGAAAATCGTTTAATGTATACAATAATATATCTATGACAAAATAACAAAATATAGGGTTTTAGACACTTATTATGAATCAAAACTGATTACATATTATTTATAAAAATCTAAGGAGGAAATAATAATGAAAATATTAGTATTAAACTGTGGGAGTTCTTCATTAAAATATCAATTAATAGATATGAGTAATGAAGAAGTTTTATGTATAGGATTAGTTGAAAGAATAGGAATAGAAGGTTCTATACTTAAACATGAAAAAGCAGGAAAAGATGATAAATACATTGTTGAACAACCAATGAAAGACCATAAAGATGCAATAGCATTAGTGTTAGAAGCTGTTGCTCATCCAGAATTTGGTGCAGTTAAAGAAATGAAAGAAATAGATGCAGTAGGGCATAGAGTTGTTCATGCTGGAGAAAAATTTGCAACTTCAGTAGTAATAACTCCAGAAGTAGAAGAAGCTTTAAAAGAATGTATAGATTTAGCTCCACTTCATAATCCAGCAAACATAATGGGAATTGATGCTTGTAAAGCTATACTTCCAGATGTACCAATGGTAGGAGTATTTGATACTGCTTTCCATCAAACAATGCCTAAATCTTCATACTTATATGGTTTACCTCATGAATTATATACTAAATATGGAGTAAGAAGATATGGATTCCATGGAACTTCTCATAACTATGTATCTCAAAAAGCAGCAGAGATATTAGGAAAAGATATAAAAGACTTAAAAATAGTAACTTGTCACTTAGGAAATGGTGCTTCTATAGCTGCTGTTGATGGTGGAAGATGTATAGATACATCTATGGGATTCACTCCATTAGAAGGATTAATAATGGGAACTAGATGTGGAGATATAGACCCTGCTATATTACCTTTCTTAATGAGAAAAGAAGGTTTAGATGCTGATGGATTAGATAAATTAATGAACAAAGAATCTGGAGTATATGGAATGACTGGAATTTCTAGTGATTTCAGAGATATAGAAGATGCAGCTAAAAATGGAGATGAAAGAGCTCAAGCAACATTAGAAGCTTATGTTAAAAAAGTACAAAAGTATATAGGTGCTTATGCTGCTGAAATGAATGGATTAGATGTTGTAGTATTTACTGCTGGTGTAGGTGAAAATGGAAAAGCTATAAGAGCAGAGATAGCTTCTAATATGGAATTCTTAGGAATGAAATTAGATAAGGAAGCTAATGATGTTAGAGGAAAAGAAACAGTAATATCTACTGATGACTCTAAAGTAAAAATGCTTTTAATACCAACTAACGAAGAATTAATGATAGCTAGAGATACATTAAGATTAGTAAAATAATTTAATTAAACTTATGCCTATCAAGTAAAAATACTTGACAAACAAATGCTAGATTTGTATAATAAATTTGGTGATATGTTGAGGTGAACTTAATGAAAGTTAGCATAGAAAAAATAAATAGAAAAGAAACTGACAAAATAGACTTGAATTTTTGTGAAAAAATTGATACTATTAGTTATTGTGATGAGATTTACAAATTAGTATCACCTGTAAATTTAAAAGGTAAAGTATCAAAGACTAATAAAGGTTTATATCTAGATATAGATGTCAATTTTACAATTGTTGACAATTGTTCAAGATGTCTTAAAGAAGTAGAAATACCATTAGAGTATTCTATACAAGGTTTTTTAGTAAAAGAAGAAGATTATGATGAAGATGAATTTGAGGAATTTGATCCTTTTATATTCGATGGTGAAGAAATCGACCTTATTGATATAATAGAACAGACATTAGATTTTAATGTGCCTCATAAAGTTCTTTGTAGTGAAAACTGTAAAGGTCTTTGTCAAGGATGCGGAGCAAACTTAAATGAAGGAGAATGTTCTTGCAGTGAAATTACAAACGATGAGGAATACATAGATCCTCGTTTTGCTAAATTAAAAGATTTATTTAATTAAATTTTGACTAAGGAGGTGGCGTAAATGGCAGTACCAAAGCGTAAAACGTCTAAATCAAACACAAAAATGAGAAGAGCAGCTAACTCAAAGATGGAAGCAACAGGATTTGTAAGTTGCCCACAATGTCATGAGCCAAAATTACCACATAGAGTGTGTCCAGACTGTGGATATTATAAAGGTAAAGAAGTTGTATCTAAGTAATAGCTTCTAAAGAACATGTAGAGTATACTCTACATGTTTTTTTTTGTACATATAAAAAAAGATGATTTACTAGAGAAATAAATGGATTTTATGCATATTAAAAATTAGAAAAATAATAATATAAGTATTGAAAATTTTTGTGTGTTACTATATACTACTATTAGTAGCTGGTACTAATTACAGCTATAAAATTTGGAGGGAACATGAAAAAGAAGAGTAAAGCCCAAAGACAACAAGAGCTTATAGATATGCTAAAGACTGATCCTTTTTATACTGATGAAGAATTATCAAGTTTGTTTAATGTGAGTATACAGACAATAAGATTAGATAGAATGAGTCTAAACATACCAGAGCTAAGAGAAAGAGTCAAATCAATAGCAGAAACTCAGAGTTCAAAAGTAAAGACTTTAGGAGTAAAGGAAATTACAGGCGAAATCATTGATTTATCTGTAGGGCAATTAGGTATATCTATGTTAGAAGTTACAGAGGACATGATTTACTCTAAAACTAATACTTTGAAAGATACGTATATATTTTCTCTAGCAGATTCATTAGCAATGGCTATAATAGATGCACCTAAAGTTATTATGAGAGTTGCAAATGTAAAATGTTTTAAGTTGATAGAACAACAAGACAGACTTATAGCAAAAGCAGAAGTGTATAGAAATATAGACAAAAAGCATTATGTAAAAGTTGTTATCAATAATAAAGCCCAAGAGCAAATATTTAGAGGGAAGTTTATCTTTGAAGAGTTAGATTAGGAGGAAAATCATGAAAATAGTAATAGATGGAATGGGTGGAGATAATGCACCAAAATCTAATGTAGAAGGCGCAGTAAATGCTATAAAAGAATATAAAGTAGATTTAATAATCACAGGAGATAAAGATTTATTAGAAAAGGAATTTTCAAATTATGAATTTGATAGAAATAAACTAGAAATAGTTCATACTACTGAGATTATAGAAAATGAAGATAAACCAGTTAAGGCCATAAGAAGCAAAAAAGATTCATCTATGGTAGTAGCATTAAACCTCGTAAAAGAAGGTAAGGCAGATGCTATAATATCAGCTGGAAACACAGGAGCTTTACTTGCTGGTGGATTATTTGTAGTCGGTAGAATAAAAGGAATTGATAGACCTTGCTTATGCTCAGCAATACCAAATGTAAAGCGAGGAATGACACTTATAGCAGACTGCGGTGCGAATGCAGATTGTAAATCTAAGAATTTAGTTGAATTTGCAGCTATGAGTAATATTTACTCAAGAAAAGTGTTGGGACTTGAAAATCCTAAAGTGGCACTAGCAAATGTTGGACTAGAAGAAGGTAAAGGCAATGATTTAGTTAAAAAATCATATGAAGAAATTAAAAAATTAGATTTAAATTTTATAGGAAATGTAGAAGCTAGAGAGGTTATAAATGCATATACAGATATAATTATTTGTGATGGATTTACGGGTAATATATTACTTAAATCTGCTGAAGGGGTAGCTCTTTCAGTTATGAGTCTTATAAAGGAAACTTTTATGGCTAGTACAAAAAGCAAAATAGGAGCATTACTTATAAAAGATGATTTAAAGAAATTAAAGAGTTTTATAGATTATTCTGAGTATGGTGGAGCTCCACTTTTAGGATTAAATGGAGGAGTTATAAAGGCTCATGGTAGCTCTGATGCTAAAGCTATAAAAAATGCTATAAATCAAGGGATAAAATTTACAAAAGGAAAAGTTGTTGAGGATATCAATCAATTTATAAGTAAATATAATGAAGAAAATAAAAATAACGAAAATGAATAAACTCGTTTTGGAGGTTTAATATATAATGAATACAAAGGCTGGAATATTAGGTGTGGGAAGTTATCTACCTGAGAAATCATATGATAATTTTCACTTCGAAAAAATAATGGATACATCAGATGAGTGGATAAGCACTAGAACTGGTATTAAGGAAAGAAGGTTTGTAGAAGATAATGAGGCAACTTCTGACTTAGCATCTAAGGCTGCTTTAAAAGCTATAGAGTGTGCAAAGTTAAATGTAGAGGACATAGAGTTGATTATTTTGGCAACAATTACTCCTGATATGTCTTTGCCTTCAACTGCATGTATAGTACAAGAAGCAATAGGAGCAGTGAATGCTACTGCATTTGATATATCAGCAGCTTGTTCTGGATTTGTATATGGAGTAACTATTGCAAAGCAATTTGTGGAAACTGGTTGTTATAAAAATGTACTTGTAATAGGAGCAGAAACTTGCTCGAAGTTTCTAAACTACAATGATAGGTCAACAGCAGTACTATTTGGAGATGGTGCTGGAGCAGCTGTTATTGGGCCTGTAAGTGAAGGTGGAATCCTATCTACACATATGGGTTCTGATGGTAGGGGAAAAGACTGTTTAAAGATACCTGCTGGAGGTTCAAGACTTAGAGCAAGTAAAGATACTGTAGAATCTAATCTACATACAATAGAGATGGCAGGTAGCGATGTATTTAAGTTTGCAGTTAGAAAGATGGCAGAAACATCTTTAACAGCTCTTGAAAAAGCAAATTTAAATACAACTGATATAGACTATCTAATACCACATCAAGCTAATATAAGAATAATACAAGCCTCTTCTAAGAGATTAGGGATTGATATGAATAAGGTTTATGTAAATATAAATAAGTATGGAAATATGTCTGCTGCATCTATACCTGTTGCGTTAGATGAAGCATATAAAGAAGGAAAAATCAAAAAAGGTGATAATGTAGTTTTAGTTGGCTTTGGTGGAGGTCTAACTTGGGGAGCTTCAGTCGTTAAGTGGACTTTATAGTATAAAACATCTGAAATTCTTTAATTAACAAAATTAGCTTTATCTAAAAATTAAAGTTAATTTACAATAAAAAGTTTACTTTTATGATTTTAAGTGAAGGAGAATGATATGAATAAAATTTGCAAACTGTTAAATATAAAATACCCAGTTATCCAAGGGGGAATGGCATGGGTAGCTACTGCATCATTAGCAAGTGCTGTATCTAATGCAGGTGGACTTGGAATAATAGCAGCAGGAAATGCACCAAAAGAAGCTATAAAGGAAGAGATTGTTAAATGTAAAGAATTAACAGATAAACCTTTTGGTGTAAATGTAATGCTTATGTCACCATTTGTAGATGATATAATAGATTTAATTATAGAAGAAAAGGTTCAAGTTATTACTACTGGTGCTGGAAATCCTGCAAAGTATATGGACAGATTAAAAGAAGCTGGAACAAAAGTTATACCTGTAGTACCAACAATAGCTTTAGCACAGAGAATGGAAAAGTTAGGAGCTACAGCAGTAATAGCTGAAGGTACAGAAGGTGGAGGACACATAGGAGAACTTACTACTATGGTTTTAGTTCCACAAGTTGCTGATGCTGTTAATATACCTGTAATAGCAGCAGGTGGTATTGTAGATGGTAGAGGTATTGTTGCTTCATTTGCACTAGGTGCTAATGCAGTTCAAGTAGGAACTAGATTTATTTGTAGTGAAGAGTGTGCTGTACATTTAAACTATAAAGAATTAGTATTAAAAGCAAAAGATAGAGATGCAATTGTTACAGGAAGAAGTACAGGTCATCCAGTAAGAACATTAAAAAATAAATTATCGAAAGAATTCTTAAAGATGGAACAAAATGGAGCTACTCCTGAAGAATTAGACAAAAAAGGTACAGGTGCTTTAAGGTTTGCAACAGTAGATGGAGATATAGAAAAAGGTTCATTTATGGCAGGTCAAAGTGCTGCTATGGTAAAAAAAATAACACCTTGTAAAGAAATTATAGAAACTATGGTAAATCAAGCAAAAGAGATTATGCCAGGCATAGAACTGTAAATCAGGAGGAGCATGATGGGAAAAGTTGCACTAGTATTTCCTGGTCAAGGAGCCCAATATGTAGGGATGGCTAAGGATTTATATGAAAATAACGAGGTTGCTAAAAATGTAATAGATGAGGCTTGTAGTGCCTTAAATATAGATTTAAAAAAACTTATGTTTGAGGGTAGTGAAGAAGAACTTTCTAAAACTGAAAATACTCAACCAGCTATGGTTACACATAGTGTAGCTGTACTAAAAGCAATACAATCAAAAATAGATTTAAAGTATGATGCATGTTTAGGTTTATCTTTAGGAGAATATAGCGCACTAGTTGCAGCAGATGCAATTGATTTTAAAGATGCTGTATGCCTAGTTAAAAAAAGAGGTAAATTTATGCAGGAAACAGTGCCAACAGGGGTTGGAGCTATGGCAGCTATTTTAGGTTTAGATAGAGAAATATTAGGCAATGTTGTAAAAGATATACAAGGAGGGATTGTAGAAGTAGCAAATTACAATTCTCCTGGTCAGATAGTTATATCTGGTGAAAATGAAAAGATAGAAGAAGCAATGGTAAAATGTAAAGAAGCAGGAGCAAAAAGAGCTGTTAAATTAAATGTAAGTGGACCTTTCCACTCATCAATGCTAAGAGAAGCTGGATTAAAACTAGCTAGTGAATTAGACAAAGTTAATATAACTAAGCCTAAAGTTGATGTAGTAGCAAATGTAAATGCAGATTACTATGAAAATGAAGGTAAAGACTTGCTTATAAAACAAGTAAGCTCTTCTGTACTTTGGGAAGATTCTATAGAAAGATTATTAAATGATGGTTATGATACTTTTATAGAAATGGGACCAGGAAAAACTTTAAAAGCATTTATTAAAAAGATAGCATCTAATAAAAAAGCAAGTGTGAATATTTACAATATAGATGGTATAGATTCTTTAAATGAATTTGTACAAGATTATGGAAATGGAGAGATATAATGATAAATCTTACAGGACAAGTAGCAATTGTTACTGGTGGCTCTAGAGGTATAGGGAAAGAGATAGCAAAGAAACTAGCATCTCTTGGGGCTGATTTAGTAATCAATTATACTTCTAAAGAGGATGAAGCCCTAAAAACTAAAAGTGAAATAGAAGGTATGGGTGTAAAATGTACTTCTATAAAATGTGATGTATCTAAATCTGATGAAGTAAATCAAATGATGGACTCTGTCATAAAAGAGTTTGGAAAAATTGATATATTGGTTAATAATGCAGGTATAACTAAAGATGCATTACTTATGAGAATGAAAGAAGAAGATTTTGATAGAGTCATAGATATAAATTTAAAAGGTGTATTTAATTGTACAAAAGCAGTTATTAAACCTATGATGAAAAAGAAATATGGTAGAATAATAAATATGACTTCAGTAGTTGGAATCATGGGAAATGCAGGTCAAACTAATTACTGTGCATCAAAAGCTGGTGTTATAGGATTTACAAAATCTTCTGCAAGAGAAGTAGCATCAAGAAATATAAATATAAATGCAGTAGCACCAGGATTCATAGAAACAGATATGACTAAAGTACTAAGTGATGATGTAAAAGAATCAACACTATTAAATATACCAAAAAAATCTTATGGTAAACCAGAAGATGTAGCCAATGCTGTAGCATTTTTAGTTAGTGATATGTCAAGTTATATAACAGGACAAGTGTTAAATGTAGATGGCGGAATGGTAATGCAATAATAAAAAATAATACTTTAAAAAGTAGAGAAATCTATTTAAAATAAAAATTAAAATAAAAAATCTTAGGAGGAACACAATGTTTAATAAAGTTGTAGCAATAATAATAGAACAATTAGGAGTAGAGGATAAAGAAATAACTATGGAAACATCATTAATGAAAGATTTAGAAGCAGATTCATTAGATGCAGTAGAAATAATAATGGCACTTGAAGATGAATTTGGTATAGAAATACCAGATACAGAAGCAGAAAACTTCAAATCTATAGGGGACATAGTTAACTATATAGAAGCTAATAAATAGTCGAGCTTTAAAAAAGTGGAGGTATCAGATGAATAAAAGAGTAGTAATAACGGGACTTGGATGTGTTACACCATTGGGAACAGGAAAAGAAGAGTTCTGGAACAATATAAAATCTGGAGTATCTGGTATAGATAAAATAACTAATTTTGATGCTAGCACATATCAAACTCAAATAGCAGGAGAAGTTAAAAATTTTCATCCAGAGGAATATATAAGCAAAAAAGAATTAAAGAGATTAGATAAATTTGCTCAATTTGCAATAGTTTCTGCAAAATTAGCAGTTGAAGATGCAAATCTTGATTTAGATAAAGTTGATAGAGAACGTGTAGGAGTTATAATAGGTTCTGGTATAGGTGGAGTTGAAGCAATAGAAACTCAGCATAAAATTCTTTTGGAAAAAGGAAATAAAAGGGTAAGTTCACTATTTGTACCTATGATGATAGGAAACATGGCAGCTGGTCAAGTTTCAATATTTTTAGGAGCAAAAGGACCTAATACTAATGTATGTACAGCTTGTGCATCAGGAACTCATTCAATAGGTGATGCCTTTAAGGTTATACAAAGAGGAGATGCAGATATTATGGTAGCAGGAGGCTCTGAAGCTGCTGTAACAGGGCTTGCATTTGCTGGATTCTGTAATATGAAGGCTATGTCAACTAGAAATGATGACCCTAAAACTGCATCACGCCCATTTGATAAGGACAGAGATGGATTTGTAATGGGAGAAGGAGCAGGTATTGTTATATTAGAGGACTTAGAACATGCTTTAGCAAGGGGTGCAAAAATATATGCAGAAGTAGTAGGATATGGTTTAACTGCTGATGCATATCATATGACAACTCCAGCTGAAAATGGAGAAGGAGCAGCTAGGTCCATGAATAGGGCTTTAAAAGATGGAAATGTTCCACTAGAAGAAGTCGATTATATAAATGCTCATGGAACTTCAACTTATTATAATGACCTATATGAAACTATGGCTATAAAAACTGTATTTGGAGAAAATGCATATAATTTATGTGTATCATCAACAAAATCTATGACTGGTCATTTATTAGGAGCATCAGGTGCAATAGAAGCAGTTGTTTGTGCAATGAGTATAGAAGATAATTTTGTACCTCCAACTATAAATATACAAGAAGTTGGCGAAGATTTAGATTTAGATTATGTTCCAAATAAAGGTAAAGAAAAAGATATTAGATATGCACTATCAAATTCTTTAGGTTTTGGTGGACATAATGCTACAATTGTACTAAAAAAATATGTATAAATAAATCACAAATATTGAAAATAGAATTAAAAAACAAGCACTTGTTTTTAACTTTATAAGTTTATATTAACTAAATTAAAAGTTCCCTAAATTAGACATTTATTCTAATTTAGGGAACTTTTTTATTAAAATTTAATTCTAGCACATGTTGTAAATCATTTTGATATATTGTATCATAAATTATTGAGAGGTTATATACATGCAAGTTTTTATTCTACAATACACAGAAGGAGGGCTAAAATTTTGAATTTTAGACTACCAAAAAAAAGGTTACCCAAAAAGATAATTTTTATAGCTATAATACTTATTAGTATTATTTTGTTTATAGGATATGACCAAAATGGACTTAAAGAAAGAGAAATTATAAATAAGGGAAAATATATGTCTGAAAGTCTTGTGTCGGATAAGAAGTATGATGAAGCAAAGAAAGTGGTCAAAACTTCTTTTGAATCTATCCCAGAAAAAAAATACAATAAAGTATATAATGAAGTGTGGGATATGTTAAAGACTATTTCATATGTGCCAGATGGAACGAAGATAGTTATTGATTCGTTAGAAAAGATGAGAACATCAGATGTAAAGTTATCCGATGAATGTAGATTTAGTATAGAAAAAAGACTAGCATCAGTGTACATAATGGATAATAATTATTCTAGAGCAGTAGACTTAACTGTAAAGTCTATAAAATTGGCTGAGAAATTAGGGGATAATTATGAAAAAGCAAGACTAGATGTTGATTTGGCGAGCATACTTTTAAAGGTAGGTGGATATGAAACAGCAGAAAAATTAATAAAGGATTCTTTTAAGATAGATGTTGATGAAGATGAAAAAAATGGAATGGTTAGATTATATGCTCTTATAAATTTAGCAGAAATATATGTAGAGTTGGGAGAATATGATAAAGCTATTGAGACATGTAGCAATGTAAAAGACTATAAGAAGTTTGTAAACATAGATGATTACAATGATTTTGAAATAATGGCTTCTATAATGCAGGCAAATGCATATGTAGGAAAAAATGATATATCAAAGGCAAAGACTCTTTTAGAAAGAGCTAATTATCTTATAAAATATGATAAATCAGTTCACATATTAGATAAAGATATGTATTATTATATGGCAATGGGAAATTTGGAATATAAAAGTAAAAATTATGATTCTGCAATAGATAATTATAAAAAAAGTCTAGAGATATCTACTAAAAGAAAGTTAACTCAAGAGAAAATAAAAACTTTAAATGAAATATTAAATATATATGAGAAACAAGGGAATGTAAACTCTGTAAATAAGTATCAGAAGATATTAATAAATGAGTATAAGGAGAACAAAAGTATAAGAGATTCAGAAATTAGCTTTTATATAATTGACAAGGTATCACGTGAAAGTGAGTTTTTTGAAAAAAATAAAAAAGAAATTAAATCTTATAAAATATTATTTAGTGTAATTTTAATTATTACATTGGGTTCTACTTTTTTATATACTAGACTGAAATACTTTAAAGCACAAAATTTACATGATGGACTTACAAATGTTTATAATAGGAAAAGTTTTGATATTATGTATAATAAATACAAAGAAAAAGATGATAACTTTGCACTTGTAATGATAGATATAGATAATTTTAAACTTATAAATGATAATTATGGACATAAATTTGGAGATGTTGTCATAAAGGGTATAGTAAATACTATTTGTGTTATGCTCGAGCAAGAAGATAAAGTATTTAGATATGGTGGAGAAGAGTTTTCTGTATTAATAAGAGATAAGTCTGGAGAAGAAGTGTTTGATATAATTGACAATATAAGAAATGCAATTGCAAATAAAAAATGGAGTGAAGAGGTAACTGTAACTATAAGTGCAGGTATATCCCATATCTCTGACAGCAAAAATATATTAGAAGAAGCAGATAAAAATCTATATAAAGCAAAACAGCTTGGAAGAAATAAAGTAGTGTACAAATAATTGTATATTATATAGATATGAGGTATAAATATGAAACAATCAATAGCTATAGTAACTGATAAGATAACTAAATTATCATCTTTCTTGGAAGAAAATATACGATTGGTTTTAGGAAACTATCTTGATATAAATCACTATTATTTAGAAAATTTGAAAGATGATGATAAAATACAAGGCGATTTTGTTTTAGTAATGAATGATGATAGATTAAATAGCATGAGAAAGCATTTAGTACAAGATAGTAAAATTATAGTTGTGAGAAGAACCTTTAAAGAAAAAGAAATATATGGATTGTTTTCAATACCATATGGAACAGAAGTGTTAGTTGTAAATGATACAAAAGAAACTACACTAGAGACAATAAGTCTATTTTATAAGATAGGAGTAAAAAATTTAAAGCTTACTCCATATATTGAAGGCCAAACTTATGAAAATATAGATATAGCCATAACGCCTGGAGTAACCCAAAAAGTACCAAATTATATAAATAAGGTAATTGATTTAGGAAATAGGTGCATTGATATATCTACTTTTATAGAAATAATAAATGGTCTTAAAATTGATGTCAAGGAAATAAGGAAAAATCTGATGGCATATTCTGAACGTCTAATAAGTTTAGATAATGGTGTCAAAGACAATTATAGACAATTATTTCTAAAAATAGAAGAACAAGATGTTATATTGAATTTGTCAAAGGATGGAATAATATTTACTTCAATAGATGGTGTTGTAAATACATTTAATAAAGAAGTGTTAAAAATTTTAGGTATAGACAGAAATATACGAGGAAAAAACATAAGAGATATTATCTCTAAAGATTTGCAGATTCTACTTGAAGATAAAGAGATTATCGATGAAGTTGTATTTACAAATAAGAAATATATAAATGTAAATAAAAAAAATATATTTTCTATGGGTAATAAAGCTGGTATATACTACAATTTACAAGAGATAACATATATAAAAAAATTAGAACAAAATCTTACTAATAAATTAAGAGAGCAAGGGCAAATAGCAAAGTACACATTTAAAGATATAAAAACTAAGAATAAAAAGATGACAAAGTGTATAGAGTTAGCTAAAAAAATATCTAAATCAGATCTCTCTGTTTTAATAATAGGAGAAAGTGGAACTGGTAAAGAATTATTATCCCAATCAATTCATAATAATTCTAATAGAAGTAATCAGCCCTTTATAGCAGTTAATTGTGCTGCAGTTCCAGATAGCTTATTAGAAAGCCAGTTATTCGGCTATGAAAAAGGTTCTTTTACAGGAGCATTAAGAGAAGGGAAAAAGGGTTTATTTGAACTTGCAAATAATGGAACTATATTTTTAGATGAGATTGGAGATATGCCTCCATTATTGCAGACAAAGTTACTTAGAGTACTTCAAGAAAAACAAGTTATGCCTATAGGTTCTCATAATGTTATAAATATAGATGTTAGAATTATAGCTGCAACAAATAAAAATTTACCTAAAATGATTAGAGAAGGTAAATTTAGAGAAGATTTGTATTATAGGCTGAATGTACTACCAATAGATATACCATCATTAAGGTATAGAAAAGAAGATATAATAACTCTTATGAACTTCTTTTTGGAAAAGAACATAAAAATTTCTCCTGAAGTTGAGGTTATTCTAGAAAAATACAATTGGCCAGGAAATATAAGAGAGTTACAAAATGTTGCTTCTTATGTAAGTTTAATGTGTGAGAGTATGGTTTTTAAAGATGACCTTCCACCCTATATAAAGACCGAATATATTAGTAGTTTTGATGACGGGGTTAGTTATACAAAAAAAGAATTTGAATATATACTTAGAATACTATATGAAAGAAAAGATTTAACTTCTGGAGTTGGAAGAGGTTTTATAATAGAAAAACTTACAGAGGAAGGTATTGAAATATCTGAAAGTAAAGTAAGAAAAGTATTGTCTTATTTGAGTGAGTGTGGATACATATCATCTAAATCTGGAAGATGTGGAAGTCAAATAACACAAGAAGGTATAAAGTTTTACAACAATATAAATTAAATATAAATAGGTTTAGACAATAGGTTTAGATAGGTAATAGGTTATAAGTAAATAACCCATTACCTATTTTTATTTGCAAAAAAATTTGTATTTATAGCTAGAAATAAAAAAATATTTGATGGAACCATTGTGAATACTTGATAAATAATAAATAAACGTAAAGTATAAATTTTGGCATATATATTGCTAATTATAGAGATAAGACAACAAAATAATTGGGAGGTTTAATTATGAAATACAAAACAACAGGGACTTGTGCTACAGAAATTGAATTTGAGGTAAAAGATGACAAAGTTACAAATGTAAATTTTGTTGGTGGATGTGATGGAAATTTAAAAGGATTAAAAGTATTAGTTGAAGGTATGAATATAGAAAATGTAATTCAAAAACTAAAAGGAATAGAGTGCAAAACAAAACCAACATCTTGTCCAGACCAACTTTCTCTAGCACTAGAGAGTTATATAAATAAAAAATAAGTACATAAAACAATCAACTAGTTAGGAGTTTAATTATGAAACCAGTAATAGGTATTTTAGGAAATCTGATAATAATGGAAAATGGAATGTTTCCTGGGCTTGAAAGATCCTATGTAAATAATGATTATATAAATGCAGTATTAAAGGGAGGAGGTAGCCCAGTTATTATTCCAGTAAATACAGATAGAGAAGTTATAAAGAGACAGATTGAGATGGTTGATGGAGTTTTAATATCTGGAGGATGGGATGTTAATCCTCAATTATATGGTGAAGAAACAAGAGAAGAAACAACATTTATATATCCTGAAGTAGATGAATTTGATTTAATTGCTATAAGTATAGCTTTAGAACTTAAAAAGCCAATACTAGGTATATGCAGAGGGCTACAAATATTAAATGTAAGTCTAGGTGGAACTTTATATCAAGATAATAATCTTGTTGAAGGAAGTTACATAAAACATACACAATCTTCTAAAAGACATGTAGCTACTCATAAGGTAGATGTTCAAGAAGGAAGTATTTTAGAAGGTATTTTAGGAAAACAATTACTTACAAATAGTTATCATCATCAAAGTATTAAACAACTTGGTAAAGGATTAAAAGCCATAGCATACTCAAAAGATGGTATAATAGAAGCTATTGAAAAAGAGGATGAAAATTTTGTAGTAGGAATACAGTGGCATCCAGAAATGATGGTAGATTATTGTAATAAAATGGAAAAGTTGTTTAAATATTTCGTAAATATTTGCTCAACTTTATAATATACCTTGGAGGGATTAAACATGAACGAAAAAAATAAAATGGGATTAATAAGTATTATACTTTTAGGTATTAATGCAGTTGTAGGAGCGGGAGTTTTCCTATTACCAGGAAACGCAATGAAAGCATTTGGTGTTGCGAGTATATTTGTATATATGTTTGATATGTTATTGGTTTTATCTATGGCGTTTTGTTTTGCTGAAGTGGCAGGTAAATTTAATAAAAATGGTGCTGCATATGTGTATACCAAAGAAGCGTTTGGAGATTTTTTTGGATTTGAAGTAGGTCTTATGAAATGGGTAATAGGATGTATTTCTTGGGGAGCATTAATAGTAGGTTTTCCTACATCTTTATCAGCAGTATGGGCTCCTGCAGGTGACCCACATATACAAAAAATTATAATAGTAGCTATGATAGTTGGGCTTACAATTATAAATTTATTAGGTGTATCTTTATCAAAAATTGTACAAAATGTTATAACAGTAGGTAAACTAATTCCATTGGTATTATTTATAGTGATAGGTGTATTTTTTATAAAAGGAGCTAATTTTACTAATTCAACAATGGTACCACCAGGAGCAGGAGTTACAGAATTTGGAGCAGCAGCACTTTTAATGTTTTATTCATTTACAGGGTTTGAATCTATAGCAGTGGCAGCAGAAGATATGGAGAATCCTCAAAAAAATATACCTATAGCAATTATAAGTGTAATAGTAATTGCATCAATAATATATATATTAAATCAAGTTGTGTGTGTTGGTATATTAGGAGATAAATTATCTAGTACAGCTACCCCTGTTGCAGATGCGGCGAGAATATGTTTTGGAAATATGGGAGCAGGATTAGTTACTTTTGGTACATTAGTTTCTGTTGGTGGAATTTGTATGTGTGGTGCTTTTGTAAATCCAAGAAGCTGTGTAGCCTTAGCTGATGACAAGATGTTACCAAGAATGTTTGCAAGAAAAGATAAAAATGGTACACCATATGTAGCGATAATAGCAACTATGATAATTACTATACCAATAGCTTTGTCTGGAAGTTTTGCTGAATTAGCAGCAATAAGTGCAGTTGCCAGATTTATACAATATATACCTACTTCTTTATCAGTATTAGTATTTAGAAAGAAAAGACCAGAATTAGTAGGAACTTTTAAAACTCCATTTGGAGCAGTAATTCCTTTAATTGCAGTGTGTGTTGGTACATGGTTACTATTCCAAGCGTCTATGCACCAATTAGTTATGGGATTAGGAGCATTAGCAGTTGGAGTACCACTATACTTTATAATGAAGTCCTATAATAGAAAGGTTTATGGAGAAGATTTAAAGAAAGTTATTTAAATTATATTGTAAATATTATTTGACTATCAGAGGAATATTATCAAAAAATTAAATATAAACAAATATATATAAGGTTATATTAAAATATTATTAAATTTTTATTTTAGTATAACCTTATATTGTTATTAATACATGAAAAATATTGTAATAGAGGTAAAATAATAGTATTATGTTTATTAGATAAAAAACTTGTTAGGAGGTAAATTTATGTCAGCAATAACTTTAAAGAATGGTATAGAAGTATCTATTAGAGAAGGCGTAAAAGAAGATGCCCAAGCTATTATAGATTTTTATAATGAAGTAGGCGGGGAAACTCATTTTCTTTCATTTGGGAAAGATGAATATAAAATATCTTTAGAAGACCAAGAAAATTCTATAGAATCAGCAAAAGCATCTGATAACTCAATAAAATTAATCGCATTTATAGATGGAGAGATAGCTGGTATTGCTACAATTGATTCCAACCAAAAAGCAAAAGGAAAGCATGTTGGAGTTTTAGGAATTGTTGTTAAAGAAAAATACTGGGGAGCTGGATTAGGTAAAAGACTTATGTTAGACCTTATAGAATGGTGTAAATCAAATGGAATAACTAAGAAAATAACTCTTGTTACTAATGAAGAAAATCATAATGCTATAGAATTATACAAAAGAGTTGGATTTGAAGTAGAAAGTATATTAAAGAAAGAGTGTTATTATAATGGTGTTTATACTGATTTAATAGGGATGTCACTTTTATTAGGAATATAATTAGTGTACATTTTATCTCGAAAAAATCATATTAAGTATGGTATAATCAAAGAAAGAATATAACTTAATATAATTTTGGAGGACGAATTATGAAAAATCTGTGTAAAATATCAGATGAATATTTAAATAGTAAACTTAAATATTTAAAGTTATTATCAAAACAATATCCGAGCATATCGAAAGCAAGTACGGAAATAATAAATTTAGAGGCTATATTAAATCTTCCAAAGGGAACAGAACATTTTATAACAGATGTACATGGTGAATATGAGCCATTTGTACATGTTTTAAAAAATGGTTCTGGTGTAATAAAGAGAAAAATAGAAGAATTATTTTCAAATACAATAAGAGATAGTGAAAAAAAGATGCTAGCAACTCTTGTATACTATCCTGAGCAAAAACTAGACTTAATAATTAAACAAGAGGAAAATATAGATGATTTTTATAGGATAAATATCTATAGACTTATAGAGCTTTGTAAGTACGCTTCTAGCAAATACACTAGGTCAAAAGTTAGAAAACTTTTACCAGAAAATTTTAAATACATAATAGAAGAACTTTTACATGAACACATTAAAAGTGAACATAAAGAAGAATACTATAAAAGTATAGTTGAGACAATAGTTGATATAGGGATAGCTAAAGAGTTTATAATTGCAATTTCCACAGTTATACAAAAGTTAGTTGTTGACAGACTACATGTCATAGGTGATATTTATGATAGAGGACCGAGACCAGATATAATTGTAGATAAGCTTATTGAACATCATTGTGTAGATATTCAGTGGGGAAATCATGACATACTATGGATGGGCGCAGCATCAGGTGAAAAAACTTGTATAGCAAATGCACTTAGAATTTCAGCTAGATATGCAAACCTAGATATTGTAGAAGATATATATGGGATAAATTTATTACCTTTAGCTACTTTTGCAATAGAAATGTATAAAGATGACCCATGTAAAGAATTTATTCCTAAGATTAATGACCAAAGTGTTACAACAACAGAAAAGTCTTTAATGGCAAAAATGCACAAGGCAATAAGTATAATTCAATTTAAACTTGAAGGTGAAGTGATAAAAAGAAGACCTGAGTTTGAAATGGAGCATAGGCTTTTGCTTAACATGATAAATTATGAAGAGGGAACAATTACCTTAAAAGGAAAGACATATAAACTAAAAGATACTTATTTGCCTACAATAGATAAAAAAGACCCATATAAATTGAGTATTGAAGAAAAAAATGTTATTGAAAAATTAGTGTCTTCATTTAGAGGTAGCGAAAAATTACAAAAGCATGTTTCATTTTTATTTTCTAAAGGAAGCATATATTTAAAGGCAAACTCAAATTTATTAATTCATGGATGTGTCCCATTGAATGAAGATGGAAGTTTTATGTCTATGAATATAATGGGAAAAGAATATAAAGGTAAAATCCTTATGGATAAGATGGAATCTCTAGCAAGAGAAGGTTTTTTCTTTAAGGATAAAGCAGAAGAAAAATTATATGGTATGGATATTATGTGGTATTTGTGGACTGGAAAATGTTCATCATTATTTGGAAAAGACGATATGACTACATTTGAGAGATATTTTATAGCAGAAAAAGAAACTCATAAAGAAAATAAGAATCCATATTTTAAGCTTAGAGAAAGTGATGTTGCTTGTGAAAGAATATTTGAAGAATTTGATTTAGAACTTGACGAATCACATATAATAAATGGGCATGTTCCTGTAGAAAGTAAAAATGGAGAGAGCCCAATAAAAGCTAATGGAAAAATTCTTGTTATAGATGGTGGTTTTTCTAGAGCATATCAAAAAACTACTGGTATAGCTGGATACACTTTGATATATAATTCTAGAACTTTACAACTAGTATCACATGAACCATTTAATTCTGCTGAGGAGGCTATTGCAAATGAAAGCGATATCTTATCGACAACTGTTGTAGTAGAGCATAAGGCAAAGAGAAAAATGGTGAGAGATACTGATGAGGGTCTAAAAATACAAGAAGAAATAGAAGACTTAAAATTACTTTTAATGGCCTATAAAAAAGGGCTAATAAAAGAAATGTAAACAATAAAAAACTAAGACGACTCTATGCTTGAGAGTGGTCTTAGTTTTTATTTTTATAATAATTTACTTACTAAGTGAATCCTAAACAATAGGGTTCATTTTTTTATAGATAAATATTATTAAAAAAATTATATATGTTTTGGTAATATTCCTTGTCCTTTATAAATAGAATTATATAAACAAAGGAGGAGGACAAGAAATGAATAAACTTTCAGATGAAATAATAAACTCTCTTTCTACAAACATAAGAGAGAAGGTAGAAAAAATCTCAAACAATAATCTAAACATAGAAGAAATTAGATTACGTTCACAAAAACCATTGATACTAAATGCAAACTCTAAAGATTATTTTTATAATAAAAAAACTATGGTACTTGATTTAAATCAGCACGATTCATATATAGTGACAAGGGAAGATATAGAGCAAACTTTTCAAATAATATGTAAATACTCAATACATTCATTTATGGATGATATAAAAAAAGGATTTATAACTTTGAGAGGAGGCCATAGAGTAGGGTTAGTTGGAAAAGTAATAGTAGAAGATGGACAAGTCAAAAATATAAAACACATATCATCTTTAAATATAAGAGTATCAAGAGAAGTCATAGGATGTTCAAATAAGATTTTAAGTCATATAATAAAAGGTAAAAATCAAATTAATAATACCTTGATAATATCACCACCTCAATGTGGAAAGACAACTTTAATTAGAGATATAGTAAGAAATTTAAGTAATGGTAATGAGGAATATGGATTTAAAGGATTGAAGGTAGCACTAGTAGATGAACGTAATGAGATAGCAGGGGCTTACTTAGGTATTCCACAGATGGATGTTGGAATAAGGACTGACATAATAGAGACTTGCCCAAAAGATTTGGGTATTACAATGCTTTTAAGGTCCATGTCGCCAAATGTTATCGTGACAGATGAAATTGGAAGTGAGAAAGAAATAAAGGCATTATATACAGCATTAAATGGAGGTATTGGATTAATAACTACTGTACATGGAGATTCAATGGACGATATACAAAATAGAAAAGAGCTAAACAGACTCTTAGACAAAGAATTGTTTAAAAAAGTTATAATTCTTTCTGCTAAGAAAGGTGCAGGGACAATTGAAAAAATTTATGATTTAGAAGAAAAGAGATGGTACTTTGCAAATTAAGATAATTATTATAGCACTCTTAATAGGAAGTAGTTATTTGATAGGTGAGCATATATACAAAACCTATACACGAAGACACAAACAGCTAAATGATTTAATAAGAGTTTTAGAAATATTAAGGATGGATTTATCTTTTGGGCTTTATACATTAGAAGAAATTTTTAGAAGGATAGGATGCAATAAAGACTTTTGTTTTTGGTATTTTTTCTATCAAATCTCAGAAGAACTTCACAATGAACAAAGCAAAACTTTAGAAGAGATAATATCAGAGAATACTGAAATTTTAGTTAAAGAAACTTATCTTGGAAGTAAAGAAATTGAGGAATTAAAAAATCTAATTCTTACATTGGGAAAAAGTGATATAGAGTCCCAACAAAGAATGATAGATTTATCTATAGAAAATCTGAAAAAACAAACCTATGAAACAAAAGAAGACATAAGTAAAAAAGGGTTACTATATAAAAAATTAGTAACATTTATAGGCATAGGTATATGTATTATATTGATTTAATATGGGGAGGTTTATTATGGAGATATCATTGATATTAAAGGTTGCAGGTGTAGGTATTCTAATATCAGTATTGAATATGATATTGGAAAAAACAGACAGAAAAGATTGGGCTGGACTTACTACTTTGGCGGGTGTAATAATCGTGTTGGGAATGGTAATAACAGAAATAAGTGATTTATTTAATACTGTAAGAACAATGTTTCAACTTTACTAAAGAGGAGGGAGTAATTTGGAAATAATGCAATTAATAGGAATTGCAATCATTTCAACTACACTCTGTTTAGTAATAAAAAAAGATAGACCAGAGATAGCAAATTTCATAGCAATAATAACTGGAGTAACAATATTATTATCAGTTATGTTTAAGCTAAATTTTATAATAGATAGCATACAAGATTTAGCTAATAAAGCTAATATTCCAACTATGTATATATCTTTAATAATAAAATTAATTGGAATAGCATATTTAATGGAATTTGCAATACAACTTTGTAAAGATTGTGGGGAAGGAAACATTGCTTCAAAACTAGAGTTTGGAGGAAAAATAATAGTTATGTCAATGTCTTTCCCTATACTTTTATCCATTGTAGAAATGGTGGTGAATATAATTCCATAGTTATTTATGTTGAGGTAGATAGCTATAGATATATTAGTTGTTATTTAAAGGATATTTTGTTGTATTGAGGTTTATAGAGTGAAGAGAGGCATGGTTGCTTATGAAAAAAAGATTTTTACCAATGATTATGGGATTTGTATTGACTTTCTTTTTTGTAAATATCTTTGCCATTATAATATTCGCTAATGAGGTTCCAAGTAGCGAAGATAAAGAATATGGTGAAGCTAAGAGTAGCATAGATAAATATATTGATGGTCAGTTAGACAAGCTAGATATAAATGAAATTCAAGATTATATAAATAAAGAAATAGTCATTAATGATGTTAATTTAAAATCGTTTGTAAAAGACTTAATTAGTGGAGAAAAAAATATTTTAGATTTATTTAATAAAGATGGACTGAAGATATTGATGTTTGATGAGTTTAAAGCAAGTTTAAAGGTAGTGGCAGTAATTTTAGTATTAGCTTTATTGTCTTCTATTTTAAAAAGTTTAGAGAATTCTTTTTCATCAGGTGCAGTTAGTCAAATAGCAACGTATATAATATTTATCACAATGGTATCGCTCACTTTAATTGGATTTAAAGATGTACTACAAATTTGCTATGATGCAATAGACCATACTGTAGGTCTTATGCAAGTCATAATGCCAATACTAATAACATTTTTACTTTTAATTGGATTTCCAATAACATCTACCACTTTAAATCCTATTTTTATAGGGGGAGTGACATTTATAAATGTGTTTTTCAAGAAATTTTTATTTGTATCAGTAACTGTTGCATTTGGAATTCTAATAATAAATAATTTATCAAAAAACATAAGGCTGAAAAGATTTTTTTCTTTTGTCAAACAAATAAATTATGTTTCTATTGGGGCTATGTTTACCGTATATTTAGGACTTGTATCTATACAAGGGTTATATGTAACTAGTTTTGATAAATTCAGTGTAAAAACTGCGAAGTTTGCTATAGGTAACTTTATACCAGTTGTGGGTGGATTTGTATCAGATTCTGTGGATATTTTACTATCTTCATCTCAACTTATAAAAAATATATTTGGTGGAATAGGACTTATCTTACTCATTGGGATTTGTTTACTTCCAGTGATAAAAATTTTATCCGTAATAGTGGTATATAAATTGGCAGCAATAATTGTAGAGCCTGTTGGAGAAGATGGAATATCAAATTTTTTAAATGAAGTCGCAAATCTAATGATAATAATGTTAGCATCAGTAATTGCTATAACAATAATGTTCTTTGTGACTGTAGCTATTTTGACCTCGATAAGTGTAGTAAGTCAAGGATAATGTATAGATTAATAAATAGTAATTACTTTTAATCTAAATGTTTTAGAGAGGAGGATGCTATGTTAGAGGGCATAAAGGCATGGATAGTTAGTATTTTAATAGGAGCATTTATAGTAAATATAGTTGATATGATTTTACCTAGTTCCAAGATAAAGCCATATGTGAACTTGGTGTTAAATTTTATATTTGTATTTATTGTAATAACTCCAGTGGTAGGATTTTTTTCAAAAGATATGAGCTTAGAAGATAGAGTTTTAAAATCTATGGGAAATTACAATAAGGAATATGTAGATAGTACAAATGCTTTAGCAGAAGAGACTGGGAATACTGGCTTGTCTAAGGGGTATGAAGATGGTTTAAAAGAAGTGCTTAAGCTAAAGCTTGATGAATATGGTTATGATTTAGAAGATATAGAGCTTAATGGTGCAAATATAAATAATATAAAAATAAAAGAAAAAAATGATATGTCAAATAGCAATAGTGATGAAGAAAATAAAAATAATAGTACTAAAGGAGATGAAGATAGCATAAACTCTAATGACAAAGAAAATTCTAAACAAGTTTTTAAAAAAGGTACAGAGTATGGACTGAATCTAAATGAAGACAAACTAAAAAATGACCTAATAAAAGTGCTTGATGTTTCTATAGAAACTATACAAATTGATAAATAGGAGTTGGAAGAATGTTTAAAAACTTAAACGACAAAGATAAGAGAAAGGTATATTCACTAATAACTATAGCTGGAATATGTGTAGTGTCATTAGTACTATTATCTTGTTTTCCAAGTAGCAAAACTGATAAAAAAGTTGGAAAAACAGATGCTGACAAAAAGACTGAAAAACAAGTTGCTAAGGAACATGAAAAAGACGATTTAGAATCAAAATTAACAACAATACTATCTAAAATTGATGGAGCAGGAGATGTTGATGTAATGATTACATTTGAGTCAAGTGAAGAAATACAACCTGCTTTTAATTCAAATCAAACAACAGAAACAACAGAAGAGAAAGATGCACAAGGTGGAGAAAGAACAGTTACAACTTCAAGTGAAAATAAAACAATGATAACTTCAAATTCAAGTGACCCTGTAGTTATAAAAACTACAGAGCCAAAGATAAAAGGAGTGATAGTAGTAGCAAGTGGAGCTAGCAATCCAAATGTCAAAGAAACACTTTATAGTGCAGTTCAAACATCATTACAAGTAGCAGGTCATCAAGTAGAAATATATTCTAAATAAATACATATAACCGGGGGGATAAATGAATGAAGTTTAATTATAAGGGAAGAGGATTTGTAATAATAACTTTAACTGCAATGTTAGTAATAGTAGGAACAGTAAACTATCAACTTAGTAAGAAATCTTTACTAGAAACATCAAAAGAATTTAAAGCATACGAAGAAGCTCAATTACAGAAAAATACTACTGATGATAGTGATAGTAGCAACAAAGAAGATTCAGATGCGACAAATAAACAAGATAGCAAAGAGAGTGCTGACATTGATATAGTTGATAGTAAGGCTAGTAAGGTGAAGGAAAAAGTAACTGAAACAAGTAAGGAAATAAAAGCTCAATTATCATCTGAAAAGAATATGAAAAAAGCATCTTATATTTTAGATATGAAAATGAATAGAGAAAAACAAAGAAATGAATTAGTTCAAGATTTAAATGAAATGATAAATAATCCATCTACAACAGAGGAATCTAGAAAAGAAGCTTCTAATATGAAATTAAATATAGTTAAAACTCAAGAAAAGGAACTTCAAATAGAAAATCTTTTGAGTACAAAAGGATATGAAGAAGCATTAGTTTATATAAGTGATAGCAAAGTCAATGTTGTTGTAAATGAAGCTAAGTTAGATAAGAAAGATGCAGCAAAAATATTTGATTTGGTTGCAGAACAAGCTAATGTAAAGTATGAAAATATTAAACTTACAAATAATAATACTAAGTAAATTATAAACCTCAGAATTAACTGAGGTTATTTTCTTGCAAAGTAGAGTTGTATTTGGTATTATTATACTTATAAAAATAGTTCCTTAAAATCAGGAGGTAAGTTTTAATATGGAAGATAATAAATTTGGACAAGTAAAAATATCTAATGATGTAATAGCTACAATAGCTGGTTTAGCAGCATTAGAAGTTGAGGGCATAGAAACTACAGCAACATTAACAGATAAGTTGTTAAAAAATAATGGAGTAAAAATACAAATAGAGGAAGAGGATGTTAATTTAGACGTAATGGTTATGATAAAATATGGCATGTCAATACCAGATACAGCTTTTAAAGTTCAAGAAAATGTAAAAAATACTGTTGAGACAATGACAGGACTGAAGGTTTCTCAAGTAAATATACACATTCAAGGAATCAGCTTTAAGAAAGATAAAGTTGATAAAGAAGAAGTAAAAGCAACTAAGAAAAATTAATATTAGCCCTCTGAAAAGTCAGAGGGTTTTTTGTTGGCATTTGATTTTATATAGATAATTAAACTTAAAGGAGAATTTTAATTGATGAAAAAAGATAGGGCACAAAAAAGTACAACAAGGGAATATATAATGAAACTTATATACCAAATAAATATTAATAAAGAGGAATTTGAAGGTTTAGACGATAAAGTAGATTCTTTCTTAAAAGATAATTCAGAACATATTATAAATAGATATGAAGAACTTACACTTAAGTACTCAAATAATGCAAAATTAAAATTAGAAGATACTAAACTTGAAGATATAATAGATAGAGAATATATAAATACAGTATGTAAAGCACTAAGAGAGAATCATGATAAGATAGATGAATTAATAAATAAGCATGCTAAAAATTGGACAGTAGATAGAATGCCAAAGGTAGATGTGTCTATACTTAGATTATCAGTGTGTGAAATAGTTTATTTAGACACTCCTAATAAAGTATCAATAAATGAAGCTGTGGAACTTGCAAAGATATATTGTGATGATAAATCACCTAAATTTATAAATGGAATATTAGGAAGTGTTGTTGATGAAATTGGACAATAATATAATAATTGGAATTGATACTAGCTGCTATACTACTTCTATAGCAGCTATCTCTTTAGAGAAGAAAGTTATTTTTAATGAAAAAATAATGCTAGAAGTAAAGGCAAATTCAAAAGGATTGAGACAGAGTGAAGCTGTGTTTCAACACGTAAATAATTTAGGATTACTTAGTGATAGGATAAAATCATTTGGGGATAAATTTGTCATAGAAGGAGTTTGTTCATCTATTAAGCCTAGACCAGTTGAAAGTTCATACATGCCTGTATTTAATGTTGGGTACAATTTTGGAAAGTTACTGTCAAGTATACATGGATGTAAATTTTATGAAACTACTCATCAGGAAAATCATATTGAGGCTAGTTTATTAAATAGTAAATTGAAAAATAATAACAAATTTATTTCTGTTCATATGTCAGGTGGTACAACAGAGATACTTTTGATAACTAAGCATGATAATAATTATGATACAAATGACAAAGATTTAGATGTAATAACTAAAATAAGTAATAAAATAAATTTAGATGCAATAGCTAAAATAAATACTAAAAAAGATGGTAAAAGTAAGTTATACAATAATTTTGGATATAATATAAATATAATTGGAGGAAGTAAAGATATTAGCTTTGGACAACTTATAGACAGAATAGGTGTCAAGTTAGGATATAAATTCCCTTCAGGAAAATATCTAGATGAAAATGCTTTAAATTGTAATCTAAAAATAGAAAGTGGTCTAAAAACTTCTGTAAGAGATGGATATATGAATTTATCTGGATTAGAAAATCAGGTGAATAAAATTATAGATGACAATAGAGATGATATTAATAAAGATAAAAAAGAATATATATCTAAATTAGTGCTGGATTCAATAGTTAGAAACATGTTTAAATCTTTAATATATTTGTGTGAAGCTTACAATGTAGAAGAAGTAGTTTTTGCAGGTGGAGTTTCTGCAAGTAAGTATATCCTTAAAGAATTAAGTTTAAAACTAAGGGGAAATTGTATAAAAGCTCATTTTACAGAGCCACAATATTCAACTGATAATGCTGTTGGGTGTGCTATAATAGGATTGAATAACTTTTTAGGAGAAAAAATATGAAACTAAGAGCTTTAGATATAAGCGAAGCAAATTCATATATTAAAAGAATTTTAATAAATGACCCAATACTTTCTAATCTTAAAGTCAAGGGAGAAATTTCTAATTTTAAAATACATAGTAGTGGAAATGTTTATTTATCATTAAAGGATGAAACTTCAAAGCTAAACTGTGTAATTTTTAAAAGTAATTTTAATCGTAATCTAAAATTAGACAATGGAGTAAAGGTTGTAGCTAGTGGATATATATCAGTCTATGAAAGAGATGGTGCATATCAATTATATATTAACGAAATTGAAATAGAGGGAATTGGGAATTTACACATAGAATTTAACAAATTAAAAGAAAAACTTAATAAGGAAGGTTTGTTTGATTCTAAATACAAAATACCTATACCTAGAATGCCGAATTCAATTGGAGTTATAACATCTCCAACAGGAGCTGTTATAAGAGATATAATAAATGTAATAAAAAGAAGATATCCAAAAGTCAATATAAAGCTTTATCCAGTAACTGTTCAAGGAGATAAGTCAGCAGAAGAAATATGTGAAGCAATTAGATTTTTTAATCATATGAAGAATGTGGATACAGTTATAGTTGGTAGAGGCGGGGGTTCAATAGAAGAACTTTGGTCTTTTAATGATGAAATGGTAGCAAGAGAAGTTTTTAACTCTCAAATTCCAGTAATATCAGCAGTTGGGCATGAAACTGATTTTACTATTTGTGATTTTGTATCTGACATGAGAGCTCCAACACCATCAGCAGCGGCTGAGATTGCAACTCCATCATTAGAGGATATAAAATATAAACTTGGGAATATAAAAAGCAGACTGAACAAGTCTCTTATAAACCAAGTTGAATTAGACCAATACAAGTTAGAATCAGTGTTTAATAAAATAAATAACTATTTAGATTCTTACACAATAAAAGATAAAGTTATACAATTAGATAAAATATATGATAAAATAATTTTTGGAATAGAAAATAGTTTAAAATTAGAAGATGAAAAATTAATAAAGGTTGGAGCATTACTTCATAACCTAAGTCCATTAGCTACTATGGACAGAGGTTATAGTATAGTTCAAAAAAACGGAAAAGTAATAAATAGTATAAAAAGATTGAAAACTGAAGATAACATAGATATAGTATTAAAAGATGGAACTTTAGAATGTATAATAGATAAAATTGAAAATAAAGAGGTATAATATGAACTTAACCTATGAAGAAGCTTACAAAAGATTGGAGAGCATTTTAAATGAGCTAGAATCTAAAAATGCTAGCTTAGATGAATCTTTAAGCTTATATGAAGAAGGAATTAGTCTTTATAAACATTGTAATAAGCTTTTGGATGATGCCAAATTAAAAATAAGTAAATTTAATCAATTAGGAATAGAAGAGGATTTTAGAATAGAGGAGGAATAAAAGTGGAATTTAAACAACATTTAAAAGAAAAAGCAAGTTTTATAGAAGATGTACTTAAAGAATATATGCCAAAAGAAGAAGGTTATCAAAAAACTGTTATTGAGGCTATGAACTACAGCTTGAGCGCTGGAGGTAAGAGATTAAGACCAATACTTACATTAGAAGCCTGTAAGGTAGTTGGAGGAAATGAAGAAGAAGCTATACCTTTTGCTATTGCAATTGAAATGATACATACATACTCACTTATACATGACGACTTACCAGCTCTTGACAATGATGATTTAAGAAGAGGAAGACCAACAAATCATAAGGTATATGGAGAAGCAATGGGAATTTTAGCAGGAGATGCTTTACTGAACTATGCTTTTGAAGTTATGCTTGCAGGTTCAATAAATAAAGAAAATCCAGAAAAATATCTAAAAGCTATAAATGAAATTGCTAAAGGTGCTGGAATATATGGAATGATAGGCGGGCAAGTAGTAGATGTAGAAAGTGAAAATAAACAAATTGAAAAAGAAAAATTAGATTATATACATATGAATAAAACTGCGGCAATGATGGTTGGATGTATGAGAGCAGGAGCAACTATAGGTGGAGCAAATTCAGAACAAATGGAAGAAATAACTAAATATGCAAAAAATATCGGATTATCATTCCAGATAGTAGATGATATACTAGATATAGTAGGAGATGAAGCAAAATTAGGGAAAAAAGTTGGAAGTGATATAGAGAATCATAAATCAACATACCCATCTCTTTTAGGATTAGATAAATCTAAAGAAATTGCACATAATTTAATAGATGAGGCAAAGAAGAGTATAGAAAAATTATCTGACAATGTAGATTTTTTAAAGGGATTGGCTGAATATATAGTAGATAGAGAATATTAAAATATACAGCTAAAATCGAGGAGGGAAAAATGGACTTTTTTTCGGAGATTTTTAACAATGGGGCTTTGGGAATAAGTCTTATTGCTTGTTTCTTAGCACAATTCATAAAGATATTTACTGGGAAGGGAAAGAAAATTGAGTTTTCAAGAATACTCATTTCAGGAGGTATGCCTAGTTCTCATAGTTCTTTTGTTACAAGTTTAGCTACAGTGGTAGGTATTGAAAAAGGGTTTAATTCTACTGATTTTGCTATAATTACTGTGCTTGCACTGATTATAATGTATGATGCAGCAGGTGTTAGACGTGCTGTTGGTAAACAAGCTACTATATTGAATCAGATGGTAGCAGACCTTCAACATGGAAAGCATATAGAACAGAAGAAATTAAAAGAATTAATAGGTCACACACCACTAGAGGTTTGGTTTGGAGCTTTACTTGGTATAGTAACAGCTTTAATATTGATGTAAATTTAAAATTTACAAAATAAAAGGTGAGGATAATATGTATAAATATTTAGATAAAGTAGATTCTCCAAAAGATATAAAAAATATGAGCATAGAAGAAATGGATTTACTTGCAAAGGATATAAGAAAATTTTTAGTAAAATCTGTTTCCAAGACAGGAGGACACTTAGCTTCTAACTTAGGTGTAGTTGAGTTAACATTAGCACTTCATAAAGTGTTTGACAGCCCTAAAGATAAAATCGTATGGGATGTAGGACATCAGTCTTATGTTCACAAAATGGTTACTGGAAGAAAAGATTGTTTTGTATCCTTAAGACAATTCAATGGACTAAGTGGTTTTCCAAAGGAGAGTGAAAGTCCTCATGATATTTTCGACACAGGACATAGCAGTACATCTATTTCTGTGGCAACAGGTATTGCCTGTGCTAGAGATATAAAAAAAGAAAACTATAGTGTTATATCTGTAATTGGAGATGGTTCTATAACTGGAGGTATGGCGCTTGAAGCTTTAAATCAATTGGGATATATAAATACTAATATGATAGTAATTCTTAATGATAATGAGATGTCCATAGATAAAAATGTTGGTGGAATGTCTAAATATCTATCAAGTATTATAAGAAATTCAACAGTTGTTAAAATGACAGATGAAGTTGATAAAATTTTAAATGTTACATCGACAGGTGAAATTTTATCTAAGACTGCACATAGATTTAAGGATAAATTAATATATAGTTTTTCTCCTCAAGATTGTTCATTTTTTGATTCATTAGGTATAAAATATTATGGTCCTATAGATGGTCATAATACTAAAGAATTAATAGAAACACTTAGAAAAGCTAAACATAAAAAAGGACCTGTACTTTTACATGTTATTACAAAAAAAGGAAAAGGATATAAATTTGCAGAGGAACAACCTGATAAATATCATGGAGTATCAAAGTTTGATATAAAGACAGGCGTAACATCTTCTAAAGTTAAGTCTATGTCAACCAGTGTTGGTGAAAAATTAGTTGAGATGGCTAGCAAAAACAAAGAAATAGTAGCAATAACAGCTGCAATGCCATCTGGGACAGGATTAAACTTATTTGAAAGTGCTTACCCGAAAAGATATTATGATGTTGGTATAGCTGAACAACATGCAACAGGGTTTGCGGCAGGTCTTGCAAAAAATGGTATGAAGCCTTATTTTGCTGTATATTCGTCATTTTTGCAAAGAGCATATGACCAAGTTATTCATGATGTATGTATAACAAAAAAACCAGTTACTTTTCTTATAGATAGAGCTGGCCTAGTTGGAAATGATGGTGAAACTCATCATGGTATGTTTGATTTAAGTTACTTAAATTCTATTCCAAATATTGTAGTAATGGCTCCAAAAGATACAAGAGAAATGGAACTTATGATGGATTTATCATTAAAATTGGATTCTCCATTGGCAATTAGATATCCAAGAGGAAATAGTTACTATCTAAATAAAGGAGAATACAAAGAAATTAAGTTAGGTAAATATGAGATATTAGATGATGGACAAGATACAGTCATACTTTCTATTGGAAATATGGTGAAACATGCTCTAGAAGCTAAAGAAATATTATTAGAAGAAGGTATAAATCCAACAATAGTTAATGCTAGATTTTTAAAGCCAATGGATGAAGAGCTGTTGCATGCTTTATTTAAGAATCATAAAAATGTAGTTACAGTAGAAGATAATGTTATTACTGGTGGGTTTGGAAGTAGAATAAGTAGATTTATTATAGATAATGGATATAAAGTAAATATACTTAATATAGCAATACCAGAAGAGTTTATAAAACATGGCAATGCAGATGAACTATATAATTTTGTAGGATTATCGCCAAAGTGCATTGCTGATAAAATAAGAAAGTTAGTATAAATAATATTGATTCAATTTAATATAAAATTTAAAATTTGTCACTTAGAATAAATATCGAGTGTGTTACTTTAAGCTACTTTAGTCAATATTAAAGTAGCTTTTAACAGAAAGGTAATTTTATGAAGAAAAGAATAGATTTATTGTTAGTAGAGCAAGGACATTTTGAGAGTAGAGAAAGAGCTAAAAAAGCAATAATGGCTGGGCTAGTTTTTGTTGATAATCAAAGATGTGATAAGGCAGGTACAGAAGTAAAAGAGGAGTGTGCTATAGAAGTAAAAGGAAATCCAATACCATATGTTAGTAGGGGTGGGCTAAAGCTTGAAAAAGCAATGAAAAACTTCGACTTAACTATTGATGGAAAAGTGTGTATGGATATAGGAGCATCTACAGGTGGTTTTACAGACTGTATGCTAAAAAATGGAGCTATAAAAGTATTTTCCATTGATGTTGGTTATGGTCAGCTTGCGTGGAAATTGAGACAAGATGATAGAGTTGTTTGTATGGAAAGAACAAACATAAGGAATGTAACAATAGAAAATACAAAACAATTTGCAGATTTTGCATCAATTGATGTATCTTTTATATCATTGAAACTAGTACTTCCAAAAGCAAAAGAATTAGTTATTCATAATGGAGAAATTGTAGCCTTGATAAAACCTCAATTTGAAGCAGGAAGAGAAAAGGTAGGCAAGAAAGGTGTAGTTAGAGAAAAATCTACACATATAGAAGTTATAAAAATGATTTCTGATTTTTCAGTACAAAATGGATTTGAAATTTTAGGGTTGGATTTTTCTCCAATTAAGGGTCCAGAAGGAAATATAGAATATTTAATTCATTTAAAAAATGGAAATGAAGGATATGAATTTGATAGTGATATGTATGACAAAAAAATAGTAGAAGTTGTTGAGGCTTCTCATAATTTAGAGAAATAGAATAAAAGGGGGCTTAGACTTGATCCTCGAATTATATATGAAAAATTGTGCCTTAGTTGAAGAACTAAGGCTGGGTATTGATAAAAACTTAAATATACTTACAGGTGAAACTGGTTCAGGAAAATCTATAATAATAGATGCACTTGGGCTTTGTCTAGGTGAGAAATATGATAGGTCTTTTTTAAGAAAAGGTACAGATAAGGGACTTGTTGAAGCTATATTTTTCTCAGATAACGTATATCTAAAAAAAGTATTAGATGAAAATGATATAAGTATAGAAGATGATAATTTATTGGTTATAACTAGATTGATATATTCAGATGGGAAAAGTACTGCTAGAGTAAATGGAAGGACTGTTAAAGTATCTTTTCTAAAGGAAATTGCATCTACACTTATAGATATACATGGTCAACATCAAAATCAAGCTTTATTCAATAAGGATACACACTTAAAATTTCTAGACTTATTTGGAGAAAATGAACTAGATAAGTTTAAAGCTGATTATAGAAAAGTGTATTACAAATATAGTGAAGTAAAAAGAGCTTTGAATTCTTTAACAGAAAATAAGGATGATATGCAGATTCAACGAGAAATAGATTTATTAAGATTTCAAATAAATGAAATTGAGGCTGCAAATTTAAATAAAAATGAATATGAAGATTTATTAAAGCAAAGAGATGTGTATAGAAATAGTGAAAAGATATATAATAATTTAAACTTAAGTTATAGTAAATTACATAATGGTGAGTATAATGTCATTGACTTGATAGGTATTGCATCTAAAGAGCTTAATGATATATCTAAATATGACAGTGTTTTAAGTGAATACAGTGAAACTATAGAAAGAATAATGTATGAACTACAAGATATATCTAGTGATATAAGAAATTACAAAGATAATATAGATTTTGAGCCTTATGAATTGGAACAGATTGAACTTAGAATTGATGAGATTAATAACTTAAGAAGAAAATATGGAGATAGTATAGAAGCTATATTTGAATATTATGAAAAGACAAAAGATAGATTGGATGAGATATTAAATAGAGATGAAAGAGTTGAACAACTAAAAAATCAATTAATAAAAATAGAAGAAGAGCTAAAAATAAAAGCCATCAAATTGACTAAAGCAAGAAATAAAGTGGCAATTCAATTAGAGGAAATACTTCTTGATGAATTAAAAAGTTTAAATATGAAAAATGTAATGTTCAAAGTTAATTTTGAAGAAAGTTCATTTACCATAAATGGAATAGATGATATTGAGTTTATGATATCTTTCAATTTAGGGGAAGATATCAAACCTATATATAAAGTTGCATCAGGTGGTGAAATGTCTAGATTTATGTTGGCATTTAAGACTATATTGGCTGATATAGATGATATAGATACTTTAGTGTTTGATGAAATAGATACAGGGATAAGTGGTATAGCTGCACAAATTGTTGGTGAGAAATTGAGTGATATAGCAAAGAAAAAACAAATAATATGTATAACTCATTTACCTCAAATTGCTGCAAATGCAGATACTCATTATTGTATAGAAAAAGATACTTCAAATAATAGAACATTTACAAATGTCAAGAAATTAAATCAATCTCAAAGAAAAAATGAAATTGCAAGACTTATAGCAGGTAATAATATAACAGAAAAAACTATAGAACATGCAAGCGAAATTATTGAAATGGCCAAAAAATGTTAGTGAAAAAGTTTATTTTAAATAGATGTAGAGAATATTTTATCTGAATACTTTACATCTATTTTTTATGATGAAAATATTTTAAAATATTTAATCTGGATATCAAAAATAAATAAAAATTATAATTTAAATAAATCTTGTATAAACTTGTAACTGTAAAAATTTTAAGTTTTTGAGTATAATATTATGTATTAAGGTAGTAGTGGGGGGATATTAAATGAATAAAAAAAATACTATGTACTTAATTTTTATAATCATAGTTATTATAGTATTAGGGTATATTTTATTAGCTATTAATAGTATCAAAAATAATCTTAACACTTCTAATGATAAATTAGATTATTTATCACGAGAAATTATGAATACTAAGTCAGACATTAGCAATACAATTAATGAGGAAATGTCCAAAAGTTATATAACAAAAAGCATTGATTTAAAAGTTAAAAAATTAGAAAAAGACGAATGTGTAATTGATGTGGATACACAGTTGAGTAAACTTGGTAAGGATGGAAAAGTTTTCTTTATGTATAAAGCAGATAGTGATAAATGGAATGAGATTGAGATGACAAAGCATGGAGAATTATCATATATTTGTGAAATAAAAATAACTACAGGTAGTGAATATGATTATAAAGTAGTTACAAGTGGTACAATATCTGAAAGCTCAGATGTTCAAAAATTGACTAAGTCTGATTATATGCCTGAACCACCTGTATTTAATTATGGAATAAGGGACAACAAGGAATACTTTATTGAAATATTGGAAAACAGCAATCTATTTAATCATGAAAGTGAAAAATCAAAAAATAAAGTTTATAATAATATCAAGTTAAAAAATGTAGATATTATTGTAAATGAAGGTAAAGGAGATACTGTATATAAAGCGAAGTCTGATAAAGTATCAAATGATAGTGAAGATGATAATATAGATAGAAAGCAAGTAAATTATGAGGCTACTTTTCCTAAAAAGGATATTGATGATATAATTTATATTAAAGCAAAGCTTACATACAATAATGGCGTAGAATATATAAAAGATATAACTGAAGATATAAGTATTGGTTTGGAAGACTTAGAGAAATAAATATATTCAAAATAATTTAATCAGTAAAATAGAGTATAAATAAAATATATATAATTTTATTTATACTCTATTTTTTTATTTATAATTTTAACTCCATGTATCTAGCCCCTTCAATTGGATTATAAGTGTAAGGGTCTATATCATAAAAACCAATTTTTTCGTATAAACCTTGAGCACTTTTCATGCTTGGAAGAGTATCTAGTCTCATATATGTATATCCAATCTTTTTAGCTTCTTCTACGATTTCTTCTAATAATATTTTTCCTATTTTAAGTCCTCTAAATTTATCTCTTACATATAACCTTTTTAATTCACATACTTTATCTTCAAGTTTTTTTAATGCAACACAACCTGCTAAATTTTCATCAACAAATGCTAGTATTAATGAACCTGAAGGTTTTTCATATTTTCCTGGAAGTGTTTTTAATTCATTATTAAAGTCTTGGAAACACAAATCTATATTCAATGAATTTGAATATTCAGTAAATAAAATCTTTACATTTTCAAGATTTTCTAAATCATTTGCTTCGACAAATTTTAAAATTACATTTTGAGTCATTTTGTTTATCATTATATAAATATATTTATATAATGACTTCACCTCCTTGATAGGTATATATTTTTGTTAATATCAATTAAATTTTAATACCATTACCTTTTCTCCACCATAGTCAAGTTCTCCATTAAACTCAAATCCAAAGCTTTTGTAAAGTCCAATAGCCATTTTGTTGTTATCGAATATACTAAGGTATAACTCATTACAATTATATTCATTTTTAAGATGATTTATAAGGAAATTTAAGGATGCTTTTCCATACCCTTTGCCTTGATACTTTGAGTCAATCATGAATCTATCAAGCCAAACTCTGTCATCTTCTAGGCGACCGTACATAGCAAATCCTATCAGTATATTGTCATCATATATTCCAACAGGTATCCAAGCTGTTATAAACTTAGACTCAGCAATAGAAAGTGCATTGCTTTCTATATAATCTAATTGATTTTTATCTACAGACAAATTGACTAAATAATGCCAATTATTTATGTCTGCAATTCTTACATTTAATTTCAAAATATTACCGCCCTTCAAACTTTTTACTACAATATAATACTACCATATTATAGGCTAAAAAGCACTTAGTAAGATATACAACGAGGTTTTTAAATGAATAAATTTTTACGAAAAAGGAATTATAAATACATAATAATACAGCATAGGAGTAGATGAATATATGAACAAAATAAATAAGAATTTCAAAAATATTTGGATAATATTAGGAGCTGTATCGATTTTTATGATGGTTATAATTTTTCAAAATAAAAATTGTAATACGAATAATGAGACCCCAATAGAAACTTTTACAATTAAGAATCATGATAAAAAATATGTATATCCACTTGGAAATATAATTGGAGTGAAAGCAAATACAGATGGTGTATTGGTTTTAGGATACGAGGAAGAGGATGTAGATTATATTGGAGGCATACAGATTGGCGACAATATAGTAAAAATAGATAATAAAAAAATAAAAGATAGTCAGGATGTATCAAAGATTTTAAATGAAGCTAAAAAAAGTAAAATAGAAGTGACTTTTGAAAGAAAAAATAAATATAAAACAGAGACAATAGAAACTAAAAAAGAAAATGGTAATTATAAACTTGGATTATGGGTAAGAGATAAGATATCTGGAATTGGAACTATGACTTTTTATGACCCTAATATGGAAAAATTTAAAGCAATTGGTCATGCTATAAAAGATTCGGACACTAATGAACTATTAAAGATTAAGCAAGGCTATATATATAAACCAGAAAAACTAAAAATAGTAAAAGCCAGTAATGAAAAAGTAGGTAGAATAAAAGGGGATTTTAATGATGGTAATCTGATGGGAAATTTTTCGAATAACTCAGAATTAGGTATAAGTGGTAATATTACAGAAAAACAAAATAAAGAATTTAATTTAGCAAATAAAGAATTACAATTAATTGAGGTTGGAAGACCTCAAGATGTAAAAATAGGGGATGCAATAATTCTTTTTGAAGACAAAAACAAAAATATAACAAGCTATGATATAAAAATAGAAAGTATAGTATATGATAAAGGAAATTATAGAGATATGGTAATAAAAGTTGTAGATAATAAGTTATTGGAATACACAGGGGGGATTGTACAAGGGATGAGTGGGGCTCCAATAATACAAAATAATAAAATTATTGGTGCAATAACTCATGTTTTTAGAGATAATCCGAAAAAAGGATATGGTATTTTTATAGATGAAATGATAAAATTGTAGGTGAGGCATTAAAAAATTTTATTATTTTATCACTTATCTAGGAGGAATATAATTTTGAAGTGTCGAATATGCTTTAGAGTAGATAATTAGGAAGCAATTTGTGTAAAAAGTTTAGTTTTCTGTAATAAGAAGATGTTTTTTAATGGGGGGATTTTTAGTGGAAAAAATCAAAATAGTTTTAGCAGACGACAATAAGGATTTTTGTCAGGTATTAAAAGAGTATTTGTCTAATGAGGATGATATCGAAATATTAGGCATAGCTAAAGATGGGATTGAAGCATTAGATTTAGTAAAAAAGACACAACCAGATTTATTAATATTAGACGTAATAATGCCGCATCTGGATGGATTAGGTGTAATTGAAAAATTAAATACTATGGATATACCTAAAATGCCAAAAATAATAGTACTATCAGCAGTAGGTCAAGATAAGATAACTCAAAGCGCAATAAATCTAGGAGCAGATTACTACATAGTAAAGCCGTTTGATTTTGTTGTGTTTATAAACAGAATTAGAGAACTAGTTTCTAATAGAGTTACTCAAGTAGAGCCAAAGCCTAGACCAGTTCAAGAAACTCAAATGACAAGAAGTGATTTTGTTAAAAATGTAGGTAACATAGAAACAGAAATCACGAATATAATACATGAAATAGGAGTACCAGCTCATATAAAAGGATATTTATATCTAAGAGAAGCTATAAAAATGGTCATTGAGAATGTTGAACTTTTAGGTGCAGTAACAAAAGAGTTATATCCAAGTATAGCTAAAAAATTCAATACAACACCAAGTAGAGTTGAGAGAGCAATAAGACATGCTATAGAAGTTGCATGGAGTAGAGGAAAAGTTGACACAATAAATCAACTATTTGGATATACGGTACACAATACTAAAGGAAAACCAACTAATTCAGAATTTATAGCAATGATTGCTGATAAATTAAGATTAGAACATAGTATGGTTAAATAAATAGACAGAAAAAGTAAGACCTTTTAATAAAGGTATTGGCAATAAATATGCATTACAAACAGCAAAACGGTATAACCAATAGGGTTATACCGTTTTGCTGTTTTAATATATAATAAAAACTTTATTTTTTCTTTATTATTTGTTTAATATAATTTTATTATACTATGGCCATAGTATGTACCTTTGTCAATTGTAGATTAATACTGACTTGTTTTTTAATATAAAAACATACCTTAACAAGTTGAAACATTAATTTTTAAAGTATATTGTAAAAAATGTTAAATAAAAAAATCATAAAATATAGTGTTATAAGGATTAAAGATGTAGGACAAACTTAAAACATTTATTTTATTGTTAAGTAATGCTATAATATAATGTGATTTTAATAATGATAGTGGAGGTTTAAAAATGAGAGTCGAGGCCCCTATAAAAGTAGATCGAAAAACTAAAAAGCTTGCTAAAAGAGTTGAAAGTGGGGAAATAGCAGTTATAAATCATATAGACATAGATGAAGTTGCTGCAAACTCTTTGGTAGAAGCCAAAATAAAACTTGTCATAAATGCGGCGCCTTCTATAAGTGGTAGATATCCTAATAAAGGTCCAGGAATATTAACTGAGAATAATATCTTAATAATTGATAATATTGGAGAAGAATTATTTGAAGAATTAAAAGAAGGACAGACTATAGAAGTTATAGATGGAAAGATATATAGAGAAGGACAATTTTTAGGTGCAGGTGAAGTTTTAGATAAGTATGAAGTTTCGTATCAAATAAAGGCTGCTTATGAAAACTTAGCCGTAGAATTAGATAGATTTATAGACAATACTATAGATTATGCTAAAAAAGAAAAAGGATTTATACTTGGTGAAGTAGAAATTCCAAAAGTACAAACTAATTATGCAAATAAGCATGTATTAATAGTTGTAAGAGGTCAGGACTATAAAGAAGATTTAAGTACAATGCTTTCATACATAGAAGAGGTAAAACCTGTTCTAGTTGGTGTTGATGGAGGCGCAGATGCTTTAATTGAGTTTGGATATACTCCAGATGTAATTGTAGGAGACATGGATAGTGTAAGCGATGAAGCTTTAAAAAAAGCTAGTGAAATAGTAGTACATGCTTATACAGATGGTAGAGCGCCAGGCCTTAAGAGAGTTCAAGAACTAGGTTTAGATGCAGTTGTATTTCCTGCACCAGGAACTAGTGAAGATATAGCTATGCTTATTGCATATGAGTATAAAGCAGAGTTAATAGTAGCAGTGGGTACACATTCAAATATGATTGATTTCCTTGAAAAAGGAAGAAAGGGAATGGCAAGTACTTTTTTAGTTAGACTAAAGATAGGTTCTAAGCTTATAGATGCTAAAGGAGTTAACTTGTTATATAGAAGTAAGCTAAAGATAAAGTACATATGGGCATTAATAGCAACAGCCTTATTTCCTGTGTTGGTAGTTGCATCATTGTCACCAGGAGTTCAACAATTTATACAGTTAATGCAATTGAAATTTAAAGTATTATTACAGATGTAAATTTTAGGAGGATAAATATGCATATTAATATGAAATATTATATAGTCACTATTGGTGCTATATTTATAGCTTTGGGTATAGGCATGTTAGTAGGATTTAATTTAAATAATAATCAACAATTAAGTGAGCAACAAGCAAATATAATAAATGACTTGGATGATAAATTTAATATTTTAAAAGAAAAAAATGATAAACTTGATGTAGATTTAGCAAAGGTAAATAAAGATTATGAAGAAGCAATTAATTTTATAAATAAAAATGTGGACAAGGTTTTAATTGGTTCATTAAGTGGAAAAAGTATAGGAATAATATCAGCTAATGAAAATGATGATTATACAAAAAATATAGAAGATATAATAAACAAGTCTAATGGTAGTGTTGCATTTAACATAGTGTTAAAAGAAAATATAACAAATCCAGAAAAATTAAAAGAAATCTCAAGTAAATTAGGTGCAGAAATTAAAAATACAAATGATGCAGTTAATTATATAATTGATACTTTGAAAAAGGAAGATGCAAGTGACATTTTAACATATCTTCAAGAACTAGATGTAATAAAATTTAACTCTATTGGTGACACATATCTAAAATATGAATCTGTTGTAATCGCTGGTGGAAATGATGCAAAAGATAAGACAAAACAATTTGACAAAATAGAAAAATTTTTAGTTTCAAAAATAAAATCAGAAAATAAATATTTAGTAGAAGTTCAAAATACAGGAGTTAAAACTTCTTATGTAGAATTATATTCTAAAAATAAAGTTGCAACTATAGATAATATAGATGAAGGTGTAGGAAGTGTATCTCTAGCTATGCTTTTACAACAAGGTAATATAGTTGGTAATTTTGGTAGATTAGATACTGCAACTTCATTGTTGCCATCTATTAAATAGAAATAATTTTAAGGAGAGAAAAAATGGATTCTTATATAAGTATAATAATACCAGCTTATAATGAAGAAAGTAGAATAAACTATACATTAGAAAGTATAGTTGGAATTAAAGAAATAAATGAAATAGTAGTTGTAGATGATGGTTCAACAGATAATACTGCTAAGGTTGTATCTGAATTAAAGAATGAAAAGATTAAATTTTTTAAGTTAGATAAAAACAGAGGTAAAGGATATGCTTTAAACTATGGGCTTAAAGTATCAATGAAAAGTGCAAATATTATAGGATTTTTGGATGGAGATTTAGGCAGTTCTGCTAAAGAAATTGAAAAGTTAATTGTACCAATATTAAATGGTGAAGCTGATGTTACTATAGCAAAGTTTCCTCCTGCAAAGAAAAAAGGAGGTCTGGGATTTGTAAAAGGTTTAGCTAAAAATTCTGTTTTTGAGATGACAGGAGTTGAGCTAGATGCAACTCTGTCAGGTCAAAGAATATTTAAAAGAGAAGTTTTAGAAAAATTTGATGAAATACCTTTTGGATATGGTGTTGAAGTTGGAATGACGATTGATATACTAAAGTATGGTTTTAAAATTAAAGAAGTATTAGTAAACATGACTCATAATGAAACTGGCAGAAATTTAAAAGGATTTGTTCATAGAGGTAAGCAGTATTATCATATAAAAAAGGTTTTAGGACAAAAAAAGAAAGAATGGAGGTAATATCTTAGTGAAAGATTATATACTTTATACCATTTTATTATTAACAGGATTATTTGGAACCTATGCTGCAATACCACTATTTAAAAATTTATTGATAAATGGAAATATACTTAGACCAAACTACAATAAAGATATGATACCAGTAAGTATGGGAATTGTATTTTTACCTATGCTTGTGATTAATGGAATAATACTTGCATTTTTTACTACAGAATATATAGATTTAGCATATATATTTATGTTTATGTTTGGCATGATATCCATGTTTTTTGCAGGAATACTAGATGATGTTATTGGAAATAGAGATGTAAGTGGTCTAAAAGGTCACTTTAAAAGTTTATTCAAGGGAAGTCTTACAACTGGAGGCTTTAAGGCGTTGTTTGGTGGATTTGTAGGACTTATAGTTTCTGTGTCTATATCAAAAGACATAATAGATATAATAGTAAATACATTAATAATAGCTCTATCAACTAATTTAATGAATCTTTTAGATTTAAGACCAGGAAGAGCAATAAAAGCATATTTATTTATAATGGTGATTGTATTTTTAACATTGACAGGATTTATTCAAGTTCTTCCACTACTTATAGTTCCAAATGTGCTTGCATACTTTAATTATGATTTAAAGGCAAGAGCAATGATGGGAGATACTGGTTCAAATGTTCTTGGAATGTCTATTGGAATTTTAATTTCTTTTGGATATCCATTTAATATCAGACTGGGATGGTTAATATTTGTAGTTATTATGCATATATTTACTGAAAAATACTCATTGACTAAAATAATAGAAAAAAATAAATTATTAAATTTTATAGATAAGTTGGGAAGGTAGCATTATGATAAGCAAAAGAGTGGGGATTGTTGAATCAATTGTAAGTCAAACTGAAACGCTGGATGATATAAGAGTAAATATAAATGGAGAAATACAAAGAGCATATAATTATCCAAAACTATCTGGGGTAGTATATATAGGAGACGAAGTAGTTTTAAATACAACAGCAGTAGAGCTAAGTCTAGGAACTGGTGGATACCATTTTGTAATAACTAATTTAAACAATTTAGAATCTAGTTTAATTGAAGGTGGTCATATAATGAAACTTAGATATACACCACTTCAAATAAAGGTAGATTCTGTTGAGGAACAAGAAAGCATTTATCATGATAAATTTGGTGATTTTACAGAGTTAGAAGACCTTCCTGTAGTAGTAGGGACTCTTCATAGCATGTTAACTCCATTTGCAGCTTCATTTAAAAGAAATAACCCTAATAAGAAATTAGTATATATAATGACTGACGGGGCATCTCTTCCAATTTATTTAAGTAAAAATGTAGACACTTTAAAAGGAAAAAAATTAATAGATAGTACAATAACTATAGGAAATGCATTTGGGGGAGACTATGAGTGTATAAATATATACACTGCATTGATTACAGCAAAAGAAATATTAAAAGCCGATGTAGTATTTGTAAGTATGGGGCCAGGAATAGCTGGTACAGGTACTAAATATGGATTTACAGGAATTGAACAAGGTCCAATTCTTGATGCTGTAATAAAGCTTGGAGGAAGAGCAATAGCAATTCCAAGAATTAGTTTTGCTGACAAACGAGAAAGACATCAAGGTATTTCACATCATAGTATGACTGTATTTGAAGAAATTGTAAATGTAAATATAGATATACCAATAACTATATATGATGATGAAAAATTAAAATTTATAAAAGAACAAGTTAAATCTAGTGGTTTGGATAAAAAGCATAATATAATTTATATAGATAATAATAAAACGAAAGAGGATTTAGACTATTTTAATCTAAAAGTAAAAAGTATGGGAAGAAACTATGAGCAAGATGAGGCATTTTTCAAAGCTGCAAGTACAGCAGCATATTACTTAATGGAGGTTTAAGATGGTATTAGAAGAAAAAACTATTAGTAGTGATAGAGTTTATACAGGTAAGGTAATTACTTTAAAGGTCGATACTGTTGAAATTCCAGGACAAGGATATCAAAAAAGGGAATTAGTAGAAGTTGGTGGTGCAGTAGGAATAGTTGCAATTACAGATGATAATAAAGTTGTATTAGTGAAGCAATTTAGAAAACCTATAGAAAAACCAATTTTTGAAATTCCAGCTGGTAAGTTAGAAAAAAATGAAAGTCCCAAAGAATGTGCTGAGAGGGAGTTAAAAGAAGAAACTGGATATAGTGCAAAAAATATTAAACTAATACATAAATTTTTCACTTCAGCAGGTTTTTCTAATGAGATAATGTTTGTATATTTGGCAACAGGTCTTACTCCAGGAGAAAATAATCTAGATGCAGATGAATTTTTAGATGTTTACGAAGTTGAGCTTGAAGAAGCCTATAATATGGTATTAAAAAATGACGTTGAGGATGCAAAAACTTCTATTGGATTATTATTAGTAAAAGATATGTTTAAAAATTAATATTTATAAAAATGAATAACCCCTTGTCCTACAGCATATTATTTTATAAAGGACAAGGGGGAATAAAATTGAGAAAAACATATAGAAAAAATGATTTTAGAGAATTAAATAGACAAATAATTATTATAGGATTGTTGTTTATGATGTCTATTGTTATTGGGTCCTATATAAATAAAATATTACCAGGTTCTAGTGATAATATTTTAAACAATATAAATCCTGCTGTAGAGTATTATAATCTGAATATAAATGTAAAAGATACAGTTCTACAAAATTTAAAGTCAGATACAATATTTATGGGCTCGATAGCTCTATTAAGCCTATTTGTAGTAACAATTCCAGCAGTATTAGTAATTTTTGTGTTAAAGGGAATGTCAATTGGATATACAATAAATAGTTTTATATTGGCATTAAAACTTAAGAGTGCAAAAATGATTTTAATAATATTATTTAAAAATTTGGTTATTATTCCATGTGCAATCATATTAACATTAATTAGTTTAAGCTATTTTAAAGAGATGGTTTATGAATTTAAAAAGAAAAATAGAAGAAATATGCAGTTTTTAATTAAGAGGTACATACTAAATATTATAATTATAATAGCACTATCATTGGGGTTGCAATTAATATTAAATACTGTAAGTATTGGTATTATTAAGTTCCTAGTTAAATAAAGGAGTTTATAATGGATATTATAGAGGAATATATAGATTACATAAAAGATAAAAAAAAATTATCAGAAAACACAGTGGCATCATACTTTATGGATATAAAAAAATATATGGAATATATAAATCAAAAAAGCATTAAACTAGTAGATATAGTAGAAAATGATATTATAAGTTATTTAATAAAGTTGGAAAAAGATAATGTATCAATAGCTACAATAGCAAGGATGATATCATCTATAAAATCTTTTCATGATTATTTATTTTTAAATCATGTATGTACAAATAATCCTGCAAAGGATATAAAAAAACCTAAGGTAAAAAAAGAAAATATAAATATACTTACAGAAGAAGAAATTGAAAGATTATTAAATTTTCCTAAGTTAACAACACCTAAATTAATTAGGGACAAGGCTATTTTTGAAGTATTATATGGTACAGGTATAAAAGTATCAGAACTAGTAGATATGAATGTAGACGATGTTGACTTGGATATTGACTATATATATTGTAGTTCATGTTGTAAAAGTCAAAGAGTTATACCACTCTGTGATATTACAAAACTTTATTTAGAGAAATATTTAAAAGAAGCAAGACCTAAAATAGCTGTAGAAGGTGAAAAGTCATTATTTGTAAGTTCATTAGGACAAAGGTTTACACGACAAGGTCTTTGGAAAGTTATAAAAAAATATTCTAATTTAGCTAATATAGATAAAAACATAAATCCTACAATGCTTAGACATTCATTTGCGATTCACCTTTTGAATGAAGGTGCTAACATTGCTGTTGTAAGTAAAATCTTAGGAAATGTTAACTTGTCTAGTTTACAAGTATATTTAAACCACATAGATAAAAACGTGAGAAGAGAAATAAAAGAAAAACATCCTAGAAATGATATTGATATAGAGTTACAAAAAGTAGAAGCTAAATAGACTGTATAGCAAATTTTATAATTTAAAAGGAGCATATTTATATGAGCAGAGTAATTTGGATTGTAATTGATAGTGTTGGAATAGGAGCATTACCTGACGCTGAAAATTTTGGAGACAGTAAGGATGTAAGTACTCTTGGAAATATATTTAAAGAATATCCAGATATACAAATTCCTAATATGATAAAATTAGGTATAGGAAATATAGATGGTGTAGATTTTTTTGAAGATGAAAAAGAGCCAATAGGATGTTTTGGAAAATGTAAGGAAATGTCTCAAGGAAAAGATACTACTACTGGTCACTGGGAAATGACTGGGATAATAGTTGATAAACCCTTTAAAACATTTGAGCATGGATTTTCAAAAGAAATTATAGAAGAGTTTGAGAAAAAAACTGGAAGAAAAGTAGTAGGAAATAAGCCAGCTTCAGGTACTGTGATAATTGATGAATATGGAGAACATCAAATAAAAACTGGAGATGTAATAGTATATACTTCAGCTGATAGTGTATTTCAAATAGCAGCTAATGAAGAAGTGATTCCATTAGAAGAGTTGTACAATATGTGTAAAATAGCTAGAGAAATAATGATGGGTGATAATGCAGTTGCTAGAGTAATTGCTAGACCATTTATAGGTAAAAAAACAGGTGAATTTGTTAGAACTTCAAATAGAAGAGATTATTCACTAGACCCATTTGAACCAACTGTACTTGATAATATAAAAGAATCAGGTCTTGAAGTTTTAGCTGTTGGAAAAATAGAAGATATTTTTAATGGTAAAGGAATTACAGAAGCTATTCATACTAAAAGTAATATGGATGGAGTAGATGAAACTTTAAAATATATGAAACAAGACAATAAAGGCTTGATATATTCAAACCTTGTTGATTTTGATTCAAAATACGGTCATAGAAGAGACCCAGAAGGATATAAGAAAGCACTTGAAGAGTTTGATAATAGACTTCCTGAGATAATGAGCAGTATGAGAGAAGACGATATTCTTATAATTAATGCAGACCATGGAAATGACCCGACATATAAAGGTACAGACCATACAAGAGAATATATTCCAGTAATGAGTTATGGTAGTAAGGTTAAAAAAGGATTTAATTTAGGAATAAAAGATACTTTTGCTGATATTGGAGCAACTGTTGCAGATATACTGGATGTAAAATTGCCTAAACATGGAGTGAGTTTTAAAACAGATTTATTTTAAATATTAAATAGAAAATAACTATATTAAAGTAATAAAAATTAGCTTAATAGAATGAATGGAGGGATTGGAATGTTTGAAAAGATAGAACAAAGTAGTAAATTTATAAATTCTAAAATTAATATAAAACCTAAGATTGGTCTGATATTAGGTTCTGGACTTGGTGATTTAGCAAATGATATAGAAGATTCTGTCATAATTAAATATAGCGAAATTCCAAATTTCCCTGTTTCAACAGTAGAAGGACATGCTGGGCAACTTGTTATTGGAAAGCTTGCAGGAAAAGAAGTAATTGCTATGCAGGGAAGATTTCATTATTATGAAGGTTATTCTCAAAAAGAAGCTACTTTTCCAGTTAGAGTTATGAAAGCTCTTGGAGTCGAAATTCTTGTAGTAACTAATGCTGCTGGTGGCGTAAATAAACAATTTAAACCAGGGGATTTGATGATTATAAGAGACCATATAAATTTTAGTGGGAGTAATCCATTAGTAGGAAAAAATGATGATAGACTTGGAGATAGATTTCCAGATATGTCAGATGCCTATTCATGTAAATATGTAGATATAGTTAAAGAGTGTGCTAAAGAATACAATATAGATGTAAAAGAAGGTGTATATATGTTCTTTAGTGGACCTAATTATGAAACACCAGCAGAAGTAAGAATGGCTCAAATATTGGGGGCTGATGCAGTTGGAATGTCAACAGTTCCAGAAGTTATAGTAGCAGCACATTCTAATATTGATGTTATTGGTATATCTTGTATAACTAATATGGCTGCTGGTATTTTAAATCAACCATTAAGTCATGAAGAAGTTATACAAACTACTCAAAAAGTTAAATCAGAATTTTTGAACTTAGTTAAGAGCACAGTTAAGAATTTATAGAGGATTTAAGTAAATTTATTATAAAATAGACAATGTACAATTTGAAAATAATTAATAATGAGCTGTCTTGATATAGAAAAGTATTTCTAATAAGAGACAGTTTTTTATAATATTATAATATATAAATATATTTATAAATTTAAAAATCTATTTACATTATTACAGATTAGAATGGAGATTTCAAGTATGAGAATGTATGATATTATAAAAAAAAAGAGAGATAATTTAGAACTTAGTAAAGAAGAGATAAATTACTTTATAGAAAACTATTCTAAAGGAGATATACCTGACTATCAGGCTTCTGCACTATTAATGTCTGTTTATTTAAATAAGATGAATAAACAAGAGACTGTATATCTTACAGAAGCAATGATGCACTCTGGTGATATGATAGAGCTATCAGATATCGAGGGTATAAAAGTAGATAAACACAGTACGGGTGGTGTCGGAGATAAGACTACAATAGCTCTTATACCTTTAGTTGCTTCATGTGGAGCACCTGTTGCAAAAATGTCTGGCAGAGGTCTTGGACATACTGGAGGAACTATTGATAAATTGGAAGCTATATCAGGTTTTTCTACAGAAATGGATATAAACAAATTTATCGATTCTGTAAATAAGCATAAAATAGCAGTTTGTGGTCAAAGTGCAAAGGTAGCAATTGCAGATAAAAAAATATATGCTCTTAGGGATGTTACAGCAACTGTAGATAATATATCATTGATAGCATCTAGTGTAATGTCTAAAAAGCTAGCTTCAGGAGCTGATGCAATCGTATTAGATGTGAAAACTGGAAGTGGAGCATTCATGAAGACTTTAGAGGAGTCTTTTGAATTGGCAAAGGCTATGGTTGATATAGGTGTTGGTATGAATAAAGATACCATAGGAATTGTGACAGATATGGATGAACCTTTAGGATTTGCTGTTGGTAACTCTTTAGAGGTTATAGAAGCAATTGAAACTTTAAAAGGAAATGGACCAAAAGACCTTGTTGAATTATGTGAAGTTTTAGGAGCATATATGCTAGTTTTAGCAAAAGTTGCATGTAATTTTGATGATGGCATTGAAAAGATACGAGAATCAATAAAATCTGGTAGAGCCATAGATAAACTTAAAGAGTTCATAGAAAATCAAGGTGGAAATAAAGATATAGTTGATGATTATTCTTTATTTAAAGAATCAAAGTATAAGTATCCAATCAAATCAGATAAATCTGGATATATAAGTAAGATTAAAGCAGAAGATATAGGCATATCAGCTATGATTCTTGGAGCTGGTAGAGAAACTAAAGATGATATTCTAGATTTATCAGCAGGAATAATTTTAGAAAAAAAAATTGGAGATTATGTAAAAGAAGGTGAAGTTTTAGCATATATGTACTATGATGATGATAAAAAACTTACATTAGCAAAGGATAGATTCGTCAATTCATATTCTATTGTAGATGAAAAAATAGAAAAAAATAAATTAGTATATGGTATTGTAACTAAAGATGAAATTAAAAAGTTTTAGAAAATTTTAGAAAAAGTGATTATAAAAAGCCTAACATGTCAAAAATAGTGTTAGGCTTTTTATTTTTTTGAAAAGCTTGAGAAGTAATAAATATATAATAATAAAAATATATTTTAAAGTATTTTTTTATAATATAAATAAGTTTATTCGACAAGATGATTGAAAATTACAGTGCTTAGCTTTATAATAGAAAATGGACAAATATACATAAGGAGTAGATTATATTATGAATTTTAAAAAAAATAGATTGAAAATAGTAGCATTAATAGTTGTTATTTTAATTGTTGTGGTAGGTATATTTGTGTCTATGCAAATAGGTCCTTATGATAAAAATAACAAAGAAGATGTAATTATTGAAATTCCAAGTGGAGCATCAGTTGGAAAAATATCTGACATACTATATGAAAATAAATTAATAAAAAATGAATTATTGTTTAAATTGATAGTAAAAGTGAGTAATAAGGCTCCATCTATAAAATCAGGAACATATTTACTTAATCAATCGTATTCAAATAATGATATAATAAGCCTTTTAGCTTCAGGAAAAATATATCATGATGGTGTAAAAGTAACTATTCCAGAAGGTTCTACATCTAAAGAAATTATATCAATATTAGTAAATAAAAATTTAGGAGATAAAACCACTTTTGAAAATCTAATAAAAAAACCTAAAGAGTTTTATGACAAGTTTGAATTCTTGAAAGAAGATGGAATAACTTCTTTAGAGGGATTTTTGTATCCAGAAACTTATTATTTTAATTCAAAGAAACAATCAGAGGAAGATATTTTAAGTGAAATGTTGAGGGTGTTTGATAGTAAATATACAGACAAATTTAAAAAGAAACAAAAAGACTCAAAGATGACTCTTCAAGAAGTAATGGAGATGGCTTCAATAATTGAAAAAGAAGCTGTACTTGATAAAGATAGACCAATAATAGCAAGTGTATTTTACAATAGACTTAAAGTAGGTATGCCTCTTCAATCAGATGCAACAATACAATATATATTTGAAGAAAGAAAGAAAATTGTAACTTATAATGATTTAAAAATTGATTCACCATATAATAGTTACAAAAACAAAGGATTACCTCCTACACCAATATCAAATCCTGGTATAAAATCTATTGAGGCAGCACTTTACCCAGATAAAACAGATTACTTGTATTTTGTAGCAAAGATTGATGGAGGAAATAACTATAGTACAAACTATCAAGACCATTTAAAATATGTTAAAGAGTACAAGGAAGCGAGAGATAAACAAGGTAAAGATACAAAAACAACAAATAATGAAAATACCAAAAAATAAACAATGATTATAAAAAGTCTAACAGGGTAAGAATAATGTTGGGCTTTTTTATTGAAAATTGTTATTCTTAGATTTATAATAAAGAAAGTGTAAATATACAGAGCAATATGAATTTAAAAAATAATAAATTAAGACAAAATTTTAATGTTTATTATTTTAGGGAGTGTTTTTATGAGTAATATAGTTAATGACTTGGTTGAAGATTATATAAGAGTAACATTAAAGGAAAAAGAAGGACTTTTAAAAGATTTGGAAATTTATGCTGAGGAAAATAGTGTTCCTATAATACACAAAGAAGTTTCAGATTTATTAAAAGTTTTATTAAAGATTCAAAAGCCAAAAAGAGTTTTAGAAGTAGGGTGTGCAATTGGTTATTCCTCTATTTTCTTTGCAACAATCATAGGAAAAGATGCAGATATAATAACTGTTGAAAGAAGCGAAAAAATGATAGAAAAAGCAAAAGAAAATATAAAATTAGCTGGTTTTGAAAATAACATAACTATACTAGAAGGAGATGCAGAAGAAAAATTGAGTCAAATCCAAGGTGAATTTGACCTTATATTTATAGATGCAGCAAAAGGTCAATACAAGCTATTCTTTGATTTAGTTATAGATAAACTAAAAGATGGCGGATTATTAGTTTCTGATAATATTTTATATAAAGGAATGGTTGCACATGATGATTTTGTTGTAAGAAGAAAGAAAACCATAGTAAAAAGAATGAGAAATTATTTAGATTATATATGTAATTGTGATTATTTGAGTACATCATTGATACCAATAGGAGATGGTGTAGCATTAAGTTATAAAGAAAGTAAAAGAGGTGACGTAGATGGAATTAAATAAAGTTGAACTTTTAGCTCCAGCAGGTGATTTGGAGAGATTAAAAATAGCTATAACATATGGAGCAGATGCTGTTTATATAGGTGGAGAAATCTTTGGAATGAGGTCTGCTGCAAAAAACTTTAGTAAAGAAGATATGGCAGAAGGTGTAGCTTTTGCACATGAGAGAGGGAAAAAGGTATTTGTAACAGTAAATATAATCCCTCACAATGAAGATTTTCTACAATTAGAAGCTTATTTATTGGAGTTAGAAGAGATAGGAATAGATGCAGTTATAATAGCTGACCCAGGTGTTCTTAGTGTAATTAAAAAAGTAATTCCAAATATGGAAATACATTTAAGTACACAAGCAAATACAACTAATTATCTTAGTGCCAATTTTTGGTATGAACATGGAATAAAAAGAGTTGTAGTGGCAAGAGAATTATCATTTGATGAAATATCTGAAATAAGAGCTAAGACACCTTTAGATATGGATATAGAAGCTTTTATGCATGGAGCTATGTGTATTTCTTATTCAGGAAGATGTTTGATAAGTAATTATATGACTGGAAGAGATGCAAACAAAGGTTCTTGTGCTCAATCTTGTAGATGGCAATATCATTTAGTTGAAGAAAAAAGACCAGGAGAATATTTCCCTATATATGAAGATGAAAGAGGCACATTCTTTTTTAACTCAAAAGATTTGTGCATGATAGAATACATACCAGAATTAATTAAATCTGGTATAACAAGCTTAAAAATAGAAGGAAGAATGAAGACATCATATTATGTTGCAACAGTTGTAAGAGCATATAGAATGGCAATAGATGAATTTTATAAGGACCCTGAGAACTGGAAATTTAATCCTATTTGGATGGAAGAGTTAAAGAAAGGTAGCCATAGACATTTCACATCAGGTTTTTACTTGAATAAACCAACAACAGAAGACCAAAATTATCAATCAGCATCATATGTTAGAAACTATGATTTTATAGGTATAGTTAGAGAGACAGAGGATGAAAATGGGATTATTGTAGTTGAACAGAGAAATAAAATGTGTGTTGGTGATGAAATAGAAGTTATGGGACCATATAAAGAAACTATGTTTACTAAAATAGAAGAAATGTACAATGAAGAAGGAGAGCCTATAGAATCAGCTCCTCACCCTAGACAGATAGTTAAGTTAAAACTATCTGTAAAAGTTGAGAAAGATTATATGCTTAGAAAAGTTATAGAAGAAAAAGTTGAAGAGTAATAAAAATTTAATAAAAATAGTATTAGCCCCTTAGAAATTGTCAATAATGAAATTATCTAAGGGGTGATTTCATGTCAAAAAAGAAGACTCCATTTTTGAAAAAAGTGGGAAAGAGAAGCTGGTATATATTTACTGTAATTTTAATAATTTATAGTGGTTTAATCTATAGGCTAGTTGATATACAGGTATTAAAAGGTGATAAGTACAAAAGAAATGTTGAATCACAGAGTGTTGAGAAAGTAGAGTTAAATAGTGGACGAGGCATAATTTATGATAGAAATAATAAGAAACTTACAGATACAAGTAAAGTTCAGCTTTTAGTTGTTGAGAAAGAAAAATTAAATAACAACTATAAAATACTAGAACTTGTTAAGAAGGCTACTAAGATGGATGATTTGGAAATATATAAAATTATACAAGAACAATTGGCGAATCCCATAATACAAATTCAGACTGAAAATATTGATAATAGCATGAAAAAACAGCTTGAGAAAAATGGGATAATGCTAGAAGAAAAGACTATGCGATATTCACAGGATGGTTTGTTATCACATACAATAGGTTATATAAAAGATGATGATAAATCAGGTCAATTGGGAATAGAAAAAAGTATGGATAGTGTACTTAGAAACTCAAATGAAAAATATATAAGTGCTTTTAAAGCAGGGGATGCAGGAAACGAAAAATCTCTAAATATTTTAAAGGGAAGTGTAAAAACAGTTGATGAAAAAGATAAAGATAAACATTTAAAAACTACTATTGATTATGATATTCAAAAAAATTTAGAGCAAATACTAAATAAAGAAGAAAATCCAACAGCAGCAGTGATTTCAGATGTATCTACAGGTGAAATTATTGCTATGTGTTCTAGACCTAATTTTGACCAAAATAACATAGCAAAGAGTTTAAAGAGTAAAAATGGAGAATTTGAAAATAGAGTCATAAAATCGACATATCCGCCAGGTTCTGTGTTTAAGATGGTAGTCCTATTTTCTGCACTTGAAAATGGAGTTGTAGATGAGAATTATACCTATAATTGTAAAGGGAAAACTAAAGTCGGAAATAGTAATGAAATATTACGATGCAATAAACTAGATGGGCATGGTCTTCAATCCTTACAGCAAACTTTTTCTAATTCATGTAATCCAGCATTTTTAGATATAGCAATGAAAGTTGGTAAAGAGAAGATATTAAAGTCTGCTGAGAAATTGCATTTATTTGAAAAGGTTGATATTGGTCTTGATGAAGAACGAATTAGAGAAGCTCCAAAAAATATATCAATACGTAATTTAGCTATAGGGCAAGAAAATATAGAATTTACACCACTCCAAATAAATCAAATGACCCAGATAATAGCTAATAATGGAACATTTGAACCATTATATTTATATAAAAGTCTTGTAAATAATGATATGAAGACAATAAAAACTTATAAGTCTTCAAAAAAGGAAGAAATTATTTCTCCTTATGTGTGTACACAAGTAAAAGAAATTATGAAGTCTGTTTCTAAAGTTGGGACAGCTAAAGTCTTAAAGGATTTAGAAGGAGGATGTGGGGTAAAAACTGGTACAGCTCAAAGTAGTCTGAATAAAAAGCCAATAGATCATGGTTGGATAACCGGATTTTATCCAGAGAAAAGACCTAAGTACGTAATAACTGTGCTAGTAGAAGGGACTCAAAAGGAAAGTAAATCAGCAATACCTATATTTAAAGAAATATGTGAAAGTATAAAATAAAGTCATGTATTATAAAATTTAAGGATATATCGTAATTTTAATTTTTAAGTAAGTTGTTTTGACTAATGTTATACGATATATCCTTTTAAAAATATAATATTAATTTTCTTGAACAAGCTCTTTTTCTAGTTTTTTAAGAGCTTTTTTTTCGATTCTGGACACATATGATCTAGAGATATCAAGTCTTTGTGCTATTTCTCTTTGAGTTTTATACCCATAAGGAGTTAACCCGTATCTTAACTGGACAATTTCTCTTTCTCGAGGAGTAAGGATTTTATTAAGTTGTTCATATAGTTTTCCAACCTGAACTTTTAACTCCACTTCATCAAGAACATAATTGACATCTGTACCAAGTATATCTAAAAGACTTATTTCATTACCTTCTTTATCTGTTCCGATAGGGTCTTGTAGAGATACTTGTGATTTGTTTTTTTTGTTAGATCTGATATTCATTAAAATTTCATTTTCAATACATCTAGAAGCATATGTTGCCAGTCGAGTTCCTTTATCTATATTATAAGTTTCTATAGCTTTTATTAATCCTATTGTACCTATAGATATTAAATCATCCTGATCTTCTGTCGAATTGTTGTATTTTTTTGCGATATAAGCTACTAATCTCATGTTTCTTTCAATCAATGTATCTTTTGCACTTTTATCATTTTCTATTTTAAATTTAGTTAAATACTCAATCTCTTCTTCAGGGGTTAAGGGTTTTTCAAAAGATTTAAGCGCTGCCAATAAGTCACCCCCCTTTTTAACGGTCACTTTAAATTATATGAAGGAGACTTATCCAAGTTGACTGTTATTCAATAAAATAATATGTATACTGTTAGAATTTAAAACATATATTTACAAACTTTTGGCTGTAATATAACATTAAAAAGAAGAACTTAAGTTTAATTTTTTGTTGAATATATAAAAAATAAGACAGATAAATTATTAGTTTATTTGGTATAAATTGAATTTTAGATGTCAATAAATAAAAGGGAGGAAGATATGATTGTAAATAGCGAAACAAAGCTTATATGTCTTTTAGGACATCCAGTGAAACAAAGCTTTTCACCAATCATGCATAATTATTTATTTGAAAAATACAAACAAAATAATGTTTATGTATGTTTTGATGTAGAGCCAAAAGATTTAGGAAAAACAGTAGAGTCCATAAAAAGTATGGGTATAGAGGGTTGTAATGTGACAATACCTCATAAGGTAAATATAATTAAATACTTGGATTGTATTGATTACAAAGCAAAATTAGTAGGAGCAGTTAATACTATTAAGAATGAGGGAGGTGTATTAAAAGGATATAATACTGATGGAGTTGGATTTGTAAAATCTGTAATTGAAAATGGGTTTGACCTAAAAGACAAAAAGGTCATGATATTAGGCTGTGGAGGTGCGTGTAGAAGCATTTCTATTGAACTTGCATTTAATAATGTAAAATCTATAGAAATAAGAAATAGAAGTATAGATAAAGCAAGGGAAATATCAAATATAATAAAGTCTAGTTTTAAATTAGATGTAGACTATAGCACTAAAGAAGTTGATAAAAATGATTTAAGTAAAATTGATATACTTATAAATACTACACCAATAGGTATGGGGAATAACTTATGTCCAATCGATGAATCATTGATTCCAAACAAAAAAATACTAGTATGTGATATAGTGTACAAGCCTCATGAAACAAGCCTTATAAAATGGGCGAGAAAATACAATTTAGATGTTATGTATGGAATTGATATGTTAATAAATCAAGGTCTAAGTTCATTTTGTATATGGACTGGAATAAGGTTAGACAGTAATGAAAATGATTGTATAAAAGATATTTATGAAAAGAATTTATAACTAATTCCTTAAGCTTTAATCTATAGAATATAAAATATTAATGAGAGGTTTTTATTATTGAAAACGAAAAAGAATGGTTTTATATCAATTGAATGTATAATGAGTATTGCCATATTATATGTAGCTGTGTATTTGGTATCTACATCTTTATATAGCTGCTATAGTTTTATTAGTAAAAATGCATCTAATAGAGAAATGTTAAATATTGCAAAGAAATACTTGGAAGATGAGAAATATAAAATAAAAAATAATGAATATCAACTGACTGAGGATGAAATAAATAAAAATTACATAAAGGGTTATGAGATTAATAGCACAGTGAAACAAATTTTAAACTATTATCAATGTTATGAGATAAATATGGAAATTAAGAGTGATTTAAAACAATTAAGATTTAACAGTTATGTTACGAAATAATAAAGGTTCTATATTAATAGCAACATTGATAATATTTTCTATTATAAGCACTGTATGTATTATGTGTATAGGTTTAATTTATAGTAATGATAATATATTTGAATTAGAATATAAAGATGCTAAGTTAAGGGAAGCTTCTTTAAGTGGTATAGAAATATCAATAAGTAATGTACTTTGTTGTGTTGAGGAAGCCATTAATATATCTAATAATGAGGAAGAATTTAGAGACTATTTCTTAGGAAATAATACGATTGATTGTATAAAAAAAATAAAAGATACATCTTATAGTAATTTAGAAGAAGTTCATTTAAAAATAGAAAACAATACTATATATGACAAAGGAGATTTTTTTGAGTTTGATATAACAAGTACAGCCAGAGATAAAGACTTTTTAAAAGTAATAAAAGTGAGAGTAAAAATTAAAAATCCATGGGTAGGAATTGATATTAAAGATTATATAGATGATGATTATAGTAATAAAGATTCTATTGAAACATCTAAGGAGTCTAAATCGTTTGACCAAATAGAACTTTCAACTGTATTTGAGTCTGAAAGTAAAGATTTTGATAATCAAAACACTAATGGAGATGAAGAAGAAATAGACCAAGAGATAATAGAAAATATAAAAAAGAACTTTGATGAGAAAAATTTAGTATATGTATATAAGTATAGGGGTGTATAACTTTGAAAAAAGAAGGAATGTGACTGTAATAGAATTAGTAGTATCCATAGGTATAATACTATTGATAGCTACAATATGTTTTCCAAAAGATAATCTTGAAAATCATAAAATAAATTTATTTGCACGTCAACTTTGTTCAGATATAAGATATGTTAGACGAATTAATATGTTTAGCAACTACAATACATATATATACTATATAAAGCAAAAAGAACAAGAAGGATATGTATTGAGGAAAGATGGCAAAAATATTAAATCCATAGTACTGCCTAGAAATGTAAGAATCGCAAGAAGTATTGAAACTATAAAATTTAAATCTGATGGCTCACCTCAAAAAGCAACTACAATAGAGATATATAATGATAGATTAAATAAAACTATAACAATAACACCTGTAAGTGGAAGAGTACTTTTGAAAGAGGGAAAATATGAAACGTAAATGTGGATATTTACTTTTAGAAGGTGCAGTATCTTTAACTGTAATTGTAGTACTGGTGATAACTTTATATTCTATATTTATACTTACAATGAATTTAAAAGTTAAAATAGAAGATAAAATGGAGTTACAGCAACAAAGTATTGAAATCACAAAATCTATAGAAGGAATCATTAGTAATTCTAGGGGGATAATAAACTTATCTTCTAATGATAAAGGTTTTAAAAAAATGACATCTATAAAATGTAGATATGTAGATGAAAATACAACTGATAATGAAGAATATACAAGCAACAAAGAAATTATATTAAATGAGAGACGAAATAAGTTGTTTGTGAATTCTTTAAATGGTGAAAGTAGCCAAGCTGGTGGATATGAAATTGGTGATTATGTAGATGAAATGTATGTCTCAATGTCTAATAATGGAGAATATATTAATATAATATTGAAATTATCAAAACGTAATCAAAAATATGAAACTGAGTTTAAAGTAAAAGTATGGAATTTTATTAAAAATGTATAATTTTAAATAGAAGTATTATTAATGAAGATAATTGTTTTAATTTTTTATGAAAGTTATTCTGTAAAAATCTAAAAAATTATGTTTATCTGTTACTTTTAAATAAAAAGTAACGAGTAATAGTGGAAAGTGTAGTCGTAGAGATAAATAATATCAATATATAAAATGTATAAAGTATGATTATAGATGTAAATAATAAAAATATAGGATAAGTAATCTGCCAAATACTTGTTTATATTGTATAACTTATGATATTATGATATTAGTAAAAATTTGTAATCCTGACTTGACAGAATTCAAGTAAGAGATATAATTTTAAAGGCATAGTAATGTAAAATTTACTAAAAAATAAGAAATTTATTTTAATATGGAGGAACAAAAAATGGTATCAGCAGGTGATTTTAGAAAAGGTGTTACATTTGAAAAAGATGGACAACCATGTTTAGTAGTTGATTTTCAACACGTTAAGCCAGGTAAAGGAGCTGCTTTCGTTAGAACTAAATACAGAAACTTAAAAACAGGAGCTATAAGAGAAGAAACTTTTAATCCAAGTGAAAAATTCCCTAAAGCTGTAATAGATACAAGACAAATGCAATATCTATACAATGATGGTGAGTTATATTATTTTATGGACCAAGAAAATTTTGAACAAATACCATTAAACTATGAACAAGTTGAAGAAGCAATTAAATTCTTAAAAGAAAATGAAGTTGCGACAATAAGATTTTATCAAGGACAACCATTCCAAGTGGAAGCTCCAAACTTTGCAGAGCTAGAGGTTGTAGATACAGAGCCAGGAATAAAGGGTGATACAGCAAGTAATGTAACTAAAGCAGCTACAGTTGAAACTGGTGCAGTTGTTCAAGTTCCATTATTTATAAATACTGGAGATAAAGTAAAGATAGATACTAGAACAGGTGAATATTTATCAAGAGTATAAAAATTTATGTATATAAAAGCTTATATGTCTTAATAATATAAGATATATGAGCTTTTAGTTTATATATTAAAAAGAAAGCGAGGGGTGTTACATGAAACATTTATATGAAGAAGTTGCATACTTAAAAGGTTTAGCAGAAGGTTTAGAAATAAGCACTGAGAGTAAAGAAGGGAAAATGATACATAAAATAGTTGATGCATTAGAAGTATTTGCAGAAGCTGTTGTAACATTGGATGAACAACAAGAAGAACTTCAAGATTTTGTTGAATCTATAGACGAAGATTTAGCAGATTTAGAAGAAGATATTGCTGACATGGAAGAGGATCTTTACGAAGAAGATGAAGAAGATGATGACGATGAGGACTTCAGCTATATAGAAATGGAATGCCCAAATTGTGGAGAATTAGTAGAAATAGACGAAGATTTGTTATATGATGATGAAGTAGATGTTGTTTGTCCTGATTGTAAGGCTGTAATATTATCATCAGAAGATGATTATGAAGATGATGATGATTGTACATGTGGTGGTTGTTCAAATTGTGATGATAGAGAATAAAAATTCATAAGAAATAAAACTGCCTATGATGCCTATGAGATATTTTGTTTCATAGGTAGTTTTATTTTTATGAGGACAAGTATTTTGGATTTTGGTTTTGCAATAGTTGCACAAAAATAGTACACTAGAATTTATAGAATAGGATTTTGGAGGGATGTAATAATGAAGATAAGTAAAAAATTACTAGATAATATACAAAGATTTGAAGATGTTATAAATTATAAATTTAAAAATAAAGAATATATACTAGAAGCTCTTACACATAGTTCATATTCTAATGAAAATAAGAGATATAATTTTAATGAAAGATTAGAATTTTTAGGAGATTCAGTTTTAGGAATAGTGATAAGTGATTATTTATTTAATGAAGAATCCAATCTGCCCGAAGGGGAATTGACTAAACTTAGAGCAAACATAGTTTGTGAAGATTCATTAAGTGAAGTTGCAAATGATATAAATTTAGGGATTCATATGCTATTGGGTAGAGGTGAAGAATCTACTGGAGGTAGACATAGAACTTCAATATTAGCAGATGCATTTGAGGCTGTAATAGCAGCAATATATCTTGATGGAGGATTTGAAAGTGCAAGACAATTTATATTACACCATATGGAAAATATAATTTACGATTCAAGAAAGGGAAATATATTTAGAGACTATAAAACACATCTTCAAGAAGTATTACAAGGAAATGGAGAAAATAATATTTGGTATAGGCTTATAGAAGAAAAGGGACCAGACCATAATAAAAGGTTTGTTATGGAAGTTGGAATTAATGGAGATGTTTTGGGTATAGGAGAAGGTAAAAGCAAAAAAGAAGCAGAACAATTGGCTGCTAAAGTAGCTCTAAAGAAAAAATTATGGGAAAAATAAATATAATATGTAAAAATATAAAAAGAAATATTTAGATTAGAAGGATGTTGTAGATGAAAAAGAGAATTATACCTATATTTGTTCCTCACAAAGGATGTCCTCATGATTGTATATTTTGTAATCAAAAAAAAATAACAGGTGTGAGTACTGATGTTACTAGTGAAGATGCAAGAAATATAATTGAAGAATGTCTAAAGACTATAGATAAGGATGCTGATGTAGAAATAGCATTTTTTGGTGGAAGTTTTACTGCTATAGATGTAGATATACAAAAAAGTTTATTATCTGTTGCCAAAGAGTATGTAGAAAAAGGTTTTATAAAAGATATTAGAATGTCCACAAGGCCAGATTGTATTAGTGAAGAAATATTAGAAATGTTAAAAGAATATAAGACAAGTATAATAGAGCTTGGAGTACAATCCTTAGATGAAAAAGTATTATTAGATAGTATTAGAGGTCATCAGTCAGAAGTTGTATACAAGAGTTCGAAGTTGATAAAAAATAGTGGAATTAAACTTGGCTTACAAATGATGGTTGGACTTCCAGCTGATACAGAAGAAAAATGTATATTTACAGCCAAAAAATTTGTAGAGCTTAAACCAGATTGTGTAAGAATTTATCCAACTTTAGTGGTAAAAGAGACTGGTCTGGAAAAATTGATGGAGCAAAATGAATATAAGCCATTTACACTTGACGAGAGTGTAAGAATAGTAAAAAAAGTACTTGTATTATTTTATGTTAACAATATAAATGTAATAAGAGTTGGGCTTCAAGCTACTGATGATATACAAATGGGAAAAGCTGTCTTAGCAGGTCCGTATCACCCTGCTTTTAGAGAATTGGTAGAAGCTGAGATGATAAAGGATTATTTAGAATTTCTTATTTCACAAAATAAAAATATAAAGAACATGTTGGTGAAGTCTAATAAAAAGAATATTTCTAAAATAATAGGAAATAAAAAAACAAATATTAAATATATGAAAGAAAATTTTAGTGTGATTTTAAAAACACAAGAATCCGATTTAGATATAAATCAATTAGAAATTGTGTTAGATGGGAAAAGTTTAATTATTGCTAATATGAGAGACATCCATAGAAAATTGTATGACATTTATAACCTTTAGTTTTAACGATGAAGGGAGAGAAACGATTTGTATTTAAAGAGACTAGAGTTAAAGGGATTTAAATCCTTTCCAGTAAAGACAGATATTATTTTTAAAGAAGGAATAACAGCGATAGTAGGACCAAATGGAAGTGGAAAAAGTAACATATCTGATGCCGTAAGATGGGTATTAGGAGAACAAAGTATCAAGAGTCTTAGAGGAGATAAACTTGAAGATGTAATATTTGCAGGTACAGATACAAAAAAACCCATGAATTACTGTGAAGTAGCTCTTACTATTGATAATTCTGAGAATCAATTAGAATTAGACTTTACAGAAGTGACTATAAGAAGAAGAGCTTATAGAAATGGAGAAAGTGAATTTTTTCTAAATAATAAGAGTTGCAGATTAAAGGATATAAAAGAAGTCTTTTTAGATACTGGTATTGGAAAAGATGGTTATTCAATCATAGAGCAAGGAAAAGTAGATGAAATATTGAGTAATAATCCTTTAAGTAGAAGAAAAGTTTTTGATGAAGCTTGTGGTATATCAAAATATAGATATAAAAAACAGGAAGCAGAAAGAAATTTAAGTAATACAAAAGAAAATTTGGAAAGAATAGATGATATATATATAGAAATTGAAAATCAATTAAAACCTCTTTTTAATCAACAAACAAAAGCAAAAAAGTATTTAGAAATAAGTGAAAAATTAAAAATACTAGAAGTGAATAATTTTATAAGAGAAATTGAAGGAATAGAAAAAGAACTGAGTGAGGTTGATGAGCATAGTAAAGTTCTTGAAAAAGAGCTTAAAGAAAAAGAAGAGCAAAAAAATGTTGTAGAGAAAAAACAAGAAGATGTTGATAAGGAGATAGAGGTACTACAAGATGTAATTGAAAAGTCTGTGGATTATATAAATTCAATTAAAGGTGTTATATCAAAAAAAGAGTCACAGATAAATTTAATTAAAGAAAGAATAAAAAACTTTACAAATGAAATTCATAGAAAAAATTCTGAAATAAACAATATAAAAGAAAAGCTAAATGAAAATAAGGTATACATAAAAGAATTAGAAAGTAATAAGTCTTCAAATAGTGAAGAGTTATTGATATTACAAGAGAATATAAAAAAGTTAGAATCTAGTAAAGAAAATCAAAGGATGAAGTTGGAATCTTTAAATAATGATATAGAATTATTTAAAGAAAATATAATAGATATATTAAATAAGAAACAAGAACTTAGTAATAAGTTATCTGCTTTAAATGCAAATAAAGAAAATATGAATATTAGAGATGAGAACATAAACTCAGAAATATCAGAATTAAACCAAAATGTCCAAACAAAATCTTCTGAATTAGATAGTATAAATAAAGAATTTAATATGAAAAAAGAAAATTTAAATAATGTGAATAACAGAAATAAAAAATTAACTGCTGATTTACAATATTCTATTAATGAACTCAATAAGGTAGAAGATGAAATACAGAAAAGTAAATACAATCTAAATGGATATAACTCAAAGTTAAATGTTTATATAGATATGGAAAATCATTATGAGGGATTTAATAGAGGTGTAAAAGAAGTATTAAAAAATAAGGATTTAAAAGGTATTCATGGAGCACTAGGACAGATTATAAATGTTCCTGAAAAATATGAGAAATCTGTAGAAGCAGCACTTGGTGCCTATATGCAAAATATAATAACTGATGATGAGTTTAGTGCTAAATCTGCAATAAACTATTTGAAGAAGAATAATTTAGGAAGAGTAACGTTTCTGCCATTAAATATAATTAAATCAAATAAAATAAGTTTGGGTAATTTAAAAGCAAATACTAAATTTATAGGAATAGCGAGTGATTTAATTACGTTTGATGAAAAATATAGAAATATAATTGAAAATATACTTGGAAGAACTATATTTATAAACAATATAGATGAAGGGATAAAATTTGCAAAAGAAACTGGTCATAGATTTAAAATAGTAACTTTAGATGGTGAAATCTTAAATCCAGGAGGTTCTTTAACTGGAGGTAGTTTAAAAACTAACGGAAATATATTATCAAGAAAAAGATTCATTAACGAGTATACAGAAAAAATAAATGATGTTAAGGTTGAGATTTCAGGTCTAGAACTTACAAAAGAATCCTTAGATAAAAGTATAAAAAATATAAAAAGTGAAATTGGCTTAGTTGAAAATGAAGTAAAAGATTTAGAAAAAAGTATTATAATAAAGAGTACAAGTATAGAAAATATCGAATCTGAGATTGAATCTTTAAAATCTAGTATTGCTAGGCTAGGTAATGAGAAAAGTGATTTGGGTTCTAACTTAAATTATACACTCGAAAAAAGTGACATTGTTAAAAAAGACATGGAAGCATTAGAAAATACATACAATCAAAATAAAGAAAAAATTGATATATTAAGTGATGAAATAAAAAAATATAATGATTTGTATGATAAAGAAAAAGCTGAATTTGATGAATTAAACCTAACTTTAGTAAAGAAAACAGAAGCTTATAATAGCATAGTTAGAGATATAAAAAGAATATCTGGTGAAAATTGTGAGTTAGAAGAAAAAACTAAACAATTAGATGAATCATTAAATTATGAAGAACAAGAAATCGTTAAGTTACAAGATTCTATATCTATTGAAGAAAAAGAAAAAGAAAACTTAACTAAACAATTAGGAGACAGCAATAGAAATCTTGAAACTAGAAAAATAGCTAAAGATGACTTGAAAAATAATTTTGATGAAATTAGTAAAGAGTTAAAAATTATAGATAGACAACATATAGAACTTAAAGAGAGTTTATTTAAGGTTGGTGGAAGATTAGAAAGATTAAAAACTAGTCAAGACACATATATAAATAAGTTATTTGAACAATATGAAATGACTTTAGTACAGGCATTGGAAATCAAGGATGAAAATCTAGAGATAGATAGAAAATTCTTAGAAAATCTAAAGAGAGAAATAAGAAGTCTTGGGAATATAAATATAGATTCTATCAAAGAATATGAAGAAATAAAAGAAAGATATGATTTTTATAGTGAACAAAAACAAGATTTAGAAGAATCTATGGAGGAGATAGAAAAACTTATACATACATTAGAAGAAAATATGAAATCTGAATTTGAGATTAAATTTGAAGAAATAAGTAAAAACTTTAAGTATGTGTACAAAAGACTTTTTGGTGGTGGTTGTGGAGAATTAACTATCTTAGATAAAGAAAATTTATTAGAAAGTGATATCCTAATAACAGCTCAACCACCTGGTAAAAAGATGAAGAATTTAAATCTACTGTCTGGTGGAGAGAAAGCTTTAACTGCAATAAGCATATTATTTGCAATATTAATTACAAAACCAACACCATTTTGTATATTAGATGAAATTGAGGCTCCACTTGATGACGCAAATATATTTAGATTTGGAGAATTTTTAAAAGATTTATCTAAAGAAACACAATTTATATCAGTAACTCATAGAAGAGGAACTATGGAAGCTGCTGATTATATCTATGGAGTTACAATGCAAGAAAAAGCTATTTCAAAAGTTATTAGTTTAAAACTAAAAGAAGCTCAAGATATAACTGATATTATATAACTTAGATTGACATAGGAGGAAGAATAGTGTTAAAAAAATTATTTGGTTTTGGCAAAGACAAGGATAAGGAATTAGAAAAAAAAGACGTTGACTCAGAAGAAGAAATAGAAAGTGGTGCTGACAATTTAGAAAACATAGAAGAAACAATTTTTTCAGGGTTTGAGGAAGAAGTTATAGATAAAGTAGAAGATATTCCAGAAAAAACTGAAGAAGAAGTTGTTGATGAAAGTACTGAAGAAAATAGAGAGATAGAAGATGAGATAGATATTAATGAACAAAAGGTAGAAGAGATAATAAATAATGATTCTCTAGATAGTGAAATAGAAGAATTAAACAATGATAATAATGATGAAGAAACTGAACATGAAGATTATGAAAATAAAGAAGAGAAATATGAAGAAAAGAAAGTTAATTTGTTTGAAAGATTAAAACAAGGATTAACAAAGGCAAAACAAGGAATAACTGATAGAATAGATGAGGTTTTAAAATCATATACAAAAATAGATGAAGAATTGCTTGAGGATTTAGAGGAAATTTTAATAACAGCAGATGTTGGTGTAAATACAACTATGGACATAATTGAGAAACTAAGAGATAAGATAAAGCAAAAGGGAATTACTGAACCAATAAAGGTAAGAGAAGAACTTAAATCTATAGTTGAAGATATCCTTACGAATGAAAACTCTACATTAGACATAGAACCAGCTCCATGTATAATTCTAATGGTAGGTGTAAATGGAGTGGGTAAAACTACTACGATAGGAAAATTAGCAAATAGATATAAAAAAGATGGAAAAAAAGTTTTATTAGCGGCAGCAGATACATTTAGAGCAGCAGCAACAGAGCAATTAGAAATATGGGCAAATAGAACTAATGTAGATATAATAAAGCATCAAGAAGGAGCAGACCCAGGAGCAGTAGTGTTTGATGCTATAAAGGCAGCAAAAGCTAGAAAGGCAGATTTATTAATATGTGACACAGCTGGGAGATTACACAACAAAGCTAATCTTATGAATGAACTTGGAAAAGTATTTAAAATAGTAGATAGAGAATTTCCAGAAGCAAAGCGTGAGGTACTTCTTGTAGTAGATGCCACAACAGGTCAAAATGCAGTTGTTCAAGCTAAAACATTTAAAGAAGTTGCAGATATAACAGGTATAGTACTTACAAAACTTGATGGAACAGCAAAAGGTGGAGTAGTGCTTGCAGTAAAGTCAGAAGTAGATGTACCTGTAAAACTTATTGGAGTTGGAGAAAGAGTAGAAGACTTACAGGATTTTGATGCAAAATCATTTTCAGATGCATTATTTGGTAACTAGTATTCTTTTAAAAATAATGGTTGACAAGAGTGTTTATATGATATAAAATACAATAGTGTAAAGTAAATAACCTTTACAGTATACTGCTAGGAAGTGTAAGATATGAATATAGAAAAAATGGTCGAAATTGGATTGTTATTTGAACAGTATAAAGAATTACTAACTGATAAGCAAAAAGAGATAGTAGCTCTATACTATGAAGAGGATTACTCTTTAGGTGAAATCAGTGAGAATCTAAGTGTATCAAGACAAGGTATATATGATACATTGAAACGTTCAGAAAAGATACTAAGAGATTATGAAGAAAAGCTACATTTAGTATCTAAGCTTCAAGAACAGGAAAAAAATATTAAATTTATAAGAAATAAAATTATTGACATTAAAGAAGATTTATTGCACAATAGAGATTGTGCTAATTTAATCCCTAAGCTAGAAAATATAGAAGATGTATGTAGGGAGATGATAAAATGATATTTGAAGGATTGTCTGATAAACTACAAGGGGCATTTAGTAAGTTAAAGTCAAAAGGAAAGCTTACAGAAGCAGATGTAAAAAATGCTATGAGAGAAGTTAAACTTGCTCTTCTTGAAGCAGATGTTAACTTTAAGGTAGTTAAAGATTTTATAAAAAAAGTTCAAGAGAGATGTGTTGGACAAGAGGTTATGCAAAGTTTGACACCAGCTCAACATGTAATAAAAATTGTAAATGAAGAACTTACAAGTTTAATGGGGGATGTACAAAGTAAAGTAATGATTTCCTCAAAACCTCCTACGATTTTAATGATGGTTGGATTGCAAGGTGCAGGTAAAACTACAACAGCAGGAAAACTTGGAGGATATTTTAAAAAGCAAGGCAAGAAGCCTCTATTGGTAGCTTGTGATATTTATAGACCAGCAGCTATAAAGCAACTTCAAGTTGTTGGTGAAAAATTGGATATACCTGTATTCAATATGGGAGATAAAGAAAGTCCAGTAAATATTGCCAAGGCAGGTTTAAGTCATGCAATTAAAAATGCTAACGATTTGGTTATTATAGATACTGCTGGTAGACTTCATATAGATGAAGTGCTTATGGATGAGTTAAAGTCAATTAAGTCAGAAGTTAAGCCACATGAAATACTTTTAGTTGTAGACTCTATGACAGGGCAAGATGCAGTGAATGTTGCAGAAAGCTTCAATGAAGCACTTGGTGTTGATGGAGTAGTATTAACTAAGTTAGATGGAGATACTAGAGGTGGAGCTGCACTTTCAATAAGAGCAGTAACACAAAAACCTATAAAGTTTATGGGGATGGGAGAGAAACTAGATGATATAGAACCTTTCCACCCAGACAGGATGGCATCAAGGATATTAGGTATGGGAGATGTATTAAGCCTAATAGAAAAAGCACAAGAAAGTATGGACTTAGAAAAAGCTAAGGAATTAGAACAAAAAATCAAAAAACAAGAACTAGATTTTGAAGATTTTTTACAACAAATGGAACAAATACAAAATATGGGACCTCTAGACAAGATACTTGGTATGATGCCTGGTATGGGAAATATAAAAGACCAACTTGGAGATGTAGATTTGAATGGTAAAGAAATGAATAGAACTAAAGCCATAATTCAATCAATGACTACATATGAGAGACGTAACCCAGGAATATTAAATGCTTCTAGGAAAAAAAGAATAGCTAGAGGTAGTGGAACTACTGTACAAGATGTAAATAGACTTATAAAACAACTTAATGAAATGAAAAAAATGATGAAGATGTTTGCTGGTTCACAAAAAAGTATGAAGAAAAGGGGCGGCTTAGGCGGTTTACCTTTTTTTAAATAAAATATAAAAAATAGTAAAAATTATTCGGAGGTGACTGTAATGGCAGTTAAAATAAGATTAAAAAGAATGGGAGCTAATAAAAAACCTTTCTACAGAATAGTAGTAGCTGATTCAAGAGCTCCAAGAGATGGAAAATTTATAGAAGAAATAGGATACTATAATCCAATTTCTGAACCTAAACAAGTAAGAATAAATGATGAAAAAGCTATAAAATGGTTAGCTACTGGTGCTCAACCAACAGAAGTAGTTAAAAAATTACTTGTAAAAAACGGAGTAATAGAAAAATTCGAAGCTTCTAAACAAGCAAAATAATTTTCTCTTAGCAACTAGTATAAGTAAATACTTGTTGTTGAGGTTACTTTTAGGAGATGAAATATATGAAAGAGCTAGTTGTAGATATAGCTAAGGCTCTAGTTGATAATCCTGACTCAGTTGTTGTTGAGGAATTTAAAGACAATGACGGTATCGTCTTAAAGCTTACAGTTGCTCAGGATGACATGGGTAAGGTTATTGGGAAGCAGGGAAGAATAGCTAAAGCTATAAGAACTGTCGTAAGATCTGTTGCAAATAGAGAAAACATAAAAGTTTCTCTTGAGATAGTATAAAGAGGAGGATTAGGTATAGTGCCTAGTCCTTTTTGTATAACTGTGTACAGTTTTAAGAATTTATGATGATATGGTAACATAAGATTAAATTTTTTTAAGAAGGTGATAACATGAAAGAAAAATTAACCCATTTTAAGGTAGGGCAAATAGTAAACACACAAGGTCTAAAAGGTGAAGTAAGAGTTTATCCACTTACTGATGATATAGATAGATTTGATGAATTGAAAGATTTTTATTTAGGAAAAGATTTAAACAACAAGTGGACTGTAGAAAATGTAAGATATAAAGGCTCTATGGTTATAATGAAGATAAAAGGTATAGACACTATAGAAAAAGCAGAAAAGCTAAAAAATAAATTTATGTATGTGTCTAGAGAAGAGAGTAGAGAACTTGAAGAAGGTGAGTTTTTTATAGCAGATATGATTGGTATGGAAGTTTTAACTATAGAAGGAAAGTATGTAGGGGTCTTGGAGGATGTACTTCAATATTCTGCAAATGATGTTTATGTAATAAAAGGTGAAGAAGATAAGGAATTTATGATACCAGCTATAAAAAAATTTGTACCTACTATAGATATAAATGAAAGAAAAATGATTATAGACCCTATTAAGGGTATGATAGATTAGGTGGTAATATGAGATTTCATATAATGACGCTTTTCCCAGAAATATTTAATTCATACATGAATGAAAGTATAATGAAAAGAGCAGTTGAAAAAGGTATAATTGACGTGCATATATATAACATAAGAGATTTTTCTAATAATAAACATAAAAAAGTAGATGATTATCCATTTGGAGGAGGAGCTGGTATGGTGATGACTCCTCAACCTATATATGACACATATAAGCATATAATAAAAACCCATAATATAAACAATCCAAGAGTAATTTATTTAACTCCCAAAGGTAAGGTATACAATCAATCTATAGTCAAGGAGATGTCTATTGAAGAAGATATAATACTTCTATGCGGTCACTATGAAGGAATAGATGAAAGAATTATTGATTTAATAGTAACTGATGAAATTTCAATTGGAGATTATGTACTAACCGGAGGAGAACTGCCTGCACTTATAATGATAGATTCTATATCAAGGTTAATTCCAGGAGTATTAAATCAGGACGAGTCATTTGAAGAGGAGTCATTTAAAGATAATCTATTGGAGTATCCTCATTACACAAGACCTAGAGAGTTTGAAGAGTTAAAGGTACCAGAAGTGCTTTTATCAGGAAATCATAAAAAGATAGATGAGTGGAGACGAGAAGAATCTATAAGGATAACTAAGGAAAGACGATTAGACTTATATAAAAAATCTCAAGAAAAATAAAAACATATACAATAAAAACTTAATATACATGTATACAATAAAGTGGCTATAAATGGAATTAAAAATATAAAAGTGCTTGTAATAACTATAGAAGTATAGTATAATATAAAATGTTGAAAATACGGGCGTTCCTCTGTTTACACTGGTCGGGTAGTTAAGAACGTCTATGATATCTAGGAGGAAGAAAGATGAATGAAATGCTAAGAGCAATTGAGCAAGAACAATTAAAAAATGAAGTTCCTAATTTTGGACCTGGGGACACAGTTAAAGTACACGTTAGAATTATAGAAGGAAAAAGAGAAAGAATACAAATATTCGAAGGTGTAGTATTAAAGAGACAAGGTGGAGGAGCAAGAGAGACTTTTACAGTTAGAAAAATGTCTTTCAATGTTGGTGTAGAAAGAACTTTCCCAGTTCACTCTCCAAAAATAGAAAAAATAGAAGTAACTAGAAAAGGTAAAGTAAGAAGAGCTAAACTAAACTACTTAAGAGGTAGAGTAGGTAAAGCTGCTAAGATAAAAGAAGCTAGAAATAGATAATTAAAAACTTTACTTATAAATGGGGGGCTGATTTATCAGTCCTCTTTCTATTTTAATTGAAATCATAACAAATAATTAAATTGTAAGTAGATATGATTATTTGTTGAAAATATACTATTTATTGATAGATTTAGGAATTTTAAAATTGAAAATAAAATCAATAAATATTGGATTATATTTTGAAATAATACTAAAAATAAGAAGATAATATTATGTAAAGTATGATGTTAAAAGGGTGACAATGTAAGGTCTTAAGTAGATATATTTTTAAGTAAAATTAGGTAATAATAACATACTATTTTAAAGGAGTGATATATGTGTCAAATGAATATGAAGAGTATCTTATGGATAATAATCTACATATAAACTGGTATCCAGGTCATATGAAGAAAACAAAAGAATTAGTAAAAAATAACTTAAAACTAATTGATGTAGTGGTTGAACTTTTAGATGCTAGAATCCCATTTAGTAGCAAAAATCCAGATATAGATATGCTTGTAGGAGATAAGCCTAGGGTAGTTGTATTAAATAAAAGCGATATGGCAGATAGAGATAAGTTAAATCAATGGATTGAGTACTATAAAAAGAATAACATAAAAGCTATACCAGTAGATACACTAAAAGGTGTAGGTATAAATAAGATAGTGGAAGAATGTAAGAATGTAACTAGAGAAAAAATGAGTTCTTTAAAAGATAAAGGAAGAAAAGAAAGAGCTATAAGAATAATGATAGTTGGTGTACCAAATGTAGGTAAATCATCTCTTATAAACAAATTAACAGGTAGAAAAAGTACTCAGACAGGAGATAAGCCAGGAGTAACTAAAGGTAAGCAATGGGTTAGATTAAAGGGAAATCTTGAACTTTTAGATACACCTGGAATACTTTGGCCAAAGTTTGAAGACCAAGAAGTTGCCTTAAACTTAGCATTTAGTAGAGCTATAAAAGATGAGATTTTAGATGTTGAGACTTTAGCTTTAAGACTTATAGAAAAACTTATGATAATAGAGCCAGAAAAGTTGAAAGCTAGATATAAATTAGACTCTTTAGGAGAAACTCCAATTGAAACAATGGATATGATTGGCCACAAAAGAGGATTCATAACAGGTGGGAAAGAGCTTGATTATACACGTATAGCTACTACTGTTTTAAATGAATTTAGAGATGGAAAAATAGGTAATATAACACTAGAAGTACCAGAGAGTGTTAAAAGATAGATTTTAAAGCTAGGTTAAAAAATTAATATTATTAAGTAAAAAAAAGCCTTTTTAAAAAGGTTTTTTTTACTTTTCTGAAATATAGACAAAAACTGTCACATAAAAGTATAAATTAGATTAGAAAACTTTAAAAAATATTAATTTAAGACAAATACACCTAATTTTTTGAAAATTAAAATCAGTGTGATAATTTGCAATTTTGGCATATTGACTTGCTTGTTTCATATAATATATAATAAGCACAAATAAATACAATATATTAAAAATTTAATTTATTTAATTTTATTAATTTAATAATGAATTCTTATTGTTTTAGTTAATTTATTTATGCAAACGTGAACAACTGAGAAACTTTATTAATTTAATAAGGTTAAAAAGGGGGATTTTATAATGGGTAAGACCAAAGATATGATAGTATTTGGATTTGCATTATTCGCAATGTTCTTTGGAGCAGGTAACTTAATATTTCCACCATATTTGGGAATAATTACAGGTCCAGAATGGTTAATTGCCTTCTTAGGATTTACATTTGCCGATGCTGGTTTGGCACTTCTAGCAGTAATGGCTACAGCTAAATTCGATGGAAACGTAGTAGAAATGTTTAAAAGATGTGGTATGAAATTAGGGATTCTTATAGGTTGTGTAGATATTTTATGTATAGGGCCATTCTTAGCTATACCAAGAACAGGTGCAACAACTTATGAAATGGGTATGATGCCTTTATTTGGAAGCTCAATTCCAGTGTTATTATTCTGTATAGTTTATTTTGCGATATCATATGTATTAACAATAAGACCATCTAAGGTCGTAGATATAGTTGGACAATTTTTAACTCCAGCTCTTCTAATAGCTTTAGCATTCATAATTATAAAAGGTGTTGTATCTCCTCTTGGAGAGATAATAGATAAACCTATGATACCTAATGTATTTGCAGAAGGTATTGGTCAAGGTTACCAGACAATGGATGCATTTGCAGCAATAGCACTTGCATCAGTACTGATAGTATCCTTAAATGAAAAAGGATATACTAGTATTAGTGAAAAGTTAAAGATGATTGGTAAAGCAGGTGTTCTTGCTTGTGGTGGCTTAGCATTAGTTTATGGGGGATTATGTTTCCTTGGAGCAACTGTATCAACAATGTATGGAACAGATGCAGTACAATCACAAGTAATAGTAAATATAACACAAGGATTGCTTGGAAATGTTGGGAAAGCGATTTTAGCAATAGTGGTATCTCTAGCATGTTTAACTACATCTATAGGTCTTACATCTGCAACAGGGCAATATTTTTCTAGACTTACAAAAGGTAAGTTAAGTTATGAAAAAATAGTATTAGCCGTATCTGTATTTAGTGCAGTAGTAGCATCTTTTGGTGTTGGAACTATAATAAAGATAGCATCTCCTATACTAAGTATAGTTTATCCACCATCAATTGTTTTAATAATTTTAGCTTTCTTTAATGAAAAAATTAAGAATGATAATGTATACAAAGGAGCAGTATATATGTCACTGCTTGTAAGTATATTAACTGTTATATCTAGTTATGGAGTAAGCGTTCCAGTAGTAAATTCTCTACCTCTTGCTTCATTAGGATTTAACTGGGTAATTCCAGTTGTAATAGCTGGAATAATTGGTAACTTTATACCATCAAAGAGTCAATCTAATACACTTGGAACAAATTAAATCTTATTTAATTGAAATATAGATATTTATAAATAAGGAGAGTTATCTATAATAAATGAAACTATTTATATAGATAACTCTTTTTATTTTTTGAGTATATACTAATTCCTTGTATTTAATATAGTAAAATTAGATAAAAGTATTAAAAAAAGATATGTTTATTTTTTAACAATATTGAGTCTTTATAAAAGATATTTAAAAGAATATTACAAGTTAAGATATGTGTATTAGTTGACTTTTACAAAAATATTATATAAATAAAATTGTGACAATAATAAAATAATAAAATGAAATTTAAGGCATTTGAACGTATAAATAACTTATGTAAATTACTAAATTGTTTTCTAATTAGTTTATATTAAGATTATTCATTAAATTCTAAAAAATAAGTAGAATAACTTGAATACTAGCAACTGCAAAGTTTTAGTAAGTTGGAACTTATAATATAGTTTCTATGAAGAAAAATAAATCAATAAATCATAATAAAAAATTTTCAGAAAAAATGATTTGAAGGTACTCAAGTAAGTAAAAAGTTTATAAGTGTAGAATTGAAATTCAGTAAAATTAATAGTGAGTTTAGCAAAATAAATACAAAATACTACAAGAATTAACGTAAATAGAAGTTATGACAAAAGGAAAACGATTTTCTAAGTATCATAATTTTGAAAATTAAAAAAATTAAAAATCATATTGACTGCTTTTTTTTCAGATTATATAATAAACACAAAATATTTAAAATTTAAATTGAACTCAAAAGATTATACACAAATAAAAAGGAGAGTGATGCATACATTAATATTGTCTATAAAGCAATATAAATTGGAAATAATGCAAATAATTCAAAAAGTCGCACAATTAAGATGATTTAAAAGTTTTAATTTTGTCAAGAAAAATTAAATAAAAATAAAAAAAACAGCTATGTTTAAAGTATACATGTTAATTTTATTTAATTAAGAAAGTTGTACTAAATATTGCGAAGATTTTATAAATTATGAAACATAATTGACAAGTTTAAGTCAAAAATGTATAATTAAATAAAATCTCGTCAAAAGGTTTTCATTTAAGAAGAGATTGGACTTATTTTTTGGTAAAATGTAATAAAAAGTAGTAAAATTCAAATGGGGGTGCTTTAAATGGGTGAGAAACAAATCAAGTTTAAAGATGTAATTGTAATTGGATTTGCACTATTTGCAATGTTTTTTGGTGCTGGGAACTTAATATTCCCTCCATATCTAGGAGTTTTATCTGGAAGTAGCTGGCTAGTAGCTTTCATAGGATTCCTTTTCGCAGATGGTGGTTTGGCATTATTAGCAGTTATAGCAGCAACTAAGTTCAATGGAGACACATCAAAAATGTTTTCAAGAGCTGGTAAAGGATTAAGTATTGTACTAGGATGTGCAATGGTAATCTGTATAGGGCCACTTTTGGCAATACCTAGAACAGCAGCAACAACTTATGAAATGGGTATACTACCTACAATAGGTTCAGGAATAAGCCCAGTAATATTCTCTATAGTATTCTTTGCTATAGTATTGGTTTTAACAATAAGACCATCAAAAGTTGTAGATATAGTTGGATCAATTTTAACTCCAGCTTTACTTATAGCTTTAGCAGTATTGATAGTTAAAGGTATTGTATCTCCATTAGGAGACATAAGAGATGCTTCTTTAATACAAAATGTGTTTTCAGAAGGTATAACTCAAGGATATCAAACAATGGATGCATTAGCAGCTAGTGTATTTGCATCAATTATAATCATGTCAGTAATATCTAAAGGATATACAGGTGAAAAAGAAAAGATGAAAGCTACAGTAAGTGCAGGTGTTATAGCGGTAATAGGTATGGCACTAGTTTATGGTGGATTATGTTACCTTGGAGCAACTGTATCTGAAATATATGGACAAGATGTTCAACAAACAGCTTTAATAGTTTCAATAACAGCAGCATTACTTGGAAATACAGGTAAGATTCTATTGGCTATTATAGTTGCATTAGCATGTTTAACAACAGCTATAGGTCTTTCTTCAGCAGCAGGTCAGTATTTCTCAACACTTACAAATGGAAAATTAAAATATGAGCATATAGTTATAGTAGTTTGTGTGTTTAGTGCAATCATATCAAACTTTGGAGTAAGTACAATAATAAAATTCTCTTCTCCTATATTAAGTATGGTATATCCAGCAACTATAACTCTAGTTATACTAGCATTATTTAGTAATCAAATTAAAAATGACAATGTATTCAAATGCGCTGCATATATGGCATTGTTAGTAAGTGTATTAACAGTTGCAACAAGCTTTGGTGTAAATATTCCTCTAGTTAATAGCTTACCATTAGCTTCATTAGGATTTAACTGGGTAGTTCCAGTTTTAATAGCAGGAATAATAGGAAACTTTATTCCATCTCAAAGTAGTAAAGCTGTACAATAATAAAGAATAATTAATACATATAGGAATTGCCTTAAAGTGATTAAAATCATTTAGGAGGCAATTCCTTTTTGATATGTAAAACTTTATATGTAAATGAATATTAAATACAGTAGTTTAAAGATAGATTATTGTTAGGTTGAACTTTGTTATATATATTTACAAATAATATTTATGATATGTAACATATTTATATGTAAAATATAAAGAATTTATTGTTAATTTTAATGGTAAATAATGGAGTAAAAAATGATAAAATTTATAAAAAAATAAAGTATATAAGAGTATAATTACACTTTTATATACTTTTTTATATTATTTTTAAGTTTTTAATAGAAGATATTTAGAATATAGAAAGTTCATTTACTTAACTGAGAAAACTATAAAGCGTGTTATATTGAATATAAAATAGTATAATATATATTGTGTGAGATAATTAATATGAGAACATACAAATATAGAAAAAAGTTTGTTTAGAATTACAACTAATAGGTGTATTAATGTAATACTAATTTATTGGAGGTCTAAAAATGAAGTACATAATAAAGAGAGATGGGACAAAAGAACTTTTTAGTAAAAGTAAGATTGAAGATGCTGTCTATAAGGCTAGTATAAATAGTGAAGGTGGAGTAGACAGAGATTTAGCATATGATATATCTAGAAAAATCGCTAATGATTATAATTCTATGGAGGAATGCTTATCTGTAGAAGAAATCCAAGATATAGTGGAAGTATTACTTATGGAATCAAATAGAAAAGATATAGCAAAACACTACATATTATATAGAGAAAGACGTTCAGAAATAAGACATAAGGCTTGGGAGTTTGATGAATTACAAAAATCAATATGGAAAAATAAGTATAGACATAATGGAGAAAGTTTTGATGAATGGATAAAGAGAATTTCAAATAATAGTCCAAGGATATCAAAGTTAATAAGACAAAAGAGATTTTTATTTGCAGGTAGAATTTTAGCAAATAGAGGTTTACATAAAGAAGGTAAAAAAGTAACTTATTCTAATTGTTATGTGATAGAGCCACCAAAAGACAGTATAGAAGATATTTTTGACACCGCAAAAAAACTTGCTAGAACTTTTAGTTATGGTGGAGGGGTTGGAATTGATATTTCAAAATTAAGACCCAAAGGTGCAAAAGTAAATAATGCTGCAAAATATACAACTGGAGCAGTGTCTTTTATGGAACTTTATAGCATGACAACAGGTTTGATTGGTCAAAGAGGTAGAAGGGGAGCTCTTATGATTTCTATGGATGTAAATCATCCAGAAATAGAGGAATTTATAGATATAAAAACCGATTTGGAGAAGGTTACTAAAGCAAATATTTCTGTAAGAGTAACAGATGAGTTTATGCAAGCTGTAAAGGAAAAAAAATTGTATAATTGTACGTTTGAAGTTGAAACTACTGGAGAAAAAATAGTTAAGATAGTAAATGCATATGATTTGTTTAATAAGTTTGTTAAAAATAACTGGGATTATGCAGAACCAGGCATATTATTTTGGGATAAAATAAAAACATATAACCTTATGAGTGAAGATAAGGACTTTTGTTTTTCAGGGGTAAATCCTTGTGCAGAAGAGCCACTTCCAAGTGGAGGAAGCTGTTTGCTTGGCTCAATAAACTTATCAGAGTTTGTAATACAACCATTTGGGGAACATGCTACCTTTGATATTAATAAGTTAAAATCTTGTGTTAGAGAAGCTGTGGTAGCTTTAAATGATGTATTAGATGAGGGATTAAATTTACATCCATTACAAGAACAAAGGGATAGTGTCTACAAATATAGACAGATAGGCTTAGGTGTAATGGGTATTGCTGACATGCTTATAAAGATGGGGATAAGATATGGTTCTGATAAATCTTTAGAATTGTGTGATTTAATTGGTAAAACTATGCTTAACGAAGCTGTAAAACAATCAGCTTTAATTGCTAAAGAATACGGGACATTTAGTGAGTATAAATATGAAAATATTTCTAAATCTAGATTTTTTATAGAAAACTTAAATGATGATACTAAAGAGATGGTTAAAAAGTATGGGCTTAGAAACTCACAACTCTTAACTATACCTCCTACAGGTTCTATATCTACAATGATAGGTATTAGTGGAGGAATAGAACCTATATTTAATCTTTCATATATAAGAAAAACTGAAAGCTTACATGATGAAGATGTGTATTATAAAGTATATACTCCAATAGTTAAAGAATATATGGATAAAAAAGGTATTACAGATGAAGAATGTTTACCAGATTTTTTTGTTACTGCTATGAATATAGGATATGAAGAAAGAATAAATATGCAAAAAGTATGGCAAAAGTATATTGATGCTTCTATATCATCTACAATAAATATACCTTTTGAAACTACAATTGAAGATGTTTTTAACATATATGTTATGGCATGGCAAGCTGGTCTTAAGGGAGTGACAATATTTAGAGATGGATGCAAAAGGAGTGGAATCTTAATAAATGAAAAAAAAGAAGAAAATAATAAAGAAAATAACAAAAAAGAAGATAATAAAAAAGAATCTTATAAAAATAATAAAGAAGAAAAAGATAATAAAAAAGAAAAAGCCAAAGAATTAAAAAATAAAAATTTTGAAGAAGATGAAAAGTTTGTATGCCCTGAGTGTGGAAGTGAAGGAATTGCACACACAGGTGGATGTAGTATATGTTTAAAATGTGGATATAGTGGATGCAATTAAATTCTAAGTTAGTGGATTCTTAATATGTTTAAGACAATAATATTTTTACAGGTGAAAGATGAGGGGATAGTATGCAGAACAAAAGTGTGAGGGAGATTAAAGAAATAATTGAGACTTTAGAAGTTGAAAAGTATATGGAATATATAGAAATATTAAGAGTGGATGAAAGAAAATCTGTTCAAAGTCTCGCTATAAAGCTTGCCAAGAAGCTGGACAATATTAGAAAAGAAGCAGAAAGATTAGAAACTATAAATGTGTTTGAAAATGAAGGATATAGTAAAGGCTATTTATATATTGGAGGAATTGATGAAGCTGGAAGAGGACCACTTGCAGGTCCTGTTGTAGCTTCAGTTGTAGTGTTTAAGCAAAATACAAAAATAGAAGGCGTAAATGATTCTAAGAAACTAAGTGAAGCAAAAAGAGATGAGCTTTTTGAAGTAATAAAAAAAGAAGCATTAGATTATGGAATAGGGATAGTAAATAACGAAGAAATAGATGAATTTAACATATTAAATGCCACATATATGGCAATGAAAAAAGCAATAAATTGTTTAAAACAAACACCAGATTATTTACTTGTTGATGCAGCGACAATACCAGGAATTGATATAGTTCAAAATCCAATTATAAAAGGAGATTCAAAATCTATATCAATAGCAGCAGCAAGTATATTGGCGAAGGTTACTAGGGATAGTATAATGTATCAATATGATAGAGTATATCCAGAATATGGATTTAAATCTCATAAGGGATATGGAACAAAAGAACACTATGAAGCTATTGAAAAACATGGGATAACTCCTATACATAGAAAAAGCTTCTTGAAAAATATACTGTAAACATAATGTGATATAATATGTACGATATAAATTACTATAATTAATGGGGGATTAGAGATGGATTATAATGAACTATTAAAAAATGCTAGAGAAAATTTAAATGGAAGTTGTAAAGTTTGTAAAGTTTGTAATGGAGTTGTCTGTGCAGGTGAAGTACCTGGTATGGGAGGTAAAGGAAGTGGTTCTTCTTTTATAGAAAATAGTAAGAGCTTAGAAAAAGTAAAAGTAAATATGAGAGTAATACATGATGTTTCAAATCCTGATACATCTATAGAAATATTTGGTAAAAAAATGAGTGCTCCTATATTTGCAGCTCCAGTAACAGGAACTACTTTAAATATGGGTGGAAAAATAAATGAAAGAGATTACATAGAACCAGTAGTTGCAGGATGTGCCAATAGTGGTATCTATGCAATGGTTGGAGATACAGCAGTAGATGCATTTTTAATGGAAAATTTAGATGTAGTTAAAAAGTATAATGGTGCTGGAATTGTATTTATTAAACCTTGGGACAATGAAAATATTATAAAAAAGATAAGACTAGCTGAAGAAGCTGGAGCGTTTGCAGTTGGAGTTGATATAGATGCTTGTGGTTTAGTAACTTTATCGCTACATGGAAAACCAGTGCTTCCTAAAAATATTGAGCAAATAAAAGAACTAGTTAACTCTACTAAATTACCATTTATATTAAAGGGAATAATGACTGTAGAAGATGCATTAATGGCAGTTGAAGCAGGTGTAGATGCAATAGTTGTATCAAATCATGGAGGAAGAGTACTTGACTGTACACCAGGAGCATGTGAAGTTTTACCAAAGATTGCTGAGGCTGTTAAAGGTAAAGTTACAATACTTGCAGATGGTGGAGTTAGAACAGGATTGGATGTATTAAAAATGATAGGCCTAGGGGCAGATGCAGTATTAATAGGAAGACCTTTTGTAACAGCTTCATTTGGTGGAGCAACTGATGGTGTAGAAACTTATGTAAATAAACTTCAATCAGAATTAAGTGGTTCTATGATATTAACTGGATGTCAAACTATAAAAGATATTGATGGAAAAGTTATATACAAATAAATTTTTATACAAAAAAGAGGAAAAATCATTTTAATGTAGAATAATTGTACAAAGGGGGAATTTATATGAGTAAAAAAGCTTATGAAGAAGCCTTAGTAGAATTGGAAAAATTTATTGATGAAAGAAAACAAATAGTTAAAAGTGCGGAGGAATGTATTGATAAGTACATAGTTGACAGAACGCTACCTTTTGATTACAAAGATAAATGTGTGGAATGGCAACAAGAGTTACTGGACACTCTAGAAGCACAGATTTTAGAAGCAAATGAATTAAATGTATTATTAAAAGAAAAAAAGGAACTTGAGGAAGATTAGGTTTTGTTGACCAAGTGTAAATCAGTAATATGATTTACACTTGGTTTTTTTAGGAAATCTAAGGTAAAGTATGGTAATAAATATGATTAATCTAAAAAATAAAACCAGTCTTTAAGACTGGTTTAATTATTACTTTTCGGATTTAGAATATGTTTTTTCATTTCTTCCAATACGATTGTATAAGATTTACATTGAGCAGCAGCTAATTCCGACAAAGCAAATCTCTGAGCTTTATTTAGAAAGTCCTTATCTGTACTACATAATTGTTTTGAACAATCTTGTATCATAAGCATCTTAATTAATTTTACAATCTCAAAGACATCTCCTGAATGAAATTTATCATGGTATAATTTAAGCCGTTGCTTTCTATCAAAAATCCATATACCATCTATTTTATCAATTGATTGGATAAAATTATTAACTTCATTTTCGTTCATAATTGGACGTACACCAATCTTGTCAGCATTCAAAACGGGAATCGAAATTTTAAGAGTGCTATTGAAAATGACAGTTAATTCATAGTATTTCTGCATATGTTTATTTATTTCCTTTGTTACAATATCACTTACATAACAGGCTCCTTCTTTTGGATACATCACACTTTCACCAATATTATACATATGTTAGTTATACCTCCAAACTGAATTTTAGATATTGCAATTGGGGTACAATGCTTTAATTATCTAATAATTAATATTATATCATAAAACTATTGACAAGTCAAAGGTATTAATATATAATAATAAGTTTATCATCAAAGATAGATAAAACTGACTATAAAAATATAATATAAAATGATTTAAAATATTGAAATATTATGTTAGTATTGTATAAAATTATATACTAACTATATTTAGTAATTATTAGTTTTTTGCAAAATCTCTTAATTTAAAACTTCCAGCTGTTACAAATACTATTCCAATAAGTATTAGAACGATTACATTTATTAAGATACTATCATTGATTCTAAGGGCATTTATAGTCCAGTAAAAAGGTGTAAGCTTTGATAGATTAGTCATAAATGATAATTCACTCATTGATGGTATCAGACTAGATATAGATATAGCTAAACCTATTAAAGAATAAAATGTAGTTACAAGGCTTATAGAACTTTCATTTTTAAATACTCTAGCTATCCAAAATACAAATCCAGTGGAAACAAAACTATTTGCTAGTACAATCATTAATATATTTGGGGTTAATTTAAAATCTCCAACAAATGTAAGGCATCCAAGTATTACAGTGTATAAAATTGCTTGAATAAAAAATAACCCTAAGAGTATACTAAAAATTATTTTTATATCTTTATGTTTTGTAGAAATAAGTCTCCTTAAAACATTTGATTTTTTTAATGTAAATAAGTCAGAGGCAAGATACGCTGCGTTAATATACATAAAATAACATATTAAGAAAACTGTTAAAAATGAATCTGTGTTTTTATCAGGCTTATTATCAACTATACTTGTTTTAGTTAATTTTTCATCCATATTTTTATCTATTTTTGATTTTAAAGAATTATTGATAAAAGATTCTATTTCTGATTCTGCCCAAAGACTACCACCACCATTTTCAGTTTTGAAACATTTAACAGCAGGTCGTTTTAAGTTATCTATATCAGTTGAAAAGTTTTTGTCCAAAACAAATACTGCAGAAACTTTATTATTTTTTAGTAAGTTCATAGCCTTATCTTCTTCATTTAATCTAAATGTGTTTTCCTTTAGCTTTGAATTATTTATCAATTTATGTTCATATTTTCCTGAAGAGTTAGAGACAACTGCTACTGGAGAAAAATACATTGATTGATTGTCTGATTTACTAGAAAAAAGGTTAAGAGAAACAATTAATATAATAGGAATCATGACCATACTAGCTAAAAGAGAAGGATTTTTTATATATCTTTTTATATTTGCAAGAATTAGTCTAATCATTATTAAATCTCCCTCCATTTATATTTTTCTTTTACAATAGAGAGTATAATCAATATTGTAGAAATAATTAAGCATGTTACAATTAAATTACTTATTGAATTTAAAGTCTTGAAACTTTCATAATCACTATACAGAGTTCCTATTAAATAAGTTGGAGATAAACTTACAAACTTACTAAAAGCTTCACTTATCATGTTAAAAATACCTCCAAAAATTGTTTGTAAGAAAAGTAATATATAGACTATGAATGTACCATATTTTTTACTAAAAAAACTAGTTACAAAAGTAGATATAGAAGTCATAAAATATGATGATATAGCACATATTAAGGTTAATGTGGCAAGATTACCTTTAAATGTTATTCCAAGTATCCTAAAGAATAAAACATATAATAATAGAAATATAAATGAATAAATCCATAAACCTACAAAGTCGTAAATTAAAAACTGCACTCTAGTTATAGGCATAGAATAAAGTCTTTTTGAAAGCCCTTTTGATTCACTTATATAATTCGATAAAATATTATTCATTATAAAAATTATTACAAGGAATCCTAATGAAACTAAAGCAAAGTATTCATATGAGTTTTGTTCAGTATCACTTTTTATTATAGAATTGGCAATAGAACTCTTATTAAACAACTTAGAAAACTCTTCTGAACTTAGTTTTTGAGAATTATTTAAATATAATTTTTCATGATAAGTATTTAATATATTTTGAAGTAGTACTGCTATGTCATCTCTAGTTCCAAGTTTTTCTATACTTAAAGTATTTGATTTTTCCTTTAAAATATTGTTTTCGTATCCTTTAGGTATTGTAAGTTTTAAATCTGCATCAGAATAATCTTTCTGTATTTTTAATACAGAAGATAAATCATCTTTTAAATAATTTGTCAAATTATTTGATAATTTGGAGTTATCTTTATCATATACAACAATTGACATAGGTTCTGTTTTTATAGGATTTTGAAACATATCTTCTGTTACCATTCCAAGGAACCCAGCTAAAAGTAGAGGTAGAGCTAAGAAATATATCAAATTAAGCATGAATGAGCTTTTCAGACCTTTTAACATAGTTTTTACACTTATATATAATTTCATAAAATCACCCCCATTAGTCCCTTAAGTTTTTACCTGTTAGATTTAAGAATACATCTTCTAAACTAGGTTCTTCATAAGAGATACGTATTACTTTTGAATTGTTTTTGTCAACAGCAGAAAGTACATCTGTTAACTGAAAGTTTTTATCTACATCTAATGTTATTACTGAAGTATTTTCTAAAACAGATATAACACCTTTAATATTTTTTAAATCAAATATAAGTTGAGCATTTATATTTTTTATTTCCATAATTAATTTTGTATTTGTAGACACTATTGATTTTAGGTAATTATTATCCCCAAAAGCAACTTCTTTACCTTCATCCATAATAAAGATTTTAGAACAAAGATGTTCAACTTCTTCCATATAATGGGATGTATATATAATAGTAGTTTTTTGTTTTTCAGATATATCTTTTATAAAATTAAAAATGTGATTTCTTGATTGAGGGTCAACACCTACAGTTGGTTCATCTAATATTAATATTTTAGGATGATTTAAAAGTGCTATCCCAATATTTAATCTTCTTTGCATACCACCAGATAGTTTTTTTACTTTTTTCTTTTTAACTTCAGCTAGACCTGTAACTTCCAAGGCTTCATTGATTCTCTCTTGAAGCAACTTACCCTTTAATCCATAAAAAGCTCCAAAGTATTCTAAGTTATCAAAAGGAGTTAGTGTTTCCATAACTGCTAACTCTTGTGGAACTAATCCTATTATGGATTTTGCACTCATAGGATTTGCTGACAAATCTACACCATTTATTTGAATATTACCGCTATTTGGTAAAGTAAGATTGGTAATTATATTTATAAGTGTAGATTTACCAGCACCATTTGGACCAATAAGCCCAAATATTTCCCCCTTTTTAACAGAAAAACTAATGTTATCAAGTGCTAACTTATCATTAAATCTTTTTGTTATATTATTTACTTTAACTATATCCATAAAAATCCCTCCCAAAATGTTTTTGTGTAATTTAAAAATCTATAATATTATAATAAAGAATTATTAGGTGTATTTCTATTACTATAAGTCACTAAAAAAAGTGACTTAAGTCACTTTATAGTTTTAGCTTTATTATAAGTTAAGTTTTTGAAAATTTTGTTTATAGTTTAGACTTTTTATTGACATACTATATTACAATTTTAGTTTTGAAAGCAAATATAGCCAATTGAGTCCTATCTCTAAGCTCCAATTTGCCTAAAATATTAGTTATATTATTTTTTATGGTACCCTCAGATAAAAATAATTCTTGACTTATTTCTTTATTACTAAGTCCATGTGCAATTAATTTAATTATGGATATTTCTTTTTCAGTTAAATTATATATATTAGAAATATGCTCATGTTCAACAGTTTTTTCAGATGACATGATTTTTTCAGCTACATTTTTGTCAAGTACAACATTGCCAAAAAATGAAGAGCGTATCCCCTCATGCAATACTTCATCAGAGCTGTCTTTTAGAAGGTAACCTGAAGCTCCAAACTTCATTGCATCTTTTATATACTCATCATCATTAAAGGTAGTTAAAATTAATAGTGCTATTGACTCATCATATTCTTTTATAAGTCTTGTGCCTAAAACACCATCACAAATATTCATTCTAATGTCCATAAGAACAACATCTACATCATTTGACTTACAAAATTCTAAAGCCTCATATCCATTAGAGGCATCTCCAATTATCTCCAAATCATCATAAGATGACAATATAATCTTAAGACCTTTCCTAATTAATTTTTCATCATCAACTATAAGAACTTTAATTTTACTCAAAAAAATCACCCCCTAAAAATTTGGGAAAAGAAGCTCTAATTGTAAATCCATCATTGTGATTATCAAATTCAACTTTTCCATTTAGTTCATATATTCTTTCGCTAATACTGTTAATTCCATTTCCTTTTTTTATATTTTCACATCCTATACCATTATCACTAATCGTAATTATAAGATTTGAAGGATTAAATGTTATAAAAATTTTGATTTCACTTGCTTTTCCATGTCTTGATGCATTGGAAAGCGATTCTTGAATAAGTCTATATAAAGCTATAGACTGAGCTCTAGATAGGCTCCAAGTGTTTCTTGATATAGTTAGTCTTACATTAATATTTGTAAGCTTAATAAAGCTTTTAATTAGTTCTTTAATTTTAAACAAATTTTGATAATTTTCATATTCAATAGGCTTTAACTCAGAGATAGCTCTTCTAACATCTTGAAAACTTTCATTTACGAATTCTCTAAGTTCATGTACTAAATCAGATACTTCGGGCTTATCATTTAAGAGCTTTTCTATGGCACTTAACTGTATTATTGTTGTAGAAAGAGAATGTCCAACACTATCGTGTATTTCTCTAGATATTCGGTTTCTCTCTTTTAAAATGGCTAGTTCTTCTATAGAACTTGCATAAATTTCTAAATCAGAATTAGATTTTTTTAATTTATCTTTAGAAATTCTAAGTTTATCATAAAGGCTTTGATTGTATAGTTTAGATATATTTTCACTTTCTATATATATAGAAAGTATAGATATAATCAATAATATTGAACTTGATTCCAAAGCTAGATACAAGTTTTTATCTAAACTAATAATAAAGGAAGATACTATAATGAAAAACAATAATATGTATTTGTATTTTTCATTTATAAAAAATGATATGTCCAAAATTAAAGGAACAAAGTAAAGTGAATTAAAAGTCTTTGTATAATTATACAATATAAAAATTAAGATAAGCTCTAAAAAATAAGAAATAAGTACAATTCTATTCTTGTTTGATAAAGAAAAAAATCTGACTTGATTATTTATTATAATTAGAAATAATATTATTATTGTCATAATTGAATACATTGTATTTTCAGCATTGTTTAGATAACTTACAATCAATATAAATAGGGATAAATATCGTATAAAAGTAACTAATTTTTTTCTGTTCATTAAAAACATTCCTCCATAAAAATAAACTTTCCTTATGAAAACTAGAATAATATCATAAAAGAATAAAGTCAATAGAGGTATCTATTAATATTAATGAAAATAAAATCAATCTAAAAAATTTGAATAGTTAAATTGTATACTGACCATAATCAAAAAGTAAAAATCTAATGTATTGGAGTAAAAAATGAATAACAAAGAAAAAGGTGATTTTGGAGAAGAAGTAGCAATTAATTATTTATTGTCAAAAGGTGCAAAACTACTAGAAAAAAACTACAGATTAAAGATTGGAGAAGTAGATATAATAGTAAGGATGGATGATGAGATTGTATTTGTAGAAGTAAAATCAAGGTCTAATTTAAGGTATGGTTATCCTTGTGAATCTGTAAATTTCAAGAAGAGAAAAAAGATAGTTGAGATTGCTAAATACTATATCACAAAAAATAATTTACATAATATTCCCATAAGGTTTGATGTTGTAGAAGTTTATTTATCAGAAAAAAGAGTAAATCACATAATGAATGCTTTTTAAGAAAGATAAAGTTTTGGAAAGGATTACTATATGTTAAGTATTATTAATTCGAGTAATTTAATAGGAATTGAGAGTTTTCTAGTAAAGGTTGAGGTGGATACAAGTAATGGTATACCTAGCTTCAATATTGTCGGGCTTCCAAGTAAAGAAATTAAAGAGGCGAGAGAGAGAGTTAAATCAGCTATTATCAACAGTGGATATAAATTTCCAAATACAAGAATTGTTGTAAATTTATCACCAGCAGATATAAAAAAAGAAGGTGCTTTTTTAGATTTATCAATAAGTATAGGTCTTTTAAGAGGATTAATAAAAAAGGATGAAAATTATATAAGAGAAAGTATGTTTATAGGAGAATTATCATTAGATGGAAAAATAAGAAAAGTAAGAGGTATATTACCCATAATTATAGGTGCAAAGACTCAAAATATAAAACGTATTTTTATACCAGTTGACAATATAAAAGAAAGTCTATTTATAGAAGAAATTGATATAATACCTATTAAAAGTTTAAAAGAATGTATAGGTTTTTTAAACGGAGAAATAAAAGTCGATAAAGAAAAAATAATGTCTTTTTTAAATGAAGAAATAGAAACAAATAGTAACTATACATATTGTAAATATCCTGAATTTTATGATACAAAAGAAAGCAAATATGATGAAGATTTTAATGATGTTAGAGGAAATTATTTTATAAAGAGAAGCGCAGAGATAGCTGCTGCTGGAAATCATAATATGCTTATGATTGGGCCTCCAGGCTCAGGTAAAACAATGATTGCAAAAAGAGTAATAACAATTTTACCAGATATAAGTGTAGAAGAGATGATAGAGGTAAGTAAGGTTTATAGTGTATTGGGTATGATAGATGAAAATAAAGGCATAATTGATAAGAGACCTTTTAGGGCTCCTCATCATACGACTACAAAGCAGTCTTTAATTGGAGGAGGAACAGATGCAAGACCTGGAGAAGTAGCACTAGCACATAGAGGTATTTTGTTTTTAGATGAAATCGCTGAGTTTGATAGGAAAATCCTTGAGACTTTGAGACAACCTATAGAAGATGGATATGTAAATATATCTAGAGTAAAGTACAGTACAAAATATCCTTGTAGAGTATTACTAATTGCAGCTATGAATCCATGTCCATGTGGTTATTATATGTCAAATACAGAGTGTAGATGTAGGAGTAATGAAATTAATAAATACATAAATAAAATATCAGGACCATTATTAGATAGGTTTGATATTTTTGTAGAAGTAAATACTGTAAAATATGATGATTTAAATTCATCAAAACAAGAAGAAAGTTCTCAAAAAATAAAGATAAGAGTAGAAAATGCTAGAAAAATACAAATAAATAGATTTAAAAAAGATAATATAAAAAATAATAGTGAAATTAAGGCCTCTAATTTATTAAAATATTGTAAATTAGAAAAAGAAGCTTCAAAAATGGCTAAAGTAATATTTAATAAATATAACTTAAGTAGTAGAAGTTATACAAAACTTTTAAAGATGGCAAGAACAATAGCTGATTTAGAAGGAATAGAGTTGATAAATTCACAATGTATTATAGAAGCTTTTTCATTTAGAAGAGCTTATTATAGTTATTTTAAATAGGTTTTTGAGGTGTATTTTATGAAGAAAAAAGATATCTATTTATGGTTAAAATCAATTAGTGGAATAACAACAAAAACAATTGAAATAATAGAAAATGATATAGTAAATATTGAAGATATATTTGATTTTTCTGAAAAAGAAATATATAATTTAAAAAATATAAGCTTGAATATTAGAAAAAATATAGTAAAATATAGAGGTCACGCTTATTTAGAAAATATAAAAGAACTACTTTACAAAAAATCAATTAAATATATTTGCCAATATGATGAAGAATATCCTGAAAATTTGAAGAATATATACAATGCTCCAAAGTTATTATTTTACAAAGGTGACATAAGTTTAGTTAATAATAATTTTAATATAGCTATAGTAGGTTCAAGAAAGCCTACAGCTTATGGAATTAGTTGTGCAAAAACAATGAGTTGTCAATTGTCCCAATATGGAGTTAATATAGTAAGTGGATTAGCCATAGGAATAGATGCATATTCACATATAGGTTGTATGAATGGAAAATCTAAGACTATAGCAGTGCTTGGGTCAGGAGTAGACAACCCTCTTCCAAAACAAAATTTACATTTATCAAATAAAATATTAGAAAATGGGGGACTATTATTATCAGAGTATAATATTAATTCAACAGTAGCTCCATACCATTTTTCTAATAGAAATAGAATTATTAGTGGATTAAGTGATGGAGTAGTGGTTGTAGAAGCCGCAATACGAAGTGGTGCATTAATAACAGTAGAGTTTGCTCTTGAACATGGGAAAAATGTTTTTGCGATACCTGGTAATATAAATTCTCAAATGAGTAGAGGATGTCATAAAATTATAAAAGAAGGTGCGAAATTAATTGAAAATATAGATGATATTTTGAATGAGTATAACATATTTAATATTATTGATAAAAAAATAAATCAAAAATATGATAATATAAGTTTAAATGCCAAGTCTAAGCAAATAATTGAAGCTATAAAAAGAGAAGGAAGCTTGCATATAGATAGTATTTGTGATTATACTGGTATAGAAATAAAGTATGTAAATTCAATAATCAATGAATTAGTACTAAATGAGTTAGTAGTAGAGATGAATAATAAAACGTACAGTTTAAATGTATAAATTAAGATTAGGTAGTGGGGGTGTGTGGTTTTATGGCCAAAACATTAGTCATCGTAGAATCGCCTGCAAAAGCTAAGACTATAGAAAAATTTTTAGGTAAAAGTCATTATACAGTGAAAGCATCAGTTGGTCATGTCAGAGATTTGCCTAAAAGTAAATTAGGTGTAGATATAGAAAATAATTTTGAACCTCAATATATAAACATACGAGGAAAAGGCGACGTAATAAAAGAATTAAAAAAAGAAGCTAAAAAATCTAAACAAGTGTATCTAGCAACTGACCCCGATAGAGAAGGTGAAGCTATATCATGGCATTTAGCTCATATACTAAATTTAGATGAATCTGATGATTGTAGAATTGAGTTTAATGAAATAACTAAAGATGCAATTAAAAAAGCAATTAAGCATCCTAGAAATATTGATATAAACTTAGTAGATGCACAACAAGCTAGAAGAGTATTGGATAGACTTTTAGGATATCAAATAAGCCCTATATTATGGCAAAAGGTTAGAAAAGGGCTTAGTGCAGGTAGAGTACAATCAGTAACAACAAAATTAATTTGCGATAGAGAAAAAGAGATAAAAGCGTTTATTCCAAAAGAATATTGGACAATAGATGTTGAAGCAAAGACATTAAAAGATAAAGATATAACTTTAAAATTTTATGGCAAGAATGATGAAAAAATTGAATTAGAAAATGAAGATGCTGTTAATGAAATACTAAAAGAAATGGAAGGAAAGGATTTAAAAGTTGAAAAGATAGAATCTAAATCAAGACGTAAATCAGCTCCAAAACCATTTACAACAAGTATGCTTCAACAAGAAGGTGCAAATAAGTTGTTTTTTACTACTAAAAAAACAATGATGATAGCACAAGAATTATATGAAGGTATAGATATAGAAGGTGAAGGCACTGTTGGTCTTATATCATATATAAGAACTGACTCTAAGAGAATATCTGATGAAGCAAAAGAAAAAGCTAAGGATTATATAATAAGTGACTTAGGTGAGAATTACTATAAAAATCCTGTAGAGAAAAAAGAGAAACCAGATACTAAAAAGGTTCAAGATGCACATGAGGCAATAAGACCAACTTCCGTTGATAGAACTCCTGATAGTATAAAAGCTTCATTGAGTAAAGACCAATATAAGCTATACAATTTAATTTGGAGAAGATTTATAGCAAGTCAAATGGAGGATTCAGTATTCGATATACTAAATGTAGAATGTAAGGCTGGAGATATTGTATTTAAAGCTACTGGTTCAAAAATGAAATTTGATGGATATACTAAGGTATACAATTTTTCAGAAAGAGAAGATAAGATTCTACCAAGTATAGAAAAAGGAGATATATTAAGTATAGAAAATATATTGCCAGACCAACATTTTACACAACCACCAGCAAGATATACAGAAGCTAGTTTGGTAAAAACATTGGAAGAGCTGGGAATAGGTAGACCAAGTACGTATGCTCCAACAATAGCTACTATATTAAATAGAGAATATGTTGAAAAGCAAGGCACAAGTCTATGTCCAACAGAACTTGGAATAATAGTTACTGATATTTTAGAAAATAATTTTCATAAATTTATAGATGTAGATTTTACTGCTGATATGGAAAGCAAGCTTGATGTTATAGAAGAAGGAAATACAGATTGGAAAGAAATTGTATCTGAAGCATATGCACCACTTAAGGAAGCGATTGAAGAAGCACTTGAGAATATAGAAAAAATAAATATGGATGAAGAAACTGATGAAATCTGTGAAAACTGTGGTTCTAATATGGTTATAAAATATGGTAGGTTTGGAAAGTTTATGGCTTGTAAAAACTATCCTGATTGCAAAACGACTAGACCAATTATGAATAAAATTGGTGTTAAATGTCCAAAATGTGAAGAAGGAGAAATTATCCTTAGAAAATCTAAAAGAGGGAAAGCTTTTTATGGATGTTCTAATTATCCAAACTGTGACTTTGTAGCTTGGAATAAGCCAACAGGAGAGTTTTGTGAAAAGTGTGGTTCATATATGGTTGAAAAAGTGACTAAATCTGAAACGAAAACAGTATGCTCCAATAAAGAATGCAACAAAGAGTCAAAAGAGCATAATGACGGAAAAGAGTGAAAATTGAAAAAAATCACATAATTCTCTTGAAAAAGGTTCCAAACTATGATAATCTTTCAAGTGTAAACAACTAATATAAAAATAAATTTTCATTAAGAGTGAGAATAATATTAGAAAATATAAAGGTTATTAAAAGGCCTAAATTTCATGAGGAGATGATTAAATGGCAAGTGAAGTATTACAAAAAACAAGAAAAATAAATAAAACATTACAAACAAGTGGTGGAAGTAGTGTCTCTTTTGATTTACTGGCCGGAGCATTAGGAGATGTATTAAATTCTAATGTTTATGTAGTAAGTGCAAAAGGTAAAATTCTAGGGCTTCATTTAAATGACATTGAAGATAGCTCAGTTATAGAAGACGAATATACTAAGCAAAAAAAATTCTCAGAAGAATATACTCAAAACTTATTAAAAATTGATGAGACACTAGAAAACTTAAATGGTGAGAAGATATTGGAGATTTTCCCTGAAGAGCAAGGAAGATTACAAAAATATACTACTGTAGTACCAATACTAGGAAGTGGACAAAGACTTGGAACATTAGTACTTTCAAGATATTCAATGTCATTTAATGATGATGATTTAGTGATAGCTGAATACAGTGCAACTGTTGTTGGTCTTGAGATATTAAGAGCAATAGGTGAAGAATTAGAAGAAGAAATGAGAAAAAAAGCTGTAGTTCAAATGGCAATAGGCACTCTGTCCTACTCCGAGCTTGAAGCAGTTGAACATATTTTTGCTGAATTAGACGGTAAAGAAGGCTTACTTGTAGCAAGTAAAATAGCTGATAGAGTTGGTATAACTAGGTCAGTTATAGTAAATGCACTTAGAAAATTTGAAAGTGCAGGTGTGATAGAATCAAGATCATTAGGTATGAAAGGAACTCATATAAGAATACTTAATGATAAACTTACAGATGAATTAAAAAAATTAAAAAACAATCAATAATCTAAATTTTATAGATTGTGATTAGAAAAGGTATCTATTTCAAATAGATACCTTTTTTAGACGGATTATTGGGATAATAATCATTAAATACTTTTTTTAGAATAGGAGTGGGAATATGCCTTTAGCAGATAAAATAAGACCAAAAACAATGAATGATGTAATAGGTCAAAGTCATATAATTGGTAATGGAAAAATACTGTCTAAGATATTACAGACTAATTTTTTACCAAATATGATATTTTTTGGTCCACCTGGTGTTGGAAAAACTACTGTAGCAGAAATTATCGCAGAAAAAAGCAATAAAAATTTTTATAAAATAAATGCCACTAATTCATCACTAGAAGATATAAAAAAGGTAATAGCAGAACTTGGAAGTATAAATAATATAAATGGGGTTTTACTATATATAGATGAGATACAAAGTTTTAATAAAAAACAACAGCAGTCGATATTAGAATTTATGGAAAATGGTAGTATAACTTTGATTGCTAGTACTACAGAAAATCCATATCATTATGTATATAAAGCTCTTCTAAGTAGGTCGACTATATTTGAATTTAAGCCTTTAGAAAAATTAGATATAGAAAAAGGATTAAAAAGGGCAATTGAAGTTTTAAATGAAGATAGTTATATGGATATTGAATGTAATAATGATGCTATTGAGGATATAGCTATTATATCTGATGGAGATATGAGAAGAGCCTTAAATGCTTTAGAAGTAGTAGTTTATTCAACTAAACCAAATAAAGATAACATAATCTATATAGATTCAGATGTAGTAAAAAAATCTACATTTAATAAAATTATAAACTATGATAAAAATGGTGATAGTCACTATGATATTTTAAGTGCATTTCAAAAATCTATAAGGGGAAGTGACCCACAGGCATCCATACACTATTTAGCAAGACTTATAAAAGGTGGAGATTTAATAAGTATCTGTAGAAGACTTTTAGTAATAGCTAGTGAAGATATAGGTTTAGCTTATCCAAATGCAGTTGTCATTGTAAAAGCGTGTGTAGATTCAGCTATGCAACTTGGATTTCCTGAAGCAAAAATACCATTAGCAGAAGCTACTATTCTTTTAGCTACATCACCAAAATCTAATTCTGCATGTATGGCAATAATGAAAGCATTAGATGAATTAGATAGAGAATTTGTTAAAGACATACCAAATAGTATAAAAGATGCTCATTACTCTGGTTCTAAAGATATAGGTAGGGGATGTGGATATAAATATCCTCATAACTTTAAAAATCATTATGTAAAACAACAGTATTTACCAGATAGCATAAAAGATAGTATTTACTACATACCACAAGAAAACAAAACTGAGAAAAATATAAAAAAATATCTAGAGTATTTAGATAGCGATTTTTAAGTTGAATTTTATGTATCGGGGGTAGATATTATGATTATAAAACTTAACTCAAGTTATCATAGTAGAGTTATGAAATATTTAAAAAAAGAACCTGAGTACAATTTATTTATAATAGGGGATATTGAAAGATATGGATATGGAAATAACTTTTTAAATTTATGGGCAGATATAGGTTTAAATGGTGAAATCAGAGCAGTACTACTCAAATACTTTGAATTTATGATGTTTTATTCAGATGGAGAGTATGATGTTGAAGGATTTTATGAATTGCTTTGTGACACTGATTACGAAGAAATTTCTGGAAAAATAAGTGCTGTAGATGCTTTAGCAAAGCGATTAGGACTTAATAATTTAAAAATAGTTGATTTTTGTAAGCTTCAAACTAAAAAATTTTTAGTTGATAATCATTGTAATGAAAAGGTCAAAAGAATTAGACTTGGAAATCTAAAGAAAACAGTTAGGCTTTATGATTTGATAGATGAATTCCACAGTACAACTTTAGATAGTTTAAAAAATGGTTTAAGAACAGGTAGAGGATATTGTATAGAGATTAACAAAGAAGTGGTATCAATGGCAAAGAGTACATCAGAAAATAGGACTCATGCAATGATAATTGGCGTAGGTACACATCCTAAATATAGAGCTAGAGGGCTTGCTACAAAATGTTTAATTAAACTATGTTCAGAACTTTTAAGAGAGAATAAAATGCCTTGTTTGTTTTATGATAATGAAGAAGCTGGAAAGATATATAAAAAATTAGGATTTGAAGACATTGGAAAATGGGGGATTTATTCAAAATAAAAAAATTAAAATTAATCTTGACAAAATTAGTAGGGTATAATAAAATTATGTTGAAAGTAATTCCTACTAAAACAGTATGAATTAGATTTCTATATAGAGGTGATAATGTATGAAGTTGTCTACTAAAGGTAGATATGGACTAAAGGCAATGTTTGAATTAGCATTAAATCAAGATAATGGTCCAGTGTCATTAAAATTTATTGCTAAAAAGCAAAAAATATCGGACCAGTACTTAGAACAAATATTTTCATCTTTAAAAAAATCGGGTCTAGTAAAAAGTGTAAGAGGTGCTCAAGGAGGGTATTTGCTCTCAAAAAATGCTGAGGATATAACAGTAGGAGATATACTTGTAGTATTGGAAGGTCCAGTTGCATTATCTGACTGTGTACTAGATGAAGATGTCTGTGAAAACTCAAACATGTGTGTAACAAAAATAGTTTGGGAAAAGATGAAAAAGGGTATAGAAGATGTTATAGATTCGATTACTCTTAAAGATATGATAAATGACTATAACAAAAATAAATTAGAAAATGATATAACAAATATAACTATAAAATAGATTTGGAGATGAATGTAATGGAAAAAAGAAGATTGTATATGGATTATTCTGCAACAACACCTGTTAAAAAAGAAGTATTAGATGCAATGATGCCATACCTAACTGATTATTTTGGTAATGCATCTAGTTTTCACACATTCGGAAGAGAAGCAAAAGATGCTTTAGATAAAGCAAGAGAACAAGTAGCAGCCCTTATAAATGCTGAACCTAGTGAAATATATTTTACAGCAGGTGGTTCAGAAAGTGATAACTGGACATTAGAGGGTGTAGCTTATGCTAATAAAAATAAAGGTAATCATATAATAACTTCAAAAATAGAACACCATGCGATACTTCATACATGTGAATATTTAGCAAAACATCATGGATTTGAAATAACTTATTTAGATGTTGATAGCGAAGGAAAAATTGATTTAAAACAATTAGAAGATTCAATAAAAGATACTACTATACTAATAAGTATAATGTTCGCAAATAATGAAATAGGAACTATACAACCTATTAAAGAAATATCTGAAATAGCTAAAAAACACAATATATTATTCCATACTGATGCAGTACAAGCTTCAGGTAATATTCCAGTAGATGTTAAAGAACTAGGAATAGATTTAATGAGTATGTCTTCACATAAAATATATGGACCAAAAGGTGTTGGAGCTTTATACATAAGAAAAGGTGTAAGACTTCATAACTTTGTTCATGGTGGAGCACAAGAAAAAAGCAAAAGAGCAGGTACAGAAAATATACCTGCAATAGTTGGATATGGAAAGGCAGCAGAATTAGCTAAAGCAAATATGCAAAACCATGTTGAGACTTTAACTCGTCTTAGAAATAAGTTAATAGATGGTGTTTTAGAAAGAATACCTTATACAAGAATAAATGGTAGTTTAGAAAATAGATTGCCAGGAAATGCAAACTTTGCATTCCAATTTATAGAAGGTGAAGGAATACTTTTATTATTAGATATGTTAGGAATTGCTGGTTCAAGTGGTTCTGCATGTACTTCTGGTTCATTAGACCCTTCACATGTACTTCTTGCAATAGGTTTACCACATGAAATAGCACATGGTTCATTGAGACTTACAGTTGGAGATTTTACAACAGATGATGATATAGATTATATATTAGAGAATTTACCAAAAGTTATAGAAAGACTTAGAAGTATGTCACCACTTTACGATGATGCAAAGAAACAAGGCTTAGTAAAATAGACAAAGAAGATAAGACACAAAAAGTAGGCATAAATTAATGTAGGAGGAAAAAAACAATGCAATATAGTGATAAAGTTATGGAACATTTTATGAACCCAAGAAATATGGGAGAAATTGAAGATGCAAGTGGTGTAGGTGAAGTTGGAAATCCTACATGTGGAGATATAATGAAGATATTTTTAGACATAGAAGGAGACATAATAAAAGATGTTAAGTTTAAAACATTTGGCTGTGGTTCAGCTATAGCAAGTTCTTCTATGGCAACTGAAATGATAAAAGGAAGAACTATAAAAGATGCATTAGACCTTACAAATAAAGCTGTTGCTGAAGCTTTAGATGGTTTACCACCAGTAAAAATGCACTGTTCAGTTTTAGCAGAACAAGCTGTAAAAGCAGCACTTATAGACTATGCTAAAAAGAATAGTATCCATATACCAGAATTAGATGGATATGTTATAGATGATGCTCATGACCATGATATTGAGGAAGAAGAATAAAATAAGGAATAATTTTCCAAAAAAAAGTTTAAAATCATTTTAAAAAAGTGTATAATGGTATAGTAAGATGAAAAATAGCCGTTTTAAAGAAAACGGCTATTTTTTATTGTACAAACTACCATTCTAGCCCGTTTTGAAAATCAATCAAATAATAAAAAAATATACACATCCATAATATTTAAACATTAAAAAATATAAAAAATCTCAACAAATCAATTGTTTACAAGGATTTCATATACAAATATACTTTTAAAAAATTTTACTTAAAAATGCTATTTTCTTTAAAAAGGCACATTTCAACTAAATACAATATTAGGGGGAACAGTTATGAAAATACCAAAGAGGATAGCAGCAATACTTACTATATCATTAGTAGTTAGCAGTGCGACAGCAGGCATGTCAAGTGCTCAAACAAACAGTGATACACTTAAAGGTTCAGGTCGATGGGAAACTGCTATACAAATAAGTAAAAAAGGATGGGATACATCTAAAAATGTAATATTAGTTAATGACAATACTATAGTAGATGCATTGACTGCAACTCCTTTTGCTGGTTCTAAAAATGCACCAATTCTTTTGACACAAAATAATAAATTAGATGATAGGACTAAAGCAGAAATAATAAGGTTAAAAGCAGAAAAAGTATATTTAATAGGTGGGACAAAAACTTTAGGTTCAGAGGTAGAGACACAATTAAAATCATTAAAAATTGATACAGAAAGAATCTCAGGAAATGACAGATATCAAACTTCTTTAGAAATAGCTAAAAAATTAGATGAGTCTCTTGGAAGAAAAGCAAGTAGTAATATTTCAGAGATAGTTGTAGTTAATGGAGAAAAAGGTCTTGCTGATGCAGTAAGTGTAGGAGCTATTGCAGCTCAAAATAAAATGCCAATAATTCTTTCTAGTCCAAAAGATGGAATAAAACAATCAAGTAAGTTTATAAAAGATAAAGGTATAAAGACATCTTATGTAATAGGAGGAGTGCAGTCAATTTCGGAAGTTACAAAAAATACTTTACCTAGTCCTAAGAGATTATCAGGAAATGATAGAAATGAAACTAATGCGGCTGTTATAAGTGGATTATATAGTTCAAAAGAGCTGAAAAATGCGTATATAACAAAAGATGGTATGAATAAACAAGGAGACCTTATAGATTCATTAGCAGTGGGTTCATTGGCGGCAAAAAATAATTCACCAGTAGTTTTAGTTGGAAATAAATTAAATAAAGAACAAGAAAAAGTATTAAATACTAAGAGCTTAAAAACAGTTACACAAGTTGGTGGTTCAGGCAATGAGACTGCTTTCTCTGAGATAAAAAAATCACAATCTACAACAACATATGAAGTTAAAAATGTAGAAGAGTTAAAAATAGCTTTAGCTAAAGCGGATGCAAATGATGTTATAAATATTAAGCCATCAGGAACTATGTCAAATGATTTATCATTGAGTACAAATAATTCAATTTCTGTAAATTTAAATGGTACATATACAGGTACAATAGTAGTAACTGCTCCAAATGCAGATATAGTAAATAAAGGTACAATAAATAAAGTTTTGGTTAAGGATAGTAAAGGTGGAACAATAATAAATGAAAGTGGAGCAAAAATAGAAAAAGTAGAAATACAAAATAATTCTAGCAATGTTGTAGTTAAAAACAATGGAAAAATAACAAACATAAAAAATGATGCTACAGGAACAAATATAAAAAATGAAGGAACAATAACTGACAAAGTAGAAGGTTCTCAGACTCCAAGTGTAGATGGCACTAAACCAGGTGGAAGTTCATCTGGAGGCTCTTCATCAAGTGGAGGAAGTTCAAGTGGTGGTTCATCTGTAAAAGATAAACTGATAACATCAATAACAGCACTTGATAATTCAATAAAAGTACAAAATGTAGAAAATGGAACGGAATTAAGTAAATTAAACTTACCAAAAGAGTTATCAGCAACTGTGTCTGGAGTAGCGAATACAAAAGTAGGAGTAACTTGGAAAAGTACACCAGAATATGCTAGCCAAGTAGCAGGAAAGTATATATTTAGTGCAAGCTTATCAAGTGGATATAAGCTTGCAGAAGAAGTATCACTTCCAAGTATTACAGTAACAGTAGCTGAACCTGTTAAAGTGGAGACAATAAAGGTTACTGATACTGATACATTAGAAAAAGCACTTGCTTTACAAGAAGATGGTCAAGTGTGGGAAATAAGTGGACAAATAGATGTTAAAAAGCCAGTTGTTATAGATAAAAAAATAATTATAAATGGTATTAATGATGCTGAATTGAAAAAAGCTGTAGAATTTACTGACACTAAACCAGGCTACGAAAATATAGTAACAATAGACAGAAAAGATGGTGTAAAAATAAACAATCTAAAAGTAACAGGCTTAGATTCAGATAAATTAAACAAATCAGGAATGCATGTTTATTTATCACAAAATGTTGAATTAAACAATGTAACTTTAAATAATAATAAAGGAGCAGGTTTAATAGTAAATGGTTCAGCAGTAATAGCTTCAAACCTTGTAACAAGTGGAAACGGATGGTATGGAGTCAATGTAGAATATGTAAAAGATGATGGAATTGTAAATGAAACTAATGCAAGACTAGATTTAATAGGTGATTGCAAGATAAGTGAATATACTCCAATAAAAACTGATAACTATGATAAAGATAAAGTGATTGTTAATGGATATGGGGATTGTACATTATCACAAGATTCAAAAATTGCTACTTGGGGTAAAGCTTCTATCACTATAAATGAAAATAATGATATAGCTAATATAACGGAAGAAAATAAAATAGATGAGGGTGAAAATGGTAGCATACCTAAATTTGAAAGTGTAGAGGGTAGAACACCTGTAGATATTACACTAAATAAAGGCAAAAATGATTATAACAATGTAAGAGTTCAAATAAAACCAGAAGATGATTCAGCAGATTTAGATGGAATACAACTAATTGCTAAAGATAGCAACGAAAATTGGTTTAACATAGTAAAAACAGGATGGGGACCAATGGAAGGTTTTTTATTACAAGATGCAACAACACCTGTTTATCTAGTTGGAAATAAAGAAGGTACTTATAAGGTGAAAATAGAACTAGTTGATGTTAGTAATTCTAATAATATAATAACAGAAACAACAGCGTCAGTAGTAGTAGTTAAATAAATATAAAATCATTCTTAAATCTTTTAAAATTACTTAATAACATTATTTTTTTTAGAAAATAGAGCAAGCTATATTTTAAATAAATACAATGCTTGCTCTATATGGTATAATAATAAGTAATGCAAAAGATGAGGTGAAATTTGTTTATGAATAAAAAAGTAATGATAGGTATGAGTGGTGGAGTGGATAGCTCTGTAGCTGCATATCTTTTAAAACAACAAGGATATGATGTCATTGGTGTTACTATGAAATTATGGCAAGACGATGACGAAGTTGAAAATGAAGGTGGTTGTTGCTCTTTATCAGCAGTTGAAGATGCTAGAAGAGTGGCAAATAAAATAGGAATACCATTTTATGTTCTAAATTTTAGAGAAGTATTTAAAGAAAAAGTAATAGATTATTTTATAGATGAATATTTAGAAGGAAAAACTCCTAATCCTTGTATAGCTTGCAATAAACATATAAAATTTGATGATTTTTATAAAAGAGCTAGACAAATAGGGTGCGATTATGTGGCTACAGGTCACTATGCAAAAATAGAAAAAGATGAAGATACAGGAAGATATTTATTAAAAAAATCTGTTACAGATAAAAAAGACCAGACTTATGCACTTTATAATCTTACACAAGAACAATTAAAACATACACTACTACCAATAGGTGATTATGAAAAGGACAGAGTAAGAGAAATTGCTAAAGAAATGGGAATGGCAGTTCACAATAAACCTGATAGTCAAGAAATTTGTTTTGTTAAAGATAATGACTATGCAAATTATGTAAAAAAACATTCTGAAAAGCGTATTGAAGAAGGTTTTTTTGTAGATACTAAAGGAAATATACTTGGAAAACATAAAGGTATACTATACTATACAATAGGACAAAGAAAAGGTCTTGGAATTACTTTTGGCAAGCCAATGTTTGTAGTAGATATAAATCCAATAAATAATACTATCGTTCTTGGAGACAATGAAGAATTATTTAAAAAAGAACTTATTGCAAAAGATGTTAACTTTATATCAATAGATAAATTAGAAGAACCATTAAGAGTTCAAGCCAAAATAAGATACTCAGCAAAACCATCGCCAGCTACTATTTATAAGGTAGGAGAAAATACTATTAAAATAGTATTTGATGAAGCTCAAAGGGCTATTACAAAAGGTCAATCTGTTGTAATGTACGATGGAGATATTGTCGTAGGTGGAGGAATAATAGAGAAAAGTTTATAAAAATCTCTAAGAAACTTATAAAATAAGTAATATAGTCTATAAATCTAAAACAAAGTTTATAAAATAAATTTATTGTATATGAAAATATAGTATTGATTAATTTTGTAAAATTTAGTAATATAATTATTATATTAATTAAAAATAAATACAGTGATAAGGAATAGTAAAGTATTTGATGTCTTACAGAGAGAGGGAACATGCTGAAAGCCCTTAGAATAAAATATTTGAAGCAGCCTTTTAGTAGCAATTTTGAACAATGTACCTTGAATTAAAAGGTAGATTTAAGTAGAGATTGACGGTAGTTACGTTATAGCTAAGGTTTTCCGAAGATATCATAATTTTTTATGATAATTAGGGTGGTACCGCGATTGTCCTCGCCCCTATAAATTTATTTATAGGGGCGAGGTTTTTTATTTAAACGAAAAAATATAATTTATTAGGAGGAACATAATATGGAAAAGATGGGACTAAACGAGATAAGAAGTAAGTTTTTAGAATTTTTTGAGTCAAAAGGTCACTATGTAGCAGACAGCTATTCTTTAGTACCAAACAATGACAAGAGTTTATTGCTTATAAACTCAGGTATGGCACCTTTAAAAAACTATTTTTCAGGTGTAGAAGTACCTCCAAGTTTAAGAATGTGTACATCTCAAAAATGTATAAGAACAGGAGATATAGAAAATGTAGGTATAACTGCAAGACATGCTACTTTCTTTGAAATGATGGGTAACTTCTCATTTGGAGATTACTTTAAAAGAGAATCAATTAAATGGGGATGGGAATTTATCACAGAATGGCTAAGTATACCAGAAGATAAAATATGGGTAACTGTATATGAAGAAGATGATGACTCTTATGATATATGGGCAAAAGAAATGAATTTCCCAGAAGATAGAATGGTTAGACTTGGTAAAGATGATAACTTCTGGGAGATAGGTACAGGTCCTTGTGGTCCTTGTTCAGAAATATATTTTGATAGAGGAGAAGAATATGGATGTGATAATCCAGACTGTAAACCAGGCTGTGATTGTGACCGTTACCTAGAATTCTGGAACCATGTATTTACTCAGTTTGATAGAGATGAAGAAGGAAACTACAGTCTATTAGAAAGTAAAAATATAGATACAGGTATGGGTCTTGAAAGAATGGGATGTATCATGCAAGGTGTGGATACTATCTTTGAAGTAGATACGATTAAGTCTATATTAGAAGCAGTTGAAAAGTTAACAGGAGTAAAATATGGAGAAAATCCAAAAAATGATATATCAATAAGAATAATAACTGACCATATAAGAGCTGTAACATTTTTAGTTAGTGATGGAGTACTTCCATCAAATGAAGGAAGAGGCTATGTTCTTAGAAGACTTCTTAGACGTGCTGCTCGTCATGGTAAACTATTAGGTGTAAAAGAATTATTCTTACAAAAACTAATAGATGAAGTTATAAAGGTAAATGATAAAGCATATCCAGTTTTAGTTGAAAAAGAAAGTTATATTAAAAAGGTTGTTGGAATAGAAGAAGAAAAATTCAATGAAACTATAGACCAAGGAACAGAAATATTGAACTCATATATAGAAGTATTAAAGAATGAAGGAAAAGCTGTTTTAAGTGGTCAAGAAGCCTTTAAACTGTATGATACTTATGGATTCCCTATAGACTTAACTAAAGAAATTTTAGAAGAAGAACATTTATCTGTAGATGAAGAGTCTTTCAATGAAGAAATGGAAAAACAAAAAGAAAGAGCTAGAAATGCTAGAGGAAATATGGATGGAGAAAGTTGGAAGGAAGACCCTCTATCAAAATTAGAATCTACTATAGATAGTATGTTTAATGGATATAGTGAATTATATGGTGAAGGAACTATTGAAGCTATAGTTAAAGATGATGAGTTAGTTCAAAATGTAAAAGAAGGTGATAAAGTATCCATAGTACTAGACAATACCACTTTCTATCCTGAAGGTGGAGGACAAGTTGGTGATTGTGGATTAATAACTAATGAAAATTTAGTAGTGGAAGTATTAAATACTAAAAAAGGTGCTAATAATAGTATAAAACATATAGGTATAATAAAATCAGGAAAAATAAGCAATGGAGATAGAGTAAAGACATTAGTAGATAGAGATGTTAGAATGTCTGCTGCAAGAAACCATAGTGCTACACATTTACTTCATAAGGCATTAAAAGAAGTATTAGGAGAGCATGTTAATCAAGCTGGTTCTTTAGTTACTCCAGATAGATTAAGATTTGATATTACTCATTTTGAAGCTATATCAAATGAAGAATTAAAAGTGATAGAAGAAAAAGTAAATAATGTTATTTTATCATCTTTAGACATAAAATGTGATATTATGAATATAAAAGAAGCAAAAGAAAAAGGAGCTACAGCACTATTTGGTGAAAAATATGGTGATGAAGTAAGAGTAGTTTCTATGGGAGATTATTCTACAGAACTTTGTGGAGGAACTCACTTGACAAATACTTCTCAAATAGGAATGTTTAAAATCTTGTCTGAAGGTGGAGTAGCAGCAGGAGTAAGAAGAATAGAAGCAATAACAGGAAAAGCTGTTTATGAATACTTAAAAGAAAAAGAAGGAATTATATCTGAAGTTTGTGTAAATTTAAAATCTAAAGAAGATAATTTAATTCAAAGAATAAGTTCTTTATTAGAAGAAAATAAAAATTTATCTAAAGAATTACATGATATAAAGACTAAAATGAGTTTACAATCGGCTGATTCTATTTTTGATTCTAAGCTTGAAGTAAATGGAGTTAACTTAATAACTAATAAATTTGAAGGTATGGATATGGATACACTAAGAGAAACAGCAGATAATTTAAGAGATAAGCTTGGATCTGGTGTAGTAGTATTGGCAAATATAGTAGATGATAAAGTTAACTTTGTAGTTACTGCTACTAAAGATGTATTAGATAAAGGAATACATTCAGGTAATATAGTTAGAGAAGTTGCAAAAATAGCTGGAGGAAAAGGTGGAGGAAGACCTAATATGGCACAGGCAGGAGCTAGTGACATATCTAAGGTTGACCAAGCTCTAAGCTATGCAAGTGAGGTTATTAAGACACAAGTTAAATAACATTCACTTAAGGAGGGTTTTAGTTTGGAAAAAGATTTAGACTATACTATGAAATTTGAAGGAATACCAGAAGATAGAATGAGTGTGGGAGACACAATAGATTTTGTATATAAAGCACTAGTTGAAAAAGGATATAACCCTATAAATCAAATTATAGGGTATCTCCTTTCTGGTGATTCTAGTTATATAACTAGTCATAAAAATGCAAGAGCTATAATTAAAAAATTTGAAAGAGATGAGATACTTGAAGAAGTAATCACGCACTATCTGAATAGAAAGTAGGTCAAATAAATGAGAAAAAAGATTATGTCATTGTTGGCAGTAGTTATTATGATTTTTGTATCAATTGCTAGCTACAGTTCTGCTGAAGAAAAGGGCAAAGTCATATTTATTGATATGAATAGGACCAATCTTGGAAGTATGTTGAAGGTTCCAATCTTAAAGAGTGAGCTAGAAAAAAGAGGCCATATAGCTCTTATGAATATAAGAGGGGATCAAGGTACTGATGATAGAAGGTCTTATGCTAGTATGGGTGCAGGAACAAGAGCTGATGTAACTACTGAAGACTATATCAATTTTCAAAAAGTAGACCAAGATACTGCTAAAACTTTTGAAGTTGCAACAGGTCAAAAAGCTAAAGAGATAAATAATTTAAGTATTAATAGGTCAATAAATGAAAATCTAGAGTATGGAGAATATGGAGCAAGCTTAGGTTCATTAGGAAAAACTTTATCAGAAAATGGGCTAAAAACCTCAGTAATTGGAAATGCTGATATAATTGAAAATAATCAATTGGTTAAAAATAGAAATTTATGTTTAGTTGCTATGGATCAATATGGAAGAATTGATTCTGGTAATATTGATGATATTAACAAAAAAGATTCTAAGATGCCGTTTGGAATAGCTACGGACTACAATAAGTTATTAGATGAAACTAAAAAGTCTTATAAAAATAGTGATGCTATATTTGTAGAGCTTGGAGATACATATAGATTAGATATGTATAGATTGAATCTAAATGATAATACTTATGCTGCAATGAAGAAAAATATTGTAAAAAATATAGATAAATACCTTAAAGAAGTATTTTCTATGGCTGGAGAAAATGATACTGTTTATATATCAAGTGCTTTTCCAAGTGATTTAGATTATAAAAATAAGAGAAGACTTTCTCCAATAATAAAATTTAATGGAGAAGGAAAAGGTCTATTGGAGTCTGCTACGACAAGAAAAGCTGGTATTGTTGCAAACTTAGATGTTGGAGTGGACATATTAAATGAATTTGGTCTTAAAAATGATGAAATGGTAGGTAGAAGTTATTCTTTGGTTGACAGAGAAGATAATGCTAATTACCTACAATCACTTTATAAAAAGATAGTATCTATATCATCTATAAGGTCAAGTATTATAAATGGATTTGTAGGTGTAATATCTGCTTCTTGGGTAATTGCAATGTTTGCAATATTCTTTAGAAATTATATGCCACATAAAGAGCGTGTATTCAAAGTACTTAAGGAGTTTATAAAATTGGGTATAATAATGCCTCTGTCATTTATGTTGGCTCCTTTAATGAATTTTAAGACCCCAATCACAATATCTTTGGGAATATTTGTAACTACACTAGTGTTATACTTATTAGGTCGAAAGTTATTTAAAGACAATGATATAAAACATATGGGATTTTTTGCAACACTGACTATTTTAGTAATAGTTATAGATTCTGTATTTGGAACGTACTTAATGCAAAATAATATAATGAGTTATGATGCTGTTATTGGTGCCAGATACTATGGTGTAGGAAATGAGTATGAAGGTGTAACCATAGCAAGTGCAGTATTTGGTTTAGCAGTTTTATTACATTACAAGAAGGTTTCTAAGCCACTTGTTGTAATATTTTCATTAATAATACTTATAACTAGTGCATATCCTTCTATGGGGGCAAATGTTGGTGGAGCGATATCAGAATGTGTAGCATATTTGTTGTTTATAATGCTTATATATGATGTTAAACTAGACATTAAAAAAATTGCATTATTAGCTATTTCAGCTGTAGTTGTTGTTTGTGCATTTGCAGCTCTAGATATAATCTCTGGTAGTGAATCTCATTTAGGGATGTTTGTACAACGAATTTTCTTAAATGGACCAGGGGAGATATTACAGACATTTGGAAGAAAAATTCAAATGAATATGCAATTAGCACAGACAAGTGTATGGGTAAATATTTTACTTGTGGGAATTGGTGTGATTGCAGTACTTATATTTAAACCATCTAGACATTTTAGAAAGATAATGAATAATTTCCCAATTTTGTTCAAAGGATTCATTGCATCTATGGTTGGTTGTATAATTACTCTTTTAGTTAATGATTCTGGTATAGTTGCTGCATCTACAGCATCTATATATATACTTATACCACTTATAATAATAAGCATAAACATGATAATATTTGAAAAAAATAACTAAAAATTTTTTAATGCATATATGCTTTGAATAAAAAATTGCAATATGATTATTAATGTAAACCAAACAGCTTACATCAAAAATTCATATTGCAATTTTTGTAATTAATGAAATGTATATGGTTTATAAAATAAGGTAAATAAAAGGAGAAAATATGTTAGATGGAAGAATAATGGGTCTTGATGTTGGAGATAAAACTATTGGAGTTGCTGTAAGTGATTTAATGGGATTAACTGCACAAGGTATAAAAACGGTAAGAAGAGTTGGCAAGAAGAAGGATATTGAAGAATTAAAAGCTATAATAAAAGAAAAACAAGTAAATAAAATTGTGTCAGGATTACCAAAAAATATGAATGGTACTTTAGGACCACAAGGAGAAAAGGTAATTAAGTTTTGTGAATTATTGAAAGAAGAAACAGGAATTGATGTAGATTTTTGGGATGAGAGACTTTCTACAGTAGCAGCAGAGAGGTCTTTGTTAGAAGCAGATGTTAGCAGACAAAAAAGAAAAAAGGTTATAGATATGTTAGCAGCAGTAATAATTTTACAAGGATATTTAGATTTTAAAAGAAATTCATAAAAGAACTATAAAATTGAATACTTATGATATATAATATAAATAATAAAAATAAAAATAAATTTGAGGTGAATGACATTATGGAAGAAAATATAATAAATTTAATTGATGAAAATGGTGTAGAAAGCCAATTTGAAATAATATTAACATTAGAAGCAGAAGGAAAAGAATATGCAATATTAATGCCTTTAGATGATGAAGAGGCTGAAGAAGCTTTAATATTTAGAATTGATGAAGATGAAGAAGGAGAAATACTAATACCTTTAGAAAGTGATGAAGAGTATGAAACTGTTGTAGCTGTATATACTGCTATAATGGAAGAAGAAGGTTTAAATTACGATGAAGATGAATCAAATGGACTTAACTAGGTAAATAATTAAGTTTGTATATAAAAAATCAGGTATTTTACTGTATTTACTTTAATTAAGAATTATTAATTGTAAAAAGTATTTATAGTATATATCTGTTTTTTTATTTTTTATTAAAAAATTTATAGATTTTGGTGAATAATATATCTTTTATGGGTATATATTTATATTATGAGAAGAAATTAAATTTTTTCAAATGTCTTGACAAAAAAAGAATTATCAATTACAATATTACTTAATAAAGATTATCAATTGAAAATAGTAAGGGTGATGTTATGGCAAACACAATGGATTTATTAAAAGACAAGTTAAAAGAAACTGGTTTTAAGATTACGCCACAAAGAAGAGCAATAGTTGAGATATTGCTTCAACATGACCATTCACATTTAAGTAGTGAAGAAATCTATGATTTAGTTAGGGTTGACTGTCCTGAAATAGGTCTAGCTACTGTATACAGAACAATGCAGTTATTAGACGAAATAGGATTAATATCAAAACTAAACTTAGATGATGGGTGTATAAGATATGAGATTAGTCTACATAAAGAAGACTGTCATAATCATCATCATCTTATTTGTAAAAATTGTGGAAAGATAATGGAAGCTAAAGAAGACCTTTTAGACAATATAGAAAAAGAAATACAATCATTGTACAAATTTAAAATACTTGATCATGATGTTAAATTTTATGGATTATGTGATGAGTGTAATAAAATAAGTGATTCAGAAGAATAGTTCTTCTGTAATTTAATGTCGATGGAAGAATAGTATAGAACTTTTATATTCTATGCTATTCTTCCATTTTTTATTATAAATTTGGATATATAGTATAAAGATAAATAGCTTTAAAGCTTTTTATAATTTTAATATTGAAAATATAATTAATCCTATAAGTATGAAAATAAATGATTTTTCTATAAAATTACTAAATGGTCCTCCGACTGTTAAAAATCCTAAGGAAATCTTTTTTTCACTTAGTGGATAAAAAAGTGGTATTCCTTGTTTTGTAAATAAATCCCCTAAAAACATATGGCTTGCATAGCCAAGTGTTCCATAAAAAGATAAATTATTAATACTAGTGATTAATTCTATTTGTTTTAGTAAAAAATATATTATGATGGTTGCAAATATACTATGAGAAAAGCTTCTGTGCTTTAGCCAGGGGAAAATTGACAACATTAGACAAAAAATTATAAAATATATTTCAACTTCTACGATGTATAAGCATATAGCTAATAGTATAAATATTAATGATAGAAAGATTTTTCTCAGAAATGTATGGGTTAGTTTTGCCTCAATAATTATAATTGCAACAGATGTAATTATTGCACTTAAATAAAAATTATCATTTATATTTATTGAAATAAAGAAAATAATAATATTAATAGCGTATATAAAAATTCTATATATGTATTTGGATATATTGTTTTTTAGAATGAAATTTGAGACCATAGAATTAGATTTATCCAAATCGGGCAGTACTGCAAAAGTAGCTGAAACTAAAATATCTACTAGAGATATAGGAATTTTAAAAATTAAAGATGTCTGGATAGCTGTTAAAATTCCTATTGCACAATGAGTTTTACCACGCATAAATCCTCCTAAAATATCAGATATTAAATCATATAATATTTAGAGGATATCAAAATAAAATAGGTTTGTCAAAATAATACGTTAAATGTATTTTAAATATAGCTTAAAATATGATACGAATTATGGTACAATAAGAATAACTGGTAGCGAGTGCGTGATTTGATATTATTTAAGATTGTAGAACGTGTTAAAAAATTAAATAGACAGAAGGAGATGATGCAATTGTTCAAAAAGAACACCAACAAGATAAAGGTAATGGCTTTAGGTGGACTTAACGAAGTTGGAAAAAATATGACTGTTGTTGAGTATAAAGATGAAATAATTGTTATAGATGCTGGACTTAGTTTTCCAGAAGATGAAATGTTAGGGGTAGATATAGTTATACCAGACATAACTTATTTAGTCAAAAACAGGGATAAAATAAAGGGTATATTTATTACACATGGACATGAAGACCATATAGGAGCTCTTCCATATATACTAAAAAAGATAAATGTTCCTGTATATGGAGCGAGACTTAGTATAGGTCTTATACAAGTAAAATTGAAAGAACATAAGATGAATAATGTTAAGTTAAATGTCATAACTCCAAGACAAGTTATAAAGCTTGATAATATGGAAGTAGAGTTTTTGAAAAATAACCATAGTATACCAGATGCTTACTCTATTGCAGTACACACAGACCAAGGGATAATATACCATACAGGAGACTTTAAGATTGATTTAACTCCAATTGATGGTGATGTTATGGATATGCATAGAATCTGTGAGTTAAGCAAAAAAGGAGTTCTTTTAATGTTAGCAGATAGTACTAATGCAGAAAAACCAGGATTTACTATGTCTGAAAAAACTGTTGGAGTAGGTCTTGATGAGTTATTTGCAAAGGGAAATGGTAGAAGAATTATAGTTGCTACGTTTGCATCTAACATACACAGATTACAACAAATAATAAATACCGCTGAAAAGTTTAATAGGAAGGTTGCTATATCAGGTCGTTCAATGGTAAATGTAGTTGGAGTTGCCAAGGAATTAGGATATTTAGATATTTCTGATGATATGCTAATAGATTTAAATGATATATACAAGTATGAAGATGGCGAGTTAGTGATAATAACGACTGGTTCACAAGGTGAACCTATGTCAGCTCTTGCTAGAATGGCTTTTTCAGAGCACAAAAAAGTAGAAATAAAGAGTGGCGATTTAGTGATAATATCCGCTCATCCAATACCAGGAAATGAAAAATTAATATCAAGAGTAATAAACTTCTTATTTGAAAAAGGAGCAGAAGTAGTATATAGTGATATAGCGGATATACACGTTTCTGGACATGCCTGTCAAGAAGAATTAAAGCTTATACATGCATTAGTTAGACCAAAGTTTTTTATGCCAGCTCATGGTGAATATAGAATGTTAAAAAGACATGCTGAAATAGCTGAACAACTTGGTATGGACAAGGAAAATATTTTTGTCATGCAAACAGGAGATGTTTTAGAGTTAGATAAGAACTCTGCTAAAGTAGCAAATCGTATACAAACAGGAAACATACTAGTTGATGGATTAGGTGTAGGAGATGTAGGTAATATAGTCTTAAGAGATAGAAAGCATTTATCAGAAGATGGTCTTATGATAGTTGTAGTAACTATTTCTAAAGATGAAGGTAAAGTTTTAGCAGGTCCAGATATAATATCTAGAGGCTTTGTGTATGTAAGAGAGTCTGAAGATTTAATGGATGGAGCAAAGGATATAATCAAAAACGTTCTAAACGAGTGTGAAGAGAAAAATATTAAAGAATGGGCTTATTTAAAGAATAACATTAAAGAAAACCTAAAAGAATATTTATATCAAAAAACTAAGCGAAATCCAATGATACTTCCTATAATAATGGAAGTATAGGATATAAAGTTTATAAAATTGAAAAGTAGACCTCTTGTAATTTTTAAAATGATATCAAAAAATTAAATTGATATCATCTTAAGAATTACAAGGGGTCTTTTTAATATTGAAAAATTTACATATTACATAAAATACCAATTATAACAATCTTTTATTAGTAAAAACTACTTATATATAAATTTTATTAATAGGAGGATATTTATGGATAATATTTCAAAACAAAATGCTAGAAAAGCTTTAAAACAAACTAAGATGGAAATAGCAGGAGAATATGGAATGAATTATGAAGATGCCTTTGAAATAATAGAAAATGCATCTAATAAAGGTGTTTTAGAAGGTTATTTTAAAAAGCTTGAAAAGAAAAAAAATTTAGGTCAAGGTATATCTAGGCATTTAGAATAAAAAAAGTTAATTGTGAGAAAATAAGTTTAAATAAACTTTAAGAGGTGACATCTATGAAAAAATTAGCTAGTACTGCTTTGGCTATATTACTTGCATTTATTCCTTTGAGTTTTTCTTTTGCAAATAGTAAGGACAATGCTGATGCCAACCAACTAAATATATCTTCAAAATCGGCAATTTTGATGGATGTTGGTAGTGGACAAATTTTATATGAAAAGGATGCTCATAAAAAGCTTCCTCCTGCCAGTGTAACAAAGGTAATGACAATGTTACTTATTGTAGAAGCTTTGGATTCAGGTGATATTAAACTTGATGATGAAGTACAAGTGAGTGAAACTGCATCTAGTATGGGTGGTAGTCAAATATTTTTAGAGCCAGGAGAAACTCAAAAAGTTGATACTTTATTAAAAGGTATAGCTGTTGCTTCTGCAAATGATGCCTGTGTAGCTATGGCTGAACACTTGGCTGGAAGTGTTGAAGGATTTGTTGATAGGATGAATTCTAAAGCAAAAGAGTTAAATATGAATGATACTCATTTTGCAAATACAAATGGACTTCCAGTAGCAAATCACTATACATCTGCTCATGATATAGCTTTAATGTCTAGAGAATTATTAAAACATGAAATGATAAGCAAATACTTAACTACATGGATGGATAAGGTTGTAGTAGGTAAAAAACAAGTTACAGTAGGTCTTGCAAATACTAATAAGCTTATAAAGCATTATCAAGGAGCTACTGGTGTTAAAACTGGATTTACTCAAGAAGCTAAATATTGTCTATCAGCATCAGCAAAAAGAGGTAATACTCATTTAGTTGCGGCAACTTTAGGTGCAGAAACTTCTCCCGAAAGATTTAATGATGCATCTAGTCTTTTAAATTATGGATTTGCAAATTATGAAAGCGTTAAGCTATGTAGTAAGGGAGATAATATTGCTACACTTACATTAGATAAAGCTGATGAAAATAAAGTCAAATTAGTTGCTAAAGAAGACTTAAATGCTCTTATTAAAAAAGGAAGTTCTAAAAAGTTTGAAAAGAAAATAGAAATAGTAAAAAATCCTAAAATGCCAATTAAAAAAGGTACTGTTTTAGGAAAGATAAAGATATGTAAAGATAAAAAAGTAATAGGTGAAGTAGAATTAATAAATAATAAAGATATAAATAAGGCAAGTTACCTACAAATGCTTCAAAGAATAATTGATAATATGATATAATCACTTGTGATAAGATAAAACTATAATTCACATAAAAAATGCCCGTATAGAAGTACTATATGGGTATTTTTATTTAGTCTATTAAAAGTTGTTATAATCATATGCTTACAATGATTATCTAAGTAAAGGCATACTACCTGTAAGTTTATTTACTTGCTTTTTATTTCCATATATTCCTATACCAAAATACTGTAGTTCGTCTTCTTGGACAGTGGCAATTTTTTGTGTGAATTCCTCATAAATATTACAACCTTGTGCAACATCTGAAAAATCTACAACAGTTAATCCTTCAAATTCAGGAGTATATAATTTTTTACGTAAATTCTTTATAATTTCTTTGTTTCCTTTTAAGATAGGTACAGGTATAGCAACAATTCCTAAATGATTATTACCTGTTTTGTCAACTACATCTGGACCTACTATTTCTGGAGTATACTTACCTAGTGTAACTCCCATTACCGCTGCTGTATTTGATATAATTCCCATTGGTAAATTTTCATCTATTACCATAACACATTTCACATTTTTATTTTCCATTTTTTAATTCTCCTTTTCATCTTCTTTAAAGTTATTTTTATCATTGTTTATAAATATATTTTGATATTGTTTAGGTGTAAGACCAATAAAGTTTTTAAAAAAATTTGTAAAGTGACTTTGGTCTACAAATCCTGTTTGTATAGCAGCATCTATGGGTTCTATTCCATTTTCTAAAAGTTTCTTAGCTTTATTTACTCGTATATTTTCAAGGTATCTGTAAGGTGTAATGCCTTTTAATTTTGTAAAATTACGAAGTAATGAGTACTTATTCATTTTTGCTAGATAACTTAACTCATCAAGTGCTATACGTTCAGCATAATTATTTTCTAAATAATCACAGACTATTTGAATTTCTGTACTTATTTTTTCTGAGTTAGACTGCAAAACTGGTTCTGTATATTCCTTTATTACTTGTTCAATTAGGAAAAAGAATATTTCTTCTTTTTTAAAATCTAATTGTTCTTCCATAATTATATGATGTAGTTCTTGTAGTAAAGGTACTAATTCACTACGAAATATTACCTGCTGATTAAACTTAGGTAAATAATTTTTCCCTGTAATTTCTAAGACAGCTTTTTGCATTATTTCTGGTTTAATATTAATACATCTATAATCAAGAACTTCATTATCTATTTGTTCACAAGTATGACTATCAAAAGGATTAAAAAGTAATAAATCTCCTGTGCTTGTAGTATACTTTTTGTTTTTGCATGATAAATATCTTTGACCTTTCTCTATAAAACCAATTACATAGTGTTCATGAAAATGGTTTGGAAAATTTTGCATGATACCTTTGAATCTATATGCTTCAACTTCTAATTCACTATCAAAACATACTGTGCGTTTTTCTTGTTTCACCTGAACAACCTCCTTTCATATTGTATAAAGTGTAACATATATTTTTTTGTACTTCTTGTATGATATTGACTAAAAACTAATAACAACTAAAAAAATGACAACTTAATTTTTTTAGTTGTCAAATTAAATAATATTTATATGTAATTTATTTTGCTAACCGATTAAAGCTTCTGCCTTTTTCTTTACAAATAGCTAGTTATTAAGTATTTATTCAGTTGCAATAACTTCGTCTAACATGTTCCCATAAGAAGCAAATTCTTTTATAAATTTTAATACAAGGGCTGTATCTGATTCAATTGTGTATATAAATTTCAGTTCATTATTTTCTACAGTACTATTCATTTTGTTACTCTCTTTATTTGTAATACACGGATAAGATAACAACAATGTCAGTTTATGTCAATATAATATTATACTACCAATAAGTGTAATTATTATATTTTTACAGCTAATATGATATAATAATAAAAGTTATAAAATAAAAAATGAATTTTAATTTTATGCCTGTATACACAATTATTATAATATAAAATAATTTTGATTATAAGTTATTTAATTGTTATAATAGTATTAAAAATTCAATTTAGGAGATGTACATTAATGTTAAGTATGAATATAGGAGAAATCGTAGCAAGTTTGGTTGGTATAGCCATGGCAATATCAATACATGAGTTTGGTCATGCATACTCGGCACATTTATTAGGTGATGATACAGCTAAGGCTTATGGAAGAATGACATTAAATCCTGTAAGACATGTCGACCCAATTGGTCTTTTGGCTATGTTTATTCTTAGAATAGGATGGGCAAAACCAGTCCCAGTAAATCCTAATAACTTTAAAAATTACAAGATAGGCAATTTGATAGTTTCACTTGCAGGTGTTTTCTGTAATGTTCTGACTGCTATAGTCTGTGTCATTATAAATAAATATGTGCACATGTATGCGATAAATACAATAGCTGAATATGTATTCTTATATAGTATGGGATTTGCTGCTTTTAATTTACTTCCTATACCTCCACTTGATGGATGGGGAGTTATATCTACACTTGTTCCATATAAATGGAATGAATATGTGTATAAATTTGAAAATATGAGTTATATAATTTTGTTGATTGCTTTATTTACAGGTATATATCAAATAATATTAACACCAATATATACCGTATTACTAAGAATAGTATATTTATTTGTTTAATAAAATAAACAACTTAAAGAGGGGTTAATATGAAGTATAATATACAATTACAAGTCTATGAGGGACCATTAGATTTGCTGTATGACTTGATAACTAAACATAAGATAGATATAAAAGATATATCAATTATAGATATAACTAAGCAATATCTTAATTATCTAAAAATGTTAGATAAAATGGATTTAGAGATAACTAGCGAATTTATAACTATGGCATCTAAGCTTTTAGAGATAAAATCTAAATACTTACTTTACAAACAAAAGGATGAAGAAGAAGACCCAAGAATAGAACTTATGGAGAAATTAGAAGAATATAGAAAATTTAAAATAGCATCACAAGATATAAGGGAAAATATAACTTATATTAATGAAAGATTTTATAGAACAAAAGAAGAAATAGTTATTGATGATAATGTAGATTTAGAAGATATATCAATAGAGGCAATAAAAAATATACTTCCATATATATTTAAGGTTAAAACATCACAAATTGAAAATACTAATGATGAAAAATTGGATAAAATAGTGAGAAAAAAGATAATATCTGTGGAAGAAAAAATAGTGTATATAAGAAATGTTATAAAAGAGAAAATAGAAGTTACTTTTACAAATATCATAAAATCATATGAAAATGATGAAATAATTGCTACTTTTTTATCTATATTGGAGCTTATAAAAGAAAAAGAAATAGTAGTGGTACAAGATATATTTTTTGATGATATTTTAATAAGAAAAAGTTCGGAGTGTTAAAATGAAAAGAGAAGATATAAAGTGTATTATAGAATCTATTATGTTTGCATATGGTGACCCAATAAGTATAAAAGAATTAAATTATATAATAAATAAAGAACTTTCATCAAAAGAGATAGAGATTATGTTAAATTTGCTTATTGATGAGTATAGAGAAAAAAATAGAGGTATTCAGATAATCAAATTGGAAAACAAATATCAAATGTGTACAAATGAAGATTATGCAGAATATATAAAAAAAATTATTGAACCAAAGAAAAAGAAAAGTTTGAGTCAAGCTACACTAGAGACTCTTACTATAATTGCATATAAACAACCAATAACAAAAGTAGAGATAGAAGATATAAGGGGAGTAAAATGTGATAAGGTGTTACAAACTCTATTTGAAAATCAACTTATAAGAGAGGCTGGTAGACTTAATAAAATAGGAAAACCAATAATTTATAAGACAACAGATGAATTTTTAAAGCTGTTAAATATAGAAAGCCTTGAAGAGTTGCCTGCTATAGAAACTTATCAAGAAGCAGTAACAAATGAATAAAGTGTTATACAAAGATAATGTTAATTTTAAAATAAAAATATGAAGAACACAGTAATTTAGTTTATAGTTTTAAATTTTTTAGACGGTTTAAAATAATCTAAGTTATTGTGTTTTTTTTGTGAATATAAAAAAATGGTTTTGGTAAAATAAATATGGTTAATTAAGTATAAATAGTAATTTTTTGATGATAATATAAACATGGAGATTAATGAATTACTTAATTTTAAATACTTAATAGTAGCAATAATTTTTATAATAAGTATAATTATATTGTTTTTAATGTCTCATATAAATATCTTATTAATAGCAGATATAAACAATAAAGATGTTTGTTTAAAACTTAATATAAAATACATGTTTGATTTAATAAATATAAATAGACAACTCTATCCAGCTGAAAATAGTAACAATAATGATAAAAAAGAGGGGATGAAGAATAATATAGACTCTAGTATATTATTAGCTGATGACCTTTTAAGTGTTTATAGACTATTAAAAAAGATAAAAATACATGAATTTTATTCAAACATTGATTTTGGAACTAAAAATATAAGTTTGACATCTTCTGTGTATGTATTAATAAATACCCTATATGGAAATTTATTTAATATAATTGATGCAGAAAAAATATATTTAAATGTAAATCCAAATTTTACAAAAGATTACTTTTTGGGAAATGTAAGGATACATATAAGGTCAAGAATAAAAGATTTATTTCATTTTATAATAATGGTTAATAAAGTTATGAATAAAAATAAAGGAAATTATAAGGGAGGTGATAGTAATGAGAGCAACAGGTTCGATACAAAGTCTTATGGAAACAACTCTTGAAACTATTAAAGGTTCTATAGATGCAAATACTATTATAGGAGACCCTATAAAAACAGATACTACAGTAGTTGTTCCTATATCAAAAGTAACAATTGGATTTGGTATAGGTGGAGGAGAGTATTCAAAAGGATATGATGAGAAAGATAAAAATATTGAAATAAAAAGTGAAAAAGCAGATACAAATTTTGCAGGAGGTAGTGCAGGAGCTATATCTGTACAACCAGTAGCATTTGTAGTAGTTGAAAGTGGAGAGACTAGAATAATGAGCTTAGATAGTAATATTAATCTAGTGGATAATATCTTGTCTATAACTCCTAGAGTATTAGAAAAAATTCAGAATATATCTCAAAATAATAAAAATACAGACAAGAACAATATGTAGTATAAGATTAGAATAGTTTTGAAAATAAAATATATCATTGAATAAAATAGTGAGATTGATATAAGTCTCACTATTTTATAATGTAATTTAAATGTTTTTTACTTTATACCTAATAATATTTTAGTTTAAAACAATTTAAATGGATAATAAAGTTTATCTATAGTATAATTATAAAAAGAAAAGAAGTATTATATTAGAGATATATAAACATATTTGGGGGATAAGAGGGAGTCCCAATTATTAATTTTGAGGTGAATTTTATGAGTGATAAAGAGTTATCTATTTTGTTGTTGGAGAGTATGAATAACTTTCATAATTTAATAAAGATTATTAATAATGAAAGATATAAAAAAGGTAAAGTACTTACAGAAAGGCAATTTTTTGCTTTAGTAAGTATAAGAAAACATAATAAAATGGAACTTAAAAATTTAAGTAGAGATTTACATGTATCTACTTCTAGTTTGTGTATATTACTTAATAAGTTAGTTGAGCAAGAGTATGTATATAGGGAAGAAGATAGTAGAGATAGACGAAATACTTTTTATGGAATAACTGAAAGTGGAGAAAAAATACTAGATGATGAAATATTAAAATTTATATCTATAATAAGTGATAAAATGAACTGTTTAGATATAGAAAACAAAGATAAATTATCTGCTTCTTTGGAAGACTCTAGAAATATAATTGAACAATTATTTTAAAAAGGAGAATTTAATATGCATATAAAATGTTCTAAAGAAATATTAAAAAGTTTGGATGATGCTATAACTGTAGTTACTGTGTTTGAAGATGAGAATGTTTCTACAATGTTTGATAAATTAAATATTGTAAGTAAAAACTTCAGTGCTAAAGAAAATAACATAGAAATTGTGACATTGCTTGAAAATGACAATCTAGTAGACCTTTGCTTAGTTGGTCTTGGTAAGAAAGAATCTTTAGATAAGGAAAAACTTAGAATCATAGGTGGCAACTTGTGTAAAAAAATAAAAGGGGTATTTAGAAATAAAGTATGTAAAAATAATGATATTAACATAATAAATGTTAATTTAGACATAGAGCAGATAGGTGCTTTTTCAGAAGGAATATTGCTTGGCAACTATAAATTTGATAAATATAAGACAAAAAGTGAAGCTTTTGAAGAAAGAGAAATAGATAATATAATTATATTTACTGAAAAAGAAGCAGAGTATGAAATAGAAAAAGCTAAAATACTATCTAATTCAACTATAATAGCTAGAGATTTAGTTAACGAACCATCAAATATAATATACCCAAAGACATTGGCAATAGAGGCAGTTAGACTTGGGGCAGAGTATGGATTTAATGTTGAGATTTATGAAGAAGAAAAAATAAAAGCATTGGGTATGGAAGCTTTTTTTGCTGTATCAAAAGGTTCAGTTAATAAACCAAGATTTATAGTAATGCGCTATTTTGGAGATGAAGAAAATACAGATATACTAGGTCTAGTGGGTAAAGGATTGACTTATGATACTGGTGGATATTCTTTAAAATCAAATGCATCTATGCTAGATATGAAAACAGACATGGCTGGAGCGGCAAGTGTAATAGGAGCTATGTGTGCCATATCTCAGAGTAAATTAAAGAAAAATGTTATAGCAGTAGTGGCTGCATGTGAAAATGCTTTATCAGGAGGTTCATATAAGCCAGGAGATATAATTAATTCTATGGCAAGAAAAACTATTGAAGTTTTAAATACAGATGCAGAAGGTAGACTTACATTAGCTGATGCAATATATTACATTATAAATAATGAAAAAGTGACAAAAGTTGTTGATGTAGCAACATTGACTGGTGCAGCTCTAACATTATTAGGTAATGTTGCAACTCCTGTAGTAACAAATAATGAGGATTTTTATTGTGAGTTGGAAAAAGCATCTACTTTATCTGGAGAAAGAGTCTGGAAGATGCCACTTTATGATGAGTTTAAAAATATGGTAAAGGGAGAAGAAGCAGACCTTAAAAATACTGGAGGTAAAAATGCTGGATGCATAACAGCAGGAGCCTTTATTGGAGAATTTGTTGGCAGTACTCCATGGATACATATGGATATAGCAGGTACAAGTACATCATCAAAATCAAAGGGATATAAATCAAAAGGAGCGACAGGAGAGCCTGTTAGGACATTGTATTATTTAGCAGAGATATAAAATTATATAATACAAAAACTATAGTTTAACGTGTAAAGCCACTTGGATATTTTTAAAACTTAAAAAATGTCCAAGTGGCTTTATTTATAAATTTAAATAAATTATTTACTCTTTTTCTTTTTTTTAAGGATAAAGGTATCTATATTAGATAAAAGAGGAAGTATGTACACAATGCTAGTAGCAAAAATAAATATGAAAATGGTAGTTGTATTGTAACTTAAAAAGCTATAGTAATATTGTGAATCAGCAAATGTATTTAGTAAAAATATAAATGAAAAGTAAATAAGACAAATTCCAAAATTATCTCTAAATGCATGTCTGTTAACTTTAAATTTTCTTACATCAACCATATAAATATTTGCATATATTATCAAACATTTAGAGAAGATAAATAGAAAATATATGAAGCTAGGGAATTCGTATCCTAAGTTTTTAGAAAAAATAAGTTCTCCAACAGAACAGACTAAACTCCAAGAAAAAAATATGTTAAAAAAATGATACTGTTTAAAAGCTAATATAGCTATACATATGTATAGACAAATATGGCTAATTCCAATTGGTAAGGAATTCAAGGTGCTATAATTCCCTGAAGAAATAATTAAAATTTGTTCTAAGGCAACGACTATTACCATTAAGGTACAAAGTATTTTCTCAACTGTGTAACTATAGGGTAAAATATTTTTTGTTAGCTTTGGACAATGATATAGAAATAATCCGAATATAAAAAGACTTACAAACTGTTCACTAGAAAAAAGAAAAATTTTAAACATAGAGCATTCTCTCCTATAATAAATTAATATGTACCTATATAAATATATTCATCCTCTATCAATTTAATATATAAAAAATTTAATAAAGTTAAGATTTTATATAGAAATTTTAAAGAGATAAAAATTTTTAAATTTAGTGGGCATATTGGAATCATGTCAAAAAATAAAAATATTTTTATTTATTAAAGTTTTTGGGAATAATAATAACAAATATTAGAACTAATTAACAGTTTTTGTAAGTATTTGACAATAGAGAGGGTGTAACAAATGGGAATAATAGAATCAGCATCAAAGTTAGCTGAGATAGTTCATTTATTAGCAATTGAAAATGGGATAACAGATATAGAAGCATGGGAGGAAGCAGTAGAAGAATATAGTAAAATTTATGAAAATAAGAGAGAACAATATAGAAGTTAAAAATAAAATTTTGCTGACAAAAAACTCGTTATACTGGATAAAATTTAATCGTTTATGAAAATATTAAATAATATATGCAAATAAAACAAAAAATGGTATCTCAATTACAATCTAAAAAAATCATTTTGAGATACCATTTAATAGCAAATTTACACAGAAATTAAATATTTCATACTTTAAATTTATTTTAATAAATATTTAGAGATAGAAGGTTTACTTATCTATGTTTTTTATGTAACCTCTTTTTTCTAGTTTTTTTATATGTTCTTTGCGTATTTCATCAAGATTAATGCCATATTGCTCTTCTAGTTTAAACATCATAGTTACACATGTTTGAGCCACATCCATCAATTCTTTAGCAGTTTTCTTTATGATATCAACTTCATCTAAGTCATTATTTTCTCCACTTAGATTTCTGAATTTGCCTATACATTCAGCTAATTCGCCTTGTTCTTCACCCATTTTGATAAATGTAGACTCCAGTGTTGGGTCTAAATTATTAAGTTCTGGTAAAGATATAGTTTTTAGTTTCATAAAAAGCTCCTTTCAAATTATATATTTATACTAAAATACTATAACAAAAATAATGCTAAAAAGAAACTTTAAATTCAACATAAAAACTCATATATATAATAAAAATAGTAAAATAAATCTATATTTGTCTTAATACAGCTTCATATAGAACTTCTCCAATAGGTCTATTAATTACAAGAGATGCAGATTTATCATAAACTGTGTTTGCCTTATTAATAAGAGCAATATATTTACCTTTGTAATAATCTATAAGACTAGCTGCTGGATATACAGCTAATGATGTACCTCCTATAATCAGTAAATCAGCATTACTTATAGCAGAAATTGTCTTAGTAATAACATCACTGTCAAGAGCTTCTTCATAAAGCACTACATCAGGTTTTACTATAGAGCCACAATCATCACAATGAGGAATATTACCTCCTAGATTTAGCATAGCTTCTAAATCAAAAAATTTACCACAGTTAGTACAATAATTTCTATGTACAGAACCGTGAAGTTCTAAAACATTTTTACTTCCAGCCATTTGATGAAGCCCATCAATATTTTGAGTTATAACAGCTTTAAGTTTACCCATTTCTTCTAGCTTTGCCAAAGCTATGTGGGCATTATTAGGTTTTGCATTAGGATATATTAGTTTATCTTTGTAGAATTCAAAGAACTCTTCTGGATATTTAACAAAGAAAGTATGTGAAACTAATTGCTCAGCAGTAAATTGTTTATTAAGTTTTTGATTAAAAAGTCCAGTAGAGCTTCTAAAATCTGGTATATTAGATTCAGTTGAAACACCTGCTCCACCAAAAAATACTATATTATTATGATTAGATATTAAGTCTTTTAGGTTATTTGCATCCATAGTCTACACCTCCAAAATTATTATATATAGATTGTACTACATAATATAAAGTTTATGTTACTTTATTAGATTCTGAGTATTTTCTTAATGTTTTAAAAATCAATTTAAAGAGTGGGCATAAATAAAATTATACGAGCTAAAAAAATTTATATTTTTCAATATATAAATATATAGATTAAAATCAGAAATAAAAATAAAGAAAGTATAAATAAAATGTATACATAATATAAATAGACAATATTTACTAAAATCATAAGTTGTCGTATAATTATATTAAAATTGTTTTAGTGTTAAAAGAAGGGCGGGGGAAGTAAGTGAAGAAAAGAGCAGCTTTAGCAACATTAGCTGTATTACCATTAACTATGGTAAATGCACATGCTGATGGAGAAATAGGTATAGTGACTATAAATTATTTAAATGTAAGAAATGAACCAACTGCCGAAAGTAGTATATCTTTTGTTGCTAAAAAAGATGATAAAGTTTTAATAAAAGACTCTTCTAATGGATGGTATAAAATAAAAGCTGAATCTGGACAAGAAGGTTGGGCTTCATCAAAATATATAGCAAAATCTAATGGTGATTTTTTAAGAACATCTACAAATAAAGAAAAACAAGTTACTTCAAATAGTTTAAATATGAGAAATGGAGCAGGAACAAGCTATAGAGTTATAACTGTATTAAAAAAGGGACAAAAAGTAGAAGTAATATCAGAAAGTAATGGCTGGTCAAAAATCAAATATGATGGAAGACTAGGTTATGTATCGAGTTCTTATCTAGGAGATGTATCAAGCTCAACTAATAAATCAAAAACTAAGCAGGTAAATACAACTTCACTAAATGTAAGAAGTGGTCCAAATACAAGCTATGGTGTATTAGGTAAGTTACAAAAAGGAAGTAAGGTAGAAGTAATATCAGAATCTAATGGATGGTCAAAAATAAAGTATAATGGAAAAGATGGATATGTATCTAGTATGTATTTATCAAATGCAGGTCAGAGCGATACAAATGATTCTAGCCAAGGTACTGATAAAAAAGATACTAATAAATTTGTAAATACAGCTTCTTTAAATGTACGAAGTGGTCCAGGTTCTACATATAGTAAATTAGGAAAGGTCTATAAGGGAAGCAAAGTAACTGTGATATCAGAAAGTAGTGGATGGGCTAAAATTAATTTTAATAATAAAGAAGCATTTGTTGTGGGAAATTATCTATCTGATTCAACAGATACATCAAATAATAATAACTCAAATAACAATTCTAACAATAATGGAAATAATGATTCTACAACATCAGGACAAGTAAATGGTATGGCAAATATAAGTGGGGCTAAGATTGATTACAAATCTCTAAGCTATACGTTAGCTTCTCATATAAGTAAACAAGTTGAGAAAGCAACAGCAGGAGGGAATGTAATAGCTCCAGGTAATAGAAAAAGTACTCCAAGTCCTGAATTTAGTACATTTTCAGCACAAAGAACAAGTTCATTTGTAAATGCTAGTTCAAGTGATATAGAATATTATTTAAATCCTAAAAACTTTACAAATACTACAAAAGGTATGATGCAATTTTTGAAGATTAATAGTTATAGAAGTGGTATATCAGAGTCAAGTTTAAATTCGTACCTTAACGGATTATCTTCTAGTGTATTTAAGAATCAAGGAGCTGCATTTATAAATGCTGCTAAGAAGTATAATATAGATGTAGTATATCTAGTATCTCATGCTATGTGGGAAACTGCTTATGGTAAATCTACACTTGCACAAGGCCAGACATTGACTTCTTATAAAGGTCAAGCTCTTAGCAAGCCAGTTAAAGTGTATAATTTTTTTGGAATAGGAGCAATAGATAAAAGTGCTAATGTTTCAGGAGCAGAGGCAGCATATTCTAATGGATGGACTAGTATTGAAGCTACAATAGATGGTTCTGCAAAATGGATATCTCAAAACTATGTAAATAGTTCTAAGTACAATCAAAATACTATTTACAAGATGAAGTGGAATTATGATTATACATGGCACCAATATGCAACTGATGTAAATTGGGCTAATGGAATTTCTGGAATTATGGAAAATTTAATTGGACTTTATGGTGGTGGAAGTAGTTTAGTCTTTGAAGTACCACAATATAAGTAATACATAAGTAAAAAATATAGACTATGGGTAGTTTTTCATTTTGTTTAAATTATCTGTAGTCTTTTTGTATATAATTTACTAGATATAAACCTTAATATTAGTAAAATTTTTATGTTATAATATTAATTCTAAGTAAATATAAGTGAGTAATAGATAGAAATAGAGAAAAAGTGGTAATAATATATATATAATGTTAGGAAAGGAGGATATAAATGGAAAGTGTTAAGGAATATTTAGATAAATTAGAAATTAATAACAGTGGCCTTGGAAAACAACTTAAAGAAGTTTACATAAATAGAGTAGTTTATTTTAAAGAAAATAAAATTGTTTACTTTTACCTAACGTCTAAAGAGATTGTTTCCCATGAACTTTTAGATAAATTTAGAGAAGAATTGATGTATAAGCTTGATTATTTTAAAGATATAAAGATGAAAATAAGATTTACTGGGTTTGAAAGAAAATCTAACAAAGATGTTATAAAAAAATATTGGAATAATATCTTGTATATATTAAAGTACTTGTGTCCGTCCATTGCAGGATGGTATAAGCAAGTTGAATTTCTTTGTTTAGATGAAGAATTAAAAATAAAACTCCCAAAGGGTATATTTTATGAGAGATTAATAAGAAAAAATGTAGTTCATGTACTTAAAACTGTTCTTAGTGAAGAATTGGGATTGGACTTAGATATAACTATTGAAAAAGCTGTTGATGAAAAGGTAAATGTAGAAAGACTCATAAGAATAAATGATAGGGAAATGGAAGAAAAAATTAGAGCATTGGAAATTGGACAAATTAATAAGTGTGAAGAAAATGAAGAAGAAGGTTATGTTATTAAATCAGAAGTTGATGAAAATTTAGTCTATGGAGATAATGCAAATGCTATGATTGAAAATATATCTGGATTAAATGCATCTTCTGGAACAGTTGCAGTTGTTGGGGATATATTTGATGTTGAGACTAAAGAACTTAAAAATGGAAAAATACTTATGATAGCATCGATTACAGATTATACTAGTTCAATAAGTTGTAAGCTATTTTTAACAGATACCAATAAAGATGGAGTACTTGAAAATGTTAAAAAAGGAGCTTATTTAAAACTTAAAGGTGACATAGTTTATGATACATATCAAAGAGAAATTAGTATGATGATTAGTGGAATTAGACAAGAAAATAGACCAGAGAGAAAAGATATTTCAGAAGAAAAAAGGGTAGAACTTCATGCACATACTCAGATGTCCTCTATGGATGCTATTTGTTCTGTTAAAAAACTTGTAGAACGTGCAGCCAAATGGGGACATCCAGCGATTGCTATAACAGACCATGGTGTTGTACAGGGATTCCCAGATGCTATGAATGCTGGTAAGGCAAACAACATAAAAATACTTTATGGAGTAGAAGGGTATTTAGCTGAAGATGATTCTCTTATTATAGAAGATGCAAATGATAAAGAACTTTCTCAGACGTTTGTTGTATTTGATATAGAGACTACTGGATTTTCTAATACAAATGATAAAATAACTGAAATTGGTGCTGTAAAAATAGAAAATTTTAAAATTGTAGATAGATTTAGTGAACTGATAAATCCTGAAAAAGATATTTCGTATAAGATACAAGAATTAACGGGAATAACTAATGAATTGATTAAAGACAAGCCAACTATTGAAGAAGTTCTTCCAAGATTTATGGAGTTTGTTGGAGATAGTGTACTAGTTGCACATAATGCAGAGTTTGATACTGGGTTTATATCACAGAAGTGTAGAGAACAGGGGATAATGTATAATCACAAAAAGGTAGATACACTTATGTTAGCCAGAGTAATGCTTCCAAAGTTAAAAAGACATAGGTTAAATGTTGTTGCTAAAGAGCTTGGTATACCTCTTTTAAACCATCATAGAGCAGTTGATGATGCAGAGGCAACTGCACTTATATTTAATAAATTTTTACAGATGCTTACAGAAAAAGGTGCAAAAACTTTAAGTGATGTGAATAATATTCTTGGAAAAATTGATTATACAAAGCTTAGTACAAACCATATAACTTTGATAGCAAAAAATTCTGTAGGTATAAAAAACTTATATAAGATAATTTCAGATGCACATGTAAATCATTTTTTTAGAGCACCAAGAATCCTTAGAAGTATTTTAAATGAGTATAAGGAAGGTCTCATAATTGGTTCAGCTTGTGAAGCCGGGGTTGTTTTTCAAGCTGTAAAGAAAAATGTACCTGATGAAGAAATGAAAAAAATAATAGATTTATATGATTATATAGAAGTGATGCCTATAGATAACAATAGGTTTATGATTGATAAAGGAGAAGTAAAGGATGAAGAAGAGTTAAGAGAATTAAATAGAAAATTAATTGATACAGCTAAGAGGTTTAATAAAATTCCAGTAGCTACTGGAGATGTTCATTTTTTAGATAAACATGAAGCTGTTTTAAGAAAAGTTCTAAAGTATTCTCAAGGATTTAAGGTAGATGAAGAAGAGACTTATTTACATTTTAGAACAACAGATGAAATGTTGGAGGAGTTTAGTTATCTTGGAGAAGAGTTAGCATATGAAGTTGTGGTTGAAAATAGTAATTTGATTGCTGATATGGTTGAAAATATAAAACCTATACCAGATGATACATATCCACCAATTATAGAAGGTTCAGATGTAGAATTAAGGGAAATGTGCTATGAAAAAGCTAAACGGATTTATGGAGAGCCAATACCAGAAATAGTTCAAAAGAGATTGGATAGAGAATTAAATTCAATAATAAGTAATGGATATGCAGTTATGTATATCATAGCTCAAAAACTAGTTGCAAAATCTCTCTCAGATGGATATTTAGTTGGTTCAAGAGGTTCTGTTGGTTCATCATTTGCAGCTACTATGAGTGATATAACAGAAGTTAATCCTCTACCAGCTCACTATATTTGTGAAAATGAAGATTGTAAATATTCCTTTTTTTATGAAATAGGTGAATGGGGGTCAGGTGTTGACTTGCCAGATAAGGATTGTCCAAAATGTGGAAGAAAACTTGCTAAAAATGGTCATGATATTCCATTTGAGGTCTTCTTAGGTTTTGAAGGTGATAAAGAACCAGATATAGACCTAAATTTCTCAGGAAATTATCAGCCTACAATCCACAAATACACTGAAGAATTATTTGGAGAGGGATATGTATATAGAGCAGGAACTATAGGTACTGTAGCAGAAAAAACAGCTTTTGGATATGCAAGAAAATATGTAGAAGAAAATAATATAAGTGTACCAAATGCAGAGGTACTTAGACTTTCAAATGGGTGTACTGGTGTAAAAAGAACTTCAGGACAGCATCCTGGTGGAGTTATGGTTATACCAGACTATAAAGATGTATATGATTTTACACCTATACAATATCCAGCAAATGATACTTCTTGTGGTGTTATAACTACTCACTTTGATTATCATTCAATAAGTGGTAGGATACTTAAACTTGATATACTTGGACACGACGGTCCTACTATCATAAGAATGCTTGAAGATATTACTGGAATAAATATAACAGAAATTCCTCTAGACGATGAAGAAACTATGTCTTTATTTACATCTACAGAAGCGTTAGGAGTTACACCAGAAGAGATAAATTGTCCTATAGGATGTCTTGCTGTACCTGAATTTGGAACTAAGTTTGTACGACAAATGCTTCTTGACACAAAACCCACTACATTTGCAGAGCTCGTACGTATATCTGGTCTTTCTCATGGTACGGATGTTTGGGTAAACAATGCACAAGATTTAGTTAGAGAAGATATAGTGGGATTAAAAGATGTTATATCTACACGAGATGACATAATGAACTACTTAATATTTAAAGGCTTACCTCCTAAGATGAGTTTTACAATAATGGAGAGTGTAAGAAAAGGGAAAGGTTTGAAACCAGAACATATTGAAGAAATGAAGAAAAATAATGTTCCAGAATGGTATATAGGTTCATGTAAAAAGATTAAATATATGTTCCCCAAAGCACATGCTGTTGCTTATGTTATGACCTCATTTAGAATTGCATATTGTAAAGTACATTACCCAGAAGCCTTTTATGCAACTTACTTTACTACAAAGGTGGAAGATTTTGATGCAGATTTAATTGTTAAGGGTTTGGATACTATAAAATCAAAAATAAATGAGATTGAATCATTGGGAAATGATGCAACTACAAAGGAAAAAGGTATGTTGACTGTATTAGAAGTTGCTCTTGAAATGTATGCAAGGGGGATAAAGTTGTTACCAGTTGATATATATAAATCAGATGCAAGTGACTTTATAGTTGTTGGAGAAAAAACATTACTTCCACCAATGGCAGCAATACAAGGCCTTGGAGGAAATGCAGCTTTAAATATTCAAAATGAAAGAAAAAATGGTGAATTTATATCAAAAGAAGATTTAAGAAAGAGAGCAAAAGTATCAAAAACAGTAATAGAAACACTTACTAATCATGGCTCACTTGAAAATATGAGCGATGAAAACCAATTGTCTCTGTTTTAGGTTAGTTCAAAAAGTTGCAAATAAAAGAATTTTATGATATCATAGTATAGAAAATAGTATACTTTGCAGAAACTAAGAGTGAGACAGCTGTTCTCACTCTTTTATTTTAAATATATTATTAAGAACTAGTTTAATTTTATTGAATACATTTAATTTAAAAATTATTTAATAAAATTAAACTAGTCATTTACAATTGAATAGGAGGTAATTTAATGAAAAAAGATTTAGAAGCAGCAATTGAAGAAATTGTAACTAAAATAACGGATGAACATGGATTTGAAATGGTTGATGTTGAATATGTAAAAGAAGCGGGAGAATACTACTTAAGAGTATACATAGATAAAGAAGAAGGAATATCTTTAAACGAATGTGAATTAGTTAGTAGAGAACTAAGCCCAATATTAGACGAAAAAGACCCTATAAAAGAGAATTATTTTTTAGAAGTATCTTCTCCAGGGCTTGATAGAGCATTAAAAAAAGACAGAGATTTTGTTAGATACCAAGGTAGAGATGTAGATTTAAAATTATATAAACCATTAAATGGATGTAAACAATTTGAAGGTGAACTTGTAGGATTAACAGAAGATAATAATATAAAAATCATTATAAATGGTGAAGAAATGGAATTTAATAGAAAAGATGTTGCTATTGTTAGATTAGCAATAAAGTTTTAGTGGTATATTAAATAGGGAGGAAATAAAAAATGAATCATGAATTTATGGAAGCACTAAACGAATTAGTAGTTGATAGAGGTATAGATAAAGAAATACTTATAGATACTATAGAGCAAGCTCTTTTAACTGCATACAAAAAAAACTTTGGTTCAGCACAAAATGTTAGAGTTGAGTTTGATAGAGACAAAGGAGATATAAAAGTATTTTCTCAAAGAGTAGTTGTCGATGAATCAGACCTATATGATACTTTCTTAGAAATAGAGTTAGCAGATGCTAGAGAGATAAACCCTAATTATGAATTGGGTGATATTATAGAGCATGAAGTTACACCTAAAAACTTTGGAAGAATTGCAGCTCAGACAGCAAAACAAGTAGTTGTTCAAAGAATAAGAGAAGCTGAGAGAGAAATAGTGTATAATGAATTTATAGAAAAAGAAAATGAAATAGTTACAGGAGAGGTTGCTAGAGCAAATAAAAATATTGTTTATGTAAATCTTGGAAGAATAGAAGGGATAATGACTCAAAGTGAGCAAATCCCATTTGAAAATTACAAAGCAGGTCAAAAAATAAAATTCTATATACTTGAAGTTAAAAAGACTAACAAAGGACCTCAAATAGTTGTATCAAGAAGTCATCCAGGTCTAGTAAAGAGATTATTTGAAGAAGAAGTTCCTGAAATATATGAGGGTATAGTTCAAATAAAATCAGTGGCAAGAGAAGCTGGGTCAAGAACTAAAATGGCAGTAAGATCTATAGATGAAAAAATAGATCCAATTGGAGCTTGTGTAGGTCCAAAAGGACTTAGAGTAAAAAATATAGTGGATGAACTTGGTGATGAAAAAATAGATATAATAAAATATAGTGAAAATCCAGCAGAGTTTATATCAGCAGCACTTAGCCCATCAAAAGTTGTTAAAGTAGATATAAATGAAGATGAAAAATCTGCCTTAGTTATTGTTCCAGATTATCAGTTATCACTTGCTATAGGTAAAGAAGGTCAAAATGCAAGACTTGCAGCAAAATTGACAAACTGGAAGATAGATATTAAGAGCGAATCTCAAGCAGAACAAGAAATGATAAATCTTGAAAAATCCAAAGAAATAGAAGATGAGGGTATTAAAGTTGAATTTATCAATCAAGATGAGTTAGATGTCTCAGATGATAATTTCAAAGAAGAAGAGTAAGGAGGGATGGCTTTGAAAAAAGTAAAAAAAGTGCCTCAAAGAAAATGCATAGCATGTCAAGATAGAGACTCTAAAAAAGAGCTTATAAGAATAGTTAAAAATAAAGAAGGAAAAATATTTTTAGACCCAACAGGAAGAGCTAATGGAAGAGGAGCATATGTATGCAAAAGCTCTGAATGTCTAAAAAAAGCTATAAAAAGCAAAGCATTAAATAAAGCTTTTAAAATTGATGTTCCTGATGAAGTCTATGATAATCTACTTATGGAGTTAGAAGAATATGAAAAATAATAAAGAAAAGATACACTCGTTCTTAGGACTCGCAACTCGTGCAGGGAAAATAGTGTCTGGTGATGATTCAACTTTGCTTGACTTAAAAAAAGGAAAAGTAAAATTAATTTTAATTGCAGAAGATGCATCAAATAACACAAAAAAACTTTTTAAAGATAAATCAACTTTTAGAAATATTCCATATCTATTTTTTTCAACAAAAGATGAAATAGGATTTGCAATAGGAAAATCTCCAAGAGCAGTCGTAGGAATAAAAGATGAAAATTTCGCTAAAAAGATAATTGAACTAATAGAAATTTAAAATAAAATAGGGGGTGATCTTGTGTCAAAAACAAGAGTATACCAAATAGCAGAAAAATTAAATATATCAAATGAAGAGCTTATAAATAAGTTAGCTGAATTAGATATTAATGTAACTGACAAAGATTCAGTATTAGAAGGTGAAGCGTTAGAATTAGCACTTGAAGTGTTAAGTGAAGATTCATCTCAAGAAAATGGAAATGTTATAGAAATAGATGGACAGTTGACAGTACAAGTATTAGCAACTAAATTAGATAAATCTCCATCAGAAATAATTATGAAGCTTATGAAAATGGGAACTATGGCAACAATAAATCAAGAGATAAATTTTGAGATTGCTGCTTTAGCTGCCAAAGACTATGGATTTGAATTAACAGTAGCAGAAAGTGATGATACAGAAGCTTTAGAAATAGAAGCTTTAATGGAAATTGAAGAAGATAATGAAGAGGATTTAAAATCTAGACCACCAGTTGTTACGGTTATGGGACATGTTGACCATGGTAAAACATCTTTACTAGATGCAATAAGAAAAACTGATGTAATTTCAGGTGAAGCTGGAGGAATAACTCAGCATATAGGTGCTTCAGAAGTTAAAATCAATGACAAAAAAATAGTATTTTTAGATACACCAGGACATGAGGCTTTCACATCAATGAGAGCAAGAGGAGCACAAGTTACAGATATAGCAATATTAGTTGTTGCAGCAGATGATGGTATAATGCCTCAAACAGTAGAAGCAATAAACCATGTTAAAGCAGCAGGAGTACCTTTAATAGTTGCTATAAATAAAATAGATAAACCAGGTGCAAACCCAGATAAAGTTAAACAAGAATTAGCAGACCAAGGATTATTAGTTGAAGACTGGGGTGGAGAAGTAATAGCAGTTCCAGTATCAGCTAAGAAAAAAGAAGGAATAGATACACTTTTAGAAATGGTATTGTTGGTTGCTGAAATAGAAGAATTAAGAGCAAATCCAAATAAAAGAGCAGTAGGAACTGTTATAGAAGCTGAGCTTGATAAGGGAAGAGGTCCAGTTGCAACAGTACTTGTTCAAGGTGGTACTCTAACAGTAGGTGATCCAATCGTTGCAGGTGTTGCATGTGGTAAAGTTAGAGCTATGATAAATGCAAAAGGTAAAAGAGTTAAGACAGCAGGACCATCTACAGCAGTAGAAATATTAGGGCTATCAGAAGTTCCACAAGGTGGAGACCAATTCGTTGAGGTTCCAACAGATAAAATTGCTAGAAGTGTAGCAGCAAGAAGACAACAATTAGCTAGAGATGAGATGTTAAAATCAACTCAAAGATTATCACTAGATGCTTTATTTAGTCAAATGAGTGAAGGTGCTATAAAAGACCTTAACATAGTTATAAAAGCAGATGTACAAGGTTCAGTACAAGCAGTTAAACAATCTTTAGAAAAATTATCAAATGAAGAAGTACAAGTTAAAGTAATACATGGAGGTGTTGGAGCTGTAACAGAATCAGATATATTACTTGCAGCAGCTTCTAATGCAATAATAATAGGATTCAATGTAAGACCAGTTCCAGGCGCAGAATCTCTAGGAGAAAAGGAAAATGTTGATATAAGAACATATACTATAATATACAAGGCTATAGAAGATATACAAGCTGCTATGACTGGTATGTTAGACCCTGAATATGTTGATGAAGAAACAGGAAAAGCTGAAATAAGAGAAATATATAAAATATCTGGTATTGGAACAGTAGCTGGATGTTATGTAACTAATGGTAAAATATTTAGAAACTGTAAAATAAGATTAGTTAGAGATAGTATAATAATACATGAAGGTGAACTTGCAGCACTTAAGAGATTTAAAGATGATGTAAAAGAAGTTAATTCTGGATACGAATGTGGTATGAGTTTTGTAAATTATAATGACATAAAAGAAGGCGACATAGTAGAAGCTTATATAACTAAAGAAGTAGAAAGAAAATTATAAATTCGTATCAAAGAAAATCAGTTAGTAAAGAAGGTCGATGGTATGGCATCATATAATAGAACAAGAAGAATTGCAGAAGAAATAAGAAAAGTAGTAAGCACTATGCTTATAAATGGAGTAAAAGACCCTAGAATAACATCTTTGGTAAGTGTAACTGATGTAGAAGTTACAAATGACCTAAGATATGCTTATGTATATGTAAGTATTCTAGGTGGAGATGAAGAATCTACATTAGCAGGACTTAAGAGTGCTGGAGGGTATATAAGAAGAGAAGTAGGAAAAAATATAAAGCTTAGATATATTCCTGAGATAATATTTAAACTTGATGATTCAATAGAAAAAGGAATGTATATGGATAGCCTTATAAAGAGAGTAAATGAAAAAAATACTCAAAAAAATGAGGATGAAAATTATGATGAATAATATTGATAGTATTATAAATTATATATATGAGGGTGACTATTTTATAGTTACCTCTCATATTAGTCCAGATGGAGATAATATTGGTTCAACACTTTCAATGTATTATACACTAAAAAGTTTAGGGAAAAATGTATATTATGTACTTGATGATGAAGCCCCATTGAATTTGAAGTTTTTAGTTGAAGGTGTAGAAATTTATAAGTCTCATGAATTTGATATAAATAAGTATTCTCTAATTGCACTTGACTGCGGAGATAAGATGAGAATATGTGTAAGTGATGAAATCAAAAATAATGCATCAAAAGTAATCTGTATTGACCATCATGCTAGTAATGATTCATATGGAGATTTAAACTATGTAGATATTGATGCATCTTCTACTTGTGAACTAGTGTATAATTTATTAGTTAGATTTCAAGAAATAAAAGACATTAAGATTATGAATAAAGATATAGCAACATGTTTATATACAGGTCTTGTGACTGATACTGGAAATTTTTCCTATTCAAATGTGCATGCAAGTAGTTTTGAGATGGCAAAGAATTTACTTGTTTTAGGTGCAGAAAAAAACACTATAATACAAAATATATATCAAAGTAATTCTTCTGATTATTACAAATTATTAGGTGAAGCTTTAAAATCTTTGGAGATATTTGATTCAAAGGTATCTAGTATAATTTTAACTCAGGATATGATGAATAGGAATAACATGAGTTTCAATGATGTTGATGGTATAACAACATATACTAGAGATATAAAAGGTATTGAAGTTGGAATTTTATTTAAAGAAAAAAAACAAGATGAAATTAAAGTGAGTTTTAGGTCAAAAAATTATGTTGATGTAAGTGAAATAGCTAAAGTATTTGGTGGCGGTGGTCATATAAGAGCTGCTGGATGTACTATCAAAGATAGTATTGATAATGCTAAACAAATGGTATTAGAGGCAGTGTTAAAATCAATTTAAGGTGACAATAAAATGAATAAGATTATAAATATATTGAAACCCACAGGTATGACATCTCATGATGTTGTAAGTAGGGTAAGAAAGATTTTAAATATGAAAAAAGTTGGGCATACAGGTACTCTTGACCCAGATGCATCAGGTGTTTTACCAATATGCACAGGAAAAGCTACAAAAGTATGTGAACTTATTTTAAACAAAGATAAATCGTATATATGTGAACTTACTTTAGGTATAAGTACAGATACCTATGATTCATCTGGAGAAATTATAAAAAAAATTGATGATTTTAAGTTAAGTAATGAAGATATAGAAAGAGCTTTTGATACACAAAAAGGTGAAATAGACCAACTTCCTCCAATTTACTCAGCTTTAAAAGTAAATGGAAAGAGAATGTGTGATTTAGTAAGAAGTGGTAGAGGCTCTGAGATTACTTTAAAAACTAGAAGAATAAACATAAAAGATATAAAAATCCTTAGTATAAAAGGTAATAAAGTAATGTTTTATGTTGAATGTTCTAAAGGGACTTATGTGAGAAGCATTTGCCATGATATAGGAGAATATCTAGGGTGTGGAGGACATATGTCATTTTTAAATAGAACATCTTCTGGTAAATTTAACTTGGAAAATTCGATAACGCTAGAAGAATTAGAATTATTTTATGCAAATGAAACTCTGGATAAACACTTATATGATATAGATTATGTATTGGATTCGTTTAATTATATTGTATTAAACCCTAATGCTATAAAATATTATAGTAATGGTGGTTCAATAGATGATAAGAGATTTTTAAAGAACAATCTCAGTAAAGATGATGAATTTGTAAGAGTATATAGTAAAGATAACTTCTTAGGATTAGGAAAATTATCAAAACATAATAATACAGTAAGTGTTAAAAGCGATAAGATGTTTATATAATCAATGTATTTGAAAAACACCAAAAGAGATAGTGCTATAATAACTTCTATAGTCTATCTCTTTTACTTATGCTATAATAGTTTGTGAATAAGTTAAGAGTAAATTATAATTTTAGCGGGGAAAATTTATTATGGTGATTATAAAATCTATAGCAGAAATAGCAAACATAAAAGAAAGTGTCATTACCATAGGGAACTTTGATGGCATACACAAAGGACATCAAGTTCTTATAAAAAAAGCAGTTGAATATGCAAAAAAAGAAAATATACAGAGTATTGTATTTACATTTGCAAATCATCCTGTAAACTACTTTAGACCAAACTCAACAAAAAATATTATAAGTAATGAGGACAAAATAAATTTATTAGAAGAATTGGGAATAGATATAGTTGTAATTATACCATTTGATGAGTATATGACTAAAATACCTGCAAATGATTTTGTAGAGGAGATACTAGTAAAAAGATTAAAGGCTAAAAAAATAGTGATTGGACATGACTTTACGTTTGCCAGAGCTAAAGAAGGGAATGTCAATCTATTAAAAAGCTTAGAAGATGAATTTGGTTTTGAGGTGGAAGTAATAAAACCAATCAAAATAAATGATGTAAGAGTGAGTAGTACTTATATTAGAAGTTTAGTATCCCAAGGTGATATGACTAATGTTAAAGAGTATTTAGGCCGTAATTACAAGTTAGAAGGGTGTGTTATACATTCTAAACACCTTGGAAGAACTATGGGATTCCCAACAGCAAATATTGACCTTAAGAATAATATGCTCGTTCCAAAGAGAGGTATCTATGCTTCTATTGTACATATTGGAGATGAGGTTTATTTTGGTGCTACAAATGTAGGTTATAACCCGACAGTTAATGGAAAATCTTTGTCTATTGAAACAAACATTTTAGAATTTGACAGAGATATTTATGGTAAAAATATAATTGTTGAATTTTTGGAAAGAATAAGGGATGAGAGAAAATTTAATTCAATAAATGACTTAAAAAATCAATTGTCTAATGACACAAACTATGTATATGAAAACTATGTTTGCAAAAACAAGTAATGTATGATAAAATGATTAAGGAAAATAACCATTACTCAGCTTTTGAATACTCCAATCAATGCTTAGTAATAGGCGTTTCTAAAAAAATACGGAGGTAATCTAAATGATAAACAAAACAGAAATAATCAAAGAATATGGAAGAGTTGAAGGAGATACTGGTTCTCCAGAAGTACAAATAGCTTTATTAACAGCTAGAATAAATGATCTAAATGGACATTTAAAAACTCATAAGAAAGACCACCATTCAAGAAGAGGACTATTAAAAATGGTTGGTAGAAGAAGAAACTTATTAGCTTACTTAAAAGAAAAAGATCTTGAAGGATATAGAGCATTAATAGCTAAATTAGGATTAAGAAAGTAATTTCATTCTTTATAAAAAAGCAGGTATAGTGTATACCTGCTTTTTTATAGTTAATTTATTATAGAGTAAAATAGTTAATAATAAAAGTAATTTATACATTATAAAAAATTATAAAATGAATAATATTGGGTAAGAATATAAGGTAATATATAAATACATAATCAATTAAAAAGGAAAGACAAGATAAATATAGAAATTTTATACTATAATATTTAGTTAGAATAAGGAGGAAATTATTTTGAAAATAAAGTTAGTATGTGATAGTTTGTGCGATATTCCAGATGAAATATCAGAGAAAGATTGTATAGAAATAGTTCCACTTACAGTTATTTTTAATGATAGAGAATATATAGAAGGAGTGGATATAGATAAAGAAGAGTTTTACAAGAAAGTAAAAGAAATAAAACAAATACCTAAGACTTCACAAGCTACATATATGGAGTTTAAAGAAGTATTTGATAAGTTTATAGAAGAGGGATACCATATAATCTGTTTAACAGGCGCATCAAATGCTTCAGGAACTTTTCAAAGTGCCGTAATAGCTAAAAATGATATGAATGAAAAAGAAAAAATACATATATTTGATACTCGAAACTTATCACTTGGTAGTGGGCAATATGTTATAAAGGCCTGTGAACTTGTTGAAGAAGGTTTGGGGTTTGAAGAAATAATAAATGAGTTAGAAAACATTCGTAGCAGTATAAGATTACTTTTTGCTCCATATACCCTTGATTTCTTAAAACAAAGTGGAAGGGTTCCAGTAGCAACTGCTTTAATAGGAAATATGTTGAATATAAAACCTATATTTTTCTTTGATAATGGGGAAGCTAAGTTGGTAAACAAGGTTAGAGGAGTAAAAAATATAGCAAGTAAACTAGTAGATATAATTTTAGAAATGAATGAAGGGTCTTTAGAAGGGAAAATAGTAACAATAGGTTGTGGAGATAATCTACATGATTATGAAATATTAAAAGAAGAAGTAAATAAAAGAATAAAAGCAAGAAGAGTCTTGTTTACTAGAGGTGGAGTTTCTATTTGCTCTCATACAGGGCCGGATATATTAGCTATAAGTTGTTCTAATTAGCAGAAATATAAGCTTCTTGCATATATAGGCAAAGATAATTTTTATATTGTTAATTTATAGTATTTTTGATAATATAGTAAATAGAGTGATATACGTGTTTTTAATAAGAGGAGGACAAGCATTAATGTTTGAACATAAAATATTTAAAATGGATTTCGCAGGGAGAGAACTTTCTGTAGAAATAGGAAAAATTTGTGAAATGACTAACGGTAGCTGTATAGTTAGATACAGCGACAGTATGGTAATGGTAAATACAACTAAGTCAGCTAAGCCTAGAGACGGAATAGACTTTTTCCCTTTAAGTGTAGATTATGAAGAAAAATTATACTCTGTAGGTAAAATACCTGGAGGTTTTTTAAAGAGAGAAGGTAAGCCTTCAGAAAAAGCGATACTTACATCAAGATTGATAGATAGACCAATAAGACCATTATTTCCAAAAGGATTTAGAAATGATGTTCAGGTAGTTGCAACAGTTTTATCAGTAGATCAAGACTGCACACCAGATATAGTAGCAATGATAGGTTCATCTATAGCACTTTCTATATCAGATATACCATTTAATGGCCCAACAGGTTCAGTATGTGTTGGTCTTGTAGATGGTGCATTCGTTGTAAATCCAAATGCAGAGCAAAGAGAGAAAAGTTCAATGCATCTAGTTGTTTCAGGTACAAAAGAAGCAATAATGATGGTTGAAGCTGGAGCAGATGAAGTTCCAGATGATATAATGCTAGATGCTATTTTATTTGCTCATCAAGAAATAAAAAAAGTGGTTGAATTTATAGATGGTATAGTTGCAGAAGTTGGAAAAGAAAAAATTGTTGTTGAATTATACCATGCAGGGGAAGAAATAACTCAATTGGTTCGTGAATTTGCAACTGCTAAGATGAAAGATGCAGTTCAAACTTTTGAAAAATTAGAAAGAATGGAAAAGATGGATAGAGTTAAAGAAGAAACTCTAGCTCATTTTGAAGAAACTATTGAAAATTTTGAAGAACTTATTGGTGATATAGAGGAAGTATTACAAGATATAATAAAGGAAGAAGTAAGAAAACTTATAGTGCATGAAAATGTAAGACCAGATAATAGAAAATTAGAAGAAATCAGACCTATATGGTGTGAAACTGGTATGATACCTAGAGCTCATGGTTCAGCTATATTTACTAGAGGACAAACTCAAGTACTTAATGTAGCTACTTTAGGTGCTTTAGGAGATGTTCAAAAGTTAGATGGATTAGATGAAGAAGAAAACAAAAGATATATGCATCACTATAATTTCCCAGCATATAGTGTTGGAGAAGCTAGACCATCAAGAGGTCCAGGTAGAAGAGAAATAGGACATGGTGCTTTAGCTGAGAGAGCTTTATTACCAGTGATACCATCTCAAGAAGACTTCCCTTATGCTATTAGATTAGTTTCTGAAGTATTGAGTTCAAATGGTTCTACATCTCAAGCGAGTGTATGTGGTTCAACATTATCTCTGCTTGATGCAGGTGTACCTATAAGAGACATGGTTGCAGGTATAGCAATGGGACTTATAAAGCATGATGGCAAGGTAGCAGTGCTTTCAGATATACAAGGTATGGAAGACCACTTAGGAGACATGGACTTTAAAGTGGCTGGGACAGAACATGGTATAACTGCAATACAAATGGATATAAAAATAGATGGTATAGATAAAGAAGTTCTACAACGTGCCTTAAAACAAGCTAAGGAAGGTAGAATCCATATACTAGGAGAAATGAGAAAAACTATATCTCAACCAAAACCAGAGCTTTCACCATATGCACCTAAGATTGTTAAAATGCAAATAAATCCTGACAAAATAAAAGATGTAATAGGACCTGGTGGAAAGATAATAACTAAGATAATAGATGAAACTGGAGTTAAGATAGATATTGAACAAACTGGAGAAGTATTCATATCAGGTATTGAAATTGATATGATTAATAGAGCTCAAGAACTTATAAATAATATAGTTATTGAACCAGAAGTAGGAAAAACTTACAAAGGTAAAGTAAGTAGAATAATGAATTTTGGAGCATTTATTGAAATACTTCCAGGAAAAGAAGGATTACTTCATATATCTCATATAGCTCATGAAAGAGTCGCTAAGGTTGAAGATGTATTAAATATAGGAGATGAAGTTGAAGTTAAAGTTACAGAAATAGATGAAAAAGGAAGAGTTAACTTATCTAGAAAAGTTCTTTTACCAAAACCAGAGCATAAAAATAAATAATATATTAAATAATTAAAGGCAAAATCTTAGGGTTTTGCTTTTTTTATTGTATAAATATACTTAGTACAAATATTTGAGAAGTTTAAGTGCTAAATAATTAAGTATCATTGCGAATATATAATCTCTTATTATAATATTTTATTGCTAATGTGATAATGACTATTAAACATCATGTTAATATTGATTTTATTGACAATATATGGTAAATTACTAATAGTGTTAGCAATTAAGGAGGTGATAATGTGGACTATATGGAATTAGCACTTGAACTTGGAAAGGTTAAGACGTTGATGGTAAAAATACCACATAAAGATAAAATTGCAGATATACAAAGTGGTGAAAAATTTGTATTGGGTTATTTATCTAAAAACAATAAAAAAGTAAACCCAAAAGAAATAAGTAGTACTATGAATGTTAGTACTGCTAGAATGTCTGCTATTCTTAATCAGTTAGAATCAAAGGAAATGATTGAGCGCTGTGTTGACCCACAAAATGGTAGACAGACACTAGTTCAATTAATGCCTAAGGGAATACAACAGCAGAAAATAAATGAAAAAGAATTTTTAGAGTATACAGTTGAATTTTTAAAAGCACTAGGTCCAGAAGATGCTATTGCTTATATACGTATTCAAAAAAAGATTATAAAGTTTTTTGAAGATAAAAAATAAAGATATTTCTTAAGCGTTGCTAATAAAAACAGAAAGAAGGTAAAGACATGAATTTAAATAAGCAATCTAGAAATATGATTTTTGCTGTACTATTGATTGGATCTATAGTTGGCTCATTACTTCAGACATCTCTTACTACTGCATTGCCAGTTATGATGGGGGATTTAAATATATCAGCCACAACAGCTCAATGGCTTACTAGTGCATATACACTTGCTATGGGAATTATGGTTCCTGCCACTGCATTTTTGATTAGGAGATTTCCAACAAAACCACTTTTCATTAGTGCTATGAGTCTTTTTGCGGTAGGATTGTTGCTTTCTGCTAGTGCATCTTCATTTACACCTCTTTTGTTTGGACGTATATTGCAAGCAATGGGTAATGGAGTGTTGCTATCTATGACACAAGTAATAATTTTAACAATTTATCCTGCAGAGCAAATGGGTTCCATAATGGGTATATACGGCTTGGCTGCTGGGGCTGCTCCAATATTTGCGCCAACTCTAGCAGGAATTGTCATTGATATTTTTAATTGGCAAGCTATTTTTTGGTTTTCTTTAGTTATAAGTATTATTGATATTATTATAGCATCTAGAGTGTTACAAAATGTAATAGAGACAAAAAAACAATCATTTGATACGTTTTCTATGATTTTATGTGCAGTAGGATTTAGTGGTCTTTTGATTGGACTTGGGAATATTGGAACAACTGAGTTTTTCAGTATAAATATTGCTTTACCATTATTTGTAGGTATAGTATCAATTATAGCATTTTCTTTGCGTCAGATTCACTCAAAAGAGCCATTCCTAGAACTTCGTATTCTTAAGAATAAAAGTTATAGACTTGCTGTAATTATAAGTATGCTTCTATATGTTGTAATGATGGCAGGTTCCACTTTAATTCCAATATATATCCAGACAGTAAGAGGATTTTCAGCAACTAAGTGTGGTCTCATTATGATGCCAGGTTCTCTTGTAATGGCACTTATAAGTCCTTTTGCAGGTAGATTTTATGATAGGTTTGGAATACGAAAGCTAGTTGTATGTGGAAGTATATTCTTGGCAATAAGTTGTTTTGGTGTATCTTTTGTAGGAAAAGATACTTCAGTATTGTATATCTCTGCTTTTTATATTATACGTCTGATAGCTATTGGATTAATTATGATGCCTATTGTTACTTGGGGAATGAGTGTGCTTGGGGAAAAAAATATTGCTCATGGAACAGCATTACTTACTTCACTGCGTACAATAGCTGGTGCTATTGGCTCAGCAGTTTTTGTTGCAGTAATGACAACTGCTACAGTAACATCACGAGGTATGACAAATACTACAGCAAATGTATTTGGAATAGATGTTGCATTTATTTGTATTTCAATTGTTGCAGTAGTTCAGCTTTTAGTGGCTCTCTTTTTTATAGAAAGAAAAAGTTTAAAGAAATCAACAAATTAAAGATTATTTATAGATTTCAAAAGTACAATTACATAAACATATTCTAGTTATTATAATATATTTTCAAGTATGAAATTAAACTTTTGAACATGAAATAAAAAGCCTCTGTTACTCTTTCTAACAGAGGCTTTTTATATAAAATGTATTACATACTATTGTATTAAAAGTAACAGTAGAAAGTACTGTAGGAAATTCTAAAATGATAGGAAAAGTAAAGAGCTAATTAAAAAGCTGTTTAATAATATAGGTTTATTTAAGAGATTTTTAATAGAATTTTTTATTGATATACAGAGAAAGGTTTATGTTATATTTAGTGCATAAATAGAGCTTTCCTTTAATAGTATTAAATAAGAAACAATTTGTACATAATTAGGGGGAGTTTTAATGATAATGATGGTACTTAATAAGAGTAAGCTCAAAAAAATTATAATACTAATTTTAGTGATATTATTAGGATTATCAGGAGGGGTAATGGTATTAAAATTGTTTAACAATAAGCCCGTTTTTAACTTGTTTAATGGAGTAGATTTACCATATGAGAGAGGTACAAAAGATAAAAGTGGATACGTTGCATTAACATGCAACGTAGACCTTGGATGGGAAACAGAGTACATAGAATCTATTTTGGAAACTCTTAAAAAAGAGAATGTAAAGATTACTTTTAATGTAACTGGGAAGTGGGCAGAAAAAAATAAAGACGAATTATTGAAGATAAAGAAACAAGGGCATGAAATAGGCAATCATGGATACAAACATTTAGATTATTCGACACTATCATATGAGGATAACTATGAACAAATAGAAACCTCTAAAAAGATAATTGAAGAAATTATAAATGAGAAGACTAAGTTTTTTCAAGCTCCAGCAGGTTCTTTTGGAGCAGAAACAGTAAAGGCTGCTAAAGAATTAGGATATACTTCAATTAAATGGGATGCTGACACTATAGACTGGAAATATAAAGATCAACCAGAAGTAATTATAGATAGAATGAAGAAAAAAGATATTAAAGATAGTAGTATAATCTTAATGCACCCAACTGATGCAACGACAAAATGTATAGATGATATTATAGCAATTGTAAGAGAAAAAGGATTAAAACCAGGTAAACTTAGTGATGTATTTAAGTAGACAAAGTATAAATATTTGATTAAGATTGTATAAGTTGTAGTTGAATTAATTAAAAGACTGACTTATAATGTAATACATATAAAAATAAATAGAATTAGAACATAGTGTTTTCAATAATCCAATGTAACATAAAGAATAAATTTTTAGGAGAATGTAATGTATAAGACAAAAATACTGGAAAATGGGCTTACAATAATTGGGGAAGAAATACCATATCTAAAGTCAATAACGTTAGGTATTTGGATAAATGCAGGGTCTAGAATAGAAGAAGAAGAGGTAAGTGGAACTTCTCATTTTATAGAACATATGATGTTTAAAGGAACCAAAAATAGAACCTCAAAAGAGATTGCTAGCACAATTGACAATTTAGGTGGGCAAATCAATGCATTTACAAGTAAAGAATGTACATGTTATTATGTAAAATTAATAGATGAGCATATAGATACAGGAATAGATGTATTAAGTGATATGATACTAAATTCTAGATTTGATAAAAATGATATAGATAAGGAAAGACTTATAATATTGGAGGAACTTAAGATGTATGAAGATTCTCCAGACGATTTATCTTATGATTTATTAGTCGAAAATATATATGCTAATGATGGTTTAGGGATGAATATAATTGGGACAAAAGATTCTCTATACAATATAACTAAGGAGTCTATGTTAGAGTACTTAAACAAATATTATATTCCAAATAATGCTGTTATTTCTATAGTTGGAAACTTTGATTTTGATGATATGGTAGATAAACTTAAATCTAAATTTGGAAACTGGAAAAAGAGAAACTTAAGTATAGACATAACTGAGGCCAAGTTTAATCCTTGTTTTATATCAAAAAACAAAGATACTGAACAGGTAAACTTAGCTATGTGTCTAAAAGGTATTCCATTTGAAAATGATGATGAAGTTTATTCAATGGCGGTGGTAAACAATATTTTTGGTGGAAGTATAAGCTCAAGACTTTTTCAGAAGATAAGGGAGGAAAAAGGTTTAGTATATTCAATATACTCGTCACAAACACTATACAGAAAATGTGGTGAATTAGGTATATTCGCAAGTATGAGTACAGAAAATTTGCAAGATGTTTATAATTTAATAAAAGAAGAAATTGAAAATATAAGAAAAAATTATCTTACAGAAAAAGAAATATTTGAAAGTAAGGAACAACTAAAAGGTAATTATATATTGGATTTAGAAAGTACTAGCAGTAGAATGATGTCTACTGGTAAATCTATGTTGTTGAGTAAAAAAGTAAAAACTACAGATGAAATACTTGAATGTATAAATAATGTTGATATTAATTCAGTAAAAAAAGTTGTTGATAAGGTATTCAATATAGAAAATATTGGTACATGTATAGTTGGAAGAGATGTAGAAGATATTCTGCATTTGGATTAATATTTTAAAAAGTGAATCTCTGGAGGTATAAAATATGAATTTATCTGAAATAGCAGGTAAGGAAATAGTTAACTTAGTCACAGGAGAAAGATTAGGAGTTATTGGAGAGTGTGACCTTATACTAGATGAAACTACAGGCGGGATATTGGCGCTTTTAATTCCAAAAGAAAAAGGCTTTTTTGCCAGAAGAAAAGATAAGTCATTTTTAGAAGTTCCATGGAGAAATGTAAAAAAAATAGGCAATGATATGATAATTATAGAATATGAGGGATATATTTAGGAGGAAAAAATGAGTATTTTAGTGCAAAAGTTTGGTGGGACATCAGTAGAATCATATGAAAAAATGAATGAAGTATGTAAGATAGTAAAAGCATACAGAGATAATGATGAAGAGTTACAATTAGTATTAGTAGTTTCAGCAATGGGTAGAAAGGGCGCTCCATATGCAACAGATACACTTATAAATCTGTGTAATTCAGTAAATGATGAACCAAATAAAAGAGAACTTGATTTAATAATGTCTTGTGGTGAAATAATATCAGGGACAATTCTTGCTAATTTATTAAATGCAAAAGGTATAGAATCTGTTTTCTTTACTGGTCAACAAGCAGGTATAATTACAAGTGATGAGTATTCTAATGCTAAAATAAAATATATAAACCCTAAAAAGGTAAAAAGAGCATTAGATGATGGCAAAGTTGTTGTTATAGCTGGATTTCAAGGTGTAACAGATGATGGTGAAGTAACTACTCTTGGAAGAGGTGGAAGTGATACATCAGCAGTTGCTATTGGTAAATCTTTAGAATGTGAGACAGTTGAAATTTACACTGATGTAGATGGTATAATGACTGCAGACCCTAGAGTAGAACCAAATGCTAAAGTATTGAGTTTTATAGATTATGAAGAAGTATTTCAAATGGCAGATAAAGGAGCTAAGGTAATACATCCAAGAGCAGTACAGTTAGCTAAAAGTGGAAATATAACTCTAGCAATAAAAAATACAATGAATCCAACTTTTGAAGGTACAAAAATAGGTTCTTTATGTAAGCATTTAGAACAAAATATAGAATATGAACAAGAAAAAGACCTTAAAGTTGCTGTTGCAAATAAAGATAGTGTTGCTCAAGTTAAGATTAAATCAGCAGAAGAAGTGTTTACAGAAGTATTAAATGAAATAGAAAAGAAACTTATAAATATAGATATGATAAATTTCTTTATATCAGAAAAAGCCTTTGTTATTGAAGATGCTGATATAAAAGAATTAAAAGAAATACTAGATAAATTTGAATTAGATTATGAAGTAAATAGAGATTGTGCTAAAGTAACATTGATATGTTCAAGAATAGCTGATGAAATGTCTGGTATCATGTCAAAAGTAGTTAGAGGTTTATCAAAAGCAGGAGTATCTCTTTTACAAACATCAGATTCAAATATGACTATATCTTGTTTAGTTAGTGAAGAAGATATGCATACAGCAGTACATGCAATACACCAACAATTTTATGTAAAATAAGAATCGTAATGCAATTACTTTTATTCAAAATTTAATAATTTTTCGTATATCTTAATATATTTGATTTATTTGGCAAAACTAAGTTAAATATATTTTGATAGGAGTTTTTTTATGAAAGATTATAAAGATGATAATGAAACATTTGATAAAGATAATTGTAGAAGAGATTCTAGCTGTGAGGAAAGAGAATGTATAAAACAATTTGGCACTAGTGAGATGCCTCCTCAGCCTCCTAAAGATACCCAATGTATAACTATAATTGGAGAAATTGAAGGTCATTTTATAGGAAATCCTCAGAAAAAAGCTACAAAGTATGAACATATAATTCCAATGCTTTATTCAATTGAGGAAAGTAATGATGTTAAAGGAGTACTAGTTGTTTTAAATACTGTTGGAGGAGATATTGAGGCAGGTCTAGCTATTGCAGAACTTTTAAATAGTACATCCAAAAAAGTAGTTACTCTTGTATTAGGGGGAAGTCATAGTATAGGTGTTCCTCTTGCTACTGCAGGTGATTACTCATTTATAGCTCCAACTGCAACAATGATTATACATCCTGTAAGAACAACTGGACTTGTAATAGGTATAAATGAAACTTTCGAGTATTTTAAAAAGATGCAAGAGAGAATAATTCAATTTATCATAAGAACATCTAATATCGAAAGAGATATACTTGATAAACTTATGCATGAGAAAGATGAGCTTATAAGTGATGTTGGTAGTGTTTTAATAGGAAAAGAAGCTGTAGATTACGGGCTTATAGATGAAGTTGGTGGATTAAAAGATGCTATTAAAAAATTAAAAGACCTTATAAAAGAATCAGAGGAAGAAAAAAATAATGATTAAAATTTGTTTAAATAATAAAATTTATGATATAATGATGTAATAAAGTAGGAGTGTTAGTGTTAAGGCATTAGCACTTTTTGCTATGAAGGGGTAAAACTTGCTAAAAATAAGGAGTGATATTAATGGCCACGAAAAAGAAGAAAAAAAAGAAGGTAAATACCTTAAGCTTTAATGCAGAATATCATAATTTGATAACAATATTTATAGGTGTATTTTTATTATATAGTTTAAATTCTAATTCTATGGGATGGATACCTGTGATAATGCAAAATCTCTTTAAAGGATTATTTGGAGGACTTTCCATAGCAATACCATTTATAGTAATTATAACAGGACTTCTAGGGTTTTTTGATGGAAATGAATATATATATAGATTGAGAAAGACTAAATTATACTACATAATTATTTTATTTATTTTTGTATTTTATGGATTGTTAAATGCAGGAACTCTTCCTGTAGATAGCCCACTAAAAGGTAATATGTTTGATGATGTTATGAAATTGGGTGTAAGTGGACAAGGTAGTGGCTTAATAGCAACAACCATTGCGTATTATATGAGTAAAATATTTGGTATAGCAGGTGGATGGCTAATAAGTATATTTGCTCTTATACTTTCTATAATGTTTATATTTAATATTTCTATAAAAGATTTGGTATCAAATGCAAAGTCAAAATCTAAAGCATCAAAAGACAGTAATTTAACTTTTAAAGATAAAATTTCAAATATGAAAAAATCTGCAATAGATATGATAACTGATGAAGTGGACGATACTACTGTAAATAAGAAGCCTGGATTTTTTAAAGGGTTAATGTCAAAAGGCCGTGACAATGAAGATGAAGAAGATGAATATTTAGAAGAAGAAAATGGTGATGGTGTAGACGATAAGACTATTAAAATAGTTGGTTTTAACAAGGCAGAAGATGAATATTTAGAAATATTAGAAGGAACTCAAAGTATGCCAGAACTAGATGTTTTAAAAGAGTTACAGAAAGCTACAAATGAAAATTCAGTTGTGGAGACTAAACCAGAAAAGAAAGTTGATATAAGCAAATCTAATTTAGATGTAGAAAAAACTCAACCAATAAGCATTGTATCAGAGTCAAATAATGAAGACTATTCAAATTATAAAAAACCTAGTGTTGAACTTTTAAATAAAGTAAATAAAAAATCTGATGAAAATGGCAAAAAGAAGGTTTTAAAAAATGCCTCTCTTTTAGAAAAGACACTTTCAGATTTTGGAGTAGAAGCAAAGATTAATCAAGTTACAGTTGGTCCAACTATAACAAGATATGAGATACAGCCAAGTCCAGGGGTTAAAGTAAGTAAAATTGTAAACTTAACTGATGATATAGCTTTAAGTTTAGCAGCTAAAAGTATAAGAATTGAAGCGCCAATTCCTGGGAAAAGTGCAATTGGAATAGAAGTTCCAAATGAGGAAGCTCAAATGGTTGGAGTAAGAGAAGTTCTAGAAAGTGAAGAGTTTAATAATTTTGATTCTCCTCTTGCAATGGGGCTTGGGAAAGATGTAGCAGGCAAAATTATAATTGGAGATATAGGTAAGATGCCACATTTACTTATAGCTGGTTCTACAGGTTCAGGAAAGAGTGTCTGTGTAAACACTTTGATAAGTAGTATATTATATAAGGCAAACCCTGATGAAGTAAAATTACTTTTAATAGACCCAAAAGTGGTTGAACTTGCAAATTATAATGGAATACCACATCTTCTGATACCTGTAGTTACAGACCCTAAAAAAGCTGCTAATGCCTTAAACTGGGCAGTGACAGAGATGAATAGAAGATATAAACTATTTGCAGATGCTCAAGTAAAAGATGTAACAAGTTATAATGAAAAATCAGAGGAAAAATTACCTAAAATAGTAATAATAATAGATGAGTTAGCAGATTTAATGATGGCAAGCGCAAATGATGTAGAGGATTATATTTGTAGATTAGCTCAGATGGCCAGAGCTGCTGGAATGCACCTGATTGTAGCTACACAAAGACCATCCGTTGATGTTATAACAGGTGTTATAAAAGCTAATATACCGTCTAGAATAGCATTTGCAGTGTCATCTCAAACTGATTCAAGAACAATACTTGATATGGGTGGGGCAGAGAAACTTTTAGGTAAAGGTGATATGCTATTTTATCCACTTGGAGCGGCAAAACCAGTTAGACTTCAAGGTGCATTTATATCAGAAAGTGAGTCAGAAAGAGTAATTGATTTTGTAAAAGACCAGGTTAAGGATGGAATAAAGTATGAGGAAGATATAATTGAAACTATATCTAAAGTTAATACATCAAAATCTAGCGATGAGGATGAATTTTTAAGTGAGGCAATAGAATTTGTTGTAGAAAGTGGTCAAGCATCTGCTTCTATGTTGCAAAGAAGATTTAAAATAGGATTTAATAGAGCAGCTAGACTTATTGACTCTATGGAAGAAAGAGGTATAATTGGAGCTAGCGAGGGAAGTAAGCCAAGAAAGGTACTAATAAGCAAACAAGATTTGCAGAATTTAGAAGGTGAATAGAATTGTCGGTTATAGAAATAGAAAAGGCACTTAAGCTAGAAAAAGTAGTTTTTGTAGATGTAAGAACAGAAGGGGAATATGAAGAAGACCATATATTAAATGCTTTTAATATGCCTCTTTTTAAAAACAATGAGCATAATGAAGTTGGAACTATTTATAAGATGCAGGGAAAGCATGAAGCAATACAAAAGGGATTTGATTATGTATCGTATAAGCTAAAGGATATATATTTACAAGCAGCAGAGCTTACAGCAAATTATGATAATATTGTCATATATTGTGCAAGAGGCGGAATGAGAAGTGGAAGTATAGTAAATGTATTGTCATCATTAGGTGTAAATGTTTATCAACTTGAAGGTGGATATAAGGCTTATAGAAACTTTGTATTGGATTACTTAAGAAATATAATGAATACAAAGAACTTTATATCTGTGCATGGATTAACTGGCTCAGGAAAGACTGATTTGTTGCATTTATTGAAGAAAAAAGAAATAGATGTATTAGATTTAGAGGGCATAGCTAAAAATAGTGGTTCAACTTTTGGTTTTATAACATTTGATGAGAAGCCACCATCTCAAAAGAACTTTGAAACTAAATTATTTGAAAGTATATTTTTCTCAAAAAAGGATTATATATTTGTTGAAAGTGAAAGTAAGCGAGTTGGAAGTGTCACAGTTCCTAATGAAATCTTCGATGCAATGATACGAGATGGGTATCATATACTACTGGAATGTGATATTGATAATAGAGTCAATAGACTTTGTAGAGATTATATTTATGGTAAAGATGAAGATAATATATTGGTTTTAAAAGAGTGTATAAATAAATTCAGAAAAAGATTGGGTCATAAAGCAGTAGATGAATATGTTGATTTATTAGAATTAGGCAAATATGAAGAACTTGTAAAAAAATATCTTATAGAATATTACGACCCACTTTATATGCATTCAGTGGAAAAATATAAGTACAATAAAATTGTAAATTTTGATGACACACAAAAAGCCCTAGAATATGTTATAGGCTTATATGAGAGCATATTGGAAGGAGAGAAAAAATGTTAAAGATAGCATTAGAATCATTAGGATGCTCAAAAAATTTGGTGGATGCAGAAATAATGATGGGAATTTTAAATAAAAAAGGTTATAAATTGATAGGAGATTTTGAAGAAGCTGATGTAATTATAGTAAATACTTGTGGGTTTATAGAGTCAGCTAAGCAGGAATCAATTGACACAATAATAGAATTTGCAGAATTAAAACAGACTGGGAATCTAAAGGTGTTGATAGTAACAGGATGTTTAGCTCAAAGATACTCTGAGGAATTAAAAACTGAAATTCCAGAAATAGATGCAATAGTTGGTACAGGAAGCTACCAAAATATAGATGATATACTTAAAGATTTGAGTGAGAAACATCAAATTGTAAGTCTTGATGATATAGAGTTTGTATTTAATGAGGACTTACCAAGATATCTATCTACGCCTAGCTATATGGCATACTTAAAAATTGGAGAAGGATGTTCCAATAATTGTACTTATTGTATAATACCTAAGCTTAGAGGTAAATATAGAAGTAGAAGATTTGAAGATATAATTAAAGAAGCAAATAAATTGGCTGAATCTGGAGTAAAAGAACTTGTAGTTATAGCTCAAGATACTACAAAGTATGGTTTTGATTTATATGGTAAAGAGAGATTACCAGAACTTTTAGAAGAACTTGCAAAGATAAATGAGCTTAAATGGATAAGAGTCATGTACTCATATCCAGAATCAATAACAGAAGAATTGATTAAAGTTATAAAAGAACATGATAATATATGTAGCTATTTTGATATGCCAATACAACATGCAAGTAACAGTATTTTAAAGTTAATGAATAGAAAAACTAGTAAAGAGGATATATTAAATAAAATTAAACTTATAAGAAAGAATATACCAGATGCTATACTTAGAACTACAATAATAGTAGGTTTTCCTGGTGAAACAGAAGAAGATTTTAAACAGCTTGTAGATTTTGTCAAAGAAGTTAAATTTGATAGGTTGGGTGCATTTGCATATTCAAGAGAAGAAGATACACCAGCAGATAAATTACCAAATCATATAGATGAAGAAGTAAAAATACAAAGAAGAGATACTTTAATGATGATTCAACAAAAAATATCTGAAGAACTTAATGATAAAAAGATAGGAAAAACATATGAAGTACTAATAGAAGAGCAAATAGAAGATAATGTATATACAGGAAGAACACAGGGCGATGCAGAAGAAATTGATAGTATAGTATATGTAAAAAGTGTAGATAATCTTGAAGTAGGAGAATTCGTAAGTGTTCAAATAAATGATGCAATGGAATACGATTTAATGGGAGATGTTGTATATGAACTTGCCTAACAAATTAACTTTGTTTAGAATATTTTTAATTCCAGTATTTGTTTTAATAATGTTATTTAATGTACCAAACAAGTTTTTATTAGCTTGTATTATTTTTATAGTAGCTTCAATTACTGATGCACTAGATGGAAAAATAGCTAGAAAGTATAACTTAGTCACTGATTTTGGGAAGTTTATGGACCCATTAGCAGACAAATTATTAGTAATCTCAGCACTTACATGTATGATAGAAGATGGTCTAGTAAGTAGTTGGATGGTAATTATAATAGTAGCTAGAGAACTTACAGTTAGTATATTGAGGGCTATAGCAGCTGCTGATGGAAAAGTAATAGCAGCTGGTGGCAGTGGAAAACTTAAAACTATAACTCAAATGGTATCAGTAGTGATTTTATTGTTAGGAGCTCAGTTTGAAAATGAATTAATACTAAATATAGGTGGAATTCTTATACTTATAGCAACACTGCTTACTTTATATTCTGGATGGGAATACCTATATAAAAATAAAGAACTTTTCATGTCTTCAAAATAGAATATTATCATTTAAAAAACATAAATTGATTGATTAATAAATAAAAAATAGCAACTTAAAACTTTAAAAATGTAAAAAAGGGTATACTATTATAGTATACCTCTTTTCTTTTTCGGTAATATTTTCTTTTGTGTATATAATTATTGATAATGGTTTATAAATAAAATGTAGCAAATAAAAATATAATCATTAGGAGCGTTTTTAAATTGACTAGGTTTGATTTATGTTATATAATTAATATATAACAAGAGAACAAATGTTTGTAGATAAATGAAGGGATGGTATAGAGATGAGTGTAGATCAAGAAAAATTAAAAGCGTTGAATGAAGCTTTAGGTAAAATTGAAAAAGATTTTGGTAAAGGTTCAGTAATGAAATTGGGAGAAGCAACGTCTATGTCTATAGATGTTATATCAACAGGAGCAATCGGTTTAGATATAGCTATTGGTATAGGAGGTCTACCTAGAGGGAGAATAGTTGAAATATATGGTCCAGAATCTTCTGGTAAGACGACTGTTGCACTTAGTTGTGTAGCATCAGCTCAAAAAAATGGAGGAATAGCTGCATTTATAGATGCTGAACATGCACTTGACCCAGTATATGCAAAAGCATTAGGTGTGGATGTTGATAATCTAATCATATCTCAACCAGATACAGGAGAACAAGCCTTAGAAATAGCAGAGGCATTAATAAGAAGTGGTGCAATTGATATAATAGTAATAGATTCAGTTGCAGCATTGGTTCCAAAAGCAGAAATAGACGGAGATATGGGTGATTCTCATGTAGGTTTACAAGCTAGACTTATGTCTCAAGCACTTAGAAAATTAACTGGTTCGATTAAAAAATCAAATTGTGTTGCTATATTTATAAACCAATTAAGAGAGAAAGTAGGAATAATGTTTGGAAATCCAGAAACGACTACTGGAGGACGTGCATTAAAGTTCTACTCATCAGTTAGATTGGATGTTAGAAAAATAGACACAATAAAACAAGGTGACAAGGTTATAGGAAGCAGAACAAGAGTTAAGGTTGTTAAAAACAAAGTAGCACCACCATTTAAACAATCTGAATTTGATATAATGTATGGAGAAGGTATATCAAAAATTGGAGATCTTTTAGATATAGCTGCTGACATAGATATAGTTAAAAAATCAGGTTCATGGTATAGTTACAATGATACTAAACTTGGACAAGGAAGGGAAAATGTAAAAAAATTCCTAGAGGATAATATGGATTTAACTAATGAAATAGATGAAAAAGTTAGAACATTTTACAATTTAAATGAGGTTAGTGAAGAAGCCGGTACTTTGGTATCAGAAGACGTTGTTGAAAAATAAGTGAAAATATAAAAAAATAACTATTAAATAAGGACATACCACGCTCCCTATTAGCTTGACACAATGTTGAAAAAATTATAAAATTAAGTGAGGATAAAATATCTAAATTTAATTTTAATTATTAGGAATATTTTTTAATCATAGTGATGACATTTTGGGATTATTAACGAAGGAGGTGGATGTCATAGATAGTGTAGTAATGATTGTAATAGGTGCAGCTGTTGGTATTATAGCTGGATATTTTGTTAGAAAAAATATATCTGAAGCAAAACTTGGACAAGCTGAAAACTTGGCCAAAGAAATAATAGATAAAGCACACCACGACTCAGAAACAGTACAGAAAGAAAAGTTATTAGAAGCTAAAGAAGAGATCCATAAGTGGAGAACAGAAGCTGAAAGAGAAAACAAAGAAAGAAGAACAGAAGTACAAAAGTATGAAAAAAGAGTAGTACAAAAAGAAGAAGTCTTAGATAGAAAATTACAAAATTTAGAATCTAAAGAAGTAAATCTAAGTGAAAAATTAAAGACAGTTGAAAAGAAAGAAGAAGAAGTCGAAGTAATAAAAACTCAACAATTGGAAAAATTAGAAAGCATATCAGGAATTACATCTGATAAGGCTAAAGAAATTATTTTAACAAATGCTGAGAGAGATGTAAGACGTGAAATGTCTATAATGATAAAAGAGATAGAAGGTCAAGCTAAAGAAGAAGCTGATAAGAAATCAAGAGAAATTATAGGATATGCAATTCAAAAATGTGCAGCAGATCACGTAGCTGAAACTACTGTTACAGTAGTAAGCTTACCTAATGATGAAATGAAGGGTAGAATAATAGGTAGAGAAGGTAGAAATATAAGGACTCTAGAAACTTTAACAGGGATAGACCTTATAATAGATGACACTCCAGAAGCAGTAATTTTATCAGGATTTGATCCAATAAGAAGAGAAATTGCAAGAATTGCTCTAGAGAAATTAATAGCAGATGGAAGAATACATCCAGCTAGAATTGAAGAAATGGTTGAAAAAGCGAGAAAAGAAGTTGACAATATTATAAAAGAATATGGTGAACAAGCTGCATTTGAAACTAGTGTACATGGAATTCATCCAGAATTAATAAGATTATTAGGTAGACTTAATTATAGAACTAGTTATGGACAAAATGTTCTTAAACATTCTATAGAAGTTGCTCATATAGCTGGTATAATGGCTGCTGAGATAGGTGCAGACATTAGATTAGCTAAGAGAGCTGGTTTATTACATGATATAGGTAAGGCTGTAGACCATGAAATGGAAGGTACACATGTTGAAATAGGTATGGATTTACTTAGACGTTATAAGGAATCTAAAGAAGTTATACATGCTATGAGTACACATCATGGAGATTATGAGCCTCAGACCGTAGAAGCTGTATTAGTTACAGCAGCAGATGCGATATCAGCTGCTAGACCTGGTGCTAGAAGAGAGACTTTAGAAGCTTATATTAAGAGACTTGAAAAATTAGAAGAAATAGCTAATTCATACGAAGGTGTAGAAAAATCATTTGCTATACAAGCTGGTAGAGAGATTAGAATAATGGTAAAACCAGAAGCCATAAATGATGAAGAAATACACTTATTAGCGAGAGATATGACTAAGAAAATAGAGGATGAGCTTGAATATCCTGGACAAATAAAAGTAAGTATAATAAGAGAAACAAGAGCTATAGAATATGCAAAATAAAATATAAATATCTAAATGATAACAAAAATATTTTTAAAAATTTAAATTTGCCACAGGATAGAATGATTTATCCTGTGGTTTTTTAATTTTTAGGGCTTAAAATGATACAATTTGAAATAAGTATAAAGGGGATAAAGATTAATTAATTATAAAGAATTAATAAAATTAATCCTTATATACACATTGTTTGTATAATTATTTAAGTTTGTTTGATATAATGAAGTGATAAAATAATCTATTATATGACAAATTATAGTTAGGCAGAATTGACTACAGGAATGTCATATCAAAAAACTTTTAATCAACGTTATTGTGAACGATAAATAATATATTTGAAAAAAATATAAATCTTTTTAGACTTTTAATTTTGATGATGTTCTTTATATGATGTATTTGTATATTTCTGTTGTTTTATAAAAAGTAACAGATGAATATAAAAATTTAAAGTTTTAAAGAGTTTACTACTTGAAATAATTATATTTAAAGAAGGTGAAAATACAATGAAGCCAAAGTGAGGGTTAAAGAGGGGACATACTATGAAAAAAAATACACTTTTACATACAAATGTTATTGTTTGCACTATTATTACTCTTGGTTTTGTAGCTACTTCTGTAATTGGATACCAATCTAATACTAATATTTTTAAAAATGATATTGAGCATGTATCCACATTGGCTGCTGAAGGTATCTATTATCAGATAGATAAACTCCTTTCAGAACCTATAAATGTATCTCTTACCATGGCAAATGATAGTTTATTAAAAAACTTTTTAGATGGTGAGAAAGAACATATAAATGATGAGGAATTTACTTATAAATTACAAGATTACTTGAATGCATACAAGAATAAATACTCATATGATTCTATTTTTCTAGTATCTGCTAAAACAAATAACTATTATCATTTTAATGGGCTTGATAGAAATCTTAGTGTTAATAATTCAGAGAATCAATGGTATTATAATTTCTTAAAGAGTAATGATGAATATTCATTAAATGTTGATAATGATGAAGCAAGCAATAATAGTATTACAGTATTTGTAAATTGTAAGATAAAAGATGATGATGGATCAACTATGGGAATTATAGGAGTTGGATTAAAGGTTAATTCATTACAAATGTTGCTTAAAGAATATGATGATAAATTTGATGTTGTAGCACATTTAATTGATGATAAGGGATTTGTACAATTAACATCAGAAAAAACTGGTTATGAGCATATAAATTTCTTTGAAAATTCTAGTAGTGATTTATCTGATTCAAAGGAGTTAATATTAAATAATAAAAAAGAGCAGAGGAGTTTTTGGCATTCATCTGAAAAATCAAAAAGTTATGTTGTATGTCAGTATATACCTAGTTTAAAATGGCATCTTGTTTTAGAGACTGATTTGACTGTAATGAGTAAGCAACTTCAGATACAATTTTTAAAAGGAATTGCAGTTATAATTTTGATTATAATATTTGTACTTTTTACAATTACACGTGTACTTAAGAAGTATAAAAGTCAAATAATGAAGCTTAGTGTTTCTCAGAAATTAGAATATCAAAAGTTGTTAAGTCAATCTACTGAAGAACTTTATGAAAATATTTTTGAGATTGATGTTACTAATAATAGAGCTGGTTGTGAAGATTCAAATAGATATTTTCATGAGTTTGGCTTAGGGCTTAATACACCCTATGATGAAGCACTATATACAATTGCTAAAGAACAAATCAAAGGAGAGTATGCACAGGGTTATTTAGAGACGTTCTTACCAGAAAATGTTCTTAAGTGTTATAATAGCGGAATTAATAATATAAGCTATGATTTTTTAATTAAGAAAGATGGGGAAAATTATCACTGGATTAGAATTAATGCACGAATTTTCTTTTGGACATCAGATGAATCTGTTCGTATGATATCTTATCGTAAAAATATAGATGAGGAAAAAAATAGAGAATTATTACTACTTGAACGCTCACAACTTGATTCTCTTACTGGCCTTTACAATAAGGGGGTAACAGAGGAATTTATTAGTTCATTTCTAGAAAACAAGAACAATCAAGATTCAGAACATGTTTTTCTAATATTTGATATTGATGATTTTAAAAATGTAAATGATAAATATGGTCATGCATTTGGAGATTTTATTATAAATGAATTTGCATTAGAATTGAAATCTCAATTTCGAGAGGATGATATTGTAGGACGTATTGGTGGAGATGAGTTTGTAGTATTGATAAAAAATTTTAATAGCAATAACTATGTACTTATAGATAAATTAGAGCGTTTATGTTCTAAAATTAATCAGAAGAAATTTGCTGAGCAAGCGGAGTTTTCTATTACATGTAGTATTGGTGTAGCAATGTATCCTGAACATGGTTGCGTATATTCTGAGTTATATGAAAAAGCAGACCAAGCACTTTATTATGCAAAAAGCCATGGGAAAAATTCTTATCATGTATTTTCGGATGATTCTATGGATAGTATGTCATTTCACATAAATCCTAGAGATATAAAAGTATTATTGGAAATGGCTACTGATGGTATTGTCAAATTTGCTTGTATGGAAAATTTGAAATTACTTTATTTTAATCAAAAAATGCTTGAATTCACTGGATATTCTGCACACGTTGTTTCATCTGCAAACTTTGATGTTCTTTCACCGGTATTACAAGATGACTTACAAATAGTACTTAATACATTACGAGAAGCAATTTCTAAGAGAGAGACTTTTGAAGTGGTTTTCCGTTTGTGTCATACAGATGGTCATATTTTTCCTGTAAGAATGCAAGGTACATTTGTAAACGAGTTATATCAAAATCGTTATCCTGTTTTTTATGCGATTTATACAGATATATCAAGTCTTAGTATCATATCAGAAAATAAAAATTAAATGTTACAGTAAAATATAAAATTTAATATAATAGCATCAATATACGAAGATTATAAATAAAACCTGCTAAAAATCAATCTATTTTATTAGCAGGTTTTTAAATTTTTTAGTACTAAGTTTTTATGTTTCTAGACGAGAAGATTCGCCATTTTAAAGATTTTACTTATTATTTTAAACATTAATTATGAAATTTATCAATTTATTATCTACATAAAATATTTTATAACAATAAATATCTATAGTTATTGCAAATTTTCTTTAATAGTTTTGTATTTATTTGTACTTATTTTGAATTTGTTTGCTAAATTTGCCTATAAAAAGTATATATAAAAATATAGTTTAAAATGGTATAATTAATTATAACAGAAGGAGGTAATGTAAGTGAGCCAATACATAAATATAAACTCTCAGTTAGACGCCCTGAAATTGAAAGAATTCGAGAAAGTATTTTACGAAAATATCAATGAGGACGTTAAAGTAGTGCCAAAAGTTACTCCTTTTAAAGGAATAAATACTGACTTGTTGTATGTAAAAGATGGAAAAATTTTATTTATAAAATTTATGGATACAACAGAAGATATATATTTTATTTTGGAAGAAGAGTTACTTGAAGTTATGCATGAGGAATATGAGCTTTTGAAACTAAAAATGGGACAAAAGAATAGAAATATAAGCTATAATTATGTTTATATTATGCCATATGTTGAAGTAGACGAAGCTTATGAGTTTGAAGAATTTGTGAATAATAATATAATAGATAAAAATAAGCTTCAAGATATAATGGCTAGTGCTTCACTGGATGAATATCTTAAGGAAAAAAATGATGAAATAAATTTAAATTTATTTTTATTAGATATATGTTCAGAATACTATATAATAAATGACACACTTCACCTAAACGAAAAATTTAAAAAAATTTCCTTCTACAATGATGACTATAAATATACAGCAACTATGATGGAAGAAATTCAAATTAAAGATGCTATTTCTATTAAATATGGAAATACACTTATTGAAGGCGGTTCTGGTATAGGGAAAACGGCAAATATGCTTTCTAGAGCTATAAAACTGGCAAAAGTATATCCACATCATAAATTACTAATATTTACACATACAAAACAACTATGTAATGAACTTCGAGAAAGAATTGAATTATTATATAAAGATAACAACAATTTAGAAGTTCATACATTTAGCTCTTTTATATTTAAATTAGCTAAAAAATATAATCTAATCATTGACTACAATATGTTAAAAAATGATTATGAAAAAACATTTAATAATCTTGTAAAGCAAGCACAAAACATTATAAAGAATAAAAACATGTTTAAGGCTATTTTTATTGATGAAGCAGAAAGTTTTTTAGATTATGAAATAGATTTTATAAGAGAGTTTTTATATAAAACAAAATTCATATTTAATGTGTATTCTTGTAACTCTTTAAATATCTTTAATAGATTAAATATATTTAGGAAACTATATAGTAATATAGAGTTTGATGATAAAATCATATTAAATAAAAATTATAGGCAAGCTAAAGAAATTGTTGATTTTACAAATAATTTTTCAAATAATTCTAATGCTTATATTAATGAATTAAGACCTAATACAAAGTTTAATACTTTTTTTAATACAAAAGCACTTAGAGGTGGTAATAAGTCGGTTGATATAATAAAAGTAAGTGATTTAGATGACCAAATAAGTTCTGTAATATGGGAAATCGAATATTTGATAAGCCAAAAAGGTCTTGATTATTCTGAAGTTGCTATTGTATATCCTTATAATAAGAAGAAATTAAAAAGTGGAAAAACTATTTATTTTCAATACATGTTAAAAAAGGCATTAGAAGAAGCACAAATTCCTTATATATGTGCAGAAGATAACTTAACAAACATAAGTAAGAAGGTAGGAACGACAATAGCAAATATATATACAATAAAGAATTTAGAATATAAAGCGATAATAATATGTGAGTTAGAAATGTTATATAATCAAACAATAAATGATACAGAGCAAGATTATCAAGTAAATGACTTTGTAGGTGATTTAAATAAGGTTTATTTGGCTATGAGTAGGGCCACTGACTATCTAAGTATAGTAACAACCTTTAATGAAGATGCAAGTGATATAATAAGAATTATTACAGAATCAAAAGAGGATAGGGAATAAAACGTATTTTGAATTCAAAAAATTAAAAGAGACTGAATTGTGTAGAATAAATATTACCAATTCAGTCTCTTATTTTTTTAACTTACTTTTCCAATATTATCAAAAGGTAATAATCTTACCATGACCTTACCAATAATTTCATCTTCATCAACCATACCTACATCTGGGAATCTACTATCATTACTATTTTCTCTATTATCACCCATTGCAAATAACTTTCCTTTTGGAACGACTGTGTCTACATCTCCAGAAGTATAATTATTATGTATATATGGTTCAGTTATTAATTTGCCATTTACATATACTTTAGAATTGGATATTTTTATACTATCACCTTCAGTAGCTATAACTCTCTTTATTAAATCTTTTTTCTTTCCAGTATCTCCATCAACTAAATCAGTTTTAAAAACTACAATATCACCTTTTTCAGGTTTACCAACTTTATATGATATTCTATTTAAAATTAAATAGTCTTTATCGTCTAAAGTAGGATACATTGATTCTCCACTAACAATAGAAGGTCTTATAAATTGTAATATTACAAATGCAAGTACAATAGCCATGGCTATTGACTTAATCCAATCAAATATTTCCTTTTTAACACTCATAATTTTTCTCCTTATCATTTGTCATTAAATTAAAATACTTTAGAATAAAAAGAAATAACCAAGAACAACTATACCCAAAATTATTCTATAATAACCAAAGACTTTGAAATCGTGTTTTTTGATATAATCCATAAAAAACTTAATAACTACGATTGAAACTATAAAAGCTACTACAGAGCCAACACCCAAAATAAGCCATTCAAATCCAGTAAATCCAAATCCAGCTTTTAAAAGTTTTAATGCACTAGCTCCAAGCATTGTAGGAATAGCTAAGAAGAATGAAAATTCTGCTGCTACATATCTAGAAGTACCAAGTAATACTGCACCAATTATAGTTGAACCAGATCTAGATGTACCTGGAATAAGAGCTAGACATTGGAATAAACCTATACAAAGAGCTAGTTTATATGTAACTTGAGAAAAATCTTTATATTTTGGTCTTTTATTTCTACTTTCAAGTCCTATCATTATTATACCATATACAATAAGAGCAATTGCAACTACTGTTGAATTGAAGAATAATCTGTCTATATCATCCTCAAACAGTATACCAATAACTCCAGATGGTATAACTGCAATTATAACCTTAAGCCATAAGCGAACTGTTTCTTTTTTTTGTTTAGTATTCTTTGCACTATCAAAAGGATTTAACTTCCTAAAAAATATAACAAGTACAGCTAATATTGAACCAAATTGAATTACAACTAAAAATGTATTTATAAATGTAGATGAAAAATTCAATTTTATAAATTCATCAACTAATATCATATGCCCTGTACTACTTACTGGTAGCCATTCTGTAATTCCTTGAACTATTCCCAAAATGACTGCTTTAAAAACTTCAAGCAAACTAAATGTTTCCAAATTTAAATACCTCCAATACAAATTTATAGTAGCATATTTTACTCAAATATTAATAAAATATGCCACCTTTTACTAACTTATAATACCACAGTACTGTGTAGTGCACAATGGAAGATTGATATTTTCATAAAACCTTCATAATTTAAAAAAATAAACTTGAAACTTGTCTATTGAATAAGGGGTATATATGAAGGGGAAATATATGGTATAGTAAAAGTATAACTATTTTATTTTATGAAAAGGAAAGGAGTTATTATGTATATTACGAAAATATTGGATGATTATGAGTATGAAACTTTTAATGTTTTTTCTACAAAATTAAACCCAAGTACAAAACACGATTATTTATCAAAGGTTATGTTATTTAAAGAGTTTCTAAAAGGAAAAGAATTAATTTATGTAACAAAAGAAGATTGTAAAAATTTTGTGGACTATATACAAACCAAATATGCAAAATCAACTTGTGAAAAGATATATAGTTATTTACATAGTTTTTATAACTTTTTAAAAAAAGAAGGATATATAGATATAAATCCATTTAGGCATGTAGAAAAACCAACAGTAACTAGAATAAAGACAAAGGATGATGTTTTAAGCATACAGGAAATAAATAAGCTTATAGGTATTTTACCAAAACTGAATATAAGAGATAGAGTGATAATAGTCTGTCTAGTTACTACTGGGTGTTTATTAAATGAATTAGTTAGCTTAAAGTGGAAAGACCTTATGGTAGATGAAAACGATAACTCGTATGTTAGACTAGGAAAGGGAAGAAAAGAGAGAGTAGTAAAGTTACATCCATACTTTTTTAGGCTTTTAGAAGACTACAGAAATTATTCTGGACTTCCAGAAGTAATAATACCTAATGATGATTTTATTTTTACAACTCAAAAAAGCAATTCTATAACAGATAGAAATGTCAGATTGATAGTAAAAAAAGCATTAGATTTAGCAGGGCTTTCTCAATATTCAGCAAGAGACTTTAGACATTCATTTGCAGCAATAAGTTTAAGACTTGGGGCGGATGAGAGTGACGTAAAAAATCAACTTGGCTGGAGTGATAAATACTATGCAATTAGATATAAATATGTATTGAATTTTGTTGATAGCGAGATTGTGGATTATTTAATTGAGAAAGATAATCTAGATATAAATAAAAAGTATTAGCACGTAAAAAATACTCTATATAAATATGAACAAAAAATAAAAAAGTCTTGTTATAGTTCGTAAAATTATATATAATTATTTATGTACTAATATGTACATAATAACTATACAACAAAAGATTTAAGGAAGGTGCTAATATAATGATAGATAACAAATATACTACGTACTCAAATCCGCTTACAGATAGATACTGTAGTAAAGATATGAGTTATATATTTTCTCCACAATTTAAATTTTCTACATGGAGAAGATTATGGGTTGCTCTTGCTGAAGGTGAGCATGAGTTAGGAATCAATATAACTGAAGAACAATTAGATGAGTTAAGAGCTAATATAGATAATATAAATTTTGATGAAGCTAGAAAAATAGAAAAAGAAGTAAGACATGATGTAATGTCTCATGTAAAAGCGTATGGTTTACAATGTGAAAAAGCTAAAGGAATCATCCATCTAGGAGCAACATCTGCTTATGTTGGAGATAATACAGACGTTGTACAAATGAATGAAGCCTTAAAACTTCTAAGAGTAAAGCTTGTAAATTTAATAAATAACTTAAAAGAATTTGCACTTAAGTATAAGGATATGCCAGCTCTTGGTTTTACGCACTTTCAAGCAGCACAACTTACAACAGTAGGGAAAAGAGCTTGTTTGTGGGCTCAAGATTTAATCCTTGATTTAGAAGACTTAAATTATAGAATAGATAATATGAAATTAAGAGGAGTTAAAGGGACTACTGGGACTCAAGCAAGTTTTTTAAGTTTATTTGAAGGAGACCATGAAAAAGTAAAAGAGTTAGATAAGAAAATTTGTAAAAAAATGGGATATAGTTCTTCTTATGCAGTAAGTGGACAAACATATACTAGAAAGCTAGACTATCAAGTAATAAGTGTATTATCAGGAATAGCTCAAAGTATGCATAAAATGACTAATGATATAAGACTTTTACAAAGTCTAAAAGAATTAGAAGAGCCATTTGAAAAAAATCAAATAGGTTCATCAGCAATGGCCTATAAAAGAAATCCAATGAGAAGTGAAAGAATAGCTTCTTTATCTAAATATATAATATCTGAATCTATAAGCCCTGCAATGGTACAGGCTACTCAATGGTTAGAGAGAACATTAGATGACTCAGCCAATAAAAGATTAGCTATACCTCAAGCTTTTATGGCAGCAGATGCTATACTTGAAATAGGTATAAATGTAACTGATGGGTTAGTAGTATATGAAAATATGATAAATAAACGTGTAAATGAAGAACTTCCTTTTATGGCTACAGAAACAATACTTATGGAAGCTGTAAAAAGAGGTGGAGATAGACAGGAATTACATGAGATAATAAGAGAATATTCTATGAAAGCTGCTTATAGAGTTAAACATGAAGGAAAAGATAATAATTTAATTGAGCTTATAATGAATGATGATTCATTTAAAATGAGCAAGGAAGAAATATTATCTATAATGGACCCAAAAAAATTTATAGGTAGAGCTCCAGAACAAGTTGTAGAATTTGTAAATGAAGTTGTAGAACCAACTATAAAAGATTATAAAGAAGATTTAGGAAAAGTAGATGTGGATTTAAGAGTGTAAGTTTTATAGATAAAATATAATTAAAAACGGCTATCTTATTTATAAATAAGATAGCCATTTTAATGGGCTAGCGTCTGCTCTTCACCGCTGTGAAGAGTTCTTCCTTATTTACTATATCATGAATTCAATAAAATAGCTATATAAATAATATTTAATCAGAAAAATATAATTAAAAACAAGAAAAATAATAAGATTACTAATTAAATTTAATCATTATTCAAAAACTATTGTACTTGCAATATTTTTAATGTAAACTGAAATAAAGTTAGTTAGATAATTTAATAAATTTTAAAACAACCGAGGTGATTGTATGAAATACGTAGTAAAAGATACTATAAGTTTTTTGGTAAAAACATTTCCTAAGATTTATTCTAGTTTATATTTAGAAGACCTAAAAAAATTCGCACCAGACTATAATGTAAATAAAACACAATTGAGAGCATTAGTATTTATAAGAAATTATGGAGTAATAAGCATGACTGATTTATGCTCTAAATTAAATATAGAAAAAGGCAGTCTAACTAGTATGGTAGATGATTTAACAGAAAAAAAATATGTAACAAGAGAAAGAGATTTAGTTGATAGAAGAAAGTATTTAATTGACATTACAGAAGAAGGAGATAAGATAGCTTCTGATTTTATGGATAAATTAAGTGATGGATTGGAAGAAAAGCTTTCTAGACTAACTGAAGAAGATAGAAAGAACTATCTAGGAGCAATAAATACTCTTCAGTATATATTAAATAAAGATGAATTTAAATAGGAAACTATGAAAAATCCCCTTTTCAAATATTGGTTGAAAAGGGGATTTTTTATCTAATAAAATTTACATAAGGTAAACTTTTAAAATTTATTTGTGTAAAGCTACATATTGCTCTAAACCTTCTTTTAATAATGTAGCAGCTCTATGAAGGTCAGTTTCATTTAAGATGTAAGCTAATCTTATTTCGTCACGTCCTAAACCTGGAGTAGCATAGAATCCTTCAGCAGGGCAAACCATAACAGTTTCATTATTTTTACTGAACTCTTTTAACATCCAGATTGTGAAATCTTCTGCATTTTCAACTGGTAATTTAGCAACTATATAGAATGCACCAGTTGGTTTTTTACAGATAACACCTTCAACTTTCATTAATTCATTGTATAATACATCTCTTCTTTTTTTGTATTCTTCATTAACTTCTTTGAAGTAAGAAACTGGAGTTTTGTATAATTCAACAGCTCCTATTTGTTCTAATGTAGGAACACAAAGTCTTCCTTGGCATAATTTAAGTATTTGAGCGATAAGACCTTTATTTTTACAAGCGATAGAACCAATTCTAGCACCACAAGCACTGTATCTCTTAGAAACACTGTCTATTATTATAACTCTGTCTTGTACACCTTCTAAGTTACCACAGCTAGTGTATTCAAGTCCATCATAAACAAATTCTCTATAAACTTCGTCTGCTATTATCCATAGATTTTTTTCTTTAGCTATTTCAGCTAGGATATTAAGTTCTTCTTTTGTATAAATTGCACCAGTTGGATTTCCTGGGTTAGAAAGAATTATAGCTTTAGTTCTATCATCTACCTTAGAAGCTATTTCTTCTTTTGATGGAAGGTGGAAACCGTTTTCTGCTTTTGTTGTAACAGCATTAACTTCTACGTTTACACATTGACCAAATCCATTGTAGTTAGTATAGAATGGTTCTGGAACTAATAAATTATCTCCTGGGTCACAAACAGCCATCATAGTGAAAAGTAAAGCTTCACTACCACCATTAGTTACTAATAATTCATCTTTTTCAAAATCCATATTGTAAGTTTTGTAGTAATTTTGAAGTGCTTCTAATAATTCTGGAATACCTTCAGAAGTAGCATATTCTAAAACTTCGCTATCAAAGTTTTTAACAGCATCAAAAAACCCTTGAGGAGTTTTTATGTCTGGTTGACCTATATTTAAGTGATATACTTTGATTCCTTTATCTTTTGCTGCTTGTGCAAATGGAACAAGTTTTCTGATTGGAGAGGCTTGCATTGCACTAACTCTGTTTGAATAATTCATTTTAATACCCCCTATTTAATTTAAATACGTATATTGTATTATGTAAATTGTATATTGGAATACAAGACATCTTTACAAGATAATAATAACATACTTATAGGTAAAAATCATCAAAAAAAATTAATATAGCTTTAAAATAAACTTTTAACAAATTAGAGTGAAATACTCGTATTTATACTAATAAATTATATGTACATAAACTTATTTATAGTATGATAATATATGTATATATTAGTTATAATTTTTTTGTATTACAAAATTAAAATACATAATACTAAATATGTAAAATTATAAAAAATATTATAAATTTATTTAACAGATACAATAAATATCATATAATTATATTAAAGGCTATTAACTAAGAGGTGTTAATTATGAGAGAATTAAGAATAGATCCAATTACTAATGATGTTGTTATATTTGCTACTGATAGGTTGAAAAGGCCATTAGATACAATTGATGTACCAAATGATGAAGAAGAAACTAATGAATACGATGAAGGATGCCCATTTTGTAAGGGAAATGAAGTTTATGCAACGGATACACTATTTGAAATAAAAGGTGATGAAGGTTGGCTTGTAAAATCCATATATAATAAATTTCCTATAATTGATGATTTGGCAAGAGATATATATGGTATTCATGAGGTAATGATAGAAAGTAATAAACATAACAGCAGTTTTTACAATATGAATCAAAAAGAATTTGAAGATGTTTTTTTTATGTATAGAAATAGATTTAAACGTTTGTCGAAAGATGACAAAGTAGAATATGTGAGTATTTTTAAAAATTTCTTGAGAAAGGCTGGAGCATCTTTGATGCATCCACATGCTCAAATACTATCTATGTCTTTTATTCCACCTGAAATTACAAATGAGTTGTTGGTTTCAAAAGAGTATTATGATAGCAATAAAAGCTCTTTGTATAATGACTTGGTAGAAAATGAAATAAGTTTAAATAAAAGAGTGGTTTATAATGGAGATGCTTTTTTAGTAATTATACCATATGCAACTAAGTACAGTGGAGAAGTAAGAGTAATATTTAAAGACAGCATAAAGTTTGATGAATTAACAGATAACAATATAAAAGAGCTTTCTATGATATTCGAAAAGTTATTTAAAAAATTATATAATATAAATGGATATATGCCATTTAACTTGTGTATCCATACTCATCCAACAAAAATTGAAACAAAATCATACTTTAATGTTCATATGCACATAATACCAAGAAAGTATAACCTTGGAGGATTTGAACTTGGAACAAATATGTATGTTTCTTCAATGAATCCTGAAGAATTAACAAAAAAATTAAAATTTGATTAAAGGATGTACTTTTTAGGTATTAAAGAAATAATAATTTTAAAATAAAATTATAGTATATCAATGTTAAAATAAAAACAAATAGAAAAATAAATGAAAAAACTAATAGAAAATTACTATTTAGATGAGGAGTGGAATATGAAATTTATATCGTGGAATGTTAATGGGATAAGAGCATGTGTAGGGAAAGGATTTTTAGACTTTTTTAGAGATATTGATGCAGATATATTTTGTCTACAAGAGACTAAATTACAGGAAGGGCAAATAGAGTTAGATTTGCCGGGTTATTTTCAATACTGGAATTATGCAGAGCGAAAAGGTTATTCAGGTACTGCTATATTTACCAAAAAAGAGCCTTTAAAAGTAATGTATGGAATAAATATAGAAGAACATGATAAAGAAGGTAGAGTTATAACTTTAGAATTTGAAGATTTTTATTTTGTTACTGTATATACTCCAAATTCTCAATCTGAGTTAAAGAGATTAGAATATAGAACTAGATGGGAAGATGACTTTATAGATTATTTGGTTAAATTAGATAATTATAAGCCTGTAATAGTGTGTGGAGATATGAATGTGGCACATAAAGAAATAGACTTGAAAAATCCTAAAAACAACACAAAGAACGCAGGTTTTACAAAGGAAGAAAGAGAAAAATTCTCTAAATTATTAGATAGTGGATTTATAGACACATATAGATACTTTAATCCTGATAAAGAAGGAGTGTATAGTTGGTGGTCATATAGATTTAATGCAAGAAAAAATAACGCTGGATGGAGAATAGATTATTTTTGTGCATCTAAAAAATTAGAAGATAGATTGACAAATGTAAATATACACACTGAGGTATTGGGGTCAGACCATTGTCCAGTAGAATTAGAGATAAGATAGAAGTTTCATAAGGATAAAAATTGGGCTGTAGATGTAAATTTAAAGTTAATTATTCTTTTAATCTACATGCCTGTTTTTAACCTAGATAAATTTCACTTATTTTTTCCTTGTTTACAATTTTCTAATTCAAATTGATTTGTTTTTCCCATGTTGTAAGCTAAATTAATAATTTTTTTCTCATCTTTAGTCAAATCGCGATTTAGAATTTTCTTGAACTCATCAAACAATTTATCATAGTCAACTCTTTTTTTATTAGAATACTTTATAGATTTAGATTTAATATTTGTATATACATATATATCAGGTACTATACTTGGATTGTATATCTTAATAAAAACCTTCGATGTATAGTATGCATCATTTAAAGCATTGTGATAAGACATTTTTTCATCAAGTTCCAATATAGAAATAGCATTTTGCAAGCCAATACTTTTTCCTGCTGGATTATTAAAATATTTAGATGCATGTTGTTGAATATTAATATAAGACTTAGGTAAAATATCTGATGCTAGCTTATGATAATTGATATTTCTGTATAATTCCTTTAAATCTCCAACTCCCCAAACACATAGTATAGGGTCGTGTGATGCTATAAATTTTATGAAATTGTTGTAAACCTCAGGAAAAGTAGGCGAATTGTTAAAATCAGAGTCTTTAATATTAGTCATACGACTAATAAAAGGGTGCATTGCCTTGTATAGTGTAGGTTTAATATAGCTATTAAATGTATCTACTATATTAAATTTAGAATCCAGTTTAATTGCTCCTATTTGTATAATTTCAAAAGGACATTTTTCATTGGACACAGTTTTATTGAGTTTTTTGTCAAAGCCTTGGTTGAATTCCAAATCGAAAATTATGTATTCCATAAAGTTTATCTCCTAAATTTTTGTATTATTACTAGTATAGATTATATTATAAGCTAAATTAAATTTTTAAACAAAAATACTTTTATTTTAGTATACCCCATATTTATAAAAATGTTAAACTATTGTATGTATAATATTTTTCCAAGAAAAAATATTGCGAACTTTTTGTACTTGATATATAATAATATAAATAAAAACACGAATAAAACACGAATGTTTTGCAAGAAAAATTCATAAACATAAGGAAAAATGAATTTTATCTTGTATATTTAATAAAATAAAATTTACACAAAAATCATAGGAGAGTGAAAAGATGGAGAGTTTATTATATGTAATAGAGAAAGATAAGCATACCAATGAAGAGATAAGAGAAATCCTAAAGAGCAATAAAAACATAAGATTCGTTTCTTTAATGGGTGTTGACTTAGGAGGAAATGCAACAGACGAAAAAATTCCTGTAGAATTATTTTTAGAGGATATAGATAAATTCTTAGAATCAGCTATACAAACTGATGGTTCAAGTGTTGAGCTTTATAATATAGCAACACTAAATAATGCAAAAGTAGACTTAATGCCAGATAAAAGTTGTCATTGGTATGTAGATTACAATATGGAATACATAGATGAAGAAGCAGGATTACCTGTAGGAACATTAAAGATACCTGCATTTCTAATACATGATAATAAAAAAGTATGTTCTAGGGGAATTCTTCAAAAAGCAGATAAATATTTTAAGAAATCTATGTTTGAAATATTTAGAGAATATCCACATGTAATAAACAATATAGGAATAAACTCAGTAGATGATATAGAAGAAATAATGTTAACAGTAGCTACAGAACTTGAATTTTGGGTTAATACTCCTGAAGATAAGGCTGACTTAGAAAAATTATATGTATCACAAAGCTTAAAAGAACAATACTGGAAAAGAACTCATGGTATTATAAGAACTTGTCTAGAACAAAGTTTAATAATACTTCAAAAGCTAGGTGTAAGCCCTGAAATGGCTCATAAAGAGGTTGGTGGAATTCAAAGTTCTATAAGTATAGATGGAAAGACAAACCATGCTATGGAGCAATTAGAGGTTTCTTGGAAGTTTTCTACACCATTACAAGCGGCAGATAATGAATTATTAGTAAGAGATGTTATAGAAGATGTATTTACATCACATGGATTAGAAGTCACATTTAAAGCAAAGCCAATTCATGGAGTTGCAGGAAGTGGTGGTCATACACATGTAGGAGTAAGTGCAAAATTAAAAGATGGAAGTAGCAAAAACTTATTTGCTCCAAAAGATTTAAAAGAAGATTATCTAAGTGAATTAGGGTATGGAGCTCTTATGGGACTTCTTTATAATTATGAAGTATTAAATCCAATTGTAACAGCTTCTAATGATGGATTTAATAGACTAGTTCCTGGATTTGAAGCACCTGTATGTATAGTTACATCTTTAGGTCATAGTTATGAAATGCCATCTAGAAATAGGTCAGTACTTGTTGGGTTAATAAGAGATATAAAGAATCCAAAGACTGTAAGATTTGAGTTAAGATCACCAAGTCCTCTATCTAATACTTATCTAGTAATAGCAGGATGTTATCAAACAATGTTAGATGGTATAAAAGCAGCAGCTAAGAGTGGACTTAGTACTAAAGAACTAGAAAAAGAATTATCTAAAAATGTGGGAGAAGAAAGTTTCTATTTAGAAAAAGACAGAGCATATAGAGATGAAAATGATGTATTTGAACATTATAATTTAGAAGAAAGAAATGCAAGATTTGGAACACCTCCAGCAACAGTTTATGAAAATATGAAAAATCTAGAGATATATGCTTCTAAATTAAAATCTTTAAAACAAGGCGATGTATTTACTGATAGCATAATAGAATCATTTAAAGTTGGGGCAATAGATAAGTGGCAAAAAAAATTAAAAACTAGAATAATAGAAGCGGGAATTCAAAAGATAAGAAGTATTGTAAAAGTACACACAAAAGAAAATATGGATGCACTTGATGAAGTAGTTTGGAATTCAATATCAGACTTAAAGTTTAATATTATGAAAGACACTTTAACTAGAGAATCACTATTTACTAGAGTAAGAGAAGCTGTAGAAAATAAAGATTATCAAACTGCTTCGGATTTACAAATAGAACTAAAGAGAAGCATGGAAGAAATACAACAATTATATATGCAATACAAGAAAAATATATACTAAGATAAAATGATAATAATTTGATTTTGATATTATAAAGGCAATTAAGTATGATTAAATCATTTTGAGTTAAATCTCAAATGTAAAAACCATACTCAATTGCCTTTAATTTTTGATTTTAAGTTTTACAATAAAATTAATCTAAATTAATTATATTGATTATCTATTAATTCTGATATATAATCAGCAATTTCATCTGGATGAATGACTGTTTTAAATTCTTCTAGATTCTTTTTCATAAAATTTATTATAGAATCAAATTCATTTGACACTAACTTATAAAATATATTTTTTAGGTCTAGGTCATCGCTGTAAATCATTCCAAGACCCTTATCTATTATAAATTTGGCATTTTCAATTTCTTGACCAACTTTTGGCATTTTTACGAGCACTGGAGTTTGAGACTGGATTGCTTCAAATATAGTTGCTCCTCCAGGTTTAGTCAACATTAAGTCACATTCTTCTATTAGATTGTACATATCATTTACAAATCCAAGTACTTTTATATTTTTTAGAGGTTTTTTATGAGTTAAATTATCATATAGTTTTTTATTTTTACCTGTAACTATTGTAATCTCTATGGAATTAATATGTTCTTCAATAAAGTCATCTATCCAATGCATAAAATCCTCATCTATATCAAATAGACCTCTTCCTCCTCCTAAAAGCAATAATCTATATTTTCCATAACAAGGTTCTTTACTTTCAATCTGGAATCTCTTATCTACAGGAACTCCAGTAACTTTTATGGAATCTGGGTTTATTCCTTTTTGAAAAAATCTATTTTTTATCTCTGGAGATGGAACAAAATATAAATCTGTATTTTCAAAAACCCATTCCATACTGTCTACAACATCTGTAATAACTGTCAATGTGGGTATATTTATGTCAGGATTTTTTATCTTAAAATTATTTACACAAGCAGCTGCTAGTGGAAATGTAGAGATAATCAAATCTGGATTTATATCAGAAATATACTCAGAAAGTTTAGGTGTATATAATTTATGAGAGAAATCATGTCTTGAGTCAAACGATTTCTTAAAATAGTAATAATAATTATATAATCCAGGAGTATATTTTGTATTGTTTTCATAAAGCTTCACCATAGGCTTATTCATCATAGGGATACTTGCATTTATAAAGTTTTGTATAACAACATTGTAATTACTATATTTTTCAATGATACATTCCTTAACTGCTTTTGCAGCACTTATATGACCAGCACCAAATTGAGCTGTTAAGATTAATATAGTTTTATCTTCTTTTGTTTTAGACAATTTATCACCACTTTCATAAAATATATCTGATTAGAGTATTATACATTTACAGAAGAATTTAATCAATAATAATATTAAAAAATAACTATTGTGTAAAACATAGTACTGTGTTATTATGAAAGCATAAGAAGTTTTAACATAGTACCTTGTAAAACACAATACTGTGTATTTAAAGAAAGGATGGAGTATATGAACACACAATTTAGAAAGGGTGTCTTAGAAATTTGTGTACTCGCGCTAATATCTAAAAAAGATATGTATGGATATGAAATAGTACATAATATTTCTAAAGTAATAGATGTAAATGAAGGAACGATATATCCTATTCTAAGAAGACTGACAAAAGATTTGTATTTTGAAACATATATACTAGAATCTAATGAGGGTCCTGCTAGAAAATACTATAGAATAACTTCACTAGGAAAAGAAAACTTATCCAATTTGATGGAAGAATGGAGAGAATTTGTAAAGGCTGTTGAGATTTTAATAAGTGAAGATGAGGGAGGTAATGAACTTGAATAAAACTGAGTTTCTGGAAATTTTAAAGGATTATCTAAGAAAGGATTTTTCTGAGAGCGAAGTTAATGATATATTGAGAGATTATGAAGAATATTTTGTAGATGGGATTATAGAAGGAAAGAGTGATATGGAGATAATATCATCACTTGGTTCACCAAAATCTATAGCAAGAGAACTTATTCTACAGACGAAAGAAAAAAACATTGAAGATGAAAAAATAATAAACACAGATATTTTAAATGATAAGTTTAGTAAATTCAAGTTAGATATGAAAAAGGGATATTCTATTTTAAAAGATGAAGCTAAAGAAAAATACAATAAATCGAAAGAAAGAGTAAATGATAAACTTACTCCAAGTATAGAAGAAGGTGTTGTAGGAGTATCTAGAGAAGCTATAAAGATTTTATTAGTATTTTTATCCTTATTATTGATTATTCCAGCATTTGCATTTGTATGTGCTATTATTTCAGTTGCTATTGGGTTAGTATGTACATTGATTGCTTTTGTCATATCAATTCCATTTGTAATTAAATTTATTTCAATGGTTCCAGATGTTACAATGTTTTGTATATTTGCGACTATAGCATTTATAGGTTTAGAGATACTGGCATGGCAAATTTTACTGTTTGTTATAAAGTTAGGCAAACAATTGTTAAGTAGTTATATAAATTGGATAAAGAGAAAAAACATTTATATAAATGCAAATGAAAAGATGGAAAAAAGAAATAAAGATACTTTAAGTGAGAAAGATTTGAATAAAGATAGTGATGAAGATTTATATGATGATTATTACAATATAGAAAAAGAAGATATAAAGGAATCTGATAATTACAATGATGATAGCATAAATTTTGAGTCAATGTATAAAGATTTTGAAGAGATAGATGATAAGAAAGGAGAAGATAAACATGAATAAGAAACTTGCCATATTTGCTGCGGTTTTATTAGTAATAGGTATAATTGGAACAACATGGTCAGGGATTTTAGTTATGCCAAGTTTAATAAACTTTGGACTCGAAAAAGAAGCTGAATTTAAAAAAGAAAATAAACTTTATCAAGAAAAAGTAAATATTGACAAGTTAGATGTATCTGTTGACAATATAAATGTTACGATAAAGAGACACTCAAGTGAAGATGTACGTGTGACAACAAGGGGAAATAATGAGTTTTACAAATATAATGTAACTTTAAAGGATAAGACATTAGTTGTAAAAGGTGAACGAAAATATGAAAATCGTGTTAAAAAAATTAAAAATTTTGACCAATTATTTAATACATCTATAAATAGTATGTTTTCAGGAGATTATAGGGAAATAGTAATCTATGTACCAAATAATGTAGATATAAATGTATCAAGTGTAGATTCATCTCTATTAGTATATGATAATGTAGCTTCAAATAATATAACATATAAGAGTTCTTATGGAAGATTTGAGAGAGTTATAACTGAAAATAATATAAATAAGCTAGATACATTAAATTTAATATCTAGTAATAATCTTGAATTATCTACAAAATCAGTTTTAGGTGTTAAAAACGTAAATATAGAATCAGAATCATTAGATATATCTTCAGAATATGAAGACATATTTGTCAATAATGTAGAACAATATATACCTGAAAATATAAACATAAAGGAAAAAATAGGTAGGAATTCGCATTATGATAACAACTTTAGCATATATTGTGATTTTCCAATTGCTAAAAATTTAGATATAGATGTTCCAAATTCTAAAGTAAGTCTTACTCTACCAGTAAATAAGTATAAGTTTAATTGCGACATAAAGTCTAAAGAAAGAATAGAAGATATTAATGATGAAGCAGAAGAATACAGTGATAGTTCAGATGGATATGAACACAGTGAAGAAAATCATAACTCATATAAAAATATAAGAGAAATAAAAGGGCTTTTAAATGAAAACTTGTCGAATTTAGAACAAGAGTATACTATAAAAATAAATTCAAATAAATTAGAAATGTAAATAATTTATTACTATAATTAATAAATTGACCTAAAAGTATAAAAATATAGTCTATACTATGGTATAATAAGTATCGAAATAGAATTGGGAGAGGGATACTTATGAATAAAATAGCAGTAAGTTTTTTAATAATTGCTACTACTTTATTGAGTACAGCATGTATGGATTATAAAGTTGACAAAGTAGAATTGGTTGATTCTAGAGATTCTGCAGTTGTAAAGAAAGGTGAAGACATCAAAGAAGAAACTGATACAATTAATCCTAAAAAAACAGCTAAAATACCTATAGAGATAGTTTCAAAGGATGAAAAGATAGTAAAATACTTGCAAATAGATGAAGAAAGTACATTAAAAGATAAACTACAGTTAATCTTAGATACTTTATCACATGAGTATTTTAATGGTTTAGATATGGAAGTTGAAGTTCAGGAAAAAGATAGTCTAGTAAAGATAAACTTAGTTGAACCTGATGAAAAGGGGAGAGTTTCTTGGAAAGAGGATTATTTAAATGAACAAAATATAATATATACTATAAATAATATTATCAAAAATGTCATTCAAGAAGATGATAATAGTATTTGGGTTGAAGAAGTAGAGATATACTACAATGGAGAATTAATAGAGTTAACATAAGAAATGATGTGTTTTATTTAAAAGCACATCATTTTTTTTTATAATTTTTTAATCCTTATAAAATCCTTATATTTATGATTTAAAATGATTCTTGTAAATAAGTTTGACAAAAGAAAGGATGAAAATTATGAGTAATTATATTTTGGAGGTAAAAGGAGTTTCTAAAAAATTTAAGGAGCAGGCTGCAGTTAATAATATTTCAATTGCAATTAAACATAATTCTATTTATGGATTATTAGGACCAAATGGAGCAGGGAAATCTACTTTATTAAAAATGATAACAGGGATTTTAAACCCCACTTCTGGAAAGATATTATTTGAAGGTAATAGATGGACTAGAAAAGACTTAGCAAACATTGGGTCTCTTATTGAATCACCTGCTATATATGAGAATTTAACAGCAAGAGAGAATCTAAAAGTTCATACTACATTACTTGGTCTTCCTGACTCTCGCATTGAAGAAGTTTTAGAGATTGTTGATTTAAGAGATACTTTTAAAAAGCGTTCAGGTCAGTTTTCTCTAGGTATGAAGCAGCGTCTTGGTATTGCTATCGCATTATTAAATCACCCAAAACTTTTAATCTTAGATGAGCCTACAAATGGACTTGACCCTATTGGAATTGAAGAACTTAGAGAATTGATTCGTTCTTTTCCAAAGCAAGGAATTACAGTTATTTTATCAAGTCATATTTTGTCTGAGGTTGAGCAAGTTGTAGATGAAATTGGAATAATTTCTAATGGAGTAATAGGGTATCAAGGAGAAGTATCAAAAGAACAAAATTTAGAAGAACTTTTTATGAAAGTTGTAGCTGAAAATAGAAAGAGAGGTAAGTAAGATGGAAAGATTTGTTAGAGCAGAGTTCCAAAAGATGAAAAGAACTTTTGGAATGAGATTGTCTTGGATAGCCCCAATATTTTCTATACTTATCTGTTTTGGACTAGGTGGAGGACAAAATGGTACTTACAATTGGTGGTATACTATGTTTCTTCCAGGAGCAATAACTTTAATTTGTTCTTTAGTAGTACAAAAAGATGAAAAAAAGAAGTATCAAGGTGTCTTGTCATTGCCAGTTGACAAAAAAAATATCTGGACTGGAAAAATACTTTATTGTACCATTATACTTTGTATATCTTCAATTATTTTCATGATAGGGATAGTTTTTATTGGAGTAGTTTATAAGAAAACTATTTTAATAAATCAAAATATTATTGGAACTATAGTACTTATCTTACTATTTATGTGGCAAATTCCACTTTGTATGTTTTTAGCTTCAAAATTTGGTTTGTTTATTACAGTTTTAATAAATATGTTTTTCACTGTGCTTGGAGTAGCTGTTTTTTCAACTACAAGTTCATGGTACTTATTTCCATATTCAATTCCATCAAGATTAATGGCTGCGGTATTGCATATTTTACCAAATGGGCTTCCTGTACCAGAAGGGAATGAACTTTTAAGTACTAATGTTATTTTACCAGGGATATTAATATCTATTGTTTTATTTATATTATTTACTTTAGCTACAAGTGTTTGGTTTAAAAATAGAGAGGTGAAATAATATGGCACAACTAATAAGACTATTTAATTCTGACTTGATAAAACTAAAAAGAACTTACATAGTACTAATACACTTTTGTATTGTATTAGTAGGAATAGGCTTATTTTTAGGATATTACAATATTTCAGGTTATGATAGTATATCAAAGATAGTAGTATATTTACAAGTTATAGCTATAGCTTTTCCTTTATTATCAAGTATTATGTGTTCAATGTGTGTTGAACAAGAATATTACTCAGGAAATTATAAGCATATACTAACAGCATCTAATCCAAAATACCTTACACTCATGAGTAAATATATAATTTTAATATGCCTTGGTTTTGGAGCAACATTAGTTTCTGTTTTAGGTTTTAAATTTGGTATAAATACTATTTTTAATGATAATCTTTTTACACTAAGTTTTTATATGATTTCAATTTTAATTTTAGTTGGAAGTAATCTATTTGAATATATATTACATTTATTCTTAAGTTTGAGATTTGGAAAAGGAGCATCAATTGGAGTAGGTATAGTGGAAACTTTACTCTCAGCACTATTACTAACTGGACTAGGAGATGGTATATGGCAATATATTCCTTGTGCATGGGGCGTTAGATTTGTAAGTGTTTGGGCATCTTTTTCAAGTTCTAAAGAAATTGAATCCATTCAAGAGTTTCAGTTAATAGGTTTAATTTGTGGTTTTGCAACTATTTTTGCATTTGTAATTTTATGTATTTGGTTTTCTAAATGGGAAGGTAAGAAATCTGAAGAATAAAATAACTAATTGTTTATTTAGATTATTTGTATTATTATATTATAGTATAATTTGATAGCATAAAAGAGATAAAAATAATCAGATACATAGTTGTTTATTTGTTAATTAAACTGTTTGGAGGATATGATACGAATGTTTTGGGAAAAAAAGTTTAATAATAAAAAAGTTGTAAAGTTAAGAACTATTTTTGTAAGATATTTATCTGTATTCTTTGTTATAACAATTACTTTGGGAATTCTTTTAGTATTTTTGTTTTCTGTGTTATTATCATTAGGAGTAGTATTGCCATCCAATTATGCAGAAAAGCAAATCTATAAATATAAAGATGAAATTATTTCAAGTGAAAAAGTAACTAAAGATATAATACCAGATTTTTGTGATTATGGAATCTATACTTTAGATGGTAGATTAACTTCAGGAACTTTTAATAATGAAGAAGCAAAAGAAACCTGGAATTTAATGAAAGGTATCGAAGTAAAAAGCGGCCATTCGTCAGACAATTATATAAAACTTTTTAGACCAAATGAAGTATGTATAATAAGATATGATATAGTATCAGAATTTAATTCTCCAGCTTTAAGAAAATATTTACCAAAACCAGAAGTATTAGGGATTATTATTTTTGTTATAGCATTTTTTATTGAAATGGTTATACTATCAAAATCCTTTGGTAAAAAAATTAATGCAAAAATGGACCTTTTGAAAAATGCTACAGAAAAAATACAACAGCAAGATTTAGATTTTACAATAGAGTCTAGTGATATTTATGAAATTGACAATGTTCTTTTTTCTATAGAAAAAATGAAGTTAGCATTAAAAGATTCTTTAGAAAAGCAGTGGAGACTGGAAGAAACTCGAAAAGAACAGATATCTGCATTAGCACATGATATAAAGACACCATTAACCATTATACATGGAAATACTGATTTATTAATTGAAATAAATGAAAATGCTGAGCTATTAGAATATATGGAATATATAGCAAATAGCGCTACTCAGATAGAAAAATATATTAATACTCTAATATACATATCTAAAGCAGATAAAGGTTATATGATTAATAAAGAAAGTATTAATATTGATAAATTTATAGAGGATGTTTTGGTGCAAATAGAAGCACTCTCCAGTACAAAAAGTTTAAGTGTGGAATTTTATAAGCAAGATGATTTACCTAAGAATATAATAATAGATAGAGAATTATTATTTAGAGCTATTATGAATATAATTTCAAATGCTATTGATTATTCAACAAATCAAAGTAATTTATATTTTGATGTATTAGTAAATCAAAGATACTTAAAATTTGTAATTACAGATTGTGGAAGAGGTTTTTCTAAGGAAGATTTATCAAAAGCTAAAGAACAATTTTATACAGGTGATTTAAGTAGGAACTCTAAATCTCATTACGGTATGGGTCTATACATTGTAAATAATATTGTCCAAAAACATGATGGGACTTTGTATATTGAAAACTCTATAAAAACTGGTGGTGCCATGGTAACAATTGAAATACCAATAATTTAATAAATAATATCCATTTTTTAAATACCTAAATTTTATATTATAGGTATTTGCAAAATGGATAATTTTTTTGAATTTTATATACTAGTTAAATCTGATAAAAAGTTTTCAAACATAACCCCATCATTTCTATTGGTATCAAATTGAGATGTGTAATTTATAGTTTTATATATAAAGTCAGTTGCTGTATTAACAGCCATTCCCAAATCATGTTTATTCACTAACATACCACAAAGTATAGATGTAAATATGTCTCCTGTTCCACTATAAGAGCAATTATTGTATTTAACTGATGTAAAAAATACATGGTCAGTATCTCTATCATAAGCTAAATTTAATATATTATCATCTTCTAATATGCCTGTGATTACAACTTTACTAGGTCCTAAAGAAGATACAGACTTTGCAATATTTATAAGTTCATCTCTATTATAATCCTTTTTTGTATAGTCATTTCCAGTTAAGAAACAGGCTTCTGTTAAATTAGGAGTAGTTAAATCTGAATGTCTAACTAATTCTTTAATTTCATGTCTCATTTCTTCTGTAAAGATTGGATACATAATTCCATTATCACCCATTACAGGGTCAACTACAATAAAAGCATTTGGATAATCATTTATAAAATTTGCCACTATTTCAATTTGATGTTTTGAACCTAAAAAACCACTATATATACTGTCAAAGTTGACTTTTAAATTTTTCCAAACAGTTGAATATTTTACCATCTCATCAGTACAATCTAAAAATGTAAACTCAGGATAACCAGTTTGACTTGAAAGTATAGCTGTTGGAAATGGACAACATTGAACCTTTAATGCTGAAAGTATAGGTATAGCAACTGATAATGAACATTTTCCTATTCCAGATAAGTCATTAATTGCTGCGACTTTTTTTTGCATAAAAAACCCTCCATTAGTATGTATTAATCATAATGATAACAAAATATTTATATACATATATATTACTATAAAAAAAAGAAAAAAGTAGATTATAAAATAAAAATTTGTAAAAAAAACAGTGTATCAATACAATTAATTTTTAATATTGGACATAATAAGATAGAGAATTATTAAATATGAAAATTATTGTATATAATAACAGCTTTTTTGTGAATTTATTCGTAAGGTGTACTATTTGGGAGGTGTAGCTTTGAAAATACTGAAAAATAAAAATAAGTACATCAAAGGTATAATGGCATTTGTATTTTTATCTTTAGCTACTACAGCAGGTGTATTTTTAATTAATGATTTAAGTATGAAAAATATGAAAGAAAAAGTTATAGAATCTGCTACTGTTGAAGGTGATGATGTAAAAGACCAGTATAAGCTATTGCTTGAAAATTTATTTGACTACAGAAATAAGGCAATATTGGAGAAAAATGAAAATATTTTAAAAGGCCTTTATGAGACAGAAAAAAAGTTTGGTCTTTGGGCTTATGAAAATGAAGTAAAAAAGATGAAGTATTTAGAAAATTGGTCTAGTAAACAAGGTGTAAAGTTTAAAGATATAAAAACAAGAGTCAAAGTTAAAAAAATAAAAGAAAAAGAAAAAGACTTATATGGCATAATATGTTCTGTATCAACTGAGTATAAGTACTCATATGAAAATCAAAAGGACAAAGAAAATGCATTTAGAATAGGTACATATCATTATCTAAATGTAAAAATCATAGATAATCAATATGTCATAACTAAAGAGTGGTATACAGACCCTTTTGCAGATTCTTTAAATTTAGAAAATATAAAATCTGATGATATAAGAAGCTATATTGGTCAACAAAATGCTGTAGAGCTACAGCTCACAGAGGAGCAAAAGAAGGCTATAGATTATGCACATAAATACTGTGGAGCAGCAGCAGACGAAGAACATGGTATGAAGTTTAATCCAAATTATAGAGATTATAATCCAGAAGGTGGAGATTGTGCCAACTTTGCATCACAGATAATGTTTGAAAGTGGAAAGTTTAAGAAAAATTCAATTTGGAATTATAGTGAAAGAGCAGGAACAAAAGCATGGGTAAATGCACAAGCTTTTAAAAATTATGCTCTCTATAGTGGAAGAGGCTCATTAATAGCTAAAGGTTCTTACGAAGATGTTTACAAAGAAGCTTATAATCTACGTCCTGGAGATTTTGTAGGATATGAAAAAAAAGGTAGAATAACACATGTTTCAACTGTAACAGGATTGGATTCAAGAGGATATCCTTTGGTAACCTGTCATAATACTGATAGAATGCTTGTGCCATGGGATTTAGGTTGGAGTGATAAATCTATAAGATTCCATATAATAAAAATAAACTATTAAAAATGTATAAAGAAAAATAAAGTATAAAAGATAACAATGATTTAATATTATAAATTAAAAAAAATGCTTATTAATGTATAAAAATAATAATAATTGACAAACATAGCTATATGTGATAAAGTAGTAATAAGGTTACAGGAAATAGTAGCTAAATAATTGTGTTTTTTTAGGAGGATTTATTAATGAAAACTGGTGTAGTTAAATGGTTTAACAATGAAAAAGGATTTGGATTTATATCTGTAGAAGGTGAAGGAGATGTTTTCGTACATTTCTCAGCTATAACAGGAGATGGATACAAATCATTAGAAGAAGGACAAAGTGTTGAATTCGAAGTAGTAGATGGAGCTAAAGGTCCTCAAGCTGCTAATGTAGTTAGATTATAATTAAAAATTCATATATATTAGTATTCTAGTAATATGACAGATAAGCCGCTAATCGTTTAGCGGTTTTTTCAGTTTTTTGGAAACTAAATTAATTTCAAAATAAATTAAAATTATTAAAATAAAGGCATTAATAATAAGATAAATATGTTAAAATTAATAGTGTAGAGTAAAATTATTATGGCTAAGTTTAAGTCAATTAATCTCTAGTTAATTTTCTATAAAAAGAATAAGTGACGCTGATAGACCATACAAAAATATTAATAAAGCATAGACATTTAAAGCTATTAAAAGAAAAACGCTTGTTACAGCGTATAGTATCTAAAAAATACTTAGAAAATGAGAAAGGAGAAAGTTACTGCAAAAAAGTAACATTATAAATATTGGATAATATTTGTAAGTTTTCGGTAACGGTGGGTAGTGTAATGAACATATTATTCTTTCTAACACCAAAAAGTGAAGTAGCATATATATATGAAGACTACACTATAAGGCAAGCCCTAGAAAAAATGGAATATCACAAATACTCTGCGATTCCAATAATAAGCAAAGAGGGTAAATATATTGGAACTATAACAGAAGGTGATTTTTTATGGACATTAAAAAACGACTTAAATCTGGACCTAAAAGGATTGGAAGATGTTCCAGTAACAGATATCAATAGAAAAATGGATAATTCTCCTGTTTCCATCAATGCAGACATTGAAGATTTAGTAATAAAATCTTTAAATCAAAATTTTATTCCTGTTATAGATGACCAAGATACATTTATTGGAATAATAAAAAGAAGAGATGTAATAGGTTATTGTTATGAGATAATACGTGGATATAAAAATTTAGCAGATGATAATTAGAAAATTTTTTGAAACTTTTCAAGTTTCTACTTCTATTCTTTGTAATAAAAGAATAATAATATGAAATTAAATTCTTAAACTTTAATATAAAAGCTGTCTTTTCTAAGAATTATAGATAAGACAGCTTTTTTTATCTGTTGTTTTATTATTAGTCGTTGTATTTTACAAGATTTCCATATTTAGCGTTAAGAGCATTTATTTTATTTCCATAAACTTCATTTTGTTTTTGGTATAATAAACTTTTTTCAACTTCAGCTTCAACTTCATCAAATGTAGATTCTGTACTTTCTTGAAGGTCTTCTAACTTTATTATATGGTATCCAAATTGAGTTTTAACTGGCTCACTTACTTCACCTTTAGCCATAGAGAATACAGCTTCTTCAAACTCAGGAACCATTTGTCCTCTACCGAATGTTCCTAAATCACCACCCATATCTTTAGATGGGCAAGAAGAATGTTTAATAGCAGCATCTTCAAAAGATATTTCTTCTGATTTTATTTGAGCAAGTATTTCTTTAGCTTTTTCATCACTATCTACTAGTATATGTTTAGCAGTTGCGCTTTCTGGTTTAGAAAAAGAGCTCTTATTAGCTTCAAAGAATTTTACTTTTTCATCTTCTGTTACATCAACACTAGATAAAACTTTATTTATAGCAAATTGCTTTAATACATTTGCTTCTATCTTTTTCATTTCTAATTTAAATACTTCTTCTTCATCTAATTTTTCTTCCTTAGCATCTAAGAAGAATAGTTCTTGGTTTACTAAATCATTTAATAAATGTTTTTTTCCTTCTTCAGTTTTAAATTGCATTGCTTGATAAGGGTCTAATGATTTTAATGCATTTTCAATATCGATATTAGTTATCTCTTTTTCTCCAACTGTTACTAAAACTTGTTTTTCCATATTTTCCATAATAGTTAACTCCTTTTATAGTGTATTTCATTATTAATATAAAGCTACCAACTTAAATAATATCAGAAAACGATGTATATGTCTAACATTTAAAGTCATATTAAGTCAAATAGACTTAGATTTAATAGAACAAGGTGATTACAATCAATAGAATTGAGGCCATAATTCCCACTATTCCTTCTTCATGTTTAAATTTAAGTGTTTTTACTATTGAATAATAAAAATATATTCCAGTAAAAACTATCTTTAGATACAAGAAAAATAAACTCTTTGGATATATCAAGAAACTAAAAAGAGTAAATATAAATGCAAGTAAAGTGCTTATCCTGTAAAAGAAATCTATTTGTGTAATGTCTTTATATTTTATTATAAATATTGAGTATAAAATGATGTAAATAATTGCAACAATTGTATAAGCAGTAAATAATGTATTTTCAAGAGTACCATTTGAAATTACTATCCACTTATACCACATAATTGGCCAAAAAAATAGTGCTAAGAACTTAAAATAATTATCAAAAAACTTTTCTTTATACATTCACCAAACAACCTTTCTTAAAAAAGCATGTATTTGTTTTTAGAATTTTAAATAATGTGCTATCATTATTATATATTAATATTGAGTTTATAGAAACCAAAATTTGCTAAAATAAATATATAGATTTTTGCTATTAAGTCAATTAAAATTACTACCATTTTATTATGAAATTGGATCAAATATGTAGAAATATGGCAAATTAGTTAATACAAGATATTTATTATTACCAAGTGGTAAAGCTTGTTTTTTTAATGATAAGAATTCCAATCTTTTTTGAAAAAATTTGATATCTACATTAAGTATGTCAGCCATTTCATAAACGCAAGTAATACCAGAATTAATTATATTTATTATATCTTCTTCTGTAATTAAAAATTCACAAGCCCATTTTAAAGCTTTATTTTCACATTTGTCTATAATGATTTTTGTGTAATAATCGTTATAAGAGGATATATAGTATCCAAAACTAGTGAAATGATGTCCAAGCTCCTCTGCTAATATGGATGTAAGTTTATTGGTATTTTGTTTTAAGTTATTGAGTAATGATATAACTTTTATACCATGTTTGTTTATATATAATCCTTCTAAGTCACCTGCAATATGAGTGGTATAATGAATTACTATCTCTTCTTGAGAAGCTAATTCAAAAAGTTTATCCAAATTATTCATAAAAATCCCCCTAATATAGAATGTATGTTTGATGAAAAGTTATATTAAAAGAGCAGAGAAATAAATCTGCTCATTATATAGTTTATTTTTTTTTATATTTATTTAGTAAAAATTCTATATAATCATTAAGTTGTTCTTGAGCTTCTTCAGGCAAGTCTTCATGTGGATTTTTTCTATGTGCCGCAACAGTGTCAATATTTTCCTTAACCAAGGTTCTTCCAAGAAGGTAATCAACTGATACATTAAATACATCAGCCAATTTATTTAAAATATGTTCATCAGGAAATCTGTTTTCTGTTTCATAGTATCCTAAAACTCTTTGAGAAACTCCTACTTTTTCACCAAGTTCTCTTTGAGTAAATCCAAATTCCTTTCTAAGTTCTCTTAATCTTTTGGCAAACATTATAACACCACCTTATGTATAAATTATAACAAATTGTTCTAAAAATTAAAACTGATAAAATAAAAAAGAATAATTTTTTCTAAAAAAATATTGATAAAGAACAAACAATTCTATATAATGGTAATAGATAAGAACAAAATATTCTTAATTATACTAGGAGGAGAAAAGCATGTTTAAAAATAATTTAAAAGATTACAGAGAGTCTATGAGTCTGGCACAAGCTAAACTTGAAAAAAGTAGGAATTACAAATAATTATGTATCAAGAATAGAAAGAAACATAAAAATTTATGATTCATTTTGCATAAAAAAATTCTGTTATTTTAGAACAAAATATAGATAAAATTTTTTAAATATATATAGAACAAAATGTTCTTTAAAGGTTGTGGAATTTGCAATAAGACTATTGATTAGAAACTATCATTATAAAGTTAAAGCTAAAGACAATAAAATATAAAAAGGAGAAATATAATGGATAATAAAAAAGATATATTACTTAAGGAAATAGATGAAAGATTACATAACTACAAGTATTTGGATGTAAAAATAAAGAATATTAACCTAGATATAAAAAGATGTGAAAATGAATACTTTGGATGTGGAGCTGTAGTTTATACTGAAAAGACTAGTACTACATATAATATAAGCTCTTCTGTTGAAAATGAAGTTGTAAAAAAAGAGGAGAGATTAAGAAAATTAAAAATGGAAAAAGATGATATAGAAATAGAAAAGGAAAAAATAGAAAATGCTCTAACTTGTCTAAATGATATGGAAATGGAATTTTTTAATCTATTCTATAATAGTAAGACAAAAAATAACATGACCTATATTTCTATGAAATTGCATTTAGATAGAACTTCTTGCTACAACTTAAAGAAAAAGATGATTTGTAAGCTAAGTGAAATATTATAAAAAACATAACACTTTTACAACACTTTATACACACTATAGCAACAACAGCCCCTAAAATATGTGAGATAATGTTATTGTGAAAGAAATCTATAGTGAGGGAGGTGAGGAATTGAAAAATATGATATTACCTAAAAATATAGAGGGAACATAACAATAGAGAAATTAGATGTATCTTTAAAAATTACTTATGCTACTCATAAGAAGATTGTCACATTAAGTAAAAAAATATTTAGTGATAGAGTGGTGATTATTTGCTTAAATACAAAGAAATATTAGAAACAATTATTGATATACTTAAAAAAAGTTTTGATGAAAGTATTTTTATTGATGATGAAAGTGTGCAAGGCTCTGAAGGGTCTTGTTTTTTTGTAAGTATGGTATCAGCTCTTTGCACACCCATAATGTTAAAGACAAACAACAAAGATGTTGTTATGTCTATAAAATATTTACCAAGACCACAATCAAATAATATAAGAATGTATGAAGTTTCAGATGAACTTGATAAACTATTTAATAGAACTGTAAATGTAAGAAATAGAAAATTAAATATAACTAAAATTGAACAAAGTATTAAAAAAGAAGAGTCAATTTATACATTGAACTTTTCAATTACATTAAACTTTCTTGATAGTATATATGAGGAAGAAGAAGTATATGAAAATATGGAAGAAATAAATTTAAACTTAGGAGAGTGATAGTATGGCTATAGGATTACCAAGTATCAATATATCATTTAAGGAGCTAGCTACAACTGTTAAAGAGCGTTCAGCTAGAGGAATAATTGCAATAGTGCTTAAAGATACCAAAGCACTAGGATTCAATGAAATACATGAAAAAGAAGATATACCAGCTGATTTATCTGTTGAAAATAAAGACTATATAAATATGGCTTTGATGGGAAATGTCAATGCACCAAATAAAGTATTAGTTTATGTGTTAGGAGAAGAGGAAGAGGTTCAAAGTGCCTTAGACTTTTTAGAAACTAAAGAATTTAATTATTTATGCATGCCTAAAGCAATAGAAGCTGATAAGACTGTTATCAAAAGCTGGATAATTAAACTTAGAGATACAGACAAAGTTAAAGTTAAAGCTATATTGGGCAAAGTTGCAGGAAATCATGAGGGAATAATTAATTTTACTACAGAAGATGCACTAGTTGGAACAAAAAAGTATAGTGCTGATGAGTTTACGAGTAGGATAGCTGGTATTATAACAGGGACACCTTTAAGTCAATCAATAACTTATACTAAGCTTAGTGATGTTGTTGATATACCTAAAATTACTAAAGCCGATGCAGAGTCAAAAGTTAATAATGGAGAGCTTATTCTTATTAAAGAAGCTGGAGCTATAAGAATTGCTAGAGGAATAAATTCTTTAACTGATTTAACTGAAGAAAAAGGAGCGATGTTCCAAAAAATCAAGATAGTTGACACTTTGGATATTATAAATAATGATATAAAGAAAGTAATAATAGATGATTATATAGGCAAGATTCCTAATAGTTATGATAATAAATGTATATTAATAGTGGCTATAAAAGAATATCTAGAGGAATTAGAAAAAGAAGAATTAATAGAAGCTGGTTCAATTATAGATATTGATATAGAATCACAAAAACAGTATTTAAAATCTAAAAATATAGACATATCTAATATGAAAGAGCAAGAAATAAGAGAAGCTAATACAGGCTCAAAAGTATTCTTAATAGCAAAAATAAAGATGTTAGATGCTATGGAAGATATAGATTTATCAATAGAAATATAGGAGGATTATTAATATGGCAAATATGGAAGCTAGAAATGTAATGAGTGGTACTTGGGGAGAACTTTGGCTTGATGGAGATAAAGTAGCAGAAGTAAAGAAATTTCAAGCAAAGATGGAATTTACAAAAGAAGACATTATAATAGCAGGTCAAATGGGAACTGATACGAAGTATATGGGATACAAAGGGAAAGGTTCAATAACTTTATATCATGTTAGCTCAAGATTGCATAAGCTAATTGGAGAAAAAATAAAAAGAGGTTCTGAACCTAGATTTGTAGCTATATCTAAGTTAAATGACCCAGATTCTTATGGAGCGGAAAGAATAGCAGTGAAAAATATAGCTTTTGATGACTTAACTTTAGCTGATTGGGAAGTTGGAGTAAAAGGAGAGATAGAAGCTCCTTTTACATTTACTGAGTATGATTTCCTTGATATAATTTAGTTTTGTGTGAAGAGTTGATAAATATAGATAGTTAATAAATATAAATAGTCAGTGAATAGAAATTTATTGATAAAGGAGTAAATAATAATGAGTGAAAATGGATTACAAAAAAATATAAATATAGTAGACTTACTTTTAAATGCAGATACAGAAAATTTAGAAAGACCAAGTACAATAGTTGAACTAAAAAGACTATCTAATGTATTTGGTCAAGAGTTTAAAGTAATGTGTAGAGCTTTAACGATAAGTAAAGATGAAGAGATACAAAATACATGTCTTAAAATTGATGAGAATATGAAAACAGATATAGATTTACCAGAAATGCAGATGCTTACAGTTATAGAAGGTATATGTGATTTAGATGGAAATCTTTTATTTAAAAATAAGGAGTTAATGGATAAATTTAAGGCTCCAACTCCAAAGGAATTAGCGAGAAAGCTATTGTTACCAGGTGAAATTACTAATTTATACAGAATCCTTCAAGATGTAATGGGTTATGGTAAAAATGCAGTAATAGAAGAGGTAAAAAACTAATAGGGACGGATACTAAAACGACAATAATGTATTATTATTGGAAGAAAAAAGGTATTAGACCGTCCCTTTTTTATGCAATGGATAAAGGCGAATTAAAGCTTATTGAAGCTTTTTTCGCCTTAGAAATTGAGGAAGAAGTTGAGAAAATGAAGAATGGATATGGAGTTTGTCCTTTGACGGGAGGTGGTATATAGTGGGTAATGTAAAGGAAGAAAGTATAAATATGTATCTTACAGATAATTACACTCCTAAAATGAAACAAATCATAGCAGTTACTGAAACTTTTAGAAGAGTTACTGTATCTGTTTCTCCTTCAACAAATGCAATGGCAAATAATATTAAGAGTTCTATGGCTAGCGCAAGTAATAGTATAAGTAGTGTAAATTCTTCTATAAAAAAAATGAAAGACAGTATAAAAAGTGTAAATTCTTCCATAGAAAAAATGACTGTAAGTATGAATAATACAAATTCAGCAAGTAAAGACTTTAGTGAAGACTTAGAGATAATTGGAAGCAGTGCAGAAAAGGCTAGAAGTAAGTTAGTTAGATTATCACAAGTTGCAAATAGTAAAAAAGGAAGAAATACACATCCAAATGCAAGGTCACAAAATGATAATTCTGAGGTTAAGAAAGCAGGAGGTAATAAACCTACAAAAATAAAAACTGTACAAGATATTGTTCAGCGTGTCAAAACTAGAACACTAGATGTTCCTAAAAAAATGGTTACTGATAAATTACCTGGATTTAAGAATAAAATTTTTAATAGTAGATTAGTGATGGATGTAAAAGGAAGTAACTTCGTCCAAAATACACTAAATATATTAAATAAAATTAAAAATAGTAAATGGATTAGTGCCATTTCAGTTAAAGACTTAGCTAAAAATGTTTTAATAGGTACTTTATCAAAATTAAAGCAATTTGCTGGGAGAGTATGGAGTGGGGCTATTTCAATAAAAGATAAAGCAAGTAGTGTATTAGGAGGAATAAAAGACAAAATATCTGATATTACTAATGGATTTTCAGTAGGCGAAGCTGTAAAAAAAGGTGTAGATTTAGTAGGTAAAGGACAAAATCAAAAAGCTGTTTTAACTAATGTTGTTCAAAGAACCACAGGAATTAAAGATAAGGTTAAAGCTAAGTCTGAAGCTAATGAGTATTATGATGATATAGTAAAAGATGTTGCATTAAAAACACCTTTTGATCCTAGTGAAGTTATCTCAATGAGTACTAAGGCAATGATGATTGGTGGAGGAGATACTAGTAAATCAAAGGATATAACTCAGGCTATGGTAGATGTCAGAGCACTAAATATGGATACTAGTAGTGAACAAGATGTGTCAGCAGCTTTTGTAAGTGCATCAAAAGGAAATATGGATGCTCTTAATACTTTGGTTGGAGAAAATTATAAAACATTTGATGATGCGCTTAAAGGTATAAAGGAGAAGCAAAATGGATTAGCTGGTGAAATGGCTGGTACAATTCCTGGTTTATTGTCTAGTGCATCAACTTATATTGATATGGGATTGAATAACATGATTGAACCATTTGATACTATATTACAAGGTGGATTAAAAAAGATAAATTCATTTTTAGAAAAGGTACCACAAAGTTTGGGTGGATTTTCTCAAAAAGTAGCAGATGTAATGAATGGAAGAAAGATTGCTGAAAATAAACAAAATCCGATTGAAACTCAGACAGCTACAGCGTTAGGGCATATTCCAGGAGCAATAGGTAATACAGGTCAGATGCTTGCTCAAAATATTGATTTTACAGCATTAACAAATTCATTACTTCCTATAGTAAATCTAGTTAATGGATTATTAGACAGTATAAATAATAAATCACCAGTTGCACAAGGTATAATAAGTATATTTGGTACTGTGGTAACAACTGCATTTCAATTGATTGGACCTGTTGTAGAAGCTGTTAGTCCTATTATTACAAGAATTTTTACTTTTTTAGGAGAATATGCTCCTCAAATAAATAACTTTATAGAAACATTAGGAGTTATATGGAAAACAGTATGGGAGACACTTGGACCTTTGTTAGAAGCTGGATGGAAAATTATAGAGCCTATATTAGGAGCTTTCTTTAACATACTAGATAAAGTGTGTAAAATAGTTAAAGATATATGCAAGTGGTGGCAAACTATGGTTAATAAGATGAAAAATGGAAGTATAACAGGAACTGTTTTAAATTTAGTGGAAAAAAGCAAAAAAAATTATAAAGAGAATCCATCTGCTGGAACAAAGGCTGGGGATGCAGCAGGAGTTGCATTTGGATTAAACTATGTACCTTACAATGAATATTCAGCAAGACTTCATGAAGGTGAAATGGTTTTAACTAAGCAAGAAGCAAATCAATATAGAAGTGGAAAAAATGGTGGAAATATAAGCATAGCCAAATTAGCTGATACAATAGTAATTAGAGAAGAAGCTGATATTGAAAAAGTAACATCAAAATTAGTTGCAAGCATACAAATGGCACAACTAGGAGGTGTTCTATAATGGAAATGTGGCTTAGACAAGCTGAAGATAGGTTTAGATTTCCAGTAATACCAGCATCAATAAGTATAAATGGAAAAGCAACTATAAACTCATCAAATATACTTAAAGTTGGAGAAGTAGCAACCTTTGGAGGAGTAGCCCTTAGAAGTATCAATATATCTAGTTTTTTTCCAAATAAAGAATATTCTTTCTGTAATTATAACGGATTTCCATCACCTTATGATTGTGTAAATAAAATCCAAAGATGGATGAATGAAGGTTTCATATTGAGATTTACAGTTACAGAAACAAATATAAATATGGAAGTGATAATAGAAGGTTTTAGCTATGAAGAAAAAGATGGCACAAGAGATGTGTACTTTTCATTGGATTTAAGAGAATATAAAAGACTACAGATACCTAGAGCAAATCCTAAAAAGTAGTGTAATTGTTATAAAAAATTACTCAAAGTTAAATAAAAAGGTAGGTGATTTTTTATTATAAAGATTTGGGTACACATAAAAAACGGAAATATATATGATATAAGTAATATTGTAGATACAGTTTCTTGGTCTGGAGATTATAAGTCTCCATCACGAACATTAGAGTTTTCTATAGTACAGTCAGCTTCTGATATTAATTTTCAACAGATTGATATTCCAATAGCTAGTACAGTTTGTTTTTATGTAGATGAAAAAGAACTTTTTAGAGGAATGATAATTAATAGGTCTAAAGACTCAAGTAGTGTTAACATCAATTTTACAGCTAAAGATATGGGATTTTTACTTTTACAAAGTGAAGTGTCCTATAATTTTAAGGACAAGTTAGTAGAGGATATTGCAAAGCAAGTATTTGCAGATAATAAGCTTGCAATTGGGAATATACCAAAGACAAATGTAAAATATACTAAAATGTTTATATCTGTAAATGGATATGATACCATAATGAGTGCTTATACAGAAGCAAGTAAGACTACAAAGAAAAAATATATGATAGAAGCTAATCTTGATAAATTTAATGTTATTGAGAAAGGAACTGTTACATTAAATGTTACTTTTGAAGAAGGATTTAACCTTATCAATACAACTTTTTCAGAAAGTATGGAAAATGTAAAAAATAAAGTGTTGGTAGTTGACCAATATGGAAATAAGATTAGTGAAAAGGTTAATGATTCACTATTTAAAGAAGTAAATGTAATAATGCAAAAAGTTATACAACAACAAGAAAATAGTACAACAGATATAGAAAGTGAGTTTAAAGGAATTGAAAGGACTTGTTCTCTAAAAGGATATGGAGATACAAGTTGTGTAACTGGTAGAGGTGTAAAAGTAAAAGATTCATATACTAAGTTAGTAGGGTTATTTTATATAGATACAGATAAACATACATGGCAAAATGGAGATTATCAAATTGAACTAGAACTTAATTTTCAAAATATTATGGATGAAAAGTCTGTAGGGCAAGATGAGCAAAAGGAACTTGTTGATAGTGGTGATGGTATTATGAATGGGAATGAGGTTAAAGCCTTATTTACTGCATATTACCCTGCAAATAATTCTATGGAAGGTGGACTTTATGATGCACAAGGTAATAGACTAGACCCTAAAAAGAATACTTGCGCAGCACCAAAGAGTATCAAATTTGGAACAAAGATACAAGTAAAGGGAACTGGTACATCTAGAGATGGAAAAGTCTATACTGTTACTGATAGAGGAGGAGCAATAAATATAAAAGATGGAGTGTATCACTTTGATATATTGATGGCTAGTAACAAAGAATGTAATGTTTGGGGTAAAAAGAATGGAAAAGCAGTTATAGGAGATGGCACATATTCTATCAATGCATCAGGAAGAGCTAAGACAGTTATAGATGAGGCCATGAAGCATAGAGGAAAAGCTTATAAGTGGGGTGCCACTGGGCCAAATAGGTTTGATTGTTCTGGTCTAATGGTATATTGTTTTAATAAAGTAGGGGTAAAATTACCAAGAACATCTAAAGAGCAATCTAGACATGGAAAAGATGTAGGTAAAAATAATTTACAACCCTCAGATTTAGTGTTTTTTGGAAAAGAAGTTCATCATGTTGGGATGTATATAGGTAATGGAGAATTTATACATGCTCCAAGTACTGGAGATGTGGTAAAAATAAGTAAATTAAGTAAGAGAAAAGATTTTCATAATGCAAAAAGAGTTCTATAAAAGGTGGTGATATAGTGGCTAATCCAATCAATGAATTTATTGGAATAATGAGAGAAGAAGGTAAATTTCATAATGAACCTTCTTTTTTTATTGGAATAATAGTAAATAAATTGCCTGATTTAAAAGTATCAATGAACAATATAATTTTAGATAAAGACAATTTACTTATAGACTGTTGGTTGTTTGATAGAGCAACAAAGGATTTTATAACAAAACAGTTTGATAATCATACCCATGAATTGAAGGAACCACTTACTAGCCAACTCAATAAAGGAGATACAGTAATAATGTTTAAAGTTGGAGAAAAATTTGCAATAGTAAGTAAGTTGGTGAGTTTATAATGTCTAATATAATATTTCCATTTATAGGTGTTCCAGAGGATTATGAAATCCCTAAAAAAGAAGAATTAGGGTTATTCCGTGAGGTAGCATGGGACTTTGAAAAAGATGAACCAATATTAGAAAATGGTGATTTTAAGACTGTTGAAAAAAATGAGGCCATAAGAGTTTGGGTTTATAAATGTATAAAAACAAATAAATACGAACATGAAATTTACTCAGATGATTATGGAACTGAATTGACTGATTTAATAGGACAAAAGTACAGCAAAGGCCTTACAGAAAGTGAAGCATCCAGATATATAAAAGAAGCTTTATTGATGAATCCATACATTTTACAAGTAAATGTAGTAAACACTAACTTTAAAAAAGATATATTAAGTGCAGATATAAAAATATCCACTATCTATGGGGAGGTGGAAATAAATGTATAGTGAACAAACCTATGAAGTAATAAAGAATAGAACTCTTAAAAATATAAATCTAGATGTTTATAAAGGAGAAGGCTCTTTTTTAAATGGTATGGTTTCTGGAAATAACTTTGAACTTGCTAAAATGTATGTTGAACTTTCTAATATACATAAAATGGCCTTTATTGAAGATACTTATGACCAATTACTAGATAAAAGAGTAAATGAGTTTGGTGTATATAGAAAACTTGGTAGTGAAGCTACTGGGGAAGTTGAGTTTATAGGAGATAATGGTGTAGAAATAGCAAATGGAACAATTATCTCTTATAAAGATTTATTATTTGTAGTAATAAAGGATGTTGTAATTGGTGATGAAGAAGGGAATATAAGTCCAGTTCAAGCATTAGAAATTGGAACTAAATATAATCTACCATCTGACTGTGAATTTAAGTTAAATGATACTATATTTGGGGTTGAAAAGATAACAAATATAAATAAATTTTCAGGTGGCACAGAAATTGAAACTGATGAAGAATTGAGAGAAAGATTTTTCAAAATACAAAAGAATCAAGCAACAAGTGGAAATAAAGCTCATTATGAAGAATGGGCTTTAGAGGTTGATGGTGTATATAATGCAAAGGTATATCCAAGATGGAATGGTGCTGGAACGGTTAAAGTTCTTCTATTTGGTCAAAATAATCAGTCTGTTGAAGAAGAAATAATAAATAAATGTAGAGAACATATTGAAGAAGAAATGCCAATAGGGCCAACCCTAACAGTAACTACTCCAGTACCTCTAAATATAAGTATAAGTGCTTCTATGGAATTAGAAGGTGGATACACTTTGGATATGGTAAAAAATAGCTTTTTGGAAAATATAAATCAATATTTTAGAACCATAACTGGAGAAATTGTTTATACAAAAATTTTGGGTATTTTAATAAGTACTTCTGGAGTCCATGATTTAAGTAATTTACTTGTAAATAATTCAACAGATAACATAGAAATTGAGGATGATAAAATACCTAGTGTTACAACTTTAAATTTTAGTGAGGTGGAAGTTTTATGAAATTAATTGATAAACTTCCATCATTTTATAAAAATTATATAGTTGAAGCAATACAAAACTCTTATGATGCTGAATTATCTTTATTGAAGGAAAATATTGATGATACTATAAATCAAATGTTTGTTGATACATCCACATGGGGTCTTGATATGTGGGAACAAATACTTTGTATTCAAAATAATGAAGATTTAAATTATGAAACTAGAAGAAGTAACATAAAAGCCAAAATACGAAGTTTAGGAACAACTAAAATAAAGGTTATAAAAAACATCTGTGAGGCCTATACAAAGACTAATGTTGAAGTAGAAGTTCTTAGCAATGAATTTATATTTATACTAGAATTTGTAGTTAATAATTGTAGTTATAATTCAATTGTAGAGTTGGATAAAGTATTAGAAAATGTAAAGCCATGTCATTTAGAACATAGGTTTAAAATGATTTTGTTGAATAAAAATGAATTATTTTGTGGAACTGCTGTAAATACAGGAGAAACAGTTACTGTATATCCATGGACACCATCAAACATAGATATATTTGGAGAAATAAGTATTACTACAGGAAATGATAGAAGTATGGAAAAAGTAATATTATATCCTAAACAGGAGGCGATATAAATTGGCAGAGCAAAAATACTATACTATTTTGACTAAAGCAGGTAAAGCATCCATTGCAAATGCTACTGCTCTTGGCAAGAAAGTAGATTTAGTGAAGTTACAACTTGGAGATAGTGGCGGAAATGAATACAATCCAACAGAGGAACAAACATCTCTTAAAAAGGTTGTTTGGGAAGGTGATATAAGTAATGTAAAAATAGATGATGAAAATTCTAATTGGATAGTTATAGAAACTGTAATACCAGGTAGTATTGGTGGATTTATGATAAGGGAAGTTGGGATATTTGATTCAGATAATAAGCTTATAGCTGTATCTAAATATCCAGAGACTTATAAACCAACTGCTGATTCTGGAAGTGTAAAAGATTTAATTATAAGAATTATTTTGGTAGTTTCTAATACATCAAGTGTAAATTTAAAGGTTGACCCAACTGTTATTTTAGCAACTTTAAAAGACATACAAGAATTAGATAAAAAAATAGATATAACTAAAATATCTTTGACAGATGATATAGAAACTACTAAAACAGAGTTAAATACTAAAATTGATGATAATAAGACAGAAATTAATAGTGAAATAGGAGATACAACACTACTCAATACGACAGACAAAACAAATCTTGTAAATGCAGTAAATGAGGTAAAACAAGGACTTGATAGTATAGAAACAACAGCAGAGAAAACAAGTTATGATAATACAGTAAGTAAACTTAATTCTACTAATGTCCAAGGGGCAATAGATGAGTTATGTGTTAGTGTAAATACTGCTAGAGTTAGTTTAATAAATGATATAAAAGATATGTTACCAATTTAAAGTTTATAGCTTTAAAGAAGTAAAAATTAGTACTATGTCAAAATGGTTAGTAGGAGAAATAATTACCATGTTAGTAGGATTCTTTGTCTTTGCAATTCAAGCAAGGTTATTTTAATGTGAGGAAGATATATGGATAATTTAATGAACTTTATACCAGAGCAGTTACTAATCTTAGTAGCTGCTCTTTATATTATAGGAGAAGGTTGTAAAAGATATAAACAACTAAATAATAAATATATTCCAATTGTGTTATTGGCACTTGGAATATGTTTTTCAATATGGATACTAGGATTAAATGCTAGTGCAGTACTACAAGGAGTGATTTGCTGGGGAGTTGCAATAGGCTTAAACCAAACTTACAAACAATTTAGGGATGGTGATAAATAGTATGAAAGTTGCAATAGTATCAGGACATACACTGTCAGGAAAGGAACAGTTGGATATATATACGAAGGAAAAGAAAACAGAATCCTAATAGACCTAATAGTAAAATGGCTAAAACTAGGAGGAGCAACAACATATATTGGTAAAATTGAAAAAATGAACAAATATAAAAGAGGTAGCATTAAATGCTACCTCTTTTTATAATTAAACTATAAAATTATTGTCTGTTAACTAAAATAGCTATCTTAGCATCTGGATTATAACTTATTTGAACCATTTGATTTTTCTTAATATGTTCAAGGTCTTCACCACCATAAGCAATTTGTAATTTAACTGGTAATTTACCTTGTTTTATGATAGCAACATACTCTTTTTTACCTTTTTTCTCTAAACTAATCAAATTGCCAACATAAGGTTTAAAGTTTTGATACTTTTTACTAGAATTTCTTATGTAGAAGAAAGCACCAACAGCAATAACTAAATTTATGCCAAGTGTAACCCAAGAATTGATTTTCAGCATAGCTCCAGCGATTATTATCACGAACATTAAAACGATAGGTAATATAGCCTTCTTAAGAAGTAATTTACCCATTATTTCATTAGCCTTTTTCTCAGGGCCACTCATAGTTTTTGATCTAGCAAATGATTGCGCGAATTTGTCTTTTAAGCCCATTTTATCCTCCTAATTTTAATAAATATTTAGTTATAATAACGAGAGATTACTTGAAACTAAAAATTTACTACATTTATATTATGTTTGACTTTTGTATAAATAATTACATTCAAGTAAAGCAAAATATACTAATTATTTTATCATAAAACTATAAAAAAGAAAATAAATGAAATAAAAATATTAGAGCAAAGAAATGATGTAAAATCGTATCAAAAGCAACATAAAAATTATTCATCTATTTTTTTATCTTTATTTTTATTATACTCAGTTTTTTCAAAGTCTTTCTCTTTTTCATATTCATGAAGTTTTAATTCAATCATACCTTCTATTTTTGCTCTATCATAATCACTTAGTTTTCTAAAGTTTTTTAAAAGTTTTATTTCATCAGAACTTATGCTATTAAATGGATAGTTTGGTGAGGAATCGCAAATTAAATTTGATTCTTGTGATATATTATCTCCATTTAATAGCCAGTCTACAGAAACATTAAATATATCAGCTATGGATTTTAATATCTCATAATTTGGTTTTCTAATATTTCTTTCAAATTTACTCAAATTATCACAGTTTAACATTTCTTCTAATTCATATTGCTTAAGTTTTTTTGTTTTTCTTAAATAAACAATTCTTTCTCCTAAAGTATCCATAAACACTCTCCATTCAATTAATGTCAGAAAGACTTTTTAAAATATAAATAGTTGCAAAATTAAGGTCAAAATGACATAAAAATATTGACTTAAGGTCAAAGTGACCTTATAATTAATTTAATGATACGAAATTACATCCTAATTTTAGCACAAAGTAATCAAAAAATCTTATTTAGTATTAAATAAATTCATGTACTTAATATTTGTACATATTTAAAAAATATACTAAACAGAGGGAGGTGTATAAATTTAATAATAAAATTAAATATAAATCCACTTAGAAAGGAAACTTGATTAAATGGATACTCGAAAAAAATGGATACCTTTTTTGGGAATACAGGTCAAGCAAAGGCTTATTGAATTAAACATGACTCAAAGAGAATTAGCAAAAAAAGTCGGTGTTAATGAAAACTATTTGTCAGCTATTTTAAATGGCAGAAGAACAGGAAAAAAATATAAATCATCAATTTATCAATTGCTTAATATAGAATATTCAGAAGAAGATTAATATTAATAACTAATATATGAAGAAGGGGCATATTATTATGTGTAAATTAGATTCAGAAGGGGTAATAGAGTGCTGTAGAGCAATTGATGATTTTATTACAGCTCTCAATGGTGTACGAAGTTTAAACATGGAAAAACTGGATATTTTAACTAAATATTCTACTTCATGTTCAATCCTTCTTAGAGAGGAAAATTACAAAGGATGTACAATTGTATATAAAAAGATGTTGGAAGAATTAAAGACATAAATAATATATTAATTAGAGATAGAAAGAATTACATAGTGAGATAGAATATTTTTAAAAACATATAAAAAACATATAAACTAAAATATGGATATGTTAATCTAACTACAATAAATGTGTTTGTAATTAAATTATAGTTTATTTGAGCAACTTAATATCCATATTTTAGTTGTCAATTTAGCACAAAAAAAGAATCTTTATAAATGATGTAAATTCGTATCAAGTTATGTATGTTTAAACTGGTTTATCGTTACTATCAGAAGGAGAATGTTTTTCTAATTCATTATATTCAGATATCTTAAACTCTAGCATTCCTTCTATTTTTATTTTATCACGTTCATTCAATTGCCTATAGAGATTTAATATCATCATTTCGTCATCAGTTACATGTAGATTATACAAATAATCTTCCTTATTTTCTTCAACACTATTATTGGAGTTTACTTTTTCTTTTCCATATAGAAGCCAGTCAGTGCTAACATCAAAATAATCAGCTATTGACATTAATATATCGCAATTAGGCTTCCTACCTCCAGTTTCAAACTTACCTAAGTTTTCAAATTTTAAAATATCCATAAGTTTACGCTGGGTAAGTTTTCTGGAGTTTCTCAAATAAGCAATTCTTTTTCCTAAAGTATCCATGAACACACTCCTTTCTTTTCATAAATAAAAGTCTAAATGACATTAAAAATCGAGATATATTCCTTTTGTTCTATAAAATTACTAAAATAAAGTCTAAATGACATTTTGCTTAAATTAATATACTCATACTATGATTTTAACATATTATAATTGAAAATATATGGTTTATTTTGATTTATAGATATCTTTTAATAGGCAAAAGTAGATATTGAAAATAAAGTAGTTTTAATAATATATTTTATAGATTACTTTTAAAGTATACTTGGATATGAAAATATAATTTTCTAATAATGAAGAATATATAAAAATTATATTAAGAATAGATATTAGGAAGAGAATAGTATTATATTGTAGTTTATATTAGTTAAAGATAAAGAATTTCAAATATTTAAAATATAGCATAAGCTTACAATATAATACTATTGGACTTGTTTATCTAGTTTTGTTTTCTTTATAGAATAACAATATTATGAATGCAAGTAAATTTACACAAAAAACTGTTATATACATCTGTCTAAATCCTAAATTTAGAGTAGATTGTAGTGTATTTTCTATTTTTATTTTATTGTTTTCTATAGAATTTATATAATCGAGTTTTGACTTATTAAAAGCTTTTGGTATTTCATCTTTTACTTCCTGTGTCTTTGCTAGAACTAATTGAAGCGATTTTTTTTGTTGCTCCATTGTGTCAAAACCTTTTTCCATGTCTTGTTTTTTATTCATGGAATCATTTAATTTTGTCTGAAGTTCTTTCTTTTGAGATTCCATGTTTTTAAGTTTTTTACCTAATTGTTTTCTTTGAGACTTAGTTTTTTGTAATTTGGTATTTAACTCAGCTCTTGCTTTTTTAAGTTGTTGTATTTGAGCATCTAGAGCTTCTTTTTTTTCATTTAAATTTGGTTTATTCTCACTAGAATTATTATTTTTATTTTCTGTAGAATCATTTTTATTACTGTTTGAGTCAGAATTACTAGTGTTATTTTGTTCTTGATTATTTGATGAATTTTCGTTATCAGGAGGAGTAGTACCTTGTGGTATTGTAGGTATTTTATTATAAGCAAGTGTCATTTCATTTATAGCTTTATCTTGTTTTTTTATACCTTGTTCCATACCTTTTATGCCTTTATCAGTTCCAGCGATACCTTTTTTTATTCCAGCTATTCCTTGATTAATACCAGTTCTAGCTTTTACCATATTGTCAATACCAGTTTGAATTCCTTTGATGCCACTGTTTAGTTTGTTTTCACCTTTCTCAATACCATTTATTCCACTTTGAGTACCATCTATTCCTTTTTGAACATTTGATTCTATTTTTGTAATTACAGAAGGAACTTTTTCATCAAACATTGTTGTTGATATTTCTTTTGTGATGTTGGTAATATTGGTTGTATCTGCTGATTGAACTTTGTCTAGTAAGTATTTTGGTAGTTTGCCATCTGTCATATCCATATTAATACTTGATGAATCGTTCATATTTGGTATAGAAATATTTTTTAAATTCTTAGCCATTTCTGGGTCTGACTTTAAATCATCTATCATAGTTTCAAGTTCTTCAAGTTGAACTATTTTAGGTGTTGATGGCTTACCAACTATATCCATAATATTATCCTGTACAGATAATCCCGCATGTGCTATAAATCCAATCATTATTGCAGGCGAAATTGAAGTTCCAATTGAGCGTATCAGAGATAGTGTTGCAAGTGCAGAATTAGATTCTTCTATTTTTGTATTTGAAAGCATCATGTAATTTAAAGGTGTTCCCATAGTAAATCCCATTCCTAATCCCATAAATATTAGACTTACACATACACTAAATACTGTATTGGTTTTTAGTGCAATTAAAACTAGATAAAGAGAGCCTATCATAGATACTGAAAATCCAAGTAATAGTATCTTTTTTGCACCAAATTTATCGATAAGTCTTCCACTCAGAGGGGCAGCGATACCTGCAAATAATCCTAATATGGCAACAAAATATCCACCAGAACCAGCATTTATTTTTAATGCATTTTCAGCATATTGTGGAACAAATACCATACCCATCATTCCAATGCCAACAATTAAAGATAGAATGAGTACTATTAGTATTCTTGGATTTAAAAAATATTCGAAATTCAAAATAGGGTCTTTAGCTTTATTTTCAACAAATATAAAAATAGGTATAAGTATTATAAATGTCAATAAATAAGGATAAACTGATGTATCTTGTATAGAATTTTTAAAATTAAAAAAGTCTATATTCATAAGACCATATAACAAAGATACTATTATACATATCAACATTAATGTTCCTAATTTATCTATTTTCTCTGTAGATGGAGACTTATTATTTTTAATAAATAGTATTCCTCCAATAATTATAACCAAGCATATTGGAAGATTAACAAAAAACAACCATTTCCAATTTTGAGTTCCAAATATACTTAGTATTGTACTACCTATACTTGAGCCTAAAATATTTGCAATACCATAGGTTGCTCCAACTAAACCTAAAGCCATGCCTCTTTTGTTTTCTGGGAAAGTGGTTCCAAATTCTGCTGTAGCAATTGGCATAATTCCGCCTCCACCAATAGCTTGTATAACACGGCCAATTAGTAAAATATAAAAGTTGGAAAATAATGATGATAATCCACAGATTAATGAACCACTACCAAATAGAAATATACTAACTAAATATACATATTTTCTTCCTATTTTATCTGCTAATTTACCAGAGATAGGGATTACAGACGCATATGTTAGTGTATATATAGTAATCATCCAAATTCCTGTTTTTTCATTTACACCTAGGCTATTTTGTATAATTGTTCTTGCTGGTGATACTATTCCAGTATCAATAGCTCCCATAAATATACCTAGAAGATAGAGAGTGAGTACTAAAAATAACTTTGGATTATTATCTTTGCTTTGAACACTAGTATTAGAATTCAAGGTAAACACCACCTTAATGTATTAATTTTTCAATATATGGCTTTAAATCTTCAAATTCTATATGAAGATATGTTGAGTATGAAAAAAACATTTTGATTATGATATTACATACTAATTTATCATTATTAAAGAAATTTTCTTGTTCTAAAGCTTCATATACTTTATTTGAAAGTTGCTCATGAAAATCATTTTTATGTTTTTTCATTTCGATAAATCTTTCCACTCCAAAAGTATCTAAAAAATCATCATATTGAATATTATGAACCTTGTTTATAAAATTTCTTATTTCTGTAAAGATAATATTTAGTTTTTCAATGTAATTATCACTATTTTTATTAGAGTATTCAATTCGCCTTATCAATAAATCCCATTCTGATTTTGTAATATATTCTATTATTTCTTGTTTTGATTTGAAGTAATTATATACTGTACCTGCGCTTATACCACACCTTTGAGCTATTTTTCTTATACTAATATTTGAGTAATCTTCTTCCAAAATCATATCTCGAGACACTTTTAGTATATCTTCCTTAACGTTTTCTAAAATCTTAGGCATATGACCACCTCTTCTATTAAAATTATTATGAACACTGTTTATTATAAACCTTTAAAATTTATTAATCAATATGAAAGCTATAATGTATAATATTAATATATAGATATGATGTAAAATAAATGTCTTATTATATAAGTATTTAATCTAATTAAATTTATATTTTTTATATTTAAACAGGAATATGTACTAAAATTATGTAATATTAGATTTTTCTTTTTAATAAGTTAATAATATTATTATATGATAAGGAGAGTAAAATGATGGAAAAGAAGTATGTAATGGCACTAGACCAAGGAACAACTAGTTCAAGAGCTATATTATTTAATAAAAAAGGTGAAATAGTAAAAATTGCGCAAAAGGAATTTAAACAGATTTATCCAAAAGCTGGCTGGGTAGAACATGACCCTATGGAAATATGGGGTTCACAAAGTGGGGTAATGAGAGAGGTCATAGAAACAGCAGGTATAAGACCAGAAGAAATTGCTTCAATAGGTATAACTAATCAAAGAGAGACTACCATTGTTTGGAGTAGGTATACTGGGAAACCGATTTATAACGCAATAGTATGGCAATGTAGAAGAACATCAGAAATCTGTGATGTACTCAAAAGTAAAGGATTAGAGGAATCGATAAAGGAAAAAACGGGTCTTTTGATAGATGCATACTTTTCAGCAACAAAAATAAAGTGGATACTAGATAATGTAGAAGGTGCTAGAGAAAAAGCAGAACAAGGCGAATTATTATTTGGTACTATAGATACATGGTTAATATGGAACTTAACGCGTGGAAAAGTACATATAACAGATTATTCAAATGCATCTAGAACGATGATGTACAATATAAATAACTTAGAGTGGGATAAAGACATACTACGAGAACTAGATATACCAATAAGTATGTTACCAGTAGTAAAACCTTCTAGCTATGTCTATGGTCATACAGATGAACGTATGCTATCAGGAGCTAAAATACCTATTGCTGGATGCGCAGGAGACCAACAAGCAGCCTTGTTTGGTCAAAATTGTATTGAAGAAGGTACTGCAAAAAATACTTATGGAACAGGTTGCTTTCTACTTATGAACACAGGTAACAATATAGTTAAATCTAAACATGGTTTGCTTACAACAATTGCTTGGGGTGTTGATGGAAAAGTAACTTATGCATTAGAAGGAAGTATATTTATTGGAGGGGCATCTATCCAATGGCTTAGAGATGAACTTAAAATGATTGAATCTGCAAGCGATAGTGAAATTTATGCAAATAGAGTAGAAGATACTAATGGTGTGTATGTAGTACCTGCATTTACAGGTCTTGGTGCTCCATATTGGGATATGTATGCTAGAGGGTCAATATTGGGTATTACAAGAGGTGCAAAAAAAGAGCATATAATTAGAGCAACATTGGAATCAATTGCGTACCAAACAAAAGATGTATTAGAAGCAATGCAACACGATTCAAAATTAAAATTAAAGTCATTAAAGGTTGATGGAGGAGCAAGTAATAATAATTTCTTAATGCAATTCCAGTCAGATATACTAAATGTAGATATAGATAGACCTAAAATAGTAGAAACTACAGCTTTGGGAGCTGCTTATTTAGCAGGATTGTGTGTAGGATTCTATATTGGAAGAAATGAAATTACATCAAAATGGTCAGTCGAAAAAGAGTTTAATCCAAATATGAGTGAAGAGAAGAGAAGTAGATTATATAAAGGTTGGAAGAAAGCTGTGTCAAGAGCTTTAAGTTGGGAAAAAGAAGATGAGCAAGACCTTTAAAGGTTAGATGCATTTGAATTTAAAAGTAGGGCTTTTGTAAAGCTCTACTTTTTTATTTTTACTTTTTTATTCTCAAATTTATATTTTTGTATAGTTGTAACCAAGTAGTATAATCTATTTTTCATTTTCGTATAAAAACATTGGTATAGAATTATAAATATGCTGGTCTCCAACAACCAAAAGAATATCTCCTTCTAAAAATTCAATATATGGACCAGGAGAGATTATAAGTTCCTCACCTCTTTTAATTGCAACGATTGTAGCCCCTGTATTTTGCCAAAACTTAGTTTGTGCAGCTGTTTGGCCAATGTACTTACAATTAGAATTTATTGTGAACTGAACGGGCACTAAGGGGTTTATTATTTCGAGTCTATTAGAATAATCTATAATTTTATTTATAGTATCTAAGATTTCATTTTCTAGATTTGATTTAGTATCTATTAAATTGTAAAGTGTTGATTTATATGATGATATATTTGTAATGTCTCTATATTTTTTTATAAAAGAAGAAGCTTTGCCTGGTGATAATACAATAACACCTTTACCTTTTATGCTTTTAACAACACCAATATCTTCTAAAATTTTAACAGCTCTCCTTATAGTTTCTGGTGATACGTTGTATTTACCAGCCAAAACAGAGCGTCCAAACAATACTGAATCTTCCTGTATTTCACCTGTATATATTTTATTTGCAATATCCAAAGCTATCTTTTGGTATATTGGCATAGTATAGTTTTTTTCCATTGTTTTTCCTCCAATATAAAATTTATGTTAAAAAATATATAATCTTAATAATACTATTGTATAATTTATAAATTTATATGTCTACATTATGTACAAATATTGTCGTTTTTTTAAAATAATATTTTAACGTGCATTTAGTATACATATTTTTATTTTGCTCTTCAAAGTATGTAATGAAGTATTTAAGGGAATGTAAAGACATTCTATGGAGAAAAATAAATAATTATATAGATGAAATAAACAAATGAATGAAAAAAAACACTTCTGTCTTGCATATAAAGTTATTAAAATTGAAAAATGCTTTAAAAATGAAAGTCAAAAGCTATAATTTATCTATAAATAATTAATTATTAACTAAAAAATAGGAAAAATGTTTTTTGAAAAAGAACTACAAATGAATGTCGATTTAAAATAATTGCAAAAAAATTCCTTAAATGGTAAAATTATATTAATTAAATGTATTGAAATAGTTGGAAAAATAAAAATGCATACAAGTAATAAAATATTTCATGCAATATATATAATAAACAAAATTTAAAAATTAAAACTACTTATTCTATCAAAATGTTAGCAAGGGGGGTCATAAATTGTATAAAGTAGATTTAAATAGCGATTTAGGAGAAAGTTTTGGAACATATAAGATTGGTTTAGATGAAGAAGTCTTAAAATATATTTCATCAGCTAATATAGCCTGTGGATTTCATGCAGGAGATCCTAGTCACATGGATAAAACAGTAAAACTTGCCAAAGAAAATGGAGTTAAAATAGGAGCACATCCAGGTTTTTTAGATTTAATAGGATTTGGAAGACGTGAGATGAAAATAACAAAACAAGAAGCTAAAGATTATACAAAGTATCAATTGGGAGCATTAATGGCATTTGCAAGTTCAAATGGATGTAATATACAGCATGTAAAGCCACATGGAGCTTTATACAATATGGCTGCAAAAGATAAAAATTTAGCCATGGCTATTTGTGAAGCTATATATGAAGTTAATAAAGATATTACTTTGTTAGGGCTATATAATAGTGAAATGATAAGTTCAGCTAAAGAGATTGGACTTAAGTTTGCAAATGAAGTATTTGCAGATAGAGCCTATGATAGCAACGGTTTTTTGGTTCCAAGAAATGTAGAAGGAGCCGTTATACATGATACAGAAACTGCAATAGATAGAGTTGTTAAGATGGTAAAAGAAGGAACAGTGGAAACTATAACTGGTGAAATTATACATATTAAAGCAGACTCTATATGTGTGCATGGAGACAATCCAAAGGCAATAGAGTTTGTTAAAGAAATAAGAAAACGTTTTGAATTAGAAAGTATAGAAGTTTGTCCATTAGAAAATATGGAAGTTTGTTCATCAGAGGACATATTGTAAGGTTGATAATATGAGGGGGAAATAAAATATGAGTACAAAAAATATTACTGATAAAGAAAAAGGTAAAAAAGACGTTGGGGCACTTATAGGAGCCGCATTTATAATGGCAACATCAGCAATTGGGCCAGGGTTTTTAACTCAGACAGCACAGTTTACTCAAGATTTTGGGCCAAGTTTTTCATTTGTAGTATTAATTACAACTATCCTTTTTATAGGAGCTCAAGTAAATGTATGGAGAGTAATTGGTGTATCAGGGCTTAGAGGTCAAGATATAGCAAATAAAATAGTACCTGGCTTGGGTTACTTTGTAGCTTTTTTAGTAGGCCTTGGTGGATTAGCTTTTAATATAGGAAATGTTGGTGGAGCTGCACTTGGTATGAATGTAATGTTTAATATGAATATGACATTAGGAACTATATTAAGTGGGTTAATAGCAATATTTGTATTTATGTCAAAGAATTCAAATTCTTTAGTAGATAAGATAACTAAGTTTTTAGCATTAGGCATGATAATTATAGTTGGATATGTAGCAATATCAAATCATCCTCCTGTTGGAGAAGCAGTTTATAGAATGGTAAAACCAGAAAATCCAAAGACATTGATATTTCCAATAATAACTCTACTTGGAGGAAGTGTTGGAGGATATATAACATTTGCTGGAGGACATAGATTAATAGATGCTGGAATAACAGGTGAAGAAAATATAAAAGAAATAACTAAATCATCTCTTTTAGGGATATTGGTTGCAACTATGATGAGGGTACTTCTATTTTTAGCAATATTAGCAGTAGTTTCAAAAGGGCTTCAACTTGACCCAGAAAATCCAGCAGCTTCAGCTTTCAAGTTTAGTGCAGGAGCGATAGGATATAAATTCTTTGGGCTTGTATTATGGTCTGCTGCAATTACATCAGTTATAGGAGCTGCTTATACATCAGTTTCCTTCTTAAAGACGCTAAATCCTTTTATAGCAAAAAATGAAAAGTACTTTATAATAGCATTTATAGCTATATCAACACTTATAATGGCATTTATAGGTAAACCAGCAACTCTATTAATTTTAGCAGGTGCTTTAAATGGTTTAATACTTCCAATAACTTTAGGAATAATGCTTATAGCATCTAAGAGAAAAGATATTGTTGGTGATTATAAACATCCTACATGGCTTTTGATATTTGGATTAATAGTAGTTTTAATATCTGCTTATGCAGGAATAACTTCTCTTAGTAGTCTAAGTACTTTATTTGCTTAATTTAGAAGAGGTGACATTTATGGAAACTAGATACTTGCTATCAGGAGACAAAGCAGTAGTTGCTGAATTTGGAAATGAGATATCAGAAGATATAAATAAAAAAGTAATTTCGTTTATGAGAGCGATAGAAATATCAAATCTTAAAGGTATTGTTACAGAAATGGTGCCAACATACAGGTCACTTATGATAAGTTACAATCCCTTGAAAATAGATTTTGATAGTTTAATTGAGAGTTTAAAAAAAATAGAAAATAATTTAGAAAGTATAGAGCTACCAAAACCTAAAATGCATGAAATTCCAGTATGTTATGATAAGGTATTTGGTATAGATATTGAAACTGTTGCAAGCTACAATAATCTGACTGTAGATGAAGTCATAAATATACACACAGGCAGAGAGTATTTAATATATATGTTAGGATTTACTCCTGGATTTCCATATCTAGGTGGAATGGATGAAAGAATAGCTACACCTAGATTAGAAGTACCAAGAACTAAAATTTACGGTGGAAGTGTGGGAATAGCTGGTTCTCAGACAGGTGTATATCCTATAGATAGCCCTGGTGGATGGCAAATAATTGGGAGAACACCTTTAAAACTATATGATGAAAATAGAGAAGAGCAAATTTTACTTCGAGCTGGAGATTTTATAAAGTTTGTTCCAATAACTTTAGATGAATTTATAGAAATTGAAAAAAATAATTTAAGTGTTTAAAAATAGTGATAATGCAGGGAGTGGTATATATGGGATTTAAAGTAGAATTAGGAGGTTTCCAAACATTAATACAAGACAGAGGTAGAGTTGGATATGGACAATATGGTGTATCTGGGTGTGGAGCAATGGACGAATATGCACATAGAGTAGGAAATATATTAGTTGGAAATTCTGAAGATGAAGCTTCTTTGGAGGTTCTAATGTTAGGTCCTACAATTACCTTTGATGAATATACACAAATAGCAGTAACTGGCGGAGATTTAGGAGCTAGAATAAATGGAAAAGAGATTCAAAATTGGAGGTCATATCAAATAAATCCTGGTGACATATTATCATTTAGAGGTGTAAAATCAGGAGCTAGAGCATATGTATCAATAGCTGGTGGAATAGATGTGCCACTTGCAATGGGAAGTAAATCAACTTATACAAGAGCTAAGATTGGTGGATTTGAAGGTAGAGCACTTAAAAAAGGCGATTATATAAATACTTTTGCTCAGGAAAAAGATTTTACAATAAATAAAAAATTAAATTCAAAATATATTCCAAATTATAGTTCAGAAATAGTACTGAGAATTGTAAAAGGCCCTCAATTTGATGCTTTTTCTAAAGATGAAGTAGAAAAATTCTTATCAAATGAATACAAAGTTACAAATGAAATAGATAGAATGGGTTGTAGACTAGATGGAGAGAGTATAAAGCACCTTAATGGAGCAGATATTATCTCTGATGGTATTTCTTATGGAGCTATACAAGTACCTGGACATGGGAAACCTATTATAATGCTATCAGATAGACAGACTAGTGGTGGCTATACTAAAATAGGGAATGTTATAAGTGTAGATTTATATAAGTTGTCACAAGCAAAACCAAATGATGTAGTAAAGTTTGAGTTTGTAGATATATATGAAGCTCATAGATTATTGAGAGAACAAGAAGATAAGATTCAAGATATATATAAAAGTATGAAAAATATAAGAGTTGTTAAAGCCAAAGTATTAAATGATATAGCGGTTTAATTTAAATTTAATTAATATTAATTTTTGTTACAATTTAAAATACAATTTAGAAATAGCTATTTACTATTTGCCATTATTAAAATGGTTTGAATTAGTCAAATAGCTATTTTTATTTGAGTAGATACATTAATTTTAAAAGAGCTTACGTTTTGGTTCTATGTATTAAACATTTTAAGTATTAAACAATTGTATTATAGATATTTACTTGGACTTTATCGGCCAAATGGGAGGTGATATAACACCATATCCACGAGCTATTGTATCTTTACTTGGATTGATGATTTTATGAGGTACATTGGCTTTTATAAATGTTGAGTCCCCTGGATTTAATCTTACTATTTTTTCACCCATACAAATATCAACTATACCACTTGTTACTACCATGATTTCCTCTGATGCATGATAGATACAATCTTTAGCATCTTCACTTTCTGGATTAAGTTCAAATTCTACAAGTAAAATTGAAGGTGCAAAATCAGCTGTTGGCATTGGAGATACTATCTCATAAAACATTTCACTTTTTGGAAACTTCATCATAACTCTATCTTCTTTTCTGATGACTAAATCATCAGTATTATTATCATCCATAAACATATATAAAGGAGTATCTAAAACTTCAGCGATTTTTCTTAATGAAGACAGGGATGGTTCGATAGCATCTCTTTCGATTTGAGATATATAACTTATAGATAAGTCTGTCAATTTGGAAACATCACTTAGTGTTTTTTTCTTGTTTTTTCTTATATTTCTCATTTTTTCCCCTAGCATAAGAACCTCCAAATAATAAAATTTATACAAAATATTCGATTAAAACAAAGTAATTATAGCATAACATAGAAGTAGTAGCAAGAAAGATGCATGGAAGATTTTAAGAATTAGCAATTAGTGAGATGCAAATAAAATCTTATAAAAATAAATTATTGATGAATTAATATAATGCAGAAGAATTTAATTTATGATTATTAATTTAAAGGGTGGTATTGTAGAATATTTTAGAAAAAAGTAAATTTTCAGTAAATTATATTGACAGAAGTATTGAAGTAATAATATAATTTGAAGTGTAAAAGTAAAAAAATTAAATTATTACTTCAAAAATAAGGAGGTTAACATGAAAATAACAGATATTAAATTTGAGAAATTAAGAATTAAATTAAGAAAGCCTGTTGTAGTTTCGTTTGGAACAATTGAATATGGAGAGAGCATAATCTTAAAAATTGAGACTGATGAAGGTTACTATGGATTTGGAGAAGCTGCTCCTCTTGCAGCAGTTACAGGTGAAGCTTTAGATACTGTACTTTCTATATTAATTATGTTTAAGAAGGAACTTATAGGTAAAGACCCATTGGATATTGAAACTATACATACAATTATGGATGGAATCATAATAGGTAATACTTCTGCTAAAGCAGCAATTGATATAGCTTTGTATGACCTTAAAGGTAAAATTATGAATGTACCTCTTTATAAGGTTCTTGGAGGATATGATAACAAAGTTCAAACAGATGTAACTATAGGTATAGATAAACCAGAGAAAATGGCGGAAGAAGCACTGGGAAGAGTTAGAGAAGGTTTTAGAATATTGAAGCTTAAAGCTGGAATAAGACCTGAAGAAGATATTGAAGCTGTAAAATTAATTAGAGAAGCTGTTGGAGATAATATAAGAATTAGAATAGATGCAAATCAAGGTTGGAATGTAAATAGTAGTATAAATACTATCAAAAAACTAGAAAAATTTGGTGTTGATGCGATTGAACAAGCACTTCCACATTGGGATTTAGATGGAACTGCCTACATAAGAAATAAGAGTAATACCAAGATTATGATAGATGAGTCATTACATTCACCAATAGATGCAATTAAAGCTATAAAGAAAAATGCAGTTGATACGTTTAATATCAAGTTAATGAAATCTGGCGGAATTTATCCTGCAATAAAAATCAACAATATAGCTGAAGCAAGTGGGGTTAATTGTATGTTAGGATGTATGCTTGAAACAAGGATTGGTATAACAGCAGCAGCCAATTTAATAGCATCTAAGAAGAATATAACAGAAGCTGACCTTGATAGTTTTATGTTTTGTGAAGAATTAGAAAGTATATCTGGAGGATTTGAAATGGATGGAGATATTATGAATCTTGTAAATAAACCAGGTTTAGGAATAGAAGTGAACTTATGATGAAATTAGGGGGTTAAATATGAATACACTTTTTTCAAGTACAGGTAGTATACTTGCAATAATGACAGCTATGATTGCATTTGGACTTTACTTACAAAAATATAAAGTAACTAAAAGCTTAGGACCAGCACTTACAATAATCATAATGGGAATAATACTTTCAAATTTAAAAGTAGTTCCAGTAAGTACAGAATTATATGGAACTATTTCTACATATGCTATACCAGTTTCCATGACTATAATGTTGATGAGTGTTGACTTAAAAGAAATGACAAAGCTATCAAGAGAGCCTTTAATAGCAATTTTTGTGGCAGTATTGACAGTAAGCATAATGGCGTTTTTATTTGGATTGGTATTTGCAGGCGAAATATCAGAAGGATGGAAAGTCGCAGGGATGTTTGTAGGTACATATACTGGAGGAAGCGCTAATCTTACAGCTATTGGAACTGGTCTTAATGTAAGTAGGCAGACTCTAGCAGCAGCAAATGCAGCAGATTATGTAATTGGAGTTCCAACATTAATATTTATGTTTGCACTTCCAGCAGTATTAAAAAATTCGAAGAAATTTCAAAAGTTTTGGCCATATCATGTAGAAGAATCGGAATTAGAAGATTGCCAGAACGAAGAATTTATGCAATCAAAAGAGTGGAGTATAAAAGATATTGCTTGGATGTTGGCTATAGGTTTTGTTGTTACAGAGATTGCAACAATACTTTCAGGATATTTTAGTTCAAGTTTTAGTAGTGCAGCAAGAATTCTTTTAGTTACAACAATTTCGATTATAATTGCTCAGTTAAAACCAGTAAAAAAATTAAAGGGTAATTTAGATTTAGGATTATTTGTTGCATTATTCTTTTTATGTACAATAGGATTTTCAGTAGATATAAAAGAGTTTTTAGGTTCAACTTTTACTATAACGTTTTACTGCTTTAGCATAATATTTGCTTCATTTGCCTTCCATCTATTTGTAACTAGAATGTTAAAGATAAAGTACCAATATGTAATACTTTCTATAGTAGGAGCAATTGCTGATGGTCCAACATCAGCTTTAGTAGCTGCTTCAGCAAAATGGAATTCGCTTGTAAGTGTAGCTGTAGTTATGGGGGTAATTGGTGGAGTATTAGGAAATTATGCAGGCATATCGGTGGCATATGCAATAAAAATGTTTCTTGGTCTATAGGAGGTGACTTTATTGAGAAAGTTTAAGTTATATATATCTGGTTTATATAGTGGTAATGTAGTATTTGACGAAGTTTTACTTATTGAAAAGCTGAATCCTTTTACAAATGAAATAGAAGAAATAAAACCTATGAGTAAAGAGGAAGGCACATATTATTTAAATCTTACAAAAATAGATTTGAAATTTTTATTTGAAAAATTTAATGTTTATAGCAATAGTTTAATAAACACAGACAAAAGTATAGTTGTAAATGAGTTAGGAGAAACATATTCTAAGTTTAATGACTATATCTGGGTTCAAAGAAATAAAAAATTTCCTTTAGATGTAATTGTTTTGGATAATAAAGTAGTTGGATTTATATGTTTGTCTAGGGAAACTTGTACTATATTAATTATGGATGGATATGAGGATTATACGATATTAAAAGAGTGGAAAAAAACACATGAAAATGAAGAGATATATCCTATAAAATTTGATGGAAATTACATGATTGATATGAAAGATGGAATAAAACTTTCTACAGATGTATATCTTCCTAAGTTTGAAGACTCTACTAAAAAAGTACCCACAATTCTTATGAGAACTCCATATGGAAAAGAAAATGATAAAGAAATATATTATAAGTATGTACAAAGGGGATATGCTGTTGTAATACAAGATGTCAGGGGAAGAAATGAATCAGAAGGTAAGTGGGAGCCTATGATATATGAAAGAGAAGATGGAGATAGTACTATAAATTGGATAGTAGCACAAGAATGGTCAAATGAAGTTGTTGGAATGCTGGGAGCATCATACCTTGGTTATGTTCAATGGGCAGCTGCATCTTCAGGAAACAAACACCTAAAAGCTTTAATTAGTATAGTTACAGCAGGTAGCCCTTTCATTGATATACCAAGAAAAGGTGGAGCTTTTGTATCTGGAATGCTTGCATGGGCATTTATGGTATCAAGAAATAAAGTTGATAGAAGTAAAATGATAAGAGATGACTGGGATGATGTTTTAAATATAAGACCAATACAAAATATACCTATTGAAGCACTTGGATATAGAATAGAATTTTTAGAAGAGTGGATAAAAAGAGTAGAAAAGGATGAATATTGGGATAGGATGGATTGGCATCTAAAAAAAGATAAAATAAATGTGCCTGCATTAGTCATATCTGGATGGTATGATGATAATGGTATGGGTACTACAGAAGCTTTGGATGTAATAAAAAATTATGAAAGAGGAAAGAGAAAGGCTATATTAGGTCCATGGATGCATAATTCAAACACTATAAGGGATATAAATGATATTCCTTTTGGAGATAATTCATTGAGGTATGATGTAGACTATAACTATCTATTATGGTTTGATAAATACTTAAAAGGAATAGAAAATGATATAGATAAGACTGCTCCAATAGAGTATTATTCAGTAGGTTCGAATGAATGGAAGATGGCAGAAAATTGGCCAATAGAAAATAAAATAGATAAAAGCATCTATTTAATAAGTGGTGGAAATGCTAATACATCTTTAGGGGATGGAAAACTATCTTTTGAAGAATGTTCAAAATATAGTTATGATAGCTACATATATAATCCAAAAGACCCTTCAATACAGTTGATTGATATGTCAGAAAATGAAGTGGGAGTTCCAAATAATTATAAAGATTTGGAGAAAAGAAGTGATATGTTGTGTTATACATCAGATGCTTTTAGTGAAGAATTTACTATAACAGGTGATATAAAGTTGGAATTCTTTGCATCAAGTTCTGCAAAAGATACTGATTGGGTCATAAAAATTATGGATGTGGATTCAGATGGAAACTCAATTAAATTAGCTGATGGTATACTAAGTGCTAGATTCAGAAATAGTTTTTATAAGTCAGAATTTATGGAAGAAGGAGAAATTTATAAGTTCACAATAACAACTTCAAAAATATCAAATACATTTAAAACTGGACATCGAATTAGGTTAGATATAACATCTAGTGCAAAAAACTTTATATTCCAAAATAGTAACACTAAAGATGGTTATAACAGTATTGAGTATATAAAAGCAAAAAATACAATTTATCATGGAAGTAAATACCCATCTAGATTGATAGTGCCAATAGAAAATAATTAAATTAATAAATTAAATAATAAGGAGATATAGTATAAATCAATACTATATCTCCTTATAGGTTAAAGTGATTATATTTACTTATTAAAGTTAAAGAAATTATTTTGTAGCCGCAACAACGCTCATTTCAACTAATAAGTGCTCTCTAGCAAGTCTAGCTTCAACACAAGCTCTAGCAGGTTCAAATCCTTTTTCAACCCAAGCATCCCATACAGAGTTCATAGCTTCAAAGTCTTTCATATCTCTTAAATAAATAGTAACAGATAGTAAATGTTGTTTGTCTGAACCGTATTTGTTTAATAAATCTTCTATTTTATTTAAAACTTCAGTAGTTTGCTCAACTACTCCTCCTTCAGCATGAGTTTGTCCACATAAATAAACTGTATTGTTGTGAACTACAGCTCTACTCATTCTTCCAGTTCCTTCATATCTTTTTATTTCCATATTTTAAATACCTCCATAATTAAAAAATCCACTAAAAATCTAAATAATAAATTAAAAAAAGTCTATACTATATAGAATTATATTATATATTTGGAGAATAATCTATAAAAAGATATAACTTTTTACTTATAATTATTATTGTTATTAATTGAAAAGGTTTATTAGTTACTTGACATAATTTATACTTTTAATTATAGTATAAATTGGAATATTTAGATAATTATTATTTCAATTTATAAATTTTAGTTTTTAAGTAGTTTTTAAATATAGGTTTATGTATTTTTATAGAAAAGAGGTAAATATGAGTAGTACAATCAAATCAAATCGAATAAAAGGTATAATGTTTATAATGGCATCAGCTCTTGGTTTTGCAATGATGTCTGCATTTGTAAAACTGGCAGGCGATTTGCCAAGTTTTCAAAAAGTATTTTTTAGAAACTTGGTATCGGCTATAATAGCGTTTTGGCTTATTATAAAACATAAAGGAAGTTTAACAGGTAAAAAAGAAAATATGAAGGTTCTTTTATATAGGTCAATCTTTGGAACTTTAGGAGTTATATTTAATTATTATGCAATTGATAAGTTGATGCTTTCAGATGCTAATATGCTAAATAAAATGAGTCCTTTTCTCGTAGTTATATTTTGTGCAATTATTCTAAAAGAAAAAATAAACATAAAACAGATAGGGGCAATTATAATTGCATTTATAGGAGCTTTATTTATAATAAAACCAACATTTAGTGTTGAAGTAATTCCATATCTAGGAGGCGTTGCAGGAGCTGTATTTGCAGCAATGGCATATACTTGTTTAAGAATTCTCGGAGATAGAGAAGATTATTATACAATTGTGTTTTTCTTTTCAGTTTTTTCATTAGTTACTGTAGGACCAATAGCTTTTGCAGTGTATGAACCAATGACTCTTATGCAACTTGTGTATTTGTTATTGGGTGGAGTATTTGCAAGTTTAGGTCAATTTGGTATAACTTTAGCATATAAGTATGCGCCAGCCAAAGAAATTTCTATATTTGACTATAGTAATATAATATTTTCAGCAATCTTGAGTATATTCTTGTTTAATGTTTATCCAGATACACTAAGTATTGTGGGATATGTAATAGTATTTTCAGCAGCATTTTATATGTTTTTATACAATAAAAAATTAGACAAATTGGATAAAGAAATTGACAAGCAAAATAAATGAACAAATAGTATCAAAGTTTATATTAAAAATAAATAATATTAAGCTAAAAAGGTATAGCATATTAAGTCAAAACAGCAGTTAAAAGTAAAAAACTATAACTGCTGTTTCTTTTATCAAAAATATCCAAATATATATAAAAATAGAATATAATAAAGTAGTAGAAATAATATAAAGGGGATAATTTAAAGTATGGAAAAAGTAAAAGTTGCTGTGATTGGAGCAGGTAATAGAGGTACATATGCGTATGCTCCATATGTTTATGAAAATTCTGATATATGTGAGATAGTTGCTGTAGCAGAACCTAAAGAAGGAAGACGTGAATTGTTTGCACAAAAGTATAACTTAAATAGCAAAAATGTATTTGAAACTCTAGAAGAATTCTTTAAACAGGATAAAATGGCAGATGCAGTCATAATAGCTACAAATGATGATAGACATTATGACGTAGCAAGTTTAGCTCTTCAAAAGGGTTATCATATATTATTGGAAAAACCAATGTCTAATAGTTTAGATGGATTAGTACATATAAATGACCTGTGTGATAAATATAAAGATAAGATTTTTATGATTTGTCATGTACTTAGATACTCTCCATTTTACAATAAATTAAGAGAAATTGTAGAAAGCAAAAAATTAGGAGAGTTAGTTAGTATACAATATAATGAGAATATAGGATATTGGCATTTTGCTCATAGTTTTACTAGAGGAAATTGGAGAAATAGTAATGAGACAAGCCCTTTGATTTTGGCGAAGAGTTGTCATGATATGGATATTCTATTATATTTGGTAGGTAGTAGATGTAAAAAAATCTCTGCATTTGGAAGTTTAAAGCATCTTAACAATGAAAATGCTGGGGGAGAAATGGCACAGAATTGCCTTCAATGTTTAGTAGAAAAGAAATGTCCATATTCTTCAAAACAAATTTATCTAGAAAATGACAGAAATATAAATAGAGCTGTACATATAAATCCTACAAAAGAGAATCTTTTAAAGATACTTGAAACAAGCCCATATGGAAGATGTGTTTACAGATGTGATAATAATGTTGTAGATAACATGGTAAATATATTACAATTTGAAAATGGAGTAACAGCTACTTTTAATCTATGTGCATTTACTAAAGAAAATGGAAGAACTATAAAGATGATGTTTAGTCATGGAGAAGTTGGTGGAGATTTAAATAAAAATGAGATAAGAATTAAAGAATTTGGAAAAAATGAAGAAGTAGTTATAAATCCATCAAATAAGAAAAATATGGTAGAAGAATATGATAGAAATCTCATAGCTGAGTTCATTAAATTAGTTTCAAGTAAAAACTTAGAAAAAGGAAAAGTAGCAGCAAAAGATGCTATAGAAAGTCATATAATGGCATTTGCAGCAGAGTATTCAAGAGTGAGTGATGAAGTGGTGCATATAGATAAATTTTTCGATGATGCTATAAAGATGACTAAAGAAATAGAAGAAACTATATTTTAAATATAAAAGATTACACAAATAAAGATAGATTAGATAATAGGAATATATAAATCTTCTATTAAGTAATCTATCTTTTTATTAAGATTTTTTCTTATCTTTATCAAAAAAATCCATGCATTCAGATAAGAGATAAGAAAGTAAGGCAAATAAAATTTCTGTACTTAAAGGAATCGTTATTGAACCCATAAATGTATCAATTATGTTCATAGCTAAAAAAGTTAGTATAAAATAAATTATAAATTCGCAAAATTTGTAAATTGAATACGGCAATTTGTTTACATATCTAAATATATCTAAAATGGTAGTGCATAGAAAATCAATTGGGGTAGTTATACAAAAATATATTAAAAAGAAAATTAGTACAGACCCAAGAGATTTATATTCAAAACCTAAGAATGATAAGAAGCCAATTCCTATAACAGTGAAAATACAAAAAGTTATACCAAAAAAAACAGCAAAAAATAAAAATACAGAAATAAATTCGCCTAAAGGAATCCTTCTTTTATTACTTATCTCAATCAACTCCTTATGTATAACATGAAATTTATATAAATAACAACATTCTTAAAAATTCATAATAATCTTCTGTTTCAAATAGTATTGTTTGAGAATCTATTTTCTTCATATTTGGGTAGAAAGAAGCTTTAAAAGCCTTGTAATGTTCTCTAAACTTTATTTCAATTTTAAACTTGTTTGGTAATTTTATTAAATGTCTAGATAAATCTCCAGATAAAGATTCTCTAACACCTTCTTCTATTTTTTTTAGTGCAAGATTTGGATGAATTGAAATTGAGCCATTTCCAATTCCTTTTGAAACAGGAACAGTGATTATATTTGGGTTTAGTTTTTTTGCACTTTCACAAAGCATTTCATCTCCACTTAAAAATGCCACAGGAACATTATAGTATGCAGCAGCATAAGCATTTATAGTAAATTCAGATGCTATCTCATCATTTATTTTAAAGTAGTCATAGTCAATATCCATAGTATGAGAAAGTGGATTACCATTACAAGTAGCTCCAGAATGATAACCAGTAAATACACATGCATCAAAACTTTCATCAATCCCAGCCATCATAACTAGTGGGTCTTTAGTCCATCCTCTAAGTATTTTGACATTTTCAGGCAAAATATCTGGATTAATATTTCTGCCACTATCATGTGCATCTTTAACAAGTATTTCTTGCATACCAGACTGAGTAGCTCCATTACATGCAGAAGCTATTTCTTTACTCATTTGTGTTCTATAGTGCTCTGAAAATTCGCATTCAAGCTTTGTTTCATCCCAATTTACAATGCCACAAGTACCTTCTATATCGGCACTTAAATATAACTTCATAATATAATCCCCCTTAAATTTATTATTAATGATAACAATAGATAACAGTAAATATACAATTAATAAAAGGCAGAAAAATATTATGTCTCATTATTAATTATTATTAAATCTGTAACTGAAAAATAACTGATATTAAAAATATAACGCTATTAGTATCTATTAGACCAGTTTTGCTATATACAATATTTATATAAGATTGTAACATAGAAGTAGCTACATTTACTAGTTTAACATACTTAAAACATTGATAGATATTATTTTTAAGCTTGTTTAATGATTGTAGCGTTTTAACATTAGTAGAAAGAGTTGAGTTATAGAATCATTCTATAGAATTAGTAAGAAAGAAGATATTTAGGGGGTTATAATAAACTAATAATATATACTCAAGTATATTTTGTAGTTATCAAATAACCCTTAATAAAATATTTTGTTCTAATTATATTTTTTGTTTTTTATAAAAAATACAATGATTATTGCTAAAATAGGATTTATTGAAAATCCTACTAATGTCCAAAAACTACTGTTGAGATTTTTATTTGTAGAAACTTTATTGCATGCAATTAAAACTATTATATAAATGATACAATTTACTATTCTAAATATATGTGATGTAAAACTTTGGGCAAGTGCAAATAAAGTAAATGCATAGAATAAGCCCATAAAAGCAAAGAAAATATAGTTTAAGTTCTTAAATTTTGGCAAATGCTTTTTACTATCATTAATTGACATAATAACGCCAAGAACCATAGCTATCCATCCAAATAAATTTGCTGCTTGTAGACTAAATATTGTCATGAGTATTCTCCTTTATAATTATTTACATTAAGTATACAAGATAATTTGCCAATATGAAAGTGGATAAAAGCAATTATATAATTCAAGAAAATTAAATACAACGAATACTTTATATAATTAAAATATAATAAAGTAGAGTATTAAATTAAAATCTCTTAATTTAATACTCTACTTTAAATAAACTAAAATTCAAATTCATTTTCCCAATCAAATTCTTCTGATTTTTCTACACATTTAGGCCAATGATTGCACCATTCAGGAACTGATGGATTTTCAATTCTATCAATACTTGGAGTATATGGTTTTAAGTCGATAACAGGGCTATTATCATTAGCATCAATATATGGAATTTTTATTGTACCATGCTCATGGTCGATGCTAATAATTTGTACAGTAGTTAATGCTATTGGATTAGGTCTAATAGGTGACCTTGTTGCAAATATTCCCATAACATCAGGTGCTTTTTTATAAGGCTTTGGAGTTTCTAAGATACTTCTTGCTTCAACGTTATCAAATCCATCAAACCACCAGATTACATTTAAATGACTAAATTCATCAAGCTCTTTTAATGCAGGTATATACTTTTTATCCAATTCGATAGAAATTTCTTCACCTTGAACACGTATTTTTCCTATAGGATTTACTAAACTTTGTTTCATAATATTACCTCCAATTATTTGGTTTGTCATTTGTAATTTTAGAGTAAACCCTAACACCATGTGAGAGTCAATATAAAAAGGAGATAGAAGTATATGATTAAAAGGATAATACATTTTTCGCATGAAGCATAACGCCAGTGATAAGACAATCTTCATCAATATCAAAGGTAGCTGTATGAAGAGGAGAATTAATATTTTTTTCCTGATTTGCACAACCAAGGTGATAAAAAGCACCTTCACAATACTTCAAAAAATATGAAAAATCTTCAGCACCAAGAGTAGGTGTATCTTTAATCAAAATATTTTCTTTTCCAAATAATTCTACTGCATTTTGTTTAACATAATTCACAAGAGAATTTGAATTTATAAGGGCAGGATAACCTTCTTCAATTTCAACATCAATCTTTCCTCTAAATGTTTTGCAAGTAAAATCACAAACTTCTTTGATTCGTTTTTTTGAAAAGTCCCTGGTTTCTTGGGTTAAAGTCCTTAAGGTTCCTTTTATAACAACTTTATCACAAACTATATTTTCTTTAATTCCGCCTTCAATTTTTCCTAAAGAAATAACTACGGAATCAGTAGGGTTTGTATTTCGGCTAACAATTGTTTGCAAAGCAGTTATGATATGAGCAGAGATAACTATGGCATCAACACCTTGATGTGGATAAGCTCCATGACATTTTGAGCCATATACAGTTATACAAAGTGTATCTGTTGATGCATTTAAAGTATTGTATTTTAGTTCAATTAAACTTTTATCAATATTGGGATTTACATGAAGACCAAATATATAATTTACATCTGGATTTTTCATACATCCATCTTCTATCATAAGTTTGGCACCACCAATAGTTTCTTCAGCAGGTTGGAAAAAAAACTTTACATTTACATTTAAATAATCCTTTAATTTAAATAGTATATTACAAGTACCAAGTAAAATAGCAGTATGTGCATCATGGCCACATGCGTGCATTTTGCCTAGATTAATGGATTTATAAGGTGGATTGAGTTCTTCTGTTATAGGCAAAGCATCTATATCAGCTCTTATAGCAACTGTCTCAAAGTTTGGATTTACATTTATATATGCAGTCAATCCTGTGTGATTTTCATATTCAATATAACTTATACCTATTTCATCCAAATACTTAATAATTTTTTTCTTAGTTTGAAATTCTTCTAATCCAAGTTCTGGAGTTTTGTGTAAATCTCTTCGAATATCTATAACCCAATCATTTATATCATGGCAAAGAGCTTTAATATTAATCATAAAACACATCCTAACTATATTAAAAATTTATTTTTCTTCATTATTATAATTATATTATTCTATATAAATCATTATTCTGTATCAAGTATAAATAAAATGTCTTATAATTATAGTAGAGAGGTTTAGCATAAATTAGAATATATCATTTTAGAATAAGAGGTGTTTAGATGTTAGGAGTAATTGCGCCTTCTGGACCATTGAGAAATACAAGTCTAGAAGAAATAAAATTTAATTTAGAGAAGTATGGTTATGAAGTTAAATTTTCTGAAAGTTGTGGACTAAATTATAAAGGTTATTTAGCTGGGAATGATGATATTAGAGTAAGAGATATAGAAGAGATGTTCCTAGATGAAGAAGTAGATATGATTATGTGTTTAAGAGGAGGTTATGGAACAACAAGAATACTAGATAAAATAAATTATGAAATAATAAAACAAAATCCTAAACCATTTATAGGTTTTTCTGATATAACAGGTTTAAATCTAGCTTTTTATAAAAATTGTGGTCTTTTACCATATCATGGAATAATGGCAGCAGATGTAGCAAAATGGGATGAATTTACTTATAAATCTCTAGTAGATGCTTTAGAATTTAAAGATGAGCTATATTTAGAAAATCCAAAAGAAGAAAAGATTTATACTGTATGTGAAGGCAAAGCAGAGGGAATAATAATGGGAGGAAACTTATCTCTAATAATTTCTACAATAGGAACTAAATATGAAATAGATGCAAAGGATAAAATTTTATTTATTGAAGAAATTGGAGAATGTCAATATAAATTAGACAGGATGTTAACTCAATTGTATTCTTTAGGAAAACTGGATGAATGTAATGGTATAATTTTTGGAGATTTTAAAAACTGTATCAAAGAAGATGATTTAATAGAACTATTGGAGGAATTTGCACAGAAGGTTAATAAGCCAGCTATATATAATCTACAATCTGGGCACTGTATACCAATGATAACTATTCCTTTAGGAAGAATGTGTGAATTAGATGCAACAGAAAAAATGGTTAAATTAAAAAAATAGTGTGTATATAAATATATTAGAAGTATGGTATAATCTTATACAAGTAAAAATTTAGCTAGGAGGATAAAAAATGTCTGATGATAGAATAATTGACTTTAACGAATTAAAAAACAAAGTTAAAGATTCTGATGTAGATAAATTTGAGCAATACATATATAACTTATATTTTTCTGTTATGGATGGAAAGATGTCGATGGCTGAATTTTCAAGAAAAATATTTGATTATATGAAAGATAATGACATATCTCAAGAAAAGTTTATGAAAATACAAAAACAGTTCATGGAAAGATATGGTATGGACACTGAAGAAGTAGAAAAACAACTTAGAAACTTTGGAATCGACCCTTCTACAGCAGGTTTTATGAGTAATAATACTTCCAGCAAAGTATCTACAGAAGATTTAGAATCGTTTAAAAAGAGTGCAGGATTTTATGAGAAATATGGTGAAAAAATTCAACCTAAGAGTTGTATAACAACATTCATAAAAAATGATTTAAATGATATTAATGTAATAATAGATCAAGAAAAAATAATGCTTTGTAGTGATAAAAAAATAAATCTTATGGACTCAGAATTAAATGAGTTTTTATTAGAATATAAGAATATGTTTAATAAAAAGATAAAAGTAGTTATGTGTGAAACTACAAATAAATACGATTATTAAAAAATAAATTTAACTATTGAAGCAGTATAGTTGATTAGTATTATGTAAAAAATAGAAATCGCAATTTAATTTCTCTTACAGAAGACATGTAGAAGAACATTTAAATTGCGATTTCTATATTTACATACTTTAGTTATGTTAAATTAATTGTATTAAGTAATATTTGTATAGAATAATCTTATTATCAAAACTGTATCTCTATACAAATATATAAAGTATTTATTATAAACGAATTTCTTTTAATACATTAACTCCATTTTGAAGCATACTATTAAAAAATACTAGGTTTAAAATCTCCGCAGGATGAACATTGGGAATGTCATAAGTGTCTACTAAATTCATAGGAACAACTATGTTTTTTTTCATATCATATTGATTAAAATAAGATTTTAGTGTTATTGCAAATTGATATATACATATATCTGTGCAATCACCAACTATAATTATATTATCTATACCATCAAAGTTCAGATTTTCTAGTGCGAAAAATCCGTTAGTAGAGTTTTTAGGTAGAACTTGTAGATTTTCTATAGATTTAAGTTCATCAACCAATTCACTTTCCACATCATTTTCTAAACAGTGAACTGGATAACTTAAAAGTTCTATAGATTTGGGGGTATGACAATCAGTAAATGCAATTACTTTATTTAGTTTATTTGATATTTTTTTTGTGAAAATTTCAATTGGCTTTATCAAAGATTCTACTCTAGGGGAGTATAAGGCACCTTGTTTTGCAAAACCATTATTTACATCAATTATAAATAAAGCTGTCTTACTCAAATCGTAATTTTCTATTTTTTCTATTGGTAAATTATCTAAATTACTTTTTAAAGCTTCAAATTCATTTAATAAGTTATCCATAAGTATACCTCCAAGCTAAATTTAATAAAATTGTACATATTAATCATATAAAAGTCAAGGAGTATAAACTACTATATAACTAGCTGTATTGCTTTGATTGTAAAAGTTTTAAAGCTATATCTGGATAGTTAGTAAAAATACCATCTACATTAAGGGCTAGGCAGTGTAGCATATCTTCTTCTTCGTTTACAGTATATACATTGACACCTAGTAAGTTTTTGTGACAAAGTTCAACTAGAGATTCATTTACTAGAATTAAAGGAGGATGAAGATAGCTATTTCCTAGAAATTTAGCAAATTCAACTACATTGTTTATGGGCAAGTAGCACAATAAAGCTGTTTTTATACTGGGGTCTAATTTATGAAAATTTTTTAAGCTATTACTATTAAAACTAGATATAAGAACTCTATTTTTCATATTGTATTTTAAAATAAGTTTCAAAACATCCTTTTCTATGTTAGTGTAATTTACTTTGTCAGTTTTTAGTTCTATATTTAAGATTAAGTCTGTAGGCGAAATTAAAATTAATACTTCTTCTAAAGTTGGAATTTTACATTCTTTATTGTTTTGGTAACCTTCAAAGGATGAGTTTAAGGTTTTTAGTTTTCTTAAAGTAAGGTCTTTTACAAAACCATGTCCATTAAAAGTTCTATCGACTGTTTCATCATGAATAACTACAACTTTTCCATCTTTAGTCTTGTGAACATCAAGTTCTATTCCGTATATATCCATATCTAAGCATTTTTTAAAAGCGAGAATAGTGTTTTCTGGATATTTTCCACTAAAACCTCTGTGAGCATAAATGTTCATTTGTAAAACTCCTTTCAATAAATATAACTTCTTCTTATAAAATTTTAATTAATATAATATATCATATTCTAAACAATATAATTATGCATTAATTAAATAACAATTTATAATTTATATATTATATAAATGTAAGAAAATAAAATCATATATGTGTTATAATATATTTTAAACATTATAAATATTACGAATTTAATAGTCATAATATATAAGTATAAGTTTATGCAAGCTCATGTGTTTAGAGCTTGCATATGTATTATTAATATATTTCTGTACTTAAAAAAATAAAATTCCAAAAGAATTTTTTCTATAGATTTAGTAGTAAGGGGGAATTTTGATATGTATGAAGTTAATTTAGAACGAGCTATGAATTATTGGATGGATTTGCTAGATGATTATACCAATCTAGCAAAAATTCCAAATGATTTTTTTTATAAAGATTGTTCTGACGAAGTTGTAGATGAAATTTTTAAGATTGATATTGAAAAACATGAAAAATTAATTCAGTATTCTAAAATGAATAATATAAGCATAAGTTCTATTATAGAAACTATCTATGGACTGATATTACAAAAGTATACATATGAAGATGATGTAGTTTTTGGAAAAACAATAAATATAATTCCAATAAGAGTTAAGGTTAGACAAAGCGAAAAATTTATAGATGTTGTAAAAAAATTGAAAAGGCAATGGAGTAGGTCTTTAGAATATGGATATTATTTACTATCAGATATAGAGAATAAAAATCATTTGAACACTAAACTTATAAATACAATATTTGTAGCTAAAAGTTTTGATTTATCATATGACTATGACATAGAAAAAAAAGGATATGATTTATCTGTAATAGTTTATACTAAAAGGGCATTAAAAATAAAAATAAAATATAAGCCATCTATATATAAAAGAGAAACTATTAGAAGAATATTAAATCAATTTGATTATATAATAGAACAGATAATAAGGAATAACAATATTTTAATAGAAGATTTGGAATTTGTATGTAAAAAAGAAGAAAGAATATTATTGAAAGATTTTAATGATAATAAATGTGAGATACCATATGACAGAAGTTATATTGATTTATTTAGGGAACAAGTTGAGAGAACACCTAATAATGTAGGTGCTAGAGATGAAAATAGAAATTTGACATATAGAGAACTTGATGAATTAACTGATAGACTTGCAGGTTATTTAAATCATATAGGGGTAAAAAGTGAAGATATAGTAGCTGTAATGTTGCCAAGAGACATTAATATAATTGTTACAGCCATAGGAATTATGAAATCAGGAGGAGCATTCTTTCCGATAGACACAAGTAATCCAGAAGAAAGATTAAATTACCTTCTTGAAGACAGTAATGCAAAAGTAGTAATAACTACAGACGAACTTAGATGTAAGGTTATAAATGAAAACACAATAGTAATTGATATAAATGATGAAGACATATTTAAAAACAGATATGACTTAACTGAAAAAATAACACCATCAAACTGTGCATATACAATATCTACATCAGGGTCAACTGGTAGGCCAAAGACTATAGCTATAGAGCATAAGAGTTTAGTAAACATGTGTTATTATAGTATAGAAGCTATAAGTGCTACAGAAAATGATAGATGTGGAATATATTTAAGTTTTAGTTTTGATGCTGTAATGAAACAACTATTTCCATATCTATTGATGGGTGCTTCAATAAACATTATGCCAGAAGAAGCAAAATTTGATGAATATACAGTAAATGAGTATTGTGAGGAAAATGATATAACTATATTAGCATTACCAACAGCGTTTGCAAGATTATTTATACAAAACTGTAACAATAGTTCACTTAGGGTTGTGCAGACTGGAGGAGAAAGATTAAAAGGATATAGAAAACGTAACTATGAGTTATATAATGAGTATGGACCAACAGAATTTACTGTTGTATCAACTTCTTTTCATGTGGATAAAGAGTATGGGAAAATACCAATAGGTAAGCCAATCTTTAATACTTATGCATATGTATTAGATAAAAAAAATAAACTATGTCCAATTGGAGTTCCAGGAGAACTCTGTTTATCAGGAATCCAAATATCAAGAGGCTATTTAAATAAAAAAGGGTTAACAGAGCAAGTATTTGTAGAAAATCCTTACAAAACTTGTGAACACAATAAATTAATGTATAGGACTGGTGATTTGGTAAGATGGTTAGATGATGGAAACTTAGATTATATTGGTAGGATGGATAATCAAGTAAAAATTGATGAATTTAGAATAGAGTTGTATGAGATTGAAAACATAATAAACAATATTGCAGAAATTAAAAGTGTTGTCTGTATATCAAGAACAAATGAGGACGGAGATATGTATATATGTGCATATTATGTGATTGATGATAATGATAGCGAAAAAATAAATGACATAACAGTTAGAGAATATTTAAATGAGCATTTACCTCCATATATGATTCCAACGATAATAATGAGGATAGATAAAATACCAGTTACCCCAATTGGAAAAGTAAATAAAAGGGCATTGCCAGAGTGATTTTGTATTATGACAGGTGTTATAAAGGGACTATAAAAATTTCTTTATGACACCTATTTTTAAGAATTAATCAATTGACATAAAAGAAAGAATTTTCTGTACATTTTTACTGTGGTGAAAATCTGTTTATAGGGATGATTATTGTATTTTTTATACTTTTCCGTGTTTTAAAGTGTTTTTATAACAAATTTAATTTTAATATAAAATTTTTTTTTACTTTTTATCTTAATTATTTTTAGTATAATCGAAAAATAAAAAGAAAATTAGCATAAAAATATCTAAAAGTAGAAATTAATAATATGGTATTAAATTTTAGTAGTTTTTACTCGCTATTTGTAAAATAATAAAAAGTTAAGTTTTATATGTATATATGTTATAATATATACAAACTGAAAAGGGGTGAAAATTTTATGAACAAAAAATTACCTAAGGGAGCTTATGGTGAGGTTAGTGGAAAAGATTACGTTCCATACATCACAGATAAGTCCAGAACCGGTGGAAATGTAGCTGTACTGATTATCGGTATTATTTTAGCTGCCATTTTTGCCGCATCTACAACTTATTCTGGAATGAAAGCTGGTCTTACAGTTGCAGCAGGTATTCCAGGAGCTATAATAGGTTCTGCTTTTGTTGGAGCATTTGCTCGTCAAAAGGGTATTCTTGGTAAGAATTTAATCCAAGGTATGTCAAGTGGTGGAGAATCTGTTGCAAGTGGATTCATTTTCGTATTACCAGCAGTTATCTTAATTGGAAGCCAAATTACATTTTTAGAAGGCTTAGCTGTTGGAGTTGGTGGTGTTTTCTTTGGTATAGGAGTTGCAGCAATAGTTCACAATTATTTAATAGTTGAAGAACATGGTAAACTTATGTACCCAGAATCAATGGCTATATCTGAAACACTTGTTGCTTCAGAGGCTGGTGGAGACTCAATTAAATACATGGGAATTGGATTTGTAATAAGTGGATTTATCACTGTATTAACTGGTTCATTTTTAAATGTAGCAAACAATGTAATGAGTCTTGTAGGAAGTAAATTCTACAAATGGAAATTTGATATTGAAGTAAACCCTCTACTTTTAGGAATTGGGTTTATAGTAGGACTTGAAGTTTCTTTAACAATGTTTGCAGGAAGTATCTTATCAAACTTTGGTATTGCACCTTTAATAGGTTACTTTACTGATATGGCTAAAGATGGAGCTATGGTATGGAATAATCCTGCGATGCCTCTTAATCAAATGGATGTTGGAGCTATATCTAGTAGTTATGTAAAATATATAGGTGCTGGTATGATGCTTTGTGGAGGTATTATTGGTGCAATAAAACTTATTCCAACTATAATCGCTTCTATAAAAGAAACACTTAAAGCTAAATCAAGTACTGGAGATGCAGAAGAAGGTTCATCTATACAAATGATACTTTTATTAGGTGGAGTAGTAGTTGGATTCTTAGCAGCGTTCTTAATTTCTGGTAACATTGCTATGGCAATTATTGGAGCTATCATATCTCTTTTATTATCTTTATTATTCGTCATAGTAGCTGGACGTTTAACAGGAACAATAGGAACATCAAATCTTCCAGTTTCTGGTATGACTATAGCTTCTTTAGTTATTGTAACATTAGTATTTGTTGTAATGGGATGGACTGATTTAGAAGCTAATAAATCATTACTTTTATTTGGGTCATTTATAGTTGTTGCTATTGCTATAGCTGGAGGATATACTCAATCTCAAAAAGTAACTTACATCATTGGTGGTAGTAAAAACGAAATGCAACGTTACTTCACAATTGCAAGTATAGTTGGTGTTATAGTTGTTGTAGGAGTAATCTTATTACTTTCTGACCAACTTAAAGCTACTGGTGATAATGTACAATTTGCATTACCACAAGCAAACTTAATGTCAACATTAACTTCTGGTATTATGTCAGGTAGTTTACCTTGGGTTATGATTATTGTTGGAGTATTTATGGCAATTGTGTTATATGCATTAAAATTACCAATAATGACTATAGCTATAGGATTCTATTTACCAATAGCAACAACTTCTATAATATTAGTTGGAGCATTAATTCGTCTATTTGTTGAATTAGTATCTAAATCTGAAAAAGAAAAAGAAGCTAAAGTTTCTAATGGTATAAGTTTATCTTCTGGTCTTGTTGCAGGTGGATCTATCATTGGTTTAATAGGTATAATATTACAAGTAACTGGAGTTATAACTCCAAAAGTACCAAGTGGATTTGCTGCGACAAATTCAATGGCAATTGCTTTACTAGTAGTTCTAGTTGTACTTACAGCATTACCTATTATTTTATCTAAAGTAAAAAATAATGAGCAAGAGTAATGATGTTTTAGATATTGTATTTAAAATTACTGATGGACTTGAATATGAAGTAGATGAAAATAGTATTGTAACTATACTTGAAAAACAGGACCATAAGATTCAAAGATTTTTTAGAAAGTTAAAAGCTAGAATACCTAAATATAAAAAAATAGAGCTAGATGAATATTCTAGTTTCGTATTTTTACAAATTGATGGTCAAAAGACTGTTAGAGAAATAGGTGAAAACTTAGAATCCAAATATGGAGAAGAATCTCATCCACTTTATGAAAGGTTGTTGGTTTTTTTAAATCATATTGATGTCAATTGTCACTATGTTGAAAGAATGGATATAGACATATAAGAAAGAATTATTATAGGATATATCTGAATATAAAAATTAGAAGATAGTTATAAAAGAGCTATATGTTTTTAAAGACATATAGCTCTTTTAAATATTTATAACTTATAAACTTAAAGTAAAGGTCACTAAACTTAGATATTTTAATATTATTTATTATTAGCTATTTCGTCAGCTAAATTATTTAGATATTCCCATCTTTCATATTTGTACTCAAGTTCTTTTTCCAGTTTTGATTTTTCATCTAAAATTTCTTGAAGTTTAGTAAAATCAGTTGCAAATTTTGAAGTACTTTCATCAAGTTTTGCAATTTTAGATTCAAGTTTTTCTATGTCAGAATCAATATTTTCAAACTCTCTTTGCTCATTATATGAGAATTTAAGTTTTTTATCATTTTTAGGTTTTTCTTTTTTTGGAGTAGTTGAATCATCATTTTTAAGTGATTCTTTTTTAGACTCTTCAAATTCAATTCCTTGAATTTCTCTATAAATAAGATAGTCACTATAATTACCTGTATAAATATGAATTTTTCCATTTCCTTCATATGCGAATATTTTATTACAGATTCTATCTAGGAAGTATCTATCATGTGATACTGTAATTACTACACCTTTAAATTCATCAAGATATTCCTCTAATATTTTTAGTGTTTCAATATCTAAGTCGTTTGTAGGCTCATCCAAAAGAAGTACATTAGGAGCTGTCATAAGAATTCTAAGAAGGTGTAGTCTTCTTCTTTCACCACCAGATAGTTTACCTATCAAAGTATACTGCATAGTACCATTAAAAAGGAATCTTTCACACATTTGAGAAGCTGTAATCCTAGTACCATCAGAAGTTTCTATATAATCGCTAGCTTCTTTTACATAGTCTATAGCCCTTATATTAATGTCCATATGAGAATCATCTTGAGAAAAGCAACCTATTTTTACAGTTTCTCCAATTGAGATATATCCACTATCAGGGGCCAATTTCCCATTTATTATGTTTATTAGAGTTGATTTACCCATACCATTTTTACCTATTATACCAATTCTATCTGTACGTGCTAAAGTATATTCTAAGCTATCTATGACTGTATTTTCTTCAAAAGATTTAGATATATTGTGTATTTCTATTATTTTATTTCCAAGTCTACTTGAGGCAACAGATATATCGATATTTTCATCAAGTTTGAAAGAGTCTCTATTTACGAGTTCATCAAATCTTTGTAGACGAGCTTTTTGTTTTGTACTACGAGCTTGAGCTCCACGTCTAACCCAAGCAAGCTCTGTTCTAATTAAATTCTGTCGTTTATCTTCCATACTTGATTCTAATGTAAGTCTTTCCATTTTCTTTTCTAAAAATATTGAATAATTACCATCATAGCTAAATAATCTACCTTTATCTAATTCAATTATTCTATTTGTAACACGGTCTAAAAAATATCTATCATGAGTTATCATAAGCAATGAACCTTTTCTTGAATTTAGGTATTCTTCAAGCCAATCGATGGTATCATTATCTAGATGGTTTGTTGGTTCATCTAGTATTAAAAGCTCACAAGGAGTAATAAGAGCTGAGGCTAGAGAAACTCTTTTTCTTTGACCACCAGAAAGCTCTATTATTTTTTGATTAAAATCATTTATACCAAGCTTAGTAAGTACAGATTTGGCTTCACTTTCTAAATCCCAAAGATTTAAAGCATCTATCTTCTCATGTATAGATAATAACTTTTTATTTAGTTCATCTGTAAAATTAGAATTAAGTTTTTCTAAAGTTTCTTGATACTTACCAAGTAGTTTTAATTCTTCTGAAGTCCCATTAAATACTTGTTCTAGAACAGTTGAATTTTCATTATAAGTTGGGTTTTGAGGAAGATATTCTACTCTAGTACCATTAGCCTTTGTTATATTGCCAGTTTCACTTTCTTCAGCTCCTGCAATAATTTTAAGTAAAGTAGATTTACCAGTACCATTTACACCAATAAGTCCTATTTTTTCTCCATCATTGATACCAAGAGATATATTTTCAAGTAATTTTTTTTCAGAATAGCTTTTACTTATGTTTTCCAATGTCATTAAATTCATATAATTCACCTTTATTTCTAATCTATTATTTTTCAAAATGTTGGTAATCTGGGTTTTTCCAATATCCGCCCCAACTCCAACCTCTGCTTACAAAAGCATTATAACAATCATCACCCTTTTTTATCATTCCAAATTTTAAAGTAGACCTATCTGCATAAACAGTGCTTACCTTAGGGCTAATATTGTCTCCAGAAACATGTGGGTTTTGCAATGGATTTATATCTATGGCTCGTCCTTTACCATGATTTGAGACAGTATTTGTACCAGCTACAGTTCTATAACAAAATGCAGATGTATTATTATCAGACATAGATTTTTCATCTACAGCGTCATAATCATCTATTAATTTAATTTTTTCAATTGGATATTTTTTTTCATATAATTCTTTAAAAATATCGACAACTTCTGGAGCTAGTTCACTATTTACTATCATTTCACCTTGATGAGTTTTTTCATCAAATCCGTAGTAGGTAAGTTTCAAGTAAGATAAACTATCAAAGCTTATAGGTTCATCAGAAGGCATAGATTTACCAATCATTTTGTTTTTTATATTATCTGGTATTGAAGAAGATGAAAAAGTAGGCTTAATATTGTTATCTTCCTGCTTTTTAGTAGAGTTTTGATTATTTTTAGAATCATCTGTTGTATTATTTTTATCTTGCATAGTTTCTTGACTTTTTATATTATCTTTTTTGTTGGATTTAGAGAAAAATATCTCATATATAGATAGTAAGGCAAGAAATAATACAGTTATTACAATTGTTAGTTTTAATTTATTAATCTTCTTTCGTTTTGACTTTTTACTCATATTATCCCCCATGTTAGATTCATATAAACTATATATATTATACCTCATAAAAATAAACTAGGCTAACAATATTTAGTTAACCTAGGACATTTCATATATAGTTTCTCCTATTATTTTTATACCAGTTTCAATATCCTCAAAAGAGAGTCTCGAAAATCCAAGTCTTAAAGTGTCAGAACCAGAGCCATCTGTAAAGAATAAATCTCCAGGCATGAAGATAACATTTTTTTTATAACATTTTTCTAGTAACTTTCTAGTATCTATATTCTTAAGCTTTATAAATATATGCAAGCCACCATCACCTAAGATATATTCCGTTTGTATATATTTTTTTACACATTCATAGGCGAAGTTAAATTTATCCCCATAGAATTTACGTATTTTTTTTACGTATTTTTCAAATCCCCCATTACTTAAATAATCAAATAAAATACCTTGGTCTAAAAAAGATACATGTATATTTCTGCACCTTTTTACACTTTCTAACTTATCTATAACTTTTTTATCTGCAAATATCCATCCAATCCTCATTCCAGGAAATAAAATTTTTGAAAAACTACCAATATACACAACGCCATTATTCATATTATCAAGAGAGCAGATGGGAAATATATGAGAACTATTGTAGAGTAACTCTTCATTAAAGCCATCTTCTATAATTGCTATATTGTATTTTTTCATAAGGTTATAGAATCTATATCTATTTTCAGGAGTCATTACAATTCCCGTTGGATTATGATAAGAAGGAGTAATATATGCAAATTTTATTTTATTTTTGTACTCAATTAAACGATTTTCGAGAATATTGAAATCTAAACCATTTTCACATATATCCACACCTAAAATATTGAGATTGTGTGACTTCATAATTTTTATAGCTGTGTTGTGAGTAGGATTTTCACAGATTATATAGTCTTTTTCTTGAGTGAAAGAGGACATAATAATATCAAAGCCTTCTGTAAATCCATTTGTAATTAATATATCTTTGTTATTAATATCAACCCCCTTATTTGTCATATATTCCAGCAAATAGTCAATAAGAGGTTTATAACCTTGTGCATATCCATAGTTAAGTAGTTTGTGACCTTCTAATGAGATTCTATTTAAAAAAGATTTTTTTAATTCCTCCATATCAAATAAATCTCCATCGGGAGATATACTTTTAAATGATATTAGGTTAGAGCTCCAAGGTATTTCACTTTTTATAATATCTAATTCATTAGCTTTTTTAGAGTATGTATTCTCTAAACAATCCCAATTTAAAGACCATGTAGTGTTCGAAGATTTATTTTTTGAATTAACAAATGTACCTTTTCCTGAAACAGAGTAGATTAAGCCTTCTGATTTTAGTTCTTCATAAGTTAAGACTATGGAATTTCTACTAACTTGTAAAAGCTGACTAAGCTCCCTTGTAGAAGGGAGCTTACTATTGTCTGGAATTAATCCTTTTGATATCATATCACTTATATAATTTTTAATTTGTATATAAATTGGTTCACTATCATTTAATCTTAGATTTGAAAATATCAAATTACCACCTCAAATTGTATTATCTAATTTAAAGAGTATTCTATAAGTTTATCTAATAATTGGCTATACTCAAGACCTTTAGCAGCAGCACTTCTAGGTATTAAACTAGTTTTAGTCATGCCAGGAAGAGTATTTAGCTCAAGAACATAAGGAATACCTTCACTTATAATCATATCAACTCTTACATATGCTTTGCAATTAAAAATTTTCCAACAAGTCTCAGAAATCTCATTTACTCTTTTTTGGAGTTCATCATCTAAATAAACAACTTCTTCTTTTGCTCCTTTTTCAAGTGAGTACTTAGCTTCATAATCAAAGAATCCTGAGTCTGATTTTATAGATATAGTAGGAAATACTTCGCCATTTAATATAAATGAAGTATATTCTCCACCTGGTATATATTTTTCAATCATTACAAACTCATCAACCTCTAAACCTTTACGAACTGCTTCTTCAACTTCATTTTTGGAATGAATAAAGAATGTAGCAACACTTGAACCTCCTGAATTTGGTTTTATAAATACTGGATATCCTATTTTATCTATCTCATCATAATTTATTTCATCAACTGATTTTACTAAAGCCCATGGAGCAGTAGGAAGGTCTGAATCTCTAAGCATTTTTTTAGTGATATTTTTGTCCATACACATTCCACTACAAAGAGGTCCACATCCAGAATATGGTATATCCATAGTCTCAAGTACTGATTGAATGCATCCATCTTCACCAAATTTTCCATGTAGTGCTAGTACTGCAAAATCTGTATCTTCTGGTATTTTTGTAAATATATCTCTTTTATCATCTATTATTACCTTTACAACATCGTATTTACTTTTATCAAGGTTATTATATATTTCTTTTCCTGAATTTAAAGAAACTTCTCTCTCTGATGATATTCCACCCATTATAACTGCTATTTTCATATTATACACTCCTATTTTAAATTTTATTATTTTTAAATTAAATTTTTTAATTTACTTACTTAATTATATGAATTAATGGTTGATGATGAAAGTACCACTATATGCTAAGTTTATATTATGTGTGGTTTTAGAGTGATAATCTAACTTACAGATAGAGTTGAATGATTTTTTAACTTTATTTATGTTCTTATTTTTGCTAAAATTAGTGGTATGAACTTAAGACTAGTCTTAATGGCTATAAATCAAGGAGTGATAAAATTTGAAAGCAGAAATAATAAGTGTAGGAACAGAGATATTGTTGGGAGATATAGTAAATACGAATTCTCAATTTTTAGCTAAAGAACTTGCAGCATTGGGAATAGAAGTATATCATCAAAGTACAGTTGGAGACAATAAGCAGAGACTCTTAGAATGTTTTGATGAAAGCTTAAAAAGAAGTGATTTAGTAATTACTACAGGAGGTCTTGGACCAACTGGTGATGATATGACAAAAGAAACTGCAGCAGAGTATTTTGGACAAGAATTAGAATTACATAAACCATCATTAGAAGTCTTAGAATCATTCTTTGTTAAAACAGGAAAGAAAATGGCTGAAAATAATATGAAACAGGTATATTTTCCAAAGGATGCTATAGTATTAAAAAATAATAATGGAACAGCACCAGGAGCAATTTTAAAGAAAGATGATAAAAGTATAATAGTACTACCTGGACCTCCAAGAGAAATGAAGGCAATGTTTAATGAGAGTGTCAAACCTTACCTACAACAATTTACAAAGGAAATGCTAGTATCAAAAACTTTAAGATTGTATGGAATAGGTGAGTCAAATCTAGAATTGGAAATTTTAGATATAATTGATGAGCAAACTAATCCAACAGTTGCTTTGTATGCAAAGGAATTAGAAGTTACAATAAGAATAACTGCAAAAGCTGAAAATGAAGAACTAGCTTTTGAATTGATAAAACCAGTAGAAGAAAAGATAAAGGATAGAGTAGGGAAATATGTATATACTGAAGGAGATATTTCAGTATCTGAAGGAGAGTCTGCATTAGAGGATGCTGTTTCTAAGCTTCTTGTAGAAAAAAACTTAACAATAGCAGTGGCTGAATCTTGTACTGGAGGTTTGGTATCTTCATCTCTTATAAACTATCCAGGAATATCTTCTGTATTTCTTGAAGGATGTGTAACATATTCTAATGAATCCAAAATGAAAAGATTGGGAGTAAAAAAAGAAACTTTAGAAGACTTTGGAGCAGTAAGTGAGCAAACAGCAATAGAAATGGCTGAGGGCATTGCTAAAGGGCTTGGAGCTAATATAGGCATATCTACAACTGGAGTAGCTGGACCTGGTGGAGGGACCGAGGAAAAGCCTGTAGGACTTGTTTATACTGCAATATATATAAATGGAAAAACAATAGTGAAGAAAAATATATTTAATGGAGATAGAAGAAAGATAAGATTAAGAGCTACTAGAGATTTACTTAATGAACTGAGAATACAATTAGAAAAACTTTAAATTATTATGATATTGGGTATATTTAAAGTATTGATATAATATAAAATCATTTTTGGAGGCTTTTAATTTATGATAAAACATATATTTTGTGATTTAGATGGAACTTTATATGAAAATGGAGCTATAACAAAAGAGGACATAGCAGCAATTGAGGAAATAGAAAAAAGCGGAGTACAGTTTAATGTTGCTACAGGTAGGGTTTTTAAACAAGCTCGTGATATTATTGAAGGGAGCTTAGATATGAATGGCTATTATATATGTGAAAATGGCGCATTTATACATGATAAAGATTATAATGTGATTTTTAAGCAAACTATAGATGATAAATTAGTAAAAAAAGTTATTGATAGATTTGAATCAACTGATGCACAATTGTATTTTAAATATAAAGGAGATGTAATTGTAGATAGTGATACGACAGCTTTTAGACATTATTCTAGTGATTTTATAGTGGACCCTGATTTTGAGAAAAGAGATAGTTTTGATAATCTTATAGGTAATATTGGTATATGCTCTGAAAATTTAGAAGAGTTGTCTAGAATAGAGTTATATTTAAAACGTGAGTTTAGGGAAGTGTTGGAAATATATTTTTCTAGTACTTATACTTTAAACATAGTTCCTAAAAGTGTATCAAAAAGAGGTAGTATAGAACATGTAATAAAAACTCTGAATGTAAATCCAGATGAAGTTGCTACTATTGGAGATTCTCCAAATGATATTTGTATGTTAGAAGGTTTTAAATACAGTTTTGTAATGTCAAAGGCAAGAGAAGAAGTAAAACAAAGTGCAAATTATGTAGTAGATAGTGTAAAAAGTGCTATAGATGCTATAATAAAAATAAATAATTAGATATAAGATTGATGTTAAGTAATAAAAAACTAGTAAGTTATTTTTGTATGTTGATTTACTAAGTAATAAATTTTATAAGGTATTACCTATTCAGTATAAAAAATGACTGTTCAAGAGAATTATAAAACTAGATTTTATATTCTGTAGAGCAGTCATTTTGATTGTATTAATTGTCAGTTTAAAATTCTTAAGTTAACCACAATTTGCTATATGGTATGATTTTATTGTATTAGCTAAAATAGAATCTAATATATAATTTATAACACTATTGCAAGTATATGCTGAAAATTTTAAATCATTCATATAGTCGCTTTTATTTTTGTATTCATTGTAAAGTTTAACAAAAAATTTTTCAAATCCGTTATTTATAGTACTACCTTTAATTTTAGATAAATCAACATCCTTTGCAAATGCTCCAAGTTCTCTTTCATAAGTGACATGTTTGTTCAAACTATGCTTAAATTCCCAGCGCTCACTATGAGCTAAGCAGAAAAAATCGCATAAAAAGTGGCAGATAACACCAAGTTCTTGACTAAGTCTACTTACTGAAAAATATTTAGAAACGCTGTCTATAGTAAGACTGCACAGATATTTTATTTTAGAAGCAACCATATTAAATGATTCATCCATATAATGTTTTTTTAATTTGTATTTAGAAAAAGCATCTGGTTTTATATTGCCATATATAAAATTTTTTTCGCTTATAAAGAATGTTTTATTTTCATCTATATTATTAAGTATCGATTTTGCCATAATAAAATGGGTATTCATTAACATATTTACACCTCGTATAGTTTATTAGACTTATTAAATATATTATTATGATATGATATTTATGATAAAAGTTTAATGGTAAATATATGAAATTAAGTCAATCACATTTATTTAAATAATTTCAACCATATTCATAATACCAGTAATTGGCGAAATTTACAATATGTAAATAATGTTAAGTTTTTATTTATCAAATTTAAAATTAAGTATTAGTATACTTTCTAATTAGTCTATTAGCTTTAGATTGAGAAATTTCAAGGAGTCTAGCTACTTTATAAGAACTGCCCAATTTTTCATAAGCATCCAAAATTACATTTTTTTCATACTCCATAATTAAAGTGTTAAAGTTTTTGTTTTTATAATCAATAGGTAGAGAATTATCTACATCAGTTGTATATGTTGGAGAATTATTTCCACTATTGACAGTGTTTACATTTTTAGTGAGTATACTTGGTAAATCGTCTGTTGTTATATGATTATCTCTACAAGTAAGTAAGATTTTTTGAATTATATTCTGTAACTCTCTTATATTACCTGGAAATCTGTAATTTGCAATAATACTTATAGCTTCTTTTGAAATTGTCTTGTTTAGATTAAAGTCACTTGAATATCTATTAAAATAATATTTTATAATCTCTACTAAATTATCTTTTCTTTCTCTAAGTGGAGGGAGTTTTATTTCTATAACATTTAATCTATAATATAAATCTTCTCTAAATTTTTTTTCTTTTACTTTAGAAATTAAGTCAGCATTTGTAGCAGATATAATTCTTATGTCAACTTTTTTATTTTTTAAACTTCCAACAGGAGTAAAAGTCCTATCTTGTATCAATTGTAAAAATTTTGCCTGTAGATTTTGTGGTATATCACCTATTTCATCTAAAAAAAGAGTTCCTCCATTAGCCAATTCCACAAGACCAACTTTACCTTTGGTACTTGCACCTGTAAAAGCACCTGAAGTATATCCAAAAAGTTCAGATTCAAGTAGTTGTGGAGATATGGTTGCACAGTTTATAGTTATAAATGAACCACTTGCCCTGTTGCTGTTGTGATGTATATATCTAGCAAGTGAACTCTTTCCTGTTCCAGATTCTCCTAATAATAGTACGCTTACATCAGTTTTAGAAACATGGTTAACTGTATTCATAATAGGTCTCATAACTACACCATCCATAATTACTGTATCTTCAATCCTAAGAGCTGTTCTATATAGTGTTTCCACCTCAGATTTGTATCTTTTTACTTGTTTTTTTGTGTCTTCAAGTTTATTTTTTATATTATTAAGCTCGGTTATATCTCTACAATTTTCAACAGTGAATTCTAGCTCGCCATTTTCATCAAATACAGGGCTTGCAGTTATAATAAGTTTTTTTCCTGTTTGAGTATCCTGTTCAAGTGAAAATTTAGACTTTGTTCTCAATACCACTGGTATGGGGCTTTTTGTTGAATATCCAGATTCTTCTAAGAAAGAAACGTTTTTTCCTAAAATATCTTCTTTTTTTAGACCATAATTTTCTTCAAATGCCTTATTACAATATATTATTATACCTTTATCATCAGATGCACATATTTCATCATGAGAAGCCTCTAATATTTTTTTATAAAACTCTAAATCTAAATCCATTTTCCCTATTTACCCCCTAAATTTTTACTGATATATTAAAATAGGTTTAATTTATTAAATATAATTAAAAGTATAATCTTTATATAATACATAAATTTCAGTCTATTTTAACTTTAAATAAGTTATATATAACTTATTTTACAGTTAAAACGAGTCTAAATCAACTTAAAATATACTTGAAATTACTATAGAAAAGTTGAAAAACTAGTAATATTGTTGCAAATTCTAAGTTTTTAGTGTCGATATAAATAAAATAAAATTGGCATGTTTTTTGCTTGATAAAAATGATGTGTATTGACTAAATAATAGTAGAGGGGTATTTAAGATGGGAGAAAAAAGTAAAGGGTATGTATTTATAGCAACAGCAGGAATCTTATGGGCTACACTTGGGTTGTTTGGAAAGTTTTTGATGGGAAATGGACTGACATCAGAACAAGTAGCATTTACAAGATTATTTTTTGGATTTATAGTTTTAGGTGTTTATTCAGCTATAAGAACACCACATATTTTAAAAATAAACAAAAAAGGAATTATTTATTCAGTAATAATAGGAATTATATGTCAAGCTATGTTTAATTTATGTTACTTTAAAGCTATTGATACTGTAGGTGTATCTGTATCAGCAGTTTTATTGTATACATCGCCATTGTTTTTAGCTGTATTTTCAAAATTTTTTTATAAAGAGAGTATTACTAAAAGTAAAATATTTTCGCTGATTTTTTGCTTTATTGGTGCTATTATGGCAGTAACTGGTGGAAGTTTGAATTTTCAAAACTTAAGTACTATGGGCTTGTTACTTGGAATATTATCTGCAATAGCGTATGCACTTATGCCAACTATTAGTAAGAATGCTTTAAAGGAATTTTCAAGTTCAACAATATTAGTTTACAGCTTTTTATTTGGAGCGATATTTATGATTCCTTCTGCTAGACCATGGGAAATATTAAATTATGCTAAAGATTTAAATATTTTATCTTGTATGTTGATGTTAGGAGTTGTTCCAGCAGCACTTGCATATATTTTTTATGCAGCAGGCATATCTAAAGGTGTAGAGCTATCTGTTGCAGGTGTTGTAGCATCAGTAGAATTAGTTGGTTCTGTTATAATTGGATGCACTATGTTAGGAGAAAGTTTTTCTATAGGAAAGCTGTTTGGAGTGATGCTAATGTTGATATCAGCTGTAACAGCACTTAATCTTTCTTATGATGGAATAAAAATGTTTTATAAGTCTAATAAATTAAAACAAACTGAAAAAACAGAAAGTATTTAAGACTATATATTTTGCCCTTGTACATTTGTATAGGGGTATTTTTTATTGTAATTTTTAACATGAAATTTGATTTGTGAACAATAAAATAACTATAGAATAAAATAACTATAGATAGATTTATATTTTCTATAAATATATCTATAGTTATTATGTTATCTTTAATCACTATTTAATATGTTAATCATTATTTAATCTTGAATAAATTTACATCCCTGATAGGACTTTCGAGATTTTAATGTATCATCAATTTGATTTAAAATCTCCCATTTTTTTAAACTCCATAAAGGTCCAACAAGTTCATCTCTTTTACCGTCACCAGTAAGTCTATGAATTATCATAGTTTCAGGTAATATTTCTAGTTGGTCACAAACAAGATTAATGTATTCATCTTGGCTCATAAGAGTTAACATCCCATTTTGAAGCATTTTCTCCATCGGAGTATCTTTTATAACATGTAATAGATGTATTTTTATACCATCTACATTCATTTTTCCGACTGCCTTAGCAGTTTCCATCATCATATTATAATCTTCACCAGGTAGACCATTTATAATGTGTACAACTACTTTTATATTTTTAGCCTTTAATTTTTCCACACCTTCAACAAATGCTTTATAATCATGTCCTCTATTTATAATTTTAGATGTAGAATCATGAATTGTCTGAAGTCCAAGTTCAACCCATAGATTAGTTCTTTCATTAAGTTCAGATAGATAATCGACTACATCATCTGGCAAACAGTCAGGCCTTGTTGAGATTGAAAGACCTATAACATCATCAAGAGATAGTATAGTTTCATATTTCTCTTTTAAAATCTCAAGAGGTGCATAAGTATTTGTATAAGCTTGAAAATAGCCAATATATTTAGCATGAGGCCATTTTTTTAACATCATTTCTCTTATATTATAAAATTGATTAATAAGATTATCCTTAGGATTTCCAGCAAAGTCGCCTGAACCTTCTTTACTGCAATAAGTACAACCACCATAGCCAATACTTCCGTCAATATTTGGGCAAGTAAATCCTGCATTTATTGATACTTTAAAGACTTTTTCTCCAAATGTATTTCTAAGGTAGTAATTCCAAGTATGATATCTTTTATTATCAAAAGCATATTTAAATTTATCCAAAGTAATCACCTATTTCTAATAAAATTGTACATTAAATTTGTACAAAAAACATATTACCACAAATAGGTGACTTAAACAAATTCTATTTTAAGTAAGGCAAAATAAAGCAATAAAATAATTAATATTTTCTAGATTTGTTTCCAGAAAAAAATAGAGCAAGTCCAAATAATATTATGAAAAATGACATTATTGAGACTATAAATCTAGATAAAAATAGTGGTGACAATATAAGGCATATACCAAATAAAGTTTTAACTATATTCCAAGTTGTAAACTTAGAATATGGATTATTTTTACTATTTACAAATACTACAAGCTGATTAAAAATTAAATAAAATCCCAAAAGTAATGAGAAAATACTTTGTATTTTTTGAGGAAATACAAAAAGTAGTATACATGTAACTATTAGAATCCATTGAACATTGGTAGATGGTTTAATCTCTTCTTTAGTAGCATATCTTTTTAACTCATTGATGTTTTTAAGATTTAAATATGCAAAGAATAAAAGTGCAACCCCAAAAGTCCAAGAGATTAATTTTATACCTAGAGTCTTAAACGTAAGGCACAAGAATCCCAATATAACAAGTAACACTCCCATTATCATAAATTTAGTAGCATTTTCTTTTTTATTAAAGTTATCAAAATTGATATTAAAATTTGTATACATAAAATCACCTCCAATATCAATAGAACAATTATAACAGAAATTTATATTCAAATAAAGCCACATAGTATAAAAATAAAACTCTACTTAGTAATTAATTAATAGGTTGTATCATAAACTCTTATTAATAGAATTATACAGGAGGAGGTTTGTCCATGACAAAATTATGGGCAATAATATTTGCATTATTGGCAGGTGGGTCTACTGCTCTTGAAGCTTTTATAAATGGAGAACTAGGTAAGAGTACAACAGCATTGGTTGCCACCTTTATAAGTTTGACTGTAGGAGCAATATTTTTTTTAGCAAGCATAATAGTTGCTGGGGATTTAAAATGTTTAGTATCTTTAAATGATTTTAATTATAAGTTATTGTTAGGAGGAGTATTTGGAGGGCTAATAATATATTTTACAGTAAAAGCAATTCCAAACTTAGGGGTATCAAATACACTTATATTAACACTTGTGTCTCAGGTTCTAATCGGTTTTTTTATTGATAGCGTGATTTTGGGACAAGAAACAATGCATTTATACAAATACATAGGGGTTATACTTTTAATTTTAGGTACATTCTTTATAGTAAACTAATGATTTAAAATACCATATAATTTGCTATATAACTTAAAAATTTGGTATAATTAGGATAGCAAGTAAAGTTAAAAGAAAGAGGTGTTAGGAATGGCTGATGAAAAATTTGTAATGTCATTTAGTGGTGGTAAAGATAGTATATTAGCATTAAATAGAATGTTGGAAAAAGGATATAAGCCTGTGGCACTCTTGACAACTATAAGTGAAGAACATGGAAAATCATGGACTCATAACTTAGAGCATAAGATGCTTAAACAAGTAAGTGATAGTATCGGACTACCTCTGTTAGTTGCTGAATGTGGAGTAGAAGGGTATGAAGAGAGTTTTGAGAGAGCTTTAATAAAAGCTAAAAACATGGGAGCAACAATATGTGCATATGGAGATATAGATATAGAAAGTCACAAAAAATGGGACTCTGACAGATGTGATGCAGTTGGTATGAAGGTAGAACTACCATTGTGGCAAGAAAGCAGAGAGGAATTGGTATATGAATTTATAGATAGTGGATTTTGTAGTGTCATAACAAAAGTAAACTTAAAGCATTTAGGAGAGGAATTTTTAGGAAAAAAATTAACTAGAGAACTTGTGAAAAAGATAAAAGAAACAGGGTCAGACCCATGTGGAGAGCATGGAGAATATCATACATTTGTAGTAGATGGACCAGTATTTAGAACTCCTGTAGAATATGAAGTAAAAGGAAATGTAATAAAAGATGGTTATGGCTATTTAGAAATAAAATAAGTACATAAATAAAATACCTATTATACAATCTTAATGTATGCAAAGTATCGATATTTGCAAGATTGTATAATAGGTATTCTTTATTTTATATATTATTATTACTTTTGTTTAAGCTATTTTTTTTAGACTAGAATCTAGTGTAGAAAAATTCTTTTTTAGGAAAATCATTGATGCAATAAGACATATAAATTCAGAAACAATAGTAGTCATCCATATTCCTTGACCACCAAACATTAGTATCATTACAATTAAACTTAGAGAGACAATTACAAGTCCTCTACCAAGAGATATAACTGTAGAAATTGATGGTTTTTCTACTGAAACAAAGAATCCTGAAATTATTACATTAAATCCAACTAATAAGAATGATATGGAGAATATTTTAAATACACGAACTCCTTCATTGAATAATAGAGTCTCTTCTGGGTGAATAAACAGAGAAACTATTGATTCTGAAAAAGTCATACAGATTGCAAATACAGCTATTGAAGCTATTATTGTAGCTTTTACTCCCATCTTCAATAATTTCTTTACATTATCGATGTTGCCTGCACCATAATAAAAACTAGTAAGTGGTTGCATACCCTGAGTTATACCCATCATAGTCATAAGAACCAATGTGTTTATATAGTTTATAACACTATAATAAATAAGAGCATTTTCTCCTATATATTTAGTAAGGCTCAAGTTAAAAAGTAAAACAACTATACCACAACTTAATTCAGTAGTTGAATCAGGGAAACCTATAAATAGAATTTTTCTAAGTGTCTTAAAATTAACCTTAAATTTAGAAAAATTCAAAGTTGAGTTTTTTCTCAAAAAGTGTATTAAGAAAAAAACAGTAGAAAAAACTTGAGACAAACCAGTCGCAATACCAGCACCCTTTACGCCCCATCCAAACTCTATTACAAATAAATAATCTAGTATGATGTTTGTAAGGGCTGATATTATAACACCAACAGTAGCCAATATTGGGAATCCATCAGTTTTTATTATAACTTCTAAAGAATAGGAAACTATAAAAAAACCATTAAAAAATATTATTATTCCTAGGTAGTCTTTAACCATACCGATTGTAGATTCTGTGGCACCTAAAAATAGTGCCAATTTATCTAAGTTAAAAAAGGTTACTGCCAATATAATTAATGATAGTATAATTATTGATACTAAGTTAAATGAAAAAACTTCATTTGCAGATTTGATATCTTTTTTGCCCAGATAAATTGCAATTATAGTAGAGGCACCAGTTGAAAATAACAAAGAAACTGCAAATATAAAATTAATAAAAGGCATAGATATATTAACAGCAGCTAAGGCTAATTCTCCAACTCCTTTACTTACAAATATTCCATCAACCATTGTATACAATGAGAAAACCCACATTGCAACTACAGATGGAGCTAAGTATTTAAAAAACCTCTTGCCCAAACTTATGTTTTCGTCTATAGATATTTTTGTATCCATTTATTATCACTCCTTGTAAAGCTATTATAAAAATTATGAAACTATTAATTAATAATTTTATTTATTACTAATATAGATGATAAACTATGGTATAGTACCAATGTCAACAGCAAATAATAAATAATAGTAATTTCAAAGGTTTTATAAAAGTAAAAGGAGATGATTCAAATTTTCATTTTGAGATAACCCCTTTTTGTTATTTGAGATTATTATAATTATAATATCATTTTCAAAAAAATAATAAAAAAATATAATTATAATAGAATAGTTTATAATGTAATATTGTAATAAAAATAGTTAGGTTATATTAATATGGAATATACTAAATAAGTATATTATTCACATATTCTGTAACAATTTTTACCACTTGCTTTTGCTAAATACAAAGCTTCATCTGCTTTAGAAAATAAGTTTTTATATGATTTACTTGAATCTGTAGCAAAAGCAATGCCAATACTCAATGTTATTTGATGATTGTTTTTTGCTTTTACTTTACTTACATCAGTTAAAATATCATTAATGCTTTTTATTACAGAATCATTTGATAGCGATTTCATAAATATCATAAACTCATCTCCGCCGATACGAGCAACTATATCCTTATCATCTGTATTTTGCATTAATATTTTTGAAACAGCAACTAAAACTTCATTTCCTTCTAAATGTCCAAAAGTATCATTTACAGTTTTAAAGTCATCAATGTCAATAACCATTAAAGCTTCACTATTTTTTTGTTCAGTATTGATGAGATACTCATCTATAAAATTTTCTGATGCTTTTTGATTATAAAGCTGTGTTAATGGATCTCGTTGAGTTTGAGCAATTAATTTTTCTAATTTAGATTTATCTTCAGTTATATCTTTCAAAACACCAATTGTTTTGATTGGATTATGATCACCATCATAGATAACTGAACATTGAACACGAATCCATCTCCACTCATCTTTAATTAATGATTCTAACTTTCGTATTTCAATTGTTTCACGAAGGTTTCCACGAAGTACTTCTAATAATTTACCAATATCATCAAGATGAATACTTTTCCCATCTTTTAATATGTTGGAATAATTTCTTGTTTCAAAATTTTCTAGTTCAATTTTTCGGTCTATTTCAACTCGTTGATATCTTACAAAATTATCATTTTCAATATCATATTCAAACATAATATCTGTAATATTTTGTAAAGCAATACGATATCGTTCTCTTTCTAACTTTAATTCAGATTCTATATTTTTTAGTTGGGTGATATCTGTAATAATGCTATTAATTTTTACAATACCATCACTATTTAATGATTTCATTCCAGAATCTAATACCCACATTAATGTTCCATCTTTTTTACGTATTCTATATTCAGATGAATAGGTAGAGCCTTTTGCAAAACATCGTTCACAATCTTCTAGTGCTTTAGGTAAATCTGGTGGGTATACAGCACCTACTGCAGAGCCACCACTCATTTCCATAAACTCATCATATGTATATCCTAATATTTTAGGTAATCCCTCATTGACATAGAAAAATGAATATGTATCATCATCATTGCTTCCTTTTAATCCACCATTGATATTATTGGTAATCATTTCAATTACTTCTGTCTTTTCCTTTAGTAATCTTTGCAAATAATCATAACTTTGTGTTCCTATTTTATTAGGGAAGAATTCATCAACTTGCATTTCACTGTATGGGTTTGATATGTGCATATGTCTCACCAATAATTGTCCATTGTTTTCAATTATTTCAAATGTACAACGCTGACATACCTCTAAAATCATTTGGTCATTTTCTTTAGTACGAATAGTATATTTTCCTACTACGATACATCTATATTTATCTTCACTTACAACTTCAAATGTTTCATTATTCATATCACAAGAAGGAACTTCATTTTGACCAGCATAAAAATAGTCTTTTATTTCATTAAAAGAAGTGAGAAATTCTTGTTCTCCTGGACCAATCCAAGTAATATCTTTTGACATATATCTTAATACCTCATTAATATCTCGATTTACATAAAAACTCATTAAAATATGTCTTACCAATTCTGGTGCTTTTTTTGAGAGTGTGCTCATGATATTCTCCTTTCTTACTATTATATAAATTAATTATATTATATATTAATACTTTTAAATTAGAAAACTTTGTTGAACTATGACCTTTTTATGAAATAAGAAAATTTTATGCAATATTTTAAGTAAAAGTAGGTTTTTTATATAAAAACTTAATTTATCTGTGTTAACTCTGATTTATAGCATCAAATGATTTTATTATAAAAACACAAATAAATTAAAAGTAGTTACTCTAAATAGCTTAGTGCCCTAAAATTAAATTAATTTTATTGCATTATATATTAACTTATAGCACATAGTGGGAATTTTATCATCAATTTGTCGAACGATTGTGATTAATTATATAGTAGAATGCTTGTTATTAATTATACATAAATTGGAGTTTTAATTTAATAAATCTATAAAGGTACTTATAATTTATTTATAGTTGACACATTTAAAATTAAATATCTATTAAATTTTTTATTTTATCAACATCTATATACATACCTTGTGCAATAGACCTTCCATCAATTGCAGAAAGATTACATTGTTTATACATAACTGTAACAATTTGACCATTACGCTTTATAAATCTGTATAAAAAAGGTTCAATCTTATTTGTATCAATCATTTCTAAGCTTTTTTTATAAACGAAGTCTAAATCATCTGGATGAACAATTGCTCTTAAGTTGCCACTCATTTCACCAAAAAATTGTTCTTTTGTATAACCTATAATATCAAACATTTCTTCGTTCATATATGTAATAATCATATCACCAAATAAATCATAGCGAATGATACCTACAGGTAGCATTGAATAAAATTGTGATAAAGTACTACTTTCATCTAGATGAGTATTTGTCATTTTAGGTATTGAATATGATTCAAATTCATTTATATAGCCAGCAGTTTTAATTAAATCTAAATGTATTTTTGTTAAGATTAATTTATTTTTTGAAATAATACAATTTGCACTAAAATAGAAATTACTATAATTTTGACAACCTGTAGTTTCATCAGATAAAACAGCTTCTCCACTAATTAGTAATGAATCTGAACTAACATCATGTGGAGTTATACTTTTATAAAGAATAGAAAATTTTTTACCTTTGATATGTTTTTCAAAGTATTCTATTACCTCAGGAAAAGATGTAAGTTCTTTTTTGTTATAAAAATCAAACCATTTAATATTTTCAATAACATTTGCTCTTAGTTTTTGCATATCTTGCATAATAAAAAATGCATCAAAGATTTTTTCTATTAAAGATTTTCCTATATCAGAATATTCAATAGACATTTTGCCTGAAGTATTTTTTTTAGATAGTAACTTTTCAAATTGCTTACATTCCATAGGTTTTGCATAATAAAAACCTTGAGCAATGTCACAGTTTATGCTTTTGATAAACTCTACTTGTTGTTCTGTTTCAACCCCTTCACACACTGTAAGTATACCAAGAGCTCTTGCAATATTTATTATAGAATATAAAATTGTTGTATTTTTAAAATCGTTTAAGTTATGAGATAAAAATATTTTATCAATTTTTATTACATCAAAAGGAAGGTTTTGTAACATACCAAAAGATGAATATCCAGAGCCAAAATCATCCATTGATACAGAAAAACCAAAAGAACGCAATTCATTTAGTTGTTGAATAATTGTATTTGTATTTTCTATCAATATATTTTCTGTAATTTCAATGCTAAAATTTGATGTAGCTACATTATATTTCTCAGCGATACTTTTTAAAGTGCTTGGAAAATTAGGGCTAAAAAAATGAAGACGAGAAAAATTACAACAAATTGGAACAAACACATCATTGCTATCAATCCATCTTCTTATATTTATACAGTTCTGTTCGAATAAATATAAATCTAATTCTATTATCAATCCAGATTGTTCAAATAAAGGTATAAATTTATCTGGAGTGAGAAGCCCTTTAAGAGGATGTCTCCAGCGTGCAAGTGCTTCACATCCAACTATAGTATTACTTTTTATATTATAAAGTGGTTGATAAAATACCTCAATTTGTTTATCTAATAAAGCGTATGATATTTCTGATAAAAATTCTTTATCATTTTCTAATTTATTATAAAAATTATTATCTTTAAAATCAAATGAAATGTATCTATTCTTACCTTCACTTTTAGCTTTCTTTAAAGCGCTATATACTTGATTTAAAAGTATTAAAGTAGTTATATCTGATTTACCATCCCAAATTGCACTACCAATACTAAATGTAACATTAGAATAGATTTCTTTTTCATTAGGAAGTTGTATTTTTAATTCCCTAGCGCATTTTATAATAGATGTTCCCATATCATCTAATTCTTCCTTCGATACATTTGGGATAGCAATTAAAAATCCTTCTCCTTTTAAATGGCCAACTATTCCTTTAGATTCTGGAACATAATACAATAGTTTTTGAGTAAGATTAATTAATAAATTTTCTCCCACTAGGTATCCATATATATCATTGAATAATTTAAAGTTATCAATATTTAATAACATAATTCCAATAGAAGTATTTTTTGAAATACAATTATCAATATATTGATATATAAATTTTCTATTTGGTATTTTAGTAAAAAAATCTATTTCGTTTGAGACTTTTAATTTACAATTTCTTTTCTCTAAATCTTTAGACAATAGTTCTACTTTTTTATTTAACATTTTTATATAATCATAATTTGGCATAGTATTCCCCCATAAGATACTTTGATTTTTTGATAATAACTGTGTTTATACTAAAAATATTTAAATGTTAATTAATATTTGAACAATATACTGAAATAATATATTAATATCATTAAATTTATAAAGCGATATTTCGGAAATAAAAAATAGTGTATAAAAATATAATGGCATAGGTGTAAATATAAAGTCAAATATATCTTTTAAAAAGCTTAAAGTCAGAAATGTCATAATCAATATTATAATAGAATAATGAACAAAGTATAGATATATTTAGATAGTTAACTAAATACAATTTATTTTTGAAACCTTGTTTTAGAAGATTTTTTAGTATATTCTAAAATAGAATTAGGAAAATAGACGAGTTATTTATTTTTAAGAAAAAATATAATTATGGAGGACTTTATTATATAAATGAAAGATTATTATAAAATAGGAGAAATATCTAAAATATATGGTATAGGTAGAGATTCTTTAATGTACTATGAAGAAATAGGAATTCTAAAACCATTTAGAGATACCAATGGATATAGAATGTATAATATATCTGATATATGGAAATTGAATTTGATAAAAGAATTTAGAAGTTTGAATTTTCCAATGAAAAAGATAAAAGAATATTTAGATGATAGAAGTATAGAATCTACAAAAACTATATTAAATGAAGAACTTGATTTAATTGACAAAAAGATGCTTGAGCTTGTAAGTCACAAGGAAAATATCATAACAAGATTAAGTTCAATTGAAAGTGTGATTCAAAATACTAAAATAGACGAGATAGAAGTTGTATATATAGAAAAAAGGAAAGCCTTAGAATTAAATGCTGATATAGAAAGAGATGAAGATTTTGATTTCTTAATTCAAAAGCTTCAAAAAGAATATGAAGACAGATTTAATATACTTGGAAATAATAATATTGGTTCTGCTTTTTCTATTGAAGCAATCAATAATGGTATCTTTAATGAGTTTAAGTCTGTATTTTGTTTTTTGGAAGATAATGAGGAGATATATAATATAGTTTTTGATGAAGGGTATTATGTAACATTAAATTATACTGGAAGTAACTCCAATAATAAAATATATATGGAAAAAGTATTTAGATTTATAGAAGAAAATAACTATAAAATAAATGCGGCACCAATAGAGATATATAAAATAGATATACATGAAACTGGAATTGTAGATGAATTTGTAACTGAAATTCAAGTTCCTATAACTAAATAGCTAAATTTTAATGGATTAGACAATAAATAATATAAAAAAATGTAAATTTACCACTAATTTGCCACCGTATTATAAAATCGGTGGCAAATTATATTTTAAGACCTTCTAAAATATTTACTGTTTCATTTTTCATTTTATGAGTGACATAAGAGTAAGTCTTAATTATATTTTATATTAGTTAAAGTATAAGTATATAGTGCTTAGATTGAAAATTAGTAATAATTATCTTTATATTTATATCCAGTTAAGAATATATAATTTTGATTTTCGACAACATTTATTATTTGTTTACTATATAATTTAATTAGTAATGTATAAAGAGGGGGATATAGGATGAAAATTAAGGAATTATTAAAAATTAATATCAACATTTATCAGACATAAATCTTATTAGATTAATAGTTATGGATGATAAAGTAGTTAACTTAATGTTTTGGAGGGGAATTTATGTTTGAGAAGTTTAAAGTATTAAAAAGTTGGCAAAAGATATTAATTGTTATTATAGGAATTTTATTATTACCATTAACATTATTATTATTTTCTATTTTATTTTTAGTAAAAAGTATAAATAAAAATAGTAATAAATTAGTAAAAACATTAAAAGTTGTTATAAGCTTATTTGTGGTATTTATACTCTTAATGTTCAATTGGGTATGGTGGGGAGCAACGCTCAAAGTAGTAACAGAACCTAATTTGAATGAGCAACAAGTAATAAAAAGAAAAGAAGAAGAACAGGATATAAAAGACAATGAAGTAAAAGAAAAACAAGAATTAAAAGCAAAAGAAGAAAAAGATAAATTAGAGCAACAAAAGAAAAAAGAGTTAGAAGAAAAGAAAAAACAAGAGGATTTAGAGTTAACTCAGAATGAAAAGGAAGAAAAGGAAAAAGCAGAAAAACTTGCTAAAGAAAATGCTGACAAGTCAACAGAAAACGCTCAAGCTCCAAATCCTAAGACTGAAGAATCAAATCCAACCAACCAAAAAACATCTGAAACTGTATATGCAAATGGAGGAAAATCTAAATCAAATAAATATCATTCTTCTCCTACTGCACATAATATGGAAGGTGCAATTTCAATGAGTAGAGAAGAAGCAGAAGCAAATGGATATGTAGCTTGTAAAACATGTTATTAGTAACAAAGAAATAGACTAGTGTTTAGCTAGTCTATTTTTTATATTATATCTCTAAAGATTCTATAAGAGGATTATCACTAAACAACTTTAACAGATTCGTCTTTTTATATCCTTTAGGTAATTTAGTATAGATAATTACTTCTAGCCAATCTCCATCAATGCGTTTAATATTCATATTTATAATTTCAATTTTAGACTGTTTAAATTTTTCTTCAATATATGAGATTGAATCGGTGCTGTTAGAAATTTTAAGAGAAACCTGTTCTGCTGTAGGGAGTTTCATCCATTTCCTATCTCTATGAAGTAGTATTTGAGTGATAACGATAATAATGCTTGAAACAATACCAAGTAAGTATAATCCACAACCAATTGCAAGACCTGTACCTGCTGTCGCCCATATACCAGCAGCTGTAGTAAGTCCGCTTACTGATTGATTTCTGATAAATATTAATCCTGCTCCTAAAAAACCTATTCCACTGACAACCTGTGCTGCAACTCGAGCAGGGTCTAAACCAATACCTGGAGTACCTACTACATCATCAAATCCATATTTGGAAACAATGATTATAAGTGCTGATCCTAGTGCTACTATAAAATGAGTTCGGATTCCAGCTTCTTTTAGCCTATTCTTTCTTTCATATCCAATCAAAGCTCCACATAAACCAGCAATAATGATTCTTGCTATATATTCAAATTGAATAAGTATATGATTATTCATCTATCTAGCACCCCCTTTTATGTAATATTATATATACTATAACACTACATTTTTTATGTGGATATAGTAACATTTGAAAATTATATGATTGTTGCATCTAAATCTAAAATATGAAAAAGTATTTTATGTATATAAAAATGGTATAAGGGATATATAAGATTATATGATTAAAGAGCAAACTTAAATTAATTAAGATTACTCTTTATAATAGTAAATATTTTTATTTACAATAATTAGACAAAAAAATGTCTGTATTTTTTATATCTGCAAAACTATGTTGTAAGGATGCCATAAATACTTGATGTACAGTTTCAGAAGAAATCTCTTTGTCATCCCAAAATAAATTTTTTGTTGTGCAAGCATCGCTTATAAGAGTAATATCGTATCCAAGTTTCTTTGCTGTCCTTACACTTGTATCAATACACATATGACTCATCATTCCACAAATCACTAATTTATCTATGTTTTTTTCTTCAAGACAACTTTGTAAACACGTTTTAAAAAAACTATCTGGTGTATGTTTAATGATAATTTCTTCATTCTCAAGTGGAAAAACAATTTTATTTATCTTTGAACCATAAGTGTCAGGTAGAAAGAATGATGCAGTTGAACTCATTGATATATGCTGTACATGAATAATTGGTAAGTTATTTTTTCTAAAGAGTGTCAGTATTTTTTTAGCATTTTCAGCAGTTTTTTCTGTATTAAATAATTCACATTTCCCATTTTTAAAATAATCATTTTGAATATCAATTAAAATTAAAGCTATAGACATATTTATACCTCCTTATATGTTTTTATTATAATACTGCTAAATGAAATGTAAATTACTTACTTTTTGGTATGTATAGAACTATTTATTATAACAGATTCCTTTATTGTCTAAAAATTCTTGTTGTCCATGTTCAAGCATATATTCTATACCTATTTCTTGCATTATCTCTACGGCTTGTAACATTTTTTTGCCACGATTAGTAAGAAAATATTCAGTATGTAATGGATATCCAGTTGAACTGATTTTATCAACAATACCAAATTCTCGAAGTTCTTTTAACTGTTGGATTAACATTTTTTGACTTATTCCATCTATACTATGCTCTAAGTCAGAGAATGTTTTATTACATTGTCTCAATTTAAATACAATTATAGTCTTCCATTTTCCTTTAATGATATCATGTACAATTTCAAGAGGGCATGTATATTCATCTCTTATTTTTATAATATATCACCTCCATAAAATGATAATAAATTATATCACTGCTTTTATAATAGGACAAATCTATATGAAGTATATATAAAATTTGTGTTTTATTAAGTTCTAAATTTCTTCTAATATAGTTCACACTTAGTACATAAATAGTTAGTAATATATAAGTAAGTAATATATTTGATACAAATTAAATAATTTAAAAATAATTTATGATAATTTAGAGGAGGAAAATATATGAATATATCAAGAAAAGCTATGAGAATAATAGAATTAGCACAAAGGATTGCAACTAAAAGAGGTATCTCAGTAGAGGAAGCTTGGGATGAGGCATTAAAAGAATATAAACAGAAATACCAACATATTGCATAGAAATTTACAAATATAGTTCAATTTTGTAAAGTAGAAAATATCATATAATCACTGATTGATTTTTCTGAAAAAATTATGAATTTACAAATTTAAATTATTTTAAAAAATTTAGAATATTTAGTAGAAGTTAATAACTTTAAATGATACTATAAATTATAAGGTATATCATTATTAACACAAAAGGAGGATGTACACTTGATTGTAAAAATAGATAATACTTTAGAAAAAAAATTCTGGCAATATGTATCACATGAAGAAAGTTTAAACTTATTTATAATTGGATATGTTGAAAACTATGGATTTAGTTCTGATTCTCAAGAAGTGTGGTCTCAGACAAAAGAAGGAAGTATAACTTCTATAATATTAAAAAATAAATCAACATTTATAATCTATAGTTTAGAAAATAATTTTGATGTAGAAGAAATGGAAAGCCATATAAAAGGATTAGATATAGAAAGTATAAGTGGAAAAAAGTGTGTAATAGATAGACTAGTGAGTATATACAAAGATTTTTATGAAAAATTGGATAATAAATTTTGTATATTAAAGAAAATAAAAGAGTTGGATTTTTCTACTATGAATGAATATAGGATAGAAAAGGCATATGAAAAAGACATTGATGAAGTAGGAAAACTTTTAAATGAATCAGGATATAAGGTAAGTCCAAAATACATAGAAGCAAGAAAAGAATACTTAAAAGAAGGTAATGTAAGAGGATATTTCATAAAAGATAATAATATTATGATTAGTACTGTATCAACTGGTATGGAAACTAGTTTTTTGGCAATGATAGTTTCTGTAAGTACAGACAAAGAGCATAGAAAAAAAGGGCTTGCTAGTTATATGGTGTACAATTTAAGTAAAGAACTATTGTCAGAAGGGAAAATACCATGTCTTTTTTATAATAATGAAATAGCAGGAAAAATATATCATAGTATAGGATATGAAGAGACAAATGAATGGACAATACTTTTTAAATAATTCTAAAAACACAAAACTCCATCAAGAATTAAAGTATTTATAAATAGATTTATTTTTACTATAATTCATGAGGGAGTTTTATTTTAATTAAAATGTTATTTTTTACTGCTTAAATAGTCAAGCGTTTTAAGCTTGTAACCTTCTTTTTCCCAATGTGTAAGTACTTCATCCAATATCTCAGTATTAGTTGAAGAATTTGGATGTAATAGAACTATTGCACCAGGATGTGTTCTAGAGTAAATTTTGTTTTTAGCAAACTCATGAGTAGGTTGTTTCTTTTCATACCAATCTACATAAGCAAAACTCCAAAATATAGATTTATAACCCAAGTCTTGTGTGTATTTTAGAGATTGTTCACTAAATTTACCCATTGGTGGTCTAAAATATTTAGGCATTTCTTTTCCAGTAACATCTTTATATGCTTTTTCTACACTTACAATTTCTTCTTTGAATTTTTCAAAATCTGTAATTCCAGCCATTGATGGATGACTTTTTGAATGATTACAAACCAAATGACCTTCTTTTTCCATACGTTTTATTAAATCTGGATTACTTTTTATATAACTTTCAACTACGAAAAACTGTGCCTTTGCATTGTGTTTTTTTAGTGTATCTAGTAACTTTGGAGTGTTCCCACTTTCATATCCAGCATCAAATGATAAGTATATAACTTTTTCATTAGGGTTTCCTACATAATATGAGTCATATTTCTTAAAAAAATTGGCTTCTTTTATAGGGGAGGGTTGTTTACCATCCTCTCTAGGGTTAAAATACCAATCGTATTCATGTGTATCAAGTGTTGGACTAGAAATTTGAGTTTTTGTTTTATCTAGTGATTTAAAGTTCATACTAGCAATTCCAAAAAGTATTAGAGCAAATGCCCCTATCATAATGTATTTTTTTAGGCTATCTTTTTTCACAATGTCACCTCTTATTTAAAATTTCAAGTAAATCTTTCTTACAATATAGTTTGAATATTTATAGTTAAAAATATTCATATATACAAATAATAAATTAAAGAAGTTTTTTTAAGATATATAAAATAATATTAATTATCTTAAACAAAATACATATAAATGATAAAATATAAGGAGCAATTATTGTGTAGAAGTTAAATTGGTTTAACTTGAAGGGATATAAAAATGGATAATATAATAAGTATATTAAATGATGTTGTTTTTTTAGATATAGAAGTTAGTGGAATAGACTATTTAAATTCAGAAATTTTAGAAGTTGGAGCTGTTAAAATTGAAGATTGGAAAGCTGAGACATATCAATCGTTAATAAAAAATAAAGCTGAAGTGCCTATAGAAGTATTCTCTCTATGTGATAATCTTAAGAAAATTGATTTAGAAGACGCTTTTAATCTAGAAATGGTAGAAGAGGAGTTAAGAAATTTTGTAGGAGATAGTCTGATTATATGTCATGATTTAAGTTTTAAAAGAAAGTTTTTTGAGTACTATATGCCAAAGCTAAAAAATAAATTGATTGATTCAATTGAGTTAGCAGTTATTTTAGAGCCATATCATAAGGATTATAGTTTGGGGTATTTAAAAAGTATTTTAACTAGCGATAAATCTGAGACCAAGAATAGAGCTTTATCAGATGCTATTGATACTATAAATATTGTAAATTCTCTTTTAATAAGATTTAATAATCATGAGAAAGCTAGTCTAGAGCCATTAAGTTTTAAAATAAATTCCTATCTAAATAAGTTTAATCTTGGAAAATGGGAATGGAGTAAATTCTTAGAAGAAGCAAACTATGATTTATTTCATGATGTAAGTATTATAAAAGAACATGAAGAGTTTAATCCAAAAGGAGAAAATGTAAAGGAAAAAGAAACTTTAAAAATTTTACGTGAGCAAGAAAAGAAATATGAAGAATTATTAAAATATAAGCATATCTGGGAAAGTAAAGAAGGATTTACATATGAATATAGACCAGGTCAGTATGAGCTTACTAAGGCAATACGAGAATTGTTTAGAAATAATGAAGATGACGAAAAAATTGCGTGCATAGAGGCACCAACAGGGATAGGAAAAAGTGTTGGATACTTATTGCCAGCTATATTAGAAGCCAGAATTAATAAAAAAAGATTACTAATTTCTACCGATACAAAAGAATTGCAGATACAATTGATAAATAAAGATATTCCAAATGTGTTAAATTCTTTAGGGTTAAATGGTAAAGTAGGTTATGGATATATAAAGGGAAAAAACAACTATATATGTATAGACAGATTAGAAGCATATATAGTAGATTATGAGTCTCAAGAACCTACTAAAGAAGAAATCTTATCTTTAATATTTTTAGAAAGATTAGTTGAAGGTGGCAAATATGGAGATATAGAAGAAATAAACTATTGGGTGTTGGATAACTTCAAGGAAATAAATACTCACTTAAGAAATATAAGTTGTGACCCAAACATGTGTAAACCTAAAAAATGTAAAAAAGATTGTCTATATAAAAATAGGACAGAAGAGTTAAAAGATGAACATATAACAGTAATAAACCACTCTTTACTGGCTAAATGGCCATATAAAGATGAAAAGCCTTTAGAAAACATAATAGTAGATGAGGCTCACAATTTAACTGAAAAAGGATATGATTTTTTTTCAAGTATCATAAATTCAAAGTCTTTAAGATACTTATTGCAAGAAATTTATCCTTATGAATTTATACAAGAGAGTAGTTTTATTTATAAAAAAACTAATAGAAACATGAAGAAAATAAAGGCTTTTGATAAATTCTATCATATATTAAAAATTGAAAGAAAAGATAAACAAAAGATTGCTAGGAGTATAAATCTTATTATTGAAGAAATAGATTCAATATTATCATTTGGTAACTGTAGCGAATATAATAATGTAAGCAATTATAACCTAAGATGGGAATTAAATTTACAAATAGATGAAGTAGCAGGAAAAATAAAAAAAGATGATATAGATGCTGAAGTTAGCTATAGATTATATAGTGAAAAGATAAAACTAAGTTGTGAAAAAATAATAAAAAATTTAGTTTCAATAATAATTGTAATTTATAGGAATATTGATGATGATAGTATAGATAAAGAAGCAGATATATATAAGTTTGGAAAAGCAAAGACAAGAGATTTAGAGGATATAAAAATTGTTTTTGAAATTTTCTTGGAGTATGATGAGAATGACGACTATGCAAGAATAGTTGAAATTGAAAAGAATTATAATGATTTTGAATTTAGAGTAGTTCCATTAAAAATAGCAGATTTGTTTGAAGAAAATATTTTATCGCAGTTAGAGAAAGGAATATTTTTATCAGCAACCTTAAGTTTATCTGAAAACATGTCTTATTTTAAAAATACATTGGGAATAGATAGGGTTAAGAATATAGAAAAAATTATAGAACCAATTTTTGATTATAAGAATATGGTTTCTGTAGTCGCATTTTCTGATATTTGTGAGTATAAGAATACTGAATTTCCAAATGAGATAAGTAAAATTATATCGAATATATCACGCATTACAGAAGGGCATACATTAGCTCTGTTTAATAGTAAAAATAGACAAGAAAAAACTTATGAGATATTAAAAAAATATTTGCATGGTTTAAATTTAGAAATTTATGCTAATAAAAAAGGTGTTAGACATCTTAATGATTTAAATAGAAAGTGTGTAGTACTTGGTTCAAAAGGCTGTTTTGAAGGAGTTGATATTCCAGGCGATGGTTTGGTATGTGTAACTTTGGACAAACTTCCTAATTTAAACCCTAAAGACCCTTTGTATTATACTATAATGAAGAAGTATAATGTAGATTATTATAGTATAAATTATCCGCAGATGACTATAAAAGTAAAGCAAGCTATGGGAAGACTTTTAAGAAGTAAATATGATTATGGATGTTTTGTGATTTTTGATGTTGGCACTAATATAAGCACATTAAAAAGGCTAGAGCAAGATTTGCATGGTTGTAAAATTTTAAAGATGAATAGTAATGACTTCTATACTTATGCAAAACAACACTTAAATAAATCTAGAAGCCTAATACTAAAATCTGTTATATTTGATACTATAAAAGCATTACAGGTCAATACTAAAATAGATAATGATGACGTTGATAAAAATACTATAAAAAAAGATATCAATGAAAATATAAGGCAAAGAGCTGTAAAAGGAGAGGTATATCATATAGATATTGAAAATAAAGATATGAAAGTAAAATATTTCGATAAAAATTATTTGATAAATCTAGATGTATTTATGAGAGAAAAACATAAAAACTAATGGTGGGAGTGATATATTTGGCAAAACAAAAGTTTTATGCTGTGAAAAAGGGCAAAAAAATTGGAATATATGATACATGGGATGAGTGTAAAAAACAAGTAAATGGATTTTCAGGAGCTGAATACAAGAGTTTTGCTACATTACAGGAAGCAAAAGAATATGTTTATGGAGCAACAAAAACAATATTTAAAGAAGATGAAGAATTTATAGAGGCATATGTTGATGGTAGTTATGAGCATTCAATAAAGATGTATGGTTCAGGTGTTGTAATTCTAAAGAGTAATGAAGTCATAAAAACTTATAGTAAAAAGGGAAATGAGCAAATTCTAGTAGGTATGAGAAATGTGGCTGGTGAGATAGAAGCTTCTAAAATTGCAATGCAGTACTGCATTGATAATAATATTCAAAACCTGATTTTATATTTTGATTATGAAGGTATTGAAAAGTGGTGTACTGGAGTTTGGAAAACAAACAAAGAAGGAACTATAGCATATAAAAACTTTTATGATAGTATCAAAACTAAGTTAAATGTCAAATTTATGAAAGTTAAAGCTCATTCTGGAAATAAATACAATGAAGAAGCTGATAAGCTAGCTAAAAAAGCTATTGGTATATAATTAGAAATTAGCATACCGTTAAAAATTTATTGACTTATAACAAAAAAAGCAGGATTGTATTATAATAAGATAAGTTTCTGATTTCAAAATAATTGATATTATTATCAATTAAGTAAAGCTCATTTAATATAATGCAATCTGCTTTTTTATATGGCAAAATTATAAAATTTTATATTATGTCTAATTAGAATTGGCCATAAAGACCTTCAAGTTCTTCTTTTAACAATTCAGGGTCATTTATACCAATAGACATAGTTCTAGCTAATATATTTGCCTGGTCATAAGTTGATGTCCAAGAGAATACACCACCTAAACAGTTTCTAAGCACATATTGAGTTTTTAGGAATATGGATAATGAATCATCATATGACATTGCAAATTCTCCATCTTTAACTAAATATGGAACCTGAGCAACTCTATCAAATCTATATTCATATCCATTTTTATTTATATAATCTTTTCTAAGTTCATCGTAAGTTCTTGTTATAGTAGCACCTAATCTTCCATAAAATGGTAGACCAAGAAGGATTTTTTCAGAAGGCATTCCAGCATTTTCAAGGTTTCTGACCATTGCATCAACACTATATCCTGGTAAGGATAAGTCTGAATCAAAAAGGTTTGCTTGATGTTTTCTACCATTTGGTCCTGTTTCACCTGCTGTGAAATCATAACTCATAAGATTAAAATAATCTATTATTGGAGCTATTTTATCTATTTCAGCACTTGAGTTTATATATCCCATATCTCCTGTTCCAGCTACACTAAGCCATTTTTCATCTCCTATAACATCTCTTATAGCTGTTAGTAAAAGTGTGAAATTTTCTCTATCTTGAGGTCTTGATTTTATACCAGCTGCACCACTTCCAGGATATTCCCAGTCTATATCTACTCCATCTAAAGCATATTCATTTATCATTTGATTGACTTGTCTTGCAAAGTTATATCTAGATGTAGGAGTCAAAGCTGCATCAGAGAATCCCTCAGCTCCCCAACCGCCAATGGCTACAATTACTTTTAAGCTAGGTTTTTCAGCTTTAAGCGCAAGTAATTGGTTTAAGAATCTAGGATAAGGAATAAATAAATTACCATATTGGTCTATTTCAGCAAATGCGAAAATAACTGCATCTAATAGCTGTGCATCTACATTAGTTGGATTACCAAGAACATATTCCATTACAATCGGATTTATATCTGGACAATTTATATTTTCAACTATTGGATTATATGGGTCATTTATTTGTGGTCTAACTAACTTTTTTGAGTCTTTTAATGTTTTCATAGCTATTTTTTTAGAATTTTTTTCACTTGTATAATCATAATTTTTGTAATTTTGTTTATAGAAATCCTCATAGCTACTATCTTCTTTATCGCATTTATCATAGCTATTATCCTCTTTACTACATTTATCATATTTGTATTTTATTTCATCGCAGGATTTATCTTTAAGTTTATTCTGTTTGGAGTTATGAATTTTGTTAGTATTTTTAGTATGTTTTTGTTCGCAATCACAACTATCTTTAACATCCTTATTGTATTCTTGTTTGTGGTCATGAGATTTGTTTATACACTTAACATTTTCTTGTTCGTAATCATTTTCAATATTTTTAGTATGTTCTTTTTTACAATTGTAAGTATCATCAATATTTTTAGTATATTCTTCATCTGTGTAATTATCTGGCACAAAGCATAGATACCAATCCATACATGAATACTTTTTATTACAACTATTTACTCTATTTTTTAACTCTTTATAGTTTTTAGGATATGGCAAAATAACAGGCATTCCAGGGAACCAGTTTGCAGGAGTAACTACATTATCTCTATCACTAGTTTGAAGAGCATCTACTATTCTAAGTATTTCTGGTATATTTCTGCCTGTAGTCAATGGATAATAAAGAATAGTTCTTAATATTTGATTATTATCTATAATAAAGACAGAACGGATGGTAGATGTATCACTCATTGGTTTTGATATCATGCCATATAATTTGGCAATTCTCATATCTCTATCTTCTATGATAGGGAATGGGATTTCTACACCTGTAAGTAAAAACATATTGTACATCCAAGCTAAATGAGAGCTATTGCTATCAACACTTAGGCCGATTAATTCTGTATTTCTTTTCTTAAATTCATCATAATATTTAGCAAAGCATAAAAATTCAGTAGTACAAACTGGTGTAAAATCACCAGGATGTGAAAATAAAACAACCCAATTACCTTTGTAATCAGATAGTCTAATAGGGCCATCTGTTGTATTGGCTTTAAAATCAGGCGCCTTGGATCCTAAACTTGGCAAATTTGGCATGTAAATCACCCCTCAATAAATTATCATTTATTTCATTCTATTAATTAGCACAGATTAGTGTTACTATTTTATTAAAATGAATGAATACTAATGTCAAAAAAAGATATTTATTAAAAATATTTAATATTTTCGTAATATAAATGACAATAATAATTGCTATTTTTTTACTAATTTGGTATAGTAATGGATAAGGGGTAGTGTCAATATTAGTGATTATACGAGGTGATTGAATTGAAAAAAATTCTAAGAATTTTAGTTATCTCCATGATGATATGTTTTGCAATGACTTTTGCATTAGTATTAATAAATTCAGTTATGGGAGTACATGTAGGATTGGATTATTACTTTTTAATGGCGAGTGTGCTTACAGTATGCTTGACTACAGGAGTTGTTTTATGCAATGCTAGAAAAATATTTGCTAACAAAACTATACATACAACAAGAATGAAAAATGTCAGTGCTAATAAAAAACAAAAAAGTCATTCTAGGGATATAAAAAGAAAGATATCATAATTTATGTAAAGGAAATATTTATGTATAAAATAATGATTGGTAGGTAAAATAAAAACACGATTTAACTTGTGTTTTTATTTTTTTTCAGGAATTATGATATAATAACCAATAAGAAATTTAGTTTATCATAAATATAAATATTGCTAAATAGAGAGGGAACTATAATGAATTTTAGAGATTTATTTGAAAAAACTGTAGATTTTATTGATGAAAAAAGAAAATCTATAGTAGCAGTTTCATTATCAGCATTAGGCATACTTGTTTTAATCATAGTATTTTTCTTAAGTAGTAATGAATTTAGTGTAGGAAATGAAGCAAATGAGCTGTTAAAAATTGTAGAGAAAAGACAATACTCTATTGCTGTGGATTACTATGCAAGTGTAGATAAAAAGTTTTCTGATTCAAAAATGGAAAGATTTAATAAATCCGTTTCTAAAAAAATAAATAAATTATTATTAAATAGTGGTGACAAATATTTAGATGGAGATATAAGTCAAGAAAGTTTTATTGGACTAATAAATACAGTAAAATCATTAGATAAAATAAATATAAATGTAGATGATTTAATAACTCAAGCTGATAGAGTTGGAGAAATGTATAAAGAAGAAAATATTACTTACAATGTGGCAATTGCTTACATAAATACTATTTCAATTTTAAATGGTATAGGTGGTAACCTAGATGTATACAAGCAAAATGTAGAAACAATTAAAGAATCTAGAGATGTTTATGACTCTGCAATAAAAGACCAAAAAGTATATAAGTATTATGATGCTATTGAAAAATATAATAAAGTATTAAAAGAAGACGAAAAATATTACAATCTAGCTCAAAACGCTAAAAAACAATGTGTTGAAGAAATGTATGATTACTATATGAGTAAAGCAGAAGAAGCAAACACTTCTGGTGATTATGAGAAGGCATTACAGTATATAGACTATCTAAAAGAAGACTATTCAGACGATGAAAAGGTACAAAGTTTAGAGAAGAAGTATAAAAAGAATTTATCATTGTATACTTTAACATCTGATGACATTATAAATATAATCTCTAAAAAAAGTGGGAAAGAAAAGGCAAATCTATCTATAAACTCACTTCCACAAATGGTAAAAAACGATAAATACTATTATGCTGAGGTATATGAGTACGATAAATTAATAAATGAAGTTTTAATAAGTGCAAAAACTAAAGATTTATATTCATATAAAGATGGTAAAAAAGATTATAAGGTAGATTATGGAGAAGGATATTTTAGAATATTAGAAGATGGAAGTTATCAATTTGGTATTACTAAAGATAAAGCTAAATTTGTGTTGACTAATACCCTTGATGAGAAAGAAAATAAATATAAAAAGGTTGATATATTGGATATAGAAAAAGCTGATAAATATGTGAAAAGTAAAAAAAGTTTAGAAGAATTATTTGGAAAACAAAAAAATATTTATTATTATGCTGTAGTAAACAAAGGATTATTTAGAGGAAAAGAAGTTTATGCTATCAACATATACAATGAAAAAATATATTCCATATCAGAAAAAGGATTAAGTGAATATTAGTTATTTATATCAATAATGTTAAATTATTATATAATTAAAAAGTTTTTGGTTTTTTAAGGCATATTATGTAGTAATATAATAGTAGGTGTATATAAATAATTTTATTGTAAGGAGAAGTAAGGGATGATTAATGTGAACAAAAAGCTAGTTATAGCTATTGGAGCTGTAGCATTATTATTAGTAATATTTGTAGGTATAATGTGCATGCAGTTCAAAGGGGAGAAAATAGCAAAAAACACATATGTTAATGGCATAAGTGTTGGAGGATTAACTAAATCGCAGGCTAAGCAGGAGTTAGCTAAAAAATACAATTTAGATAATGTTGAATTTAACTACAACAATAGAAATTGGAAAGTTAAAAGTCAAGACTTAAATTTATCTGCTGATTTGGATAAAACTGTAGAAAATGCATATAATCTAAATAGAAAGAATGGTTTCTTTAGCAACTTATCAAAAACTATTTCAGCAAATTTTGGTAAAAAGAGTGATTTAGTAGTAGTAACAAATTATGATAAAAATAAATTAAAAGCAGAAATGGAAAAGATAGCTAAAGAAATAGATGTAGAGGTAAAAGATGCAACGATTGATATAAGTAGTGAAAAGGTAAAGGTTGTACCAGATTCTGATGGACTTAAAATGGATATTTCTAAGAGTATGAATAGTTTTGATAGTCAGGTTAAAAAAGGAAAGTATACAAATAAGTTAGTAGTAAAAGCTACTTCAGCAAAAATAAAAAAAGAGCAACTTGCTAATATAGACACAAATTTAGGTAAATATGCAACAACATTTAAAACTTCTCAAGTAAATAGAAGTATAAATATAAAATTAGCAACAGATAGTATAAGTAACATTTTACTTATGCCAGGAGAAACTTTTTCGTTTAATGAACATACAGGAAAAAGAAGCAAAGCAAATGGATATAAAAGTGCTCCTGTTATAGTAGAGGGAGAAATGGAAGATGATTATGGTGGAGGAGTTTGCCAAGTTTCATCGACACTATATAATTCTGTTTTATATGCAGGCTTAGAAATTACTAATGTAAAAAATCATACGATACCATCAAGTTATGTTCCAAAAGGAAGAGATGCTACTGTTGCAGACAGTGGAATAGATTTCCTATTTAAAAACAATCTTAAGCATCCAATTTACATAAAAAATTACGTTTCAGGAAATCAACTTGTTTGCAATATATATGGAAGTGCAGAGGATAAACAGAATATAACAATATCAACAAAATTAGATGGTGTCTCACAAACTACAATGAAGAGGGTCAATGATTCTTCAATGCCTAAAGGAAAAGAAAAAGTAGATAAGAGTGGAAGAAATGCATACTCTGTATCAACATATAGAACATTTAATGATGCAAATGGCAAGAAAATTAAAACTGAAAAAATAGCTAATTCATATTATCCTAAGAAGGAAGGTATTATATTAGTTGGAACTATGGAACCAAAACCAGAAGAAAAGCCAAAGACAGATGAAAATAAAGATAATCAAAATACAAATAACCAAAATACAGATAATAAACCAAAACCAGAAACACCACCAACTGATAATAAACCTAGTGAGACACAACCACAACCACAAGCTTAAAGTTCTCAAGAATAGGATTTATGTAGAGTATTAAAAAATATAAATCTAAATAGGAGGGATTACTTTGAATTTAAATAATATAACTAATTACGTTCAAAGTATTTGCGAGAATATTTCTAATGTGTTAGATGTAGATGTTACTTTAGTTACAAAAGATTTAACTAGGATAGCAGGAACAGGAATATTCAGAGGTAAAATAGGAGAAACAATATCAGAGAAATCTGTGTATTCTCTTGTTTTAAAAGATGGAAAATCCTATGTTATAAATAAGGAAATAGAAGAGAACTGCAATAAATGTGCAAATAGAGAAAACTGTAAAGAGTTAGCGGATATATGTACTCCTGTTAAAATGGGAGAACATATACTTGGAATCTTGGGTATAGCTGCATTCAATGAAGAGCAAAAAGAAAAGATACTTTCAAAAGATAAGGAGTTAACTGCTTTTGTAAGGAGTATGTCTGATTTAATATCTTTTAAATTGGATGAACTATACAAACAAGAGGTTAAGACTATGGATGACCTTGAAAGAGAAGCTATAGAAAATGCTATCAAAAAATATGGAAGTAATACAGAAGGAATGAAAAAAGTAGCAGAAGCATTGAATATAGGCATAGCTACACTTTATAGGAAAGTAAAAAAGTTCAACATTAAAAGTTAGTAATATTGTAAAAAAGGTAACCTTTTCATAAAAAGAATGGGGTTACCTTTTTTATTATGAGAATAATGGTAAAAAATGTATAGTTTTGACTTGACATATTAAATATGTTATCTTAAATATATATTTTGAAGTGGAGGTGAGTATTATTTTAGTGAAAGATATAAAACAAGATATAGAAAACATGCCTAGAAAAATTTTAGATATATCTTTGATAGAAGAAAATAAAAGCGATTTGACTTTTTTTAACATAGAAGAAGAAGATGGTGATGAGACACTAAAAGCATTAAAGCAAAGTTATGTGACTACCAATTATAAAGAAGAGACTCTTTTAAATTTACAAGGAGCTTTGAAGTCAAAGTCAGACACAACATCAAAGGAGTTAAAATTAGAATCATATAAGAGATACAATAATGCATTGGATTTAGCATATAAAGACTATATAACTAGTGCTATTAATATGGTAAATAAAGCTTTAGAAATAAATCCTAAAGATATTGATATATTAAATCTTAGAGGGCTTCTAAAGTTATTAAAATGTGACTTTGCTAAAGCATTTGAGAGTTTTTATACTGCTCTATGTTATGAAAATAATCATATATCAAGAAAATATGTTAATTTAATTTCATCTGAAGATTTCAAAACATTTTTAGGCAGATACAATCATTCTATAAGGTTTATAAATGAAGAAATGAATTATGAGTCAATACATATTTTGGAGAATATAGTAGAGGAAGAACCACAACTAATAGAACCATATGTAATCTTATCTTTATTGTATGATAAACTAGGTAATGTAAAAAAGAGAGAAGGATATTTGGACAGACTCAAAGAGATAGATAAAGATAATCCAGTATTTGAAAAAGAAGAAGAAAAACAAGAAGATACAAGTAAAAAAGAAGAAGAAAAACGAGTTAAAAAGAAGAAAAATAGCTTACCATATATTGTACTTGCTTGTATTGTAATTGCAATGGGTGTATATTTTATTCAAAGTAAAAAGAGAATAGAAACCTTGAATAATCAAATAAGTAAGAAAGATGAGAAGTTAACTGAAACTGATAAAAAACTGGGTGAAACAAATAAAGAATTAGAAAAAACAAATAAAGAGTTAGATGAAGCTAAAAATAAAGAACCAGAAAAAGAAATAACTGTAGCTAATGAGGAAGATTTATACTATGAGGCTTTGGATTTAAAGAAAAATAAAGAATATGAAAAAGCGATAGATAGTTTCAAAAGTATAGTTTCCTCAGGGAAAACTAAAAAATATATTTCTGAATCAATATATCAATTAGCAATAACAAATAAAGCATTGGGAAATAAGGATGAAGCCATAAAGTATTATAAGAAGTATATAAATACTTATACTAAAAATGACCAATACTATGATGATTCATACTATGAGTTAGGCATGCTTTATTATGATAATGGAGATTTAGAAAATGCAAAAAAAACTTTTTATAGTTTAAGAAGTGAAGTTCCAGATAGTATGTATAACAATTCAAAAATAAAAGAAATTTTAAGCAAAAAATAGATTTATATAATTAAGTTTTTTGAAACAACCAAGTATGTATTTTATTAAATTAAAATAAAAATAAATTTAAAGAGAGATTGTATTAAATCATAACTTTCTGTTTGAAGAAGGATATTTGCTTGTTGATAAAACTACAAATATATGGTTTGAAACAATCTCTTTAGTTTTTGGAGGTGGAAAATGAAAGTTTTCAATCAATTAGTAATAATTTTATGTATATGGGTAATAGGAGAGTATATAAGCTCATTTATACAAGGTGTTATACTTATTCCTGGGAGTATAGTTGGCATGCTATTATTATTCCTATTGCTACAATTTAAAGTGTTGGATTTAAGTAGTATAGAAAATATAAGTGGATTTTTCCTTGATAATATGGCTGTATTTTTTATACCAGCAGGAGTATCACTTATAAAATCATTAGACCTAATAAAAGAAAATGTATTAGTACTTTTGCTAGTTATATGTCTAAGTACACTAGTGGTAATGTATACCACTGGAATTATAGTGGAAAAAATGATAAAAAAGAAGGAAGAAGGGCAAAAGAATGTATAATGTATTACAAACGCCAGTATTTGGCATAATAGTAACAATCGTGTTTTTTAATTTAGGGAGATACATTCAGAGAAAAACAAATAATCCTATATGCAATCCTATGTTAATTGCTATTGTAGGAATCATATTATTTCTAAGCATAACAAAAATTCCTTATGAAAACTACAAGATAGGAGCAGATAGCATAAATTTCTTTTTAGGACCTGTTACAGTAGTGCTTGCAGTTCCACTTTATAAACAGTTTGAATTATTTAAAAAGCATATGCTTGAGATTGTTATAGGAATAGGTTGTGGTATAATAATTTCCTTTGTATCTGTATTAATAATTGGTAAAATAGCTAATTCAGATGTAAGTATAATAAATTCACTTATTCCAAAATCTATAACAACACCAATGGGAATATCTTTAGCAAATTCTTTAAATGGTGTAGAGTCAATAACAGTAGTAGCTATAATTTTTACAGGTATTTTTGGGGGGATGGTTGCTTCTACTGTATTTAAACTTGGAAATATAAATCATCCAATTGCTAAAGGAATTGCACTTGGGACATCGGCACATGCTTTGGGAACAACTAAAGCTTTTGAACTTGGAGAAGTGGAAGGAGCGATGAGTGGAGTTTCTATTGGGGTTTCTGGTACAATTACAGTAATATTAATCCCGATTATAATGAATTTTATATAAAAATATAAAATAACAATAGGTATCTTGAATTCTTAAAACAAAAATAAAATAAAAAAATTTTAAAATAAAAACTAAATTAAAAAAATGCAAATAATGAAATAAAAAAATCATGTGCTGAAATTATAAAAACAAAAATTTCATTTAAAAATTAATTATGAATAAAGCATTATATGGTTAAGTTTACTAAAATACTATAAAAATAAATATTTAAGAAAAAATACTATAAATTTACTATATTGCAAGTTACATAATATATAGTATCATATTGTGCTAGAAGAATTTTAATTTGAAGCATAAATGAGAGAATTTAAGTACTTTGAAATTTTGGAATATAAAAAAATACACTAGACATATATAAAAAAGATACTATAATAGATGATGTAATAGATGACAGTTCAAGAAATTCTATGAAAAAATTTGCTTGAAATATTATCTATTACATCAGTAATAATATATATATAAGTAAGTTTTTAAAATTCTAAGGATTTAGAAGAATTGAAGGGAGAAAGAAATGAGTGAAGTTAAGAATACCCTACAGAAACATCCAGCTTTAAGATATTTAACAATGCTACTGGGGATGTTGATGACATCTATAGGAATAAATGGGTTCTTAAGACCAGCACATCTATTAAGTGGAGGTGCTACAGGTATAGCAACATCTATAAACTATTTGACAAATATCAATGTGGGTCTATTAACATTTTTAATCAATATTCCAATATTTATTTTAGGTTTTATATACCTAGAAAAGGAATTTTGTATTTCAAGTTTATTCAATATGATTGTATTTTCATTATTATTAGGTGCAACTCAGGAAGTAAGTAATATCATACCTATCAATGATATATTACTTCAAAGTGTGTATGGAGGTGTATTATCTGGTTTAGGAGTTGGTATTGTATTTAGAACTAGGTCTTCTCAAGGTGGTACAGACATCATAGCTGCAATACTGAAAATTAAGAAAAATATAGAAATGAAAGATACTGCTTTAGCAATCAATGGTTTAATAGTACTTACAGGAAGTTTTTTATTTGGTTTAGATTTAGCATTATATACTCTCATAGGATTATTTCTAAATGCATATTCAATGAATTTTATTAAAGATGCAATGAATTATCAAAAATCTGTTATGGTAATGTCAACTCAAGTCGATTTAATAGCAGAAGACATAATGAGAAGTTTAGTTAGAGGTGTAACTTTCTTGGATGCAGAGGGTGCATACACTCATCAAAAAAAGAAGATTATATATACAATAGTTTCATCAAATGAGATACCAAAGATAAAGGATATAGCTTTAAAATATGATAAAAAAGCATTTATATCTGTAAATGATGTTACAGAGGTAAAAGGAAGAGGATTTAAAGCAAAAGACTTATAAACTATAAAAATATAAGCTGAGGGTTTGTAATATGTAAATTTATATATTATAGTCCTCAGCTTCATTTATTTTAAAATATAATAAACTATGGCTTATTTACTATTTGTGTATCACTTTCAAAGAGATTATTTTAAAATTAAAATTGAAAAAATTACTCAATGTGTAGAAAACATGACCAATATTAGGATATAATAAATTTAATAGATTTAATAAAATATCTATGAATAACGTTGGAGGAATGGCATTATGAATTTATCTAAAGAATATGTTGATTTGTATGATAATTATTTAAAATATATAAATGAAGTAAACAAAGAGATTAGAAGCATAAAAAATATGAAAAAACGTGTTTTAAAAAAAGGTGATTTTGCATCAGAAAGTGAAGTCTTGGAATTAGAAGGAAAAACAATTCGAGATATAGATGATGTAGACACAAAAAAGCCAAAAAATAAAATATATAAATTTTCTAATGGAGATGTATATGTAGGAAAGTTTTTAGAAGGAAAGATGGAAGGTCAAGGTTCATATACTTTTTTTGTGGATGAAGGAACTGATATGGAGTACATAGGAGAGTTTAAACAAGATAAAAAAAATGGAAAAGGAAATTTTGTATTTTCAAACGGTAATGAGTATATAGGTTATTTTGAGGAAGACATGATGAATGGCATTGGGAATATGCTCTATAACAGTAAAGATGAATATATTGGAACTTGGAAGAATGGCAAAAAAGATGGAAAAGGCATCTATAAATGGAATGATGGATGTATATATGCAGGAGAATTTAAAGGTGGAAAGATGGAGGGATATGGTATTTGTTATAATAGTGAAGGAGAAATACTTTATGAAGGAGAATGGAAAAATAATTTGATTCATGGAAAAGGAACTTACATATGGGCAAAAGGAAAGAAATATGTAGGAGAATTTATGCATGGTAAAAAGCATGGCCAAGGTACTTTTTATCTAAATAATGAATTAGTTTATGAAGGAACTTGGAAATTTGATAAGCCATCTATCTTTGACAGAACTTTAGATGAAATATTTTCATTAAGATTGTAGCTTTATCTATTAATAGGTAAAGCTTTTTTATAATACTTATTAAATAAAAAAAATATAAACAGATGTTAATAGGATTTAATCAGTATATATTATCAGTATTAATACATGATAATGTATATATTAGAAATTTTTAGTGAAGTTTTTTAAAGGAGGAATATATTGAAAAAATTAATTGCTTTAGTATTAGTAATACTTATTGTTTTATTTTATAGTCCTGAATTATTGAGAGAAGTAGATGATTTGAAAGAAGAATTTTTTCAAAGCGAAATATGGAGTGAGTTTTTAGATAAAATAAACTTAGGTGATAATTCAAAGAAAAAGGAAGATGAGAAAAATCAAAACTCACAACCAGATGATAATGGAGAGAATAATTTAAACGAGACTAATATAAAAAATTTTGAAAAACTAAATTTAGGAGAAAACTTAACTCAAGTTTTAGCTAATATTGGAAAGCCTGGCAGAATTGATACTAGTGAATATGGATTTGACTGGTATGTATACAACCAATATGGAAAAGATTTTGCAATGGTTGGTATTGAAAGTGATGAGGTAGTTGCACTTTACAGCAACTCTATGGACTCATGTGAAAATCAAGATATAAAAATAAATCAAGATAGACAGACAGTGAGAAACAAGATTACGCCATTAAAATATAAGAAAAAAGGAAATACTAGATATATAATAAATTCAGAAAATCAATATGATATAATAAGTAAGGGAGGTAAATATATTACAATTTTCTATGATATTCATGAAAAAAATAGAGTTTGTTCATATTTAATAATTGATAAAACTACAGAAGATGAGTTCAAAGAATTATATCCAACCGATAAAGAAGAGCTTAAAAAATGTTTTGAATTTGAAATTATAGACCTTGTAAACAGTGTTAGAAATCAAAGAGGATTGAATTCACTAAGATATAGTGAACAAGCTACTTTAAGTTCAAGAAAACACAGTGAAGATATGAGAGATAATAATTTTTTTGACCATATAAACAAAAAAGATGAAACTCCATTTGATAGAATGAAAAGAGAAGGAATAATATATACCTCAGCAGGAGAAAACATAGCAGCAGGACAGATTAATGCAATATATGCACATGAAGCTTGGATGAATTCAGAAGGACATAGAAAAAATATTTTGGGGAATTATAATAATATTGGAGTTGGAGTAATATTTGGAGGAAGTTATAAAACGTATTACACTCAAAATTTTTATAAATAACTAAAATATTTGAAAGGAAGTTTAAAAATGACACCAGGGAAAAAAAAGACAATATTTAAGTGCTTAATAGCAGTAGTCTTGTTTTGTGGAATAATACTAATAGCCAATTTTAGTAAGGTTTCTGCTTTAATGACGGACACAAATGAAAATATTTTAATTAAACATGGTTCAAGGGAAAAGAAACTAATAGCAATTACCTTTGATGATGGACCTCATCCTAAAGAAACTAGTCAAGTCTTAGATGTGTTAAAGAAGTATAACGTAAAGGCTACTTTTTTTATAGCTGGAAAACATGCACAGTGGTATAAAGAACCATTGGTAAGAGCAAGTAAAGAAGGGCATGAAATAGGAAATCATACTTTTAATCATCCTGATATAAGCAATTTAACTTCTAGTCAAATTGAAGAAGAGATTGTTAAGTGTGAAGAAATTTTAAAGAAAGTTACTGGAAAGAAACCTACATTATTTAGACCACCATTTGGGAGTTACAGAGAAAAGGATTTATTAGAAATTGCAAAAAAGCATGATTATAAAGTAGTTTTATGGACAGGAGTAGATGTGAAGGATTGGAAAAATCCTGGAGCTAATAGTATCGCAGATAAAATAATTAATAAAGTACAAAATGGAGATATAATACTTTTACATGACTATGCAACTAATGATACAGTTAAAGCTTTGGACATGTTTATTCCAAAGATGATAGAAAAAGGCTTTAAGTTTGTTACAGTTTCTGAATTAATGAAATAATTTTTTTTGGGGGGGAGATTTATAGTATGATTCTCATGATAGACAATTATGATTCTTTTGTATATAACTTAGTACAATATATAGAAGAATTGGGGGAAACAGTTATAGTAAAAAGAAACAACGAAATAACATTAAGAGGTATTGAAGAACTAAATCCAGAGGTAATTGTGTTATCTCCAGGTCCATGTTCTCCAAAAGAAGCTGGGATTTGTATAGATATTGTTGAATATTTTAAAGGTAAGAAGCCTATACTAGGAATTTGTTTAGGGCACCAAACTATTGGACATGTTTTTGGGGGTAATATAATAAAAGCACAACAGCCTGTTCATGGAAAAGTATATAGTATAAACCATATTAATAAGGGAGTTTTTAGTGGTCTTAAAAATCCTTTAAATGTTACTAGGTATCATTCGCTTATAATTGATTCTGATACAGTTCCAGAAGAACTTGAAGTTACTGCAACAACAAATATAGGTGAAGTAATGGGAATTAGACATAAGAAGTATTTAATAGAAGGAGTACAATTTCATCCAGAAGCTATTTTATCAGAGTATGGTCATGAAATGCTGAAAAACTTTATAAAAGAAGCTAGGGAAAGGATGGATATATAAGATGATAAGAGAAATAAAAACTAAATTAAATTCTTTTGAGATATTTACTATTTTTAGAAATGAAAATGATAGTTTTATATTAGATAGTGCTATGGACAAAGAAAAATTAGGAAGATATTCTTTTATAAGTAGCCAGCCATTTAAAGTATTAAGATATAAAAATACTGATGAAAATCCATTAGAAAATTTGAAAAAAGAATTAGATAAATATAAAGTTATAAATAAAACTAATTTGCCATTTATAGGTGGAGCTGTAGGATATTTGTCTTATGATTTGGGAAATTATATAGAAAAATTACCTAGAACTGCTATAGATAATATTGAGATACCTGATATGTATTTTGGATTTTATAACCATGTTATAGTAATAGACCATTTAAAGGAAAAAACTTACATAGCTACTCCAGATATAGATATAAAAGTAGAAGAAAAAATAATAGCTGATATAGAAGAAAAAATATTAAGAGAAGAGAAAAAAGGAATAGATAGTATATGTTATCAGGAAAAAGATGTAAAACCTATTCAACTTAAATCTAATTTTACAAAGGAAGAATTTAAAAATGCAGTTGAAAATGTTAGAGAGTACATAAAACAAGGTGACATATATCAAGCTAACTTGACACAAAGGTTTAGTGGGGAAACAGAACTGACAAGTTTTGAGTTATATCGAGATTTAAGAAGATTTAGTCCAGCACCATTTGGAGCATTTTTAAATTTTGAAGAAGCACATATCTTATCAAATTCTCCAGAGAGATTTATAAGATGTATTGATAAAAAAATAGAGGCAAGACCAATAAAAGGCACTCGACCAAGAGGTAAAAATAAGGAAGAAGATTTAAAGCTTCAAGAGGAGCTTAAAAATAGTGAAAAAGATAGAGCAGAGCTACTTATGATAGTGGATTTAGAAAGAAATGATATTGGTAGAATATCTAAAACTGGAAGTGTCAAAGTTCCAGAGTTGTTTGTAATTGAACCTTATGCAAATGTAAACCATCTGGTTTCAACAGTTGTAGGGGAACTAAAAGATGATAAGGATGCTACTGATATAATAAAAGCAACTTTTCCAGGTGGTTCTATAACAGGAGCACCTAAAATTAGAGCAATGGAAATTATAGATGAACTGGAACCAACACAGAGAAATGTATATACTGGTTCAATTGGGTATATAGGTTTTAATGGTGATATGGATTTTAATATAGCAATTAGAACTATAATAAAAAAAGATAAAAAAGTATATTTTCAAGTTGGAGGAGGTATGACTTGGGATTCTGACCCAGATGAAGAATACCAAGAAACACTAGATAAAGCAAAATCTATAATGAAAGCCTTGAGGGGATATTATGAAGAATAATTTAAGCTTTAATAGTAGCTTGAGTAAATTTGGAATTGGGTTATTTGAGACTATTAAAGTTAAAGATGGTATAGCTATAGATTTAAATACACATATAGATAGGATGCTTAATTCGATAACATGTTTGGATTTGAATATAAATTATGAAAAGCGATTCCTAATAGATGAAATTGTTAAATACATAGAAAAAGAAAATATTATTAATAAAGCACTTAGGATTACCGTTTTTGATGAAGGTTACAATATATCTATTAGAGAAATTCCATACAATAAAGAAGCATATAATAAAGGTTTGAAATTGACTATATCGCCTATAGTCAGGGGTGATAGCCTAATCTATAGACATAAGACTACTAATTATTTTGAAAATATTTATACTAAAAATATTGCAAATAAGAATGGATACAATGATGGGATATTTATAAATTCAGATGGTGTCATTTTAGAGTGTTCTATGAGCAATATATTCTTTATAGGAGGAAGTAAAGTATATACACCAAGTAGTAAATTACCAATTTTAAATGGAACAATAAAAAAAAGGATTATAAAGATTTGTGACGAATTACATATAGAGTTGGTGGAAAATGAAATTAATATATCAGAAATTAGTAGTTTTGATTTTGTTTTTGTCACAAATAGTCTTATGGGAGCAATGAAAGTTACAGAAATTGACAAGACAGAATTTAACAAAGAAAATGTTATTTTTAATAAAATAATAGAGCGTTTGTAATAAATTAAAATATTAACAATTTATTGGAGATAAGAGATGGTAAGTCATACTTATAAAGTATATAGTGAAAATATAAAAAAAATAATAGACAATCCAAATACGTTAGCAGTATTTCTAGTGGGTTCTAGTAAAGATGTAGATTTTAGTTTTTATGATTTAGAAATTAATGATATTGATGTATTTGTTTTTGTAAAAGAAGGGGAAAAACAAGAGCGAGTACTGTTTGAACAAAAGGGAATAGAATTTGATATAAATTATTTTTCAAAAGATGGTGTAAAAAAATTATTATCAGATAGAGAGTACTTCTTTGTGAAAGAGATGAAAGATGCTAAGGTTCTATTTGATATGGAGAATATATCCGATACCATAAAAGATATAAGTAGAGATATTTACTTAAAGGGTCCTAGTAAATTATCTTTAGAAGAAAAGTCTTTTTTGAAACAAGATATTGGAACAAAGATATCAAAGTTGAAAAATAAAGAAAAATTTGATGTTTTTGAATATCATTTTTTGACGAATTTATATTTAAAAGATATAATAATTGGGTACTTTAATACAAATGATAAATGGGTACCAAAAGATAAAAAATTGCTAAAAGTTTTGAAAAAAGAAAATAATGAACTTTTTAACCTAGTATCAAAGGTAAGTGAAAATTATGACTATCAAAAACTTTTAGATGTTTATAATTATATTTTTAAAGAAATTGAGACAAAAAAGATTATAAAATTAATCTTCTAGTCACGAGTCAATGGGGGGAGTTTAAATGAATAAAGTAGATAAAGAAAAAATACAACATGCAGTAAGAGAAATATTAGAAGCAATTGGTGAAGACCCAGATAGAGAAGGTCTAATAGAGACTCCAAATAGAGTTGCTAGAATGTATGAAGAGATATTCTCTGGTCTTAGTGAAGAACCAAGAGACCACTTAAAAGTTCTTTTTGCAGATGAAAAGCATGAAGAATTAGTATTAGTAAAAGATATTCCATTTTATTCATGCTGTGAGCATCATTTAGTTCCTTTTTTTGGAAAGGCACATATCGCTTATTTACCAAAAGGTGGAAGACTTACAGGGCTTTCTAAGCTTGCTAGAGTAATAGATACATTAGCAAAAAGACCTCAACTACAAGAAAGAATTACTAAAAATGCAGCAGACATAATAATGGAAGAATTGCAGCCATATGGTGTTTTAGTAGTAGTAGAAGCTGAACATATGTGTATGACAATGAGAGGTGTAAAAAAACCTGGTTCAAAAACTGTTACATCAGCAGTTAGAGGTATATTTGAAAAAGATATTGCATCAAGAGCTGAAGCTATGAGTTTAATTACTATGAAGTAGTGAATTATTGTAGATAATAATCGCTTGATAAGATATAAATTTTAATTTAAGGGAGTGTCATTAACTGTGTTTGATTATGGTAAAAGAACTTATATAATGGGTATATTAAATGTAACTCCAGATAGTTTTTCAGATGGAGGAGACTTTAGTAATTTAGACATAGCAATAAAACATGCAAAAGAAATGGTTGAACAAGGTGCTGATATAATTGACTTAGGTGGTGAATCTACACGTCCAGGTCATATCTATGTGGATTCGGAGGAAGAACTAAGAAGAGTAATCCCTGTGATAAAAAAACTTAAAAAAGAATTAGATATACCAATATCAATAGATACTTACAAGGCAGATGTTGCAGAAGAAGCCCTAAAATTAGGTGTCACTATGGTAAATGATGTTTGGGGTCTTAGAAAAGATAAGAATATGGCTTCTGTAGTGGGAAAATATGATGCAGAAGTATGTATAATGCATAATCAAGATGGGACAAACTATGACAAAGATATAATGGAGTCAATAAAAGACTTCTTTAAAGAGAGCATAAAAATGGCAATAGGCTGTGGAGTAAAAAAAGAAAAAATAGTTCTTGATCCAGGGATAGGGTTTGGGAAGACATTTGAGCAAAATATAGAAGTATTAAGAAGATTAAAAGAATTAAAAGAATTAGACTATCCTATTTTACTTGGTACATCTCGAAAATCAGTAATAGGAAAAGTACTTCCAGTTGAACCTAAAAAGAGATTGGAAGGCACAATAGCTACTACTGTACTTGGAATAAGAGATGGTGTAGATATAGTTAGAGTGCATGATGTTTATGAAAATTTAATGGCAGCTAAAATGACTGATGCAATATATAGAAAGTAGGTGTAGTATGATGGATAAAATATTACTTAGTAATCTAGGATTCTATGGATATCATGGTGTGCTTAAAGAAGAAAATTTTCTAGGTCAGAAATTTTTTGTCGACATGGAACTTTATGTTGATTCAAGAGAAGCAGGACTTAGTGATGATATAAATAAATCTGTAAACTATGCTGAAGTTTATAGTGTTGTTAAGGATATTACAGAAAATAAACAATTTAATCTTTTGGAGGCTTTGGCAGAGAATATTGCTGAAGAAGTCCTAAATAAATTTAACCTTGTAAATGGAGTTATGGTTAGAGTTAGAAAGCCAGAAGCTCCTGTAAATGGAATTTATGACTACTTTGGTGTTGAGATAAGGAGAACAAGAGATGAATAAGGCTTATTTGGGAATAGGGACTAATATGGGCAATAGATTTGATAATTTATCAAAAGCATGTGAACTTTTGAGAGATAGTGATTCTATATATGAAGTAAAAGAATCAAAATTATATGAAACAAAGCCATGGGGATATACAGAACAAGCAGATTTTCTTAATATGTGTGTAGAGATAGAAACAGAGTTTGAACCTTATGAGTTGTTAGAATATTGTCAAAAAATAGAGGAAGAATTGCATAGAGAGAGAATAGTACATTGGGGTCCAAGAACTATCGATGTAGATATACTATTTTTTAATGATGTAGTTTTAACTGATGAAAGATTACTAATACCACATCCAAGGATTCAAGATAGAGCTTTTGTTTTGATACCACTTATGGATTTGAATGAGGAACTTTTAATAAATAAAAAATCAATAAAAGAATATTTAAACCTCCTATCTGCTAAAGAAATAGAAGAAGTAAAGGAGCTTGTAGGTTATGAGAAAAAACCTATTTAATGATAATTCAAAGATAGTGATAAATACAAATAATAAAAAAATAACTGTAAAAGAAGATAAACTTGTAATAGCTGGACCATGTGCAATAGAAAGTTATGAGCAACTTTTAAAGACTGCTAAATTTGTAAAAAGTCATGGTGCAAATATTTTAAGAGGAGGAGCATATAAGCCAAGAACATCACCAAACTCATTTCAAGGATTAAAAAAAGAAGGTCTTGAAATATTAAAAGCAGTTAAAGAAGAGGTTGGTATAGCTGTTATTACAGAACTTATGGACATAAGAGATATGGATGAATTATATAGTGTCAGTGATATAATTCAAATTGGCTCAAGAAATATGCAAAACTTTACTCTTTTAAGTGAAGTCGGAAAACAGAATAAGCCTGTTATGTTAAAAAGAGGAATCGCATCAACAATTACTGAATGGATAGGTGCAGCAGAATATATAGCAATAGAAGGAAATAGTAATATTATAATGTGTGAGAGAGGTATAAGAACATACAATGATTATACTAGAAATACATTAGACCTAGCTGCTGTACCGATTATTCAAAAAGAAACGGGACTTCCTGTTGTAGTAGACCCAAGTCATGCTACTGGAGTTAGATATTTAGTAAAACCTATGTCAATGGCATCACTTGCATGTGGAGCAGATGGAATAATGATAGAAGTTCATCCAGACCCAGAAAATGCTCTATCAGATGGGATTCAATCTCTCTGCTTTGATGAATTTGAAGATTTGATGAAATCAATTAGTGTTTATTAAAAAGAGGCAAGAGCCTCTTTTTTATTCGTGATAGTTTTTGATGTGAATTTATAAGATAATAGATATATAATTTAATAGTTAGAATATTTGATATAAATAAAAATTTAATATTGATGGAATTAACATAAAAAATAAAAATTTTTTGATTAATAAGAAGGATATCAATAAAAAAAGTCGAATTCTGTATATTGAGTGATTGACAAATTTAGAATATAGTGTAGAATAGAAATGTTAACACAAAAAATTACACCAGAAGGTGATAATATGAATGATATAAAAGACATTATTGAAGAAATAAAAGCTAGATGTGATATAGCAAGTATAATATCTGAATATATGAGTATAAAACAATCTGGAGCTAATTATAAAGGATTATGTCCATTTCATGGGGAAAAAACTCCATCTTTTTATATAAATACGTCAAAACAAATTTATAAGTGTTTTGGTTGTGGTGAAGGTGGAGATGTGATAAATTTTGTCATGAAAATGGAAAATTTAGATTTTATGGATGCTGTAAAAATTTTAGCAAATAAATGCGGTATAGAAATTAATACCAACATGAATGAAGAAACTAGAATGAAAATAGAGAAATCTAAAAAGTTTCAAGATATTCATACAGAAGCTGCTAGATTTTATCTTTCAAACTTATTAGGAAGTAAAAATCTTGGGTATGAATATTTAAGGATTAGAGGGCTAGATGATAAAATAATTAAAAAGTTTGGTCTAGGATTTTCTTTGGATTCATGGAATTCTCTTATGAATACTCTTATTAATAAAGGGTATACAAAACAAGATTTACTGGAGTGCGGTCTAATTGCAAGAAATAGAGATGGAACTAATTGCTATGATAAATTTAGAAATAGAGTTATGTTTCCTATATTTGATTATAGAGGAAACATAATTGGATTTGGAGGAAGAGTACTAGATGATTCTTTACCAAAATACTTAAATTCTCCAGACACATTAATTTTCAATAAAAAACAAAATTTATATGGATTAAATTTTGCTAGAAAAAATTTAGATAATAAAACTATAGTCTTAGTTGAAGGATATATGGATTTAATTTCACTTTATCAGTATGGTATAAGAAATGTAGTAGCAACCCTTGGAACAGCCTTGACTGAACAACAAGGTATTTTAATAAAAAGATATGCGGATACTGCTATTATATCTTATGACTCTGATGAAGCTGGAATAAAAGCGACTTTAAGAGCTATAGATATACTTATTAAATTAGGTATTACTGTAAAAGTTTTGGATTTGAAAGATTCTAAAGACCCAGATGAATTTGTAAGAAAATACGGACTTAGTGATTATAAAAAGGCAATGGATGTTTCTACTCACTACATAAAATATAAAATAGATCATCTTAAAAAAGAATTCAATATTCAAAAAGATGAAGAACGAGTGAAGTTTGCAAAAGAAGCTTCTAAGATTATAAAACAATTGACAAGTCCTGTAGAAATTGATTTTTATACAAAATATTTAAGCAATAAAATAGATATTAATGTCGAGTCTATAAAAAGGGAAGTATATGGTAAAAACTACAATAAACCATATAATAACAAAAACCAGAAAAAGATAGAAGAAAAAGTAATTGAAAAAGTCGAAGTTAGACAAGATGGAAAACAATTAGTTGAAGAAACTCTAATAAAAATAATGTTAGAAGACAAAAAAATTAGAGAAATAGCGTTACTTAAGGTAGAAGAAAGTGATTTTTTATTGGATGAAAGTAAAGAAATTTTAAATTACATGATTAAAAATCAAGAATTGGACAAAATAACTATTGACAAATTGAAAAGTTTAAACATATCCGAAGAATACTTAAAAGAATTAAATTCAATTTCTTTGAATAGTATAAACTTAGAGAGCACAAAAGAAATAGAAGGAATAATAACAAATATCAGAAAGAACTCATTAGAAGAACAAATTAATAACTTGTTGAAAGAACAACAAGAATTAGAAAATAATAATGATATGAAAGAGGTAGATGGTAAAGTTATGGAAATTGCTTTAAAAATAGTTGAGATAAATAAAATTTTAAAAAGCTTGTAGAGAAAGGAGGTTTGAGTGTGGAAAATAAGTCGAATAAAAAAGAGTTAAAAAAAGTTACCGCTAAGACATTAATAGAAAAAGGAAAAAAGCAAGGTTCATTGACGCTTGCAGAAATAATGGAAGCTTTTTCTGAAACTGAACTTGATAAGGATCAGGTAGAAAATCTTTATGAAACTTTAGGTAATTTGGGAATAGAAATAACAGAAACAAAGAACTATAAAGCTGATATAGACTTTTCGGCTACTGATGACGATTTAAATATGAGCCACATAGATGAAGATGCAGAAGTAATTTCACATGAGGACTCTTCTGCAATAGAAATAGAAACTGTGGATTTATCATTACCAAAAGGGATAAGTATAGATGACCCTGTTAGAATGTACTTAAAAGAAATAGGAAAAATTCCTCTACTTAAGCCACATGAAGAGGTAGAATTTGCTAGAAGAATGCATGAAGGCGATGAGATAGCAAAGCAAAGATTAGTTGAAGCGAACTTAAGACTAGTTGTAAGTATAGCAAAAAGATATGTAGGTAGAGGTATGCTTTTCTTAGACTTAATACAAGAAGGAAATTTAGGTCTTATAAAAGCTGTTGAAAAATTTGATTATACAAAGGGCTACAAGTTTAGTACTTATGCAACATGGTGGATAAGACAAGCTATAACACGTGCTATAGCAGACCAAGCTAGAACTATAAGAATACCAGTGCATATGGTAGAGACTATAAATAAATTAATAAGAGTATCAAGACAACTGCTTCAAGAACTTGGAAGAGACCCAAAACCAGAAGAAATTGCAAAAGAAATGGAAATGACAGAAGATAAAGTAAGAGAGATAATGAAAATAGCTCAAGACCCAGTGTCTTTAGAAACTCCAATAGGCGAAGAAGAGGACAGTCATTTAGGAGACTTTATTCCAGATGATGATGCACCAGCTCCAGCTGAGGCAGCAGCATATTCTCTACTTAAAGAACAAATAGAAGATGTCCTTGGCTCATTAAATGATAGAGAGCAAAAAGTATTAAAACTTAGATTTGGTCTTGAAGATGGAAGAGCTAGAACTCTTGAAGAGGTTGGAAAAGAGTTTGATGTAACTAGAGAAAGAATAAGACAAATAGAAGCAAAAGCACTAAGAAAATTAAGACATCCAAGTAGATCAAAAAAACTTAGAGATTATTTAGATTAAAAAGATACATCATTAATGTTTTTGTAATAAAGGCCATGGGATAAGTGATATCTCATGGCTATTTTGTGGTAGAGATTTTATATTATTTTTTATCTTGGTTTTAGTCTAAAATCAAGAGCAAATAAAAGAATTGAAAGGAGATATATCTTTGAAACTAACAGATAGATTATTAAAAATAGCATCATTGGTATCAGAGGGTAAAAAGATAGCTGATATAGGAACGGACCATGGATACATACCAGTTTATTTGCTAAAAGAGGGAAGAGTCCCATTTGCAGTGTTAGCAGATGTCAATAAAGGACCTCTTGACAATGCACGAAAAGAGGTCATACAGAACAATCTTTTAAAGAAAGTTGATTTACGATTGGGTTCTGGTATAGAGATACTTGAAATAGGTGAAATTGAAGAAGTAATAATTGCTGGTATGGGAGGTATATTGATAAGTGAACTTCTAGAGGCTAAAAAAGAAGTAGCACATAGTGTAGAAAAATTGATATTACAGCCTATGCAGGCACAAGAAGAGCTTAGACGCTATCTTCTGAATAATGGTTATGAAATTTTAAAAGAGGTTTTAGTGAGAGAAGATTTTAGGATATATGAAATAATAGTTGCCAAATATACAGGTAAAAATACTATAATAGAAGATGAGATACAATTTGAAGTTGGGATAAAACTTTTAGAAAATAAAGATTCTCTTTTTCATGACTTTATAGAAAAAAAAATAAAAACATATAGTGCTATAGTTAATCAATTAGAAGGTAAAAATGGAGAAGAAATAGATAAGAAGAGAGAAGAAAGTAAAATGGCAATAAGAAAACTTGAAAATTTAATAAAATAAATAGGAGGTAAATATGTTACTGAAGAGTCTTACTAGAAAAATTGAAAAAAAGTATCCTCTAAGCTTAGCTGAAGATTGGGATAATGTAGGTCTTATAGTTGGAGATTTTGATATGGATGTAAAGAAGATTCTGGTATCCTTAGAAGCCAATGAAAATGTAATCAATGAAGCTATATCTCAAAATATTGATTTAATTGTTACACATCATCCTTTTATATTTGGAAAAATCAATAAGATTAATAGTGCAGACTTAAAAGGTAGACTTATACAAAAGCTTATTAAAAATGATATAGCCCTTTATTCTATGCATACCAATTTTGACATAGCATTTGATGGTTTAAATGATTATTTTATGGAAATTATGGAATTTAATAACTCAAAAGTTTTAGATGTCACTGAAAGTGAGACTTTATACAAACTTGCAGTATATGTTCCATGTAATTATTCAGAAGTATTGAGAAAGGCTCTAAGTAATTCAGGAGCAGGTCATATAGGAAATTATAGTAACTGTACATTTTCGATAGAAGGAGAAGGTCAATTTAAGCCATTAGAAGATTCCAATCCGTTCCTTGGAAGTATAAATGATATAGAAAGTGTAAATGAGGTTAAAATTGAAACTGTAGTACCACAGAAGCATTTAGGTGGAGTGATAAGTTCTATGCTAGATGCACATCCTTATGAAGAAGTTGCTTATGATTTGTACAAGCTAGAAAATAAAGGAAAAACATTTGGATTAGGTAGAATAAGTAAACTTGATGAAAGTACGACATTAGAGAATCTTTCTAATAAAATAAAAGAAAAATTAAATATGAAGCATATAAGGGTAGTTGGAAACCTCAATACAGAGATAACAAAAGTTGCTGTTGTAACAGGAGCTGGTTCTGAGTTTGTGAAAAAGGCTAAGAGACAAGGAGCAGATGTTCTAATAACTGGTGATGTAAAATATCATGAGGCACAAGATGCACTTGATATGGGAATGTGTATAGTTGATTGTGGGCATTTTGATACAGAAGATATATTTAAACATGTTATGAAGAGATTTTTGGATGAATTTGAAGAGATTGAAGTAATAAAAAGCAATGTATATTTAAATCCATTTAGCATCATTTAATGGTACTTGATAATAAAAGTACTATATAAAAAATAAATTTGATTTTGATTAGGGGGATAAAAATGAAAGTAGCAGTAATTTTTCATAGCGTTTGTGGGAGTACATATTTATTAGCAAGGGAGTATAAAAAGGTACTTGAAGAAATGAATATAGAGGTGGATATATTTAAAGTAAGTGATGAAGTTGCAAAAACACTTCCTCAGTATTATTTGATAAATTCAAAGGAATATAAAGATGAATTTGAAAGTATAAATGTAATTAAATCTGGAAAAGAATTACTAGATTATGATGTAATATTTATGGGTTCACCAACATATTATGGAAATGTATCTGGGCAAATGAAGATGTTTATGGATAGTTTTTCTGATGTATGGGTAGGAGCCCCTTTAAGTGGAAAAATATTTGGTTGTTTTGCTACAGCAGGCTCACAACGTGGAGGAGGAGAACTGGCTTTACAATCAATGAATATATTTGCTCAACATATGGGGATGACTCTATTATCAGTTCCATGTACGGTAAGAGGAGGTCATCCAGCATATGGAATACTTCATATAGCAGGAGATAACTCTGATATAAGACCAAGTGATGATGTTAAGTTTGGTATAAGAGATTATCTAAACAATCTTAGTATATATAAAAAATAGATATACATTTAGCCATGGTTTAACATTATGATTTATTTGATATTTGGACAGATATTATAATCTAAATAAGAGCTAATTAGAGTTTCATTAGAATTAGGCTAAAAAGATGCAGTGTGGTAAATCGAAGGTTGTTTTATAATAGGAGGATAGCAAAATGCGCTTTGAGAGGCTAAGAACATATGAAGATAAATTGTATTTAGAGGCAATAGAGTTGTACAACATAAGTTTTCCTTTTCATGAACAGAGAAAACCGTCTTTACAAGCAGAAATTATGGGTCATGAGGAATATCAATTTAACCTGATTTATGATGAAAATGACATGGTTGGTATCCTTTTATGTTGGGAAACAGAGAATTTTATTTATGTGGAACATTTCTGTATCAATCCTGAGATGCGCAATAAAAAGTACGGAAAAAGAGCTTTGGAGCTGCTAAACCAGCGAGGGAAAACTGTTATTCTAGAAATCGACCCTCCCATTAATAAAATTTCCATCAAGCGACAAGGTTTTTATGAGAGAGTTGGATATGAGGCAAATGATTTTGAACATATTCACCCTCCATACCATGAAGAATGTAATGGACATCAATTAATTGTGATGTCTTATCCAGAAATGTTGACAAAAGTTGAGTATGGTAATTTCAACCAGTATTTAAGAACAACAGTAATGGGGCTCTGATTAAGAGTCAGTAGACCAAAAGGAAAAATAAACAATAAAATATAAAGATGGATACAGGGAGGCAAAGAAAAAGAGGGCTAAAGCCCTCAATTTCTTATATTTTAATCTCTAAAATCAACATTAGTAAATCCTGTTAGCGAAATGTCAATTTGATTTTTTCTTGTACCATTCTTATACTCAAATCCTTTATGCGTCTTAGTAAAATAATCTGGATAATTAATTAGACCATATTCAAGAAATTCTTTATCTGTTGCGGATAGAGAAATAGTGCTATTTTTGTATTGATTTTTTGAAGTAAATTCAATACTTGAATCTTTGGCAGTAACATTTATTGCATCAATACAATTTTCGGGGAAATCATAACTAAAGCTACCATCAAGCACATTTACATCCATATTGCATTTTATATTTGGAATATGGAGTTGAACATAGCTAGAATTGCCCATTTTAGCTGTTTTTCCTGATATAGATATAACCCATTTTCCATTTTGTTTTGTCATTTTAATATTGTAGTATTGGCTGTTGTAATTTGCTATTATTTTGTTGGATGAGGTTGGTAGTATTTCTACACCTCCATTGCAGATATCCAAAGAAACATTTAGGTTTTGTGTATTGTGAGGTAAACTATCACTGCTTTTTTGTGAGTCTGCACCTACCTTGGAATTAGCAGAGGTATTGAAATTTCCTCTATTGCTGATATCACTATAATTATGTATTTGTGAAGATGTATGGATTTCTAAAGCTGTTGCTCCTGTTGATAACATAGTTATTATTACAAGTGTACTAATAAGTAAAAACTTTGGTTTTTTCTTGGATTTCATAATTATTTTCAACCTTTCCTTCAATAATTTTTATATAGGTATTGAGGAAGTTCTTTAAAATATTTTAAGAATTTTCAATTAATAAAAATAATGAGAAATAAATATAACAAAATGGCCATACCTATAGCCACTTTGTTATATTGTATATATTATTATAAACGAGAAGCTTTACCAGAAATATGGTCTATTTCTATTTTAACTACAGTTGTTAAATTTATATCTTTTTCTATGTATTTCATACCTTCTTCAATAAAGCCCTTAGAATATTTTTTTATTATTTCTACAAGAGCATTTTTCTTTTCCTCATTGTCTACTGTTGACGCTTTTCCAAACACTACAGCACTAGCATATGTAGTACTAAATTTGTCTGGAATAACACTTTCATTAGCAACTACTAAGAAAGAAACCTTGTTGTTTGCTGAGATATTATCTAATTTATGTCCATTTCTTGCGCAATGAAAATATATAGAATCATTAAAGTATACATAATTTACAGCAACTCCATAAGGGTAGCCATTTTCACATATAGTAGAAAAAGTACCAAATTCACCATTTTTTAATACTTCTATAGTATCTTCTTTTGTCATTTCTCTCTTTTTTAATCTTATTTCTCTAAACATAATATCATCCTTCCTAATTTAATATTTAAATAAAAGTTTAAAACATTTATAAAAATTATTCTACATTTTTTGTAAATTTTAAATAAAATAAAAAATACGGTTGACAATTATAAAAATTTAGAATATTATAATAGCAAGAGCAAATTAAAAATCCTATGACAAGGAAGAGTAATTATGTTTAGCTTCAACATAGAGAGCTGAGGATGGTGGAATCTTAGCAAGAAGGAATATAGTGAATGGACCTTAGAGGAATAAATTGAAATCATATTTTTATGAGAGTAGACTTTATCGTCGGTCGCACGTTACAGCGAATTGGGTATGTAAGTACCTTATAATGAGATGTATAAGAATTAAGTTTTAAGCTTATTTTTTATATAATTTAGGTGGCAACGCGGATAATCTCCGTCCTATTGATTTAGGACGGAGTTTTTTATTTTGCAAAAACTATTAATAAAGAAAATATATAATTTAAAGTAAAAGGTGGTGAAAGAGATGTTATGAACTTCTAAAGCTAAAGAGAATGATATGGAAAATTGGCACGAAAATGAAATAAATATTAAACAAATTAGGGGGAAATATTACAATGAAAACAAATACAAAAAAATTAACTTTAAATGCGATACTTTTAGCTATGGGATTATTAATACATCAACTTACACCTGCCATAGGACTTCCAATGCAACCAGATATATCACTAGCAATGATGTTTATAATAATGATATTAAATAAGGATGATTATAAGATTTGTTTGGTAGCAGGAATTGTAACAGGAATATTTGCAGCACTAACAACTAAATTTCCAGGTGGTCAGATTCCAAATATATTTGACAAGACTATTACAATAAATATAATGTTCATGATAATGTATATAATTTATAAATTACCATTTATGAAAAGATTAAGTAGTAAAAAACAAGATTTAATAGCAGCAACAATAATATTCCCAGTAGGAACGGTTATAAGTGGAACTCTATTTTTACTAATTGCTCAAGCTATAGTAGGTCTTCCTGGAGGTTCATTCACAGCATTATTTATGGTAGCAGTGGCACCAGCAATATTGATAAACTTAATAGCTGGTATGCTATTATTTAAAGTTGTAAGTATGTCTATAAGAAGAGTAAGTTATCAAGGCTAAGGTTATGTTTTATAAGCATATGACAAAAATAAATAATAAATTAATAAAGAGGTATTAAGTTAAATTTAATCTTAATACCTCTTTTTAAATTGAATTATAACAATATCAAAGACTTATTTTATATGTGGTAAGGAGATAGTAGTGAGTGTATCTTTAGAGTCTCAACCAGACAACAAAACTTATCTAATAAACAAACAATTAATGCTTCTTTGTATCTAGGAGGTCTAGCAGTAAGTGGCCACATATGTTTTAAAATAATGTCTGTTTCTTTTTCATTTATTTGAAAGAATAAATTTGCGTTTTTTAGTGCTTCTTTAGGATGAGTAAAACCATGTAATCCTTTTCTATCACCTTTATAATGCCAGTCATAAAGAAAAAAATCATGCAGTAGAGCCCCTCTAATAACGCTTTGAATATCAACATTTAAATGTAATTTTTTACATAATAGATAACTATAATATGCTACTGATAAACTATGTTCAAGACATGAAACATTGCCATGATGAGGAAATGTTCTCATAAGTTGTACTTTTTCAGATGAAAGTATCTCAGAAGCACAATCATTAAAGTATTTAATTTCAGTTTTTGACAACATTATGCAAATCTCCATTCCTAGTAATATATAAATACTATATTTCAATGATAATATGAAATATTTCTTATCTTACAAAATATAATACCCAATAATACAAGTAAGATACCTTTTATGGTATTTAAAGTAAAAGAGATTTTATAACACTAAAAAGTGAAAAGATTAAAAATATAGCTATAAGAATATATAATATCTTTCCAATAGGATTTCCCAAATTTATAGTCCAGCCTATGCCAAATCTTTTATCAACCATAAATGATGGGTCGTTTGGATTATTATATATAATACCTCCTATCCAGTACTTTTCATCGTTATCTGGAGTATAAGAGGAATTGAATTTTAAATTTGGAGAATTAATATATGTTACCATTAAATAAATTATAACTAAAAGCATTATTATATTTATAACAGTTAATAAATTTGGATTTATTTTTAATGATAAAAAAACAATAAAAAATTGTACTATCATCATAATCATCAATATAAAAAATAAATAACCAATTTTATTTAGATATTTAATGTTTTTAGTTTTACTTTCTTCAATTTTATTTGTATCTACTTTAATTCTTGCTTTTATAGCTCCAATAGATGTTATATATAATAAAACCATTATACAAAACTCAAGACCTATTAATTTAAACACACTAAGATAGGATTTTTCCATAAATCCATCAGGTTTTCCTGTTATAGTAGAGTGTGTAGTAATTAAATCTGGCAATTGATTATAGTTAAGCAATATAAAAATGCTTATTCCAAAAGTAAGTAATACTGGTATTAAATACAATATCTTAAATTTTTTTATTATTTTATTTTTTTCATTTATAAAATCCATGTCTATTACCAATTTTGAATCTACACTTATCTGGCTTAATTCAGTGCAAAACTTTGATTTAGTCATTTTAACTTTTTTATGAATATAGATATATAATATACTTTCATATAGTAAAAAACCTATAATACTAATAGAATAAGAAAATTCTATTTTATCAAACATAAAAACTAGAGCTAAAACTAAAATAAAAATTACAATAAATCCTATAAATAAAAGTTTTTTAAATTTTTTATCAAGTGTTATAAAATCAGGATAGTCTCTATGTTCTTGGTTTATAGAAACACCATAAATATGATTTTTGCCAATAAGATGTGGCATAAAATAAAAAGTAGCATACATCAAAATTAAGGCTGAAAATATTGTAAATAGACATTCAATCTTATTCATAGTATTTCACCTCATACTTATCAAATAGATTTTTACTTAATGTCAAAAACTCTTCTTTATTAATACCTGATAAATAAGATTTTGCTACTAAAAGTTCTAAATCAAGTCTATTTTTTTGGCGAGTTGAGTTTTCTGTTTCTATTGGCAGTTGAGCTACGATTGCACCTTTTCTTCTATCAATATTTAAAAATCCTTCTTCTTTTAGTTCATTATAAGATTTATTTACAGTATGTAGATTTACACCAATATTTTCAGCCATACTTCTTACAGATGGAAGTGATTCATTTATTTTCAATTCTCCTGAAGCTATAGCTTTAGTTATCTCTTCTTTAATTTGTACATAAATAGACTTATCGCTATTAAAATCTAAATTTAAAATCATAAAAAACCTCCATAATATCGTTTAAATAAAAATACTTGTTATATATATAGTATAACACAAAAAGCGTTATCAAGTACAAAATATAAATTTATATTCTACAAGATGAGATATATTACTTGTAAAAATTGTAATTTAAAAATAACATAATTTTTATCAAAATAATACAGATACTATCTATAAATAGAAATCAGAAAGGAGAAAAAATATGTTAACATATTTAATTAAAAGACAAATGAATAAAAAAGATGATGGAATGAGTAAGCCAATGATGTTTGCAGGAGCCGTGATTACAGGAGTAGGTGCATATGCAACTTATAGGATGATAAAAAACATTAAGTCTAAATCTCAAATGTCTCAAATGATTGATACAGAGTATTATGGAAATAATCAATACAATGACTATAAATATGATGAATTTGGTTATGAATGTGATTGTAGTGATAAAAAACAAGATTATGAATATGAAGAATTAAAAAAAAAAGTAAGAGAATTTAATTCAAGAAGAATAAATTGTGAAAATTGTCCACATGTTTCTCAAGAAGAAATGATGCATTATGTAAATAGTGTTAAAAATGATAAAAAAGACATTGATTTACATGAAGATGACAAAAAAAATAATATCTATAAAGAAGAAGAATATAAAAAATATGAGGAAGAATAAAGTAAGCTTTAAATAGTGAAAAAGAGGAGAATACCAGTTTATATAAAATTAAATATCTAAAATGTGAGTTGTAGCTTAACTTGAGAAAAAAAAATATCATTTCTAAAATAGTTAAGTGTCAACTTGCATTTTTATTTTTATGTTTGTTAGTAATTGTTTGTGACTATTTTGTAATTCTAAATATATTTTAGTATTTAAAACAATTGTGTATAATAAAAGTTGTATATGTAAATAGTTTAAAATTAAAATGTGAAGAAGGGAAATAGTTATGTTAAAGTTATTGATAGTTGAGGATGACAGCACTATCTCTTTTGGAATAAAGTATGCATTAGAGCAAGAGGGATTTAGTGTAGATATATCAAAGGATTTATCGAGTGGAAGAGAAATGATATCTTCTAATGAATATAGTATGGTACTACTGGATGTAATGTTACCAGATGGAACAGGATATGAATTTTGTGAGTATATAAGAAAGTTTTCTCAGATTCCTATAATATTTTTAACTGCTTGTGATGAAGAAGTAAATATTGTAATGGGGCTTGATATAGGTGGAGATGATTATATAACAAAACCTTTTAGAATTAGAGAATTAATATCGAGGATAAAAGCTGTTTTAAGAAGAAAAGGTGACGCTATAGAAGAAAATAAGAAGATACTTAAATTTAGAGATTTAAACATATATACATTAGAAGCTAGAGTATATAAAAATGACAAAGAAATATTTCTGACATCTGTTGAATATAAGCTTCTTTTAATTCTTATACAGAATAAAAATACAGTTTTGAGTAGAACTCAAATATTAGAAAAGCTTTGGGATGTAACTTATGATTTTGTTAGCGATAATACTTTAACTGTTTATATAAAAAGACTTAGAGAAAAAATAGGAGATGATTTATGTAAACCAATTTACATAGAAACTGTAAGAGGACTAGGTTATAAATGGATAGGAAGTGAAAATAATGTTTCTATATAATCCTGAAGTAAAGAAATTTTTTAATAGATACATTATTTTAATGCTGATGGTAATTCTTATATCAATTGGATTTAGCATAATCAATATAAATACAACTAAAAATATGATTGTAAAAAATAATCAAGCGATAATAGGAACCTTAGTTAACAAGTATCCCAAACTAGAAAGTGATATCGTAGATATAATAACACAAGGAAAGTCCATGCAAAATGTAGAATTTGGTGAGAAAATATTAAGTAAGTATAACTATGACAAAACTATTAAAATAAATTCTGAGCCTCTTACTTCTAAATTACTTTCAAACACTATAAAAATAAATATAATCTTAGTTTGCATAATTTTTATGTTGATATTTATGTTGATACTTAAATATTTTAGAGCTATGTATAATGACTTATCAGATATGACTAAGTATGTTTACTACAGCTCCGAGGGAAAAGAATTTGATATGAAAAATAGAAATCAAGAAGGACAGATAGGTCTTTTAAAAACAGAGTTATTGAAGATGACAACAATTCTCAATGAAAAAGTTGAACTTTTAAAATCAGAAAAAATATTTTTAAATAATACAATTTCAGATATATCACATCAGTTGAAAACTCCTATGACTTCCTTAATTATACTAAGCGATTTATTATATAATGATGTACCATATGAAGTAAAAATAGACTTTTTAGACAAGATAAAAAATCAACTAAATCGTATGGACTGGTTGATTAAAAGTATGCTTAAATTATCAAAAGTGGAAGCTAAAGTTATAAAGTTTAAGAAAGAAAAAATAAAATTTAGTGAGCTTATACATAGAGCAATGCAACCAATGAAAATACCTATGGAGATTAAAAAACAAAAGTTAAGTATAGAAGGAAATGGTGATGTATCTTATGTTGGTGATATTGATTGGTCAGTAGAGGCTTTAGTAAATATAATAAAAAACTGTATAGAACATACTCCTGATTTTGGAAATATAATTATAATTTACAAAGAAAATCCATTATTTTCAGAGTTAATAATAAAAGACGATGGTGAAGGAATAGATAAAAAAGATATACAACATATTTTTAAACGTTTCTATAGAGGGAAAAGTAGTTCAAAAAAGGATAGTGTAGGCATAGGGCTTGCAATGGCAAAATCCATAATAGAAAGCCAAAATGGAGATATTTATGTAAATAGTGAAAAAGGTAAAGGAACGGAATTTCATATAGTATTTCATAAGATATATGGTGATAATAGTGACTAATCTGTAATATTTAATTCACTTTATAGTAATAGCTTGAGTCTAATATATGAAGTATAGAAGATAAATATTGGAGGTTGTTATGGAAATTTTAAGAGTAGAAAATCTAACCAAAAGCTATGGTAAAAATGAAACAAAAGTCGATGCAATAAAAAATGTAAGCTTGTCTATCGAAAAAGGTGAGTTTATAGCAATAACAGGGCCAAGTGGAAGCGGAAAGAGTACATTATTACACTTATTGGGAGGTGTTGATAGACCTACTAGTGGTAATGTTTATATAAATGATGTAGATATATATAATCTAAAAACTAAGGATTTGGCAATCTTTAGAAGAAGAAATATAGGTCTTATATATCAATTCTATAATTTGATTCCTGTTTTAAATGTCAAAGAAAATATATTACTTCCAGCAGAGCTCGATAATAGAAAGATTGATAAAGAATACTTGAATGATTTAATGAAAACATTGGGTCTAAGCGACAGAGAAAATCATCTTCCTAATCAATTATCAGGAGGTCAGCAACAAAGAACATCTATAGGGCGTGCTTTAATTAATAGACCATCTATAGTATTAGCAGATGAGCCAACAGGTAATCTAGATAGCAAAAACTCAAAAGAAATACTAGAACTATTAAAAGTATCAGTAAAAAAATACAATCAGACATTAATAATGATAACTCATGACAAAAACATAGCACTTCAGGCGGATAGAATTATAGGCATAGAAGATGGAATTATAAAAAGTGATGAGGTGATGTAAATGAATCTATATACATCCCTAACTTTTAGATACCTAAAACAAAATAAAAGACGAACTATTGTGACTATAATTGGAATAATACTTTCAACTGCATTAATTTGTGGTATAGGTAACATATTTGAAAGTTTTATGGATTATCAAATAAGAGAGACCATAAAAAATGATGGAAGTTATCATGCTAAATTCTACAATGTAAACAAAAAAAATATAGACTATGTAACAAAATCAGCTGAGATAAAAAGTTATGCACTTACTAATCAACTTGGATACTCTAGAATAGAAGATACTGTAAACGGTATATTAAGCATTAAACAATATGATAAAAATGCTATGGAAGGATATAGAGTTTCTATAAAAGAAGGTAGATTCCCAGCTAAAGGTGGAGAAATTATTTTAAGTGAAAATATAGTTAATCTTATGGAGAAAAAGCTAAAAATAGGAGATAATATAACCTTAAAAGTAGGTGACGTGCTTGATAGAAATAACAAAAAAATTGATGATATGAGTGTATTTCATGAAGGAGATTATATTGCAAATGAAAAAGAAAAGACGTTTAAAATTGTAGGTATAATTAAAAGACCAGGATTTGAACTCACTGACCAAATTGCTACTGGTTTAACTTACTTTAATCCTATAGATAATAAGAAAGAGACAGTGAATATATCAATAACAGCAAAAAATCCTAAAGATATATATGAAATAACAAGAAAAATAAGTAATAATATATATACAAATAAAGATAAAGCATCAAACTCTGAAATGATAAAATACAATGAACATTTATTGAGATTACAAGGAGCTAGTAAGTATGCAAATATAAATAGTTCTATAAAAGCTATAATTACTATGGTAACTATTTTAGTAATTATATGTACAATTGCTACAGTATATAATTCTTTTAGTATTTCTATAACTGAACGAAAAAAGCAGTTTGGAATATTAAATTCTATAGGAGCTACAACTAACCAAATTAAAAGATTAGTTTTTATTGAAGGTATTATAATTAGCTGTATTGGTATACCAATAGGTCTATTGTCTGGAACAGTAGCTATAGATTTAGTATTTAAAGCTATAAATAAATATCTTACGGAATCAGTTGTATCACAGATGGGTTTACAAATAGTATATAATCCATTAATAATAATTATCAGTATAATAATTGTTTTGCTTACAATTTTCATATCAATTCTCCTACCTGCAATAACAGCTTCTAATATTTCTCCTCTTAGTGTAATAAGGAGCAGTGGAGATTACAAAGTAGGTAAGGTTAAAAATTCGAAACTTATTAGATTAGTTTTTGGAACAGAAGGTGTACTTGCATATAAAAGTGTAAGAAGAAATAGAAAGAAATTTATTGTGACACTTTTTTCTTTAATAGTAAGTATAGTAATATTTATATCTTTTAGCGGATTTATGGCGAATTTCTTAAAAGGTGAAGAAATCAGAAATTCTCAAAGAAACTACGATTTATATTTAAGTTCAAGACAAATATCCAAGTCTATGGATGATACTATAAATAAACTAAAAAATATATCTGGAATAAAAAACTTTGAAGTAGCTGTAGGAGAGTATATTTCTATAGGAGTAGATAAGGATAAAATAAATAAATCTAAAGAAAATCTAATTAAGGATTATTATCAACAACGTAAGGTTGGAGATAGTTATGAATATGAGTTTAACAACAACGAATTAATTTTTCCTGGAGAAACTGCGATACAAAATAAAACAAAAAACTTAATAAAAGGCTCTTTTGACAAAGAAAGAGCGATTAAAGAAAATGGAGTGATATTTGTTAGAAAAAGTTACTTTGAAACAAAGGGTAAGAAAGGAGTAGTAGAGCTAACTAATTACAAAGTTGGAGATACTATAATTTGTGAATATACTGGCGAAAATGATTCAAAGAAAAAAGTAAACATAAAAATTCTTGGTATAACAGATGAAGAACGTCTAGGAATGGGTTATCAAAATATGGGGTTGCAATTTATAACTTATGATGAGGTTGCTGAAAATATGGATTTAAAGTTAGAGAAAGGTATTGTCTTTATTGACTCAGGGGGGAGCGCTCAGACTAGGAAGAGTATAGAGTCTTTGGCTAAGAAAAATAATGTCAATTTCCATGATGAAAATACAAGTGACAAAAGTGCAAAGCAAAATTTAAAAGCTATTAAAGTTTTTGTATATGGGTTTATAGTAGTGATATCTCTAGTAAGTGTTACAAATATACTAAATACAGTAAGTACAAGTATAAATCTAAGAAAAAGAGAACTAGCGATAATACAATCAATAGGTGTTACTCCTGTAGGCTTTAGAAAAATGATATACTTAGAAAGTTTTATCTATGGTATTTTATCTTTATTGTTTGGCGTACCAATTGGTATTGGGATGATATTAATTATGAATAAATTAGTTTCAGGTGTAATTGAATTTTCTACAGTTATACCATGGGCAGCAATTGGCATATGTATAGTGAGTGTTTTTATAATAACCTTTATAGCAGCATATATACCTATGAATAAATTAAATAAGGAGAATATAATAGATAATATAAGAAAAGAAAGTATATAAAATACTATAAAAATAATTTATAGATATATAAATTATTATTAAAACCGTTTAATTGGTATAAACTATAATTATGCTGATTAAACGGTTTTTATTTATATAAGAAATCTAATAAATAAATTGCTAGAGGTATTTAACTATTTAGAAAGAATTGGTATTATATAAAGTAGGAGTTTAGATAATAAGGAAAGATATTTGATTCTATTGGAAAACAAAAGAAAAAGAAGGTGATTACTATTTCTCATATAACTGCTAAAAACATGTATAAAAGCTTAGAAGAGAGAATAAATAAATTTCCACAGGGTGCTGCACCATCCGATACATTATACAAAATCTTAAATGTACTTTTTACAGAGCAAGAGGCAAAATTAGTGGCACAACTTCCAATAAAGCCTTTTAGAGTAAAAACAGCAGCTAAAATTTGGAGTATAAGTGAAAGTGAAGCATATAGGGTGCTAGATAAGTTAGCTAGCAGGGCACTAATACTAGATATAGAAGATAAAAAAGGTAAAAAATATATAATGCCTCCTCCAATGGCTGGTTTTTTTGAATTTGCCATGATGAGAACAAGACATGATATAGACCAAAAACTTTTATCAGAACTTTACTATCAGTATATGAATGTAGAAGAAGACTTTATTAAAGATTTATTTTATTCAACAGAAACAAAACTTGGAAGAGTTTATGTTCAAGAAGAAGTATTGACTAATGATAATGAAGTAAGTATTTTAGATTATGAAAGAGCCACTCATATAATTGATGAATCGACTCAGATAGGTATAAGTATGTGTTATTGTAGACATAGAATGCAACATGTTGGAAAAGCCTGTGATGCTCCTATGGATATATGTATGACATTTGACAATGTAGCTAATTCTTTAATAAACAATAAATTTGCAAGACGTGTAGATAAAGTAGAATGTAAGGAATTACTTCATCAAGCATATGAACATAATTTAGTTCAATGTGGAGAAAATGTTCGAAAAGGAGTTACATTTATATGTAATTGTTGTGGTTGCTGTTGTGAGGCATTAGTAGCAGCAAAAAGATTTGGAAATCTTCATCCAGTGCAAACAACTAGTTTTATACCAAATATAAACCATGAAAGCTGTGTAAAGTGTGGTAAATGTATAACTGCATGTCCAATAGATGCAATAAGTAAAGTAAAAGAAAATGATAAAGAATATATAAAAATTGATGAGGATAGATGTCTAGGTTGTGGAGTTTGTGTTAGAAATTGTCACAAAAATAGTATTATGCTATTAAAGAGAAATGAAAAAATAATAACTCCTGCAAATTCAGTACATAGAGCAGTTCTCATGGCAATCGAGAAAGGGCAATTACAAAATTTAATTTTTGATAATAATGCCTTAGCTAGTCACAGAGCTATGGGAGCGATACTATCAGCCATATTAAAACTTGAACCAGCTAAAAAAGTTTTGGCTAGTAAGCAATTAAAGTCAGTATACTTAGATAAATTACTAAGTATGAATGATAAATAAAGATTAATTTAAAAATACTCAAAGTATTTTGACTTATCTATGACTAAAGAAACTTATCATGAGGTATATTATCAGTAGTAAAAAGAATGAAATATTTAAGCTTTATTTTTATAGATATACATTTTATAATTGAAATAAAAACGGGCTATATTCAAATAATTTTATTTGAATATAGCCCATTTCAAAATGTTAAGCTATTTCTTTAATTTGTTTAAATGAATTTTCATTTCCATTTCCACCGATTTGTGTTACTGATTTAAATCTCATAGTTTTAAATAGTTCTTTTTGACTATAGTCTAGTAAATTTCCTACTAGTATTACAGGCGATTTAGTTTTTCCAGCTAAAACCCCAACAGATAAACCGTCTATTAAATCATCTTGTTTATTGATTCCATTTTTAGCAACATATAGATTGCTTATAGTAGAATCTTTGTAAAACTCTTTTATTACTTTTGCATTTGTTTCATTTCTAGTGCTACCTGATATTCTTTGTGGATTTTTAAGTTTACTTTCTATATTTTTAGAAACTGTGTATTCTCCACCAATTATATAAGACTTATCTATTTTTTTATCTTTGAATAAATTATTTATTTCAGTTATATTACTATTTTCATTAGTAAGTATTATAGGCATATCATTTTGAGCTGATGCTGCACCAATACTTACTGCATCTGCTAATCCTTTTTCACCATTAACTACTGATATTTTTGATACATTACTAATTCCTTTTAATTCTTTAGCAAGATTCAGAGAAGTCTCATATCTATCATTTCCTGAAATTCTAGATACAGAGATATTGTCTGACTTTATAGTATCTAAAGATTTTTCGTTTACAGAAGCTTCACCACCAATTACATATACATTTTTAACTTTTAATCTCTTTAATTCAGCTAAAGTCTTTTCATTTATTTGAGAGCTTCCAGTCAACAAGATAGGAGCATCTTTTTTATATGCGAATGGTGTTGCAGCCAAAGCATCTGCAATTGCAGAGTCATTTATTAAAACGGCGTTTTCAGCATTTTCCCAACCTGCTTGGCTTATTTTGATAGAAGTTTCATATCTATCAGTTCCTGTTAGTGCATTTGCATTTACTTCATCTTGGTATGTAACTTCAAATCTAGCATTTGGACTTCCTAAGAAAACTATTACTCCTCCTTTTGGCAATCTAACTCTATTATTCTTTGTTACTAAAGAGTAGTTTACAGGAGTTCCTTTATCATCATAAACTGCAAAAGATGAATTTTGAGGAAGATTAACTTCTATTTTTTTGTTTGCTATATCATCACCAATTTTGTACCATTTTGCATAGCCATTTGAATCTAGTTGATATGTGGAAGATTTTTCTGATGATAAACTAGTTAGGGAATCTTCACTTACATATGTTTGTGTTGCGAATTTTAAGTATTCTGTACCATTTTCTTTATACAGTTTAATATCACTCAAGTCACGACCCATTACACCAGGGATTTCTATAAAAGCATTTGAATTATTCTCATCTACTATTTTAGTATTAGCTAAAAAACCTGGAGTTTTATCAGAAATACCAAGAATTGCTTTAACAGAACCAAACATATAGTGTTGAGAAGTATATTTTTCATCTACTAGATAGTAACCTTTTTCACCTCTTTTTTCCCATGCTTCTTTGACACTATTTGATATATTATTGCTATCTACCTTTTGAGCTACATAGTATAAACTTGCTGTCTGACCTAATCCAGGAACATCATCATAAGAGCTCATATTTAAATATGTGATATTATTTTTTTCTTTTACAAATTTTAGGCAACTATTACCTTTTTCAGATACAAATCTATCTTGACCTATGTATACATATTTATCTTCAGGTCCATTTTCTATGTAAGGAGAAGATACTGTTAGAGTACCATTATCATTAACATCAACTTTTAGCATATTTGAAGAAGCATAAAGTCCACTATTTTCTTTTAAATAACTTGGCATTTTGACTTGTTGTGGCTTACTAAATGTTTTATCAGGTTTTATTTCCTTAATTTTACCTTTCTCTTTTAATGCAGATAGTAAAATTTCTTGCCCAATTACTTCGTTAAGTTGACTACTTCCACCAGAAGAAACAACTGCAACTGCCATATTTTCATCTGGAAGCACTGTAAGATTACTATGGAATAATAAGGAATCCCCACCTTTTGTAAGTGCTTTTAGATTATATTGATTAAATGGATAAGTGTTGACACAATCCCATCCTAAACCATATCCAAGTATAGAGTCTTCTCCTTCAGGCCATAGACCATTTAAATATTCTTTATTTTCCATAGCTTTTACTGAAGTAGGAGAAAGAATCCCATTTGATTTTTTCATAAATGTTTGTGCAAATGTACATAAGTTTTCTGCACTTGAATATAAACCACCCATACCTATAGTATTAAAGTTATCTTGTGGAACTGCATCTTCCCAATAAGGTACATAGGCTTTTGCAAGTCTTGAACTGTCAAAACTATTTTCTGGAGTTTTTGTATTTTGTAAGTTAAGCGGATTATTTATGTATTTATCAAGAAAATTAGTAAATGACATACCAGATACTCTTTCTACTAAAATTTCAGCTAAAGTAAATCCATCATTACAATAAACAGAAAAAGCTCCTGGCTTAGCTTTTAATCTTTGTTTCTTTAATTCTTCTAAGAAACTATCATGGCCATAAGAATCATTGTCTCCTAATAAAAGGGCATTTTTTAAACTACTTCCCATTAACCCTGATGAGTGATTTAATAACATTCTTGGAGTGATTTCTTTGTATCTATCATCAGCCATTTTAAATTCAGGTATATAATTTACTACAGGAGTGTCTAAATTTAATTTTCCCTCTTCAACCAACTTCATAACAGCTGTTGTAGTAAATACTTTACTGATAGATGCAATATTGTACATATTATCCTTAGTTAAATTTTTATTATCTTGTTTGCTGTATACTCCACCATTTCCAGAAATCTCAATTTTACCATTATCAATTAAAGCATATTGAGCACTTACAGCGCCGTATTTAGATAATAAAGTTTGAATTTTTTCTTTAGCAAGAGCTCTAGTTTTTGTGTAAGACTCCGAACCTTTACTATAATCATTTAACTCTATATCAGAGCTTTGATACTTATTGGAACTATTTTGTGTATCATTATCAGCAAAAGTAATATTTGGAGTAGCTGTAAATAGCATACTAAGTACTAATGTGCTAGATAATAACTTACATAATCTTTGCTTAAACATATTAAATTACCTCTTTTCCCTTTTAATAATTATAATTAGCATAACATTCTTAATTGTTTTAATCAACAGATTATTGTTTGAGAAAAGTGTATTTATGATAAGTATACATTTTATATATATGAGAAAAATAAAAATATAATATTTTGTTATCTGATAAAAAATAAAGGGTATAAGTAATATATAAATAAAATGGAGGAATCTTAAATTATGTACAAGACTATAAATAAAAATCAACTTGAGGAAATGATGAAAAATGAAAAAGATATTTTATTGTTAGATGTAAGAACTAAAGATGAATTTAATGAAAGTAAAATAGAAAATGCGATAAACATATCTTTACAAGAGTTAATTAATAGTATAGATGAAATTTATGACTATAAGGATAAAAAGGTAATAGTTTATTGTAGAAGTGGCCATAGAAGTGTTACTGCATGTAATTTGTTAGCTGAAGAAGGTTTTAAGAATTTGTATAACTTAAAATCTGGAATAACTGATTATATGAATTAAATGCTTAGGTTGTGTTAGGTGAAGTAATTTAATATTAAATTTCTATGATATGCTTTTATAAATTATAAAGAAAATAAAGCTAGAATATCTGTAAAAGTGATATTTATTTTTTAGAGGGAGAGAACTACAAAGGATTAATGTAACTGCAAGTTCATCTAAAGATATACAGAGTGATATAAAAAGTGTCAATCTGTATATCTTTAGAATAGAAGTGAAAGATAGAATGTAATGCTAAATTATGTTTGTAAAATATATGTATCTCTGATTGTTGAGCAGATATATATTTAAACATTCATAAGATGAGTTAGGAAAGAACGAATTCTTTCTATCTTTTCATCATTAGAAATGTCATTACGTAGTAATATACCTTGTTGACCATATACACAAAAGTATGCTGTTGTATCGGAATCAGGAATATTAATTTCTCCTCGAGAATTAGCTAGTTCAATTTGTTTTTTTACAATTGGCACAAGCTTCTCGCAGACTCTCAAAGATAACTGGTCGTGAATTTTTTTGTTTTGTTCTCCATGACATACTTTGTAATAAAGATTATCATCAGTTTCTATATCAATAAATGTTGGTGCTTCTTCAATTATTTGTTTCAATGTTTTATTTTTATTGTTTAGTGTAGGTAGCATTTTATCTACTAAAGTTTGTGCATACTGGTCTATAGCACTATCAAATAAGATTTCTTTTGATGGAAAATAACGATAACACAAACCTTGTGCAACATTCATATATTTTGCAATATCAGTAATAGAAGTTTTTTCATATCCATTTTCATAAAATAACTTCATTGCAGTATCTAAAATTTCTTGTCTACGCTCATTAGGTTCTTTAGTAATACGTGGCATATAGCATCCTCCTTCTGATTTCAAGTACATAATAGCATATGGCATTTTGAAAGTCAATGAATGAATATCAGTCATTTATAAGTAATTATGAGGGATAGCTTATTAACTAGAAACTAGAAAAAGGTAGTAACTGAGAAGCTACTACCTTTAATATAAACTTAAACTATAGATTATTTTTATAGGATTTTTAAAGATATAATAAAGTGTCTAATGTCCAGTTAAATTACTATCACCAAATTTTTTGTTAAATGGTTTTATAACTCTATTTATAGGACCTTTTAGAAGTACATTTAAGCAGATGAACAAAATCATAAATAATAGTAATACTAATATATCTTTAATTAAATTTGGAGGATATATACCACCAACAGCTTCCCTTGTGGCACCTATTGCGTAAGTAAATGGCATTATAGGATTTATTCTTTGGAAGAATGTAGGTGTAACTTGTATAGGGAATGTACCACCAGAAGAGCCAATTTGTACGACTAGTAGTACTATTGCAATTGCCTTTCCTATATTTCCAAATACAGACACCAAAGAGTAAACTATAAAATTAAACACCATACTAGTAAACATGAGTAGAATTATTAGTAAAATTGGATGCTCTGCTGTTACTCCTAATAATAATATATCTCCAGTTCCAATTATAAATCCTTGAACGAGAGCTATACTTAAAAAAGTAAGTCCTCTTCCAAAATAAATCTCATAAGGCTTATAGTTTCCATGTACAGATGTAGATAATAATGCTGAAAGCAGTAATATACCTACCCATGTAGAAAGAACACTATAAAATGGTGTCATTGCAGAACCATAGTTGGCAATTGGATATAATTTTTCTGTCTTTACTTCAACAGGTTCCTTTAAAAAGTTTGATTTTGTCAATATATCACTTTCAAGTAAGTTAACTAGCTTTTTCATATCCTCACCATTGCTAATTTTACTTAAAGTATCAACTAAGTCATCTAACATTCCTTTTGCCAAAGGAAGTTTTTCTCTTATTAATGATATACTTTCTTGTGCATTTCCTGAAAGACTTAAAGAAGTAGTAAGAATCTCTTCAACCTTTGGAAGTTTTGCTTCTGCTTTATCTAAAACAGTAATTATATCATTTGCTACATTTATGCTTTTTTCAAATATACTGTTTATAGGTTTTGATATTTTTGAGTCAAAATTATTTAAAATATTTAAATTAATTCTTCCTATACCATTTGATAAGCTTAAAACGTTATTTAAGGCACTTATAGATGGCTGTTGCCCAGATATAACTTTATCTTTAATATCATTTAATGTTGATATAGAAGAATCTATTTTATTGCTGGAATCTTCAAGGCTATTTATTACATCATCCAGTCTATTGTTTGATGTAAGCTGATTCAATTTAGTTAAAAAATCTTCTAAAGTATCATTTAAAGATTGTAAGTTAGAAAGTTTTTCTGATAAATTGTCTATCAATTTAGGTACATCTTCACTTCCACTGTTCACTGCATCAATTAAATTTAATGTAAGAGAAGATGCAGAGGATGAAAGGTCAACCATTAAATTTAAATCAGACTTTATAAGAGGAGAAAGTTCATCTACATTGTTATTTGTATCCTCTAAGAATTTTTTTACATCACTTGATAATAATTTTGTATCGTTTAAAGTCTTTTTAATTGTAGGTAAATCAGCTTTAATATCTTTAACTGTACCTGATAGCTTTGAAGTAGCATCAGCAGCTAAATCGACAGTCTTATTTATATGGTCAAATCTTTTTTGAAGGTCGATAAGAGAACTTTCAACCTTTGTTAGTTTTGGAAGCCCATGTTCAATTCCTGCACCAACTCCATTTGATACCCCAAGAACTATTTCACTCACTGTCTTTATTATTGTTTGATTAACTTGTAACTGTATTGCAGAAGCTCCTTTGTCAGTAATCTTTGGTGCAACTGCATTTATCTTTTCATTTACTGTATAGATAAGCTCACCCTTTTTAACATCATCTGTAATTAGGGAAGTTAAATCTTTTGTGAAATTTTTTGGAATCTTAAGTGATGCATAATAAGTACCTTTTTTAACACCTTCAAGAGCCGTTTTCTCATCTACAAACTGCCAACCTAAACTTTTATTATCTTTAAGTTGTTCAATTAACTGGTCTCCGATATTAATTTTCTGTCCTGCTATCTCATTACCTTTATCTTCATTTGTTACTGCTACAAGCATATTAGCAGTACTCCCATATGGGTCCCAAGATGCTTTTATATTAAACCAAGCATATAAAGATGGTAAAAAAGCAAGTCCTACAACTATTATAAGTACTGCATAATTTCCACGTATATCTTTTAGGTCGCTTTTAAAAATTTCTAATATATTTTTTAAACCCTTTGAAGGTCTTAAATTTTTCATATTATTCCAGTTTAAAACTTCTTTTAAAGCATTTGTTTTTTTCAAATGTCTCACCTCCTGAATATTTTAATAGATAAAAAAGTTAGATTTATAATCAATTTTAAATTATATTACTTTTTACACAAATAGTAAAGTTAAAGTTTTGTCTTAATTTTAATACATATATATTATATATAATAGTATGCTATAAATATATAAAAATATGGGAAATAAAAACAAATAATTTATAAAATATATAGTATAAAAATTAAGAATAAATCAAATATTTATAATTGATATAATCAATTAAATTATTGATTGTGATATACTTTTAATAGTGAGAAAATGCTATGAAGGGATGATTGAATGAGGTATTTTAAAAAATATATAAAAAAATATATAGTCTTGTTTTTAACAGCAATATTTTTCTTAACATTGGAAGCTTTTTGTGATTTGGCACAACCAACTATAATGGCTAAAATAATTGATATAGGGGTTTCAAATAAGGACTTAGACTACATATTATCAACAGGAGCTTTAATGATAGGTATAACTTTTTTAGGAGCAGTATTTTCAATAATAAGGAGTATAATCTCAGCAAGAGTTTCTCAGTGTTTTTCTTATGATTTAAGACAGGATGTATTTGAAAAGATAAATACATATTCGTTGAAGCAAGTAGATAAGTTTGGTAGAGCCTCACTAATAACAAGAATTACTAATGATATTAATCAGATACAATTATTTGTTCATGGAATGATGAGAGTTTTTATAAAATCACCAATTATGTGTATAGGAAGTTTAATTATAGCAATAAAATTAAATTTAAAAATGTCAATAATTATTTTAATTGCAGTTTCAATTATATTTATTATAATATTGTTTAATATGAAGATTGGATATAAGTTATTTAAAAAAGTACAAGAAAGTACAGATAAAATAAACTCAAAATTGAGACAGTTTTTAGGTGGAATAAAGGTAGTTAAATTATTTTGTAGGTATGATTATGAGAATAAACGTTTTGAAGAATTAAATAATGAACTTTTTCAAAATAGTAGAAAAGCTACAACAATGATGTCATTTTTTAGACCAACAATTACAATAATTATTAATATTGCTATAATAATAATATTGCTGATTGGGAGATATTTAATTTATTCTGGAGAAATTAAAATTGGAATTATAGTTGCCTATGTAAACTACATGACTAGAATATTAACATCACTTATAATGATTTCACATGTTTTTAATGTTTTTGTGAGAGCAAAAGCTTCTTATGAAAGAATAAGTGAAGTCTTGCTTGATGAGAATGAAGAAGTGATTATCAAAAATACTGATTTAGATGGTAAAGAAAGAGAATTAGAATTTATAAATGGTGATATAATTTTTGAAAATGTAGACTTTTCGTATAATAAAAATATAGATGAGAAGATATTAAAAGACATATCTTTTAAAATAAAAGAAGGGCAAAATATTGGCGTGATTGGCCAAACTGGTTCAGGAAAGACTTCTTTAATCAATTTAATCCAAAAATTATATATGGTTGATAAAGGAGATATTAAGATAGGAGAGCATAGCATATATAGTATATCTAAAGAAAGTTTAAGAGAAAAAATAGGTGTAGTTTTTCAAAATAGCAGTGTGTTTGGAAAGAGTATATCAGAAAATATAATTATGGGAAATAAAGATATAAGTGAGGAAGATGTTGTAAAAGCATGCGAAATAGCAAATGCAAATCAATTTATAACAAAGCTTGAAGATTCTTATGATGAAGTTTTGTTTCAAAGGGGTAAAAACCTATCAGGAGGACAAAGACAAAGAGTTACAATAGCTAGAGCTATAGCAAAAAAACCACAAATATTAATTCTTGACGATTGTTTTAGTGCGATGGACATCAATACAGAAACAGTTATAAGGAAAAATATAAAATATTATATAAATAATTTAAGAGAAAATGAAAACAAGAAATGTACTATTATAACTATTTCACAAAAAATTAGTTCTATAATTGACTGTGATAAGATTTTAGTTTTAGATGAGGGAGAGGTGGTTGGATTTGCTGCACATGAAGATTTACTGGTTAGTTCTCCAACTTATAAAAAGATTTTTGAGTTGCAAAATCTAGTAAATGAAGATGTAAATTAAGGAGGAAGTGTATTGAATTTGAGTACTGGAAATCAAAAGGTGAGTAGACTAAAGAAAAAAGCAAAGCCTAAAGATTTTAAAAAAACATTTAAAAGAGTTTTTATGTACTTTAAAAAAGATAAAAAAATTACTAGATTGATTTTTTTACTAGTAATAATTGATTCAATTATATCAACTATAATACCATATACTCTTGGAAAAGTAGTTGACATAATAAATATTGATATATATTCAAAGTCTGTTTTCTTAAAAGGAATACTTATTTTACTTTTATTTTATATAATTGAATTTTTAGTTAAGCTGTCCAAGGGGGTATTTACAGCTAGATTATCTCAAAGTATAGTTAGAGATATGAGAAGTAATTTATTTCTAAAATTTAGGAATTTACCAATAACTTTCTTTGATAAGAGTCCCACTGGAGATATTATGAGTAGAGTAACAAATGATGTTGATAATATTAGTACAGGTATTTCAACTTCATTAGTACAATTAATTACAGGAATTTTAAACATATTGCTAACTTTCATTATGATGTTTATATTAAGTCCTATTTTAACTTTTTGCAGTATTGTATTAATACCAGTAGTAATGCTTCTGAGTAATTTTATTGCAAAGAGGACTAGAGTTTTTTTTAAGCAACAACAAGTGGAGCTAGGAAAGCTAAATTCTCATATTGAGGAAATGATATCAAATATAAATGTAGTAAAAGCTTTTAATTATGAGAAAAAATCTGTAAGTGACTTCAAAGAAGTCAATGATAGGCTTTTGAGTATTTCACTTAAATCACAGATTTATACATCTCTTTTAATGCCTATTATGAACGTAATTAGTAACATAGGGTTTGCAATTATATGTATTATAGGTGGAGTACTTGCGTCTAAAGACGTTATAACTATAGGAGTTATAGCAAGTTTTTTAAGTTATGTAAGACAATTTACAAGACCTTTAAATGAATTAGCTAACTTATTTAATACACTGCTTTCAGCTGTAGCAGGATGTGAAAGAGTCTTTGAAATTATGGATGAGCAAGAAGAAGCACAAATAAATAGTAGCACTAAAAGTGATATTTACAACAATAAAAATAGTAATTTAAAAAAATCTTTTATAAATGGAGATATTGAATTTAAAGATGTAAGTTTTTCTTATGACTCAAAAAAGAATATTTTAAGTGATATAAACTTAAAAATCAAGGCTGGAACATCAAATGCCATAATAGGAGAAACTGGTAGTGGAAAAACGACAATTATAAATCTGATTACAAATTTCTATCAAGTAGAAAAAGGGAAGATATTTTTAGATGGGAATGATATATATTCAGTTGATAGGAATTGTTTAAGAAATTATTTTGGAGTAGTTCCACAAGAAAGTTATATATTTAATGACACTGTTATGGAAAATATAAGATATGGAAATCTAACAGCAACTGATGAACAGGTTATATCTGCTAGTAAAATAGCAAATTTACACAAGTTTATAATTAAGATGCGTGAAGGATATGAGACTGTTTTATCGGATAGGGGTGAGGATTTAAGTGAGGGGCAAAAACAACTAATTAGTATTGCTAGGGCGGTATTAAAAAATGCACCAATACTTATTTTAGATGAAGCTACAAGTAATATAGATATAGCAACTGAAGCTAAGATTCAAGATGCAATAAATAATATAACTTATGGAAAGACTAGTATAATTATAGCTCATAGACTAAGTACTATATCAAATTGTGACAATATAATAGTTTTAGAAAATGGGCGAATTGTAGAGTCTGGAAACCATAAAGAACTAATAAAACTAAAAGGTCATTATCACAGAAATATACTGTTAACAAATCGAAATTAAAAATTAATAAAAAAATTTAAAAAAAATTGTTTAAAGGTATATGACGCGGGTATATATAGACTAACTTAGAAAATAAAAAATTTAATTTGATATATAAAATATTAGGAGGAAATTAATTATGAAAAAATTTGTTTGTACAGTATGTGGATATATACATGAAGGGGATGCTGCACCAGCACAATGTCCAGTATGTAAAGTTGGAGCTGACAAGTTTGAAGAAATGAAAGGCGAAAAGAATTGGGCTGATGAGCACAGAATAGGAGTAGCTCAAGGTGTAGATGAAGAAGTAATCGAAGGATTAAGAGCTAATTTTGTTGGAGAGTGTACAGAAGTAGGAATGTATTTAGCAATGAGTAGACAAGCTGATAGAGAAGGATATCCAGAAGTTGGAGAAGCTTATAAGAGAATAGCTTTTGAAGAAGCAGAACATGCTGCTAAATTTGCAGAACTTCTTGGAGAAGTTGTAGTTGCAGATACAAAAGAAAACTTAAGAGTTAGAGTTGATGCTGAATATGGTGCAACTGATGGAAAATTAAAATTAGCTAAAAAAGCTAAAGAATTAGGATTAGATGCTATACATGATACAGTACATGAAATGTGTAAAGATGAAGCTAGACATGGTAAAGCATTCTTAGGATTATTAAATAGATATTTTGGAAAATAAATTTATAAAAAATTATATATAGATTTTTGATTATCTTTTTAATCTTCTTATATGTCCGAATAGCCTTATTTTATAAGCTATTCGGGCATTTTACTTTATATCAATACTCATGTTTATAGGTTTATCTTCTTATATTTTTCCCATCAAACGTGGTAAATATCGTGGTAAATACTTTTATGCAATCAGACGCTTAACCTCTGTCTTGGCACTGTCAATAGACGAATGAGCGCACCAGTTTGTTGTGATACCGATACTCGAATGTCCCATGAAATACTGTAAATCTTTCGGGTTCATGTTCCGTTGTGCCAGTTTCGCACAGAATGTATGGCGTAATGTATGCGGTGTGATATGTGGTAAGGCTGTATCATGTTGCTTGTTGTATTTCTTCACAATATGGTTAAATAACCCATTGTAATCAATCGCAACCTTTGGATTACCATTCTGATTGACAAATAGGAAATTTCCCCATCCGTCTATTACTATTGGCTCTGTCTTAGAGCGATTCTTAGTATCTATCCAGCACCCATTTCAACCATTATTCATTCTCATAAGTTTAATAATCAACAAATAGAGCTTAAAATGATTGTATATTTCAATCTATTGTGATTATTTATATTTACGAATACATAAGAATCATTACATGCTTATCTGTCAATGAATTTTTCTTGATTTTGCACAAATAATTAAGTACGATAGGCTTATAAATAACAAGTAACGAAACAATGTGGAGGGTTATGCCATGAAATACAAACTTTTGGGAGAGAATATCCAGATAATCAGAAAGCACAGAAAAATGAAACAGCAGGAATTTGCAGATGCTATCAGTATCAATATGTAGAGCCGTTCCAAGATTGAAAGAGGATTGAATTTTCCTACCTTTGAAACGCTGGAAAATATGGCCATGATGAATTTTTCCAAAGTCATGAGGAGTGGCAGTTTTATATGAAAGTCAAGCTATCGGAATATATCAACAATTATATGAGCGATATAAAAACATCTATTGATGAATTATTGGAGATAAAGAAGTTAATTCAGCGTCAAAAAATGGACAGGCTGATGAAATGCTATAAGGTATGGCATAGTATTGACCGTTATGATGAACTGTTAAAGGGTTATCAAGAGGAATAAAGGGAAAGTATGTTGTACAGTTCTTTTACAATGGATTATAGTTTGAGCTTATTACTGCATAAGGATAGCAACTAGAATAATATGGGATAAATAATAAAAGGCTTGTATAGCATAAAGTGTTATGCAAGTCTTTTATTTATTGACAACTGTACTATTTCGTATTATACTGTACTTGCATAAGTAATACAGTATAATACGAAAGGAGGAAAATAGTGGAAATATTTATCAATAATCATGCTAGTGTTCCTATTTATGAACAAATTTCTTCACAGATAAAAGCACTGATTATCAATGGAGAATTGAAAGCTGGAGAAGCTTTGCCATCCATAAGAGGGCTGGCTAAATCTCTGCATATAAGTGTTTTGACAGTACAAAAGTCTTATGATGTACTTCAAACAGACGGTTTTATAGAAACAACGGCTGGAAAGGGGTGCTTTGTTTCTGCTCAAAATCAAGATTTTTATTTAGAAGAACAACAGAAAAAAATAGAAAGCCATTTTTCAGAAGCCATTGAAATAGCTAAAGTAAGTGGAATTAAACTTAATAAATTACAATTGCTATTAACATTATTGTACGAGGAGGAATGATACTATGGAAAAAATTGCATTAGAGCTTAAAGGAATAACGAAACAATACAAGGATTTTAAACTGGATAACATTTCTTTTAAAGTACCACAAGGAAGTATCGTAGGTCTGATTGGCGAAAATGGTGCTGGAAAAAGCACTACAATCAATGCTATTCTAGGATTGACTGTTACCGAACAAGGAGAAGTATCTGTATTTAACGGAAAAAGTGTAAATGCCGAAACAAAAGAACATATAGGTGTTGTTTTTGACGGAAGTAATTATCCAGACAGTTTAACTCCTAAAAAGTTAGGAAAGGTATTTCAAAACATTTACAAAGAATGGGATAGCCAAAAATATTTAGAACTACTTAATAAATTTGAACTTCCAGTTAATAAAAAACTTAAAGAGTATTCTAAAGGAATGAAAATGAAGTATTCTATTTCGGTAGCATTATCTCATAATTCAAAATTGCTAATTCTTGATGAGGCTACAAGTGGTCTTGACCCAATAATAAGAGATGATATTTTAGAAATGTTTTTAGATTTTATTCAAGATGAAGAACACTCAATATTGGTTTCATCTCATATTACCAGTGATTTAGAAAAAATTGCAGATTATATTGTATTCATACATAAAGGAAAAGTATTATTTTCAAAACCAAAAGACGAGTTATTAGAAAAATATGGAATTATAAAATGTAATTCAAAGCAATTTAATGAAATAGATAAAGCTGATATTATTGCATATAGAAAACAAGATTATGAATGGCAAATATTGATTTCTAATAGGCAGCAGACAGAAAGAAAATATCCGAAAATTATGATTGTACCAGCGAGTATAGATGAAATTATGCTTATGTATGTAAAGGGGGATAAATAGTATGAAAGGTTTGCTTTTAAAAGATTATTACATTATCAAGTCATCAATTATTACACTACTGATTACTTTTGCTGTTATTGGGTTTGGAGTATCTTTTTTTGCAACTCCACAAGTTTTGATTGTTATAGCAACAACTGTACTAGGTATGAGTGTAGCAACGATAATTAATATTGACAAAAAATGTGGTTGGTTAAAAACAGCTGTAACATTTCCAACACCTAAAAGAACAATTATAAGCAGTAAATATCTTATGTATGTGCTACTATGTTTGCTTGGCATAGTGTTTGGAATAATTTTCAGTACAATGGTATCTTTTGTTATAAATGATATGAATTTTAGCTTTTTGCCATTGTTTACATGCTTGAGTATAGTTATGACATTCTTTTCTGGCGGAATTATGCTTCCATGCTTTTATTTACTTGATGAAGAAAAAAGTGTGGTTGGTGCAATAATAGCATATCCACTTGCAGCAGGATTTGTATTCGGCATGAGTAAATTGATTGATAACGGTACTTTGTCAATAGCAATAAGTATTCTAGTTTCGATTATTATATTTATAATTTCATGGTGTCTGGTTTGCAAACATGTATCAACTAAAGATATTTGATATAATGGCAATGATGAAGTTAGGGAGATATAACTGCTATGAAAGTTTTAAAAAAAGAGATATGAAACAATCTTAAAAGGTGAATAAACACGAGGTTATCTTCTTTTGAGCATATCGTCAGATTACAGTTTAATGCTTTAATGATTATTATTATCCATCTTATGAGTTGATATGTAAGGCATCTGACGGAGATGAAAAAGCAATCAAGGAAATTTTGAAATTCTATAACACTTATATATCCAAATTATGCCTACGTCCGTGTTACAATGAGAGTGGTTCGGTCAATATGCAAGTTGATGAAGAACTAAAAGGATAAATTCATACACAGATGATAAAAGCTATTTTTATGTTTGAAATCAAAGTAAAATAGTCTAGTTGTATGAATGAAGAAAGGGAAATGTACAGCTTTTGTGCTATCTTCCTTGTCTCTTTATCGTCATGTCAAGGCTCATTCAATCGTGGTAAAATGAGTGCTTTTTTTAGGGTATTAGGAATTTCCCTTAGGTCAATTAAAGCTAATAGGAAGTATTCAAATATAAAAATATGGAATTAAAGAGTAAATTAGATTCTAAAACAGTAAATTGACATACATATAGGAATACATTAAACTAAGTATAAAAATATTGACTGTTTAATAAAGGTGGTGGATAAACTGATTAAGTATACACATAAAAGTAAGATAGCTATTGTAGTGCTACATGAAATTTATGGAATTAATAACTTTATAAAGGATATTTGTCAAAAATACTATCAAGATGGATATGATGTATTCTGTCCTGAACTTTTGGGTAGTGGGAAAGTTTTTTCTTATTTAAAAGCCCAAGATGCATATAATTTTTTTATAACTAATATAGGATTTAATATTTATGAAAAAGTAGAAAAACTTATAAATGATTTAAAATTAAAATATAAGCATGTATTCGTTATTGGGTATAGTGTAGGTGCAACAATTGCATGGAGATGCAGTGAAAATTCATTGTGTGATGGAATAATTTGCTGTTATGGTTCTCGAATTAGAGATTATATAGATGTAATTCCAAAATGTCCTGTTTTATTGGTATTTGCAAAATACGATTCATTTGATGTTGATTTTGTTGCCTCTCAACTTGTTAAAAAACAAAACATTCAAATTGAAATTGCAGAGGCAAATCATGGTTTTATTGATACATATTCAAAAAATTATTCTAATACTCATGCACAAACATTTAATCTTCAACAAATGGAGTTTCTATCTAAACATTCAAGTTAATAGAGACTATAATTACTTATAAGAGAATTTAAAAATTTTTTGTTTGTAACACACTCATGCATAGAAGAAAAGAGTATGTCAAAATATATTTGTCTATTGATATTTTAAAATTAGATAGAGCATTTTTTACAGAAAAAGATGAAAGTAATAATAAAAAAATGTTTCTAAAGAAGAATTAAATATATAAATAAATATAGAATAGATGAAAAATAAAGGTGCTTTTAGATAGTCAAAGATACTATCTAAAAGCATCTTTATTTTATAGAAATTATGCTAAAATGAATAATATTTATATGAGGAAGAAGCTTAATTGAGAAAAAAAATCAAAAGAATACAATAATCACTTGCAAAACTTATACTATTGTGATAGACTTAAATCAAAATTAAGAATTGTAAAAAGAAGGAAAAAAATAGGTAATCATTTTAATGAGTCACAACTTAAAAATAAGATACTAGAATTTAAATAGAATGAAAAGTCTACACATAAATTTAAATTAGTATAAGGAGGAGGAAAATCATATGCCATTAGTATTATCAAATATAGGAGAAGAAGTAGTTATAAAGAAGATTTCAGGAAGTGATAAGACAAGAACCTTTTTAAATAGCATAGGATTTGTAGTAGGAACAAATGTTAAAATAATTTCTAAGATAGATGGCAATTTGATAATAGATGTAAAGGATACTAGAATTGCATTAGATAAAAAAATGGCAAGTAGGATAATAATATAGGGAGGTAGTAACATGAACAAGCTAAAGGATATTAAGTGTGGGGAAACTGTAAAAGTTAAAAAATTAGAAGGAGAAGGAGCTACACGAAGACGTATAATGGATATGGGGATTACAAGGGGTGTTGATGTGTTTGTGAGAAAAGTAGCTCCTCTTGGAGACCCAATTGAAATAACAGTTAGAGATTATGAACTGTCAATTCGTAAATCAGATGCAGAAAAAATTATTGTGGAATAATAAACTTAATTATAGTAGGGTTAATGCAATTATATAGTGAGAATGATTTTCTGTATCAAAAATAATTATGTATCTAAATATTAATGGAGGGAATGGAAATGTCAATAAAAATAGGTCTCATAGGAAATCCTAATTGTGGCAAGACAACAATGTTTAATGGACTTACAGGTTCATCGCAATATGTTGGTAACTGGCCAGGAGTAACAGTTGAAAAAAAAGGTGGAAAATTAAAAGGAAATAAAGATGTAGAAATAGTAGATTTACCAGGGATTTATTCTCTATCACCATATACATTAGAGGAAGTTGTTACACGTAATTTTATGCTTGATGATAAACCAGATGCAGTAATAAATATTGTAGATGCATCAAATATAGAGAGAAATTTATATTTAACAACTCAGGTTTTGGAATTAGGTATACCTACTGTTATAGCTCTTAACATGATGGATGTTGTTAAGAAAAATGGAGATAAGATAAATATTAAAAAATTATCAGAGGTTATAGGTTGCCCTGTAGTAGAAGTAACAGCTGTTAAAGGGCAAGGAATTATGGAAGCTGCTCAAAAAGCAATTGAAATTGCAAGTTGTAACAATAAATTAGATTTTAAGTTACCTTTTGTTGATGAAAGCAAAGGAGCAATAGAAAAAATCGAAAAGATAATAGAGGAAAAAACTCCATATATAGATATGGAAACACGTTGGTTAGCGATCAAGTTATTTGAAAGAGATGAAAATGTTATACAAAAGCTTGATATTTCTAAAGGAATATTAAATGATATAGAAGAAATAACTAGAAGCTGTGAAGATGAATTGGATGATGATAGTGAAAGTATAATCACAGCAAATCGTTATGAATTTATCAGTTCAATAATTTCAAGCATAATAAAGAAAAATAGAAAAGGTAAAGAAACTGTCTCAGATAAAATAGATAAGATTGTAACAAACCGTATATTAGCACTACCTATTTTTGCACTTATAATGTGGGGAGTTTACTACATAGCGGTAAGTTCATTGGGTGCTATAGCAACTGATTGGACAAATGATGTATTGTTTGGAGAAATTATTCAAGGTAATGTAAGTAATTTCCTAGCTTCCGTAAATGTAGCTGATTGGTTACAAGGTCTTGTAGTTGATGGCTTAATTGGTGGAGTTGGAGCTGTATTAGGATTTGTGCCACAAATCATGCTTTTATTTTTACTATTATCAATACTTGAAGATTGTGGATACATGTCACGTGTGGCTTTTATAATGGATAGAATCTTCCGTAAGTTTGGTCTTTCAGGAAAGTCATTTATACCAATGCTTATAAGTTCAGGTTGTGGAGTTCCAGGTGTTATGTCAACTCGTACTATAGAAAATGATAGAGACAGAAAAATGACTATCATGTTGACTACATTTATTCCATGTGGAGCTAAAATTCCAATAATAGCTTTATTTGCAGGAGCACTGTTTGGAGGGGCTTCATGGGTAGCACCATCAATGTATTTCTTAGGAATTGTAATGATAATTGTTTGTGGAATTATATTAAAAAGAACTTCTTTATTTGTTGGAGAACCATCTCCATTTGTTATGGAACTACCTCAATATCATGTTCCTAGTGCAAAAGGTGTTTTAATTCATATGTGGGATAGAGGAAAAGCATTTATAATCAAAGCAGGTACAATTATATTTGTTGCTTGTGGAGTAATATGGTTCTTACAATCATTTAACTGGTCACTACAAATGGTAGATGCAGGAGATAGTATATTGGCTAGTCTAGGAAATATAGTTGCACCAATATTTGTGCCTCTTGGATTTGGAAACTGGCAATCATCAGTAGCAACAGTTACAGGTCTAGTAGCAAAAGAAAATGTAGTTGGAACATTTGGTGTTTTGTTTGGTATATCAGATGCAACAGAACAAGACCCAACACTTCTTGGTTCAGTTGCAAGTATGTTTACAGTAGTTAGTGCATTTTCATTTATGGCATTTAACATGCTTTGTGCACCTTGTTTTGCAGCTATTGGTGCTATAAAAAGAGAAATGGGTTCATGGAAATGGACATGGATTACATTAGGATTCCAAACTTTAACAGCTTATATAGTTGCTCTTCTTATCAATCAAGTTGGAAGTGTACTTTTAGGAACTGGTGGAAGTATTGCTGGGGCAATAATATCTATAGTTATAGCAATAGCTGTAGTATTTGGAGTTTTAACTTATTCAAATCGAACAATAAAAAAAGATAAAATTGGTAATTTGAGCTATATGAAAAATTAGTTCATATAAATAAGGAGTGATGATTATGGCTACATTTGTTATAGCAGCTATTGTGGTAATATTAATGGCATTGGCTGTGATGCATATGGTTAATAACAAAAAAAAGAATGGCAGTAGTTGTGGATGTGGTTGTTCTGGATGCTCAAGTAGTAAGAGTTGCCATGATACTAAAAGATAGATAAAATAAGAGTCTGATAAAAAGTTTAAATTACTTTATTATCAGGCTTTTATTTTTTATATAAATAATAAATTTCATATTTGAAGTCAATTAGACTATATTATATTTTTACTGTATAATTATAGACAAATATATGATTAGGAGGGATTATTGCTAAATACAGCAATATAAATGTTTATTATGTTTAAATTTGATGTGACAAACGAACTTATGTGTATAGCAAGAGGAAGTGGTAAATTTTTTGCTAAAAAAGGTGCTATGGTAGCATTTAAAGGAAATTTTAACTTTGAAAAATTAATATTAGGCCCAAACAATGGCGGTGGTTTAGGTAGAGCATTACTAGGACATGTTCAAAGGTCATTGACAGGAGAACAAATGCCAATAATGGTTGTTGAAGGTGAAGGTGAAATTTACCTAGCACAAAATGCTTATCATGTAGATGTAATATCAATTGACCCAGGTGACTCGATTTGTGTTGAGAGCGAAAACTTATTAGCATTTTCAGAACAACTAGATTATAGTGTAAAATTAATTGGTTCAGGAGTAATATCTCAAAAAGGACTTTTTACTACACATTTAATAAATAAAACAAGCCAAAATCAAGATATTGCCATAATAACAGATGGTAACCCTCTGATACTTGAAGGGCCTTGTTGTGTTGACCCAGATGCGTTAGTAGCATGGACTGGAAGGGAACCATATCCTAAAGTAGCAAAACTATCATGGAAAACTTTTGTTGGTCAGACTTCAGGGGAATCTTATCATATGGAGTTTGTTGAACCTGGCCAAATAGTTATTATACAACCATCGGAGAGATTGTCTAGTCTGAATACAGATGCAACACCTTCTGACAGAATGAGGTCAGGTGGAGTAAGAATTGGCATAGATTAATTTTTATAGTGCATTTTAATTGTGATTTAAAATATATTTAAAGAATAAAAATGGTAGCAGGGGTAGGTATATTAAAAAGGAGTTTTAGATGCTGGAGAGAATTCATAAAAAGTTTAAAGGATATTACATTTTCTTACTAATCTTAATTTTATGGAAAATTGTATGTGTTTTAGGTATATGGAGTAGCTATATTTTGCCTCCACCTGAAAGAGTTTTCGAAACTTTTATAAAAATGATAAATGATGGTTCTATTTTTTTAAATGTTTATGCTAGTGTTAAGAGGATATTTATAGGTTTTTTAATAAGTTCATTGATAGCAATACCACTTGGAATCGTATTTGGTGTAAATAAAAAAATGTATGAGTATTTCAAGCCACTATTTGAATTTATGAGAAGTACACCTCCACTAGCTTTAATACCTATGCTGATTTTATGGTTTGGTATAGGTGAAGAGTCTAAAATTATAATTATAGTTTTAGCATCGTTTTTCCCAATATTTTTAAATACGCTAAAAGGGATAAAAAATTGTGACAGTAAATTAATCGAAGTAGGAAAGTCTTTTAATTTATCTAAGAAAAGAATTTTTTGCAAAATAATAATTCCTAATTCTATGTTAGATATTATTGTTGGACTTAGTCTAGGTCTTGGGTATAGCTTTAGAGCTATAATTGGTGCAGAACTTATTGCGGCTTCTTCTGGTTTAGGATACTTGATTTCTGATGGTAAGGATATGTCAAGAACTGATATTGTACTGGTTGGAATTTTTGTTATTGGTTTTTTAGGTATACTTTCAGATTATCTATTTTCAATGGCAATAGCAAAATTTAGCAAAGGGAAGCAGGTTGATTTAAATGGTTAGAAATGGATTTTTATTAGAGAATATACATAAAAAGTATTTAGTTGATAATAAAGAACATTTAGTGCTTGATGATATATCATTGAGTATATCTAGCGAAGAAATAACGGTTATATTAGGGGAAAGTGGCTGTGGGAAGACAACTTTGCTTAGAATTTTAGCAGGTCTTGAAAGTGCTACTAGTGGAAATGTATATTTTTTTTATAATGATAAAAAGTGTATCCCAAAAGTAGGGGTTGTTTTTCAAGAAAGTAGACTAATGCCATGGCTAAATGTAAGTGAAAATATACTTTTACATACTGAAAAAAATAATAGAAATAAGGTTGATTTAGATAGGTATTTAAAGATGATGAAACTTGAAAAGTTTAAAAACTCATATCCAAATGAGCTCTCAGGAGGAATGGCTCATAGAGTAAGTATTGCAAGAGCTCTTTCTTTTAACCCAGATATTCTATTGATGGATGAACCATTTGCTGCATTAGATTATTTTACAAGAAGAAAAATGCAAAAAGAAGTAGTAAATATCCATAAAAATACTAAAAAAGGGGTAGTATTTGTAACTCATAATATCGAAGAAGCTATGGAAATAGCAAAGAAAATAATTGTTTTTAGTAAAAATAAAGGGATTAAACAATTTAGTGTCGAAGATGAATATAATAGAGATTTAACTAAAAGCTATTATATAAGCTTAAAAAAAGAAATATTAAGGGAATTGGGGGAGTTTTAAGTGATTAAAAGAAACAAAAAAATTTTAGCAGTAATGACATCTTTAGTAATGGTATTGGTTGGTACTGTGGGATGTTCAACAAAAGAAGAGGGTAATAAAGATGTTCCTACAAAAAAAGAGACTAGTTTACCTAAGGAAATAAATTTAACCTATGTAAAGTCTCCACTTAATGTTCCAAGTATACTGGAAAAGAAGGATGATTCATTTGGTAAGGAATTTAAAAAGGATAATATAAAAGTTAATTTTCATGAACTAACAACAGGCCCAGAACAAACTCAGGCACTAGCTGCTGGAGAATTAGACTTTTTGCATGCATTAGGTGGAACATCTGCTATAATAGCTGCTTCTAATGGAGTTGGGCTTAAAATTACAAATATCTATAGCAGATCACCAAAAGGATATATGCTTATAACTAACAATGAAAATATCAAATCTATAAAAGATTTAAAAGGTAAGAAAATTGTAGGGCCAAAAGGGACTATACTTCATCAATTATTGATTGCTGCACTTGCTAAGGAAGGTTATACTATAGATGATGTTGAATATGTAAACATGGATATTCCTAGCGCTGCCTCTGCATTAGAAAGTAAAAGTGCTGATGTTGCAATGCTTGCAGGTCCAGTAGCTCTAAAAACAATAAATGCAGGTAGCAAAATGATAGTAAATGGAGAAGGTTTAGTTAGTGGAATAATAGTTACTGCAGTAAGTGATGATTTTTCTCAAAAATATCCTGAATTAGTAAAAAGATTTATGAAAGTTCATGAAGAAACTTTAAAATATATGGATGAAAATAAAGATAAGGTAATGGAAGATGTATCAAAAGAAGTTGGTTTAACTTTAGATGAAACAAAGGAAATGTATTCTTGGTATGATTTTAGTTCTAAGATAACAGATAAGGATATAAAAGAGTTAGAGGATACACAAGAATTCTTGATGTCTAATGGAATGCAAGAAAAGAAAATAAATATTAAAGATATGTTATATAATCAAAATTAGTATATTAAAATAGAAAATACATCCTTAAGTTATTGTGGTAATAACATGATAAAAAAGGATGTATTTTTATTTTTAATTATTTTATAGAATTAAATCTAATTAGAAACAGCTTACTATTTTATCTACACTTATGTAGTCAAGCAATTTTCTCATTTTTTTACGATGAAGCAAAAACTTAGAATATGTGTCTTCTGATTGTTTTGGATCACCGTAAACTTTCCAATATTTAATCATAGAAACTTCACAGTTACTATATCCCATAAATCCAATCACATCTTTAAGGGGATATCCTAAAAAAATACCTATTTCATCAGGAAAAGTATCAGTTTTAAGTTTTTCAACTAGATGCTCTAAATAAGCATTTACATTAGTATTTTGTTTGTATCCTAAAAACTTCAAAAAATTTACTGTTTTTTTACATTTTAATCTTTCTGACAATGCAGTTTTATTTACAAATAATATTTTTAATCCTTTTTTTTCTTTATCAATAGCTATAAAATCTATCTTTTTACACTTATATAAATATTTGTAAATATCACTAATTTTTTCCTTTCTATTTACGTCAGTAAATGAAATATTTATTATTTCAGCAGGTTTAGAGCCTAAAAAAACTGGACCTAAAACTTCTAAAAGCCATTTTATATATGATGATTCAATTTTATTCTTACAACAAAATTGTGAATTGCAACAATGCATAAAAGATAACCTCCTTCAAATGAAAACTAATATCAATTAATTAAATTATACTATGAATGATAATCAATATCAATAATAAAATTATATTTTTTTATTTAATTACTTATCTATTATAATTTCCCAAAAAATAAATTATAAATTGTTTAATTTTAGTAAATAAAAAATAAAAATATAGAAATACTAAATGTAAGAAAGAGAATTATTAAAACTTTTTGTAATATAAAACATCTAGGAGGGTAATAAAAATGAAATTAAAAAGAACTTTATTTGTAGGACTTGCGTTAGTATTAGCTATAGGTATGACAGCATGTACTAAAAAAACTGAACAACCAGATGAAAATGCAGGAAAAAATCCAAACGAATCAGTAAATAACAATGAAGGCTATATGAATTATTATTCAACAAGCTATAATGATTATATAGCAGGTTTAAATAGATATTCTATTTATGATACTCCAGAAAGTATAAATAATCAGTTTAAGGATAAAGAATATCCAGGAAATGAAAAATATTTAAGTGATGTAAAGGCAGCATATAAAGACAGTAGAGATAAAATACAATCATTTGTAGATTCTCTTAAAAAAGATGGTAAAACAGAAGATGCTGAATTAAAGAAAATGAATGATGAATTAATAACTGAAGGTGAAAGATTAGTAAAGGATATAGATTCTAGACTAGCAAAATTAGATAAAGTATCTAACGAAGATATGAAAAAAGGTCAAAATGACTTTATGAAATTAGTTCATGGAACAGAAGATGTTGGAAATGATATAGGTAGTGGTTTTAGAAAAATGATAAAAGATATGAATGATAGATTAGGAATAACAGGAAACAATAAAAAATAGTTATTTATCTTTAATTAGGAATAATAAAAAATAAAAATTTTAAATAAATTTATTGACAAATATTATTAATAAATATATTATATATAACATAGCAACAAATGATAATCGAATTAAATTAAATAACGTCTTATCAAGAGTGGTGGAGGGACTGGCCCTTTGAAACCCGGCAACCAGTATATTTTATATACATTGGTGCTAAATCCTGCAACTGATATAGTTGATAGATGAGTATAAATAGCTTTTTAAGCCTGAGTTTATACTCAGGCTTTTATTTTGTTAGATACAAATTTAAAATACATAAATAAAAATAAACATACAAATTGAGCAGAATATGTGGGGAGGAAATTTTATGGTTAGCATAAAAAATGTTAATAAGTATTATGGAAAGACTCAAGTACTTAAAGATGTAAGTATTGAGATAGAATCTGGAGAAATCTTTGGGATAATAGGTCATAGTGGTGCTGGAAAATCAACACTACTTAGATGCATAAATGGGCTAGAAGAATATCAAGAAGGTAGTGTGCTTGTATCTGATAAGGAAGTAAAGTCATTAAATGAAAAGCAAATGAGGGATTTAAGAAAAGAGTTAGGAATGATTTTTCAACACTTTTCATTACTTGAAAGAAAAACAGTATTTGATAATGTAGCATTACCTTTAGAGTGTTTTGGATATACAAAGGCAGAAATTAAAAAAAGAGTTTTAGAGTTACTAGAAGTGGTTGGTATATCTGAAAAGAAAAATGATAAACCAAGAAACTTAAGTGGTGGTCAAAAACAGAGAGTTGCAATTGCTAGAGCTTTAGCACTAAACCCACAAGTACTTCTTTGTGATGAAGCAACTTCAGCACTAGACCCAAATACTACAAAATCAATTCTTTCATTACTTGAAGATATAAACAAAAACCTAGGAATAACAATAATAGTTGTAACTCATCAAATGGAAGTTATAAAACAAATTTGCGGAAGAGTGGCAATAATGGAAAATGGAGAGGTATTAGAAGTAGGAGATACAGAAGAAATTTTCTTGAGAAATACTAAGGGACTTAGAAAATTAATAGGTGAAGAAAGTATAATTTTACCAAAAGGAACAAATATAAAAATACTATTCCCTAAAGACATTTCTAATGATGCTATTATTACAACAATGGCAAGAGAGTTAAACATAGATGTATCTATAATATTTGGGAAATTAGAACAATTTAAAGAGGATATTTTAGGTTCACTTATTATAAATGTTTCAGATAAAAGCGGAGAGAAAGTAAAACAGTATCTTACAGATAAGGACATAAGATGGGAGGAAATGATAAATGAATAGTCTAATTGATTTTTTAACAACACTATTTCCAAATGCATTACTACAAACTTTATATATGGTCATAGTACCAACTGTAGTGGCAACAATATTAGGATTTATACTAGCAATTATATTAGTAGTGACAAAACCAGATGGATTAAAACCAAATAGCACGATTAATAGTGCACTAGGATTTATAGTAAACATATTTAGAAGTTTCCCGTTTATGATACTTATAGTTGCAATGATTCCAATAACAAGATTAATTGTTGGAACAAGTATAGGAGAAACTGCTGCAATAGTACCAATAACTATTGGTGCAGCACCATTTATCGCTAGGATTATAGAAAGTTCATTAAATGAAGTTGATAAGGGACTAATAGAAGCTGCCAAATCTTTTGGGGCTACAAAAAAACAAATAGTATTTAAAGTTATGATAAAAGAAGCAATGCCTTCAATTGTATCTGGAATTACATTGTCAGTAATTTCTATACTTGGTTATACAGCTATGGCAGGTGCAGTAGGAGCTGGTGGACTAGGTAATATAGCACTTATTTATGGATACCAAAGATTTGATACAGCAGTAATGGTTTATACAGTAATAGCACTTGTAATACTAGTTCAAATAATACAAGGTTTAGGAAATCTAGCGTATAAGAAACTAAAATAATTTAATCAATAAAACATTTTTAAAGGGGGAGTAAAAAATGAAATTAAAAAAATTATTATCAGTAGCATTAGTGTCAGCAATAGCAATATCAGCAGTAGGATGTTCAAACAAAGAGGATAAAAAAATATTAGTAGGGGCATCATCAAATCCACATGCAAAAATATTGGAAGTTGCAAAACCTTTATTAAAAGAAAAAGGATATGATTTAGAAGTAAAGATATTTGATGATTATGTGCTTCCAAATACAGCCTTAGATGAAGGTTCTTTGGATGCTAACTTCTTTCAACATATTCCATTTCTAGAGGAGACTGTTAAGGAAAAAGGATATAAACTTACTTATACATCTAAAGTTCATATAGAGCCAATGGGATTCTATTCAGAAAAAGTTAAATCATTAGATGAAGTAAAAGATGGAGCAGTTATAGCTGTACCAAATGATGCGACTAATGGAGCTAGAGCACTTAAATTATTAGCAAAACATAAATTAATAGAAGTAAAAGATGGCGAACTTATAACTAAAAAAGATATAACTAAAAATCCTAAAAATATACAAATAAAAGAAATGAATGCAGAACAATTACCAACAGTATTAAAAGATGTTGATGGAGCAGTAATAAATTCTAATTATGCTTTAACAGCTAATTTAAATCCTACTAAAGATGCAATAGTAATAGAATCAAGTGATTCTCCATATGTAAATATAATTGCTTGTAGAGAAGATAATAAGGATAGTGATAAGATTAAAGCTTTATCAGAAGCTATGAATAGTAAAGAAGTTAAAAAGTTTATACAAGATGAATATAAAGGAAGTATCGTTCCAGCTTTTTAAATTAAATATACAAAATCTATAAAATGAGTAAAATTTTAAAAACTTTACTCATTTTTTTTTATAACTAGAAAGTGACAAATTTTTTGGGAGAATTGTGGTAACATATTTATAGATAAAACTATATAAAAATGAAGAAGTGGTGGGGAATATGGAATCTAAGGGAACTTTAAGGAAGAATAAGGTCTATATATTGGCTAATGGGTTATTTTTAATTATTGCACTTTTGAATATAAATTTGTATACAGTTTCCATAAATATGTATAGGATAATTTTACTTTGGATATTTGGATATTCTATAGTTTATATAACTAGTTTTGAAAAAGATGAATTTATAAATATACTAAAATTAGGATGCCTTGTATTAGTTTTTGTGGGGATTTTAGGCATAGCAGAATTAGAGATTCAAAAATTCCAAGTTATGATACTCAATTTAAGTATAATTAATATATCTACATTTATATACTTAACAATTTCTAAAATAAAAAAACTGAGAATAAGTCATTTGTTGATTTTCAACAGTACTTTTGTAATAGTAGATTATTTTCTACGAAGTATTTTTAATAACTTTTATTTGAATATGATTATTATGTCAATTAATATTGTCATATCTTTGTTCAATTTATTGTTTGTATTAAACAAAATCAATAGTGAAGCTGAACATTATAGCTTAATAAAAAATTTATCATACTTTGCTTTATTTGCAACTATTATAGGTTTTATAACAACTTGTCAAATTAGTATAGTAGATACAGATAGATTAATAGGAGTAGTGTATTTATTGTTATGTAATCATACTTACTATGTGTATGTATACAGTCTAAGTAATAGAATAGTATATCCATATTATGAATTAAATTCAATAAATAAGAAGTTAAGTAAAAAGTCAGAACAATTAAGTAAGATAAATCTAGCAATAGAAAAGGATATGACTATACAGAAAACATTAAAAAATTACATAGATGAAAGAAAAGAGTTATTAAGACAAGCACTTGATACTATACCAAATGTATGGATAATAACAGATTATGATTTTAATATAAGTTATACAAATAATGCATTTAAAGATGAATTTTCAAAGGACATGAAAAACTTTTATCACATATTAAATTTTATAAAAGAAGATGAGTGTGTAGCTGAAAAGCTAAAAAAATTTGATAAGGATATAAGTATAATTGATAAACAAGTAGAGCTAAATAATAAAATATATTTGCTAAGTTTAAGTAATAATGAAGAAGAAAGTAATTATTTAATAAGCTTAAATAATATTACAAATGAAATAAAAATGGATAAAGAGATAAGGGCTATAAATAAAGATTATGAAAATATAATATTAAATATACCCTCTCCTATACTTGTAAGAAGTGCAGAAGGTGGTATAAAGAAGAATAAAGTAATAAGCATAAATAAAAAATATGAAAAGAGTTTTAAATGTACATCAAAAGAGCTAGTTAATATGACATTAGAAAAATATTTTGAAACTTTTAACATAGATTTCTTTGATAATAGAGACTTTAAAAGATTAAATCTAACAAAAGAAAAGAAAGCTGAAATAGTAAGTTATAATGATACAGCAAATTGTATAGTTAATTTTGTAATGTCTGATTCAGATGGTGAAGAACATGTTGAAGAAGTGAGAGTTGGAGATTATTGGTCAAATAATAAATTATTTAAGTTACTTACATTTAGAGATATAACCAAAGAAATAAATATACTTAGAACAGTAAATGAACAAAAAATAATATATGAAAAATTATTAGATGCTATACCAGAGGCTATTTTTCTTGAAGATTTAAGTACATCAAGAGTACTTTATACAAATAGAGCTTTTAGAGAATTATTTGGAATATCAAGTGATGTACTAGGAGTAACAACACAAAAATATAGAAATATCTTAGTAAAAAAATACATAAACAATTTAAATATAGGTGAAAGAGAAAAAAGTATTCATATAGTAAATGAAAACAATCATATTAAAGAAGTAAATATGATATCAAGAACCTTATACTTTGGACAAAAGAGAAGTAGAGTGAGAATCATTAAAGATTTAAGTGTACAAAGAGAGTCTGAGAGACTTAAAAAAGCATTAATAAAACAAAGACAGTATGACCAGATGAAGATGGAGTTCTATGCTAATATATCTCATGAACTCAAGACTCCTTTAAATAATATCTATAGCTCAGTTCAGCTTATCGAGAATCTTTATAAAAAAAGCAAGATAATTGACTGTCAAGATATATTAAGAGAACACATAAAAATAACTAAACAAAACATGTTTAGATTATTAAGATTAATAGATAATATAATAAATATTTCTCAAGTTAAATCAGAAATATATAAGATTAAAGCAGTTAACTTTGATATTATCGATATAACAGAAAGAATAGTTACATCCATTAGCAGTTATGCAAAATCTAAGGGAATCGACTTAGTTTTTGATACAAATGAGGAAACTATGAGAGTAGGTCTTGACCCAGAATCTATAGAAAGGATAATATTGAATATATTATCAAATGCTATAAAGTTTACTTTAGAAGATGGAGAAATACTTGTAGGAATATATAAAGAAGGTGAAAATGTAGAAATACTTATAAAAGATACTGGAATAGGTATAGAAAAGGAAAAATTAAATGACATATTTAATAGATTTAAACAAATTGAAAATAGTGGTATATCAAATGAATTCGGCAGTGGAATAGGATTGTGTCTTGCAAAATCGTTAATTGAAATTCAAAATGGAGAAATTTATATAGATAGTAAATTAGGAGAAGGAACAGAGGTGAAAATCATATTCCCAATTAAAGAAGTAGTTGAAGAAGTCTATGATAAATCAAATTACAATGATAATATTGAAAAATTCGAGATAGAATTTTTTGATATATATAAGTAGTAAATATTGAAATCCATTATTTTATATATTAATATACAATTAAAAGCAGACTAATTTTACTTATAATTTTAGCTGTATTTAACTGACTATAAATAAACTTTATGAGGTGAAATTTTGGAAAAGGATTTTTTTAGGAAAAATGGAATTGATTTAGCTAAATCTATATTAGGTAAATATTTAATAAGAAAGTATGAAAACAAAACAATTGTTACCAAGATAGTAGAGACAGAGGCATACATGGGTATAAATGACAAAGGTGCACATGTATATGGTGATAAAAGAACTGAGAGAACTAAGCCTCTGTATTTAGATGGTGGACATATATATGTTTATTTAATTTATGGTATGTACAATTGTCTAAATCTATCAGCGAATATAGAAAATGTACCAGAGTGTGTGTTGATAAGAGGTGTCGAACCAATAACTTCTTTAGATGAGATATCTATAAATAGATATAATAAATTGTATGATAATTTGAGTAAGTATCAAATAAAAAATATTACTAATGGACCAGGAAAACTTTGTAAGGCTTTAAAAATAGATAGAAGCTTAAATAGTAAGAGTATAATGGGTGAAGAATTATATATAAGTGACTTTTATTATGATAATGAAGGAAAAAAGGTATTTAGTGAAGGTGAATTGGATATAAAAACTAGTAAACGTATAAATATAGATTATGCAGAAGAAGCAAAAGATTTTTTATGGCGTTTTTATATAGAATAAGTACTGATATCAATAAGATATATATTTATAAAAATTATTTTTTATAAATATATATCTTATTTTTTACAGAATTTTTATTTTAGTATAAATAAATTTATAGAGCAGAAGATGTATTTTTAGTAGATTTTTATAATTATTTTCAATTGTTTTGTTTATACAAACAAAGATATATTTCAACAAAATAAGTATGATAATATTATACTATAAAATAAATGAATATTAACTTTTGGACGCATTTTATTAAGAATAGTCGTGTTTATACATAAAGTTAGTTTATTTTATATTAAACACATTATTTATTACAACGAATAATTATTTATAAAAAATAGAAAAATTTTGACAAAAAAAGAAAGTATCTTTAGAATAGAGATATATTTAAAATCGTATGATTGAGGTTATAAGATGATTTCATATGCTTTGTTATGAAAATTATTGTTAGACAGAAAAATTAAAAATGGAATTTAAAAAGATGATAAATATTTTGATAACGATTGCTAAATTAGGAAATAACAAGGCTGTATCTGTATAAACATTAGAAAAATATGTATAGTTTTGGACTATAAAATATAAGATGTTGTATAAATAAAAAAAGGCATTGAATAGATACTATTAAATTGTAAAATTATGTTATAATTATTATAAAGGATGTAAGAATCTGTAGAAATAGCAATATAATAAGCTTAATTTTTAATAGTTAAATTCAAATAAACTATATAATGCAATGTACACAAATTAAAGATAGTAATCTGATAAAAATTATACTAATAAGATTTATATATTATGAACTATATAAATAATAAAGCAAATTATATGAATAACTTAAGTTTTATAATATAAAAAAAGTAATCATAATCAGATATATTAAAAAATAGAAAAATAATTAATAACTTTTGCTAAATTAGGTAGAGATATATACAATAATAAATTATAAATAATGATAAATGTGTAGACAAAAGAAAGTGAATAAATTATATTTATACTAATAAAGTTTTTTTGAGGTGAAATATTATAGATATAATAGCCTATATTTATATTCTTATATTTATATTATGAAAAAATTAAAATTATTTAGGGGTGATGGTTTTGAATAAGGACATAGGAGCAAAAATAAAGCAACTTAGAACTCAAAAACAAATGACACTGAAAGATATGAGTGAGAAAACAAACTTATCAATTGGATTTTTGTCACAACTTGAAAGAGGATTAACAAGTGTGGCAACAGATTCATTGGGTAAAATAGCAAATGTATTGGATGTAGATTTGACTTACTTTTTTATGAAACCAAAGGAGCATAAGAGACCTGTATTAAGAAGTTATGAAAAAGAAGTTTTTGATGTAGAAAATTCAACATTTATACATTATCATTTATCATCTAATTTAAAAGAAAAAACTATGTTACCAAGATTAATTGAAATTCTTCCAAGTAAAAGTAGTGAAGAAATTTGTTGCTATGTACATAGTGGTGAAGAATTTGTATATGTTTTAGAGGGCACTCTTACAGTGTTTTTGGGTGATGAGCAAATTGAAATGTATCCAGGTGATACAATACACTACAATAGTGAAAAGAACAATCACAATTGGGTTAACTATACTAATAAGATGGTAAGAATTTTAGTGGTAAGTATACCAAATCCATTTGAAAATTCTGATACAGTTAAAGAAGCTTAAAATTTAGTTATTACCTATTTAAGGAGGAGTATTACAGTGAAAAAAATTGGATTTATAGGTGCAGGAAATATGGCCAGTGCTATGATAGGTGGTATAGTAAATTCAAAATTAGTTGAACCTAATATGGTAACAGCATCAGCATATACTCAAGGAACTCTTGATAGAATACATGCAAATTTTGGTATAAATACTACAAAAGATTCAAAAGAGGTTACTAGAACTTCTGATATAGTAATTGTAGCTGTTAAGCCAGACATATATGATGATATTTTAGAAGAGATAAAAGATTTTGTAGATGATAGTAAAATTATAGTTACAATAGCAGCAGGAAAATCTATAAAAGATATAGAGGCAATTATAGGTGAAAATAAAAAAATAGTTAGAACTATGCCTAATACTCCTGCACTTGTAAATGAGGCTATGTCTTCAATATCTATAAATAAAAATATAAAAGATGAAGACTTAGAAGCAGTGGTAGAAGTATTTAGTTCTTTTGGAAACACTGAAGTCGTACCAGAATATCTTATAGAAGCAGTGATTGGAGCGAGTGGTTCTGCACCAGCCTATGTGTTTTTGTTTATAGAAGCTATTGCAGATGCAGCAGTAATTGCAGGAATGCCAAGACAACAAGCATATAAATTTGCAGCACAAGCAGTTATGGGTTCTGCAAAAATGGTACTTGAAACAGGAAAACATCCTGGTGAACTAAAAGATATGGTATGCTCACCTGGAGGGACTACTATAGAAGCAGTTAAAGTCCTTGAAGAGGAAGGTTTTAGAGCATCTGTTATAAAAGCTATATGTGCATGTATAGAAAAATCTCAAAAAATGAGTGAGTAATAAGAATTTATTGGAAATAAAAAGAATTGCCTTTTATAGAAAATTTCTATGTTAGGCAATTCTTTTTTTACTTAATTTTTAAAATAAGCCTGAAAGCCAATTTTTTATTTTTTCAAAGAAACCAACTGAGTCGTCAGTATTGGATTGATTTTCAGAATTATTAGTTGTGTTATTTTCACCTGATTGAGAGTTACCATTATTTTCACTATTATTTTCTGAATTATTTGTATTGCTATTATCATTAGAGTTAGTATTATCTTGTGGATCTATTTGAACACCATCTGTAGAGTTTATCACAGCATTTGAGCCAAGAGACTCATCATTAGTGTTATTTAAGATTCCTAGATCTTTTTTATCTCCTCCTGAGAATAAACCAGAGAACCAATCTCCTATTCCACTAAACCATCCACCTATAGTATCTAGTATTCCAGAGCCCTTAACACTTTCACCTAATTTTTTTAATTGTTCATTTACATTATTTGATACATTGTCTAATGTATTTTTCATGTTGTTGTAATCATAATCCTGGTCAGCTATTTTTTTCATTACACCTTGAATTTGCTCTTTTTGTTCTGGTGTAATAGTAATATTGTAATTATTTACAACATTATTTATTGTGTTGGCTATTTGATTAGTATCCTTTGTACCATTTTTTACAATTTCTGTTTTTATATCATTCATTACACCAGTTGCTTTTTCTTGACCTATATCATCTCCTAAATCACCTGTAACTACTAACTCTTCAGAAGCAATTTCCTTTTTTGTTTCGTCAAGTTTTTTTCCTGATGCATCTTCAAATGCTTTCATAATTCCTGTCAATGCACCAGTACCACTTACAGGATATGGAGCAGCAGCAATAACATTTGCATTTTCAAGACCAGCTGTTGTAAGTGTTGAAGCAATCATTGAGCTAGTTACCCAAGTTAAATTTGCTGTTTTAACATTAATGCCATTGCCTTTTGTTGTAGGCTCAACATATGAGCAAGAAATAGTAACTTTACCAAGTTGGCTCTCTGTTGCAACACCTTGTAAATATTGTCTTTCTTCTGCATTTGTTACATCTAAAACTAAGACTTGGTCTTTTTTAACTCCAAAATAATTAAGCATTTGTTGCTTTTGAGACTCTGATAAGTTAGCTCCAAGTGTAACGACATTTGTACCATCTGCATAAGCAAGGTTTAAACTTCCAAACACAAGCATAGTAGATATAATAATAGAGCTAATTTGTTTTTTAAACTTCATAATAATCCTCCTAGATTTAACATACATTACATTTTCAATATATATTTTATCAATATATTGAATAAAAATATGTGCTACATTTCTATTATACTAAATATAAACTATTTTTTAAATCAATGCGATTACAAGTTTGTAATAAAAAAGGTAATATAAGGTAAATAATAAAAAAATAATTTTTATAAGAGATTGAAAAAACAATTAATGTAGTATACTATAATATAGAAATGATTATGATAATGTTATAGAATCGGAAGGAGAAAAAATAAATGTCAAAAGAATTAGTAAAAGATAGAGTAATAAAATATTTAATAGAAGATTTATTAGTACCTCAGGATATGATTGATACAAATGTTGAATTAGCAGAATTTGAAGAAGGTGCAGAGGGAACTTTAGATATTATTGTAAATGTTAAAGATGATGAGGATTATTACGCTCCAGTAATGATAGTACAGTGTTTAGATGAAGATGTAGAATTAGAAGGGGAAGTTTTACAAAAACAAATAGAATTTCTAGAAGAAGTAGATAACATAACTATGTCAGGTAGATTGGTTTTAACTAATGGTGATGCTATGATGTATGCTGATTGGAGAGGCGAAGAGTATGATACTGAGGCAGCACTTCCAACTTATGACATAATGGTAAAAGAGTTTAATGAGATGGAACAACAAGTTAAAGCTTTAGAAGAAGAACATCATCATCACGATGAAAATTGTGGATGTGGATGCAATCATCATGAAAAGTAAATAACAAGCATATATATATAAAAAGACTGTTTAATTAACAGTCTTTTTTTAGACATATATCAATTTAAAAACTTAGGATATAACAATATATAATAAAATAAATTATATATATAAGAAGGATATTAGGGTTAGAAGTAGAATAATATTATAGGTATAGTTTTTATAACTTTGTATACATAATATACAAAACAACTTATTTGAAGAAGAGGATATTATGTAATTGCAGATTATGTAGTTTTAAATTATTTATTTTTGTTTTAGCAAATTCTATGAATAGAAGGGGTTTGATTATGGATACTAAAAAAGAAAATAATTATGAAAATTATATTTGTGTGGGTTCATCAAATGTATCAAATGCGATGAAAATGTATTTAAAGGAAATTGAGGAATACAAAATGTTGTCAGCGGGAGAAGAGGTAGAGCTGGCAAAGGAAATAATCAACTCATCTTCAGTAGCAAAGGAAAAGTTTATAAATTCAAATTATAGGTTGGTAGTGAGCATAGCAAAAAGATATAAAAGAGATAGTATTGATATGCTAGATTTAATTCAAGCGGGAAATATAGGACTTATAAAAGCAGTAGAGAAGTACGATTATAAAAAAGGATACAAATTTAGCACTTATGCCACATGGTGGATAAAACAAAGCATAACAAGATATATTGATGATTGCGAAAATACTATTAGAATACCTATACATCTTCACCAAAGAATAAATTTTGTAAAGAAAAAGAAACAAGAACTTTTAAATGTATTATTAAGAGAACCAACTGTAGATGAGATTGCAGATGCTTGTGGTCTTGAGGTTGAGAAAGTATTGGAATTATTAAAACGAGATAAAAATGTTGTATCTTTGGATACACCATTAAAAGAAGATGAAGATAGTAGTTTAGTTGAATTTATACCATCAGATGCTGATTTTAAAGATGTTGTAATGTATGAAGTGGAACAACATAATTTAAAAGAAAAAATAGAAGAATTACTTACAGGTCTTGGAGAACAAGAACAGCAGGTTTTGAGAATGAGATTTGGCATTGATGATGATGACCCTAAGACATTAGAACAGATTGGAAAAGTGTTTGGAGTTACTAGAGAAAGAATAAGACAAATAGAAGCTAAAGCAATAAGAAAATTAAGACATCCAAGTAAATTAAAACAATTAAAGCATTTTTATTAATATTTTAAAGCTAATATAAAAGAAAGTAGGAGAAAGATTCTCCTGCTTTTATTTTTTCTTTTGTTATACTTACGCATAGTCAATAATGGTTTTTCAATAGGAAAACATGAAGTTAATAAAATAAAAATTACTTCTACATTACTTTAACTTGTAGAAAAGTTGAGTTTTTACTAGCTTAGTGACGATTATTAATAATCATATTGATATATTTTCTTTAAAATGCACTTATATATTTCTGTTAAGTATTCTTCATTGAGGAGAATACTTTTTTAAATTTTCTTTAAATGAATAGTTATTTAGTAAAAGTGATTAAAATTTTTCAAAATAGATAAAATATGTTAAAATATAACTTAAAAATGATTATATATTTTCCTTATGTGGAGATTATTAAGTTATAAGAAATGAATAAAATGAAATTTGAATATATAACCAATATAAGTGTTTTTGTTTTACCAAGATTAGAAAATAATAACTCCATTTCTGTGAGCTCAATTAAATTTATACTATTAGATTTAAATTGTAATTATAGAAAATGTTGTAGAAATAAAAAACATGAAGGTAATATTATTTATGATATATTAAAAAATAAACAACTACTATTATCTTTGTAAAATGTAGGAATAATATATTAAATTATATATAATAGGCTGGCTTTTACTGAACTAAAAGAAGTGTGTTAGAAGTGGAGTGATAAAATGAGCAAGGTAGCTAAAGCAACTTTTTACTTGATGATAGTTACTGTAATATCTAAGATTCTTGGCATGGGTAGAGAATTAGTTTTATCGTCAATTTATGGAACAGGTTTGTATACAGAAAGTTATTTGACAGCTATGAATATACCAAATATTATATTTGCAGCAATAGGAACTGCTATAGTTACTACTTTTATACCAATGTATCAAGATATAAGTAGTAAACAAGGTGAAAAACAAGCAGTAAAATTTTTAAACAATGTTTTAAATATAATAGTTGGTATATGCATAATTGTAGCTATACTGGGTGTGATTTTTTCAAAACAACTTGTGAGTATATTTGCTATAGGATTTGAAGGCGAAAGATTTGAGCTTACTGTAAAATTTACTAAAGTACTTATAACAGGAATAATATTTATAGGTATCACTAGTGTTATGTCAGCATTTTTACAAATAAAAGAAAATTTTATTATAGTTGGATTTGGTAGTATCCCCTATAATATAGTAATAATTATTTCAATAATGATAAGTACCGTATTTGGACCATATGTACTTCCAGTTGGTGCTGTAGTTGCTATGATAGTTCAGCTACTTTTTTACCTGTTTTTTGTTAAAAAAACAGATTACAAATATTCATTTTACTTAGACTTTAAAGATGATAGTCTTATAAAATTGCTGGCATTACTTTCACCAGTGTTTATAGGTGTTGCTGTTAATCAAGTAAACTCATTAGTTGATACAACTTTAGCATCTACATTAGTTAAAGGTAGCATACCAGCACTTACTTATGCAGATAGGCTAAATGGTTTTGTTACAGGGACATTTACAGCCTCAATAGTGTCTGTTATGTATCCCATGCTGTCGAAATTAAGTGCAGAGAATAATCAAAAAAAATTTACAAGTTCAGTTAAATCTAGTGTCAATATGATAATAATTTCTATGATTCCTATTTCAGTTGGGTCTATTGTTTTTGCAAATCCAGTTGTTAGAATTATATTTGAAAGAGGAGCTTTTGATGCTAGAGCAACTCAAATGACAGCAACTGCTTTAGTTTTCTATGCAGTTGGAATGACTGCATTCGGACTTAGAGATATATTAGGTAAAGTTTTTTATTCATTACAAGATACAAAAACACCTATGGTAAATGGTATTATATCTGTTTGTGTAAATATAGTGCTAGATTTAATTTTAATAAAACCTATGGCTCATGGTGGTCTTGCTCTTGCAACTAGTTCATCATCAATTGCATGTATATTGTTACTTTTCCTAAATTTAAGAAGGAAAGTAGGTTATTTTGGACAAGATAAGATAATAAAAGCAACCTTAAAATCATTAGTAGCATCAGTTATTATGGGAATTTTATCATATTTTACGTATAAATTTATATTTGGACTTTTAGGAGTAGGTAGACTTAACGAATTAGTATCATTAACCATTTCAGTAATAGTTGGAGGTGGAATTTATACATTACTAATGACCATTTTTAAAGTTGAAGAAGTTGATATGATATTAAATATTGCCAAAAGAAAGTTACACTTAAAAAACTAGTTTAACTATATTAATTATATATTTAGGAGGATTTTATGAAACACATATTAAAAACGGTAGACCATACTATTTTAAAGGCTATAACGACATGGGAAGATATTAAGGTTTTATGTGATGAGGCTATAAATATGAATGTAGCATCAGTTTGTATACCACCATCATATGTAAAAAGAGCAGCAGAATATTTAAATAGTAAAATAAAGGTATGTACAGTAATAGGATTTCCTCTAGGATATCAAACTACTGCAACAAAGGTATTTGAAGCTGAAGATGCAATTAAAAATGGAGCAGATGAAGTTGATATGGTTGTAAATATTTCAGACATTAAAAATGGAGACTATGATAAGATAGAAAATGAGATAAAAGAAATAAAAGCAATTATTGGAGAGAAAATATTAAAGGTTATTATAGAAACATGTTATTTAGAGGAATGTGAAAAAGTAAAGATGTGTGAGATAGTAACAGTGTCTGGTGCAGATTTTATAAAGACATCTACTGGAATGGGAACATGTGGAGCTACTTTGGAAGATATAAAGCTTATGAAAGAGCATGTTGGAAAAAATGTTAAGATAAAGGCTGCTGGAGGTGTTAAATCGATTTCTGATGCAGAAAAATTTATAGAGGCAGGTGCTGAAAGATTAGGTACTAGTTCAATATGTAAAATATTAAAAAATGAAGATATAACAGGTTATTAAAACTATTGATTTATGGATAAATCAATAACAATTAGATACTAGTTTAATTATAAATTTATAAAATAAAAAAACAGAGGGAAATTTCCCTCTGTTTTTTTATTTAGTATTGACAGAGAAGATTTTATAATATACTATAGTCATATAGTTAGTTACTTAAGTAATTAACTAACTTAGGAAGGAGGAATCTATGAAATTAATATTAAATAATGAAGAACCCATATTTATTCAAATAGCACGAGCAATTGAAGATGAAATATTATCAGATGGTATAAAAGAAGAAGAACAGGTTCCATCAACAACTGAACTTTCAAAGCTTTATAAAATTAATCCTGCTACAGTCTTGAAAGGAATAAATACATTAGTTGATAAGAATATTTTATATAAGAAGAGAGGGATAGGAATGTTTGTATCAGAGGGAGCAAGAAGTATCATAAAAGAAGTTAGGAAAGAAAACTTTAAAAATAATTTTATAAAAAATCTACTTCAAGAAGCAGATAAATTAGAAATAAACAGAGAAGAATTAGTCGATATTATAATAAATTTTAAGGGGGAGTAATGTATGAGTAGTTCTATTAGGATAAAAAATTTATCTCATAGCTTTAAAAAACAAAAGATTTTTGATAACGTGTCTCTGAATTTTGAAGAAAATAAAATATATGGTTTATTAGGAAAAAATGGTGCTGGGAAAACTACATTATTGAATATAATAGTAAATCAATTAATTCAGAATGAAGGAGAGATAGAAATTTCAGGAAAAAATATAAAAGAAGATTTAAAAGTATTGGAAGATATTTGTATTGTAAGAGAAAAAGAATTTTATAATTCAGATTTTAAAGTAGGTCAAATATTCGAGTTTTCTTCTAGCTTCTATAAAAATTATGATAAGGCATTAGAAGAAAAACTATGTAAATATTTTGATTTAAATATAAAGAAAAAGTATAGACAATTGTCTAGGGGAATGAAGACTATACTTTCAAATATAATAGGAATTTGTTCCAATTCAGCCATCACTATATTTGATGAACCAACAATTGGCCTAGATGCAGTAAACAGGCAAGAATTTTATAATGTAATCTTAGATAATTATATAAAAAATCCAAGAACGATAATAATATCAACTCATTTGATTGATGAAATAGATGATTTATTAGAGCATGTAATAATATTAAATGAAGGTAAGATTATTATAGATGAAGATATTGATACTATAAAACAAAAAGCTCATTATATTACTGGAAGCAGAGAAGAAGTAGAAAAGTTAGAAGCAATAAGAAATGTAAAGCCTAAGAAATCATTTGGAAATACAGTTGCCTACTTTTACTATGGTGACTTTAGTAAAAACGATGAAAATATAATTGAAAATTCAAATATAGATGTAGGATACATAGGATTACAAGATATGTTTGTAAGTATGACTAAAAAGGAGGTTTTGTAATTGAATGAATTAAGACCATATATGAAATTTTTTAATAAAAATACAAAACTATATATAATTTTATTTTTGGTAATGGGTGCTTTTTTAAATGTTTTACCACTTATTATTGTAACTTTTGCTAATTTGCCTAAACAAGACTTATCATCTTTCACAACGCCACTTTTAAACTATATAAGCATACTAATATTTGTATATGGAATATCCATAGTAAATAAAGATTTTTCAGGGGCTTTAAGTATAAGGGCAGATAGAAAGAATTGTATAAAAGCTATTATACTAACCTTAATTATTTTGGCTTTTGTTCTTTCTATTATAAGTATAGTTTTAATATTTTTATCAAAGTTATCTATGGAGTTTATAACAGGTTATAAGGTGGATATATTATCTTTACTGAAACAAGATTTACTTTGGATTTCTATACCCACAATAATAGAATCATCAACAGCAAATATGCCACTAGCTTACTTAAATTATTTTATAAATTTATGTATTAGTGAAATGTGTATAGGTTTGATAGGTGCTTTGTTGGGTGCTTTTACATATAGAGTTAGAAAAGCTACTAGCTTTACTCTATTGATAGGATTACCAATATTGATATTAATTTATGTAGTTAACTTTGCAATTAAACATACACAAAAAATGCTTATACATTTAGATAAAATTATTATTTTATTTGCAAATCCTTCTGTATTATTAAGGTTAAAAGTAGGAGCCATATTTATTTGTATAGCCTTAATAATATTACTACTTAGAAGAGCTCCAATCAAGGATTATGCAAATGATTTATTATAGTTAAAATAAAAATTACCTTAAAAGTAGATTTAAATAGTACTAGTAAAAAGCCCTTAAAAACCATTTGTTTTGGATTTTAAGGGCTTTAATTTCATTGCAAATATAAAGTTTCTAAAGTGAAATTTGAATACGGTTACTTTAAGCTAGCTTTATTAACTTTAACAAGTATATTTTACTAATACTTATATTTACTCTTATATTTTTTTATAAACAATATAGATATAAATATAGTTATAATTTCAGCAAATGGAACAGTAAGCCACAATCCATTTAGATGCAATATAGGAGGAAGAATTATAATTCCTATAATTACAAAAACAAAGGCACGACTAAAAGATATAATAGCTGAAATTTTTCCGTTGTGAAATGCTGTGAAAAATCCTGATGCAAATATATTTATGCCAACAAATAAAAAAGCAAAAGCAAATATTTTTAGACCTTGTAAAGCTAAACCAAATACTCCATTATCAGGATTTACAAAAACTCTAACAATAAGTGGTGCAAAAACTAACGCTACAATAAAAACTAAAATAGAAGAAACAAATATAAATTTTAAAGAATGTTTAAATGTTTCTTTTAACTTATCGCTATTTTCAGCACCAAAATTATAACTTATCAATGGTGATACTCCAGCAGCAAAACCTAGATAAACCGATGTCATCAAAAAGTGAGCATAAAGTACTATAGTAAGAGCTGCAAGTCCAGTTTCTCCTGCTAATCTTAAAACAACTATATTAAATAAGAATGTTGTAATTCCTGTAGATAATTCTGTAACCATTTCAGAAGAACCATTTATCATTGTATCTCTTATAAGTCTAAAATCAATTTTCGGTTTTTTTAGTTTTAATGTAGACTTACTTGATAAGAAGTAGGCTACACCTAAAATACAAGTTAAAATGATACCTATAGCAGTTGCAACAGCAGCACCTAGAAGACCCATTCCAAAATATTTAATAAACACGTAATCTAATATTATATTTGTTACACCTCCAATTACTGATAGAAATAAACTAAATTTAGAGTTTCCATCAGTTCTTGTAAAATATTCAAATATAAATTTTAAAATATAAAAAGGTGTACATAAAATCATGACTTTACCATAAGTTATACAATAAGGTAGTAGTTTATCAGTTGCTCCAAGTAAAATAGATATTTCTTTGACAAAAAAATACGAGATTACTGTGAATAAAATTCCAATAATCAATGAAAATAAAACTATAAAAGAAAATGTAGAATTGGCTTCATCTTGTCTATTTTCCCCCATACGTATAGAAACTATAGCTCCTCCACCAGTTGCCATCATTATTCCAAAACCACAAACAAGGTTGATTATGGGTAGTACAATATTTATACTGGCAAGAGCATCTGAGCCAACTAATGTTGACACAAATATACCATCTATTATTGTGTATAAAGATATAAATACCATGGATATAATTGCAGGAGAAACAAATTTTAGAAATTCAAAAGTAGTGAATTTTCTTGTAAATAAATTTTCCATAAATTTTACCTCCTTTTATTACTCTCTATATATAATAAGGTATATAGTAACTATATAGTCAAGAAAAACTTTGTTAATACTATAAATGGCTTTAAATCAATAATAACTTATGTTAAGTAGGATTTATAGAATAGCGATTAATGAACTTTTATTGAAAGAATAATTATATTCTATTGAAAAGATAATTATATCTTAAGAAAATCTTTAGAAATATAGGTATATAATCTTAAGTTTTACAGTTTATCATATATATAAGATTTTGTTTGATAAGAAGTATATTTTAGTAACTATATATCTTCAATATAGTTTTCTTTAGGTTAACTATTATTTATTAAATATAATAACTATAGTATAGAGGATGGGTTACTCTTATTTCAATCAACAATTTTATATATTATATAGATATTAGGAGTGTGAAGTATGAAAAGGTTTTTTGTATTAGTTTTAGGATGTGTTTTTGCTTTAGGTATACTTTCTGGTTGTAGTAAAAAAGAGTCTAAGCCTATAGACACAAGCAAAAAGAATAGTGAATGGTTCTCTAATCTAGAAACAAAAGATGTAGATGGAAATAAGGTAACAAAGGAGGTGTTTTCAAGTAAAGACCTTACACTTATTAATGTTTGGACTACTTGGTGTGGTCCATGTGTAGGTGAAATGCCAGAACTTGAAGCTTTATCAAAAGAATATGAAAGTAATAATTCAAATGTAGCTATAAAGGGATTAGTTGTAGAAGTTGATGGAGCTGATATGAAAACTGGTCTTTCAGATAAAGAGAGAGACTTAGTTAAAGATATTATGAAAAAATCAAATGCTACCTATCAACAATTAACAGTATCTGAAGGTTTGAAAAAGACTGATTTTAAAAGAATTATAGAGTTTCCAACAACTTATTTTGTAGACAAGAACGGAAAATTTGTAGGTGATAAAGTTGCAGGTGCAAATAGCAAAGAAGAATGGAAAAAAATTATAGACGAAAGATTAAAGATGGTAAAAAGTAATGAGTAACTTTATTAAAGAAAATAAAAAAGGTATTTCTATTATTGTAATTGGTATTTCATTTATTGTATTGGGCGTATATCGTGGAGAAGCAAATGTAGTATTAACTAAGGCAATTATGATTTGCCTTGAATGTATTGGTATTGGTTAGGAGAGCAATTATGAAGTTATTATCAAAAATAAACAATAATATAAGACTTATTACTCAGGTTGCATTTACAGCATTAACAAATGGATATATAAATGGTTTTTTGCAAGGGACTATTTATGGTGGAGAAAGCAAAAACTTGTGTGTACCTGGATTAAATTGTTATTCTTGTCCAGGGGCACTAGGTGCATGTCCGATAGGTTCACTACAAGCCGTTTTATCAAGTAGGGATTATAAATTTTCATTTTATGTTGTGGGTTTTTTAATGGCATTTGGAGCTTTTTTTGGACGTTTTGTTTGTGGATGGCTTTGTCCTTTTGGACTTATTCAAGATTTATTATATAAAATACCATTTCCATTAAAAGTAAAAAAAGTTTATGGTGATAAATATTTAAAATATCTAAAATACATAGTTTTAATAGTTTTTGTAATTATTTTACCAATTACTATTGTAAATGTAGCAGGTGGTGGGAATCCTTGGTTTTGTAAGTGGATTTGTCCTTCAGGAACACTATTAGGTGGGGTACCTCTTATTTTAGAAAATGAAAGTTTAAAAGAATCCATAGGATTCTTATTTAGCTGGAAATTAAGTATTTTGATATTGATTTTATTAATGTCAATAATGATTTATAGACCATTTTGTAGGTACTTATGTCCTTTAGGTGCAATTTATAGTTTCTTTAATCCTATTTCAATATATAGATTTAAAATTGATAAAGATAAATGTACAAATTGCACAGCATGTCAGGCAAAATGTAAACTTGATATTCCAATATATGAAGATGTAAATAGTTTAGAATGTATTAGATGTGGTGATTGTATAAAAGCTTGCCCTCAAAATGCAATTACTACAACTTTTTCAAAGAATATAAAGGATAAATCAATATTTTTAAAAAAATGTAAGGAGAAATAATTTAATGAAGAAAATTACTATATGTATTATAATGTTTGCAATCTCAGTATTAGTATTAACTGGGTGTAATAATGACAATAAAATAAAAAGTGAAGTAGATAATATGTTTAATGCAATAAAGACTCAAGATTCTGATAAAGTAGATAAATATTTTCCAGAATCAGGGTTAGGTAGTTTTATATATAGCGACAAAGAAGGATTTAAAATGTACTCTAAAAATATGTCTTGGAAAATTGAAAATATAAAGAAAAAAGACGATAAAGTTATTGTAGATTTAAAAGTCAATAATACAGATATGGTTTCTATATTAAAAAAGAATCCTCCTAAACTAGGAGAAATGATGCCTAATCCAACTATGAAGGATATTGATTCTGCAAATAAAAAAGAGTTTACAATCGCTTTAGAAGTCGTTAAGTCTGGGGATAATTATATATGTAAAGCTAGTCCTGAGTTTGCAATGAAACTTTTAAATGTAATCACTGGAGGAGGTACAGATTATCTAGCTGAATATAATAAAGATTATTTTAAAAAACTTGATGGAGAACAAAAAAATTAAATTTCTAGATAAAATATACTCCATAATTTATTAAAATTATGGTCAATATGTAGATGTTTATTATGTTATTTATATTTATTTATCAGAGTTTATGCAGTTTTTTTTATATGTTATAAATAGATTGTATTGGTTTAAAAAATTAAGTGTTATAGTAATTATAAGTTTTAGATTTTAAGTTTTAGGCTTGATATATGGTATAAAGGATGGTTCATATATTTTTCATAATTAGAACGAAGAATAAATTTATGTGTAGCTATGCATATTTGTTCTCCAGTATCATTGTTTAATTCAATTCCTAATTCTTTACTCGCTTCTTTAGGAAATCCAATATGACCTTCATTTTTAATTGTATTAATAACTTGTTGAATGTTCATCATTTCATTATCTTGAATAGATATATCAGGTCGCTCTTGATAATTATCACTTACTAATTCAGGATATAGTGCTAACATATTTGATGTTTCAATCCAGCCTGCGTGAAAATCGTTTGGAAATAATTTGATTTTTTCTTCAACAGAATTAGAAAGTTTTTTCAAAACTCTTTTTTGCTCATAATTAAAAATTGAGCCCATAGGTGCAATGGAAATTATACCATATTCTTTGTTGATTGATTCACAGGCTTGTTCTACAGCGATTGTATGTAATGGGTCAGCATGAGCAGATATAACAATGATATTTTTAACACCCCATTTAACTATATTCTCTAATGTACTATAAATTATTTTATAAATTAATTCACGGCTAACATGAATATTACCTGGGAAAGTTCCCATATCTGCAAATCCCAAAGGTATTATAGGAAGTTTTCCATAACAATAACTAGGTAAAATTGAGTCTAGTTTATCAATTGCAAGGTTAATCCACTCATCTGTTTCATAAATATCCACTCCTATTGGTAAATGTCTACCATGTTCCTCAATTGGAGCTATACCAACAAATACTACTAGTTTTTCTTTGTCTAAATTTAAAATATCTTCCCATGAAAGAGTAAGTAAGTTATAATTCATAGTCTTGAACCTCCTGAAAATTTATTTTATTAGTGATGCTATTTTTTATAGGCATAATAATTGATATTAATATGTATATATACTACTTTATATAAATAGTACTATATATGCATAATGATGTCAAGAAAGAAATAATTTTGTTTTTCAAAGTAATGACGATTTTTTAATAATTGTTAAACAAAAAAAGTAGTAGATATTTTGATTATTAAGGTAAATAGTATGTAAGAAAATTGGAATATAGAAAATTTAAGGATAAGGTAAAAGTGATAGAGAGAAAATTCCATATAGAATTTTCTCTCTATCACGTATGTAAGTAGACTATGTAACATTATTTTATTATTTATGTAATTATTTTTGTTTACAGATGTATTTTATAGACCAAGATTTTCTCCAACCAATATTACTTTTATCTTATTTGCTGGACGACTAATCCTTGTAGTTACCATATATGCACAAATACTTTCAGGACTTGTACAATCTATACAACTACCATTAATATAGCAAGGAGTATTAACATCTTGAAAACGCTGTACAACTGCTGGTGCAGCAATTGTTCTAGTTCTTTGTATTGCATCATCAATATTTTTTACAATCTTATTCATGCCAGCAACAACTATAACATTTTTTGGTCCAAAAATCATTGCAGCTACTCGATTTCCATTTCCATCAATATTAAAAAGCTGACCATCCTCACTAATAGCATTACTACTCATTAAAAAAGTATCACATAAAAGTGCTTGACGCATAATTTCTGTTCTTTCTTCTGGGCTTTTTGCCAAATCTCTATCAATAACTTCATATCCTTTATTTTTAACAGCAATTTGCACTCCCATTTCCTTAAGCGTTTCAGAACCTCCCCATGAGACTGTGTGATTTTGAGGAATTAAATCTAAGATTTGTTGTAAAGCATCGTTTTTGGTTTTACAATAATAAGCATCAAAATAGCGTTTTTTAAGAGCTTTAACTATGTTTGGACCTAACTTATCATAACGTTTTTCTAATGGTGTTTGTCTTATCATACTAAAATCACTCCTGTATTTAAATTTTAAGGTTGTAACTATTATACTAATTAAATTTACCTAATAGATGATTGTATAAAACCAATTTTATTATTAACATTTTCCTAAAATTATGAAAATAGTTACAATATAGTTATAACACAAATAAGTTTTTATTATAAGAGGACTGTTATTAATTTTTAGTAAATAATCAAGTGGAAAAATAGTTCTGTTAAGAGTTCTTATTTTAAAACATATATAGAATAATGTTGTAAGTTGTAGCTGATTATATGATTTTTTGTCACAAATATTTATTATAAATAAATGACTTAAGCTCTATTGAATAATAAAAAAGTAAAGAAGCAGTCTAGATGCATCTTTACTTTAATTAGTTTCATAAAGAATATTTTGTTTTATAAAAAATAGTCATTTTAATCTATAATTATTAAATTAATATTTTTCTATTTTATATTATTCTTTATAAATAATAATATTCTTATTTTAAAATATAGACTTATATATAATTTTATATTATATAAATTTGCTTACACTTTTTTAATTACATATTTTTGTAGTTCTCCAATATTCTGATATAATGATTGGCTTCTCTTAACACATGGTCTGCTAAAAGTGGCAATATTATAGATTTTATTTTACATTGTTCTATTCCAGATACTCCAGCCTCTTTAAAATCTTTAAACTCAACTGTTTCATCTAGAGTTTTATCTGTCATACTATCTATAGTAGTATCATTCATTTTATTTGTCTCTTCTATTAATTCCTTAAATTTTATAGCAAACTCATTTGAAGTATTGATTAGTTCATTTTCAGATGGGTCAAGTAATCCTCTCATAAACAATGCATGTTCCATCATAATTTGGTCCCAAAATAATTCTATCTCTTTAAAATCCTTTGAATCAATATCCATTTTATTTTCTAGGTCAATTACATAGGAACGATATAAGTTAGCTTCATGTATTATATGTTCAATAAGCAGAGGGTAATTTGAGGTAAATAGATTGCATGATAGCACTCCATCTAGAACTCTTTCTTTTAGATTAATAAGTCCATCAAGTAATTTTAGTGAATCTGAGTTAAGCTGAGCTACATAATTTACTAAGTCTTGACTAACTTGTGGATTTACACCACTCTGTAAATTTAATTCTCTTGTGGTTATGTTTTGATTTATTTCGATTCCTGTAAATTCCTCTGTCTTTTTTTCTGCATCCAATGTGTGACTAGTGACAATTTCTTCTGAGTATAATATATCAGGTCTAATTACACCATTGCTAGCACTAACAGCGTATGATAATAATTCCTCAAATTGGTTTTTATAGTGGTCAGCTTCTAAAGCAAGATTGTAATCTTTAGATGTAAATCCTGCTTCTAAAAAAAGAGAATGCTCTTTCATAATTCTTGAAAAAAATAAATGTAATTCAAGTGATAAAATAACATATTTTTGATTATCTATCATAATTTCCTCCCTTTAGAAAGTATCTTGTTTATAATACTTTATTCTTAATATTTGATTTTATGTATATTAGAAATAAATTAATTAAATTCTTTTGTTATTAATTTTAATATTTATTATTAAATTTTAGTTTTGAATGTATAACTTTTGGATAAAACTATTAAAACTAAAATATATAAAAGTAGGCAAGAAGAATCTTATATAAAATTCTTTTTGCCTATTTAATATACTTGATTTTATGCCAAACCACATTCACATAATAAAATCATTATTCTATGGAGACATGACTCCACAGTATCTTCGCCATATTTTTTAATAAAATCATCAATTTGAGTTTCTATAAATGAATAGTATTCTTTTAAATTAGCAATATATGCAGTCATTATATGGACACATTCATCAATTTTATCTTTAAACACAATCAATCCCCCTAAAAAACGAAAAATTAAAATATTCAGTAAATGGCATGTATTATTTCATTTGAAAACCTATATAGTATGATATATTGTCTAAAAGTATTTTACAAGTGAGTATGTAAAACTGGTTGTTATAATTGCAAAACTGGATAGATGTTTTATTATATTTTCACGAATAAGAAGTCCAGTAAGAGGTTGTGCAAATCCATTATCAAGTATATTTTTTATATATCATTTAAATTGGTAAATAGGATATTGATGTATTTTTTTTAATCAACTATAATTTAAAATATGAAGTGATAAATTTCCCAAGTAAATTAGGCTATTTAATGTATATATAAAAATGATAAGTAATCCTCTGTAATAAAAAATAATTTTGGAAATGTTGTTATAAATAATAGTAACAATGAAGGAGGCATGTATATGAACAAACATAACCTTGAAATTATATTAAATCAGATAAAGATTAATATATATATTACAGATATTCATACCAATAAAATTATTTTCATGAATAAAAATATGAAAGAAGAGTATCATAATTTAGTTCCAGAAGGAAAAGTTTGCTGGGAAGTATTATATCCTGAAAAAAATATTCCTTGTAGTTGTTGTAAGATTTCAGAATTACTAGAGAGCAATAAAAAAGGAGTATCAATAAAATGGTATGAAAAATGTAATAAGTTAAATAGAGTCTTTGAGAATTATGATAGTTTAATTACATGGTATGATGGGACAACTGTTCATATACATCAATCTATAGATATTACAAATTCTATAGCTTTAAACAAACAAGTTAAGATTGATGAGTTTTGTAAAGTATCAGATAACAATGAAAAAAAAGAGAACTTTAAGTATTTAAATACGTCAAGAGATAAATTTGATTATGATTCCACTTTACTTTATGATGCTCTGATTAGAGGTACAGATGAATATATATATATATGTAATTTAAAAACAGGAGTGTTTCGATATTCACCATCACAAGTTGAATTATTTGATTTACCAGGAGAAATTGTGGAAAATCCACTTGTCTATTGGAAAAAAATTGTACATCCAGAAGATTGGTCTCGTTTTTATAAGTCAAATATGGAAATAGGTAAAGATTATATGGATTATCATACAGTTGAATTTAGAGCTAAAAATCGTAGTGGAGAATATATCTGGTTAAAGTGTAGAGGGCAACTAATGCGTGATGAATTTGGAGAGCCAAGTATTTTTGCAGGAATTATGACACAGTTAGGTAAGCAAAATAAGATTGACCCATTAACACAGCTATTGAACTACTATGAATTTATGAGTGTATTTGAAGAAAAACTTTCAAATCCCATGATTGAAAAATTATGCATAATGCTACTAAATATTGATGACTTTAAGAATGTTAATGAGATGTATGATAGATCTTTTGGAGATAACATAATAAAAACTTTAGCACAATCCATAAAGTCTATTTTGCCAGGTAATGCCGAACTTTATAAACTTGATGGTGATGAAATGGGAATTCTTGTTGATAATGTTAAAGAAAATGACATTCGAATTCTATATGAACAGATACAGAATTTGATTATACATCTTCAATTGTGGAGAAAATATGGATTAAATATAACAATTTCTACTGGATGTGCTATATATCCAAAACATGGAGATACAGTAAAAGAACTTTATAAATATGCTAGCTACTCTTTACAGTATGCTAAAGAGCATGGAAAGAATAAACTTGTTTTTTCTCTGAAAAAATCTTGAAAAATAAAGTGTATTCATTGGAAATGATGTGGGAGCATGGGTACTTCGAATGGCATTACGTACTTGTGGTGATTGGATTGATTATAATCCTCTTTTTACAGTAAGTGTAAATATTTCAGCTGTACAAATATTAGAGGAAACGTTTATTGAGGATGTAATTAAAATTATATCTGAGGAAAATTTTCCCCAATAGATATAGTTAAAATTGATAGAGTATTTGTCAAAGACATATTAAAAAGTAAGTTTGATGCTACCTTCATACGCTTTATTGTTGCAATTTGTCATGATGTAGGAATAAGAGTGTGCTTAGAAGGAGTAGAAACACAGGAGGAGTATGATTTAGTTAAGCAAATGAAACCAGATTACATACAGGGATATTTTTTTGGAAAGCCACAAACAGCAAGAGAAATTCTAGATATTTTAAAATTAGATATCTGATACTAGTCAAATTTGCAATTTCGCATTTACTTATATAATCTATCAAGTAAATATATTTTACTTTTAACTGACATTTAACCTTTAAAATTAAAAATATACTGATTTTATTAAATAATAACTACTTGATTTAGCCAATAATAAAGAATATAGTAACTATATAGATTATAAAAAGATAAGGAGCGTACAAACCTTGGAAAAACAGTATTTTACTACAGGTGAATTTGCAAAACTATGTGGTATTTCTAAGCAGACATTGATTTTTTATGATAAAATAGGTATTTTTTCACCCGAATACAAAGATAGAAACAATTATAGATATTATTCAGTATATCAGTACGATACATTAGATATATTACAGTCATTAAGAGAAATAGGAATGAGTTTAGAAGAGATAAAAGAATATATAAAAAATAGAAGCCCTCAACTTTGTGTAGAAATGCTTAAAGAAGAAGAAAAAAAGATAAGAGAGAAAATAAAAAAATTAAAACAAATAAGTTCTAAAATACAAAACAGGATAAATACTACAGTTGAAGGTATTTCTAAGATAGATAATGAAGAAATCTATATATCCAATAGATGTGAAGAATACTTAGTATTATCAAGTGATTTGAGTAGTATAAATGATGGTAATTTTATGATGGAATTAATTGATTTTACAAATTACTGTAAGTCAAAAAATCTGTATCAGGGGTATGAATTAGGAGCAATAGTAAGTAATGAAAATATAAAAAACGGAGACTATTTAAGTATATCAAGTTTTTATTTAAAAATAGATAAAAAAATAAAAGATAAAAAGCTATATATAAAGCCAGAAGGAATGTATGGGTGTATAAAGCATATTGGAAGATATGAAGACTCTTATAAGTCCTATGAAAAATTAAAAAAATATATATATGATAATAACTATAAAATTATTGGTAATTCATATGAAGAAAGTATACTTGACTTTTTTTGTGAAAGCAATGAAGAAAATTATATGACTGAGATTTCAATTCAAATATCTATATAAGAATTAAAAATTAAAATAGAGGTATATTTAAGTAATAAGTAATTTTACTTATCACTTGAATATACCTCTATTTTAATAATAAAGTATATGAATTTTTAAATAATACTTATAGGATAAAGTTTAATGTTAACTAAATACTAAGTTATACAAATAAATTATAAACAAAAGTTGTTAAAAAACAAACAACAAAAGCAAGTACAGTAGGCATTAAAAATCCTAAGGCAGTCCATTTTAAACTTCCAGTTTCTCTTTTTATAGTCAAAAGTGTTGTTGCACAAGGCCAATGAAGTAAGCTAAATAACATAACATTTAAAGCTGTTAAATAAGTCCAGCCATGTTCTCTAAGAACTTGACCTAGAGCGCTAAAGCTATCTAATTCTATCATAGAACCAGTTGCTAGATAAGCCATTAAAAGTATAGGTATAACTATCTCATTTGCTGGAAATCCAAGAATAAAAGCCATTAATATGAAGCCATCTAGACCAATTAGTTTAGCTAAAGGGTCTAAAAAGTTTGCAACATGTGATAATATGCTCAAATCTCCTATATAGATATTTGCAAATATCCAAGTTATGACACCAGCAGGTATAGCTACCATTATAGCTCTTCCTAAAACAAATATTGTTCTATCTATTATAGAAGTATATAAAGTTCTACCTATTTGAGGAACTCTATAAGGAGGAAGTTCTAATGTAAATGTAGAAGGAACTCCTTTTAATAATGTTTTGGAAAGAGTATAAGAGACCAACAGTGTTATTATAACTCCTAAAATTATTAATAATGTTATACAAAATGCAGTTGCTATACTAGATACAAAAGAGCTAGTTATAACAGAGCTAAAAAATATTGTAGATATGGCTATTAAAGTAGGAAAACGACCATTACAAGGTACAAAGTTATTTGTAAGTATAGCAATAAGTCTTTCTCTTGGAGAGTCAATTATTCTACAACCAATAACTCCAGCAGCATTACATCCAAATCCCATACACATAGTCAGGCACTGTTTACCATGAGCACATGCTTTTTTAAATAGATGGTCTAAGTTAAATGCAACTCTTGGCAAATATCCAAAATCCTCAAGTAATGTGAATAATGGGAAAAAGATTGCCATAGGAGGTAACATTACAGAGATTACCCATGCTAAAGTCCTATATAATCCCAACACTAACATATCATTTAACCATGATGGACAATTAATGCTGTTTAATATATTTGAAATACTTGGCTCAAATCCAAGTAATAAATTAGATAGTAAAGTGGATGGATAGTTAGCACCTTCTATAGTAATCCACAGTATAGTACCTAATAATAAGAGCATTATTGGCAATCCAAATATTTTAGATGTTAATATTTTATCTACTTTTTCCTCTCTATCTGTTGATTTTTTAGCATTATTAGAACAACACTTATCACTTAACTTTTTAGCATAATCATAATTGATTTTAGTAAATTCATCTCTAGTCTTCTGTTTGTTTATATCATTTGGAATTTTTTTCTTTACTTCATTAATAGCATCTATAGAATCTTTATCTATATAATTACTCATAGATTCAAAAATACTTTCATCGCCATCAATAAGTCTAAGACCCAACCACCTAGAATTTATATTTGGCATGATATCATCTAACTCTGATTGAATTGATTTTACTGTGTTTTCTATATTTTCGCTGTATTTTACTGGCTTATTATTAAATTTATATCTATCAAAAGATACATCGTTTAAAGTCTCTAATAGCTCATCCATACCAGAACCATTTCTTGCAGCAGTTAAAACAACTGGAATTCCAAGAGATTCCTCTAAGAAATCTTTATTAATATTAATACCTTTTTTTCTAGCTTCATCTATCAAATTTATACACAAAATGACTTTATCTGTGAGTTCCATTACTTGAAAAACTAAATTTAAATTTCTTTCAAGACATGTAGCATCACATACTACAATTACTGCATCTGGATTACCAAAACATATAAAATCACGAGCTACCACTTCTTCTTGTGACAAAGCAAATAGAGAATATGTTCCTGGTAAATCTATTAATGCATATTCTGTATTTTGATATTTGAAATTACCACGAGCTGTAGCTACAGTTTTTCCTGGCCAATTTCCAGTGTGTTGTCTAAGTCCAGTAAGATGATTAAACACAGTACTTTTGCCTGTATTTGGATTACCAGCTAGTGCAATTACAAACTGGTCTTCCTTGTTATCTATATCAAACATGTCTTTTAAAGAACTCATTTTAGTTGAGTTGTGTGTTAAACCCATATTAATATCCTCCTGATATAAAATTTTAAATGTCAGAAACTAATATTAGTCTACTTTCTTCTTGTCGTAGAGCTATCTTGCTACCTCTGATGTTGTAGACAGTTAAATTATTTTTTGGTCCTTTTCTAACTACATTTATAACAGCTCCTCTAGTAAGACCAAGTGCCAACATTCTCTCTCTTAAATTACCACTAGATAATATATCTTCAACTTTAACAGTTTTTTTCACTTGAATATCATTAAGGTTTTTCATAGTAGCACCTCCATGCATGAAATTTAGCCTGAGCTAATCTTCTTATTCTAAACTATGCATTACATTATTACCTTGTTACTTTTCGTAAAAAAAAAGATAGGCAATATGCCTATCACAAAGTTGGGTATAATTCTTACTTTTGGGGAAAGTAGAATATAGAATAAAAATTAACATTTTGAATCTATATAATTATTGAATTTTGATAATAAAAAAGTCAGAAAGCGCAAAAGCCTTCTGACTTATATAAGGTATTTTCAAATACCTAGATATCAATTCAATATTTAATTTATGATTTAATTATATATTAACAATGTTAGCTTGTCAACACTATAATCTCATTTTAATATGTTCAATACCTGCTTCATCATATACTTCTGAAATTTCTTTAAAACCACAAGATAAGTAAAGATTTTTTATGTAAGCTTGTGCTGATAAGGTTATATTATTTTCATGCAAATTAACTTTTACAAAGTCTATAGCACAGTCCATCATTTGCTTTGATAGCCCTTTTTTTCTATGAGTAGAAAGAACTAAAACCCTACCAATAGAAACATCATTATAAGAACTATATTCTTTAGGAATTATTCTGGCATAAGCACAAATCAATTCATTGTCTTCTAAAAATATATGATAAGAGTTTTTGTCTATATCATCGTAATCATTTAATGAAAATATTTTTTGTTCACACGCAAATACTTCATATCTTGATTTGGCTATTTCGTAAAATTCATTTAAACTCAAATCATTAAAGTGTTTTATTTTAAACATAATAATTACCTCCTAAGTATATTAAAAACTTAATATTAAGATATATTATACCATTTTATAATTTTTAACAGAAATACTTTTATTAAAATATGTATGTGTTAAAAATATTTTAAAAAAGTGTTATACTGTATTAAAAATAAAATATTAGTTAGAAAAATTATAGTTTGTGGAGGAGTTGTTTTGGATACTACTAAAAAATTAACTGAAGCGGCTTTATTGTCGTCTTTATTTATAGTAATAACAATTATAGCTGTAGGTACTGGATTTGGATATGCCATTTATTTAGATTTTATAGTGCCAATATTTTTTTGTATAATATGTTTAAAGTGTGATTTAAAGTATACTGTTTTATCTGGAATTACATCACTTTTAATAATTTCCTTGGTGCTTGGAAATTTGGGAACTGCTATTTGGGCAAGTCAGAGTGTATTACTTGGTATAATATGTGGTTGTTTGATAACTAAATCATCAACAGTTATGGATGATTTAGTATATGGTTCAATGCTTGGAGTCATTATAATGGTTTTTATTGATATATATGCTTCAGCACTAATAGGATACAGTTTTATGAGCGAATTTCAGGGATACAGCAAATTGATTTATTTTCATGGATATACAGATTTTATTTATTACTTAATGATAGCACTATTTCCTTTTGGAATGGTTTTTTGTATATATATTTTAAGTTTAGTTATAGGACATAAATTACATATTTTAAGTTCTAATTCTTTAAAAAAGTTTTTAGTATTTAAAAATTTTAGACTTTTAAATCAATTTTTATGTTGTTCAAAGAAAGTTTTTTATATGTGTGTCTTTTATTTAACTATCTTTGAAATTACAAATATATTGAATATTAAAACTGAGTTAGTTTATTTAAAAACAAGTTTTATATCAATTGGGTATTTGTGTACGTATTTTGTCATTAGAGATTCTTGTATGTCACTGCAAAATTTTATAATAACTAAATTTAGAAAAGTAGCATATGCTAGAATTTCTTTCTTGATAGTAGTTATATCTTTATTTCTAATGTTTAAGATAACTGTTATTGGATTAATAATTATAAATGCATTTTTAAATAAGAAAATGAATGTAAGATTGACTCAAATTAATATTGTCAACAAACAAATAAATATTTTAATTGAAAAATAAACTTTATGCATTGGTAAAAAATATAAAAAAATAGTATAATGTAAAAAAACATGTATATAATAATAAAAAAGGTTGACAAAATGTAAAAATAATAATATATTATGAGTAAGTTAAGAAAAACTTCTTGTAATTGATGAAATAATCTGAATATATAAATGCTGTGAAGAGAAGAAGTAGAGCTGAATTTTATTTAACAGAGAGTTCCAGTTTGGTGAAATGGAATAAATTGATTTAGTTTGAATACATCTTGGAGCAATGTCTCTGAAAGATAACAACCACTAAGAGATATCGGAATAGTACACGTTATAGTATATGAGTAAATAAATTATACTCTATAGAGATTAATATCGTGAGATATTGATGAACTAAGGTGGTAACACGTAAGCAATGCTTTCGTCCTTGTAATAGGATGAGAGCTTTTTTTATTATAAAAATAAAAATCATAGATTATATAAATATTTTAGGAGGTATGAAAATGAAATCGATAGACGAGCAAATACGAATAATTATGAAAGGTGTAGACGATTTAATAGACGAAAAAGAGTTAAGAGAAAAGCTTATCAAATCAGAAAAAGAAGGAAAACCTATGATAGTAAAATTGGGGTTAGATCCAAGTGCTCCAGACATACATTTAGGTCATACAGTAGTTCTTAGAAAAATGAAACAACTACAAGACTTAGGTCATCAAATAGTAATTATAATTGGAGATTTTACAGGTAAAATTGGAGACCCAACTGGAAAATCTAAAGCTAGAAAAGCTTTAACAACAGAGCAAGTTCTTGAAAATGCAAAAACTTATGAAGAACAAATTTTTAAGGTTTTAGATAAAGAAAAAACTATTGTAAGATTTAATAGTGAATGGTTAGCTAAATTAAACTTTGAAGATGTAATAAAATTAGCTGCAACTATTACTGTTGCGAGAATGTTAGAAAGAGAAGATTTCAAGAAGAGATATGAAGGACAAATGCCAATATCAGTGCATGAATTTTTCTATCCATTGATGCAAGCATATGATTCAATAGCATTAGAAGCTGATATAGAGCTTGGTGGAACTGACCAAAGATTTAACTTATTAATGGGAAGATCATTACAAAGAGAATTTGGTATGGAATCTCAAATAGTAATAATGATGCCTTTAATAGAAGGATTAGATGGAAAAGAAAAAATGAGTAAGAGTTTAGGTAACTATATTGGAATAGATGAAGAAGCTGGAATAATGTACCAAAAATCTATGGAAATTCCTGATGAACTTATAATTAAATACTATAATTTAGTAACTGATGTTCATCCTGATGAAGTTAATAAAATTGAAACTCAGTTAAAAGATGGTTCAGTAAATCCAAGAGATATAAAAATGAATCTAGCGAGAGAAATAGTAACTTTATACCATGGAGAAGAAGCTGCTAAAGAAGCTGAGGAAAGATTTAAATCTGTATTCCAAAAAGGTCAAATACCTGAAGATATACAAACAATTCAAGTTAAACAAGAAGAATTTGATTTAATTGAAGTATTAGTTTCTAATGAGCTTGTTAAAAGTAAGAGTGAAGTTAGAAGACTAGCATCTCAAGGTGGAGTAAAAGTAAATGGTGAGAAAGTAGAAGATTTAAGTACAGTTGCTAAAGAAAGCGAACTTGTTGTTCAAATAGGAAAGAAAAAATTTGTAAAAATAGAGTTAGTAAAATAGAGTAAAATAAAAGCAAGTTTATTGATTATATAAAAGTACAATCAATGAACTTGCTTTTTTGTTATATTAAGGTTTTAAATTGGTAACCATTATCTTTAAAATATGTTATAATTTGGTCTAGTGCATTTACTGTTTCTTGCTTTCCATAAGTATCATGCATTAAAAGTACAACCATTTCTTTACCTTCAGAAGATTTCTTTGCATGTTCAAATAACTCTTGAGCATTTTTCTTTTTACCTTCTGCATCAGCATTTAGAGCATTCCAGTCGATTGATGCCATATTTTTTTCTTTTAAGTAGTTACCCAAAGGCTCCATATTTTTCCATGACATATACCCACCTGGGCATCTAACTACATGTGATGAAAAATTCTTTCCTAGAACTTTCTTCATGGCTTCATCTGTTTTATTAAGCTCATTTACAAATGTATCAAGATTTAGGCTTCTGCCAGGATATAGTTTTTTGTAGTCATGAGAATATGAGTGATGAGCTATTGCATTTCCCTCATCAAATGTTCTTTTTAAAATTTCGTTGGCACCTTTTCTTTCAAGAGAATCTCCCTTAATAAAGAAAGTTCCTTTAACATCGTGTCTTTTTAAGATATCTAGGACTTGTGGAGTATTAGTAGTAGATGGTCCATCATCAAATGTAAGGAATACTATTTTTTCTCCATTATTTGAATAGTCGTATTTGTTAAGCTTATCCCAAACTAATTTTGCGTCATATCCATATTCTTTTGCAGCTTCTTTTTTTGCACCAATGATAGGTTCATTTTTTTCTTTTTCAATTCTTTCTTTTTCTAATTTTTCAGCTTTAAGCTTTTCTTGAGTTTCTTTAATTTCTCTTTTCTTGGACATATCCGCCCATGCCATAGAAAAAATACCAATAACTATTACGACAATTATAGTAAGTGCCATAGTTTTCTTTTTTCTTTTTTTTACCATGATTTCAACATTCCCCCTTTTTGTCGAATTGTATCAAAAATATATTATAATTATATCGAAGAAAGTAGAAAAAGTAAACCGACAAAGTTGTAACTAAAATAACTAAAGTGTAACTTATACAACATTATTTGCATAATATTAAAGTATCCTAGATACTGAAATTATCTATAAAAAAATTTAATATAAGTAAAAAAAATATAAAAAAGGTAAAAATTTATTAAAAAGGTGTTTACAAAAAATGATTAATATATTAATGTTAAATAGTGGATATAAATCTAGATTTAAAATACTGAAAAAATTTACTATAACTATATAAATTTATAGTAATGCTTATAGAAAAACTCTCTTGCTGTTTAGGGGGTTTATAATTTTGCAAAAAAATAAAAAGGAGGGGGCTTTATTGAAAAAATACTTTGGAGAAATAGGACTAATATTTATAGCAATTATATGGGGAAGTGGCTTTGTAGCAACCCAATTTGCACTAGATGGTGGGCTTACACCTCTACAAATAATAACTATAAGATTTTTCTTGGCAGCTGTAATTATGAATTTATTGTTTTTTAAACAAATTCGTGCCAATATTGGAAAGAATTTATTAAAAGCAGGAGGGCTTTTAGGAATATTTTTATTTCTAGCCTTTACAGTACAAACCATTGGACTTATGTACACTACACCATCTAAAAATGCATTTATAACAGCAGCAAATGTTGTAATAGTTCCATTCATAGGATTTATACTTTATAGAAGAAAACTTGATAAAATAGGATTAATAAGTAGTTTAGTAGCCCTTGTAGGTATAGGTATACTTTCTTTAGAGGCTGATTTATCTATTAATTTTGGAGATTTATTAACGCTTATATGTTCATTTGGATTTGCATTTCATATATTCTTTACTAGTGAATTTGCTAAAGATAACAATCCAATGGCATTAACAGCTATTCAATTTACTGTAGCATTTTTACTGTCTTTAGTAGTTCAGACATTTGCAGGACAGTTGAAAATAGAAGCTGAATTGTCTGGATATATGGGAACTATATATTTAGCTATATTTAGTACTTCAATAGGATTTTTATTCCAAACTATATGTCAAAAGAGAGTTGATGGAACTAGAACAGCCATAATACTATCTACTGAAGCTGTATTTGGAACTATATTTTCTATAATAATTCTAAAAGAAGCTATTACAGCCAAATTAGTTATTGGTAGTATATTGATATTTGGTGCAATTATAACAGCAGAAACTAAATTATCATTTTTAAAAAGTAAAAAAGTAAAACTTAAAGAGTCAAAAGATTCTTCACTAGAAAGTATTTAAAGAGACAATTGTTTCCTAATTAATCAAATAAAGTATATATTATGTAGAAATTTGACATCAAAACTTAGTTGATACCGATGTTTCAAAGTGATAAAATTAATTAGGAAATAAATTTTATTTTTAGTGTTTAAACTATAATACAGGGGGTATATATATTCTTGTAGCAAGTTATTAAACTTTAAAAATAAAAATTTAATTAATATAAAATTGGGAGGAAATTAATTATGAAAAAATTTGTTTGTACAGTATGTGGATATATACATGAAGGAGATGCTGCACCAGCACAATGTCCAGTATGTAAAGTTGGAGCTGATAAATTCGAAGAAATGAAAGGTGAAATGGTTTGGGCTGACGAACATAGAATAGGAGTAGCTCAAGGTGTGGATGCAGAAATAATCGAAGGATTAAGAGCTAACTTTACTGGTGAATGTACAGAAGTAGGAATGTATTTAGCAATGAGTAGACAAGCTGATAGAGAAGGATACCCAGAAGTAGCAGAAGCATATAAGAGAATAGCTTTTGAAGAAGCAGAACATGCTGCTAAATTTGCAGAACTTCTTGGAGAAGTTGTAGTTGCAGATACAAAAGAAAACTTAAGAGTTAGAGTTGACGCTGAATATGGTGCAACTGATGGAAAATTAAAATTAGCTAAGAGAGCTAAAGAATTAGGATTAGATGCTATACATGATACAGTACATGAAATGTGTAAAGATGAAGCTAGACATGGTAAAGCATTCTTAGGATTATTAAATAGATATTTTGGAAAATAATAATTAAAAATATAGATTAAAAGGAGAAACTTTGGTTTCTCCTTTTTTAAATTATACAAAAAATATAAACAAATCTTTGTAATAAAAGGGTGAAGATAATATGAAATCAGTATCTGTTAGAAGTTGCAAGAATTATGAGTATGAAAATGTAAGATTTTCTATTGAAAAAATTTTAGATGACATTGGAGGACTTAACAAGTTTGTAAAAAAAGGAAGTAAAGTACTTGTAAAACCAAATCTATTGATGAAAAAAAAGCCTGAAGAAGCTACAACTACCCATCCTATGGTAGTAAGGGTTGTATGTGAAAAGCTTTTAGAATTAAATTGTGACATAGTAATAGCAGATAGTCCTGGTGGACCATATAATCAAGGTTCTCTTAAAGGTATATATAAGACATCTGGAATTGAAGAGGTAGCAAATGATTTAGGTATCAAATTGAATTATGATGTTTCAGATGTTAAGATACACAGTGAAAAAGCACATGCTCTTAAATATATGGACATTATCAAACCAGTAATAGATGCTGATTATGTAATAAATCTTTGTAAATTAAAAACACATGTAATGGCAACTTTTACTGGTGGCACAAAAAACTTATATGGATGTATAGCTGGATTAAAAAAAGCAGAAATACATTATAGATTTCCTACAGAGGAATTATTTTGCGAAAATGTACTTTTAGATATTTGTGATTATGTAAATCCAACACTGACAATTATGGATGGAATCGTAGGGATGGAAGGGGATGGACCTTCAGCAGGAAATCCTAAAGAAATAGGTGTTTTATTAGCATCACAAAATCCATATGCTATAGATGTTGTTGCATGTAAGATTATAGGTTTGCTTCCAAACAAAGTTGCTACAATTAGAGGAGCTATTAAAAGAGAGTATATAAAAGAAGACTTTTCAGATATTGAGATTGTAGGAGAAGATATAAAGGATTTAATTATAAAAGATTATAAGGTACCAAATGTAAGTAAAGATTTAAGGCTATTTTCTGTAAAATTGCCAAAATTTTTAAATGAACCTATTTCAAAACTTATAACACCAAAGCCAGTGGTTAGATTTAAAGACTGCATAAAATGTGGAAAGTGCAAGGAAGCTTGTCCTGCAAATACCATAGAGATGGGGAATAAAGGTGCTCTTATAGATTTAAATAAATGTATAAGATGTTACTGTTGTCATGAACTTTGTCCTAAAAAGGCTATTGATGTCAAACGTAATTTTGTATTTAAGTATGTAAAATAATGTATAATATTATATGAGTCTATATAAATGTAAATTATAAAGGAGAAATAGTATGATTTTAATTAAAAATGGTAGAGTGATAGACCCTAAAAGTCAAAGAGATGAGAAAATAGATTTAATTATAAAAGAAAATAAAATCTATAAAATAGGTAATTTTGATGAAAATGATGAATTTGAAAAAATAATAGATGCTAGTGGGAATATAGTTGCACCAGGATTAGTAGATGTACATGTACATTTTAGAGACCCAGGATTTACATATAAAGAAGATATAGATAGTGGAGCTAAATCTGCAGCTAGAGGGGGATTTACAACAGTTATATGTATGGCAAATACTGACCCAATTGTAGATAATGAAGATACTTTTAACTATGTAAAGGAAAAAGCAAAAAATGCATGTATAAATGTTTTACAAGCAGCAGCCATAACGAAAGGTTTTGAAGGTAAAGAGTTAGTGGATATGGAAAATCTTAAAAAGGCTGGAGTTCCAGGATTTACTGATGACGGATTGCCTTTAATGGATAGCAGTTTAATTATGGAAGCAATGATTAAGGCAAAGGAGTTAGATGTACCACTTAGCTTTCATGAAGAAGACCCTTCTTTAGTTGGAAATCCTGGCGTAAATGCAGGAAAGATAGCTTCAGAGCTTGGTCTAAAAGGTGCATCAAATGTAGCAGAAGATGTAATGGTTGCTAGAGATTGTATGTTAGCACTAAAAACTGGTGCTAAGATTGATATACAACATATAAGTTCTGGTGTTTCTGTTGATATGGTTAGATTTGCAAAATATCTTGGAGCAAACGTAGTTGCAGAAGCTTCACCACATCACTTTACACTGACTGAGGAAGATGTGTTAGAGTTTGGAACAAATGCAAAAATGAATCCACCTTTAAGAACTAAGTGGGATAGAGATAAGATTATAGAAGGATTAAATGATGGCACTATTGAGATAATAGCAACAGACCATGCACCTCATAGTAAAGAAGAAAAAGACAGAGAGTTTATAAAAGCTCCAAGTGGTATTATAGGGCTTGAAACTTCGTTGTCTCTTGGAATAACAAACTTAGTATATAAAAATCATCTTAGTATGATGCAGTTAATAGAAAAAATGTCTACAAATCCTGCAAAGCTATACAATTTAAATGTTGGTTTTATAGAAGAAGGAGCAGTAGCAGATATTGTTATATTTAATCCTGAAGAAGAATGGATAGTTGAAGATTTTGTTTCTAAAGCTGACAATTCACCATTTAAAGGTAAATCTTTATATGGTAAAGTTAATTATACTATATGCAATGGAGAAGTTGTATACAACGCTTAAGATTGTGTTTTAAGGGTGGTGAATACAGTGATTGAAAGCAAAAGATTATATATTAGACAAATGAATCATAGTGATTTTAAGGAAATAAGTAAAATGTTACAAAATTCAGAAGTAATGTATGCATGGGAACATACTTTTTCTGATGAAGAAGTTACAGAATGGATTGATAAAAATATACAGAGATATAATAATGATGGATATGGATATTTTATTGTTATAGATAAGTATATAGATGATGTAGTGGGACAAATAGGTCTTATAAAGCAGGACATAGGGTTGGGAATAGGTTATATAGTAAAAAAAGAATATTGGAATCAAGGTTATGCTACAGAAGGTGCCACTATATGTATAGATTATGCTATTAGAAACTTAAATGTGGATACTTTAGTAGCAGATATCAGACCTGAAAATATAGCATCTATAAATGTGGCAAAAAGACTAGGTATGAAGAAAATATCTGAGTATGATAAGATTTATAGAGGACAAGCAATGAAACATGATGTCTACCAATTAAAAGTAACAGGATTAACTACAAAAATTGTTGAAATAGTAGATTATAATCCAAATTGGAAGTACGAGTTTGAAAAATTAAAATCTATACTAGAAAAGACTCTAGGTAATTCGATTTTGAAAATAGAACATGTTGGTAGCACATCTGTTGAATGGCTTTCTGCAAAACCTAGATTAGATGTTGATATAATAATTGAAGACTATAGCTACTTAAATGATGTTGTCAGTAAACTAAAAAAATTAGGGTATAAACATCTAGGTAATTTAGAAGTAGAAGGAAGAGAAGCATTTTCTTATGAGACAACTAATTTCATGGAGCATAATTTATATGTATGTCCTAAAGATGGGAAAGGATATTTAGAACATATTAAATTTCGGGAGTATTTGAGACTAAATCCAGATAAGGTTAAAGAGTATTCTGACTTAAAAAAGAAGCTAGCAAAACTTTATAGGTATGATGTTAACTCTTATTGTGATAACAAAACAGATTTCATAAGAGGCATAATAGATTAGATATTAATATTAAAAATATTTAAAGCAACTAATTCATTAGTAATTGTAAAAGTAACAATAATAATTTTGAAAGTAATAATGCACTATTATATTTGATTTGAAAAAGATTAAATTCTTAATCTATCATATATAATAGTGCATTAAATATTTAAGCATATTTTAGAAAAGCAATTTAAAAATCATAACTTATTAATAGGAATACTATTTATAAATTGCCTTTATAGGGTCTAGTTTAGAGGCTTTAAAGGCTGGTATTAAACCAAATACAACTCCAGTTAATATAGTAGCTAGAATAGCATAAAGTAAGCTATTTAAGCTAGGAATTGCTTCAAATCCAATGTATTTAGAGACATAGTTAGTAGCAATAAATCCAACTATAGTTCCTAAAATTCCTCCACATACTGTTATAAAAACAGCTTCAACTAAAAATTGAAATAATATAGACCTAGGCTTTGCACCGATAGCACGTCTTATACCAATCTCTCTTTGTCTTTCCATAACTGATACATACATTATATTCATTACACCAATACCACCAACAAACATTGCAACTACAGTTATTATAGATACATATTTATTGACATTAGAATTGATACTTTCAAGATAAGCTGTTTGTTCAGTTGGGTCTGGTGTAGTATAAGAACCATTGATACCAGGGTGCATTTCATACAGTTTAGCTATAATATTGTTTGCAACTTCATTCACGTTATATCCTTTAGAACAAACTAAGTCTAACTGATAAATTTCATTGGAGTAAGAATTTTGACTCATTAGACTATCAAAAGCTTTTTTAGGTATAAGAGAAGTTACAAATTGCATATCTTGATAACCTCCCAAAAATCCTCCAGTTTGTTGTTGGTTGGAAGAATCATCCAATACTCCAATTATTTCAAATATAGTTCCATTTACATTAATACCATGGCCTAAAGCATCTTCTGGATTTTCAAAAACTTCACTTGCACTTTGCTGTGTAAGTATAATTACCTTTCTTTTTTCATCATCCAAAGAAAAATCTCTACCACAGATTAAATTTATTTTAGAATCTTTTTTTACTGGTCCAACTTCCACATAAGTCGTTTTTTTATCAAAAGATGCCTGAGAAGAATAAGTTGAATCAAGATTAAATCCATCTCTTGCAGGAGCAATTCTTTCTACTCCTTCAACAAATGATAATTCTTCTAAATCTTTTGCATTGAAAGGCTTTAAAAATATACTCATATCATCAGTAAGACCTGTGTTATCAGCTGATTCAAATGAAATAGTAGTTTTATTAGGATTAGCATTATTTACAGATTTCTTGATTTCTTTTTGAAATCCATTACCTATAGAACTAACAAGTATTACTGAAGTTATTCCTATAATAATCCAAAGTAAAGCTACAAAGACACGAAGCTTGTGCCCCTTTAAATTAGCCAAAGAATTTTTTAATAAGCCCATGATTACACCTCCGAAGTAAACACACCATCTTTAAGTCGTATGACCTTAGTTGCATACTTAGTCAAATCCTGATCATGTGTAACCATTATTATAGTCTTGCCTTGTTCATTAAGTTCTGTCAAAAGCTCCATAATTTCCCTGCTAGTTTCACTATCTAATGCTCCAGTTGGTTCATCAGCAAAGATTATTTGAGGGTCATTTGCCAAACAACGTGCAATGGCTACACGTTGTTGCTGGCCACCAGATAGTTGAAGAGGTTTTTGTTTGATTTTATCTAAAAGCCCAACAGATTTTAGTTTGCTCTTAACAATTTCTTCTCTTTCAGATTTTTTTAATATTTTATTGTAAATTAGAGGTAACTCTACATTTTGATATATATTTAAAGTTTCTATTAAATTAAATTGCTGAAAAACAAAACCAATATTGACATTTCTAAAAACAGAACGCTCATTTTCACTGAGATTAGTTACATCTGTGCCATCAAATATATATCTTCCTTCGTCAAATACATCAAGAAAACCTAAGATATTAAGTAAAGTGGTTTTACCACTACCAGATTTACCCATTATCATGACAAATTCTCCAGATTCAATTTCTAAATTTAAGGATTTTAAAACATGTAATTCATCTTTCCCTACTTTGTAATATTTTTGAATATTTTCTAATTTAATTAACATATGTAAATTAATTCACATCCATATTAACTTCTTTTAATTTTTTGTCTGGAGTAGCATCTCCATTATTATTAGAGCCAGCAGTTACACTATCACCTTGAACTGGGTCTCCTTCTTTCATTTCTTTAGTAGGGTATTTTATTACTATATCACCTTGTTCAAGACCGCCTCTAACTACAGCAAAGTCATTGTTTTTACTTGCAACATCTACAATTTGTTTTTTCAAGATTCCATCTAAGTCTTTAAATACATATGAGTGTTTTTTATCCTTAAGTACACAAGATGCTGGTATTTTAAAGCTTGAGTTAGCTACTTCAAGTGATGCTTGAAGATGGAATCCATTTGTCAACCCTTCTTGGTTATCAAATGCTATGTTTATATCATAATAAGATAAAGTACTTTGTTGAGCTCCCATCTCACTATTTGGAGTAGAGGGCTTATCAGATATAAAACTTATTCTACCAGTAAGATTTTGGTCAGTTGAGAAAACTAATATATTAACCATTTGGTCAATTTTCATCTTAGGTAAATCTTGTTCACTTGCTTGTCCTTTCATATAAAACTCTAGACCTTGAATAGTCATAAATGAAGCTGGTTGGTCTGGATTTCCAGTTTGGTCATTTAAGTATACAGTACCATCAAAAGGAGCAGTAGTTCTATCATATGCTTTTTTATCTAAAGAAGCTATCTGAGAGTTTAAAGTTGTTATTTGTGCGTTTATAGAGGCTATAGCATCTCTATTTTCATCAATATTTGCAAGTGATATCTTTTGTTTTTTATATTGGCTAAGTTGTGTTTTTAGACTATCTATTTCTGCTATTATAGTTGGATTTTTAGCAGTAAAAAGAAGGTCTCCCTGATTTACCTTTTGCCCATTTGTAACATTTACATCGCTTAACTCATAATCTCCAGAAATATTAAAGTCTTTAGTTTGCTTAGGTACAACCATACCATTTATAAATATTTTTTCGTTTTCTGGAATAGTGTATGTTTCTATGAAGTTTTCATTAGCTTGTAACTCAGTGTTTTTTGAATCGACATAAGCAAGTACCCCTAAAATTAAAAGTATGATTATCACGATTCCTGCATAGATTTTAAATCTCTTGTTTTTAAAAGGATTATTTTTAAAACCTTTGTTTTTAGTTTTGAAATTACTACTTCCAAAGCTAGTATTTTTAAAGCTATTACTCTTAAAGCTACTATTTCTAAATCTTTTATTTTTAAATTTTTTTAGAAAAGACATGTTTTCCTCCTTTGTATAAAAACTACTTATTATATACTGGGATGTACATATAGAACCATTATAAGAAGCATGTTGAATATAAGTCAAATGAAAATAAACTATCAATATATAAGATACTATAGATAATCTTTGAATGTAATAGTAATTTTTGTATATTGATTGTACTCTGAATCTACATCAATTTTATGGCTAAGTTTGTCACAAAGTTCTTTTACTAAATAAAGACCAAGCCCTGTAGATTTAGCGTTATTTCTTCCATTATTACCTGTAAATCCCTTATTGAATATTCGATTTAAATCTTCCTTTTTTATACCACAGCCAGTATCTTCCACCCTTAATTGTAAATAATTTTTGTGGGTTTTGCAATAGATAGATATATTATCTTCTATTGAGGCATATTTTAGGGAATTATTTAATAATTGCTCGAATATGAAGTAAAGCCATTTTTCGTCTGATAAAACTGTATAATTCAAATTATTTAAGTTTAAAATTATTTTTTTTGAGATAAAATATTTCGAATATTTTCTAATAATATTTCTAATAATTTTTTCAATATTTACTTCTTGAATCAAAAAATCTTTATGAAAATCTTCAAGTCTAGATAAATATAAAATCCTTTCAACAGAATTTTCAATTCTAAATATCTCTTTATCGATATCATCTGAAATTTTTTCTTCAATTAAATTTTCGTTTTGCTCAAGGATTAGTTTGATTATTGCTATAGGCATTTTTATATCATGTACCCACATACTCATAGTTTCTTTATTTTCTTCAAATTTCTTAGTATTGATATCTATTATATCATCACATTGGCTTTGATAATCTTTAATTATATCCAAATATATTTTTTCTTCATTTGTACATTTAATTAATTCTATATCATTAGTACTAACTTTGAATGTATTATTTTTAATTTTCTCTAAAAATCTATTTTTCTTAATGTAGCCAGTAAGTATATATATGAATGAAAATACTATATTTACAATTAATATGTATACAATAGTGTCTACTAAGAGAGTATCGATAGGAGAAAATATAATAACTGCTATCGTAAAAAGTAAGAAAGCAAAGTTGTATACTAAAAATTCGAGTTTATCTTTGAGAAAATCTTTAAAACTCATAAATTCACCTACTTAAAGCTATTTTAACTGATTATATAACCTAGTCCTCTTTTAGTTTCTATAAAGTCTTCCAATCCAATTTCACTTAGTTTTGAACGTATTCTGTTTACATTAACAGTGAGAGTATTATCATCTACAAACCAATCATTATCCCATAATTTTTTCATAAGTTTATTTCTACTAACTATTTTACTTTTATTCCTCATAAGTTCATGAAGAATTTTAATTTCATTTTTTGTTAGCTCAATAGTATTATCTTTATAACATATAGTTGCAGTTGATAAATCTAAAGTAACTTCATTATGGACAATTTTATTTGAATTATTATCAGCAAAATTATAAGTTCTTCTTAAAAGAGCATTTACCTTAGCTATTAAAACATCTATAGAAAATGGTTTTTGTATATAATCATCTGCACCTAGATTTACACCCATTATTACATCCATATTAGAGTTTCTTGAAGAAATAAAGATTATTGGAACTTTGGAAATTTTTCTTATCTCATTACACCAATGAAATCCATCATAAAATGGAAGATTTATATCTAATAAAACCAATTGTGGTTTATAATGCTTAAATTCTTCTATTATGTTTTCAAGATTTTCTATTTGATAGACAATATGTCCCCATTTAGAAAGACAGTCTGCTATTTGATGCTTTAATGAAACATCATCTTCAATTACCATTATTTTGAACATTTTTACCTCCTAATCCAGAATAGTTATATTAACATAACTATATTTTACTTGATAAGTTCAAACATTTCTACCTTATAATTTAAAATAATTATATTAATATAACTATATTTTGCTTGACAAATTATATTTTAAACATAATTTCATTAAAAATGAAGAAATATAGTTAATACTTACAGAAATGTAACATTATATTAATGTAATTAAATGGTTAAAAACTACCTTAATATATATAATATATTTATAAGAATTGGAAAATGAGCAATTATGTTGAGGAGTGGTAAGTAATTATGGAAGAAATATTAATTGTTGAAAATATAAAAAAAGAGTATGGTAGAAAAGGCTCAAAATATGAAGCTTTAAAGGGAATAAGTTTTAAAGTTTCTAAAGGTGAATTTGTAGGTATTATGGGCTCATCTGGAGCTGGAAAATCAACTCTTTTAAACATTATTTCTACAATAGATTTGCCTTCATCAGGAAATGTTTATATAGAGGATAAGAATATTATTAAAATGAAACAAAATAAATTAGCTGACTTTAGACGTGATAATCTTGGATTTGTATTTCAAGATTCTAACCTTTTAGATACATTAACTATAAAAGAAAATATAATGCTACCTCTTTCTTTAAAAAATGAAAAAGTATCAGTAATAGAAAGTAGAATAAAAGAAGTTTCAAAATCACTAAATATAGAATCAATATTAGATAAATATCCTAATGAAGTCTCAGGTGGTCAAAAACAAAGAGGAGCTGTTTGTAGAGCAATAGTAACAAAACCATCATTAATACTTGCAGACGAGCCTACAGGAGCATTAGATTCTAAATCTGCAAGGGATTTATTAAATTCTCTACTAAAATTAAATAGAGATAATGATTCAACAATATTAATGGTAACGCATGATGCTATAAGTGCAAGTTTTTGTAGTAGAATACTCTTTATAAAGGATGGAATAATTTTTACAGAACTTATAAAAGGAGAAAGCACAAAAGAATTTTATAATAAAATACTAAATACAGTTTCCTTAATTGGAGGAGTTAATAAAAATGAGTTTATTTAAAATTGCTATAAAAAATGTAAAAAAGAACTTTTTAAGCTATTTTATGTACTTTGTTTCAATTGTATTTAGTGTATTTATATTCTTTAGTTTCAAATCAATAGAGTACAATGAAGCTTTAAGTTTACTTGGTAGAAGGGCTAAAATAGGCATTAATACAAGTTCAATTGTAATAGTGGTATTTGTTTTTTTATTTATATATTATTCAAATTCATTTTTTTTTAATAGACGTAGGCAAGAGATAGGTACTTATAGCTTGATTGGAATGAGAAAAAATCAGATAGGAAGAATATTTTTATATGAAACTTTTTTGATGGGAATATTTGCAATATTAATAGGGATATCTTTAGGTTTTTTATTTTCAAAGCTTATGACAATGATTCTTGTAAAATTAATGAAAGAAATTATAGGAGTAAAGATGACTTTAAGTATAAAGGCTTTAATTCAAACATTAGTAATATTTGTAGTAATATTTGTAGTAATTGGAATAAGAAATATTATAGTCATTAGCAATAAAAAAATTGTAGAGTTATTTAAGAAGTCACCAGAAAAATATACAAATAAAAGATTTATAAAGCTAAAGGGAATACTTGGAATTTTACTAATAGTATTTTCTTATTTAATGTCCAGCAGTTATTTCATTATTGAAAACATTATGTTTTCAGTTTTTATATTAATTACAATAATACCAGGTACTTTTTTATTTTTTTCATCAATAATGTCGATAATTATAGATGTTGCTAAGAAGAAAAAAAGTTTTTATTACAAGGGAAGAAATTTAATTGCATTTTCGGAACTTGGATTCAAATTGAAGAATAATAGCAGAGTATTGGCAATAATAGCGATACTAATAGCTACAAGTGTAACTATGTTAGGATTTACAATATCCCTTTATTACGATATAGATAGAAATATAAATGAAAACTACAAGTATAGTTATACTATAAATGCAGAAAATTATCTTGTAAATAAGGAAATTGACAAGTTGTTATATAAATATAAAGAAGATGATAAGATATTTTTTGATAAGACAATAGAGCTTATAAACAGAGATGTAAATTTTAAATTGTATTATAAAAAAGGAGGAGTTTATAGAGAAAACACAGTGCTTGTAGATTTTATTAAAGAAAGTGATTTTAAGAAATTAAGACAATATCAAAACAGTAATTATGAAGAATTAACTTCAGAAGAGCATGTATATTATGTTTCAGATTCATATAAGAAAATGTTTCTTAAAAATACTGGTACTCAAAAAATAGATATATATCTTAAAGAAAAAGAGAATATGAGTTTATTTACAGTTCAAAAAAATATCTTAGAACCAGAAATAAATTCACAATCAACATTTGATTTAATTGTGGTAGAAGATAATGTATTTAATAGATTAAAATCAGATGGAAAATCAAGATTATTAAGATTAATTGATATAAAAAATGAAAAAAAAGAGTTTGACATGTCTTTAAGATTAAAAAATATTGTTGATAAAAATATGAAATCAACTTATCCCTTTAATTTTACATCAAGTATCGAAAACTATAATAATTTAATTAGACTAAGTGGTCTTATGTTATTTATAGGTATATTTCTATCTGTAGTATTTCTTTTGTGTACAGGAAGTATAATTTTATTTAAACAACTATCAAATATATATGATGATAAAGAACGATATATTATGCTAAAAAAACTTGGGGCAAACAATCAAGATATTGAGAAAATAATATCAAAACAATTAAAAGTTGTATTTTTATTGCCATTAATTATAGGTACAATTCATAATTTATTTGCTATGTCAATTGCTCAAAAATTTATAACTAGGTCTTTGTTTATACCAATTATTATAACACTAGCCATTTATTATATAGGTTACTTTATATATTATTTTATAACATTAAAATACGCTCAAAATATGATAATAGATTAAGCTGTAGAGTATTTTTTACTTAATAAGAATTAAATAGATACTAAAAGTAAGATAGTTTATCTAATCAAAACAAAAAAATATTATAATAATGTAATTAAGTTTTGGAAAAAGTTTGTATTTCCTATCAGTTGTATTACTTAATGTTATATAATAAATTTAAGGAAAATATAAAATAAAAATGACAAGGAGTTGAAAATTATGAGGTTTGATGCTCATCAACATAAATATCCATCAATAAGAAATGTTATATATGCTAAAAATGGAGCAGTTGCAACTTCAACACCATTAGCTTCTCAAGCTGGGCTTGAAATACTAAAAAAAGGTGGAAATGCTGTGGATGCAGCAGTTGCAACTGCTGCTACATTATCGGTAGTTGAACCTACAAGTAATGGAATTGGAGGAGACGCATATGCTCTTGTTTGGATAGAAGAAGAAAAACGATTGTATGGACTAAATTCTAGTGGTTTTGCTCCAGAAAGAATGGAATTAAAAAATTACAAGAACATGAAAGAAATGCCAAAGTATGGATTTGGAGCAGTAACTGTACCTGGGATACCTGCAGCTTGGGCAGAATTAAATAAAAAGTATGGAAAACTTAGTCTACTAGAATGTTTATCTCCAGCAATTGAATATGCAAGAGAAGGATATGTTGTTTCTCCTAATGTATCAAAAGTATGGAAAAAGTCCTATGAACTATATGAAAAAGAATTTGTTGGAGAAGAATTTAAGTCATGGTTTGAGACATTTTCTAAAGATGGTAAAGCTCCAGAAGCTGGTGACATATTTGTATGTGAAGAGCATGCTAATACATTAGAAGAGATAGCAAATACACAAGCTGAAAGTTTTTATAGAGGTAGACTAGCAGATAAAATAGATGAGTATTCTAGAAAGTTTGATGGAGCTATAAGAAAAAGTGATTTAGCGAGTTTTTATCCAACTTGGGTAGAACCTATAAGCACAGAATATAAAGGATATAAAATATTTGAAATTCCACCAAATGGACATGGGATAACAGTCTTAATGGCATTAAATATATTAAAAGAATTGGACATAAAAGGAGATATAGAAAATGTAGATGATATACATAAGATTATAGAAAGCTTAAAACTGGCCTTTGCAGATTCTAAAACTTATGTAACTGATATAGAACATATGAAAGTAAAGGTTCAAGAACTATTAAGTCAAGATTATGCAAAAAAGAGAAGTTTATTGATTGATAATAAAAAAGCTTTATATCCAAAAGAAGGAGAGCCATATTGTGGTGGAACTGTATATCTTTGTACTGCTGACAAAGATGGTAATATGGTTTCATATATACAGAGTAATTATATAAATTTTGGCTCTGGGATAGTAATACCAAACACTGGCATTGCGTTACATAGTAGAGGTAATAATTTTAACTTAGACCCTAAACACCATAATGTAGTAAAACCATTTAAAAAACCTTATCATACAATAATACCTGGTTTTTTAGGTAAAGATGATAAAGCAATAGGTCCATTTGGTGTAATGGGTGCTTTTATGCAACCACAGGGACATCTTCAAGTATTAACAAGTATGATAGACTTTGGTTTAAACCCTCAAGAGGCATTAGATGCTCCAAGATGGCAGTGGATAAAAGGTAAAGAGATAGAAGTTGAATCAGAGATGTCAAGACATGTGGTAGATGCCCTTATTGAAAAAGGCCATGAGATAAAAGTAATTCACGATAATGTCGATATGGGTAGGGGACAAATAATCTTTAAAACAGAGCAAGAAAGCTATGTTTGTGCAACAGAATCAAGATGTGATGGTCATGTTGCAGTTTATTAATCATATTGTAGTTCATCAATATTATAAACTAAAGGTATGTTTAATGAATAAATGAATAATAGAAAACTACATGAAATTACAATAATAAAAGGCGAAAGTCTATAATGACTAACGCCTTTATAAAAAACTAAAATATTATATCCTAGTTTTATTTATTATTGACTTTATTCTTGTCCAGTTTTAACTTCATTGTCATCATAGCTAATCCAATCACTAAAGCTACCAACATAAATCTTATGAGGCATATTAAGCTCTCTAAGTGCAAGGCTGTTAACACAAGCAGATATTCCTGAACCACAAGATAAAATTATTTCATCATAATTATTTAAATCCTTAAAGAAGTCTTTTAAAAATTCTATATCTTTAAGTGAGCCATTTTCAAAATCACCTTTTATTAAATCCTTGCAAAAGTAATTTTTTGCACTAGGTATATGGCCAGCTTTTGAATATGCAGGTTCAACTAAACCTTGGTATCTTTCATTAGCACGACAATCTATAATCACAGTATCTTCATCATATAATTTAGATTTAACGTATTCCATTGGAACAACTAAATTGTCATTTACATTAGGCTTAATTTTTTTGCCTATACAGTTTGGAATATTTATTTTTTCTTCTAATTGTCCGCCTTCTTTTACAAAAGCTGTTATTCCACCATCTAATACATAGACATTTTCAAGACCTAAGTGTTTTAATTGGAAGAATAGTCTACAAGCACCATTTAAATCTCCATCATCATAAGTTATAATTGTAGTGTCATTATCAACACCCATTTTTTCTAATTTTTCTTTTAATATAAAAGGGTCTTGTAAAGGATTTTTACCACCATGTTCTTTTGTAGGAGATGATAAATCCTTGTCTATATCCAAGATAAAGCTACCTTTTATATGTCCTTTTTTATAAGAATCAATACCATAAGTTCTATTGATAAGGTCAAATCTACAATCTATAACAACTAGATTATCATTATGTTCTAATTTAGATATAAGTTCTTTTGCAGAAATAATATTTTTCAAAAAACAAACCTCCTATTTTTAATTATTTTTATGTGTATTCATAATAATTATTAACTTTATAAATTAATATTATTATAAATTATTACATAAGTAAATAAATCTTTAGAAAATATAAAAATTTTATATAAAAATTCAAATAATTAATGAATATTAAAAATTTTAGATATATAATAAAATAAGAGTATATTTTAGTTTATATAAAAGCTTGTATTGCAATAGATTAAAGCCTTATACACGTTTAGTTTTTAAAGAAATCTGAGTTATTATGAAAACCTAGGTTAATTTATTAAACAAATAATTGAATAAAAAAAATTTATTATGTATTTATAAAATTTTTGTTACAAATTTAGCATAATATAGTATACTTTAAGTGTGTATTAGGTTAAATCTATAACAAATTATATGTATAATATAGGTTTTAATATTTGTTGGAATTTAAAAGTAATTTGTTAATATCAACTATTTGTAATTTGGGCAGTTATAATTATTTTACAGGGGGGATGTCCAATACAAAACATTTAATCGAGAACTAATATTGTATTATAATTAGAGTTATAGTTTTGTGTGTTTATGTTTTAATTAAATTTAAAGTGGGAAAAATATATTTGTTAGAATGGAGAATAGCGAGATGAGTAATAAAATAGTTAGTAAGAGACAATTAACAGATAGTATTTATTTGATGGAAATAGAGGCTCCTAGAGTTGCAAAATCTTCTCAGCCTGGTCAATTTATAATAATTAAAAATGACGAAAAGGGAGAAAGAATTCCTCTTACAATAGCTGATTATGATAGAGAAAAAGGAACAGTGACTATCGTATTCCAAACAGTTGGTGCTTCAACTAAGAAATTAGCAATGTTTGAAGAAAACGATTTTGTAATGGATTTTGTAGGGCCACTAGGACAAGCAAGTGAATTCATACATGAAGATATAGAAGAATTAAAAAATAAAAAAATCCTATTTGTAGCTGGTGGAGTAGGTTCTGCTCCAGTGTATCCACAAGTTAAATGGTTTAAAGATAATGGATTAGATGTAGATGTAATAATTGGTGCAAGAACTAAAGAATTAATCATATTAGAAGATGATATGAGAAAAGTAGCTAAAAATGTATACATATCAACAGATGATGGGACATATGGATTTGATGGAAGAGTTACAGATTTATTAAAAGATTTAGTTGATAATCAAGGTAAAAAATATGACCAAGCAATAGTAATTGGACCAATGATAATGATGAAATTTATGTGTCAATTGACTAAAGAATTAAACATACCTACTATAGTAAGTTTAAATACAATAATGATTGATGGAACAGGTATGTGTGGCGGTTGTAGAGTTAGTGTTGGAAATGAGACTAAGTTTGCATGTGTAGATGGACCTGAATTTGATGGACATTTAGTTGACTTTGACCAAGCGATGAGAAGACAATCTATGTACAAAACTCAAGAAGGAAGAGCTATGCTAAAACTTGAAGAAGGCGACAGTCATCATCATAGTAATTGTGGATGTGGAGGTAACAAATAATGGATGCTAAAAAAGTAAAAGTACCAGTTAGAGAACAAGAACCTGCTGTAAGAGCAACAAATTTTGATGAAGTATGTTTAGGATACAATAAAGAAGAAGCTATGGCAGAAGCTAATAGATGTCTAGGATGTAAAAAACCAAAATGTGTAGGTGGATGTCCAGTAGGAATTGATATCCCAGGATTTATAACAAAAATTAAAGAAGATGATATAGAAGGTGCTGCTAAAGTAATAGCTAAGAGTAGTTCACTACCTGCTGTTTGTGGTAGAGTATGCCCACAAGAAAGTCAATGTGAAGGTGTATGTATACTTGGAATAAAATCAGATGCAGTATCAATAGGGAAATTAGAAAGATTTGTAGCAGATTGGTCAAAAGAAAATGATATAAACTTATCTGATACAGAACCTAAGAAAAATCAAAAAGTAGCTGTAATAGGAAGTGGTCCAGCAGGCCTTGCTTGTGCTGGTGATTTAGCTAAAAAAGGATATGATGTAACGATATTTGAAGCAATGCATGAACCAGGTGGAGTTTTAACTTATGGAATACCTGAATTTAGACTTCCAAAACAAGCTGTTGTTCAACCTGAAATAGATAATATAAGAAAATTAGGTGTGAAAATAGAAACTAATGTAATTGTTGGTAAAACAATTACAGTAGATGAACTTATAGAAGATGAAGGATTTGAAGCTATATTCATAGGCTCAGGAGCTGGTCTTCCTATGTTTATGAATATACCAGGAGAAAATGCAAATGGAGTATTTTCTGCAAATGAGTTTTTAACTAGAGTAAACTTAATGAAAGCTTATAGAGATGATTATGATACACCTATTAGTTCTGGTAAAAAAGTTGCTGTAGTTGGTGGTGGAAATGTTGCTATGGATGCTGCTAGAACTGCATTAAGATTAGGTTCAGAATCATATATAGTTTATAGAAGAAGTGAAAAAGAGCTTCCAGCAAGAGCTGAAGAAGTACATCATGCAAAAGAAGAAGGAATTATATTTAATACATTGACAAATCCTAAAGAAATTTTAGTAGATGAAAATGGATATGTTAAAGGTATGGTTTGTATAAGAATGGAATTAGGAGAACCAGATGATTCTGGAAGAAGAAGACCTATAGAAATAGAAGGTTCTGAATTTGTACTTGATGTAGATACAGTTATAATGTCACTTGGAACAAGTCCAAATCCATTAATATCTTCTACCACAAAGAGTCTTGATATAAATAAGAGAAGATGCTTAATAACAGATGAAAGTGGTCAAACTTCTAAAGAAGGTGTGTTTGCAGGTGGAGACGCTGTTACTGGAGCAGCAACAGTAATATCTGCAATGGGTGCTGGTAAAACTGCAGCAGCTTCAATAGACGAATATTTAAAAGCAAAAGTTAATGCTTAATTTGTAAATTAAATATACCAAGTTAGAATAATTTCTAGCTTGGTATATTTTTTTTGAAAATTATATAATAAAGTCACAGTTATTGTTGTAATATTTACCACTAAGCAACATAATTTTGTTTAATTATGGTAAAATAATATCGAATAAAGATTTTATAAGGGGGGAATAATGTGTGGTTGGCAGAATCAGAGTTATCAAACTTGACATTAGAACTTATATCTAAAAAGAATATTTTGGGTATAACTGTTGCATATATTGGTACAACAGACATTGAAAATGTAAGCATTTTAGATGAAGCAAGTATAAATTACTTAAAAAATAATATCCCATCATTAGAATATAGGCCATTCCTATATAAAATTGAAAAATCAAATGTGCCAGTTTTAAATTATGAATCTTGTATAAGGGATTCATATAAATTTAAAGAAAGAATACTTTTGGATTATTCACATAGAGTAATGTCACAAGTTATTAAAGAGCCGATTGAGTATGTATTACAATAGTATAATTAATGGTGTTTAAATATGAGAAAAAGAGAAAAAATATTTGATGGATTAGTTTTTAGGTATATATTAATTTTATTGATGTTATTAATTTTAATTGATTTTACAAGTACAATTATATATGCAAGTAATTCTATGGAGGTTACTTCTAAAAATATGATTGAAGCCTCAAAAAGAGAATTAGAAAATTATTTAAGCGTCAATGCATCCTTATTAAAGGCTCTTAGTCAAGACGATAGATTTTCTGATGACAGAATCTCTCTAATTGAAAAAGGTAAGTTATTAAGACCTTATCAAAAACAATATAATCTTTTTATGCTTGGAATAACTGATGCACAAGGAAATACTTCAAGTACATATAGAGAAAGGGTTGGGACAATAAAAGACCGAACGCATTTTCAGAAGGTACTAGAAACAAAAAAAATGGTGATTTCCGATATTACAGTTAGTAAGGTTACAGGGGATAAAGTATTTATTATATGTGTACCTATTATAAAAAATAATGAAGTAAGTGGAACTATTTTTGCTTCCTTTTATTTTCAAGATGTAAATAAGATAGTAAGTAGAACTAATTCTGATGATTCTATTAAATTTTTAATGGTAGATAAAAACTATGCCATTATTTCTCATCAAAATAAAGACTATGTCTATAATAAGACAAATATGTTTAGTGTAGAAGGAAATATTATAGGGAGCAGTAAAAATGAAATTTTAAAAAATATAGATGAGAAACGTCAAGGTGGTTTTTTATCATGGGATAATTGGAAGTTATATAGTGCAAGATATACGAGTATCAAAGGAACTGATTGGACATTAATCTCAAGTTGTGATGTTTTTAAGAACTTTAAAAGCTTGATAATTGATTTTATAATCAAGTTATTTTTCTATATATTAATATTTTTGATATTGTGGAAATTAAGTAATGTTACACTAATAGAACAACTTAAAAAATTAGCTTACTATGATTCCTTAAGTGGAATAAAAAACAAAGAAAAATTTAAAAAAGATTCTATATATATTTTACATAATTACTATAAGGATGATTTTTACTTAGTTCAATTAGATGTTAATAAATTTAAATACATAAATGAGATGTTTGGTTATGCTGAAGGAAATAAGATATTAGTACATATTGCAAATGTGTTAAGACACAATACAAACAAATATGAACTTTGTGCTAGAATGGATAATGACCACTTTATATTATTAATTTCCTGCAATACTGATGTTGACCTTTTAAATAGACTATCTAAAATAAATAATGAAATATGCAGTTTAAGTACTAGTAATTCCTCAAAATATAAAATTGTTATGTCAAGTGGTATATATAAGATAAATAAAAGTGATGATATACAAAAAATTGACTTGTTAATTGATAGAGCGAATATTGCTGCAAAAACAAAAAAAGATAAGTATGAGCATTCATATTCATTTTTTAATGAAGATACAAGAAATCGATTATATAGAGAAAAGAAATTGGAAGATAATATGAATAAAGCTTTGGAAAAAGGAGAGTTTGTAGTATATTATCAACCAAAATATAGTTTAAATGATGGAAATGAAATTGAAGGAGCAGAAGCTCTAATAAGATGGAATAATCCAGATATGGGATTTATTTCACCTGTAGATTTTGTACCTTTATTTGAAAGAAATGGTTTCATTGTAAATGTTGATATGTTTGTATTTGAAGAAGTATGTAAGACCTTGAGAAAGTGGCTAAACAAAGGTTATAACCCTGTGCCAATCTCTGTGAATATATCTAGAGTTCATTTACACAGAGATAATTTTATAGAAAATATTACTGAATTGATAAATAAGTATAATATATCACCTAAGTTTATAGAACTTGAATTAACAGAAAGTGTTGTATTTGATAATTTAAATATATTGATTGATATAATTAAGAGGCTTAAAAAGATAGGATTTCTTATATCAATGGATGATTTTGGCTCAGGATATTCATCCTTGAATCTATTAAAGGACCTTCCTTTTGATATTTTAAAATTAGATAGAGTTTTTCTAATTGAGACAACAGATACAAAACGTGGAAAAATTATTATCTCTAAGATAGTAGAAATGTCAAAAGCGATTAATATTAAAGTTATATGTGAAGGTGTAGAAACCAATGAGCAAGTAGAGTTTTTAAAAGAAATAGGATGCGATAAGGTTCAAGGTTATTTATTTGCTAAACCGATGGTACTTAGTGAATTTGAAAAGCTTTTAAAATTTTAGTTGAATTAATTATTAATACTAATTAATTTGTTGATACTCTAACAATTAACTTACAAATATGTAAGTTAATTGTTAGAGTATTTTTATGGTTAAAATGATATATTCACGATAGTATATTAATATAGTAAAAATAAAAAAGTAATGGAGAATATAAAATGAACATATTAAGTATTAAAAATATATCAAAAACATATTATGGAAAAGTTCCATATAAAGCATTAGATAGTATTAATTTAAGTATAGAAAAAGGTGAATTTGTAGCTGTTATGGGCCCATCTGGAAGTGGGAAATCTACTCTTTTAAATATAATATCTACAATTGATAAGCAGAGTGAAGGTCAAGTTATATTAAATGGACAGGATACAAGTAGATTAGAAGGAGAAAAATTAGCTGAATTTAGAAGAAAACAACTTGGTTTTGTATTTCAGAATTTTAATTTGATTGACACTTTGACAGTTGGTGAAAATATAATGTTGCCACTTACACTAGATGGTAGAAATGTAAAAAAAATGAACAGGGAAACTAAAAATATATCTGAATTTTTAGGTATTGATAAAATTTTAGATAGAAGAACTTATGAGATTTCAGGAGGACAAGCTCAAAGATGTGCAATTGCTAGAGCAATTATAAATAAGCCATCATTACTTCTTGCAGATGAACCAACAGGGAATCTTGATTCGAAATCCACTGATGGTGTTTTAGAGTTATTTACTAAGATAAACAAAGAACAAAATGTAACTACACTTATGGTAACTCATGAAGCATATAGTGCAAGCCATTCAGATAGAGTCGTTTTTATAAAGGATGGATGCATATATACAGAGATAAAGAAATCAGGCACAAATAGTTCTTTTTACAATAAAATACTATCTGTATTGTCTCAAATAGGAGGTGTAAGGTAGTGAATTTTGGAAGATTTGCTTATAATAATATAATTAGAAACTTTAGAGCATATTTAGCGTATTTTTTAAGTTCAATTTTTTCTATAATGATATTCTTTGTATTTGCAGTATCTATGTTTCATCCAATTATAACTGATTCTGGAATCCAAAGTGGCTCTACTGCATTTATGGCTCTTATGACTTCAGAATTAATAATATTAGGATTTAGTCTACTTTTTATATTGTATTCTTTAGGAAATTTCTTAAAATCTAGATTAAGGGATTTTGGAGTTATGATGATAGTTGGAATGAGTAATAAACAACTGAAAAGATTGATATTGATTGAAAATTTAATAATAGGATTATTAGCAATAATATTAGGAATACTTTTAGGGCTATCTATTTCTAAGCTATTTTTATTGTATTTAGGTAAAATATTTTATATGAACTTGACAGAAAGTTACTTTCCAATAAAAGCGATACTAATGACAATTATATCTTTTATGTTGTTGTTTTTGATAACAGGACCACTTAGCTTAAAATTGTTAAACAAAAACAATATTTTTGAACTTTTAGTAGGTACAAAAAAACCTAAAAAAGATATAAAATCTTCAAGATTATTTGGGATGCTTGGTATAGTATGTCTTATGACAGGATATGCTATGATACTATTTGGTAATAAGTTAAATATAAATGGAGGTATGTACACGATAGCACTGTTGATTACGCTAGGAACGTTTTTATTTTTTTCTCAGTTTAGCATTTTAATATTAAAGCATATGAAAAATAAAGAGAAGTTTTATAAAAATAAAACAAATATGTTGCTTATAAGTAATTTAGTATATAAGATGAAAGATAATTCTCGATTGTTGTTTTTAATGACAATACTTTTATCTGGAACCTTAGTAGCATTTACAACAACTTCAACGCTTGTAACTTCACAAGGTAAATCCTCTAAAGAGAATTTTCCGATGGTTTACTCATATTTTTCAGAAGATAATAATAACAAAGAATATGAAGAATTAAAAGAAATTAGAAATACAATAAAAGAATATGATTATAAGGAATTAAGTTTTCCTATGCTTGAATATAATAATGAAGTATTATTAAGTATAAATAACTATAATAAATTATCAAAACAATTGGGATTAGATAAAATTAATCTAAAGAAAAATGAGGGAATTATAGTCCCTAGATATAATTCAAAAGAGCACATAAATTCTTTAAAAGATATTAAATCTTATAAAATAAAAAATGTAAACATAAAGATAAAGATAAAAGAATCAACAGATAGGATAATTTTTCCTACAGGTATGTTTAGTAAAATTATAGTTATACATGATGATTTATATAATAATATACAAAGTAAGTTTTCAAAAATAAATTTTTATGGATTTGATTATGAAAACTGGCAAAATAGTGCTGATATAACTGAAGCGTTAAAAGAAAAACATTTTAACCTAGATAGAAATGATATAAAGTCATATTTTTTAACTTTACCAGATATGTATTTAGTTGAGTTACAGCAAAGTAAAATTCTTCACTTTATGGGTATTTTCATAGGTGTTATTCTGTTTATGGCAGTTCTTAGTTTTTTGTATTTTAGACTATATACAGATGAACCTTTTGATAAGGTTAAATACTACAATCTATCAAAAATAGGTCTATCTTTTAAAAATATGAATAAGATTGTTAGTATAGAGATAGGCATACTATTTTTTGTACCTTTTATTATAGCTATTGTAAATAACATATTTTCTTTACTCTTTTTAAATAGTGTACTAAATAATAGTTTTAACTTAAAAAATGTGGGTATATTATTAGTGCTCTCAGGTATATATTCACTTTATTTTCATTTGCTAAAGAAATTTTATATTAGAAAAGTTTGGTTTTTTGATTAAAGTGGTATATAATATATATTATAGAAAATTAATATTTAAAAAGTAGTTAATATTAAGGGAGGGCATATGCACCTCCCTTGTAATATGTGGAAAATTAAATATTAGAAGAAGGAGGAGACTTGATGGATAATCAACAATTATTAGGAACAGAACGAATCAGTAAATTACTACTGAAATACTCTATACCAGCAATAATAGGTATGCTGGTAAATAGTCTATATAATGTGGTAGACAGAATTTTTATTGGGAACATACCAGGGGTTGGACCACTTGCAATAACAGGTCTTGGTGTTACGATGCCAATAATGACAATAATACTTGCATTTGGTATGTTGATAGGAATAGGAACAACGACGACTATATCAATAAAACTTGGGCAAGGTAAAGTAGAAGATGCAAGAAGACTTATAGGAAATGCAATGACATTAGCTGTAGTTACAGGAATTATAATAATGGTACTTGGGATATTATTTGCAAATAAAATACTTACGTTATTTGGAGCAAGTGAAAATACACTAATATATGCAAAGACATATATAAATATCATCTTATTAGGAACAGTAGTAAATCTTCTATCCTTTTCTTTAAATCACTCAATAAGAGCTGACGGTAGCCCTAAGATTTCAGCAGGAATAATGATAATAGGATGCCTAACTAATATAGTTTTAGATTGGATGTTAATATTTGGATTCAATATGGGAATACAAGGAGCTGCAATTGCTACAGTAACTTCTCAAGCTCTTACAGCTATTTTAACTATAGGCTACTATATAAGTGGAAAATCAAATTTAAAATTCAGTAAATCTCATTTAAAATTAGATAAAAGATTAGTAAGAGCAGTCTTTGCGATAGGTATGTCACCATTTGCTATGCAACTTGCAGCAAGCTTAGTTCAAGTAATATCAAATATTGCTCTTAAAACTCATGGTGGAGATTTAGCTATAGGAGCTATGGCTACAATTTCTTCTATAGCAATGGTATTTTTAATGCCTATCTTTGGAATAAATCAGGGAGCGCAACCCATTATAGGTTTTAACTATGGGGCTGAAAAATACGATAGAGTTAAAAAAGCATACTTAGGTTCATTGGTAGTAGCTACTATAATTTTATGTATGGGTATGGTAGTAATTATGCTTTTCCCAGAGGCAATTATAGGAATATTTAATAAAGACGCTGAACTTATGAGTATATCTGTAGATGGTTTAAAAATATATCTACTTATGTTACCAATAGTAGGTTTATCAATTACAGGAACAAACTTTATACAATCTATAGGTAAAGCAAAAATGGCAATGTTATTAAGTCTTCTAAGACAGGTAATTTTATTGATACCAGCAGTAATAATTCTTCCTACATTCTTAGGTTTAAAGGGTGTATGGACAGCTCAACCAGTATCTGACTTTATAGCCACAGTAATTACAGGTGTAGTAGTATTTAGAGAATTGAAAAGATATACACCTAAAAGTGAACGATTAAGCGAAATAACAACCGAATAAAAAGTATAATTTCAGATAAATAAGTAAAAAATTGTAAAAAATACAATTATATGATAAAATAAAACCGCTGTCAAAAAGAAGAGAAATTCTAATTATGGAGTGATTTTATGGAATTTACAAAAAAAAGCAAATTAAAAAATATGTATGTAAACATGAATGTAGCTAGAATGTTGTCTAAGATAAATGAGTATAAGGGTAGACAACTGCTTTACAAAAAACAACCAAAAGAAATTTTAGAAAGTCTAGAAAAAAAATCTTTAGTAGATTGTTCAGAATCTACATATATTGGAAATCAAAAAGAAAGTAATACTTTTAATTTAGAAAAATTAATAAGTAATGAAGTCACACCTAAAAGTAGAGAAGAGTTAAGTATTGTTGAATACAGAGATGTAGTAAAAACTATTAATAGTGCTTATGAGAGTATCCCAATAAGCTCACAAACAATTCTTGAACTTCATGGATACTTATATAAATTTTCATCTACTAGAGGGGGAAGCTATAAATCAGAGAGTGGATTTTTTGAATACAATTTAAAAAATAGTGACTTCATGAATGGTGACGCAAGTGTTAATAAGGTTGAAAAAGCCGTAGAAGAAATATGTGAAGCTTATAATACATTGATAGATGAGGATGAAATTGATATATTAATATTAATTTCTGCATTTGTGTTAGATTTCATATTGATACATCCATTTAAAGAAGGTAATATAAAAATGGCAAGAGTACTTATATTATTGCTGTTAAATAAAAGTGGATATGAAGTTGGAAGATATATAAGTTTAGGAAAAATATTTGATGACAGTTCATATGAGTACTATAGTAACTTAAACTATTTGAAGTCCTCTATAGGGAATGAAAAATCAGATATGAATGCTTGGATTGAATATTTTTTAGAAACTATATTGACTGCATATAAGAAGTTAGATGACAGTTTAAATGTATCTGATAAGAAAAGACAGACAAAAACTAGCAGAATAGAAAAAATAATAAATTCTACTCTTGGATATTTTACAAAAGAAGATATAAAGGACCTATGTCCTGATATTCCAGAACCTACTATAAATAGAGTTTTTAATAATCTAAGAAAACAAGATAAGATAGAGGTTGTTGCAAGGGGAAGAAGCGCAAAATGGAAGAAGAAGTATTAAAAAATACTTTAATAATTTTAATGGTATAGTGTCAAAGCACTATACCATTTTTTATTGAAGTTAGAAATTCTAAGAGGAATTTACATAACTTCATAGAATACTTATTTTATCTAAAATATTATAAGTAATTGCTTGATTAGAATTTTAATATATTTAAAATTATATTGTATAATTAATTATATTTTATTCTTGTATTCTATAAATTTACTTTTTAAGATTATTTAAGAAATATATTTCTATTAACTTTATAATTTAACTACAGAATAGAATGGTTATTTTTGTGAAATAATAATATAAAAATAATCTTAGGAGTGAGCTTATGAAAAAAAAATTATTATATATAAATGTGAATTCAAAACCAGAAGATTTATCTTCAAGTAAAACTGTAGCAAGAAAGTTTATCAATAAATTTATGGAAAAAAATAAGGATTTTGAAGTTGAAGAAGTAGACCTTTATAAAGAACATATACCAAGATTGGAATATCAATACTTTGAAAAGAGAAATAGTATAGTTAGTGAAGAAGCTGCTAAGCAATTAGATGATAAGGATAGAAAAGAACTTGCAAAAATTAGAAGTCTTTGTGACCAATTTGTGAGTGCAAGTGTATATGTAATAGCAGCTCCTATGTGGAGTTTATCTTTTCCAGCCCCACTTAAAGAATATATAGATTGTATAATTCAAGATGGAAAAACTATATCTTTTGAAGGTGATGATAAACCACAAGGAATACTAAATGATATTGATAGAAGTATGGTATATATACAATCTTCAGGTGGACATATACCATGGGTACTAAAGCCAGTTATGAATAAAGGATTAAATTATGTGGAAAGTATCATGAAATTTATAGGAATCAAAAAATTTGATGAATTATTAGTAGATGGAACTGGAACTAGTGAAGAAGAAAGACAAAGTGCAATAGAAAAAGCATCTGAAAAAATAGAAGGTATAATTGATTCTTTGAAGTTTTAGTTATAATATTTTATTTTATTGAAAATATAAAGGAAAAACCTCTCTTAATGTAGAAACTTATATTGAAGGAGGCGAAAATCATGCGAGAAGAAAAAAGTAATGAGAAGTATGATTGTTATTGGTGTAATCAAGAGAATAATTTCCATGTAGAGATAAAAGACAATGTAGTGATGATAGATGATGGCACTGGTATACTTAAACAAGCCGTTTTCATAGGGTATAAACAAATTCAAGTTAATTTGAATTGTTCACATTGTCAAAACTTAAACAGAATAAAATTAAATTTGTAAACTTTAGATATGGAGATTCTTGAAGGAGTTAAAAATAGAAAGTATTAATATTTAGACTGAAAATTATATTGTATACAATAATGATTAATTTAAGTTACATTGTATTTTAATATTTATTTTCAGTCTTACTTTATTAAAATTATTTTTTGGGAGTATCTTTGAAAAAAGTATCTACTATTTTTTCCGAAATACTTTTTAATTGGTCAGCCATTGAAGTTAAGCTTAGTAAGGCTATCAATAAATCATCTTTATTTTCTGGATTAATAGTGATATTTTCAAAATTAGACTCTATAAAGTTTGGCATATTATTTCTTTGCCTTTCTTTTATTGATATAAACTTTTCATAACATGCCACTAAGTCTTCTCCACTGAAATCCTCTTTTTCGTATACACCATTTAAGATTCTTTTAATCTCTTGTATTGTAAGTGTATTTTTCATAGAATAAATGATTATCATTTGTAAGATTTGTTCTTTGGTATATTTTTTTCCCTTAATAGGTTTGATTAATCCTTCTTTACTATAATTATTTATCATTGTTTTAGTGAGAATTTTTTCATCGTCAAATCTTTTATTGGCAGAAAGTTTATTGTCAATTAGAGAAATAATTTGATCCATATATAGGTCAATAGATGGAATATCATTTGAAGTTATATCTGTATTATTTAGCATTTCTAGTATTATGGTATTTAATTCATTGTTCATCATATGTTACCTCCATAATATCTATAATACACTAATTTAGAAAATAAAACAATATTAATGGTTGCAAAAGATATATAAAGTGGTATAATTAAATGTATAATATAGTATTAAAAACTATATATAAAATATAATTTTTAAAATACATAATTGTAGGAGGACGAAATGTATCAATTTTTTTTAAAGGGTAGAGACCCAATAAGTAGTTTAACTCATTTTATAGGGGCTTGTTTATCTCTTATAGCTACTATAATTTTAATTTTTCAATCTATATCTTTACAACAAACTTCTTTTTTGATGATAGTGTCTGTGTCTGTCTTTGGATTATCTTTAATTGCTCTTTATAGTGCAAGCTCATATTATCATTTTTTAAAAGGTACACCAGAACAAGAATTATTTTTCAGAAAAGTAGACCATGCGATGATTTATGTATTGATTGCTGGTTCATATACACCAATATGCTTGTATTTTATGCAAAAAGAAGAGGGAATAATATTTACTACAGCAATATGGATAGTTGCATTTATTGGTATAGTAATAAAAATATTTTGGATGGATGCACCTAGATGGTTGTCTACAAGTCTATATTTACTTATGGGGTGGGCAATTGTCTTTGATATAAATGCATTTAATTCAATTCCTAAGGATTGTCTTAACTTATTAATAATAGAAGGTGTATCTTACTCTATAGGTGCAGTTATTTACATTATTAAGAAGCCAGATATAAGTCCTGAATTTGGATTTCATGAGATATTTCATATTTTTATTATGTTAGGTTCTTTATTCCACTTTTTGGCTGTTTTATTGTATGTTTTATAGTTTAAAAATCCAGTTAATTGATACTAAAAATTCTACAATGAAGAAAATAAAAAGAACTGTCTTATATAGAATGTATCTTCTATTATAAGACAGCTCCTTATTATAAATATCAAATTATATTTATAATAACTTGTTTATAAAAATAGCATATTCAAAATGTCTATTCCATAATTCCTTTAATGTACTTCTCATTTACGACATATAGTTTGAATTTATGTACTATAATTATATCCTCTAAATTCTCTGACACACTAACAATTCTAACACATTTATTTCTAATTTCCACAGGCAAATCTAAATCATTTGTTAAATTTACATAGTCATCATATTTATACATAAAATCATCCCTTTACATTAAGATATACTTATTATACTATATTTTAATAAGTTTTTTTAAATTATTACAATTTTTCCCGAAATTTCATTTTTTATACACAAAATTTCCAAATTAAGTAAAGATTAAATATCTAACTGTACAAATAAAAAATCATATAAAATATTTTATTTAAATTTCTAAATAACTATTGCCAATTTTTGAAAAGTATATTATCATTAATAGTAATAAAAAAACTGTAAATTTAGAATATTAATAAAAAATATTTGGGAGGAAATTATCATGGTGAGATTAAATGTAGAAAAATTAAATATAAAATTAAATCATCACCATCATCATAGACTAAAGGGATTGTAATATGAAATTGATTCATAGACACAAGCCCTGTTTTTAGTGTAATTGGTCTTGTATCTATGATGGGAAGTAATTTTAAAAGAAAATTATAGCCATATAGGTATAAAGCCTATATGGCTTTTTTATTGTTTTAAATTTGCAAATGTAAGAGTAATTTTAATGAAAAGGGTGAGAGTATGAAATTTTTAAGGATTGAAGATGAAGTTATTTATTCTAAAAAAAGATACAAATTAAAAAGAGAAATAGACAGGCTTTTCTTAGATGAAGAATATTTTCAAATAGAACCACAATTATTTGAAGAATATGATGAATTTACAAATATAAATAGTAAAATTCCAAAAGAATCTATGGTAAAGGTTGTAAATGGAAGAGTAATGGTCCTAAGAGCTGATATAACTACAAGTATAATAAAAAGTCTCATACCAAGATGGGAAGATGGTTTAAAACTTAAACTTTTTTATAATTCATCTATATATAAAAATAAGAATACAGTTGGAATAAAAGAGATAAGACAGATAGGTTGTGAGTACTTAGGAGAATCTTCTTTAGAAGCAGATAGAGAAGTGGTAAAATTGGCTCTTAAGATACTTGAAAAGTACAACAATAATTTTATTTTGGAGGTTGGTAGTAGTAAATATATTAATGGACTATTAGAGGAATTAAAATTGAACAAGAATTGTGAAAATCAAATTAAAAACTTATTGTATACCAAAAATAACCATGAACTAAAAGTATATATTGAAGATTTAAAAATTAAAAATGATGTAAAAGAATTATTATCAAATATCTTAAGTTTTCAAGGTAATCTATATAATGTTATTGAAAAGGCACAAAAATTCTATTGTAATGATAAGATGAAACAAGCACTTGAAGAGTTAAAACAAATAAACGATTTAATTGAGGAATGTAATTTTTTAGATAAAGCTAGATTTGACTTATCAATGATTACAATGCTTGACTATTATGAAGGAGTTATGTTTAGAGGATACTATCCAGACTCATATAAAGAAATTCTAAGCGGTGGAAGATATGATTCTCTAACTAAAGAGTATGGAAAAGAAATTCCAGCTATTGGATTTACATTAAGTGTTGATGAATTAATGAAGTATGTATATAAGTAAGATTGAAAAGGAGGTATTATTTTGGATTATTTAACTATAGCATTAGCAAAAGGAAGAATAGAAGGGGAATCATTTAAAAAATTTAAAAAAATGGGGTTGGGGGATAGTATAGATACTGATACAAGAAAGCTAATTTTTAAAGATGAAAAAAATAAAATCATATATATACATGTAAAACCATCAGATGTAGTTACGTATGTTGAAAAAGGAGTTGCTGACCTCGGTATAGCAGGTAAAGATACTATTTTAGAAAATGAAACAGATGTATATGAAATATATGATTTAGGTTTTGGAAAGTGTAAATTTGCAGTAGCAGGACTAAAGGGAGATAGTATATATAGAAAAGATGAATATCTAAAAGTGGCAACAAAGTACCCAAACATAGCAAAAAAATACTTTAAAGAAAAAGGTCAAAAAATTGAAATAATAAAACTAAATGGTTCTGTTGAACTAGCTCCAATAGTAGGCTTATCAGATGTAATTGTTGATATAGTTGAAACGGGTAATACACTTAAAGCAAATGGACTTGAAATATTAGAAGATATATGCGATATAAGTGCTAGGATTATATCAAATAGAGCTAGTTATAGATTTAAGTATGAACAAATTCAAAATATAATTCGTTTGTTTAAGGAAATTGATAACTAAAATATAATTAAAATTGACAAGGAGAGGTTTAAATTGAGAGAAAAAGAAAGTATAAGAGAGCTAAAGGGATACGAACCAAATTGTGTAAATTGTAAGGTAAAGCTTGATGCAAATGAAGGAAATAAAAAGTTGTTTAAGTATCTTGTTAAAGAGCTTGGAGATAGTGATATAGATTTAAATTTATATCCTGAAGACTCTTATAGCGATTTAAAAGAGTCTATAATAAACTACATAGATGTTTCTGGAGTAAGTAAGAAAAACCTTTTAGTAGGAAATGGGTCAAGTGAAATAATTGATTTGATAATACATACTTTTGTAGATAAAGATGAAACAATATTAAGTTTTTCTCCAAGTTTTAGCATGTACTCTATATACAGTCAGATAAATGGTTCAAAGTTTATAGGTGTTGAGAGTGATGAAAATTTAGTTATAAATATAGATGATGTAATTGAAAAAGTAAAAGAAAATAATCCAAAGATAATAATTGTTTGTAATCCTAATAATCCAACAGGGACAATACTTAAAAGAGAAGACATAATAAAACTTTTAAACTCAACTAACAGCTTAGTAGTCTTAGATGAAGCATATATGGATTTTGGGGAAGAAAGCATGTTAGAGAATGTTTTTGAGTATGAAAACTTAATCGTTCTTAGAACGCTATCAAAGGCATTTGGATTAGCTGGCATAAGAACTGGATATATGTTATCTAATAGTAGTTTAATAAACTCTGTTGAGAAGGTAAGACCTCCATATAACTTAAATTCATTATCAGATTTCATTGCTACAAGAGCATTGCAAAATAAAGAAGTAGTGAAATCTTATATAAGGGAAGTAAAAAAAGAAAGAGCAAAATTATATAAAGAAATGATTGATATAGGTCTCAAAGTGTATGAATCACAAGCAAATTTTATATTGTTTTATTCTGAGATAGAAAATTTATCACAAAAGCTGATTGATAGAGGAATACTAATAAGAAAGTTTAGTGGAAAACTAGAAAATTATTATAGAGTTACAATTGGTGATAAAGAAGAAAATATTATGTTTGTAAATACTATAAAAGATATTTTTCAAAAGGAGAATTAGGTATGAGAATTTGGAAGATAGAAAGAAATACACTTGAAACACAGATTTTAGTAGAACTAAACATTGATGGTACTGGAAAAGTTGAGATAGATACTGGAATTGGATTTTTAGACCATATGCTTACTTTAATGGCATTTCATGGTAAGTTTGATTTAAAGGTTATTTGTAAAGGAGATATATATGTAGATGACCATCATAGTGTTGAGGATATAGGTATAGCTATAGGAGAGGCATTTAAAAATGCTTTAGGGGATAAAAAAGGAATAAGAAGATATTCTACTATCTACATACCTATGGATGAATCTTTATCCATGGTATCGATTGATATAAGCAACAGACCATATCTTGTATTTAATGCAAAGTTTGATACTCAAATGATTGGTAGTATGAGTACACAGTGTTTTAAAGAATTTTTTAGAGCTTTTGTAAACGAATCTAGAGTAACTTTACATATTAACCTTTTGTATGGAGAAAATGACCATCACAAAATAGAAAGTATTTTTAAAGCATTTGCAAGAGCGTTGAAAGAAGGTAGTGAAGTAATTTCCAATGAAATAGCATCTTCAAAGGGGGTCTTATAAAATGAATATAATAGTAGATTATGGTCTAGGAAATATAGATTCTGTGTCCAGAGGTTTTAAAAAGGCTGGAATAGAAACTAAAATTTCTAACAATTTAAATGAAATAAAGGAGGCAAATTCACTAATACTTCCAGGTGTTGGAGCTTTTAGAGATTCTATAAATGCCTTAAATAAACTAGATTTGGTACCAATAATAAAAGAACATGTGTCAAAGGGAAAGTTTTTAATAGGCATATGTCTGGGCATGCAATTACTTTATGAAAAAAGCTATGAATATGGAGAATATGAAGGGTTAGGTCTTATAGAAGGTAGCATTGATAAACTGGATATAAGTTTAAAAGTTCCACATATGGGATGGAACAATCTAAAATTTAATAAGAAAAATGATGATATCCTTAAATATATTAAAGAAGATGACTATGTATACTTTGTTCATTCATATTATGCAAATTCATCAAATGAAGAACTTGTTGCTTTTTCAGAGTATGAGAAGAAGATTCCAGCTATAGTTAGAAAAGATAATGTATATGGTATACAATTTCATCCGGAAAAAAGTGGAGAAGTAGGTTTAAACATATTAAAAGCATATGGGGAGATGATAAAATGATAATATTTCCAGCAATAGATATAAAGGATAACAAATGTGTACGATTAACTCAAGGTGATTTTGATAAAGTAAATGTATATTATGATAATCCATTAGAGGTAGCATATAAATGGAAAAATGAAGGTGCAGAATATATACATATAGTAGATTTAAATGGAGCTAGAAGTGAATTTGGTGTAAATACAAAAACAATTGAAAATATAGCAGACAATATAAAAATACCTATTCAAGTAGGTGGAGGGGTTAGAGACAAGGAAAAAGTTCAAAATTTAATAAAAGCAGGTGTTACTAGAGTGATACTTGGGAGTATAGCAATTGAAAATATGGAGTTAGTTGAAGAGTTGGTTAATGAATATCAAGAAAAAATTGTTGTTTCAATTGATGCTAAAGATGGAAAGGTAGCGGTTAGAGGTTGGGAAGTTGTAAGTAATGTAGATTCTCTTACTTTATGTAAACAACTTGAAAAAACAGGAGTAAAGACGATTGTTTATACAGACATATCAAAAGATGGTATGCTTCAAGGTCCAAACTTTGATATATATGAAAAAATATCAAAAGAGACATCTTTAAATGTTATTGCTTCTGGGGGAGTGACTTCTATTGAAGACATCAAAAAACTTAAAAATATGAACTTATATGGAGCAATAATAGGTAAAGCACTTTATGATAAGAAGATAGACTTTAAGGAGGCTCAACAACTATGCTTACTAGAAGAATAATACCATGCCTAGATGTACGAAATGGAAGAGTTGTAAAGGGGAAAAAATTTACAGATATAGTGGATGTTGATAGTCCAGAAGTCCTTGGAAAATTTTATAGTGACTGTGGTGCAGATGAACTTGTATTTTATGATATAACTGCATCAAATGAAGACAGAAAGACATCTTTAGAATTTGTATCTAAAGTTGCAGAAAATATAAATATCCCATTTTGTGTGGGTGGAGGAGTAAATAAATTAGAAGATTTTACTAATATTTTAAGAAAAGGTGCTGATAAAGTTTCTATAAATTCATCAGCAGTAAAAAATCCTGAATTAATAAGAGAAGCCTCATTAAAGTTTGGTGCACAATGTGTAGTTTTATCAATAGATGCAAAAAAAAATGAAGAAGGTTCATGGAGTGTATATGTAAAAGGTGGTAGAGAGAAAACAGATTTAGATGTAATTGAATGGGCAGTTAAAGGTGTTGAACTTGGAGCTGGAGAGATTGTTGTAAATAGTATGGATGAAGACGGAATGAAAAATGGATATGATATAGAGTTACTTTCAAAAATAACATCTTTAGTAAATGTACCTGTTATAGCATCTGGAGGGGCTGGGAAAATGGAAGATTTCTATGAAGCAGTCAAAGAATCTAATGTAGATGGAATTTTAGCAGCATCTGTTTTTCATTTTGGAGAGATAAAAATAAAGGATTTGAAGAAGTATTTAAAAGAAATGGGTGTAGAAGTAAGATTATAAATTAAATATCTATAAGGAGAATGGGAAAATGAATGATAAATGTAATAATATGTGCAGTGAAGAATTTGAAGAATTTATAAAAAATGTAAAATTTGATGATAAAGGATTAATTCCTGCTGTTGTTCAGGATGTAATAAGTAAAGATGTATTGATGTTAGCATATATGAATGAGGAGTCTATAAAGAAAACTTTAAGAGAAAAAATAGCTTGTTACTTTAGCAGAAGTAGACAAGAATTATGGATTAAAGGTGAGACATCTGGAAATATTCAAAAAGTAGTCAAAATTTCTTATGATTGTGATGTAGATACAATATTACTTTTAGTTGAACAAACAGGTGTAGCTTGCCATACAGGTAATTATTCTTGTTTCTATAGAGATTTATTTGATGATACTGATAAAATTGATTTTGAAGTACAAAAAAATACATTAAAAGAATTATATGATTTAATAAATGAAAGAAAAAATAATCCTATTGAGGGGTCTTATACTAACTATCTTTTTGATAAAGGTTTGGATAAAATTCTTAAAAAAGTTGGAGAGGAAAGCAGTGAAGTAATTATAGCTTCAAAAAATGAAGATAAAAGTGAACTTATTTATGAAATTAGTGATTTAGTATATCATACATTGGTTTTAATGATAGAAAAAGATGTTGAAATTGATGAAATAAAAAAAGAATTAATTAAAAGAAGAAAATAGAATAAAGATAGATTGATAGAAAATAAGAAAGTATACCGTTTTTTAGAAAAAATGGTATACTTTCTTATTTTCTATTTTTATATTGTAGAGTAAAATCGAAGGTTTCTTGCTTAAGTTTATTATGTATACAATTTATCTACAAAACGATTATAATACATTATTTGTTTTAGAAAAAACATCATTATCTAATTAATATTTAAGAAGAATGATTTTAAATTAATTTTCATATTGAATAATATGGGCTTAAAAAGGATATATTTTAAGATGGAATAGGCTAAATTTTAATAAAAAGTAAACGTTTTCAAAATTAATATTTTATTTTTTACTAAAAAATAAAATATTAATTTTGATTTATGGTTTAATTTGGGTTATAATAAATTGTTAAATTATTTATTACTATAAAACAAGCTATAAAATAAATAAAAATGATATTATTCCGTCAAAAAAATTAATAATAAAATACAAATTATATGAATATAATAAAATGTTTTGAAAAACAGTGAAATTTTATTGCAAAAGATTTAAATTAATTTTGACTTAGGGATGTAAGCTATTCTAAGAGGCAAATGGATATTTAAATGTAAAACAATTTAACTGTTATGAAGAAAGTATCATCGTATTTGGATTTTTAATTTTTATAATTTTTTTAAAAAAATTTTAATTTTAGTTAAAATTAAAATTTACAAAAGCTTAGCATATGTTATTTTATTTTAATAAATAATAAAAACTATTTTTCTATAATATTGGCATAGTAGATGCTTATATAACTATGAAATTAAAATTAAATAAGATGAAGTAGGAGGAAAAAAATGGGAAATAGTGAGCTAAAAAAGACTCTTGGTGTATCTGCAGCATTATCAACTGTTGTAGGTTCAGTAATAGGGGCAGGTGTATTTTTTAAACCACAAGCAGTTTATACATTAACTGGAGGAGCTCCAGGACTTGGTATATTGGCATGGTTAATAGCAGGAATCATAACTATAACAGCTGGGCTTACAGCTGCAGAGGTATCAGTTGCAATACCAAAAACTGGTGGAATGATGGTATATATAAAAGAGATTTATGGAGATAAATTAGGATTTTTAACTGGATGGATGCAAATTGTATTATTTTATCCTGGGATGATGGCAGCATTAGGTGTCATATTTGGAGAGCAAGCATCAGCTTTAATTGGTAATTCATCATTATTACTTCCAATAGCAATTGGGATTATAGTGATAGTTGCAGGGTTGAATATGTTGGGTTCAAAAACTGGGGGAGCTATACAAACGATTTCTACGATATGTAAATTAATACCACTTATATTAATAATGATTGTTGGATTTATTAAAGGTGGTGGAGATAATCCAATACTTAGTCCTATGGTTGGTGAAGGACTAAGTCTAGGTAGTGTAATAGGTCAAGTTTTAATTGCTATATTATTTGCATTTGATGGATGGATGAATGTTGGTACTTTGGCTGGAGAAATGAAAAATCCAGGAAAAGACCTTCCAAAAGCTATAATAGGTGGATTATCAGTAGTTATGGCTGTTTACTTTGTAATAAACTTGGCATATCTTTGGGTATTACCAGCTAGTGAACTAGCTACTTACGCTTCACCAGCATCAGCAGTTGCTGAGGTTATATTTGGTTCAATAGGTGGAAAAATAATATCTGTAGGTATATTAATTTCAGTATTTGGAGCATTAAATGGATTCTTATTAACTGGTTCAAGAGTGGCCTATACTTTGGCAACAGATAAAACTTTGCCTAAATATAAGGTGTTTTCTAAATTAAATTCTGCTCAAGTTCCAGCAAATTCTATAGTATTAGTATCTGTTCTTGCAGCTATTTATGCTTTATCAGGTCAATTTAATTTATTAACTGATTTAGCAGTATTTGCTACTTGGATATTCTATGTATTGACATTTATAGGGGTAATGAAGCTTAGAAAAACTCATCCAGATATACCAAGAGAATACAAAGTACCACTATATCCAATTGTTCCAATAATAGCTATAGTGAGTGGTATATTTGTCGTAGTTAATCAATTATGCTTTGCAGGTATGAAAACTACTATGATATCTGTTGGAGGTCTTATAATAACAGCTATAGGATTACCAGTGTATGCTTATATGACTAAGAGAACAAAAAATGAGTCTAACTAGTTTATAAATACTTTATGATTATATGAAAAATAAAATTCCAATCTATCTATAGATATATTGGGATTTTATTTTTTTATTTTTAGTTTATAAAATTACACTTCTAAAAAGTCACCTGTCTTAAAATATTCTATTTTGTCTCCAAGTAATTCTTTCATGTAATCAAATGCAACTAGTCCTGTACAATGGAATGTATATATTTTCTGAAAACCAATTGTGTTAAGTTCCTTTATGACATCATCTATGTATTCTGTAGAACAGTTAAGTCCACCCTGTTTTGATAAATTATCCATATGAAATCCTCCAATAATAAACTTAATTGATTTATCTGGAAAGTATTTTTTAACCGTATGAGCGATATTTACAATTCCACTATGACTACAACTACTTATTATTGATACATAGTCTCCATCCACATATATTAAGAATAATTCATGCTTAAAATCATCTTCAATGAACATATTGTCTTTAAATTTTAACAGATTTTTGTCTCTACAAAAGAAATCTTTATTATTGTTTTTATCAGAGCAGATATAAAGATTTTCACTAAGTTTGTAAAAATCATCTATCCAAATGAAGTTTTTATTAAAATCTTCAAACAAGCCTTTTCTATTTCCTATATAGTAGTTTTCTTGCTGATTTTCGTTATGGTAGAAATATTCATATAATTTAGCTTGCGATTTTATATAAACATTAATATCTTTATTAATTTCAAAAAATTTATCTATACCACCAATATGGTCTGAATGATTATGAGATATTACAAGTGCATCTAAATTTAATAAATCAACATTTAAATTTTTAGCATTTTCTATAAAATCTCCACTTTTTCCTGTATCTAATATATATCTTTTATCATTAATTTCTAAGAACAAAGATAAACCATGTTCAGATTTTAAGTTTTTGGAGCCAGAAATATTTTCAATTAAAGAAATTACCTTCATAAACAATACCTCCCAATAATATTTTTAGAATTTTTATACAACTAATACTTACATTGTAACAAATTATTATGTTGTAATGTAAAAAATTGCCTATAAAGTATAACACTTTGTAGACAAGTTTATAAATTTTTATTTAATAACAAAAACAATTGTATATGAATATATAACATATGAAGTCAAATAAGAAATAATAGTGTTTTCGTAATATATTTCTTATTTAAAATTTCTATTTTATAGAAAAAAATTATAAATTTTAAAAAATAGAAACGACATTTTAACTAGTATTAATTGTAAAAAACACTATATAATACTCAATTTTCAACATTCTATACAATTATACAGAAATTATACAGCATAATAATCATCAAAATAACAAATTTTAAAAATTAGGTAAAACTTTTTGTCGAAGTTCAACGTCTATATATATGTAGTGAAGATTATGATTCTAAAATACTACAAAAATATAAATGTAAAAATATAGTAATATTGGAGGTCGAACGATGAGAAATAAAAAGAAAAAAATAAATAGAAAGAAATTGTATTTGCTTTTAAGTGCTATAGTAGTTTGTTTAGCATTTATAATAATTGGTATGCGAGTTAGTTATATGAACATGAAAGAAGATGAAATTAGTAGAAATGCTAAACTATCAAGTTCTACTATTACAGATATAATGTCTAATACATCAGCAGAAGTTAGTAAAGGGCCTAGTAAAAGTTCTGGAAAAGTAGCATACATAACTATAGATGATGGTCCATCTAAATTTACTGACCAAATGATAAAAACTTTAAATAAGTATAATGTTAAAGCAACTTTTTTTATGATAGATGGAAATATGAAGGAATATCCACAGCAAGTTAAAAATATAATTAAAAATGGGAACACAGCAGGTTTTCATAGTGTATCTCATGATATTCATAAACTTTATGTTACTAGTACATCAGCAAAAGATGAATTTGATACGAATGATCAGACTCTTTATAGTATAACTGGTAAACATTCAAAAGTAATAAGAATTCCTTATGGAAGTAAACCATATACTCCACAAGCTTCATATCAAGCCTTAGTTGATGCAGGGTATAAAATTTGGGATTGGGATTTAGATACTGAAGACTGGAAATCTAATTCTGCACAAATTGTACAAAATGTAAAAACTCATATTAAGAATAGAAAAGGTGAAGATAAAGATCAACTTGTAGTTTTAATGCATGAGAAAAAACAAAGTGCAGAAGCTTTAGATTCAATTTTAAAATTTTTATCAGATGAAGGCTATGAATTTGCAGCAGTAGAGCAAAATCAAATACCAAAAAATTATTGGTTACGCAATTTAGAATAGTAAAAATAAAAAAATGTTGATTAAGAGTTTTAAAAATTGAAAATAAAAAATGAGTGAGGTGTAAGTGTTTTGAATAAAAAACTTTGTATAGGAATGGTTGGAATACTATCTTTAATGATGGCTGGTTGTAATAAAAGTTTAGCTAAAGTGAATGATGTAGAAATCACGAAGGCGCAATATGAAAAAACAAAGGCAGTCTTATCTGCTACTAATAGTTATATAAATGGTCAATCTTTGGATGAAATGGAAAAAAGTTTGGATAAAAAAGGTAGAAATAAACTAGAAAATGTTATAATATCGTTTATGGTGGATAATGAACTTTTATATCAAGAGGCTAAGGATAAAGGATTAACTCCAAGTAAAAGTGATATAGACTCAAAATATCAAGAACTAGAAAATGAAATTAATTTGAATACAAGCTATAAAGAAAAAATGGACAAAGCAGGTGTAGATAAGGAATATTTAAAACAAATAATATCTAGAGATTTAGCCATAGACAAAAGTAAAAAAGCCTTTGAAAATAAAATAAATATAAGTGATGCCGAGATGGAATCTTATTATGTAAATCATAAAAAAGATTTTAATGTAGAAGAAGTAAGTGCTTCTCAAATATTGATATCAACTTTAGATAAAAATAAAAAAGAAGTAAGTAAGGATAAAAAAGAAGCTTTAAAAAAAGAGGCCGAGAGTATATTGACTAAAATCAAAAATGGAGAAAGTTTTGAAGCATTAGCTAAAAAATATTCCGATGACAAAGCGACTGGAAAAAATGGAGGTCAGCTAGGATATTTTTCAAAAAATGATAAAAATGCTGAATTTACAAAAGAAGTATTCAAATTAAAGAAAAATGAGGTTTCAGGTGTTTTTGAAACTAGTTATGGATATCATATAGTCAAAGTTACTGATAAAAGAGAAAGACAAAAAAGTATTAATGAGTGTCAGAGTTTAGTAAGAGAATCTATTTTAAACGAAAAATATATTGAGCACATAAAAAAATTGAACGAAAGTGCAAAAGTAGAGAGATAGAATCTATAAAAACTCAATCCTAGCCTGTAGCCGGAGGGAGATTTTACAGGAATGTTTAAGAGTTTAAAGAGAAGGAAAGTTGAGAGATACATTATCGATAATAAAGACTCTTTTTATAGAATTGCATATAGTTATACAAAAAATGAGGAAGACGCCTTAGATGTGGTTCAAGAAGCCATGTATAAGGCTTTATATTCAGTAGAAAACCTTAAAGAAGTAAATTATATAAAAACATGGTTTTATAAAATTCTAGTTAGAACGAGTATAGATTTTATTAGAAAAAACCGTAAATATAACAACATGACAGATATCACTCTTATAGATGAGACAGGAGAATATGACAAGTATACTGATTTAGACCTAAAAAAAGCGTTAGAAGAATTACCTATTGAATATAAATCTATTATAATATTGAGATTTTTTGAAGATTTAAAGATTGAAGAAGTAGCAATAATATTGGATGAAAATGTGAATACTGTTAAAACTAGGTTATATACTGCTTTAAAAAAATTAAAATTAAAAATTGAAGAGTAGGGATAAAAAGAATGACAAACAAAGAAAGGTTAGATAAGTTAAGAGATGAGTATCATAAAATTCCAATACCAAAGAAACTAGATACTATAATAAATCATAAGAAAATAAAAGATATATATTGCGAACAAAATAAAAAGATAAATAGATGGAGATTTAAAGTTATTATGGCTTCAGCCTGTATGTTTATAGTATTAGTAAATATAAGTCCTGTATTTGCAGATAACTTTTCTAAATTACCTATAATCGGAGGATTAGTAGAAGTAGTAACTATAAAAAATTATAGTTTAAAGAACGAAAACTATGAAGCTAAAATTGATATTCCTAAAATACAAGGTTTAAAAGATAAAAATTTAGAGAAGAGATTAAATAATAGTTTTATGGAAGATGGAAAGAGGCTTTATGATGAATTTCAAAATAGAATGGAAAAAATAGAATTATCAAAAAATAAGGGGCATAAATACTTAAGTTTAAGTTACAGTGTTAAAAATAATTCTAAAGATTTTCTATCAATAGAAATGACAAAAAATGAAATAGAAGCATCATCATATGTGAGTAAAATACATTATAATGTTGATAAAAAAAGACAAATAGTTTTAACTTTACCTATGCTTTTTAAGGATGATAAATATATAAAAGTTATTAGTGATAATATAAAAGAACAAATGCGAAATCAAATGAAAAATGACAGTACAAAATCATATTTTATAGACCAAGGAAAAGATTCTCCTGTTAAAGATTTTAAAACAATAAATAAATATCAAGATTTCTATCTTAATAAGAATGAAGACCTTGTAATTTGTTTTGACCAGTTTGAAGTAGCACCTGGTTATATGGGTTCAGTAGAATTTGTAATCCCATATAAAGTAATAAAAGATTTGTAAATAGAATAGTAATTTATATATAAATATATTAAGGAGGTTAATATGAATACATATAAAAAACTTAAAAAATCTATATTTAAAATTGCTGTGATTTCAGTGTGCCTACTTGTAGCATTAGTAAATGTACATCCTATATTTGCAGGAAGTTCTTCTAATAAACTTGTAAAAAAGAATCAGATAAAAGTAATAAATGCTAAAAATTATAGTCTAAAACAAGATAATTATGAAGTTAATATTAGAGTTCCTAAGATAGAAGGTTTAAAAGATAAAGATTTAGAGAATAAATTAAACAATGAATTTATGGAAAATGGGAAAAAGCTTTATAGTGAATTTCAGAATAAAATGAAAAAAGAAAATAATAAAGGTCATAGATACTTAAATGTAAGTTATAGTGTAAAAAATAATTCTAAGGATTTTTTATCTATAGAAGTTAAAAAAGAAGAGATAGAAGCTTCTTCATATGTAACTAAAACGCATTATACTATTGATAAAAATAGAGAAATACTATTAAATTTACCAATATTTTTTAAAGATAGTAGATATATAGATGTTATAAGTGATAATATAAAAGAACAGATGAAAAATCAAATTAAGAAAGACAATACAAAATCATATTTTATAGACCAAGAAAAAGATTCCCCAGTAAAAAATTTTGAGTCTATAAATAAGTATCAAGATTTCTATTTTAATAAAGATGGAAACCTTGTAATTAGTTTTGATGAATATGAAGTGGCTCCTGGTTATATTGGGCCAGTTGAGTTTGTAATACCAGACAAAGTAATAAAAAATTTAAAGTAGACATATAAAAGATTTTTAAATAGACAGGTAAGGAGAAATATATGAATATATATGAACAAGCGATAAAGTTAATAGAAAATAACGAGGACTTTGCATTTGCTACAATAACTTCTCACTCAGGTTCAACACCACGTGAAACTGGAGCAATGATGATTGTAAAAAGTGATGGTTCTATATTTGGTTCTGTAGGTGGAGGAAGTGTAGAAGCAACATGCATAAAACATTCAATTAATGTTATAAAAAATAGAGAGTCAATGTTGTATAAATTTACTCTAAATAAAACTGATATAGCAAAGCTTGGAATGATATGTGGTGGTACTGGAGAAATACAGATAGATTTTATTGATAGTAAATTGAAGAGCAATTTAGAAAGATTTAATAAAAACTTAAAAGAAAATATAAGTAAAGCATATATATTTGGGGCAGGTCATATTTCAAAAGATGTAGCAGTAATATTATCACTTTTAGAATTTAGGACAGTAGTAATAGACGATAGAGAGGAATTTGCTAATTCTGAAAGATTTCCAGATTCAGAAGTAGTAGTTTTAGATTCTTTTGAAAATATACCAGATTTTCCAATTGATGAAAATAGCTATATAATTATTTTAACAAGAGGTCACTTGTATGATTCAAGTTCACTGGAATGGGCTCTTAAAACGAATCCTTGTTATATAGGTATGATTGGAAGTAGAACAAAAATCGGATTGACATATGAAAAACTTATGAAAAATGGGTTCAGTAAGGAAGAACTAAATAAAGTACATGCGCCAATAGGAATAAAATTAGATGCTCAGACACCAGCAGAAATAGCTGTATGTATAGCAGCTGAACTTATAAATTGCAGGGCAAATAAGGAAAAAAGAAATTAATGAACATGATAAGTAAAGATTATGATATTCTAAATGTTAGTTTTAAAAATAAAGAAATAGAAGCAGCTTTATTTTATAAGAATAGAAAAAATATTTGTATAAAAATAGACTCATTTGGTAAAGTAATTGTAATAAGTCCTCCTAAAGTTTCTAAAAAAACAATAAGAGACATAATACTTAAAAAAGGAGATTGGATACTTAAAAAATCTTCTGAATATAAAGATAGAGAAGAAGTATATAGAGAAAAAACATTCATGACAGGGGATAAATTTCTCTATCTTGGTGAAGAGTATTGTTTAATTATAAATGAAACTTTGGAGGCTTGTGTTAAAAAAAGTAATTGTAAAATAAATATTGATGAATCTAAAATAATTGTTCAAACCAACGATACAAGTAAAGACTTTATTAAAAAATCTTTGAAGTACTGGTACAAAAAAGAAAGTCAAAGAATCGTCTCAGAAAGAATAGATTATCTTAAATCGAATTGTGATATAATGAAGCAACTAACACCAGTTAATGTAAAAGTAAAAGAACAAAAAAGTAGGTGGGGGAGTTGTACATCTCAAAAAAATATTTATATAAATTCAAAAATATCTATGGCGAGGTTAGATGTCATTGATTATATAATAATACATGAATTTAGTCATTTATTACATATGAATCACTCAAAAAAATTTTATGATTTGGTAAAAAATATTATGCCAGATTATAAAGATAAAGAAAATTGGCTTAAAAAAAATGAGTATAAGATAACAATATGAAAACGATTATTTCAAAATATGGATTTAAAATATAGAAAAATGATTATTTTGAAGAAAATAAATAATCTGAAAATTTTAAAAAAAGTCGTTGACATTATAAAAAATAGATAATATAATCTATATTAACAGCAAAACAAAGTTAAAAAATAAAATTAAATAAATAAAAGCAATGACAGAGACAACAATACTAATGGAGTTATCCACAGAGAACCAATGTTGCTGAGAATTGGTGTTAACAGTAGTATAATGATCACTCTGGAGCTTTTGTACTGAATATATTTTAGTAAGTACAAACGTCTGCCAACGTTATATGGCTAAGGTTAAGGTAATCAATTACCCGACCTGAAAAAAGAGAGGTAGATGTATTTTTTATATCTACAAATAAGGTGGTACCGCGGAATTTAACTTTCGTCCTTATAAGTAATATTTATATTGCTTATAAAGACGAAAGTTTTTTTAATTTAAGCAATATAAAAGATTAATCCATATAAAATAATAATAAAAAAATAAGGAGGAGTTTTTTATGGAAAATACTGTATATGCTAAATTAAACCAAGGGATAGATTCTTTTTTAAGAGTGGCAATGACACTGAGAAGAAGAGAAGTTGATATACAATCAATAAGTATGACTGTAGATAATATGAATAATTCAGGTATAAAATTGATAGTAAACGAAGAAAAGACATCTCTAGATAGTGTCTTAAATCATATGAAGAAACTACATGATATAAGAGAAATAACTGTTGAACAGGTGAGACACTAATCAAACATGACTTATAAAAATTAAAAACAAATATGAAGAAACTAATGTTTAAATAAAAACTAAAGATAAATATTAAATGAGAAAAATCTTAGATTGAAAATACGATTATCATTGAAATTATAAAGAAATTACAAATTTAAAAAACTTAAAATTATAAATATTAAGATTATTAAAAATTATAAGTATTGAGATTCTAAAGATTAAAATTCTATAAATTAGAAAATAAAGTTTGTTAAGTAATATAGAACTAATGATAATGAGTATAAATTTCTAATAAAAATAAATATCATAAAATAATTAAGAGAAAATATTGGGAGGAAGTAAAGATGGCAAAGATGTATTATGAAAATGATGTAAATTTAGAGGTTTTAAAAAATAAAAAGGTTGCAGTTTTAGGATATGGTAGTCAAGGTCATGCACATGCACAAAACCTTAGAGATAATGGTGTGGATGTAGTGATAGGGCTTTATGATGGAAGTAAGTCAGCGCAAAAAGCAAAAGAGGATGGATTTGAAGTAAAGAGTGTGGCAGAAGCTACGAGAGAAAGTGATTTAACAATGTTGTTAATGCCTGATGAAAAGCAAAAGAAAGTTTATGAAGAAAGTGTTAGAGATAATTTAAAAGAAGGTCAGACACTAGCATTTGCTCATGGATTCAATATACACTATAATCAAGTACAACCACCAGAATTTGTTGATGTTGTAATGGTAGCTCCTAAAGGACCTGGTCACCTAGTTAGAAATGTATTTACTAAAGGAAGTGGAGTTCCAGCATTGTTTGCAGTATATCAAGATTACACTAAAAAAGCCACAGAGACAGTTTTGGCATATGCAAAAGGAATAGGAGCTACAAGAGCAGGAGTTTTAGAAACTACTTTTAAAGAAGAAACAGAAACTGACTTATTTGGAGAGCAATCAGTACTTTGTGGTGGTATAAGTGAACTTATAAAGTTAGGATATAAGACACTTGTAGATGCGGGGTATCAAAAAGAAGTAGCATATTTTGAATGTCTACATGAAATGAAACTAATAGTTGACCTTATATATGAAGGTGGATTTGAAAGAATGAGATACAGTATAAGTGATACAGCAGAATATGGAGATTATGTATCTGGTAAAAGAGTAATAACTGATGCAGCAAAACAAGGTATGCAAGATGTATTAGAAGATATACAAAATGGAAAATTTGCTAAGGCATGGATTAAAGAAAATGAAGAAGGGCGTGAGAACTTCCTAAAAACTAGAGAAACAGAATATACTACAGAAATAGCTGAAGTTGGTAGAAATCTAAGAAGTATGATGTCATTCTTGAAATAAATATATTAAATGGATTAGTTTGAGGGAAAGAGTGGTGCATAGTAGTGCGTATTAATGGAGCAAAGGTAATTTTAGAATGTTTGAAGAAAGAGGGCGTTGACACAATATTTGGATATCCTGGTGGAGCAGTAATACCTCTTTATGATGCTCTATATGATTATCTAGATGATTTTAAACATATAAGGACTTCACATGAACAAGGTTTGGTTCATGCAGCAGATGGATATGCAAGAAGTACTAATACAGTGGGGGTTTGTTTTACAACATCTGGGCCAGGAGCAACGAATGCTATAACTGGTATAGCAACAGCTTTTATGGATTCTTCTCCTATGGTTGTAATTTCAGGTCAAGTTCCAACTAGTTTATTGGGTAAAGATTCTTTTCAAGAAATTGATATAACTGGAGCAACCCTATCTATGACAAAGCACAATTATCTAGTTAGAAATACTAAAGAGTTAGTACCTACAATAAAAGAAGCTTTTAGAGTTGCAAACTCAGGAAGAAAAGGACCTGTACTTGTAGATGTTCCAAAGGATTTATTTTTAGCAGAAATGGATTTTAATGATGAGGATTATGATTTATGTCAAATAGATGAGTATATGGATTATAAGGATGATTTTGACTTAGATGATGAAAACAACCTTAAGCTTTTAAAAGATGCAGTAGATATAATAAAAGAGTCCAAAAAAACTATAATCTATGCTGGTGGGGGAGTTAAATCTTCAGATAGTGAAGAAGTTCTTGTAAAATTTGCAACGAAGATAGATACACCTGTATTAAATACACTTATGGGGCTTGGAAATATAGATAGAAAAAATGAACTATCTCTTGGTATGGTTGGAATGCATGGAAGTAGAGAAAGTAATTTGGCACTTTCTAATTCAGATTTAGTGATAGCAATAGGTGCAAGATTTAGTGATAGAGTAATAAGTAAAAGTTCTGAATTTGCTAAAAATGCAAAAATAATACACATAGATATAGACCCATCTGAAATAAGTAAAAATATAAAGTCCAATGTATCTTTAGTTGGAGATGTAAAGATGGTTCTTAGTTTACTACTAGAAAGGGTTGAAAGTAAGGACAATAGCAATTGGAAAGAGGAAATAAAGACCTTTAGAAAAGGTGAGGGTGTAGAGGAAAAAGAGTTCCATCCACAAAATATACTTAGAAAAATAAACGAGAAATATGAACAATTGGGAAATCCAACTGTAGTTGTTACTGATGTTGGTCAGCATCAAATGTGGTCTGCTAAGTATTGGGACTTTAAAGGAAATAAAAGTTTTATAACATCAGCAGGTCTAGGAACGATGGGATTTGGTTTAGGAGCTGCTATTGGAACTAAAGTTGGTAACTTAGATAAAAATGTAGTTTTAGTCACTGGTGATGGAAGCTTTAGAATGAACTGTAATGAGTTAGCTACAGTTGCAAATTATAATGTGCCTATGCTTATTTTGTTGCTTAATAACAGAACTCTAGGAATGGTAAGACAATGGCAGAAATTATTTTCTAATCAAAGATACTCTCAAACTGATATTAATGAAAATGTAGACTATGTTAAGCTTGTAAATGCTTATAATATAGATGGATATAAGGCATGTGATATGGAAGGATTAGAAAGAGCTTTGGATGCAATAGATTTTAATAAACCTGTATTTTTACAATGTGATATAGATAAAGACTATGATGTTTATCCTATTGTAGCTCCTAATGATGCATTAGAAAATTTGATATGTAATTAAAATTTGATACTGAATATTGATAAAGTTTTTTATTAAAATTTTATTGGTATTCAGTTTTTTATTTTGCAATAATCTTAAGTATAGATTAATATTTTTTAGTTTTGTAATAATTTAATGCATGTATGATAAAGTATTGATTAAATATTAATAATGTAATTTAGAATAATAATGTAATTTAAGTAAATAATAATTTTGAATAATAATTTACGGAGGTATTCATATGTTTAAGCATGATAAAGCTTTATTAAAAGAAGTAAAAGTAGAAAGACCAAACCCTCAATATGCTGTTTTGATGCAAGAACAGTTAGGTGGTGGAAATGGAGAATTAAAAGCAGCAATGCAATATTTAGCTCAAAGTTTTAGAATAAAAGACCCCCAAATAAAAGATTTATTTCTTGATATAGCAGCAGAAGAACTTAGTCATATGGAAATGGTAGGTCAAACTATAAATTTATTAAATGGGCATGATGTTGATTACAAAGCAGTTGATACAGGGGAAATAGAAACGCATGTCTTAACTGGATTATCACCAGTATTAATAAATTCATCAGGAGCTCCATGGACTGCTGATTATGTTACAGTTACAGGAGATTTAGTAGCTGATTTACTTTCAAATATAGCTTCTGAACAAAGAGCAAAGGTAGTTTATGAGTATCTATATAGACAAATTGATGATAAATATGTAAAAGAAACAATTGACTTTTTGCTTAATAGAGAAGAAGCGCATAATGCTTTATTTAGAGATGCTTTAAATAAGGTTAAAGATACAGGTTCAAACAAGGATTTTGGAGTTACAGAAGATTCTAAGCTATATTTCGATTTATCAACTCCAGGACCAAATCATGATACTAAGATAGATATCAATCCTCCTTCTTTTGAAAAACCCTTAAAGAAATAGCTTGATATTTCTTGTATTGTTTTGTTTTGGTAGGTATTTAAAAAATTATTTGCCTAGAGGAATTAAGTAGATAAAAACTTAAATATATACAGTTAAAAGTGGGTATACACTTATTATAAGTGTATATCTATTTTTTTATTGCAAAACATATAACAAAATAATAAATGAGGTGGTATTATGTCAACTAATAAAAAACCTAATAATTTAATAAATGAGAAATCTCCATATCTTTTACAACATGCATATAATCCAATAAATTGGTACAGTTGGAACGAAGAAACTTTTAAAAAGGCAAAGGAAGAAGATAAACCGATATTTTTAAGTATTGGATACTCAACTTGCCACTGGTGCCATGTTATGGAAAATGAATCTTTTGAAGATGAAGAAGTTGCTGAAATAATGAACAAAAACTTTATAGCAATAAAAGTAGACAAGGAAGAAAGACCAGATATAGATAGTGTATATATGACAGTTTGTCAAGCAATGACAGGTAGTGGTGGATGGCCAATGACCATAATAATGACTCCTGATAAAAAACCTTTTTTTGCAGGAACTTATTTTCCAAAATACTCAAGATATAATAGACCAGGCGTTATAGATTTATTGGAAAATGTATCTGAAAAATGGAATAAAAATAAAGATATGCTTATAAAATCTGGAAATGAAATAGTAGAGGCTCTTAAAGATGATTTTGGAGTAAAAAATACAGATGGTGATTTATCAAAAGATATGTTAAGTTCATCAGTTGGAATATTTAAAGCTATTTATGATGATAAATATGGTGGTTTTGGGAATGCACCTAAATTTCCAAGTCCTCAAAATCTTATGTTTTTGATGAAATACTATAGTATAGAAAAAGATGAAGATGTATTAAAAATGGTGGAAAAAACTTTAGATGGAATGTACAGAGGAGGTCTATTTGACCATATTGGATTTGGTTTTTCAAGATATTCCACTGATAAAAAATGGTTAGCACCTCATTTTGAAAAGATGCTATATGACAATGCTATGCTTACAGTTGCTTATTTAGATGCATACAAGATAACCAAGAAAGAGCTATATAAAGAAATCGCGATAAAAACTATAGATTATGTAATTAGAGAGATGCAAGATAAAGAAGGTGGATTTTATTCAGCACAAGATGCAGATAGTGAGGGAGAGGAAGGTAAATTTTATACATTTAATCCACTTGAAATAATTGATATATTAGGTGAAGAAGATGGAAAATTCTTTAATGATTACTTTGATATAACTAATAGTGGAAATTTTGAGGGAAAAAGTATTCCTAATCTTATAAAAAATAAAGAATACGATAAGTATAATGAAAGAATAGCTAATTTGAGTAAAAAGGTATTTGAATATAGGAAAGAAAGAACTTCTTTGCATAAAGATGATAAGATACTGACATCATGGAATGCATTGATGGTAGTAGCTTTAGCAAAGGCTTATAAGACTCTAAAAAATGATACATATTTGGAGTATTCAAATATGTGTCTTGATTTTATAAATAATAATCTTGTGAATAAAGCAGGTAGATTATTAGCTAGATATAGAGATGGAAGTGCTGATTATTTAGCGTATTTGGATGATTATGCATTTTTAATATGGGCATATATAGAACTTTATGAATCAACATTTGATATAAAGTATTTAGAAGAAGCATTAAAATTAAATGAAAATTGTATTGAGCTTTTTTGGGACTATGAAAAAAGTGGATTTTACCTATATGGTAAAGATAGTGAAAATTTAATAGCAAGACCAAAAGATTTGTATGATGGAGCTATTCCATCAGGTAACTCTGTACAATTATATAATCTTATAAGACTTGCAAAGATTACTGGTGATAATAAACTTGAAGAATTGTCATATAAGCAATTAAAACTTTATTCAGATAGTGTAAAAAATTCACCAACTGGATATAGTTTCTATATGCTTTCATTAATGTATGAACTTTATCCTACAAAGGAAATCATATGTATTTTAAAGGAAAACTCTGATTTGATTGGTTTTAAGACTTTAGTAAGTGAAAATTTTGTACCAAATGCAACTTTTTTAGTAAAAAAATACAATGAAGAAAATACTAAGATAGGTTTTTTAAATAATTATAAATTAAAAAATGACAAAACTACTTACTATGTATGTCAGAATAATAGTTGTAGTCAACCATTTAATGATTCACAAAAACTAAATGATATAATTTCTATGAGAGACTAATTGTAATGTTAAAAGAACTCAGTATTGATACTTGATACTGAGTTCTTTTAATAAATAATAAGCATTAATTTAATTGTCTTTAGTCCTTAAATCAATATGAAGTAACTTTTAGACTTTATACAAATAAATACTCTGTTTTACTCTTAAGAAAGTTAATACCTATTTTAAATTATAGAGGTTATTAGTCCTTTTTATTTACTCTATTTCTTCTTTTTGAGAATTCTTTAAGTGCTTCAGATTTAATTTTATCTATTTCTTCATCTTCTACAAAGTTAGCATCTTCTTCGAATCCATCTTGTTCTTCGCCATTAAAACGATACATTTTTTTTAGTAAACTCCACAAAGTTTCCAATTCATCTTGAGTAAACTCATGAAATACATCTGCCATAAAGTTTATTCCAACTTTACCACATTTTATCATAACTTGTTTTCCTAAATCTGTAACTTTTACATTAATCGCTCTTTTATCATTTGGACTTGGAATTACTTGAACATATCCGTTTTTTTCAAGGTTAGCAACTATTCTATTTATATTTTGTTTACTTGTACCCATTTTTCGTGCAATATTATTTAATGTTGTTTCTTCTTCTGGCAAGTGAAGAATAGATAAAATAGTCATATATTGTCTTGAAGTAAGTACATCAAAATACTTATCACCTTCTATTTGTATTTTGTTTGTAAGAGTAAAAAGAGTTGCGTATGTTTGATTCATTAGAAACAATTCTTTCAATTCATTTGAATAATCCATAAAATATCTCCTTTATATTTAGATATTATTTTGACGAAAACAGAATATCACGAATTGAATATAATGTCAATATGATGTCCAAGTATAGTTAAATGTTCTTTCTAAATAATTAATATTCAATAACTAAATTATTATATAGTTATTTAGAGAAACACTTGTATAGCAATTTATACTAATAATTAATAAGTAAGAAACTTATATAGAACATTTTTGACTTGAAAATTGTAGTAATATAGTATATAAGTTAATATGTTGAATAAATTCAGGCTGGAGGAGTAATTATGAAGTGTACAAATTTTACTTTCAAAGGAAAAGAAGATTTAGATATATATACATATAAATGGGAAGATGAAAGTATAGAAGACCCAAAGGCAATTGTACAAATTGCCCATGGAATGGCAGAAACTGCACAAAGGTATGAAGTTTTTGCTAAAGAGCTTACTAAAAATGGATATATAGTGTATATAAATGACCATAGAGGACATGGAAAAACTGCAAAGACAGTAGAGAATGTTGGGCATCTAGCTGAAGAAGAAGGTTTTAGATGTCTTGTAGAAGATATGAATACTTTAACAAGTATTATAAAAAAGGAAAATAAAGATTTGCCAATTTATTTGTTTGGACATAGTATGGGGTCATTTGCTAGCCAAAGATACATAATGGATTACAGTGATAATTTATCTGGTCTTATATTATGTGGTTCAAATGGACAACAAGGTATCATTCTAAATTTTGCTCACCTAATAATTAATCATGAGATTAAAAAGCATGGAAGAAATTCTCGAAGCAATAAAATAAATGATTTAATATTTGGAGGAGAAAGCATAAGAAGAAATAAAAATACTAAATTTGATTGGTTAAGTAGAGATAAAGAACAAGTTGAAAAATATATAAATGACCCATTTTGTGGGGTTGTATGTACTTGTGGCTTTTTTTACGATTTAGTACAAGGATTAAAAGAAATAGAGGATAAAGAAAACTTAAAAAAGATACCACTTGATATTCCTATTTACATAATATCTGGAGATAAAGACCCTATAGGTAAAAATGGTAAGGGTGTCTTGAGACTTAGAGATAGATATATAAATCTAGGAGTAAAAGATGTAACATGTAAACTCTATAAAGGTGGAAGACATGAATTATTGAATGAGATAAATAAAGAGGAAGTTTTTGAAGATGTTATTTGTTGGTTAAATGAAAAAATAGGAATTTTGTAGTGCAGTAATATATGAATGATATATAAATAAAATATTAGTATTAGACTCAGTTTTATATAGCTATTTGAATGAGCTAGTTTTTGCATATAAAGAACAAAAAAGAGAGTATTTCAAAATGATTTTTTATCATAAATGAAATACTCTCTTTTATTTTCTTACTTTAAAGTAATGAGTATATCGAAATCTTAAGAAAATCTTTTGTTTTAAAGCTATATTTTCTTAAGAAAATTAAGTTAATCTATAAAAAGAATAAAAAATATTTAATTTTTTTAAGAAATAAAACAGAGTTTAACGGAGGTAGTAGATATGAATAAAATATTAAGTGTAGAAAATATAAAAAAATACTATAAAAGTAGGGGGAATACTACAAAAGCTCTTGATAACATTAGCTTTGAAGTTGAAAGTGGAGAGTATATTGGTATTATGGGAGCTTCTGGAAGTGGTAAGACTACTTTACTGAATTGTATTTCTACCATAGATAAAGCAACAGAAGGTAGTATTTATATAGGAAATCAAGAGATAACTACTATGGGTGAAGATGAATTATCTAAATTTCGTAGAGAAGAATTAGGGTTTATATTTCAAGATTTTAACTTATTAGATACACTTACAGCACATGATAATATAGCTTTGGCTTTGGCTATCAATGGAATTAACCCAAAAAAAATAGATACTAAAATAAAAGATATAGCAAATAGATTAGGGGTTTATGAAATTCTTAATAAATACCCATATGAAATGTCTGGTGGACAAAAGCAAAGAATAGCATGTGCAAGAGCTATAATAACAAATCCATCACTAATATTAGCGGACGAGCCTACAGGTGCTTTGGATTCCAAGTCAGCAAAAATGTTTTTAGAGAATCTTGAAGTTTTAAATGAAGAATTGAAAGCTACAATATTAATGGTTACGCATGATGCTTTTACAGCTAGTTATTGTAAAAGGATATTATTTATAAAAGATGGAAAGATATTCAATGAGTTGGTTCGTGGTAATAATACAAGACAAGAATTTTTTGATAGGATAATAAAAATAATATCACTTCTTGGAGGTGATGATAAAGATGTTTTTTAATAAAAATAATGACTATGTCTCTAGAGTATCAAGTGGCGCATTTAAAAAATTAGCTCTAAATAATGTAAAAAAGAGTATGAAAAATTATCTGATTTACTTTATAACTCTTACATTTGGAGTTACTATTTTATATACTTTTAATTCTCTAGACAATGATATAGCAATGCTTGGTGGCAATGCTTTACTGAGTTCAAGTATTGGATTAGTTAGAGGTATTGTGGGTGTTTTTTCAATTGTAGTATGTATGATATTTGGCTTTTTAATTGTATATGCCAATAATTTCTTAATGAAAAAGCGTAAAAAAGAGTTTGGTATATATACGATTCTTGGAATGGATAAAAGAGATATAAATAAATTAATGTTTAAGGAAACAGTGATAATAGGTATATTTGCTTTAATAACAGGCATCATGTTTGGAGTATTTATTTCAAAAGGACTCAGTATAGTTGCTTTGAAAATGTTAGGGGTATCATCATCAGGATTTTCTTTCTCAATATTTACAACTGTCAAAACGGTAGTATTTTTTGGAATTGTATTATTATTGGTTAATAAATTTAATAAAAAAACAATAAACAAATATAAGTTAATAGACCTATTAAATGCAAATAAAAAGAATGAGGTTTCTATTGCTAAAGGGAAAAAATCTAACTTAATATTATTCTTTTTGTCTATTGTGTTAATTGTGACATCATATATATTACCATTAAAAGTAAAACCATCTACATTTATATTAGGGATATGTATAATTCTTATGTTAGTAGGTACTTATTTCTTTTTTATGTCAGTATCTGATTTTATAATGATAAAAATAAAGAAGCATAGACGTGTATATTATAAAAATTTAAATCCATTTGTAATAAGTCAAATAAGTAGTCGTATTAAGACAATGAGTATGTCTATCACTGTAATTTGTTTGCTATTATTTTCTTCTATGATAGTGATACCTTTTGGTATATCATTTGGTAAATACTTAATAACTGATTTACAAGAAGCAACTCCTTATGATGTAACATTATCTAGACTTTTTATGGATGGAGATAATATTGTTGAATACAGTACAGAAAAAAGTAATATAAACAGTGAAATACCTTCACTTAAAGATACTTTAATAACAAATAAATTACCTTTATCTTCATTTTCATCTAGTACAAGTGATTTAAGGATATACTCTTTAAAAGATATAAGTCAGTATGATTTTGCAATTGATGAGAGTGAAAAAACAACTGAATTGAAAAATAATAAACTTGCTATTGTTTCACTTAGTGATTATAATGCTACCAGAAAACAAAGTGGATTAGAAGAAATAAAATTAAATAAAAATGAATTTGCAATAAGCTGTGCTGTAGAAGACTACAGAGCATTTTATGAAAAATATATTAATAGTCAATCAAAATATATTACAGTAAATGGAGTAAAGCTTAATTTAAACCAGACAAATCTATATACTAATTCTTATAATACAAATGTAGTTCCATTAGATAATGGTACTTTAATTGTGCCTGATATTGTAGTAAAAAACTTAAATCCTACTATGGTTACATTAAATATTAATTATAAAGAAAAAAGTAATAGTCTAGAAAATAAATTTATGGAAGCATACTATAAATTCCAAAGTAAAGTTAATAATTCTGATGACTATAGTATTGACTATAAATCAGTTATAGATGGAGAAAAAAAAGCTTTAAATACTGCATTTTCCTTTGTAGCAATATATATAGGTGTTATACTTCTAGTATCAGCAGGTGCAATATTAGCACTACAACAACTTATGGAATCAACAGTCAATAAAGAAAGATTTAAATTATTAAGAAAGCTTGGTGTAAATAAAAAAGATATGAAAAAAGCTATATTTGCACAAGTATTTATATTATTTGCAACTCCTTTAGTGTTAGCTATTATAAATGCTCTATTTATATCAAAAGTGTTATTTATCGTAGTACCAATTATGACAGGAATGGGAATTATCACAAATATGTTATTAACAATGAGTATTGTCCTAATCATATATGGAATCTATTTTATCTCAAGTTTCTTTGAAAGTTTAAATATAATAAATGAAAGCATGTAAATAAATTAAGTTTTTGAATAGACTACCTAAGGAAATCTATTAATTAAGCTATGATTATACAAACTTAATTAATAGATTTACCTACTTTAGGTTAGCAAGATAAGATTTTGACTTATAATTTAACCAATAGTTAAATTATAAGTCTTTTGTTAACTTTACCTCAATTTACTAATAAATGCTTTTTTAATATACTTAAATTAAGAGATATACATTAAGGAGGTATATATGCGAATTAAAATAGGTGAAGTCATACAAACACTGAGAAAAGAAAAAAGTTTAACACAAGAACAATTAGCAAAGTTTATAGGAGTGTCAACACCAGCAGTATCTAAATGGGAAAGTGGAAATTCTTATCCAGATATAGAATTATTGCCAGTATTAGCAGATTTTTTTAATGTATCTGTTGACAAACTTTTAAACTATAAAGTAGATTTAAGTGAAGAAGAAGCAATGAAAGTTTATAAAGAACTAGAAGCAATTCTTGCTAAAGTAGAAATTGATTTATCAACAGAAGAACCGCTAGAAGAATTTAAAGAAGATTTAGAATCTGTAGAAAGACTTGCTAATATGTATATGGAGAAATATCCTCAAAGTTATCTGTTAAAGTTAAAAATAAGTTCGCTATATCAAATGTACTCATATAAATTTGGTAAAGATAAATTCAATAGTAAAATTAAAGAAACAACAAATATTCTTGAAGATATAGTGAGAAATACAGATGATATTCAGATTAAAGAAACAGCACTTATTATTTTATCAAATGCATATTATATGTTAGATGATTATGAAAAGGCAGAGTTATATTTAAATATGATACATAAACCAATAGGAGACACAAGTGTTAATTTAGCTATGATATATTTAAGTCAAAATAGACTAGATGAAGCAGAAACATTACTTCAAAATAAATTATTTAGCGATGTATTTAATACAACTCTGGATTGTAAAGGATTAATTAATGTATGTAAAAATAAATATAAAGAATTAAAAAAAGAGTTAGATGATGGAAGTTATGACAAAAAAACAGCAGATAAAGAAATGGAATATATAAAAAATAAGTCATTAGGATATGCAAATGTATCTTTAGAAATAAAGAAGAAATTTAGTGAAAATAGGGGAGCTTTTTTTGGAATATACATGGACTACATAGAGCTATCTTTAAATCTCTTATTTTTTAATATGAAAGAAGAAGCTAAAGAAGCTTTATATGGTCTAAAAGAAATATTAGAAAAATATCCTCTACATGAAAGTTCAGATACAAGTCAAATGACGTTTTTTGATAAAGTAAAATCTAAAAATTCATATACTTTTAATGTATATACTAATTTACTCATCATGTTTAATGATAATAGTTTTAATGAATTAAGAGAAGAACCAATTTTTGAATCTATAATTGAAAGGGTTTCAGAATTGGAGAAAATGTTAAAAGATAAATAATGAATAAATATTTAGTGTGACAACCTAAACTTAGTAAATAAAAAGCTAGAAAGTAGGATACTTAATAAAGTAAATATCTTATTTCTAGCTTTTTATTTTATAAAATAAGTTATCAAACATAGAAATTTAATTTGTATGAAATAAGTCATTAACCGTAGAATATAAAAAAATTATGAATAAAATAAATTTAGAAGTTACAAAAAAGTTACATAAATTTAGAAAGTTATAATATACATATATAATATAGGATTAAAACTGTAATAAATAAGTTAATTTAAAATTTGAACATGAAAGGGGAAATATTATGGAAAAAAGAGAAAAGAAAATAATAATATCATCTTTATTAAGTGTATCAATTTTAATGAGTTTAGTAAGCATATATTCTATATTAAATAAAGAAGAGATAAGTCTAACTGTTAAAGGCCAAGAACAAAAAGTATCTTCATTTAAAAAGACAGTTGAAGAACTTTTGGATGAACAGGGAGTGAAATACAATTCTGAAGATAAAATTAATCCAAGTTTGAATACAGAATTAAAGGATAATATGAAAATTAAGGTTGTTAAAGTAACTAAAAATCAAAAAGAAGAATTTGAAAAAATACCATTTGACACAAAACATGTGAATGATAGCAATTTAGTAAAAGGAAAATCTAAAGTCTATCAGGAGGGAATAGAAGGAGAGAAAAAACTAGTCTATAATTTAACTTACCATGATGGGGAGCTAGTCAAAAAAGTCTTATCAAAAGAAGTAATTTCTAAAGAACCAACTGCAAAAATTATAAAAAATGGAACTAAAGAAAAAGTCTTAATTGCATCAAGAGGAGCAAATACAAGAGGAAGAAAACATATGAGAGTGGTTGCTACTGCATATGCAGGAGATACTATAACATCTACTGGTACAACGCCAAGATGGGGAGTAATTGCAGTTGACCCAAATATAATACCATATGGAACAAAAGTATATATACCTAGATTAGGCATGACATTTGTTGCAGAAGACTGTGGAGGTGCAATTAAAGGTAACAGAATAGATATATTTATGAATAGTGAAGGAAAAGCATCTAATTGGGGAAGACAGAGTTTAGATATATATGTATATTAATTTAGTGAATATAATAACTTTACTTAGAAGGAAAAAAAGTATAAAATATGAATTAATTAAACTGTTAGATTATTCTTGAAACAGAAAAAATATAGCTAAGGGGGGGATAAGATGAAAATAGTCTGCTTAGGAGACAGTTTAACATATGGATTTGGTGTATCACGAAGTAATTCATGGACAAACATTGTGAGTCAAGAGACTAGATTAGAAATAATAAATAAGGGTATAAATGGTGATACAACAAGTGGTATGTTAGTTAGATTTAATGAAGATGTTTTACAGAATTCTCCCGATATAGTTTTTATAATGGGTGGTACTAATGATTTTATTGCTGGAGCAGGAAATGAAGTTATTAATTCTAATATAATGGCTATGGTACATCAAGCATATGCTAAAAATATTATACCAATAATAGGTATACCACTTAAACCAGATATTCCAAATGTTAGGGAAGACTGGAGTAGCTTTACGGATTTTAATACAGTATCAAAAAAGTTAGAGTCATACAATTATTGGATAAAAAAATTTAGTGTGACATTTAATACTGATTTTGTAGATTTTTATTCTGAATATAATAAAAGTATGGAAAAGGAAGGATATAAAAAATTATATTTTGATGGATTACATCCAACTAAGGAAGGTCATAGAATGATTGCAAATATTTTTATTAAGTCAATTAATAAGTATATAGAAGAGTCATAATTGTATAAAAAAGATTTATCTATGCAATTATAATAAATGGATAAAATAGGGAGGATTTTATTATGGATTATACTAAAACTTATGAAGAATGGGTAAAGAGTTCATATTTTGATGAAGATACAAAACTAGAATTAGATAAAATAAAAGATAATGAAAAAGAGATAGAAGATAGATTTTATAAGGATTTAGAATTTGGAACTGCTGGTCTTAGAGGTGTAATTGAAGCAGGGACTAATAGAATCAACAAGTACACAGTTAGAAGAGCTACTTTTGGATTGGCAAACTATATACTAGAAAATACTACAGAGGAAGAAAAAAATAGGGGTGTAGTAATAGCTCATGATAATAGACATAAATCTAGAGAATTTTGTATAGAATCTGCAAATACATTAGCAGCGTGTGGTATAAAGGCATATATATTTGATAGTTTAAGAACTACTCCAGAATTGTCTTTTGCTGTTAGAAATCTAAATGCAATAGCAGGGATAGTTATAACAGCTAGCCATAATCCACCTGAATACAATGGATACAAAGTATACTGGGAAGATGGGGCACAAGTTATGCCAGATATTGCAAATGCAATAACAGAAAAAGTAAATAGCATACATGATTATAGTATGATACCAACTTTAAGTGAAGCTAATAAAAATTTAGTAGTCTTATTGGACGAAACACAGGATACTGAATTTATAGAAGCTGTAAAAAGTCAAGTTATAAGAAAAGATTTAGTAAAAAGCGTAGGTAAAAATTTTAAAATAGTTTATACACCTCTTTGTGGAACTGGCAATATTCCAATAAGAAGAGCATTAAAAGAAGTAGGATTTGAAAACATATTAGTGGTTCCAGAAGAAGAAAATCCAGACCCAAATTTTGCAGGGCTTGATTACCCAAATCCAGAAGAAAAAAAAGCTTTAAATAGAGGAATATTACTTGCAAAAGAAAAAGGAGCAGACCTTGTAATAGCAACTGACCCAGATTGTGATAGAGTAGGTGTAGCTGTAAGAACTACTACAGGTGAATATGTATTACTTACAGGAAATCAAATTGGTGGAATGTTGACACACTATATAATAGAAGGCTTAAAAGAAAATAACAAATTAAAAGAAAATCCTACAATGATAAAAACTATAGTTACATCAGAATTTGGAGCAGATATAGCAAAAGAAAATAATGTTGATGTACTAAATGTTCTTACAGGTTTTAAATTTATTGGTGAAAAAATAAAATTATTTGAAGAAAATAAAGATAGAAATTATGTATTTGGATATGAAGAAAGTTATGGTTATTTAGTTGGAACTCATGCAAGAGATAAAGACGGTGTTGTTTCATCATTATTAATATCTGAAATGGCAGCATTTTACTATTCAAAAGGTATGAGCTTATATGAAGGCTTAATAGAACTGTATAAGAAATATGGATTCTTTAAAGAACAGACTATATCTTTAACTTTAAAAGGTATAGAAGGTGTGGAAAAAATAAAAGAGATAATATCTTATTTTAGAGAAAATCAAATTGATTGTATAAATAATATAAAGGTAATTGATAAAAAAGACTATAAAAATGGTGTAGATAATCTTCCTAAGTCTGATGTTTTAAAATATTTCTTGGAAGATGAGTCTTGGGTAGCTATAAGACCATCAGGAACAGAACCAAAGCTGAAATTTTATATAGCTGTAAAAGGAACTAGTGATGTTGAAGCAGATGAAAAGCTTAGAGGTTTAAAAGAATATATAGATATTATGGTATCAAAATTAAAATAAAACAGACTAAATTGCTACATAGAATAATAATAAATAAGTATTAAAAGATGCAATTTTATTTGTATTTAAATAAAAGCATTATAAAAAACTGACTGACATTTAATTGACAGTCAGTTTTTTATTTAAAAAGTATTTTACGAAAATTATTATTTTAATTATTTGTTTTGATATTTTTTTGTTATATTTGTAATGAATGATTTATTAAATTCTATACAACTGTATATTTTTGATAATTAAATAATATGAGATTATTGTCATAAGATATATTGATATTAATTTTTATATATTTTGTTTGTACTCTTTTGTAAACAGAAACGGGATATAAAATAAAGATATAAATATTAGGCGTTCTACAATATTATAATAGCTAGAAATTGTTTCAGCGTCGCTGTCAAGAACTATAAGAGATAAGCTATTAACTAAAACATGAATTATAGAACAAACCCATATATTTTTAGTTTTCATGTAAACATAACCTAAAAATATAGAAAGTCCAATTCCATATATCAAATGCACTGTACTTCCAATTATTGGAGCTTCTGGGCTATATAATGTAAATTGTAGCGGTAAATGCCATAAACTCCAACAAATACCTACCATTATGACACCTGTTTTTTTAGAAAATTTATCAAAAAAGAGATTTTGTAGATAATATCTCCAACCATATTCTTCACATAAAAAATGATAAATAGATATTAATGATGTTAAGGGAGTAAGCATATAATATAAAATTCCATTATAGTTAAGTTGGTTTTTACTTATCATCAATCCAAATATGATTTGAGAAAATATAAAGTAAATAATTAATAAAGCACTTATTTTAAAATTTTTTAGAAGATATAAATCTTTTGATTTAAAAGAATAAATAATAACACATAAACTACTTAAAAAAGTTAATATAAGATTCATTATTTCTAACTTATCATTATTTATTAAATTTAATGATTCAATAATAAATAACAAAAAATAAGCAAGAAAAAACAGTATTATTAGTGAATAAAACTTATACTTATCGTTAGTTTTCCCTTCAGTGTAAAATTTTGCAATGGCAACTGAGGATAATGGTAAAATCATCATGAATGATGCAAAATTTTCTGGTTTAATAAACTTCATAAAATACAATAGTAAACCTAGTAAATAAGTAAGTCCAAAAGTTATAGAAAAAAATATTATAATTTGGATTTTCTTTCTTTTTACTTCATTTTCAATATATATTGGATTTAATAAGTTTATAAATTTTTCTTGTGAATTCAATAAAAGTAACCTCCTTTACAGTATATTTTTTTAGTATGTAAACTTTAAAGACATTTGTTTTAAAAATAGATTTATTTTTCAGACCTACTATTAATCTCTCTTAGTTTTGTATAATAATATAAAAATAAAGCAATATATACTATAGGTAATAAAAGTAATACTTTTAAATCAAGGTCAAATGTATTAGTATAAAATGTAAATATGACTGCTAATAATACAATTATTAAGTTTGGGATTGTTTGAAGAAATGCTTGTTTTGCTCTTTTATTCATTGTATTTCCTCCTCGTAAATATTAATATTTCAAAATGTTTTTCATAAAATAATCAGTAAATTATATTTAACTTTCTTAATCAAAGTATAGCAAGAGAATAAGAATAAAGAGTTACTAAAATATTACAATGAAAAATAAAGAAATAAAAAAGTTTATATTTCAAGGTTTTAGAATTGCTTTATTATACTTAAAACTATATAAGTGTGATACAATAAAAATACATTTAATAATTTTATTTATAGGAGTTTAATTTATATGGAAGTAAAAAAGATAGATAGTAATTACATAGAGCCTTTACTTAATAAATTAATTGATGAATATTACATAAATGAAAATATTTTATCAAATTTGATTAAAATAGAATCAGAAAAATTAAGAAATTATAAAAAATATGAAAAAGAATTTACAGCAGATTTAGATTTATGGGTAAAATGGATAAATTTTGTTTTGCAACTCGAATATACTATAGATGTTGATTCAGATTCTAGGATTAGAGGTATTTTAAGTTTACTAATCGATACATATGAACTTAATGTTGAATTTATAGCTAAAGTTGCACATGTTGAAGAACAATATGTTGTAGATTTTATGAATGGAGTAGATTACTTGCCAACAGAAGTAAAATATAGTATATGTGCTACTGCTATGAATCTGAGTTTAATATTTAAAAATACGGAAATATAAAGAGATAAGTATAAATATCTGTATTAATCTACCTAAATATCTTATGATGTTATCTATACATAGGTTATCTATACATAGAAAAAGCACCTATAATTAAAAGGTGCTTTTCTTATTTATCCAATTTATATTGTGTTTTTATCCTATTTGTTTTGTTAAAGCTTTTGCATATTTAATCTTTGATTTTTCATTAGTTTTTTCAAACAAATCTAAAGCACAATTAGTACAAATATTTATTTCATTACAACTATCTTTTTCAGAGTAAGTTATATACTTATTTTTAGACTTATCCATCTTTTCTCCACAATAACTACATACTATAAAGTTACTCATATTTTAAGACCTCCACTTTATTTATTTTTGAGTATAAAAATATTATTTAAATAGATTTTGTATTAACAATTAATGTAAAATTTGTATAATTCTGAAAATTAATTTGTTAAAATTATAGCAAATTTGTAACTTTACTTTTAATTATAATGTATTTTATTCGAAAGATAAACATTATAACCATAAATATTTAACATTTATTATATATTTCTTAAATTATAAACATAAGATTAATATTGATTTGATATAATTTTACATAATCAATAATTGTTTAAGAAGAAAAGATAATAAAATTAAAAGTCACCCTGATAATACTAGTTTGTTTAATATTTTTATTTGTTGTTGCTAAAAACTCTTTTATGTTGTCAATTCAATTAGAAAATACATCTCTAATTTCATCTTTTTAAATTAATACCACTAGAAGCTTGTATATAATCATAATTATAACCTAATAATATCTATTTAATTCAAGATTATAATTTTACTTTCGTTGCCTAGAAAATTAAAATGTTAGTAGAATTATTATTTTCAGTTTTTATTTATGTTATTTTTGTTTAAATAATTATATTATGGCATGAATCTGAGTATAATTAATATTGTATAATGAAATTAATATTAGAGAAAAGGGGATATTTATGTTTGGGATAGATAAAAAATTAATTGAGTATATAGTTGCAAAATCTAATTACAGTGAATTAAGTTCAAAATCAGCAGAAGTATCTTTTTTCTTAATGTTGTCTATATTTCCTTTTTTGATATTTACAATAAGTTCTATAGCATATATACCAGTTCTTCATTTAAATAAATATATAGCCTTATTTAGAAATATGATGCCAGAGAGTGCTTTTGATGTATTATCTTCAATTATAGTTTCTGCAATAGACAATAGAAGTTTAAATTTTTTAGCTGTCAGTTTTGTACTTACTATGTGGACATCTTCAAGAGCAGTAAAAGCACTTATTAAAGGAATGAATAGAGCTTATAAGGTTAAAGAAACTAGGTCTTTTTTTAAAATTTTATCTATATCATTTTTATTTACAATTATGCTTTTGGTATTGATTTTTTTATCTATGATATTTTTGGTTTATGGAGAGAAGATAGGTTACTTTATTTTTAACTTTATAGGATTAGATGAGATATTCATAAAAATATGGGATATTCTAAGATACACTGTAGGTATTGCAACAATAATAGTAATATTTACATTTTTATATAAGTATACACCTAATAAGAGTTTGACTATGAAAGAATCTGCTCCAGGTGCTATTTTTGCTACATTTGCTTGGTTTGTAGTATCATTTTTCTATTCTTATTATACAAATTATTATGCTAACTATGAAGTAATATATGGAAGTATAGCTGAAATAATTGTACTTATGACATGGATATATTTTAGTAGTTGGGTTATTGTTGTAGGCTATGAATTAAATTCAAGATTGTATTTTAGAAAGATAAGAAATGAAATATTAAAATAAAAATTGGTATTTAATATTGCAAATGTAAATTTTGTAAAAACGTTTTCTAAAAATAATTTACATTTGTTATTACATATGATAATATTGAGTTAAGATATTGCTAAGGAGATGATTCAATGTTGTCAACAGCTACATGGAGAAAAATGCTAATAAGTGCAGCAGAAATATTAAAAGAAAATAAGATATATTTATGTGAACTAGATGGTATAGTTGGAGATGGTGACCATGGAGTTACTATAGATAGAATAGCGGATTGTATGAGAAAAAGAGCTTTAGAAGAACATGATGATGATAGTATAAAATCAATTAATGAAGATTTGAGTACTTTATGTATGAATGTAAATGGGGGATCAGCAGGTCCTTTATGGGGAACTATATTTGAGGGAATGGCTGAAGGGATAGAAGATAAAAAAGAACTTAAAATAGAAGAAGTAAAAGAGATGTTTATTGAAGCAAGAGAAAATTTATCTCTTATTTCTACTGCTAAAGTAGGTCAAAAAACACTAGTAGATGCATTATACCCAGCAATAGATGCTATGTATAATACTGAAAGTGACAACATAAAAGATGTTTTTAAAGTGAGTTATGAGAAAGCAGTAGAAGGCGCAGAAAACACTAAAACTTACATAGCAAAATTTGGACGAGCAAAAAGTATAGGAGAAAGAAGTTTAGGGCATATGGACCCAGGTGCTGTTTCTATATCATTAATGTTTAAAGGTTTATATAGTGCATTATAAAAAAGATTAACAAAGCAATTAATCAATATAACAAATTTAATAGGGGGAATTTATCATGTCAATGAAAAAATTTATTAACCAACCAGAAGATTTAGCTAGAGAAGTTTTAGAAGGTTTAGAACTTTCAAATTCGGATTTACTAAGAGTTACAGATTCAAATTTAGTAATAAACAAAAAGTTGGAAGAAGAAGACAGAGTAACAATAGTTACTTTAGGAGGAGCAGGTCATGAACCAGCTTTAAGTGGATTTGTTGGGGATGGAATGGTTGATATAGCTGTAGTCGGAGATGTATTTGCCGCTCCAGGACCAAATTCTTGTTTAGAGGCTATAAAGATGGCAGACAAAGGGAAAGGTGTATTATTTGTAGTTCTTAATCATGCTGGAGATATGTTGACAGGAAACCTTGTTATGAAACAAGTTAAAAAAGAAGGATTAAATGTTAGAAAAGTTGTTACTCAAGAAGATATAGCAAATGCACCAAGAGAAAATAGTGATGATAGAAGAGGATTGGTCGGATGTATACCTTTATATAAAATAGCTGCAGGGGCTGCTAAAGAAGGAAAATCTTTAGATGAAGTTGCAGAAATAGCACAAAAATTTGCTGATAATATGGCAACTATAGCTGTTGCATGTAAAGGAGCAACTCATCCATCTACAGGTATGGTAATTTCTGAACTTGGAGAAAATGAAATGGAAATAGGAATGGGGCAACATGGAGAAGGTGGAGGTGGACGTATGGAAATGAAGTCTGCTGATGAAACTGCTGAAATAATGACACAGGCTTTAATAAAGGATTTGGATATCAAAGATGGTGAAAAAGTAATGTTAGTAGTTAATGGTTCAGGAGCTACTACTTTAATGGAAATGTTAATAGTTTATAGAAAGTGTCATAAAATATTACAAGAAAAAAATATAGAAATAGTTTCAAATTGTGTTGGAGAACTTTTGACTACTCAAGAAACAGCTGGATTCCAACTATTTATAGCTAGAATGGATGATGAATTATTGAGATATTTCAATTCACCATGCAATACACCTTACTTTAAAAAAAATTAGACTAAATTAAAGGGAGATAAAAAATGGCAGATAAAGATGGAATAATATTACCAAAAGATTATGGAATAGGGATAAAACCACTTCAACAGAGTTTTTATTTAAAAGGAATGGACAATGTAGATTGGGGAATGAAAAATAGATTATCAAAGATATTTAATCCTAAAACAGGAAAATCATTGATGCTAGCTTTTGACCATGGATATATAATGGGTCCTACTCAAGGATTGGAAAGATTAGACCTTTCAATCCCTGACCTTATAGAAGATGCAGATTGTCTTATGGCTACAAGAGGGGCTTTAAGAACGTGTATAAATCCCACTCAAGATAAAGCTATAGCACTTAGATGTTCAGCTGGGAGCTCCGTACTTAGAGAGGATATGAGTAGGGAAGTTATAGGAGTTGATATAGAAGATGCGATAAGAATGAATGCATCATGCTTAGCTATACAGACATTTATGGGGGCTGAAGGTGAATGTAAGGCTATAGAAAATTTAGTCAAAACAATAGATATGGGAAATAGATATTCAATACCAGTTTTGGGTGTCGTTGCAGTAGGTAAGGAGATGGAAAGAACTGCGAAATATTTTCTATTAGCCACTAGGATGTTAGCTGAATTTGGAGCAAGTATAGTAAAGACTTATTATTGTGAGGATTTTGAGAAAATAACATCTGCTTGTCCAGTGCCAATAGTCATAGCAGGAGGGAAAAAAGTTCCAGAAAAAGAAGCGTTAGAAATGGCTTATAGAGCTATAAATGAAGGAGCAGCAGGAGTTGATATGGGAAGAAATGTATTCCAATCAGAAAACCCAAAAGCTATGATAAAGGCAATAAAGGCTGTAGTTCATGAAAATAATACTCCAGAACAAGCATACAAGTTATTTGAAGAATTAAAAGAAGAATATAAGTAGTATAAATCAAGTTTAATATATAGGTTTCAATATAATTGGAGGGGAATTTATGGAATTTGTACATATAGGTGTGATAACAGATAAGCCACAAGAGAATGAAGAGTTTAATGAAGAATTGAAGGTGTATATAACAGACCCCAAATACACAGATTTCAAATATGAATATTTAAGATTTGTTGAGGGAAGCCCACTTCCAGAAATAATGCAAAAAAATCCTCATGTTGCCTATAAAGTAAAAAACATGGACAAATATCTAAATGAGAATGAAGTAATTTTAGAACCTTTTAAAGTAGGAGATAACTTAAAATGTGCGTTTATAATTAATGGTGGTTTTATAATTGAATTAATGCAAGAATGTTAATATTTAAGCTAAAAAGTCCAGAATTTTTCTGGGCTTTTTAAATTTTTTATACAACTTGACAAATTTTATCTAATGAGATAATTTTATCTTAAAATCAGCTTTGAAAGGATGAAAATATGACTATTGAAAACGAAATGTTGAAATTAGTAGAAGTATCAAAAATGTATTATGAAGATAATAAAACTCAAGCAGAGATTGCAAAAGTTTTAGGCGTGTCAAGACCATTAATAAGTAAAATGTTAAATAAAGCAAAAGAAATTGGAATAGTAAAGATAGAGATTAGGGAACTATTTTCTAGTAATGATTTGCTGATGAATCAGGTGAAAGAGATATTTAACATTAGGGGTGGACTAATAGTACCAGAAGCTAAAACCGAATATATAACTCAACAAACTATACTAAGTCATGGAATAAAATATATAAAAGAAGAATTACCTAAGGTTAGTAATGTCGGTATAGGATGGGGATATACTATAGGTAATATAATAGAAGAAATACAAAAGAGTGAGGATACTTGTACTTTTAAAGGAGAAGTATATCCATTGGTTGGAATGGCTAACATACCAAACAAAGGATATCACCCTAATGAATTAATATCTGTATTTTCAAATAGTACAGGATTTAGTCCTGTATTTTTATATGCGCCTGCATTTCCAACTAGTAGTGAAGAACGAAATATCTATTTGAAAACTGAAAATTATCAAAGTATGGAGAAAAAATGGGATAATATAGATACAATAATTTTATCTGTTGATAATTATCCTCAGGTTCCAGACCAAGCTACTGCGATTAGATTTGGAAAGAAGCTTACAAAAGAGAAAGCAATAGGTTCCTTTTTATCTTATTATTTTAATAAAGATGGAGAAATAATTAAAAGTGATAGTGATTATGTCATACAAATACCTCTTGAAAAATTAAAAAAGGCAAAAAAAGTAATAGCTATATGTTCAGATTCTAGTATAGATTCAATAACAGGTGCATTGAAGACTGGATACATAACACATATCATTACTGATGAAAAAAAAGCGACACAAATAATTATAAACAAATAATAAATTACATAAAATTAAATTTATTCACAAATATTTGTTATAAAATATGTTATAATTAATAGAAAAATGTCATATAATTACTTAAGAAGTATTATTATAAATAACATTGAGAGGTAGTGGTTAGGATATGGAAATCCATAATAAATATGTGAATTTTATAAAAAATATACCTGTGCCTTTTTTATACTGTAAGATTATAAGAGAACATGAAGATATAGAATATAGAGTGGAATATATAAGTAAAGGTATGAGTCAAGTATTGAAACTAGAAGAGGGAATTTGTGATAAAAATATATTAGATGTATTACCTATATTTAGAGCAAAAAAATATTCCAAAGAGTTGTTCTCAGATAATGTAGATTGTATAAAAAGATATATTCCAGCACTTAAAAATTGGATAAATATAAGAAAACAAATAGTTGGAGATACGTACATAGTTTTGTATTTTAGTAAAATTGTATTCGATTATAGACAGATAATCGATTCATTTGATAAAAAAGAAAAACTAGCTTATGTTAAAGATGAAGAAGGAATATATATAGATTGTAGTGAAAATTTAATATCAATATTAAATAACAAAATTAAAACTACAAAAGATATATTTGGAAAAAATGATATAGAAGTATGGGGAGAACGAACTGGAAAATTATTTAGGGATGACTATTTAGAAGGAATATCTAGTAAAAAAAGATTTTTACAAAAATTATTTGAGTACGAAGAAACATTTTTTATGGTTGAAAAATATTTCTTATATGATGAAAACGAACTTTTAGGAACTATAGGAATAATAGATAATGTAATATACAGTGGATATAATAATAAAAACTATGATTCAAAAAACTTAATGAAAATGATTGAACACTCAATACCAGAGAATATGTTTTATAAAGATGTATATGGAAATTATATTGGGTTTAATTCAGGATTTTTGAATCTAGCCTGTATGAATAAAGAAGAATTACTAGGTAAGAATAGTCATAAAATATCAACAGAAGAATCTCTAATAGACAAGATATGTAAAAGTGATAAGGATGTAGTTGAAAATAAAAAGATTGTTACATTTGAATCAAATATGATTATACATAACGAAAACAAGTGTATTGAGATTACAAAAAGACCGTATTTTGATAGTTATGGTAGTGTCATTGGAATAATTGGTACAGCAAGGGATATAAGTAGAAGAAAAAAATTAGAAGAAGAGATGGATAAAAATAGAATGGAGTTTTTTGCAAATCTATCTCATGAACTTAGAACTCCTATAAATTTAATATCATCTTCATTACAAGTAATAGAAAAGAAAGAGGCAGACTTAATAGAATCAAATGATACTCTAAAAAGAAATCTAGGTATAGTAAAACAAAATGGAAATAGAATATTGAGATTAGTAAATAATGTTCTAGACTTTACAAAAATGCAGTCGGGATACTTAGATTTTAGGCCAAAAGAGTCTGATATAATATCATTTGTGGAAGATATATGTATGTCTGTAGCCGATTTTGCAAGTCAAAATAATATACAACTTACATTTGACACAGAAATAGAGGAATTTTCAATGTTATTTGATTCAGAAAAATTGGAAAGAATAATATTGAATTTACTTTCTAATGGAATTAAGTACAATAAAAAAAATGGGAAAATAAATATATTTTTATATGTGAAAGATAATATGTTTGAAATGAAAATATCTGATAGTGGAATAGGTATACCAAAAGAAAAAATAGATAAAATATTTAATAGGTTTGAACAAATTGACAATGAACTTTCTTATAGAGTTAAGGGCAGTGGAATTGGGCTTTCACTAGTGAAATCTTTAGTTGAATTGCATGATGGCAGTATATCTTTAAAGAGTCAACTTGGTGTTGGAAGTGAATTTATTGTCTCGTTGCCAGTTAGAAGCAAAAATAATAGTGAAAAATGCAATTATAAAAGAGAAATCAGTAGTGAGCTAAGTAAGAAATTAGAAATAGAATTTTCGGATTTATAAATTAAGTATAAAAAATAAAATTTAAAAAAACTATTGACAATTTATTTGTAAGGGTTTAAAATGAATTACAATATAATAAATAAAAAAGCGATGAATAGGAAGAGTAAATCTAATTCGATTATCAGAGAGAAAAGTCCGCTGGCTGAAAGACTTTTTAAATTAGAGAGATTGAAAACTACCTAGGAGCTACTTTCTGAAGTTATCTATATTAATAGATTTTAGTAAGAATAGTCGTTAACTACGTTAAAGTTTAAAGTGGGTTTTCATAAAAAATGAAAACTAAATTAGGTGGAACCGCGGGAATTATACTCTCGTCCTTATGTTATAAGGATGGGAGTTTTTTGTTATTTAAAATATTATTTGAAAGTATAAAAAGGAATTATAAAAAATTATAAAAGCGATGAATAGGAAGAGTAAATCTAATTCGATTATCAGAGAGAAAAGTCCATCGGCTGAAAGACTTTTTAAATTAGAGGGATTGAAAACTACCTAGGAGCTGTTATCTGAAGTTACTCTAAAAAGAGTTTTAGTAAGATTAACCGTTAACTGCGTTAAAGTACAAAGTGGATTTTGTCAATAATTGACAAAAATCAAATTGGGTGGAACCGCGAGCATAGACTCGTCCCTTTATATAGGGATGGGTCTATTTTTATTACAATAAAAGATTGAAAATTAAAAAAAATCGGAAAATTATAAATTTAGGAGGAAAATAAAATGCAAAATAAAGTGAAAATTGGAGTACTAGGATATGGAACTGTAGGAAGTGGACTTATAGATATAATAGATAATAATAAAGAGAAAAGAAATATAGAAATAGTTGGGATTTTAGTTAATAATTTAGAAAAACATAAAGAAAAAAAATACTCTAATATAATAACTAATAATATAGATGACATATTTGAGAAAGATATAGATATATTAGTTGAAGTTATGGGTGGTTTAGAACCAACACTATCTTATATCAAAAAAGCATTAAATAATAAAATTCATGTTGTTACAGCAAATAAAGATTTACTAGCTGAATGTGGAGATGAGCTTGCAAAATTAGCTAGTGAAAATAAAGTAAGTATTAAATTTGAAGCTTCAGTTGCTGGAGGTATACCAGTATTAAAGCCTATAATAGAATCATTAGAAGGAAATAATATAGATAGCATAAATGCTATTTTGAATGGAACTACTAACTTTATATTATCTAAAATGTATGATGAGGATTTGTCTTATGACATGGCATTAAAACAAGCTCAAGAATTAGGTTTTGCTGAAGCAAACCCAGAGTCAGATGTCTTAGGATATGATGCTGCTAGAAAACTATCAATATTGTCAACTCTAGCTTATGATAATAGAGTATACTGGAAAGATGTATATTTAGAAGGAATTACAGATATAGATGAAAAAGACATAGAATATGCAAAAAAATTAAATTGTAAGATAAAATTAATTGGTCAAAGCAAATATGAAAATGACAAAGTAAGTGCATTTGTTAGACCTGTTCTAGTGGAAAAAGATAACATACTTGCTAGAATAGACAATGAGTTTAATGCTGTCATAGTAAATGGAGATTCAGTAGGAGAAGTTTCTTTTGTAGGTAAGGGAGCTGGAAGTCTAGCAACAGGAAGTGCAGTTTACTCAGATGTTATTGATATAATAGATAATAGAGTTTCTAGTATAGACTCTTTTACTAAAGATAGAATACAAGTAAATAAAATAGTTAGAGAAAAGTGTGGAGCACTTCTTAGATTTAAAAAATGTAATAAAGATGAAATATTGAATATAGTTGGGAATTGCTTAGTAAATTATGATATTTTAAATGATGATGATGAGCTTGCTATTATGGTTTATGCTGACTCTGAGTATGAAATAAATAACAGTTTATGTCTAATAAAAGATAAAGGATATTGTGAAAAAATGAATAAAATGTTGAAAATAAGCTAAAAAGAAAATAATATAGGTTTCTATGTAACATATTTTGAAAATTTTAATACTATATACTATGAGATGAAACAAAACATCTCATAAAAAATTAAAATTAAAAGGAGATATGCTATATGGGAAATAATAGATGTTCAGGAGATTGGTATAGAAGAAGTTATTCTACATCAAGATGGTTCCAAGATGAGAATAATTCATGTGATAGGGATAGAGATAGAAATAGAGATTGTGACAGAGATAGAGATTGTGACAGAGATAGAGATAGAGATTGTGACAGAGATAGAGATAGAGATTGTGACAGAGATAGAGATAGAGATAGAGACAGAGATTGTGATAGAGATAGAAATAGAGACTGTGACAGAGACAGAAACAGAAATTGTGATAGATTTAGAAGAGAAGCTGAAAAAAGAGAAAGAGAAGCAAGAGAAGCATTCTGTGAAGCTGAAGAAAGAGGAAGAGAAGCAAGAAAATTTGAAAATGAAGCTAGAAAAATGTGGGAAAAAGCAGAAAAATCTTGGAATGAACACTCAGCTTATAATTATCAAGGTATAGAATCTCTAGAAGAGTCTAGAAGATTCTTTGACGAAGGTATGGAATGTGAAGCTAGAAGAAATGGAAACAACAATAATAACCATAATTGTGATAGATGTAAATGTCATAAGTGTAATTGTGACAGATGCAAATGTGATAGATGTAATTGCAATTGCTGTAGAAGATAAAAAATTTCATTGACAAATTAATAGTTAAAATATATCATATTATGTATAATAAAGAGAAAATTCAGAAAGATTAACGGAAATATAAGTATAGTTATTAGACAAATAGTGCTCAGTCAGTGAGGTGAGTACAATATGATTAAACTCCTATCCTCTAGTTATTGATAGAGGGTGGGAGTTTTTATTTATTGCTAGAATGATAACATTATAAAACTAGGAGGAAAAAGATGAAGAGTATAAAAAAATCAAATATAAAAGAAAAGGTAGATGAAAAAATACTAAGAGAACAAGTAAGTTCTATAATAGAAGATATAAGAAATAATAAAGAGACTGCTTTGAAAAAATATAATGAAATGTTTGATAAAAATACAAGAGATGAATTCAGAATTACTGAAGAAGAAATAAAAGAAGCCTATAAACATGTAGATGATGAATTTATAAACAATTTGAAAATTGCTACTAAAAATATAAGAGAATTTGCAAAAGCCCAAAAGGCTAGTTTCGAAAATTCTTTTGAAAAAGAAATCTATCCAGGCGTTATTTTAGGTCAAACTAATATTCCTATAGAATCATGCCTTGCATATGTTCCAGGTGGCCAATATCCTTTATTTTCAACAGCTCTTATGCTTATAATACCTGCAAAAATTGCAGGAGTAAAAAGAATAGTGGCTTGTTCACCAACGATGAAAAACACTAAAAATATAAATCCTAAAACATTAGTAGCTATGGATATAGCAGGAGCTGATGAAATATATGCAACTGGAGGAGTTCAAGCTATAGCAGCATTTACATATGGTACAGAAAAGATTAAACCTGTTGATATAATCGTAGGGCCAGGAAATAAGTTTGTAACAGAAGCAAAAAGACAATGTTATGGGCAAGTTGGAATTGATTTTGTAGCTGGTCCAAGTGAAGTTCTTATAATAGCTGATGAAACTTCAAATCCAGTTTATATTGCGGCTGACTTGTTGGCACAATGTGAGCATGATTTAAATGCAAGGGGTATATTATTAACTGATAGTTTAGAAATAGCACAAGAGGTTGAAAAAAATATAAAAATCATGTTAGAAGATTTACCAACAAAAGATATTGCATATAATTCATGGAAAAATAATGGTGAAATAATACTGGTTGATGATATAGATGAAGCAGTAAAAATAAGTAATTTTTATGCACCTGAACACTTAGAAATAGCAGTAAATAAATACGAAGAAATTTGTGATAAATTAACTAACTATGGCTCACTATTTATTGGTAACTTGTCTGCTGAGGTATTTGGTGATTATGTTTCAGGTACAAATCATACATTACCAACACTTAAAGCATCAAGATATACTGGTGGTGTTTGGGTTGGTACTTTTATAAAAACTTGTACAAAGCAGATACTGAATGAAAAGGCTATAAAAGTATTAGCACCTGTTGCAGAAAAACTAGCAAAAGAAGAAGGGCTATATGCACATGCAAAGGCAGCTGAAGTTAGATTTAAGAAGTAGATAGAGAAAGTGGTTAATGAATGTAAAAACAGATATTGAGATAAAAATAGTATTTTAGGAATAATTATTTATGTATAGTTTAGATTTTAAAAGAAATAAATTTAGAAATAATCTACTTTAAATTTATTTCTTTTTCATAGAAACAACTTCAAAATGTTTTACGAATTGTTATTTTATGTTAAACTAATATTAATGAAAATTTTGAAAGTATTTATACTAAATTTTTATGTCATTTTTTAATGATATCAATTGATATTGGAGGGATAGATATTGAGAAAAATTAATATTAGATTTATAGACTAATTTGTAAAGGGGGAAAACCTATGGAAAGCAATAGTAAATTTGATAAGGTTTTAAATAAAAGAGATGTCTTTGTATTAGCGTTTGGAGCAATGATTGGGTGGGGATGGGTTGTCTTATCTGGTGAGTGGATTCAAAGAGCTGGTACATTAGGAGCAATTATAGCTTTTGGTATTGGAGGAGTAATGGTATTATTTGTTGGACAAGTTTATGCTGAATTAACATCTTCTATGCCAAAGTGTGGAGGAGAACAAGTGTTTAGCTATAGAGCACTAGGAAGAAATGCATCATTTGTATGTACATGGGCTATTATTTTGGGTTATGTTTCTGTTATAGCTTTTGAAGCAGTCGCATTGCCTACTGTGTTGCAATATATATTTCCTGGATATATTAAAGGATTTTTGTATGAAGTAGCAGGATTTGATGTATATTTTACTTGGGTAATAGTTGGTGTTTTAAGTTCGATAGTAATATCTGTTGTAAACTATTTTGGAGTAAAAACAGCAGCATTTTTGCAGGGTATACTTACTGTTATGATTACATTAATCGGATTAGCACTTATGTTTGGTTCATTTACTCATGGAGACTTAGGTAATGCTCAACCACTATTTAAAGATGGTATAACTGGAATACTTACAGTTGCTGTTATGACACCTTTTATGTATGTAGGATTTGATGTTATACCACAAGCAGCAGAAGAGATGAATGTCCCTTTCAAAAAAATAGGTAATATACTTATTCTATCTGTGATTATGGCTGTTTTGTGGTATGCAATGATAATTTTTGGAGTATCACTTGCAATGCCAGATTCACAAATGCAGACATCTCAACTTGTAACTGCTGATGCTATGGGAAATGTATACGGAGGAAGCCAAATTGCATCTAAAATATTGATTCTTGGTGGAATAGCAGGCATACTTACTAGTTGGAATTCATTTTATGTTGGTGGTAGCAGAGCCATATATTCCATGGCTAATTGTGGTATGCTACCAAAATTTTTAGCTAAATTACATCCAAAATATAAAACTCCATCTAATGCAATTATTTTAATAGGAGTAATTACATCAATAGTTCCTTTATTAGGTGAAAATATGTTGATTTGGCTTTCAGATGCTGGGGGAGCTTCAATCGTAGTTTCATACTCGATGGTTTCAATATCATTTCTTGTTTTAAGACATAAAGAACCAAATATGATAAGACCATATAAAGTTAAACGATATAAATTTGTAGGTGCCGTATCATTATGTATGTGTGTTTTTTTAGGATTAATGTATTTACCAGGAGCTCCAGCATCTCTATTATGGCCTTATGAGTGGGCAATTTTAATAGCATGGTCAGTTCTTGGTGTAGTATTTTTTTTCTGGGCTAAAAATAGTGATACAGAAAAGAAAGCACCAGACTATGATTAAATATTTTAGTTACATATTCACAATTCAAAAATACAATATATATTAGTTATTTAAATAGAAAAGTCATTTCACAATAATTTTAGATTATTTTAAAGTGTAGTATGTCTTCGTTTCATTACTGTATGCTCAGTTTTGTCATTTCTGTTTTCAATTTTATTGAGGTTCTGTCTGGAAATATCTAGAACATTTGCAAGCTGTGACTGTGAAATACCACAGAAGGTACGCTTTTTTTTAGCAGTTTATAAATTCAATATCATTTATCAAAGAAAGGGCGTCTCAGATTAGCTTGCTAAGCAAAAGCTATCTGAAGAATGCCCTTTCTTTGCAAATTTTCTTTGAAGTGATAACTAAGACTAGTATTCAGAACTGATTGACTATGTTTTTATAAAGGACAAGGAGAGCGTGAAATTCAATGGGTATGTGACGTTTATTGACATTGCATATAGGTATGTTTATAGTATAAATATAAAAGGAGTGTTGTTATGGAAACAAGAAGTGAAGATAGTAAGAGAAAGTTATTTATGTAAATTAAGGTGGTGGTTTATTTGTTCTTACTCATACAATTTCATAGGATTTTCATTTAGTTTATAACCAAACTTCAAATTGGGAGAAAGAGCAGGCCTTAAAGGTAACAGAAGATTTAATTCAAAAGAAAACTGATTTTAATGTTATAATATGTCAAGATGATAACTCTGCTACAGGAGCAGGGCAAGCTTTAAAAGATGCTGGTCTTAAAGTTAAAGTTATAGGCTTGGGTGGAAGTAAAGATGGATTAAAAGCTGTAACTGATGGGTTAATAGATGGTACAACTTATATGTCTGCTGTTGAAGAAGGTGCATTAGTCATAGAAAAGGCATCTAATTTCCTTAAAGGCGAAAAAGTTGAGCCTGTTACACAAATTAAACAAGTTGAGGTCAACAAGGATAATATCTCAGACTTTAAGGGTGAATGGTAAAAGATTACATATGTCAAAATTTATAGAGTTACTTTATATAGTTTCTAAAGTAACTCTTTATTTGAATACAACTTAGTGATAAGTTATTGGATAGTATTTCTAAACAAATAAAAAATTAATGTAAACAAAGACTTATTTATACTAAATTATAAGTCAAATTAATATAAACTTATGTAAAATGAGAAAACATTTAAGGCATTGAAAATACTAAGGTTCAAAAGAATTATTAAAAAAACATGAAAAAACATAAAAAAACTATTGAAAAAAATAAAAAAATTTTGTATAATTAAAGTTTTAAAAAGTGCGGTATACAAAGCCAATCCTTTTGTATATAATATATATAAATTAAGAAAAAGGAAGGGATATATATGGCCAGGCGGTTATTTTTAGAAAGGATTGGACTTATATTATTAGGTTCAGCAATATTAGCATTTGGAGTTTATAATTTTTACTATCTAAACAACATAACAGAAGGTGGAGTGTTAGGTATTTTACTACTGTTAAAAAATTTATTCAACATACAACCAGCAATAGCAAATATTGTAATTGATGGTTTACTACTTTTAGTAGGATATAAATTTTTCGGTAAAAAATTCCTGATATATTCAATAGTAGCTTCTATAAGTTTTTCAGTATTATATGATTTATTTGAGGCTATAGGACCTCTTGTACCACAATCACAAAATATGCTTTTATCAACTATTTTGGCAGGTGTAACTGTAGGAGTAGGAGTAGGGATAATAGTAAAAGCAGGTTGTGCATCAGGAGGAGACGATGCTTTAGCATTAGTAATTTCTAAGACTACATCTTTGAACATAGGGCAAGTTTATCTAGCAACGGATGTTATTGTATTGTTGTTATCACTATTTTATCTATCAGCGTTTGATATTTTTTATTCTTTGATTGCTGTTACGATTAGTGGTAAAGTAATTGATTTTATTTACTATCATGGTAAAAATTTAGATATGGATATGAGTAATGACATAGTTCCAGAATGTTAATATAAATTAAATAACAATATTTTTGAAAGGTGGCAAACTTGCCACCTTTTTTTATGTCTAAATTAAGTATAGAAGAGATAATTTTATTTTAATTTTTATGATTTTAAACTACTACATTACATTAAAATTTCTGGGAATACGATTTTTAGAATTTCATTTAAAAACCTCAAATTTATATTTATGCAATACTAATCAATAATAGATGTATCTTAACCCTATCTTTATACCTAAAATGATAAGATAAATGAAGTAGCAATATGAAACCAAAACTTATCAAATAAACTAAAGTAAATGGAGGAGTCGAAATGTTAGATATAGTGATGATAGCATCATTGGCCATAGGATTTATTTCCATGAAGTTGCTTGCTGGCTGGTGTGGGAAACAAACTGAAAAAAAATAATGTAATATATGGAGGGATTACCTATGTGGTTTCTGGCAGTTGTAATTGTAATGTTGATAGTATATTTGGTGTATGCGCTTATTAATCCTGAAAAATTCTAAATAATATAGAGATAATAAGCAAGTTGAATTGGGGGGAAAATTTTTATGGTACAGATAGTAATAGTATTGGCGATATTTATGATTTTAGTAATACCTATGGGTAAATATTTATATCATATATCCACTAATCAAAAAACATTTGGAGATAAAGTGTTTGATAAAATAGATAATTGTATATATAAGGTATGTAGCATAGATAAGAACAAAGAAATGAATTGGAAGCAATATGCTTTAGCTTTATTAGTTACAAATGCAGTCATGGTGTTTATAGGATATGTAATACTTAGAACTCAGAGCATGCATATTTTTAATCCTAATGGAATTAAAGGTATGGAACAAAGTTTATCATTTAATACAATAATAAGTTTTATGACAAACACGAATCTTCAACATTACTCAGGTGAATCAGGACTTTCATATCTTAGTCAAATGACAGTGATAATATACATGATGTTTACATCAGCGGCGACAGGATATGCAGCTGCCATGGCATTTGTAAGAGGGTTAGTAGGTAAAAAGAAAACATTAGGCAACTTTTATGTAGATTTAATTAGAATAACAACAAGAGTACTTTTACCAGGAGCTTTAATTATTGGTATTATATTAGTTACACAAGGAGTACCACAGACTTTTGCTGGTACAGAAACAGTAACTACTATAGAAGGAAAACTTCAAGATATAGCTAAAGGTCCTGTAGCAGCACTTGAATCAATCAAACACTTAGGAACAAATGGTGGAGGATTTTTTGGTTCAAATTCATCACATCCATTTGAAAATCCAACAATAGTATCAAATATAGTAGAGATGTTATCTATGATGATATTACCAGGAGCTTGTGTTGTTGCATTTGGACATATGATAAAGAACAAAAAACAAGGTTGGGTTGTATTTGGTGCAATGTCAATCATATTTTTAATAGGTTTAATGGTTTGCTTTAGAGCAGAAAGTGCAGGAAATCCTATCTTATCACAATTAGGACTTAATCAAAGCATGGGAAGTATGGAAGGTAAAGAAGTTAGATTTGGCATAGCTCAATCAGCATTGTTTACGACAGTGACGACTTCATTTACAACTGGTACAGTTAACAATATGCATGATACTTTAACTCCTTTGGGAGGATTAGTACCACTTTTAAATATGATGCTTAATGTTGTTTTTGGTGGTAAAGGTGTAGGCCTTATGAATATGCTAATGTACGCTATAATAGCAGTATTTTTATGTGGATTGATGGTAGGAAGAACTCCAGAATTCTTAACTAAGAAAATTGAAGGAAAAGAAATGAAGCTTATAGCTTTACTTATTATATTACATCCACTTTTGATACTTATGTTCTCTGGACTTTCAGTAGCGATACCAGCAGGTCTTGAGGGAATTTCAAATCCTGGATTCCATGGATTATCACAGGTTTTATATGAGTTTGCATCTTCAGCAGCTAATAATGGCTCAGGGTTTGAAGGTTTAGGAGATAATACGATGTTCTGGAATATAACAACAGGTATAGTTATGTTTTTTGGAAGATATGTATCTATTATAATATTACTTGCAATATCAAGTTTATTAGCATCTAAGAACTCTGTAAATGAAAGCATAGGAACACTTAGAACAGATAATTTCACATTTACAATAATTTTAGTATTGGTTGTTTTAATTGTTGGTGCTTTAACATTTTTCCCAGCCTTAGCGCTTGGACCTATTTCAGAGCATCTAGTATTATGGCACTAAAAAATTGGGAGGGAGTAAAATTTTATGGAAACTAAAAAAACAAAGTTTATTACAAAAGATATTTTCAAAACTTCCATTATAGAAGCTTTTAAAAAATTAAATCCTAAATATATGATGAAAAATCCAGTTATGTTTGTTGTAGAGATTGGATTTATAGTAACATTGATACTTACAATAGTACCTAGTCTATTTGGTGATGGAGGCAATAACTTAAGAGTTTATAATGGGATTGTAACAATAATACTATTTATAACTGTTCTTTTTGCAAATTTTGCTGAAGCTGTAGCTGAAGGTAGAGGGAAAGCACAAGCAGATACATTAAAGAAAACTAGAAAAGATACAGTGGCAAGAGTTTTAGATAAATTAGGAAATGAAAAAATGATAAGTGCAAGCGAGCTAAAACTGGGAGATATTGTTTTAGTCAATGCAGGAGAAGTTATTCCAAATGATGGAGAAGTAATAGAAGGGATAGCCTCTGTGGATGAGTCAGCAATAACTGGAGAATCTGCACCTGTTATGAGAGAATCTGGAGGAGATTTTGCTTCTGTTACAGGAGGAACTACAGTTGTAAGTGATTGGCTAAAAATAAAAATCACAACAAAGCCAGGAGAATCCTTCTTAGATAAAATGATAGCTCTTGTAGAAGGAGCTTCAAGACAAAAAACACCAAATGAAATTGCTTTAAATACTTTATTGGTGGGCTTAACACTTATATTTATGGTTGTTTTAATATCTCTTTATCCAATGGCGAATTATGCAGGTGTTAAGATTCCAATTTCTACTATGATAGCACTTTTAGTATGCTTAATACCAACTACTATAGGTGGATTATTATCAGCTATTGGAATTGCAGGTATGGATAGAGTAACTAGATTCAATGTCATTGCAATGTCAGGAAAAGCAGTAGAAGCTTGTGGTGATGTTGATACTATGATTTTGGATAAGACAGGGACTATTACTTATGGAAATAGACTTGCATCAGAATTTATAGCAGTTGGAAATGCTGATTCAAAAGATTTAATAAACTATGCTGTTATGTGTTCATTAAAAGATGATACACCAGAAGGAAAATCTATAGTTGATTTAGGGATAAAACTAGGTTCAACAGGAAAAACAAAAGAGGCTGAAGAAGCTGAGTTTGTAGAATTCTCTGCACAAACTAGAATGAGTGGTATAAATTTATCTGATGGAACAGCTATTAGAAAAGGGGCTTATGACAGTATAATAAATCGAGTAAAATCCTCTGGTGGATTAGTACCAGACGATTTAGAAGAAAGTGTAAATAGAGTAGCAAAATTAGGAGGGACACCTCTAGTAGTGTGTGTCAATAATGAGATATACGGTATTATCTACTTAAAGGACACCGTAAAATCAGGGCTTGTAGAAAGATTTGCTAGACTTCGTGAGATAGGAATAAAGACGATAATGTGTACAGGAGATAATCCTTTAACAGCAGCTACAATTGCAAGAGAAGCTGGTGTGGATGGATTTATTGCAGAATGTAAACCAGAAGATAAGATAGAGGTAATAAAAAAAGAACAATCTGAAGGAAAAATAGTTGCTATGACAGGGGATGGAACAAATGATGCTCCTGCACTTGCTCAAGCGGATGTGGGTCTTGCTATGAATAGTGGTACAACATCTGCAAAGGAAGCAGCAAACATGGTAGATTTAGATTCAGACCCAACTAAAATATTAGAAGTGGTTGAAATAGGAAAACAGCTTTTAATAACACGTGGTGCTTTAACAACATTCAGTATAGCAAATGATGTTGCAAAATACTTTGCAATTATACCAGCTATATTCACCCTTGCAATACCTCAAATGGAGATATTAAATATAATGAAACTTTCTACATCATTTAGTGCGATATTATCAGCTTTAATATTTAATGCTATAATCATCCCATGTTTAATACCTCTTGCTATGAAAGGGGTAAAATATAGACCTATGAAATCACAAGCTATGCTAATGAGAAATATGCTGATTTTTGGTCTTGGTGGGGTTATAGTACCATTTTTAGGAATAAAAGTAATTGATTTATTAATTACACCTTTAGTAATGGTTCTTAATTTAGGTTAATAAATGGAGGATATAAAAATGAAAACATTAAAACCAGCATTGCTTGTAAGTATTGTATTGTTATTTGTTTGCGGACTTGTATATCCACTTGTTTTAACAGGGGTAAGTCAAGTTGCATTTAAAGATAAAGCTAATGGAAGTATGATAGAAGTAAATGGTGTAAAGGTTGGTTCAGAGCTTATTGGTCAAAGTTTTACAGATGCAAGATTTTTTAAGGGAAGAGTTTCATCAGTAAACTATAATACTTATACAAAAGAAGATTTAATACCAGATAAGGATGGAAATACAGTTTATGGCGGTGTTTCATCAGGTTCTTTTAATTATGGAGCAACTAATCCAGAGCTTCATGATAGAGTTCAAAAAGATATTGAAAAGTTTTTGAAAGATAATCCAGGTGTAAAAAAAGAAGATATACCAACAGATTTACTTACAGCATCAGGTTCAGGACTTGACCCTAATATAAGCCCTGCTTCTGCAAAGGTTCAGATACCTGCTATAGCAAAAGTATCAGGAATATCAGAGAGTAAATTACAAAAAATTGTAGATGATAATACTTCAAAAAAACTTTTCGGAGTTTTAGGTGAAGATAGAGTTAATGTGTTAAAGGTTAATGTAGAGGTTGCAAAAATATTAGGTCTTATATAGTATTTTGTAGAGTTTTTGTAGTGGAGTATTGTGTATGACTTAGCATAAAGCTTGAAGTTTGAAGAGTGAAAATCGATAATGATTTTCACTTTTTTGTTTGAATATTACTAATATTAGGAATAAAACAATTGTAGGGATAAAATCCAAAAAAAGGTTGCATTATCAAAATGATAATACTATAATATATTTATCGTTATCAATTTGATAATAGATTTGGACATATAGGAGGAAGTAGTATGTTATATAATAACGCATTAGAGTTGATAGGAAACACACCTGTAGTAAGATTGAATAATTTAGGATGTACTAACGGGTGTTCTAACATATATGTAAAATTAGAAAAAGTAAATCCAGCTGGAAGTATAAAAGATAGAGCAGTTTATGAAATGCTAGAAGGATTAGAAAAAAGAGGAGAATTAAAAAAGGGAGATGTACTAGTAGAAGCAACTAGTGGAAACACTGGCATTGCATTATCCATGATAGGAAGATTAAAAGGATATGAAGTAGTAATAGTAATGCCAGAGACTATGAGTATCGAGAGACGAGATTTAATGAAGGCTTATGGAGCAAATTTAGTACTTACAGATGGAAAAGCTGGAATGGCAGGTTCTATAGAAAAAGCAAACGAATTATTGAGAGAAAATCCAAATTATAAAAGTTTGAAACAATTTGAAAATAAAGACAATCCAAATGCACATTATAAAACAACAGCAGTTGAGATTATGAATGATGTTAAAGATTTAGATATATTTGTATGTGGAGTTGGAACAGGTGGTACTTTAATAGGGACTGCAAGATATTTAAAAGAGCAAAATCCAAACATAAAAGTAGTTGCACTTGAGCCAAAAAAATCTCCAGCTATATCAGAAAATAAAACTGGACCTCATAAAATACAAGGAATAGGAGCTAACTTTGTTCCTGAAAATTATGATTCTAGTGTAGTTGATGAAGTAATATTAGTGGATGATGAAGATGCTTTTGATACAGTTAAATTACTTGCATCAAAAGAAGGGATTTTGGTAGGTATATCTTCTGGAGCAAATATATTTGGTGCTATGGAAATGGCGAAAAAATATCCAAATAAAAAAATAGTAACAGTAGCTCCAGATGGAGTAGATAAATATATGTCCATGGGAATATTTTAATAATTTTATTTGAGGGAGTGAATACTTTGTTTAAAAAAATAAATAAAGATATTGAATATATAATGAAAAATGATCCAGCAGCTAGATCTAAGATAGAAGTTTTTTTACTATATCCATCAGTGCATGCAATGATAATGCATAGAATAGCTCATTTTCTTTATAAGAAGAAGATGCTTTTTACAGCTAGATTAATATCCCAGATATCCAGATTTATGACTGGTATAGAAATACATCCTGGGGCTAAAATGGGAGAAGGTATTTTGATAGACCATGGAATGGGTGTTGTAATTGGTGAAACAGCTGAAGTGGGAAATAGAGTAACAATATATCAAGGAGCTACTTTGGGTGCTACAGGAAAGGATACTGGAAAGAGACATCCAACTGTTGGCGATGATGTATTAATTGGAGCTGGAACAAAAATACTAGGACCTTTAAATATCGGTTCTAATTCAAAAATTGGTGCAAATTCAGTTGTTGTTAAAGATGTACCTAATGGAGCCACAGTTGTTGGTATACCAGCAAAAATAGTGAAAATAAGAAATCTAGAACCTGTAAAAAAGAATAAAAGAGAAGTATCCTACGAATACGAAGAGCTAGACAATGTATATTATATATAGTCATAACACAACTATAAAATAAATTTTATAAAATTTATTTTGAAAAGGTATTATTTTCAAATTTGAGGACATAATAAAAAAGAACTGAAGGTCAAAGTTTTAGTTCGCCAATCTTTGGTAAACAAAATTTTAAATTTGTAACGTTTAGGAGGATTTTATTATGAAAGCAAATGTTAATCAAGATACTTGTATAGGTTGTGGATTATGTCCATCAATATGTCCAGAAGTATTTGATATGAAGGATGATGGAAAATCACATGTTATAGTTGATGAAATACCAAGTGATGCTGAAGAATCAGCAGCAGAAGCTAGAGAAAGCTGTCCAGTTGATGCAATAGATGTGCATGAATAAAATAAAAGCCTATAAAGATTGAAAACTCAATCTTTATAGGCTTTTATTTTTTATTGAGTTAAAATTTCAGTTCCTGTCTCTGTAACTAAAATCATGCACTCCCATTGAGCAGATAATTTACCATCTTTTGTGTAGATAGTCCAATCATTTTCTTCATCAACAAAAATCTCATGAGTTCCTTCATTTACCATAGGTTCTATCGTAAATATCATTCCAGGAACCAATAACATTTCAGTTCCTTTTTTAGAAACATAACTTACAAATGGGTCTTCATGAAAATTTAGTCCAACTCCATGCCCACCAATTTCCCTAACAACAGAATATCCATTTTCTTTTGCATAAGAATTAATAGCATCACCTATATCACCCAAGAATCCCCATGGTTTAGCAGCCTCAAGACCTTTTTGAATGCATTCTTTAGTAACTTGAACCAATTTTTTTGCATTCTCTTTAACATTTCCTACCATAAACATTCTTGAAGCATCTGAGTAATATCCATTAAAAATAGTAGAAACATCTACATTTATAATATCTCCATCCTTTAATATGATGTCTTTACTTGGGATACCATGACAAACTTCATTGTTTATTGATGTACATACACTTTTAGGAAAACCATTATAATCTAGTGGTGCAGGAATAGCTCCATTTTCTAATGTAAAGTTGTGAACTAATTCATTTATATCTTCTGTAGACATTCCAACTTTAATTTTATCCGAAATATAATCTAAAATCTTTGTGTTTATTACAGCACTTTTTTTTATTTCTTCAATTTGTGTTACATTTTTTATGATGTCATGAGTAGGTACAATATGACCTAGCTGAGCGAATGAATTTATTCTATTATCTATATCCATATGACATTTTTTATATTTTTTAGTACTTCCACACCAACAAGTATCATTTCTGTTTAATTTCATAACTCTTCATCCTTTTATTATTTATTTAAATCATGGGTTACATAAACTATTTTAAAATATAACCATTAGAAATATTATAACATAAATATCAAAAAGTCTTTTATAAAGAGTAATTTATTAAATAGAAATATATTATTAAGTATTAATGTATTTCATAGCTTAGTTCTAATTCTTCAAGAAAATTATATGTTAAAGGACAATTTTCTTTCAATATATTTTTTGAGTCTTCATCAAGATAATAATGGACAAATGATTCCGCAAAAAATTCTTCTGGAAATTTACTAATATATGCATGTGCAACTTGTTTAGGGTCATAAAGTTTATATCTTTCTTGAGTAAACACTTCCATAAATTCTTCTGAATTTGATTTTTTGTCTAAGACATTTTTATCTATGGCATGTGCAGTTTCATGTAATTCCAAATTTTTAGCTGAATGAACATTTGCATAACTAGGGTTACTATAACCTATTTTAGCTACAATAGAGTTGTTTCTATATACCCCAGGTACATCCTTCCAAGTTTTACCTGATCTTACCCAACACGGAGGTAATTGGTGTTTTAAATCACTAAATTCTGGTTCATCAGTTAAATTTGAATTTATTAATTTTATAACTATATCTTTTTCTTTAAGTGTTTGTAGATATTTTCCATTTATGTTTGAAAGTCTGTTTTTCATGTTTTCAACTTCATCTTTATCATAGTCTGAATTATCTGGAAGTATAAGCATTTGTTCAATTATATCTATATTACTTTCTCCTATATTTTCACTGTTTTCGTTAACTTCATATTTGAGATTATCATCTTGATAAAGAGTCATATTTGTATTGTTTTCTGAAAGATAGGAGTGAATATTTTCTAAATCTAAAATGTTCATTTGATGTAAAATATTTTTTGTTTCACCACTCCATACCACTAAAGAAAGTGAATTAAAGTTAATCAGTGGATTTTCTTTCATTTTTGTTTCATTACTTATACTGACATCGAATACATATTCAATGGAGTTTTCTATATCAAGATTGTTTGTGTTCTTCTTAAGATATAGATATGCTTGTCTTAACTCTATATAAATGTTATCTAAAGATTCGTCAAAAAATTCTGATAGATTGTTTGTAAATATTTCTTCGCTTAAAAGTTCGCTTTTATCAGTTACACTTTCAATTAAAGTATTAATTTCTTTTATCATCTCAGAAATATTTATCTTCTTACTTGCTTTTTCATCAGACACATTGCATGGTGCAAGAGCAATGCAATAAAAATCTTCTTCTTTTTTGTAAAAGGCTTTAAGTGATTTTGACAAAAGTGTAAAGTATACACCTATCTGTAAATTGACTTTAAATAAGTTCTTTTGTGATAATTCAATATTATTGCTTTTAGCTGTAATTAAATTGTTTTCCATAATCATTGCCCCCTTTTTATTAGGTTATCATAATTTTTTTATATATGTCAATTTATTTTTTTGAAAATTATAATTTTTTTGAAAATTTTATTTTTTATATTTGTGAATTTTTTGTTAGAAGAATAAATATGTTATTAATATGTCAAAATTTAGCGTCAAATACTCTTAGAATCTACTTTACTAATTTGCATTTGAGTTATTGTTAGAGCTGATTAATATATATAATTTACAGCAGTTTTTTTTATTTTATAATATAATGTTTATATATTTAATTTAAGGATGTGAATTAAGATGTATTTTACATATATTATAAGATGTAAAGATGATTCTCTATATACTGGATATACTAGCAATATAGCAAGAAGAATGAATGAACATAAGCTAGGAATTAATTCAAAGTATACAAGAGCAAAGGGATTTAAAAAGTTAGAAGTTTACTTTGTAACAAATACAAAAAGTAATGCAATGAAATTAGAATACTATATAAAAAAATTAACTAGGGATAAAAAATTATCTATAATAAAAAATCCCAATATACTTATAGATTCAATTGACAATAAAGAAAATTATATTATTGGAGAACAGATAAAAGAACTGAAGTAAGTGTCTTTAATTACATAGTAAATAAATGTATATAGTGTAAAAACTTGACAATAAATACTATTGTAATATAATGAAGTTATAAATATAATAAATTAAAATAGCTAGGGGAGCCAAGAGCTGAGAGGAATACCGACCCTTACACCTGAACTGGATAATGCCAGCGTAGGAAAGCTTAGTATAAAACTTAAGTATGTATTATTTGTGATATATGCGAATTTCTAAGCTATACCTATTGTAGGTATAGCTTTTTTAGTTAATTTATTTAAATTAAATTTTTAGGAGGGTATAAATGAGTAACTATAAAATACCAACACTTACAATAGCTGGTTCAGATTCATCTGGAGGAGCTGGAATCCAATCTGATTTGAAAACTTTTAGTGCAATTGGCACATATGGAATGAGTGTAATAACAGCTATAACGGCACAAAATACTCAAGGTGTTTTTGCGGTAGAAGATTTAAGTCAAAGTATAATAAAAAAACAAATAGAGGCAGTATTTGATGATATACCTCCAAGAGCAGTAAAAATAGGAATGGTTTCAAGCCCAGAAATTATACTTGAAATAGTTGAAAATTTAAAAAAATACAATCCAGAATATTTAGTAGTAGACCCCGTAATGATATCTAAAAGTGGATATTATTTATTAAAACCAGAAGCAAAGGAGAATCTAATTAAATATTTAATACCACTTGCATATATAATTACACCAAATATTCCAGAAGCAGAAGAAATTACAGGAATAAAAATACATAATGTAGATGATATGAACAGTGTAGGAAAGAAAATATTAGAGCTTGGACCTAAATTTGTTCTTATGAAAGGCGGACATTTAGATGGAGAAGCAGTGGATATTTTAGTTGGTAAAAATATATTTGAAGTGTATAAAAGTGAAAGAATTGATAAAAAAAATACACATGGAACAGGATGTACATTATCTTCTGCAATAACATCTTACCTTGCATTAGGTTATGAAATAAAAGAAGCAGTAAAATTAAGTAAAATTTATATAACAGAAGCAATAAAAAATAGTTTTGATATAGGTCATGGAGTAGGTCCAGTACATCATTTTTATAAGTTTGAATAGTAAATAAAATTTTATGGAGGTAGAATATGTATAATTTAATTGAAGATGCAAAGAAAGTAAACCCATTAGTAATTCACTATACTAATAATGTAACAATAAATGATTGTGCTAATGTAACCTTAGCTATAGGTGCAAGCCCTCTTATGAGTTTTTCATATGAAGAAGTAGAAGAAATGGTAAGTATAGCAAATGCTGTAGTTATAAATATAGGAACCATGAATTCAAATATATTAGATTTGTTTTTATTGGCTGGAAAGGTTGCAAATAAATACAATAAACCTGTTATCTTAGACCCAGTGGGAGTCTTTGCAAGTAAAGCCAGAGCAGAACTTACAAATAAGCTTCTAAATGAAGTTAAATTTGACGTGGTTAAAGGGAATATAGCAGAAATAAAATTTATAGGTGGTTTTGATGTAATGGGTAAGGGGGTAGATTCCTTTGATGATGAAGAAGATTCTACTGATATAATAAAAAAAGTTTCTGAAAAGCTTGAATGTATAGTTGCCGCAACTGGAAAAATAGATATAATAACTGATAGTAAGAATACATATAAAATAAATAATGGAACTGATAAACTAAAAGGTATTACAGGTACAGGATGTATGACTGCTAGCTTGATTGCAAGTTTTATGGCTGTGACTAAAAATACATTAGAGGCAGCTACAATGGGGGTACTTACAATGTCATTAAGTGGAGAGCTGGCTAATTTAAATAATCCACCAATAGGTACATTTAAAGAAAAGCTAATGAATTCTATTTATCAAATGGACGAAGAGATTATAAGTAAATACTCTAATATTGAATTTTTAAATGAATAAATGCTCAACAGGAGGCTGTAAATGATAGATAAAGAATGTTTAAAAAAAGACTTAAAGTTATATTTAGTGACTGATTCTGAAATGCTAGAAGGTAGAGATTTTTATAAATGTATTGAAGATGCAATAGCTTCTGGAATAACAACTGTGCAACTTAGAGAAAAAAATGCTTCTGGAAAAGAATTTTTAAAAAAGGCTATGAGGCTAAGGGAAATAACTAGAAAACATGGTGTTAAGTTTATAATAAATGATAGAGTAGATATAGCAATTATTTGTGATGCAGATGGAGTACATGTAGGACAGAGTGACATTGATGCCAAGGAAGTTAGAAAGCTTATAGGGAAGGATAAAATACTAGGTGTATCAGCAAGAACTTTAGAAGAAGCTATCTGTGCAAAAAATGATGGTGCAGACTATTTAGGTATAGGAGCTATATTTACAACATCTACTAAATTAGATGCTAAATCTGCATCATTTGAAACTGTCAAAGAAATTAAAGAAAAGGTAGATATACCATTTGTATTGATTGGTGGGATAAAACTAGATAATATAGATAAACTTAAGTGTTTAAATAGTGATGGATATGCTATAATATCTGCAATATTAAAATCTGAAAATATATCTAAAGAAGTAGAAAAGTGGACATTAGAAATATAAAATGAGTTATGGTAGTGAAAAAATTGGTAAAATTTGATATAATTTAAAAGTAAAATACAGGAAGTTATAAATGTAAACTTTTCTACATATACTTTTTAATCAAAATATATGTAGATTTGATTAAAAGGAGATGTAAATGATTAGGATATTATTAGTGTGTGTTGGTGGTATGTCTTCTACTTTATTAGTAAATAAAATGGAGAAAGATGCAAAGAAAAGAGATATAGACTGTAAAATATGGGCAGTTGGAGAAGGAAATATAAAATCAGAACTTGGTAATTTTGATATTTTACTTCTTGGACCACAGCTTAGATTTATGTTTGATGATGTAAAGTCTATAGTTGGAGATAAGGCTCCAGTAGCTATAATAGATATGGTAAACTATGGTACTTGTAATGGTCATGCTGTATTAAATACAGTATTAGAAATACTAAATTAAATCAATTATCTATAGTGAACTCTATGATATAGAGTTCACTTTTTATATTCTTTAGCAAAAATAAATGATGAAAGGAGTACAGAAAAAATTAAACATCCTGATATAATATTCGAATTAAAATTTGAAGAATTGAAATTTATTAATGTTAAGGTTACAAATATTATCCTTATAAAAATCATAGCTTTTTATATTTCTATCAAAATTTAAGATTTTACAAATTTTTTCTAATCAACTATTAATATTCTTTTTATTTATTATATACTAAATAAAATTTAAAATCATTAATTTAAGTCTAATAGAATATTCTTAATAAAAAAATATATCGAAATTTTTTTCTAATTTTTTATTTTCAACAAGGCTGATTTAAATTATTCATCTTTATAGATTCTTAATATATAATTAACTTAGAAAAAATTATTTCTAGATGAAAAATTAATAAAGGAGAATATGATGTTATCATTATCTATAATATTTATGTGTATAGTATTTTAAAATTTTACTCTTACTTAAAAAAGATAGAGTTGTTTTTATATGTACTTTATTCCTAAATTTGCACTAATATATAAATGATACATTGGTATTATTGACATTTATATTGGAGGTTGATTATGAAGAATGAGATTTTACGTTTTATAAATGAAAAGGTATTATTTAACAATTTTGATGAACTTAAAAACCAGAGTGGTATAGTAACAGAAGATATAGTAAAAAAATTTAATTTAAGTAGAACTCAATCAAGTCGATTATTAAATGACTTGGTAAAGTCTGATAATCTTATAAAGATAAATAGTAGACCTGTTATCTTTCTACCAAAAAATAAGATAAATGATGCAATAGGTCCTACAAAAAAAAGTATTTATGAAAGTGTTGATGAACTTAATAATGAGTGTAAATTATTAAAGCAGGAAATTGTATTTAACAGTATTATAGGTCATGAAAGTAGCCTAAAAGAGGCAATAGAACAAATAAAAACCGCTGTACTTTATCCAAATGATGGACTTACAATAATGCTAACAGGCGAAAGTGGTGTAGGTAAAACTTTTTTAGCGAAGGTAATATATAAATATAGTGTAAGTAGTAATATATTAGAAAAAAATTCTCCATATAATGTACTAAACTGTGCACAATATTATAATAATCCAGAGTTATTATCAAGTATACTATTTGGACATGTCAAGGGAGCTTATACTGGAGCAAATGAATCTAGAGCTGGGTTAATAGAGAAATCTGATGGTGGTATATTATTTTTAGATGAGGTACATAGATTAAACAGTGAAGGTCAGGAAAAGTTATTTACATTTATGGATACAGGTACATTTTCTAGAATTGGAGAGAATGGAGTAAATAGAAGTGCTAAGGTAAGACTAGTATTTGCTACAACAGAAAGCTTATCTGAGTTTTTGCAGACTTTTTTAAGAAGAATACCTATAAATATTTATGTTCCAAATATAGAGGAAAGAGGAACTATTGAAAAAAGGAAGATTATAGAACATTTTATATATGAGGAAAGTAAGGTGCTTGGTTTACCCATAGAGATAACTCAAATTACATTAAATACAATTTTAAAGATAAAATTCAAAGGTAATATAGGTGAATGTAAAAATGTAATAAAATATGCATGTGGAAGGGCATATGCAAAAAATCAAAAAAGAAATGGAAATATTTTTGTTACACTTCAAGACCTTCCTAGAAATATTTATATAGAAAATGTAGATATATTTCAGTTCCAAAGTGCTAAAAGCAAAAGTATTGTGTTTTCTCCTAAACAATTTAATATTGAGACATCAAATGAAGGAAATAAAAGAAATATAATATATCAAAGTCTTATAAAGTGTTTAGATTATTTTGATAGACTAGAAAAAAAAGAAATAACGAAAGAGTTATTTAGTGAAAAGAGCTCCAACTTAATGATTAGATTAATGGATAACTTAGTTTTTTCAAATAATGATGAAAATAAAAATGTACTTATGGAGCTTATAATATCTATAATGCAGGACATATTTAGAAATTTAGAAGTTAACAACAATATAAAATATGATGGGAATAATGTATTAGCATTTTCTTCGTATCTTTATTTGAAGGATGAGTCTTATCAATTGTCTGATGAATGTAAAATCTTACAAAGTAAATTACTAACATATTTAAAAAAAGAGAATTACAAAGAATACTCTATAGTAAATAAAGTATCGACATTAATAGCAAATAGATTGGATATGTACCTTAATAATGTAGATATAATTATAATGATTATATTTATTAAGTCAACCGTTATAAGAATGAAGTCTAATAAAGTTAATGCAATGATTATAGCACATGGGTATGCTACTGCTAGTAGTATGGCAAATGTATGTAATCGTATGTTGGGTAAAAATGTATTTACAGCTATTGATATGCCAATAGATTCGACAATTGCTGATGTATCAAATCAAATGTCTAGATACTTGGAAGGAGATAGGATAAAAAATGGACTAGTTGTGTTATTTGATATGGGCTCTCTTAATCTGATATATGAAGATTTAAAGAGCAAAATAAATAGTCCAATGTTGTTTATAGACCAAATATCCACTATTTCTGCATTAGAGGTAGGCAACTTACTAATGCAAGGTAAAAATATTGAAGATATTGCAGAAATTATGGATGAAGAAATTAAACCCAATATACAATTGTATTATCCTCAAAAAAATAAGGAGTATGCTATAGTATCTTCTTGTTTTACTGGGATAGGTACTGCTATAAAAATCCAACATCTACTTTCAGAAAGTTTAATTGGTATAGTCGATGTTAAGATAATACCTCATGATTATGAGAGTCTTGTTTTTATGGGAGGTAAAGATCCAATTTTTAAGATGTATGATGTATTGGCCATAGTAGGAACTGCTAATCCAAATGTAAATGGAGTAGATTTCATACTGTTAGAGGATATAATATCAGGAAAAGGAGAAGAGGATGTCTTTAGAATATTTAGTAAAGTAGTAGAAAGTGAAAAAATCAAAAACATAAATGATTCTATCATAAAGAATTTTTCTTTGACTAGAGTAATAGATAGTCTGACTATTTTAGACTCAAAAAAAATAATAGAGAGAATAGAAGAAGGAATCAACGCTATAGAAAATAATCAAAAGAAAAAGCTTCCTAATGATAAAAAAATTGCTTTATATGTTCACTTAAGTTGTATGATTGAAAGATTAGTTAGACAAGCTGAGATTGAAGAGTATACTGATATGAATTTATTAATTAAAAACCATCACAGTGAAGTTAAACTAATAAAAAATGCATTTAGTGTGCTAGAAAAGAGTTATAGTGTGCATATATCTATTTCAGAAATAGGATACATCTATAATATTATTTATGGACCACTTCAGTAAAATACAGTATTAAAAAATAAATAAATAAAATTAAAAAAAGTATGCCACTAGTTGGCATGCTTTTTGCTTTTATAAGTAAACAAGAGGATAAAAAATAAAAATTTTAATATATAATGGAGGATTTGAGGAAAATGATATCTTTAATGAGGATTGATGACAGACTAATACATGGGCAGGTGGCATATGGATGGACAACATCACTAGGTATAAATGTAATATTAGTTGCAAATGATGAAGCAAAAAACGATCAAATGAAAGCCATGTCATTAAATTTAGCTAAGCCTAGTAATGTAACTTTATATATAAGGGGGATAGAGGAATCTGGAGAAATAGTAGAAAAATTTGCTTCTTCAAAGAAAAGTAATGTATTAGTATTGGTAAAAAATACAAAAGATGCTTTAGATGTAGCTAAAAACTCAGGAGGAGTTTTAAAAGAAATAAATGTAGGTGGATTAAGATACGAAGAAGGAAAGAAGAAGCTGACAGACTTAGTTGCTGTTGATGATAATGATATAAAAAATTTTAAAGAAATAGCTGATTTAGGAATTGATATAGAATTTAGAATGTTACCTAGAGACAAAAAGAAAAAATTATCAGACTTAATAAAATAATTTGGGAGAAAGAAAATGAAAAATTTTTTAATTGCAACACATGGAGAATTGTCTAAGGAGCTTGTTGAGACAAGTAAATTAATAATTGGTTCATTAAGTAATGTTGAGTACTTTTGTATGACAAAAGATAAATCAGCAGACGATGCTGAGAAAGAAATGATAAGTATATTATCAAATAACAAAGATAATGGAGAACTTATCATACTAACAGATATATTTGGTGGAAGTGTAGCAAACATATGTACTAATTTACTTTTGCAGGGGTTTAAATTTGAGTTATTAACAGGAGTAAATTTACCAATGCTTTTGGCTATTCTTTTATCACCAGAAGAGGATGTAAAGCTATTAGCTAAATCGGGTTTAGAGGAAGCGAGAAATGGAATTGTTCATGTAAATGAATTATTAGAAAATAAAAATGAAATCAAGAATGTGATGTAATTAATGTAAATTAAGAGGGAGGTTCACTATGTTAGTACAAGCTATTATGTTAGCTATTATAGCAGGCTTTGGTATATTAGATGGACGTATATTTGGTCAATCTATGTTTGATAGACCAATAGTTACAGGGGCATTAGTAGGATTAGTTTTAGGAGATATAAAGTCAGGAATTATGATTGGTGCACAACTTGAATTAATTTGGATGGGAATTGCAGGAATAGGTGCAGCTACTCCTCCAGATGTAGTAACAGGTGGTGTATTAGGTACAGCTTTTGCTATATTATCAGGAAATGGTGCAGAAGTTGCTCTAGCTGTAGCAGTGCCAGTAGCAGTCTTAGCACAATCTCTTGGAGTATTAGTTAGAATAGTAAACTCATATTTTTCTCAAAAGGCAGTTTTCTATGCTAAACAAGCTGACTTTAAAAAGGTTACCATAATGATGTGGGTGCCAGTAGTATTATTCTTTTTAAGTACATCAGTTCCAACATTTTTAGCAATTATGATTGGTGCTGATAAAGTTACAACATTAATAAATGCAATACCTAAAGTTATACTAGACGGATTAGGTGTTGCAGGAACATTGTTACCAGCAGTAGGATTTGCACTACTTATGGATATGTTACTTTCAAAAAAGATGTCTGTATTTTTCTTTATAGGATTCCTCCTAGCATCTTATGTTGGACTAGATATAACTGCAATAGCGTTGTTTGGAGTCTGTGTAGCAGTTATATTAAACTTTTATATTAATAACAAAGAAAATAGTCAAAATCCTCAAGTAGCAACTAATATTTTAACGGAAGGAGAGATTGACTTTGAATAAACTAACAAAAAAAGAATTAAGAAGTATGTTTTGGCGTTCATTTGCTCTTCAAGGTGCATTCAATTATGAAAGAATGCAAAACTTAGGTTACTGCTATGCAATGTTACCTGCAATAAAGAAGTTATATAATAAAAAAGAAAATCAAGCAAAAGCAATAGAAAGACATTTAGAGATGTTTAATACAACCACAGTAGTAGTTCCTGCTATATTAGGTATAACAGCAGCTATGGAAGAGGAAAATGCTAATAATCCAGAATTTGATGAAAGTTCAATTAGTGCTGTTAAAACAGCTCTTATGGGACCTCTTGCAGGAATTGGGGATTCGCTGTTTTGGGGAACATTTAGAATTATAGCGGCTGGAATAGGAGTATCACTTGCAAAAGAAGGAAATATATTTGGACCACTATTATTCTTACTATTGTACAATATCCCAGCATTTGCTCTAAGAATACTTGGACTTAAATATGGATATAAAGTCGGGGTAAATTCCCTTGAAAGAATACAAAGAGAAGGGCTTATGGAGAAAATAATGTCTATGGCTACAACTGTTGGTTTATTTGTTGTAGGAGGAATGGTTGCAACAATGTTAAGTATAACCACTCCATTAAAATTTAATTTAAATGGTGCAGAAGTGGTTTTACAAGATATATTAGATAAAATAATACCTAATATGTTGCCTTTAACTTTTGCATTTGTAATATATTACATGTTAAAGCGAAAGGTAAGTGTAACAAAGTTAACTCTAGGCATTATAGTGGGAGGAATTGCTTTACATGCAATAGGATTATTATAGAAACAAAATTATAATTTATTGAATATATGAATAAGGAAGGCATACAAAATGAGAATACAAGATTATATGTTAGAAACACCAGTTAAAATGAGAGAAATGATATCTAATGCAGATAATTTATTTAATGAAATTAAGAAAGAAGATATAAAAAAGATTATAATAACAGGTTCAGGTACTAGTTACCACTCAGGATTGCAAGTACAACCATATTTACAAAATTTATTAGACATAGATGTTGTAGAAAAGTATCCATTTATGATAACTGAAGATACGTTTAAATTTGATAATAAAAATACTTTGGTAGTAGGAATATCTCAAGGTGGAAGTAGTTATTCTGTATATAATGCTATGAAGTTAGCTGAAGACAAAGGTTGTAAAATAGCATCTATGGCGGGTTGTAAAAATGCTCTGATAGATGAGATTTCTGACTATATATTAACAGTGAATTGTGGTGAAGAAAAATCTGGTGCGAAAACAAAAGGCTTTTATTGCACAAAGTTAAATTTAATGTTATTAGGTCTTCAAATAGCTAGAGAAAAAGGAATAATATCTAGTGAAAAGTACAATGAAGAGATAAATAAGATATTAGATGCAATAGATAGATTTGAATCAGTATATAAATCATCTGAACAATGGATTGAAAGAAACAAAGAAAAGCTAGTTAACGCTAAAGAAATAAGAATAGTAGGCAACTCTGATATATATGGAGATACATTAGAGTCAGCATTAAAATTATTAGAGACAATGAGAATACCTGTAACTGGATATGAGTTTGAAGAGTTCATACATGGTGTGTACAATGCTATAAATAGTGATTCTACTATATTTATACTAGATACAGGGAAAGAGCCTAGAGTAACTAAGATGGTTGAAGTACTTTCTGGATGGACAGACAATGTATTTGTCATAGGTAGAGATGTTGCAGAAGAAGACAAAAATTTAAAGGCAAATATTATAGATAACCCTTACTATCAAACGTTTAACTTCATAGTACCTATACAATTGATATGTGGAGAAATACCTACATTAAGAGGTATAAACCCAAGCATTCCAAAAGATACTAAGTTCCACATGAAGTTAGGTAGTAAGAAGTTTAATAAGTAATTATACATATAAGTACTTTAGTTTATAGTTTCTTGTATAAATTTATAAATATACACTTAAGTAGCATGAATTATAAAGGTAGTGTCTCAAAATGATTTTAATTAATCATTTTGGAACACCACCTTTTTTAGTGTATCTTTAGTGTATATATAATAGATTAGTTTTTTACAAATCTACACACATTATCTTCAAAAATTAACTTACCATTTCTTTTTTTAGTCTCCACATAGCAAGTGCGAAACTTCCACAACATAATATTAAAAATAACACTATAACAGGTAGTATATCTCCAACCAGAATAGTTTTACCAAATATTAGGCTACGTAAAGTATTAATAACATGGGTAAATGGATTGAGCATAACTGCTATTTTTAATCCTCCAGATAAATCTTCAACAGGGAAGAGAGCAGAGCTTAAAAAGAAAATAGGAAGTACAATGGCAGTCATAATTGTTTCATAAATTATTTCATTTGGTAATAATAGGCTTATAGCATAAGCAAGACTTGATAAAAAAAAGGCTGTCATAAATATCAATACTATCATTATAGCAATTCCACCAATACCAGATGCTATTTTTACTGAAAAGAATATGCTTACTATGCATAAAATTGCTACTTCAATAAAAGACACTAGGATAGCTTCTAGTAACTGACCAAAGACAATGGAATATCTACTAATAGGTGCAATTAAAACTCTATAAAAACTTCCGCTATTTTTCATTATAAAATTGATGATACCACCACTACTACATGATGAAAAGATAACCAATACAATTATACCTGGAAGTATAAAAGCTGTATAATTATCAATATTCATATCACTCATAGTTTGGTTTGCGACAGAGCTATAAAGTACAAGCCAAAGAAGAGGTTGTAATATAGTAACTACAAATGAAATTGGATTTTTAAAACGCCATTTCATATTACGCCATAAGATATTTAACATTTCCATTCCTCCTTTGAATCCTTTTTAGAACTTGTTAATGCTAAAAAAACATCTTCAAGACTTGGTTCTACAATTTCTATTGCATCAAACTTTATATTATGCTCTAAAAGAAATTTATTTATTGAAGTAAGTGCAGTTCTACTATCTTCTACACTTATAAAAAGTGAATTTCCTCGTACATTCATAAATTTAACTAAGCAAGTATTTTTAATATCATTTTTATATTTTTTTATATCTTCATTATCATGAAATACGATACGAAGTATGTTTTGCTTAATATAACTACGCAAACTAGATGGTGTTCCTTGTGCCAAATCTTTTCCATTTTTCATAATACAGATATTATCACTTAGTTGTTCAGCTTCTTCAAGATAATGAGTAGTTAGAAAAATAGTTGTACCATATTCATCTCTAATTTTTAGTAGCATATCCCACATAGCTTTTCTTGAATCTACATCCATACCAACAGTAGGTTCATCTAAAAATAGAATTTTAGGAGATGACACCATATTCATAGCTATATCTAATCTACGTTTTACTCCACCAGAATAAGATGAGGTAGGATACTTTAAGTAACTAGTTAACTCAAATTTTTCAATTAAAGAGTTTATTCTTTCTTTTGCAACTTGTGGTTCCACTTTATACATTTTACTTTGGAATAGCATGTTTTCCATAAGAGACAGGTGTTCATCAATAGATATTTGTTGTGCTACACAAGCAATTTGAGTGCGTATCCAAGATGGATTATTTATTAAATCTTTTCCAAACATTGTTACATTACCAGCTGTAGGTTTGTAAAAAGTGGTCAAAATATTGATAAGCGAAGATTTACCAGCACCATTTGGACCAAGCAAAGAAAAGATTTCTCCAGCCTTTACACTAAAACTTAGACCATTTAAAGCTTTTACACCATTTTTATATTCTTTTACTAAATTGTTGATTTCGATTGCCAACATATATTATTCCTCCTCTTTAAGTGGAAATATGATTTCTGTAATATATTTATCTGGATTACCTTTTATTAGCATACCTGGTCCTTTAATAAATACTTCTCTCCAAGGAGTTTGTATCGTTAGATTATTTTCATGAATATATTTAAATATCATTTCATATGTTTTTGGCAAATTACTATATGAACCCATGTGGGTAAAAAACAAAGCTTTTGTTTTAGGAAACTCTTTTATTGTTACACCCATACGATTTGGAGTTTCAGCAGTTGGTACACATAACTCCATTTTTCCTATGCCAGTTTCTTGGTCAACATTATGGTAGCAGAAGAATGGTGCACCATTTGATTTTCCTTTTATAGATTTAAATACATTTGGAAAATATTTTGTTGCTTCAGTCATAGGTCCATTGTAACTCATAGTAGCTGCTGTGACTGATTCGATGTTTTTAATTTCAATTTTATAATTCATTTGTTTTCCTCCCTAAGTATGTTTATAATGATTTCATTAATCCATTAAGTATTAGTACAATATAAGATTTTTGATTCGTTGATGAGATAACCTTACCTTGTTTGCTTGTTTTCAAGTCTAACATAACATAAAATATATATCCTCTCATTTGATGCTCGATTTTGTAAACTTATTATTTGAATTTTGATTTCAATGATTTAATAAATTAAAATCAAAGAATTTATAAAAAAGTGTTTACAAATCAAGTGTATTAATCGTATAATACACTTAATGAAATATAAAATGAAATTTAAAGTAGGAATGTATTTTTTTAGAAAAAGTGTATTATCGTATTAATACACTAGAATAGGAGGAAGTATGAATTTTGAATTAGATAATACATCTCCCATTTATTTGCAAATAATAAAGCATATAAAGAGACAAATAGTAACCGGAGAATTAAAACCAGGAGAAACAATACCATCAAGAAGAGAAATGGCACTTAATTTAAAAGTAAATTTAAATACTGTTCAAAGAGCATATAAGGAGATGGGTGATATGAATATAATAAATACTTTTAAAAACTATCAGAGTAGCGTGACAGTTGATGAAAATATATTAAAAAATCTAAAACTAGAGCTAATAAATGAATCTTTAGTTGTATTTATAGAAGATATGAAGGCGATAAATGTTACTAAAGAAGAAGTTTTAAAGATAATAGAAGATAGATATTAGTTTTTTAATAAATATAAACACTTAACTTATAAGGTTAATTGTACAAGCATATTAAATATGGAGGACACTAATATGATAGAAATTAAAAATGTAAGTAAAACATATAAAAGAATGCAAGGGCTAAAAGTAAAAAAAATAGAGGCTTTAAAGAATGTAAGCTTTAATATTGAAAAAGGAAAAATAACAGCTTTACTTGGGATAAATGGTGTTGGTAAGTCAACAGTATTAAAAGCAATAGCAGGACTTATAAAAATTGACAGTGGAGAGATTTTAATAGATGGAGAAAAAATGAATAAAAACATATATAATAAACTTGCATTTGTTCCAGATGTAGAATCTCACTTTAGTAATACAACAATAAAAGAGTCATTTGAATTGATGGAAATTTTTTATCCAAGATGGAATAAAGAAAAATCAAAAGAAATGATGGATATATTTAAACTGAATGAAAATGAAGTAATTGACAATTTATCTAAAGGAAATATTGCAAGAGTAAAATTAATACTTGGATTTTGTCAAGACCCAGACTATATATTACTTGATGAACCATTCACAGGGATTGACTTGTTTAAAAGAGAAGAATTTATAGGGGTAATAGCACAATATATGAAAGAAAATCAAGCTATTATTATAACAACTCATGAGATAGTAGAAATAGAAAGCCTAGTTGATGAAGTTATAATTCTTGATGAAGGTAAAATAATAACATCATTTAATGCAGAAGATTTAAGAGAAAGAGAGGGTAAGTCTATATTAGATAAAATGAGGGAGGTATATAAGAATGAATAAGCTTCTATGTCTAATAAATGTAGATTTAAGGAGAAATAAGAGGTTTTATATAGCTTATATATCTTTTTTATCTTTAATTACACTGTGTTTAAATTTATTTGAAATTATTAAATTTAAGAACTCTAAATTTATTATAAACTTAGCAATAGAGGATTTTGGAGGTGTATTTTATGGAATAGGTGTAATTGGGAATCTTAGATGTATCCAAATAATTTTACTGTACGGAATATTGGGAATGTTTACATACTATATTTTTATGTGGAAAAGAGATTTCTTTTCTAAAAATCAAAGTATTTATACTTTAATGATGTTACCGCAGGATAAATTTAAGCTTTGCATATCTAAGTCAATAGCTTTGATAACAATGGTATATGGTTTTTTGATAAGTCAGATAGCAACATTATTTATATGTAAATATATATTTAATTTTATTTTTAGAAATATTCCAATAGTTAATATGTCCTTTGCTCAGGATTTATATTATTTAAATTTAAAAAGTATTCCAATCGATTTTGTTTCTTTTATAACAATTTATGTGATTTTACTGCTTTTAGCTATTTCTTTTTTAAATTGTTGTATATTATTCACATTTTCTTACAGAGGTAAACTTTATGTGATTTTAATTACCTTGATAATTTTGGCAGGGCTATATTTTTCAACAGTGTATATAAATATAATTAGTTTGTTTAGAAAGTATTATGGATTTGTTGGAACACAACTTAATTCTTTAGGTAATTATGTATTAAGTTTTATAGTTATAATGTTTATTTTAAATGGAATCTCTTATTTTTTAATAAATAAGAAGTTGTCTGTTTAGGAGGTGTGTCATGAAATTAAAATCTAAAGTATCTATACTTATTATATTTTTAGCAGTAGCAATATATTTTAGTATAGACATATTGAACAATGAAAACAATTTAAGTATAAAAACTATAAAAGGTGACCCAGATGAATTGGACTATATAAACATAGATTTTGGATATGATTTTAATGGATATATAAATTCAAGATATATAATAAATGGAAGTAATAAAACTAAAAAAACAGAATTATTAAAATCAATAAAAGAGAGTGAGAATACGAATAATCTAATCGATGTCTCTAGTGGTTTGGATTCAATAGCTCATGTTGGTTTTGAAATAAATGATGATTCTAAATCTAATTCAAGAGGGATAAATTTTGTCATAGATGAGAAAAAAGAAGACCTAGAAAAAGGTGTATTTATGTCAGAAGGAAGTGATAAAAAAATTGAATATGAAAAACTAGATATGAACAACTTTATAAGAACGAGATATAAAGTAGATAAAGATATCGATGAGTATCATGTAAAAGTACTATCATCAAAAAGATACAAAAAAGACTTATATGTGTCTGTGCTTTATGCTCCAAGTGACTCATCAGAAAAAGATGAAGAAGCTTTGAGTACTATAGATATAATAAAGATTAATACTAAAAATAAAAAAATAGAGACGATAAAAAGTATAAATATAAGCAAGTATCTTTTTGAAAAATACAACAATATACAAAGTATTGATGTAAGCTATTCTAGTAAAGATGGAGATAAAATGTATATTTTGATAGAAGCAATAAATGCAAATACATGGGACGATGTTGCTTCTAAGCTAAATTTACTTGAGTATAATGTTGAAGAGAATAAAGATAACATAATAGAATTAAAAAGTTATGATAGAATGTCTTTGGAAAAAGCAAAGCTAAAAGATAGTAAATTATATATGATAATGTCAGAAAGAGATAATGCCAATAAAAGTAAAGAGATAAATTTAATAACTTATAACATACTAGATGGCGGTTTAGTTGAAGATAAATATGTTTTGGATGAAAAAGAAGAAAGAAGCATTAGAAACATTGAAATTGATTCAAATAAAATCATTGTATGTACATCAAAAATAAATCCCGTACTACCTTGGGACAATAAGACTATCCTATATATAATAAATAAAAATTCGAAAGAAATAGTGTATAAGGGAGAATTACAGTTTAATAGTTCAAATAGCAATTTAGAATTTGGAATAAAGTAGGTGAATTGATGAGAGATTTAATGAAGTTATTTGAGTTTGATTTAAAAAGAAACATAAAAAATTATATATTTATAATCATTTGTTGCTGTTCGATTGTATTTTTAAATCTAGTGAAAAATTTAAATGATTATAATTATATAATAGAGAATGCAGTAAAAACTGAGCAGTTATCAAAAGTAGGAAAGACAATAGAAACAGTAAGTGTCATGGGATTTTCAAGTTTTGGAAACATAATGGGTTCTATACAATCATGTTTTTTGTTTGGTATATTTGTGTGTATTTGTTATGCTTTCTTTATTTGGTATAGAGATTTTGATATGAAAAGTAAATCTATATATACACTTATGATGCTTCCTAAAAATAAAATTAATATTTATATATCTAAATTATTAAATGTATTGTTTCTAGTGTATAGCTACACGATATTATTTACTATAACTTTATTTATTGCAAGTAAGATACTACCGAATTATATGCTTGGTAGTATTACAAACTATAATTTTGTACAAGAAACAATATATAAGTTAAATATTTTACTTCCATACAGCTTTGAGAACTTATTAGTAGAATATGTATTTTTACTAATAGGAGTTATATGTGTAGTATTTACATCAATTCTTATAAATAAATCTGTGTATAAGATGAGGGCTTTAATGAGTTTTCTATTTTTAGTTATAGAAATTCTAATATTTATAATTCTTGTAGAATTTATTATACCTTATGAATATAGTAATGTATTTACTGTAGTATATTCAAGTGTGAGTATATTTGTATGTAGTTTTGTGTCTAATAAACTTTTAAATAATAAAATTGACTTTTAGGAGGTGTATATATGAGAGAAAAGAAATTAGGAAAATATACAATATGTTTTATAACAGTATGTTTATCAATGATTATTATGGCTTTGATATTGAGTTATCTTAATAAAAATAAATTATCTATAAGAACTTTAAATGGCAATATAAAGGATATAGGAAGAGTGAGTTTAGTATATACACCTAATATAAGTAAATATACTTATGAAGAAGTAATCATAAGTAAAAATGGGACAAGAAATGATATAAATCCTAAAACTAAAATTGGAAATGATTATTTGCATATTGATAAGAAATACAGCGATTTTATTGATGATAAAGGAAGCGAATTTATATATAAAGATGATTTGAATATAGGTGTAGCATATACTTCTACTAAGTCTAATTCAGTACATGAAAGAAACAATTTAAATGATTATATAAAAGTTTCAAATAAAAATTTAAAAAGTGGTTTAGAAGAAAATTTTGATATTGATTTAAAAAAATCTGATTTTAAAGAAAATAGCTGGCGAACTGTTTTTAACCAAATATATAGGGGAAATTTATATATGGTGATTAGTGAAACCAATGTTTCAGGTGCTACAGTCAATAATATTTGTATATTAAAGATAGACATAAAAAATAAATCCTATAAATTATTAAATAGATTTAATTTAAATTCGCAAAGCAAATACCAACAGAGTATTAACGAGATTAAATTTTCTATTGGAACTAAACTTTATTTGGAGAGGTTAAATAACAAAGATATAAATGGTGACATTGAAGGTCATGATAATTATTCAGATTTTATTGTATATGATATAGAAGAGAATTCTTTCAATAAAAGTAATAAGTTTATGGATAATTTAAATAAAGAAAAAAATGCTGACCAAAGGGAAAGGGGTTTATTAAGTAAAACAAAGTTAGACTATATTGTTAGAGATAACAAACTAAATATTATAGTTACAGATAAAAGTCGTTCTATAATTAATCTTGTTTATAGTGTTGATTCCAATGAGATTAATTTAGAAGATTATGAAAGGCTTAATTTAAAAGTAAATTATGATGAAGCGTTATCTGGTGTTAGAAAAGTTAAGTTGCTAGATGATAAAATATATTCTATTTCAAGTGTAAAGGAAAATATTTCAGGAGAGAAAAAAGGAAGTGGAGTTACTTCTGATATAGTTGGAACTAAACCAATAAAATTTCAAGTATTTGATATGAGTCTTAAAAAAACAGTATATGAAGCTGAATTGATAAATGGAGATGTAAGTTTACAAGACAAGTTGTTTTTTGTAGCAAATTAAATAATAGTATTAATCTTATAACTTTAGATTGGTATACTTTTATTATATAAAAATGAATAAATAAAAATAAGGCAAGATAATTATACGTATATTTTGATTATCTTGTCTTATTTTTATCTTTGATATAAAAGCAATCTGAATAATATTTTTTACATATTATAAATATTCTAATATACTTTAATTTAATTCGATATTTAATTCACTTAAATTTGAAATGATAGTAATATAGTGGTAAAATTAATTATTAGAATATTAAAAATAATAGATAAATAATACATTATACTTGAAAAGGGGGAGAATTTAAAAATGAGCAAAAAGTATATAAAAGCAGGAAATTTAATTGATTAAAAAATAGCTACGCACACTCGTGACTTTAGTCATGAGTTAGTAGCTAAAATAGTCAGCATATAGGGAAACTTATATGTAGAGATAGGATAGAACCTATCCAATACTACTTGAATTGCTGGAAACCCCTAAAGCTAACCAAACTAAAACATAAGGATGAAATAAACCTAAGTGTGAAAGTTACGAAAGTAGAAAAAATTGGTTAGATGGTATAAGGTTAAACCCTAAGTACTTTAAAATGGGCAATCAGCAGGTAAGCTCCGAATAGGAGAAACTTCAACGACTATTCCTCTTGAGGGAAGTACACTACAAGCTATCGGTAGTGGAAGTGGGTAGACCTTAACGGATAATGCCGAAGGATAAGATATAGTCTGTGCTTGCATGAAAGTGTAAGAAGTTCATAAGAGAACTGCATAGGTAATAGCGAACTTATGTGAACGACAACCTCAAAAATGATAAAAGTTAAGACTTATGGTTCTTACATATGTTATTTAGAAATAAATATAAAAACCTTCAAAATGCTTGTTTTAAATAATTACATTTATTAATGTTATTATGGGTGATGAAAAATGGAAGTGACTCATGGGATATGCATATTTAGTACAATACCATATAGTAAGGTGTGTAAAATATAGATATCCAGTATTAATATAATCATAAAAAATAAGTAAAGTGAGGTGGTAGTAGTGGAAAAAGCTTATAAGTTTAGAATGTATCCAAATAAAAAACAGCAAGAGTTAATTAACAAAACTTTTGGATGTTGTAGATTTGTATATAATAAATATCTTGCTAAAAAAATAGAAGTTTATGAAAATAATAAAGAAACTTTTACTTATAAGCAGTGCAGTTCTGATTTGACTGATTTAAAAAAAGAATTAGAGTGGCTTAAAGAACCTGACAAATTTTCACTACAAAACACCTTAAAAGATTTAGAAAGCGCATATAAAAAATTCTTTAAAGAAAATGCAGGATTTCCCAAATTTAAATCAAAGAAAACTAATAGATTTTCATATAGAACTAACTTTACAAATGGAAATATTATGTACTTTAGTCAATATATAAAATTACCTAAACTTGGTATGGTTAAAGTAAGGGATAAACAAGTACCTCAAGGGAGGATACTTAATGCTACTGTATCTCAAGAACCAAGTGGTAAATATTATGTATCATTATGCTGTAGAGATATAGATATTGAAGCATTTGAAAATACTAATAATCAGATAGGTTTAGATTTAGGAATTAAAGAATTTTGTATCTCAAGTTGTGGACAATTTATAGAAAATCCTAAGTATCTTCAGAAGTCATTAAACAAACTTGCTAAATTACAAAGAGAATTATCGAGAAAAACAATCGGTAGTTTAAATAGAAATAAAGCAAGATTAAAAGTTGCAAGACTTCAAGAACATATAGCTAATAGGCGAAAGGATTTTCTACAAAAACTATCTACTAAATTAATACAAGAAAATGATATTATTTGCATAGAAGATTTACAAGTAAAGAATATGACTAGAAATCGTAAATTATCTCGTTCTATTTCTGATGTGTCATGGTCAGAATTTGTTCGTCAATTAGAATACAAGGCTAATTGGTATGGTAGACAAATTGTAAAGGTAGGTAAATTCTTTGCAAGTTCACAAATATGCAATAAATGTGGGTACAAAAATGAGGAAATTAAGAATTTAAATATAAGAGAATGGATTTGTCCTTGTTGTAATATAACTCACGATAGAGATATAAATGCAAGTATAAATATACTAAAAGAAGGATTAAGACTAATAACAGTTTAAAATAGATAATTTATGTAAGAACCGTAGGAACTACGGGGATAGCCTGTGGAGAATTGGTAAGACATATTTTAGTATGCAAAATTCTATGAAGCAGGAACTCTGTGACTTTAGTCATAGGAGGTTCAGGGAACAGGAAATAGTATTATGAAGGATAAAGGTATAATTATTGATGAAGATACTATACTTGAAATTGAAAATATAAGAGAAGATTTAAGTGGATATGATGTATATGATTACCTAGATAAAACTGTTATGCCAGGAATTATGAATTGTCATGTGCATTTGACAATGGAGCCAGTAGGAAATCCAAAAGTTTATTATGAGAACGTATCTGATGTAGAGCTTGTGGTAAATACAATAAAACAACTTGATGCATATTTAGATTCAGGAGTAACATATATTAGAAGTCTAGGTTGTCCAAAATATGTGGATGTGCAGCTTAAAAATCTTATAGACAAAGGGTCTATAGATGGTCCTGGTATAGTTACTTCAGGTCCAGTTATATGTATGACAGGAGGACATGGATACTATTTTGGTATTGAAAGTGATGGAGTAGATGAATGTAGAAAATCAGCTAGAACAGTTTTAAAAAATGGAGTAGATTGTGTAAAGATAATGGCTACTGGAGGTGTAACAACTGATGGTGTTGAGCCAGGTTCACCACAATTGACTTTAGAAGAAATGAAGGCTGCTATAGATGAAGCTATAAAAGCAGGGAAAATAACTGCTACACATGCACAAGGAAGAACTGGTATAAAAAATGCAGTGCTTGCAGGAATCACTTCTATAGAACATGGTGTTTATTTAGATGATGAAATAATTGATTTGATGCTTGAAAGAGGAACATATCTAGTTCCAACAGTTGCTGCACCATATTTTATTTTAAATGCAGGAAAAGAAAGTGGAATAACTGAGGCTACTCTTAGAAAGTGCGAAATTGTTGCTATTCCACATAAAGAATCATTCTTAAAAGCGTACAAAAAAGGAATTAAAATTGCAGTTGGTTCTGATGCAGGAACTTCTTATAATGAACATGGAAAGACATATTATGAAATGAAGTTAATGTCAGATTATGGTATGGATAATATGGATGTAATAGTAGCAGCTACAAAAACTGCATCTGAACTTTTAAGAATTGATAAAAATTATGGAACTTTAGAAAAAGGAAAGAAAGCAGATGTGATAGTTGTAAATGGCAATCCTATAGATAATATAGATGTAATGTCAGATGTTTTAGCAGTATTTAAACTTGGTAAAAAAGTTAGATAATAAAATAAAAGAGAAATTAGAAAAAAGTGTCTGAAAGATTTTTAAATGATTAGAGACACTTTTTTTATTGATAATATTTATTAATACTTTAAAAATTAATATGTTATTTTATATCTATTAGTTAATACATATTATAAAAGAATAAAAAGTAATAATTTGTCATGTAAATAGATATGTTTTTATAAATAAGATATTTTAAAATAAAAAATAGTATATAAAAAAGGTTTATATGTTATATTTATATAAATATATCTATAAATAAGAAAGGAGCAAATTGGTAAATGATAGAGGTAGATAAGTTATGTAAATCTTTTACAAGAGTTATAAAAGATGATAAAAATAAAAGTTCAATAAAAAAATTAAAGAAAATTAAAACTAAAAAAGAAGACTTTCTTGCTGTAAATAATGTTTCTTTTAGTGTTGAAGAAGGTGAGATAGTCGGAATATTAGGACCAAATGGTGCTGGAAAGACAACTTTACTTAGAATGCTAGGAGGAATATTAACACCAACATCAGGAAATATAAGTGTTTCTGGATATGATTATTCAATAGATAAAAATTCAGCAAAAAAAGAAATAGGATATCTATCTGGAAATACAAAGCTATATGGAAGACTTTCTCCTAGAGAACTTTTAACAACTTTTGGAAGTTTATATGAAATGACAAAAGAAGAAATAGAAGAGTCGATTAAAAATGTTGTAAAAGTAATGGATATGAATGAATTTATAGACAATAGAATTGAAAATCTATCAACTGGTCAGACACAGCGAACATCTATAGCTCGTTGTTTAATACATTCCCCAAAAGTGTATATTTTTGATGAACCAACATTAGGTCTTGACGTTTTGAGTAGTGCATCTATAATAGACTTTATGAAAAACGAAAAGTTAATAGGAAAAACCGTACTTTATTCAACTCATTATATGGAAGAAGCAGAAATTTTATGTGATAAGATTTTAATGATTCATAATGGAAAAATAATTGCATCAGGAACACCGAAAAGTTTAAAAGAAGAATCGGGAGTAAATAATCTGAGAGATGTGTTTATAAATCTTTCTAGAATGGAGGAGGTTTAGATGAGAAGTAAAATTGTAAAATACATATTCAAAAAAGAAATGTTAGACATACTAAGAGACAAAAAGACCTTATTTATGATGATTGTTATACCACTTCTTTTATATCCTTTGCTTATGTTGTTGATGATTCAAGTAATGAATATGTCTGCAAATAGTATGAATAGTAAAGATATTAATATAGCTTTTGATAGTACACCTAATAAAGTGCTTGTATCAATGATTGAAGAGGAGAATAATTTAGAGGGCGATACTGGGACTAATAAAGATACTACAAATGATAAAGGCAAAATAAAAATATTAAGTGTTGATAATTATAAGAAGTCTTTAGAAGAAAATAAAATTGATGCTTACATAAAAATAGAAGAAAAGCAATCATCTACGAGTTATAAAATATATATGAATTCATCTCAGGAAAATTCGTCTAACTCTGTAAAAAGAATTGAAACTGTTTTAGATAAATACAAGAGATTTACTATAGAGAATACTTTATCTGAAAAAGGACTGGATGTACAAAGTACATTAGAACCTATAAAGTACAGTACTATAGATGTTGCAAAAACAGAAGAAGTAGCAGGCTACTTCTTAGGACAGATATTGCCATTTATATTAATAATAGGAGTTTTGCTTGGTTCAATATATCCAGCAATAGATGTTATGGCTGGAGAAAAGGAAAGAGGTACACTAGAAACTTTATTTACACTCCCAATATCAAATTTAGAATTAGTCATGGGAAAATATATGGCTGTTTCCCTTAGTGCAATAGTAACAGCAATTTTAAATATTTTATCTATGGGCTTAACGATGGCATTTATTTTAGTGAGTGGGGGTCTTAGTAGCCAGTTTGGTTTTGGAAATTTTAATTATGGAGATTTAATTTTACCAATTGCTACTACTTTAATATGTGTATGTCTGTTTTCAATGGTAGTTGCAGCAATAAGTATGTGTGTATGTTCACTAGCAAAAAGCTTTAAAGATGCTCAAAACTATATAACTCCTCTTATGTTGGTTATTATGATACCATCTTATGTTTCTATGATACCAAATATAGTATTGGATAGAGTAACAGCTGTAATACCTGTGGTAAATATATCATTACTTATAAAAAGTGTATTATCTTTTAAAAGTGATTTAAATCTGATAGCACTAGTTTTAACATCGAATATAGCTTTTGTTATATTGGCAATTATACTTCTGTCTAAAATGTTTAATTCTGAAGAAATACTTTTTGGAAATAGTAAGAGTTTTTCTTTCTTGGAGAAAAGATGTAATATAAAAAAAGGGTCTATACCAACTGTGAGTGATGGGATTATTTTGTATGCAGTAGGATTAGTTCTTTTAATTTATGCTGGTTCTTTGGTTCAAATTAAATTTGGAACAGCAGGTATTGTAATGACACAAGTTATGATAATTGCTTTACCACTAATATTTGCATATTATATCAAAGCTGATTTTAGAGAAGTATTTAGTATAAAGATTCCAACATTAAAACATCTCTTAGGAGGAGTTGTTCTTTGGATTGGTGGATACATCATTATTATGATTATAACTCAGTTAATTTTATTTTTATTTCCTCAAAATATGGAAGTGGCTGAGAGTTTAAATAAATCTCTGTTTATGAAGGATAAATTTTTATTGAATTTATTGATAATAGGATTATTACCAGCTATATGTGAAGAAATATTTTTTAGAGGTTTTATATTTTCTGCATTTAGTAAATCAAAAAATGGAGTTAAGTCTGTAAAGTTAGCAATAATCTGTAGTGGAGTATTGTTTGGTATTATGCATATGGATTTTATAAGAATAATTCCAACATCAATATTAGGAATCATATTTGCATACAGTGTATATAAGTCGGGCTCTATATTTGTATCAATGTTATTACATTTCTTAAATAATAGTGTAGCAGTTATAGTAAATCATTATGCAACAGGAAATATAGCTAATTTATATAAGTTTATTGAGGTTGATTTTTCAAATTTAAATATGTTTAAATTTGTTTTAATTCTTGTAATAAGTTTTATATTGGTTATATTAGGAAGGAGACTTTTATATAGAAAAGATTTAAAAAATTAAATATAAATTTCTTAAATATATTGAGATAATAAATAACACTAAAATATATAAGTATTACTTTATTTATATATACTTTAGTGTTATTTTATTTATTTCTTCATTATATAAACTCTTTATAAATTCATTTATATAATATTTTAATTATATAAATGAATTTATAAAGAGTTTATATTTAAAAAATGACCTTAAAAAATTAAGTGAAAGTAACATATTAAAAAATTCAAATTAAATATTATTCAATTTAGTTTGTTATGAAAATTAAGTGTTGATTTGTGGAAATGAATAGAAGAAGAAAAATAGAATAGAATTTTAAAGGTAAATATGTTGCAAATACTGTATTTTAATAAAAAGTAGTCATTTCTTGTAAAATGGATAGTTTATATTTACTTTAAAATTTGTAAAATTTTGTTATACTATATATATAGAATATGTTATATTAGTTGTCTTTCCTATTGATTTATACATTTCATATCGGTATAATAGAAAATAAATTGGATTATTTTGGCATATAATTATTGATAAAAAGTCAATCTTTTTATATGAATTTTCTGAAAAATTTTATTTTTATATTATAATTATATTGATTTTTACTAAAAACTATCCATTTTACAAGAAATGGAAACTTTTGGAATGTGTTTATTTGCTAGTGGTTTATAATCAAATAGAGGTGCTTTAATGGGAGGAAATTTTTATGAGGAAATTACAAAAAAAATTAATGGTTTTTTTATTTATTTGTATAATTTTACAAGTTAAATATACAACACCAGTTTATTCTTTACATAAGCTTTATAAAAATAACTCCATAAATAACTTTGAATTCAACTTATTTAATAAACAATTTATTAGCTACTATGCATTGCAGATAATATTTACTATGACGATAATATGTCTAGTACTTATTTTTTATATAGTATATGATAAATTAAGTTTAAGAGTTAAATTACAAAATATCGTGTATACAGATGGTCTTACAGGAGCAAGTACTATGGATAAATTTGTAATTGATGCTAAAAAAATATTAAGCAAAAACACTCAAGAGAAATATGCGTTATTATATATAGATATTGATAAATTTAAGTATATAAATGATTTGTTCGGATATGAAGTGGGAAATAAAATTTTATGTAGTTTAACAAATATTATTAAACATAATATATTTGAAGAAGAAATATTTGCAAGGATATCTGCTGATAATTTCACAATAATTATGAAATATAAAGAAGAAGAAGATATAATAAATAGATTAGAATGTATATTTAAAGAATTGGATTTATTTAATAATAATCAGGAAGAAAAATATAAATTGGTTTTAAGCTGTGGAATATACTTTATACTTCCAGAAGATAAAGATATCAACCCAATAATAGATAGAGCTAATATACCTCATAAAATGGCAAAAGGAGGACATAAAAGTTCATATGCATTTTATGACAACAAGATTCATGATCAAGAAATAAAAGAAAAAGAGATGGAAAATACAATGTTCTCAAGCTTAGAAAATAAAGAGTTCATAGTGTATTTGCAACCTAAAATAGAACTAAATACAGGAGAAATACAAGGTTCGGAAGCACTTGTACGATGGAAAAATCGTGATAAGGGATTAATTCCTCCAAGTGAGTTTATACCATTTTTTGAGAAAAATGGTTTTATAATAAATTTAGATTTATATGTACTAGAAGAAGTTTGTATACAGCTTAGAAAATGGATTGATGCAGGTATAAACCCAGTAACTATTTCAGTTAATGTCTCAAGAATCCATTTATATTGCAATAATTTTATAGAAACCTATAAAAATATAATTGATAAGTACAATATACCTGCAAAATATATAGAACTTGAATTAACTGAGAGTATTATATTTGATAATTTTGATATTTTAATTGATATAATGAATAATTTAAAAGAGATAGGCTTTTTAATATCTATGGATGATTTTGGTTCAGGGTATTCATCATTAAATATGTTAAAAGAAATTCCTATGGATATCTTAAAACTTGACCAAAAATTTATCATGGAAACATATAATAGTAAGAGAAGTAAAATAATTGTTACTAAAGTTGTAGAGATGGCAAAGGAATTGGGGATGAAAGTAATATCTGAAGGTGTAGAGACAGAAGCACAGTTTAAACTATTGAAGGAAGTCAAATGTGATATGGCACAAGGATATCTATTTGGAAAACCAATGCCAATTGAAGAATTTGAAAAATTGATTGCATACACTTCAGCAAAAGAATAATTAATTTACTTTATAAAAAATGAATAAGTTATATTAAAAATGAACTCTAATCTAGTGTTCATTTTTTATGTGGATTTTTATACATCTATTTATTGAAATATGTAAACATTAACAAATATAAATATAGTCTTACCTCATATAGATTAACTAAAACACTAGAATGTAGTATCTATTGGTGGCATCTATTGAAATTACATTTCAGTATTTATTTTGCAGTAATGATTGTATAATTCCTGAACTTTTGATTTTATCAATGTTTTAAGCTCAATTGGTTCTAGTACTGTGGCCTCTTTTCCAAATGACAAGAAATATTCAGCTACCCAGTTTAGTGTTGTTTTTGAGATATACATATCTATGTAGCCACCATTAGGAAAAATAGTCAATCCTTTTGCTAATAGAAATTCTGTCTCACAGCGTTTTACTCCTATATCTGTTAGTTGAATTTTAATATGATAATCTTTAGCAACTTCTAAATTTTCAAGATATTCATGTATTGAATTTGGAATACTGTATTTTGAACTTGTTATATTTTCTATATTTACAATCTTTTCAATTCTGTCTACACGAAATTCACGGATAGATTTTGACTTTAAGCAATACGCTGGACAGTACCAAAGACCATTCATTGCATATAAACCAACAGGGATAATAGTTCGGATACTTTGGTTTTTATTTGATGAATATTGAACTGTAAGAGCAGAATTATTTGTAATTATGTTAAATAGTTCTTTCAACAAAGGAGAAGAGCAATGTCTATCTGGTGTCCAGAATACAATTTTATTTTGTATTTGAGTAATATTATGCTGTACATCTGCTGGTAGACAATTTAAAAACTTCTTTAATACAGAGACTCTCTCTTGTTCAAATGGCAAATCACGATAAAAAGCTAACGATTGATAGGCAAAAAATATTGCTTTTGCTTCACTTTCTGAAAAGGTAATTGGTGGTAGTATACGTTCTTTTAACATATGATAACCACCTGTTGCCCCTGTTTCTGAATATAGAGGGAATCCCATGCTTTCTAAAGCTTGTAAATCCCTAAGTATCGTTCGTTTTGATACATAAAATTCTTCAGACAATTCCCTCAAGGTAAAATTTCTTTTTGCATTTATAGTTATTATCAATTCAATTAAGCGCTCAGCCTTTGACATTTTTCTACTCCTTTTTTTATAATAGTGACAATTATTGTCACCATTATATGATAGGATATTATCGTGTTGAAAGCAATATAAATATTATAGAAAGGATGGATATTTAATATGAAAGTTGATGATATATTCAATTACTGTGTATCAAATTTAGATGATGTTGTTTTAACAGACAATTGGGGGGAAAGAGGTATATTTTATAATCCTAATGGTATTTTAAAGAAAGGAGTATATGTTCTTACTATCAAAGAAAAAGATGGTGAAAATGACAAAAGTTCATCACTCAACCGAAGTAATGTTTATCGTGTGAATGTATGCTTGAAAAAGGAAACATTTATTAAAATGTTCGATTATATTCCAAAGCGTCCAGAGGCTGGGCAAATTGTGAAAATGGACTTTGATTTTAAAAAAATGGATACAATTATGCCTCATCCTGTTTACGCATGGATGGGATGGGTATGTGTCTTAAATCCTTCAGAAAAAACATTTAAAGAATTAAAAGTAATGATACAAGAGTCATACGATTTTGCTAAGGAAAAATTTGCTAAAAGGATAAAAAAGTAATAGCATGTGAACATAATTATAATAAAGGCTACCAAGACCTAAAAATACAATTATATTTTTTCACTTCATATATTCTTATAGATTCACATAAAATTTGGTAGCCTTGAATGAAAATCTCTAAACCAGACAAGAGAAAAATAAATACCAAATGAAATATCAAAAAACATAGTGATTAAGGAAATTTCTTGTATTATACCTATTCAAACCTGAAGATTTTGAGATTTAATAATAGGTTTTAAAATGCTATTTTTTATAAAAACTATATTTAAATGAAAAAGCTTGTAGATATTTATAATTTTATCTAAAAATAGTTGACATATGAGCTGTATTATTATATTATTGTATTAGGTTATTAATACAATAATATGATAACACAATGAGGAGGCATGAATATGGAATGGGAACTTGATAATAACAAACCTATATATATACAATTAGTAGAACATCTAAAGTTAAAAATAGTTTCAGGGGAAATAAAAATAGGTTCTAAATTAGAAACAGTAAGAGCACTTGCAGAGGATGCTGAAGTTAATCCAAATACAATGCAAAAAGCTTTAACAGAACTGGAAAGACAAGGATTGGTTTATAGCCAAAGAACAAAAGGAAGATTTGTAACAGATGATAAGGAAAAAATAAAAGCTATGAAAGAGGAAATAGCCAATGTTGAAATAAACACATTAAAAGAAACTTTAGTAAAACTTGGATATGACAAAGATGAAATGTTAAAACTTATAACAGAAAATTTGAAAGGGGAATTATAAAATGGATAAAAATATAAATAATGTTTCTCAAAATGACATAGTTGAATTTAAAGGTGTAAATAAAAGCTATGGAACTAAAAAAGTTTTAAAGAATGTTGAATTGAATATACCAAAAGGAAAAATAGTTGGCTTGTTAGGTCCTAATGGAAGTGGTAAAAGTACAATGATTAAATTGATGAATGGATTGTTACAACCTGATGATGGTGAAATTATGATAAATGGAATGAAGCCATCTATAGAAACAAAAAAAATAGTATCATACTTACCAGAAAGAACTTATTTAAACGACTGGATGAAGGTATCAGACTTACTTAAATTTTTCTATGATTTTTATAGTGACTTTGATGTTAGAAGAGCAAATGAAATGATTAAGAGTTTAGATATTGATGTAAATGAAAAATTAAAAACAATGTCTAAAGGAACTAAAGAAAAAGTACAGCTTATTCTAGTCATGTCAAGAAAAGCAAATATATACATTTTAGATGAACCTATTGGAGGTGTTGACCCAGCTGCAAGGTCATATATACTTAAGACTATACTAAAAAACTATTCTGAGGATAGTACTTTGTTGATTGCAACTCATTTAATAAGTGAGATAGAGAATATATGTGATGAAGTAATATTTATATCTAAAGGTGAAATAGTACTACAGGGAGATGTTGAAGCAATAAGAGAGGAAAAAGGTAAATCTATAGATGCATTATTTAGGGAGGAATTCAAATGTTAGGAAAACTATTAAAATATGAATTAAAGGCAAGTGGAAGAACGTTTATACCATTATATATAGCTATAATAGTAGTGGCTATATTAAACGGAATATTTATGAAGATTGATATATTCCAAATACAAGGAATAGGAATACTTGTACTTACAAGTCTTTTTATGGCACTAGGTGTTTTAACTATTGTAGTTACAATTCAAAGATTTAGAAAAAATCTTTTGGGAGATGAAGGTTATTTAATGTTTACTCTTCCTGTTAATACTAGTTCGCTTATATTATCCAAATGTATAACAGCACTTATATATGCGGTACTTAGTTTTATAGTTGCAGTAGTTACATTTTCAGTACTAATGTTTTTTAGTGCTTCTGGAATTGAATTTGCTGAGATTTTAGATTTTTTTAATAATGTTTTTAAATTGGGATTTGAAAACTTTTTAGATATTTTCTTGTTATTATTAACAATGCTTATTTCATATACTTCATTCATTTTATTGCTATACACAGCAATTTCAATGGGGCAATTACCAAGATTTAATAAACATAGAAATGTATCCGCATTTGTTTCTTTTATAATTATAAATATGATAATATCAACTGTTGGTAATACAATTGAAAGATTTTTACCAAGAGAAAATACTAATATGATTTATCATTTATATCAAAGCTCTCATTTTATGTTTGCTATACTTGGTAGTATTATACTTTTAGTAATATTATTTGTTGCTACAAAATATATACTAGATAGAAATTTAAATTTAGAATAGATATTTTTATAAAGAGCCATCTTTTAGAGCTACCCTAAAAGATGGCTCTTGTTTACTTTAATAAGTAACCAATTGAGTATTATGTAAACAGGAATAAATTCTTATATATGGTTAAATGTGTATGTGTATTATATAATAAAAATGAATGCTAAAAATTTTGATAAATAATTACAAAATTATTATAAGCAAATACTGCAAATAGAAAGTCTACAAACAGAGTAATAAAAGTTAAAACTACATGGATTTGAGGGAGAAAATATGAAAAGTTATACAAAGACTAAATGGAGTGTTTGGGGCATAATTACATTTTCATTTATTTTAGTCTTATTTTTAAGGATGTCAACTGCTGTTGTCTCAGATAATTTAGCAAAAGAGTTAGGGTTTAATTCTATACAAATATCAAATATAGCATCATTTTGCCTTTACTCATATGCATTTATGCAAATACCAGCAGGTATATTAATTGATAAATATGGAGCAAGAAAAATTAGTAGTATTGGAATAATAACAGCGAGTGTAGGTTCTATATTATTTGGATTAATACAAAATATAGAATTAGCATATATTTCTCGTATAGTTGTAGGAGCAGGAACATCAGTAATACTACTTTGTATCTTAAAAATTCAAGGTAGATGGTTTGATAAATCAGAGTTTGCTTCTGCAACAGCTAAGTTCTCATTTGTTGGAAATGTGGGAGGAGTTCTTGCTACTTTTCCGCTAGTATTTTTATCTGAATTTATTGGTTGGAGAAATTCATTTTTATTAATAGGTATAATAGGTGTTTTAATTGGATGTTGTATGTATATTATTGTTAGAGATACACCAAGAGAATATGGATTTAATGTAAATGTTGATATTTATGAAGAATCAGAAAAAATTAGTATTATTGAGGGGATTAAGTCTGTTATAGTCAACAAGTCAACATGGTATAATTCAATAATAATGTTTTCTTTTGTAGGTTTAACAAGTGCATTTACAAGTCTTTGGGGAGTAAGATACATAATGGACGTTTATGGAGTTAGCAAGAGTTTTTCTGCATTTATAGTATCATTTTTTACATATGGATTTATATTTGGCTCAATAATTATGGATTTTGTGTTTGCAAAAATAAAGTCTAGCAAGTTTAACATAATAAAATATGGTGCAATGATAGACTTATTTATATGGATAATAATTGTAATTGTTTTCAAAGTAAAACCACCAATAATGTTTTTACCAGTAGCATTTTTTATAATGGGGTGTATAGTCATGTCACATTTACAAGTATTTAATGATGCTAAATATAAGAATAAAGAGATTTATTCTGGATTAGCAACTAGTGTTATTAATACCTTTGAATTTATAGGAAGCGGTATTATTAATTTAATCATAGCTATATCTTTACAAATAAATTTCTACAATACAGTTGATGGATACAAAAGAGGATTTATTATATTTATAGTATTAAGTATTATAACTATAATAGCATCTCATATTGGTGTGAAAAATGATGATTTTAAAACTAAGTAGCATTTTCGGAGTGACTTAGCATAAAGTTCTGTAAATAATAGAGGGTTTGGATTTAGAAAAAAGAGCTAACTGGAATATAAATCTTGTTTACTATGATTAAATGATATTGTATCATATTAAATAGAAAAATAAGAACTTTAAACTATAATATTGGTTCTAAAATATAAAGTAAGGAGTTTTTTCTATGGATACAACAAAAATAGATGATATAAGTAAGTTAGATTTAAATAATCTAGATATTAATAAAATGGACATGGGCGGTTTGATGGAAAGCCTTTTGGAATGGGCAACTACAAGTGGAGTAAAACTTATAATAGGTCTACTTATACTTTCCATTGGATTTAAAATAATAAAAAAAATTGTAAACCATGTCATGACAGTTCTTGGTAAAAGAGATGTTGATTTAACGTTAAGAAAGTTTTTGAAATCTCTTCTTTTAAGTGTACTTAAAGTTGCTGTTATAATAGTTGTTCTTGAATACTGGGGTATGAGTTTATCTAGTTTTGCTGCTGTAATAGCTTCAGCAGGGGTAGCGATAGGTTTGGCACTGCAAGGTAGTTTATCAAATTTTGCTGGAGGATTTATTATACTTCTGATTAGACCATTTAAAGTAGGAGATTACATAGAAGCAGCAGGTCATGGAGGAACAGTTGAGCAAATAGGTCTTTTTTATACACAATTAGCTACTCCAGATAATAAACAGATACTTATACCAAATGGTTCTGTATCAAATGATAGTTTGATAAATTATTCTGCAAAAAATACTAGAAGGGTTGATTTGGTTTTTAGTGTAGGATATGAAGATGATATATTACATGTTAGAAGAGTCTTAAAAGAAATTGTAAACAAACATAAATTAATAATAAATGAACCAGAACCATTTATAGGAATAGTTGAACATGGAGATAATGCAATTAAATTTGCAATTAGGGCTTGGTGTAAGACAGAAGACTATTGGACAATTTACCTGGATTTATTAGAAGAGGTTAAAGTTAGATTTGATGAAGAAGGAATTACAATACCATATCCTAAAATGGATTTAACAGTCAGAGAACTAAATAAAATTTAAGTTTTTAATTATATAAAAGGGATGCTTTAAATAGCATCCCTTTCAGTTGTATTTACTTTATGTAGATTTTTTATATTTATGTTTAATTAATAATGATTTTTACTATCTTATAGATTTAAATTTTAAAATTCTGGTATAATAAATTATATTATATAGATTTTAAAAATATTTCATCTTTGAGCGATATATTCAACATTTCTATTCTTAAGAATAATTATGATTTATAAACAGGTATTATATTAGAACTTTAAAAATTTATACTCATATCTTATTATTTAGGTTAATTTTCATATAAGTAATATTAAAATAGATTTTTAGCTTCTTAAGTATAGATTGTAAAGCCTTGAAACTATTAAAATAAAGTAAGAAGTATCTGCAATATAAAAGGGTAAATAAAGGATTTAAAGGGTATAATATAGAATAAATTAATTATTTAAGGAGGATTTTTATGTGTAAAAAACTATATTTATTAGTAGCAAGTATACTTATTGCAGGTTTATTAACTGCATGTAGTGGAAATTCAAATTCAGGACAAGCGCCTCAAAATGGTGACACAAAAAAAGAAGCAAATGCATCAAATAGTGATTTAAAAGATGGCAAAATGGATGAAAGTTTAATGGAGCAAGATTTCAAAGTACCTTACACAGATGCAATAAATATATTTAAAGACAAATATAAGGATGCTGATATAGTAGATTTAAGTCTTGAAAGTGATTTAAATAAATATGTTTATACGGTTGAAGGTGTAGATGATAACAATGAGTATAAGATGAAAATAGATGCTAATACAAAGGATGTATTACAAGATAAAACTGAAAAATTGGATTCAGAAGATTTAAATGGTAAAGCTAGAGAAGAAAAATTAGATTTAAATGATATAATAACACCTCAAAAAGCTATGGAAATTGCATTAAAAGAACAAGATGGAATAGTAAAAGAATGGAGTTTAGATAAAGATTTAGATGCTACTTTTTATAAAATAAGAATAGATAAAGAAAAAAATGAATATGACATAAAGGTAGATTCTAAAAAAGGAACTATACTGGAGGTAGAAAAAGAAGATTAAAAGTTTTAAGTTGCTTTTAAAATAAATTCTTTTTTAAATAAAATTTGTTTAAAATATAACAAATAGGGTATAAAAAGGTTAAATAATTATTTTAGGAGGAGTACGGTATGTCATTAAAATCACTGAAAATAAAAGAAAATTTATATTGGGTAGGTTCGCTCGACCCTGATTTAAGAGTATTTGACATAATTATGTATACACCTTATGGAACAACTTATAATTCATATGTTTTAAAAGGAACAGAAAAAACAGTTTTATTTGAGACAGTGAAGGATAAACATTTTGACAAATATATTGAAAGATTAAATGATTTAAATATAGATTTTGAAAAAATTGACTATATTGTGGTAAGTCATACTGAACCAGACCATGCAGGAAGCGTTGAAAAACTTTTAGATTTAGCAAAAAATGCAAAAGTAGTAGCTTCAGAAACTGCCATTAAGTATCTAAAGGAAATCGTAAACAAAGATTTTGAATATATTGCAGTTGCAGATGGAGATGTGCTATCAATAGGTGATAAAACTTTAGAATTCTTCTCTGTACCTATGCTTCATTGGCCAGATACTATATACACATATATAAAAGAGGATAAAACCCTTGTAACATGTGATTCATTTGGAAGTCATTATAGTAATGATAAGATAGTAAACACTCTTAATGAAGATGAAGAAAAGGATTACTTAGATGCTTTAAGATATTATTATGATTGTATAATGGGACCATTTAAACCATCTATGGTAACTGCTATAGAAAAGATAAAAGATTTAGATATAGACACAGTGTGTCCAGGTCATGGACCAGTATTGACTGAAAATCCTAGAAAAATTATAGACCTTTATTATAATTGGAGTGTAAATGAACAAGTAAAATTAGAAAAAGAAGTTACAATTTGTTATGTTTCTGCACATGGATATACAAAAATCATGGCAGAAGCTATAAAATCATATATTGAAAAAAATAGCAATTATAAAGTGAATTTATTTGATGTAATAGAACATAAGCAAGAAGAAATTCTAGCTAAAATAGCAGTATCACAAGGTGTATTATTTGGAACACCAACAATATTAGGAGATGCGTTAAAACCTATATGGGATATATTAGTATCTTTAAATCCAGTTCTTCATGGTGGAAAAGTTGCATCAGTATTTGGTTCATATGGATGGAGTGGAGAAGGTATAGAAAATGCTATGGAGAGAATCAATCAGCTTAGAATGACAACAGTGAAACCATTTGCTGTTAACTTTAAACCATCAGGAGAAGAAGTTGACAAATTATATGCTTATACAGGAAAATTCTTAGATAAGTTAAACTCTACTTTTGGAAGTAAAAAGAAAACTAAAAAGTTTAAATGTGTAATTTGTAACGAAGTATTTGAAGGAGATAGTGCTCCTAGTATATGCCCTGTATGTGGAGCCAAAGAGGACCAATTTATAGAAGTTGAAGAAGATGAGGTTACTTTTAGAAAAGATACTGATGAATATTTTGTTATAGTAGGAAATGGTGCAGCTGGTTTCTATGCAGCAGATGCTATAAGAAAAAGAAATAAGACTTGTAAGATAACTATGATTTCTAATGAGGAGGAGTTAACTTACTACAGACCTGCACTTTCTGATGGTATAAATGAAGAACTTAATTCTGATTTCTATATGGAAGATAAAGCTTGGTATGACGAAAACAATATAGTAGTAATATTAGGAACAAATGTAGATAAATTAGATGAAGCAAATAAAACTATTGTAGTAAATGATGGTGCTATTAAATTTGATAAGCTTGTAATAGCTACAGGAAGTAGAAACTTCATACCACCAATTAAAGGTCATGATTTAGAAAATGTATTTACACTTAGAAATATAAAAGACTTATATAATGTAAAAGAAGCATTAGAGAAGTCTAAGAAAGTTGTAGTAATTGGTGGAGGACTATTAGGTCTTGAAGCAGCATGGGAATTCAAATTAAAAGGCTTAGAAGTAGTAGTAGTTGAAGCAATGGATGGTATATTATCAAAACAACTTGATAAAGAAGGAAGTAAAATACTAGAACAATGTGTAAGGGATACAGGCATAGATGTAAGATTAGGTGTGGCAGTTGATGGTATTGATGGTGATGGAAAGGCTCAAAAAGTTGTATTTAAAGATGGCAATAGTGTTGACTGTGATATGGTAGTCTTTTCGATTGGAGTGAGAGCAAATACTCAAATGGTTCAAGATACATCTGTAAAAATTGATAGAGGTATTGTTGTAGATAATACATTACAGACAACTGTTAAAGATATATATGCTTGTGGAGATGTTGCACAAGTAGGAAATACTAGTCTAGCAATATGGCCATCTTCAGTAGAAATGGGAAAAATAGCAGGAGCAAATGCAAGTGGAGATAGTTTGAAATTTGAAAGTGATGTATATCCAGTTTCATTAGATGCAATGAATGTTAAAGTATTTAGTATTGGTAATATACAAGATTTTGATAAAGAAATTTCATCAAAAGATGAAGGTAAAAGAGTATATAAAAAGTTATTTATGAAAGATGGTTCATTAGTAGGAGCTATACTTATAAATGATTTAAGTTGTACTGTTAAATTGATAAGATTGATATCTGAAAAAGGGGACTTTGAAGATATTATGAAGTCAGATATACTATAGTTTAAATATATCCAGATAAAAAGAAAAAGTCTTGAAATATGATAGATTCATATTTTAAGACTTTTTTGTTATAATATATAATAAAATAAATATACCTTAACTGTAAATTTACATAAATTATTTACTTTTGAATATTAGATTCCTTTTTGAAATTGGTATGTAATAGTAATATAGAGTATATAATAATAGTTAAAGTTAAAAAAAGGGGAAAAGCAATATGCAGTATATACAAGAATTACTTGATTTAACTCAAAACTATTGGGTGTTAGCCACAATAATTGGTTTATTAAGTGCATTTATAGAAAGCTTTATACCAGCCTTACCACTTGTGGCGATAGTTACAGCAAATGCTGCGATACAAGGGTTATTACTTGGGTGTTTGTTATCATGGATTGGCTCAGGGCTTGGGACAACCTCATTATTTTTATTAATAAGTAGATTTACTGATAGTAGACTTTTTAATAAGTTGAGAAATAGTAAAACTGAAAGAGCAATAAGTTGGATGGACAAACAGGGATTTAAACTGCTATTTATAGCATATGCTTGTCCATTTATGCCTGGATGTTTAGTTACTGTTGCATCAGCTTTTTGTAAAAAAGATATAAAAGATTTTGTTCCAGCAATGTTGGCAGGAAAATTTGTAATGTTTATAGTAATAAGTTATGTGGCAAGTGATATAGAAGGATTTATAACAAGCCCACTAAAGATAGCATCATTTATACTACTAGTATTTTTATCATGGAAAATTGGAAGTAAAGTTAATAAAAACCTTGAAAATCATAATTATGAATTTCATCATAAAAAACACGATAATGACAGAAATAATAAAAGAATTTAACTTGTCAAAAAAATAAAATTGTCTTAAAAGAATTAGATTTAAATAAATTTTAAATTTAAAAGTATTCTTTTAAGACAATTTTTTTAATTTATTAATTGATTTATAAATATATAGCTATAAAAATATATTAAAATAAAATGTAAAATTGATATCCGATTAAAAAAATAACTATGAAGTTTAAAAGTTTAGATATGAATTTTTCTGTTTTCGAGCTAGTTTTTATAGGGAGTAAGGAAATGTTTATAGTAATGGGAAAAAACAATTCGATACCTTCTTTCGTAATAAGGTCAAGGCACATGTGAGAAAAATATCCTATTATAAATCCACTAGACAGACATGAAAAAACTATATTGTTGTTAGTAAAGATTGTTAGAGACTTAAAAAAACTACCAATGAGTAATAAGGCAAGAAGACTATGAGTAAACCCTCTGTGTCTAAACCTACTTCCAAATAACTTGTAAATTAATATAAACTTTTTGCTTATGTAAGAACCTCTCATATCTATATCTGGAAATAATGAACCTAAATATGCAAAATAGATATAGACTATAATTAATACTATTTTATATGTAGTATCGTATTTGACTAAATATATATTATTTATAAAGGGGAGTATCAAAAGTGCTAATATATATCCTCCCCTTTCATGTGTTTCTTTTATCATATAAAAATCCTCCTGAATCGTCACTATAAACGTAATATTTGTAAATTTAGACTATCTTTTATTATATTATATAGCAAACATAAGTTTTTTTCAAAAGGATTTTAATATTTAATTAATCTTGAGATTTTAAATTTTTGTAATTTTCTAAAGCTCCATTCCAATTAACTACATTAAACCAATTGTTAATATATTCATTTCTTCTGTTTTGATATTTTAAATAGTAAGCATGTTCCCAAACATCAAGACCTATGATAGGAGTCAAGTTTTTACTTACAGGACTATCTTGGTTTGGAGTAGTTATAATGGACAATTTACCATCTTTAGTAGCTACTAGCCAAGCCCAACCAGAACCAAAAACATCTAAAGCTGCTTTTTGGAATTCTTCTTTGAATTTTTCAAAAGAACCAAAATCTCTGTCAATAGCTGCTTTTAAAGATTCAGAAGGTATAGTTTTTTCAGGAGTCATTATATCAAAAAAGAATTTATGATTGTAAGCACCACCTGCATTATTTCTTACTGTTGTAGCAATATCTTTAGGTAAAGAATCTAAGTTTTGTAATAATTCACATAAAGAATAATTATAAAGTTCAGGATATTTTTCAAGAGCTGCATTTAACTTATCAACGTAAGCTTGATAATGTTTATCATGATGTAAAATCATAGTTTCTTTATCTATATAGGGCTCAAGTGCATCATAAGCATAAGGTAATGGTTTAACCTTAAACTTGTTATTTTCGGGTGTAAAAGCAAATAAAGTTATACACTGTGAAAGTATAAATAAAGACATAATAACTGGTATTAACATTTTTTTCTTCATAAAAATCACCTCCTAATATAGTATTTCTAGAAATTAAAAAATTATGAAAGATTAGCAGATAATTTATAAAAATTTGATAGTAATTTTTTTAAAATTGAATAAGTTTTGAAGGCAAAGACAAAACTATGAAATACAGGATAATACTAAAAAATAGGAAGGAAATTTGATAATATGTGTGGCAATATTTCAATTTATTATAAAGGAGATATATCTGGAAAAGAAGATATTAAATTTAAAATAAAAGAATCTGTAAATAATATAAATCATATAAGTCTTGATAGTAGAGAATACTTAAAAGGTGAGGAAAAAGAGTTTGATTTTAATAGATTTGATGTAATAGATGTTATACATGGAGTTAAACCATTTGAAAAAGATGGAAAGGTTATAGTTTTAAATGGTGAGATATATAATAGTTGTGAGATAAAAGAAGAATTGATTAAAAAAGGGTACAGCTTTTCTACAGATAGTGATATTGAAATCTTATTAACATCTTATATAGCATTTGGAAAAAATTGTGTACATAAGATAAAAGGGATGTTTAGCTTTATAATATATGATAAAAAAGATGAAAGTATATTTGGGGCAAGAGATTTATTTGGAATAAAACCACTTTACTATATAAATAAAGAAAAAGTGATAATCTTTGCATCAGAATATAAATTTATACTGGAGTATATTAAAAAACTAAACATAAATGAACGAAGTTTACAGAGTTATTTTTCGTTTCAATATGTTCTTCCTGAAGATACTATGATACAAGGGATAAGATTGATACCAGCAGGACATTTTTTTAGAGTGGAAAATGGAATACTATCTTTAAAGAGATATAATAAACTTGAATTTAGGAGTAGTACAAAATTTTTTTACAGTAAGAACCATTTAGGAAATAGAGATATAGGCGAAGAAGAAGTGAGAAATGTAGTAATAGATTCGGTAAGAAGACAGGTATTAGAAAATAAACCTGTTGGAACATTTTTGTCTGGTGGTATAGATTCATCAATTATAACCTCTATAGCTTCACAAATTAATCCAAATATAAAGTCTTTTTCACTAGGTTTTAATGTTAAAGGATATAGTGAATTGGAAATAGCTAAAAAAACAGCTGATAAATTGGGCATAGAAAACATTCCACTTAACATAACACAAGATGACTATATAAAAGCATTGCCTAGTGTAATTTATTTTTTGGATGACCCTGTGGCAGACCCATCAGGAGTAGGTCTTTATTTTTTAATTAAAGAAGCTAGTAAATATGTTAAAATAGCGTTGTCTGGAGAAGGTGCTGATGAATTATTCGGAGGATACAATGTATACAAGGAATATAATAATGTGAAATCAGTTATAAACTCACCAGTGTATATTAGAGGTGTATTAAATAGAGTTTCAGAGCTTATGCCTAATATAAAAGGCAAAAATTATCTTTATAGAGCTACAATACCTTTAGAAAAGAGATATATAGGAAATGCGAAGATTTTTGAAAATAATGAAGTGAAAAGATTCTTTTTTAAATATAAGGAAAAGAATATACATGAGTATTTATTATCAAATTTATACAGAGAAGCGCAGAAAAATAATTACGATTATATAAGTAAAATGCAACATATAGATGTAAATACATGGCTTCAAGGTGATATACTTCAAAAAGTTGATAAATTCTCTGTAGCTGAGCATCTAGAACTTAGAGTACCTTTTTTAGATAAAGATGTATTTGATGTAGCAAAAAATTTAAGAGTTGAACAAAAAATAACAAAAAATAATACAAAAGTGCTACTTAGAGAGTCCTTTAAAGATATAGTACCAGAACATGTTATTCAGAGAAAAAAATTAGGATTTCCAACGCCAATAAGAGTTTGGTTAAAAGATGATTTAGGGGATGTTGTAAGAGAAACTATTTCTAATGCAAATGTAGACGAGTTTATTGATAAAAAATATATAATAAAACTTTTAGATGAACATCTAAAAGGTCACAAAGATAATTCAAGAAAAATATGGACTATATTTACATTTTGTCTATGGTATCAATTGTTTATAGAGCATAAAAACATCAAATATTAATTTTTGCATGACATACAGAGGGCGAACATATATAATGTTCTCGCCCCCTCTATTGGCATGAAGCAAGAGCAAATTAGTTTATTATTTCGATAAAATTATTGGCAAATATTTTGACAAGATGACTTTCCACTGCTAGATTTAAGTTTTGTCCATCATCGTACCCAGCAGAAATTAATCCAAGTAAATTGCCAAACATATCTAAAAGAGCCCCTCCAGAACTACCACTAGAGATTGGAGCTGTAAATTGTATCATTTGAACTGTTTCAAAGTCACGAAAAGCAGAGATAATTCCATCTGAAACTGTATTGAAAAGACCTAAAGGGCTTCCAATCGCAACTATTTTTTGACCTCTTACAGGTTTTTTGCTGACCTTGACTGGTATCGCTTTACATTTTCTATCAACTTTTATTACAGCTAAATCATAATCTGAGTGGTACTTTATGATTTGATACGATGTATAAACTTTATCATCATTTTCAAATCTAACTAAAAATGAATAGCCTTCATTAACTACATGGAGATTTGTAAGTATATAACCTTCACTATTTATGACTACTCCAGAACCACTCTTGAATGGTTTATTTTCATTATCACACACAACAATCATAACAACAGAAGTTGATAATTTTGCGAGTTCTTCATATGTAAGTTCTATTTCTTTATCTTTTTTATTTTTTCCAGATGTAAAGCTTGTGTCAACAGAAGTTTGTTCAGATTGAGGTTTATTTATAGGCGTATAAGTTTTGTTATTATTGATATTCTTATTTATATCTGTATTTAATTTTTCTAAAGGTATATCTAGCATAGTTGGACTTTTTTTAGAAAGTTCAACTAAAGTAGAAAATCTAGAACATTCAGGATATAAATCAAGGATATCTTTATGAGGATTTATGTACAAAATATCACATCCAAGCTGTGATAAAAAATACAAGAAAAAAAGTTCCTGTCTTTTAATATTTCCAAAATACACTACTTTGGGTGAAACATCAATTTTGACTTTATTATAAAATAATTTGGGTAGAAAATAATCTATCCAACATAAAAGTTTAACAGCAAAGTTTTTAACAATAGAAGGTGTTGAATTTGGTGTGTTTTTAGAAAACAACTCTAATGTACTTTTAAATGCAATTTTTTTTGTCCAATCTAAGGTATCATTTTCTATTTTACAAGGAAATTCAATATTGTATAAGCTCCAACTGTTAAATTTAGCATCATTATAAGTATTGAAAGTATTGAGCATCTTATCTGTTTGGGATTTATCAAAATTTATATTTAAGTTGTTTAGCCTAATATAGGGAACAGTTGTATTATTAAAAAGATGAGTATCTATATTTTTGATGTTTTTTATGTATTTATCAATAGAATCTTCAATACCTATATATCGTGTAAAGTAGACTTCTTTAATATAAGAAGAACTCTTATTTGTATAAGACTTACTAGACATAAATTCATTTAAAGGCTCTTTTGAATTCTTTATTACAACTTTTAATGGTTTAATAGTACAAATCATATTTTTTCTCCTCTAATAAGATGATATAATCTATTATAAAACATCTTAAAACAATATAGTACAAGAATTTTGTAGTTTCAAAATAAAATGTATACTTGTAGATATAAATGATATATAATTACATATTAAACATAGATTTTATCTCTTTAAAAAAATATGTAAAATCTATGTAAAAAGTAAGAAATATAAACATTTTTTTAATTATATTTTAAAAATATCAACTAAGTTTTATTCACAAATGAATAAAAAATGTTATAATATGATTAAAGAAAAAGATAAATAATTAGCAAGATTTGTTTAGCTAAAATTAACAAGGGAGCGATAAATTATGGGTATAACATTATCAAAAGGCCAAAAGGTTGATTTAACTAAAGGAAACCCAGGGCTTAAAAATATTTTAGTAGGGTTAGGATGGGACACTAACAAGTATGATGGTGGATTTGACTTTGACTTAGATACAGCAGCATTTTTAACAGGAGTAAGTGGAAGTGTTACTAATGATGGAGATTTTGTATTTTACAACAATTTAAAGCATACTTCTGGAGCAGTTGAACATTTAGGTGATAATAGAACTGGTGAAGGTGATGGAGATGATGAGCAAATAGTTGTTGATTTATCTAAGATTCCTGGAGAAATAAGCAAAATTTCTTTTACAGTTACAATTCATGATGCAACAGAAAGAACACAAAATTTTGGGCAAGTAAGCAATTCTTATATAAGAATAGTAGATAAAGATACAAATGAAGAACTAATAAAGTATGAATTAGGTGAAGATTTTAGTATAGAGACAGCTATAGTAGTAGCCGAAATATATAAACACAATGGAGAATGGAAATTTAACGCACTAGGTTCTGGTTTTGAAGGTGGCCTTGCTGCTTTATGTGGAAACTTTGGAATAAACTTATAATTTTAAATATAATAAACTAGAGGGGGTATTTTCCATGGCTATAGTATTAAAAAAAGGACAAAAAATTGATTTAACTAAGGGAAATCCAGGTCTTAAAAATATTAAACTTGGATTAGGATGGGATACAAATTCATTCGATAGTGGTTATGATTACGATTTAGATGTCAGTGTTTTTATGGTAGGAGAATCTCAAAGAGTTGAAAGAGATGAAGATTTTATATTCTATAATAACTTAAAACATTCATCTGGAGCAGTTGAGCATTTAGGTGATAATAGAACTGGTGAAGGTGATGGAGATGACGAAGAAATATTAGTAAACTTAGATACAATGCCAAAGCATATACAAAAAATAGCTGTAACAGTTACAATATATGAAGCTGCTGAAAGAAAACAAAACTTTGGACAAGTAAGCAACTCATATATAAGAGTTTTAAACTCTGAAAATGACGAAGAAATATTAAGATATGACTTAGGCGAAGAATTTAGTATAGAGACTGCAATTACAGTATGTGAGATATATAAATATAATGGAGAATGGAAGTTTAGTGCAGTTGGAGCAGGATTTGAAGGTGGCTTAGAAGCACTTTGCAGAAACTATGGATTAAGTGTTTAGTATGAGTAACACAGTATATTAAATATAAGTAGCCTATACAAATAATGTATAGGTTATATTATATAAAATTTTATGGAGGTTTAGTATGTCGATTAATTTATCAAAAGGTGATAAAATAGATTTAAAAAAATCCAACCCTGGATTGAGTAGTATACTTGTGGGCTTAGGATGGGACCCTGTGCAACAATCAGGTGGAGGATTCCTTAAGTCTTTATTTGGCGGAGGACAAGCTGATATAGATTGCGATGCATCTGTATTTATGCTAAATCAGGAAGGAAAATTAAGTGGGATAAAAGACTTAATTTATTTTGGAAACTTAAAAAGTGCCTGTAAGTCAGTTTTACATACAGGAGATAACCTAACTGGTGAAGGTGTGGGTGATGATGAACAAATTCTAGTTAATTTAGATAAAGTTCCATCAAATATTCACAGATTATTATTTGTAGTAAATATATACAATTGTATAGACAGAAAACAACACTTTGGGATGATAAAAAATGCCTATATAAGAGTTGAGGACCAAAGCAATAAAAAGGAAATAGCGAAGTATAATTTATCTGATAATTATTCGGAAAAAACTACTCTTATAGTAGGGGCTATATATAGAAAAGATGGAAGTTGGCAGTTTAAAGCAATAGGTGAAGGAACAAAAGATGCGGGTCTTAAAGAAGTAATGCAAAATTTAGACAGGATTGAGTGTGTATATGGAATTTAATAATGATATCAAATATTATAATGTTGACAAAGAAGACGTAACTAAAGACTTATCTGTTAACCCTGACAGAGGTTTATCAAAATCAGAAGTCAAGACTAGAAGAGAAAAGTATGGTTTAAATGAATTTACACCAAAAGAGGAAGGAAGCTTTTGGGATGATTTAAAAGACAGTTTAAGTGAACCAATGATAGTTATTTTAATTATTGCAGCAGTAGTAAGTGCAGTAATTGGAGAAACTCATGATGCAATCGGGATTGTAGGAGCTATAGCAATAGGTATAGCAATAGGTATGATTACAGAAGGTCGTTCTAAGAAAGCAGCAGATGCTCTTTCTAAGATGACTGAAAATATTGAAGTTAAAGTACTAAGAGATGGAGAAATACATCAAATTTCTAAGAGTGAACTAGTACCAGGAGATATAGTATATATTGAAACTGGTGATATGGTACCTGCTGATGGTAGACTTATAGAAACTATAAATCTTAAAATTAGAGAAGATATGTTAACAGGCGAATCAGATGATGTATCTAAAAAATGTGATGTAGTAGTTCCAATGGAAGAAATAGAATCTAAAGGAGCACTAGTGGTACAAGAACCAATTCCTGCAAAACAAATAAATATGGTATTTGGTGGTACACTTGTTGCTTATGGTAGAGGAATATTAGTTGTAACTTCAATTGGAGATAGTAGTGAAATGGGTAAAATTGCTCAAAACTTATCAGACGCAGATGAGCAAACTCCACTTCAGATAAAGCTTGGAAATTTAGGTGGATTGATAGCTAAAGTTTCCAGTGCAGTAGCAGGATTATTATTTATATTCATGGTTTTCCAAATGGTAAGTAAGAATGTATTAAATGTTGATATGTCTGGAATTTTACCATTTTTAGAATCGATAGACCCTGTTAAAACAGCATTTACAGTATGTGTTGCATTAATAGTTGCAGCAGTTCCAGAAGGTCTGCCAACTATGATAAATATGACACTTGCAATAACTATGCAAAAAATGGCTAAGATAAATGCCTTAGTTACTAAAAAAGAAGCTTGTGAAACTATAGGTTCTGTTTCTGTAATATGTTCAGATAAAACCGGTACATTAACAGAAAATAGAATGACAGTAGAAGTTGCATATATTGATGGAAGATATATTGAGAGTTCAGAAGAAGAAATAAATAGTTATTTTGAAGAAAACTGTATGATAAACTCTACAGCTGATGTAGAGCATAATGATAGTGATGTTAAGTACCTGGGAAGTGCTACAGAATGTGCACTACTTCTATATTATAAAAATGTAGATTACAGACAAGTTAGAAAAGAATCTAATATAGTAGCTCAAAACCCTTTTACTTCTGATTCAAAGAGAATGACATCTGTTATAGGTCAAGATAATAATCATGTGTTGTTATCAAAAGGAGCACCAGAAGTCTTGCTTGAGCTATGTTCATATATCCAAAGAGGAAAAGACATAGTTCCAATAACTGAAGGTATAAAACATGAGATTTTAGAAGAAATAAAAAAATTACAAGTAAAATCAATGAGAACTTTAGGTTTTGCATATAAAGAAATCTCGCAAGCTGAAGAAGAAGCAGCAGTAACTGCTGAAAGTGATTCTATGAATGTGAGTGCAATGGAAAGTGAGTTAGTATTTAGTGGTTTTGTTGGTATAAGAGACCCACTTAGAAAAGATGTTATAGAATCTGTAAATACAGCAAATAAAGCTGGTGTTTCTGTAAAAATGCTTACAGGAGATAATATAAATACAGCAAGAGCTATAGGTGAAGAGTTAGGTCTATTAAAAGGAAATATGAGAGCAGTTGAAGCTTCATATATAGATACTTTAGATGATGAAGAACTAAAACAAGAAATACAAACTATTTCGATTGTTGCAAGAAGTAAGCCAGATAGTAAAATGAGAATAGTTTCAGCTCTTCAAAAGAGTGGAGATGTTGTTGCTGTAACAGGTGATGGTATAAATGATGCCCCAGCGCTTTCAAAGGCAGATGTTGGTATAGCAATGGGTATATCTGGTACAGAAGTATCAAAAAGTGCAGCAGATATAATTTTAACTGATGATAGTTTTAGCACTATTGTAAAAGGGATTAAATGGGGTAGAGGAATCTATGATAACTTCCAAAGATTTGTTCAATTCCAATTAACAGTAAATGTAATTGCATTTTTAGTGGCTATAATATCTCAGGTTATGGGACAAGAAATGCCATTTACAACAATACAATTGTTGTGGGTAAATATAATTATGGATGGTCCACCAGCACTAGCATTAGGTTTAGAGCCTGTTAGAGACCATGTGTTAAATAGAAAACCTGTTGATAGAAAAGCAAATATAATATCTAAGTCAATGGTATATACAATAGTATTAAATGCATTCTATATAACAGCAATACTAATGTTACAGTCTACATTTAACTTCTTAGGTGTTGATGAAGCTCATAAGGGAACTGTAATGTTTGCGTTATTTGCTTTTAGTGCATTATTTAATGCATTTAACTGTAGAGAATTTAATGCAGATAGTATTTTCCCAAACTTTACACATAATAAACTAGCATTACAAATAATAGTTTTAACAGGTATTGCACAAGTAATATTTACTCAGTTATTCCAAGATTTCTTTAACTCTGTAGCTATGGATGTTATGACATGGGTAAAAGTTTTATGTGTTGCAGCAAGTGTAGTTGTAGTCAATGAAGTTGTAAAATGTGTAATAAGATTAGTAAAACCAAAGAAAACAGCTTAAAATAAATTTTATAAAAAATAACAAACTGGCTCAAAATATATATTTTGAGTCAGTTATCAATAAACAATTAAATTGGGAGGATAATTATGGGTGACTCAAAGGTATTTGAAAAAATATTCTCCAGCCAATCAGATAGAGGAAATTACACTCCTTCAAAGGGATATCTGAGTTATTTTATTTCATATATTGGTTTAGAAGATGAGATTTTGTATAATCTTGAAATATTTAAGACTAAGCAAAATATTGATAGTAGAAAAGATATTGCCTTATTTACTGATGCTATAGCAAATCCTAGTGATTTTGACATTATTAATTATTTTAAAAATGGACTTAAAAATTATAAAAACAGCACAGAAGATACAGATATAAGTATTTTAGGGTTTGAAGAAATAGATTATAAAATAAAGCAAGCAATAGATAGAGTATTAAAAGAGGAAGAAAAAGACTTTACTAATGATAGAGTTAAACAAAATTTTATAGTGAAAATAATGGCATGGATAAAGACTTATATTGGTGCCTTAGATATAAATAAAAATGATGCTCCAAAAATAATATTTTATGGAGACATAAAAAAGCATGAAGTTTATTTACTCTTAATATTGTACTTAGCAGGATTTGATATATTATACCTTAATCCAAACTCAAAGAGTAATATAAGTATCTTAAATTTAGAGAAATATAAGATAGAATTAGAAGAGGCTAATATAATAGAAGAAAATGTTTCTTTTGAAGATAGAGTCGTTTCAGGTGAAAAGATAGATAAAGGTTCTGTAAAAAAAGCTTTTACTGTTGGAGCAGAAGCATCAAAACGAATAAGTGAAGAATTGCTAAATGATTCTGGATTTATAAAACCTTGGCAACTTCAAGATAGAAAAATAAAAAGCTTGCTTTTAAGTTCAACTATTGATGAAATATCAATATATTGGAATCAGCCATTAAAATTGAGACCAGGATTTAAGTTTAATGATACTACAGTAGAAACTCCAGTTTTCTTTTCTAAAATCAATGGAATATATAATGATAAAAATGAATACATTAAGTTTTTAGATTTATTAAGAGATTCAGAAAGTTCAACATTCATTGAATTTAATGGAGATATAGATAGATTTTCAAAAGAATTTACGAGAGAAGCTTTTAGCCTATCATTTGTATTAAATTCAAAAGGTATTATAGATAAAAATTCTGTTTTAAATAATAAAGAGTATTCTATTTCAACATTATCATTAAATCAACAAATTATGATTTTAGAAAAAGTGGAAGAACTTATAGAAGGTAACATGTTTTTAAATGGACTAAGTGGAGAGGATAAAATAAAAGGCTTATTCACAGTACTTCATATGGATAAAAAGCTTGTTCACATGATGAATAATTTCGATTACTCTCTCATAAATCCAAAGTTGGTTATATATATGTATAAGAACATTGTGCTTGATAAAGAAGTTGTATTTCTAATGCTTTTACTTAGTAAAATTGGATTTGATATTATTATATTATCTCCAGGCGGAGAAAATAATATAGAAAATGTTATAAATAACCAATTGATTGATATACACAGGTTGGATAAAATGGTATATGACCTTAGATTGAACTTACTTGAAGATGAAATACCTTTACTTAAAAAAATTTTTGGCAAGAGGAGACGATTTTAAATGGGGATAAATATAAATAATTTTTCAAAAGATAACAATTCTGTAGAAACTGTTGAAAATTTACCTACGACTGTACAAGAAGAAAAATTTGATATAATGGAATATACAAATAATAAAAAAATTGAACTTAGAAAGTCTAAAGAGGTTGAGGCTTTAACTTCTCTTATAGAAGTAGAAAATCCAGATACAATTTTACAATTTGGTAGAAAAGCATCTGAAGGAGTAGCCAGAGTTTCTGATAGCCTATTAAACACGATAAAATTAAATAGAAATGAAGAAAATTCTAAAATGCTTGTTCACTTAACTAAAATAATGGATAAATTTGATTTAGATGATTTTCAAGAAACTAAGGAACCAAATTTTGTTCAAAAACTTTTCAAAAAAGCTAATAATGCTATTGAAATGATGTTTCAAAAGTATGAAACACTGGGAGGAGAAGTTGAAAAGATTCAAATTGAACTTGAACAATATGAAAGAGATATAGCACTTTCTAATAAGCAAATTGGTGCTATGTTAAATGAAAATTTTGACTTTTATAACGAACTTCAAAAATATATTGTTGCTGGAGAAATGGCAGTAGAAGAAATGGATAATGAAATATTACCATATTTCAAACAAAAATCAGAGACTAGTGGAGACCAAATGGATATTGTCAACTATCAAGAACTATTAAAAGTCTATGATATGTTAAATCAAAGAGTCTATGATTTAAGAATAGCAGAAAATATAGCTATTCAGACTATACCTATGCTTAGAGGTATGCAACATAATAACTATGGTTTAATTAGAAAAATCAATAGTGCATTTGTTGTAACTTTGCCAGTATTTAAACAATGTTTATCTCAAGCTATATTACTTAAAAAGCAAGAATTACAAGCAAAGTCTCTAAAAGCTCTTGATGATAAAACTAATGAATTATTGCTTAGAAATGCACAAAATGTAAGTTCTCAAAGTGCACAAATAGCTAGAATGGCTGGAACAAGCTCTGTGCAAATAGAGACATTAGAAAAAATGTACAATACAATTAAATCTGGTATAGATGAAACTCTGAGAATAGAAGAAAATAATAGAGTTACAATCAAGGATAATACAAAGAGATTAGAAGAATTAAATACAGCTATAATTTATAATAAGTAGTATATTAGGGGCTAATTTGGATAAAGTTGGCCCTTTCTATGTATATGAGGAGGCCACACATTGAAATATTTCGATTATATCTGCAAAGAGGATTTAGAGAAAATTTTTTTGAAAGTGCCAGAAGACTTTAATGCCAATACTGAAAAAGATGTACTGAAATATGCACTGGGTGCTTTTTTATACGTTCCAGCTACTCAATATAATATGATTTATAAGAGTATTATAGGTGATGTTAAGGGAGTTAGACCACTAGCTATTTGTTTAGAAGATGCTGTTGGGGCAAATGGAGAATCTGAGGCTATAGAAAATCTTAAATTGATTTTGAAAAATATTAGCAATGAAAATATAACTAATAAAGATGGAATACCATTAATTTTTGTGAGAATAAAAGATGTAGAGCAATTGCTAAGAATTAAAGAGATTATAATTAAAAACAATAATACTATAACAGGAATATTGATTCCTAAAGCAAATTCGAAGTTAATTGAAAACTGTATAGAAGTTTTGAATTCTATAGGTCTTCAAAATATGTATGTTATTCCAATAATAGAAACAAGAGAATTCATATATAAAGAAAATAAAGAATTAAGCTTCAGTAATTTATATAATACTATTTTAAGATATAAATCAAGAATACTTAGTATTAGAATAGGTCTAACTGATATATTAGGTATGTATGGTATAAGAAGAGATAAAAATTTTTCTATATATAATAATTTGATTTGTTCTTCGTTTATATTAGATGTAATTACATATCTTCAAAGACCAGAGATAGATATACCAATAAGTGGAGGTGTATCGGAATTTTTTGATATGACAAACGAAGAGATAAGAAAGAAGTATATAGAAGAAATACTATTGGATAAATTTCATGGATTAGTTGGAAAGACAGTAATTCATCCAATGCAAATTCAAATTGTACAAGCTTTATCTGCAGTATCATATGAAGATTTTACTGATGCTTTGGAGATACTTGATAGTGCAAATAGTAAATATGGTGTGAGTAAAGGCATATTAGGTGAGAGAATGAATGAAACTAATCCTCATTTTTTATGGGCTAAAAAAACATTAATTTTATCTAAAATATATGGTGTATTAAATAAAGGAGTAGACTATGAAGAATTGCTTAAATTTTAATTGTGAGATTGACATTGTTGATAATCCATTAAACTTAGATTTAAATGATTTTTTAGATATAGGAATAAGAAATAACAGTAAGAGACGTTTTTTATTTATATCAAAAAAACTTGGAAAACATTTAGCTTGTAAACCAAGTGAAATGGATAATTTAGGAAAGCTAATGGCCACGATTTATAATAAAAAAAATAAGGTAGCATCAAATGGGACTGTAATAGCTTTTGCCGAAACTGGTACAGCTGTTGGACATAGCTTTTTTGATTACTTATCTGGAGATTATGAATTTATTCATACCACTAGGGAGCAATTTGATGAGCTAGAAAATTTAGACTTTTTAGAAGAACACTCTCATGCAACAGACCAAAATTTATATTTTGAAATGCTAGATAACTTTAAATTTGGCGATGAAGTAATTTTGGTAGATGATGAAATTACTACAGCTAATACGTGTATGAATATAATTAGAAAGATTCAAAGTATTTATCCTAAAAAGAAATATACTATATGTTCTATACTTAATTGGGTAAGTGATGAAAATTTAAAAAAAATTAGTAGTCTGGAAAAAGAACTTGGATGTAAAATAGAATTTGTGTATTTATTTAAAGGAGACTTTAATTTTGATATAAATGAAGATATTGTTGCAAATTACAATGATAATTGTACTATTAGTCAATCAAGTATTATGAAGGATGATAAAATAAATTTAATAGTAAATCATGTCAATGTTGATTTAGAAGATTATATTGGAAATAAAAAATATATAAGATATACAGGTAGATTTGGAATTAACAAAAGAGAACAAATTAAATTAAAAGAAATTGTAAAAAGAGAAAGTAAAAAAATAGTTATAGAAAGTAAAGAATCTTTAAAAAAGAAAGCAGAAAAGGTTCTATTTTTAGGTACTGAAGAATTCATGTATATACCAATGTTATTTGCAAAAGAAAAAGAAAATCAATGTGATATATACTATCATTCAACAACTAGAAGTCCAATAATTAATATTGATAAAAACAATTATCCTATTAGAAGTAAGTTTAAATTAAAGAGTTTTTATAATTCTGACGTTCAAAATTATATTTACAACATAGATAGACATGATTTTTCTGAGTGTTATTTATTTGTTGAGTTAGATAAAAGCGAGAATTCTTATCTGGAATTTATTGATATAATTAAAAAAACAAGCATAAAAAAATTGACTATAGTATGTTGTAGCTAAAATGTTTTATCAAGATAAAATATATCACAGTTTTAAGGTAGGAGTTGAGTCATATGGGAGAATTTAGCACATATTCTAAAGATGATGTTGTCTTTTTATTAAAAGATATATCAAATTTAATTGAAGAAGAAGGAAACAAAGAGAGAGAGTTAAAAATACAAAGTGGCAGACATTATTCAGAAATGATACCAGTAGAGTATGAGGTTAGCGAAGATTATCTGAAATTATATCATGATAAACTAGAACAAAACAAGAATAAACTGGCATTTTCTATAGGTGTTATGTGTGAAAAGATAATTAAAAAAAATGGAAATGATGTTGTACTAGTTTCACTTGCTAGAGCTGGAACACCAATTGGTATTTTGGCAAAGAGATATCTAAGAAATAAGTATAATTTAAATTTACCTCACTATACAATATCTATAATAAGAGATAAAGGAATAGATATGAATGCAGTTGAATATATAATAAATAGTCATCCAAATTCAAACATACAATTTTTAGATGGATGGACTGGTAAGGGAACAATATCAAGAGAGCTAGAAAAAGCATGTGATGAGCTTAAATTTAAATTTAAAAAGAATTTTGATTCAACTCTTGCTGTATTAGCTGACCCTGCTGGATATTCTGGACTTTATGGAATTAGAGAAGACTTTTTAATACCAAGTGCATGTTTAAACTCAACTATTTCTGGGCTAGTGAGTAGAACTGTGCTAAGAGACGATTTGATTGGTAAGGATGATTTTCATGGTGCTAAGTTTTATAACCACTTAAAGGATAAAGATGAGTCTATAAATTATATAGAAACTATAGAGGCATGTTTCAAAAACCAATTTGAAAATATATCTGATGAAGTTGAAAAATGGAAAAGCGATATTATAACTAAAGATGGTTATTTTGATGTTTTAAATATAAAGGAAAAGTACGATATAAAAGATATCAACTTTATCAAGCCAGGTGTAGGAGAAACAACAAGAGTTTTACTTAGGAGAGTTCCATATAAGATACTTGTTAAAGACTTAAATGATAAATCTTTAGAGCATATATTTATTTTGGCAAAAGAGAAAAATGTTGAAGTTGAAGAAATGAATTTAAAAGCTTACAAGTGTTGTGGCATAATAAAAAATATGAAAGATGTTTAGAAAATATATTTGACAGGAGAATACTGAATGATTGTTTTTTCAGACTTAGACAGGAGTATTATTTACTCTGATAAATTTTTAAATACTGATAAGGGATATACAAATATAGAAATCTATAAAGAGAAAGAAATCTCTTATATATCTTTAAATACTATAAATTTAATAAAACAAATACAATATTATGGTATGTTTATACCAACTACTACTAGAACAATAGAACAGTTTAAGCGTATAGAATTTAATAAATATGGCATTTATTTTCCATGGAGTATAACTTCAAATGGAGGAGTTATACTTAAAGATAATGAAATATTGAAATCATGGAGTGAAAAGATAGACAAATTAAAATCTAACTATGAGCCTATTGAAAGCATGGTAGATAAATTTAAAACGTATTTGAATGTAGAAGGAATAACTAATTTTAAAGTTGCAGAGGATACATTTTTTTATATAGTTGTAGATTTTAAAAAATTTAATTTAGATTCAATTAGAGAGTATATAAATATATTGGAATCAAAAAATTGGAGATTGTATGTAAGTGGTAGAAAAATTTATTTTATACCAAAAGAAATCTCAAAAGAAAATGCTATCGAATACCTAACCAAAGAATTAGGAATAGAAAATTTTTATGCAATTGGGGATTCTATTATGGATTATGGAATGCTAGATATTTCAAATAAAGCTTATGTATTGAAGCATGGTGATATAAATAAAAATGAAAGAAAAAACACATTTATATCAAGTAAATTTGATGGAATGAGTGGAACTGAAGAAATACTATCTAAAATTTTAGATGAAAGTTGTCTACTTAATATATAACCAATAAACTAGAAAAGTCTGAAATAAATTAGGATAAAATTTATCATACTAATTTATTTCAGATTTTTATTAATTTATACTTAAACAAGAGTCTAATATATTAAAATGAAGGTGGAGTCATTGCCCAAACTGAAATACATTCATCATTATCACAGTTTTCATATATATGAGGTATAGTGCTGTTAAAATAAAAACTGTCCCCTTCCTCTAATATATACTCTTTATTACCAAGTGTTATTTTCATTTTTCCTTTTATTATGTACCCACATTCTTCTCCTTCATGTGTTACGAATTCGCTACTTTTTTTTGTATGTCCATTTAATGTAACAAGTATGAATTCTATTTTTTTTCCAATTAGATTAGGAACAAGAAGCTCATAAAATTTTGTAGAATCGTTAGTTACTATTTTCTTTCGATTGTTTTTCTTTACTACTATATTAGAATCATCCTTCCCAATATCATCAAAAAAATAGCCTATGTTTACATCAAGAGATTTTGCTATTTTCCACATTGCTATAATTGATGGAACAACCATATTACGTTCAATTTGACTTATTAAACCTGTACTTAAACCTGACTCTTTGGCTAAAGTAGCTATACTTATATTTTTAGATTTTCTAAGAGCTCTAATTTTGCTTCCAACATCTATGTCCATTAGATAAAAACCCCCTCAAACATGATTATAACATATATAGTTTCCAAAATTAATAAAATAAAATAAAAGTTATGTAATGCATGTATTTACATCGTTATATTGAATTTTCTGAAAAGATGAATTATAATAGTATTAATATTCAATATATTGAATATTAATATTGATATTTTAATTTAATGAAATGGAGGCGGTTGAGATGAGGAGTTTTGTAAGTCCTGATAATATTTGGGTATTATGGGCAATTGTAACTGGATGGGCAGCATTTAGTATTTATTTAGAGCAAAAGTATAGTTGGGCATCAAAAATATCAGGAGCAATAATAGCCCTTGTAGGGGCAATGTTATTATCAAATCTAAATATTATACCAGTAGAGTCTGTTGTATATGACCAAGTCTGGGGTTATGTTGTACCTTTAGCCATAGCTTTGTTGTTATATCAATGTAATATCAAAAAGATATGGAAAGAGAGTGGAAGATTACTTGTAATATTTCTTGTAGGTTCGATAGGAACTGTACTTGGAGCTATGATTGGATTCTTGGCATTAAAAAATGCAGTACCAGATTTAAATATTGTTGCAGCTATGATGACAGGTTCTTATATAGGTGGAAATGTAAACTTTGCAGCTATGTCAGGAGCATTTGATGCACCTGGGGAATTGGTATCAGCAACTGTTGTAGCAGATAATCTTTTGATGGCATTATATTTCTTTGTTTTAATAGCTATCCCATCTATTGGATTTTTTAGAAAACATTTTAAACATCCACATGTAGATGAGATGGAAAGCATAGGTGTAAATGAAGGCGAAACAATAGCAGCAAATTATTGGGGAAGAAAAGAAATATCTTTAAAAGATATAGCAATAGCCATTGGTAGTGCTTTTATAATAGTTGCAGTATCAGTAGAATTGTCAGGTTGGTTTAAATCTATAATACCAACGTCAAGTCCATTTTTAGCAATGTTAAATACTTTATTTGGCAATCAATATCTAATAATAACTACTTTAACTATGATATTTGCTACCTTTATGCCTAATTTCTTTAGTGATATAAAAGGAGCTCAAGAGCTGGGCACATTTTTAATCTACATTTTCTTTGTTGTAGTAGGTGTTCCTGCTTCAATCACATTAATAATTCAAAAATCTCCATTATTACTTTTATATTGTGGAATAATGGTACTTATAAACATGTTAGTTACATTTATAGTTGCCAAAATATTTAAGTTTACCTTGGAAGAAGCTATTCTTGCATCTAATGCAAATATTGGTGGACCTACAACAGCAGCAGCTATGGCAATATCAAAAGGGTGGTCTAAGTTAGTAGGGCCAATACTTATAGTTGGGACATTTGGATATATAGTTGGTAATTATTTTGGTCTTTTGGTAGGAAATATTTTAATATAAGTTTTATAAAGAGAGAAAAACAAACGTTTGAAAAAACTTTATTTAATTGGAGGTTGTCATGATTTTTGATGGACATTCAGATACTTGGTCAGATGTAACGATAAGAAGGCTTAATGGAGAGAAAGATGTATTTAGAAGAATCCATCTTGAAAATTTTAAAAAAGCAAATATTGAAGGGGCTATTTTTGTAATATGGATAGACCCACCATATGATAAAAAGCCGGAAAAGAGAGTTAAGCAGATAATAGAATGTATAAAAGAAGAAATTGAAGATATGAAGGATATTGTAAATATAGTAAAAAAATATTCTGATATAAATAAAGGTCTAAATGAGAATAAAATAAATATTTTAATAGGTCTTGAAGGTTTAAGCCATGTTGGAAAAAATTTAGACTTAATCGAATATTATTATAAAGAAGTTGGAGCTAGACATGCATCATTAACTTGGAATGAACAGAATGAACTTGCTACAGGGTGTTTAGGAGATGAAAACAGAGGATTGACTGAAATAGGAAAAAAAGCAGTAGAGAAGTTAGAACAATTAGGTATGCTAATAGATGTATCACATCTAAATGAAAAATCATTTTGGGATTTGATGTCTGTTGTAAGCAAACCAGTTATAGCATCTCATTCTAATGTTAAAAATCTATGTGATGCAAAAAGAAATCTCACAGATAATCAATTAAAAGAAATTTCAAAAACAGGTGGATTAGTGGGAATAAATAGTTTTAGAGGATTTACAAATATCAATCCGAAAAAGCAAGATTTAATACACTTAGTTGACCATATAGACTATATGGTGAATCTTATAGGTATAGAGCATGTATCTTTTGGTTTTGATTTTAGTGACTATCTAGGAGAAGAGACTATAGGTTCTTTTACTGAAGAAAATTCCAAAAATCCAAGTGTAGATGGGCTTAAAAGTACATATGAAGCTAAGAATATAATAGTAGAGCTTGAAAAAAGAGGATATAAAAAGAGTGATATAAACTTAATATCTAGTGGAAACTTTTATAGAGTATTTAAAGAGATACTAAAGTAAGATATTAACTAAATTAGGTGTAGAAAATGCTATACTTAATAATAAGCATTCATATATATAGGTTTATATATGGTATATAGATTAGATTAAATTTAAATGTTACTAGAATTAAAAATTCTAGTAACATTTTTTATATAAAAAAACAAATATCTATACATATTGACAATGATAATTATTATTGATAAACTATAAAAGAAATGATAATTATTATCATTTTTAGTAAAAAGTAAGGAGGGAGAATGAAAAAGAGATATTTAATTATAGGAATAATAATTTTATCTTATTTTTCCTTATTTATAGGAGCAGAAGATATAAACATAATGCATATATTTGCAAAAAATCAGCATAAACTTATGATATTTGTCATGAGTAGAATACCAAGATTAATAAGTATATTGATTGCAGGTATAGGAATGAGTATAGCAGGCCTTATAATGCAACAGATAAGTAAAAATAAATTTGTATCGCCTACTACAGGAGCAACAATAGATGCGGCTCAATTTGGTATAGTAATTTGTATGCTTTTAATACCAAGTGCATCGATTTTCACGAAGACTATAATCGCATTTATATTTTCTCTTATAGGAACATTTATGTTTATGAAAATAATAAGGAAGTTACAGTTTAAAAGTATAATATTCGTACCATTAGTAGGTATAATGTTTGGAAATATAATAGGTTCTATGACTGATTTTATTGCATATAAATATGATTTGAGTCAAAATGTAAGTTCTTGGATGCAGGGTGATTTTTCTATGATACTTAAAGGAAATTATGAAATATTATACATAACAATACCTCTCATAATAGTAGCATATATTTATGCAAATAGATTTACTGTTGTTGGAATGGGGATGGATTTTGCAACTAACTTAGGGCTAAGTTATAAAAAAGTCGTCAATTTAGGTTTAATAATAGTAGCTCTTGTCACAGTATGTGTAGTTGTTACTGCTGGTAATATACCTTTTATAGGTCTAATAGTTCCAAATATTGTATCTCTGTATATGGGTGATAATATAAGAGATAGTATATGGCATACGGGATTATTTGGGGCAATATTTGTACTTATATGTGATATTTTTGGAAGGATTATCATTTATCCATATGAAATATCTATAGGGCTTACAGTTGGCGTTATAGGAAGTATACTATTCCTTTACTTAATACTAAGGAGGAATATAAATGAAGCTTAGTCTTAATAAAAAAATTTATTTGATGACTGCATTACTCTTGATATCAATGGTGCTTTTTTTAACCTATGGAATAGACATGAATAATCTAGATTATGCATTATCACAAAGAATACCAAAAATACTTGCGATGATACTTGGAGGAGGATGTATAGCATTTACTACTGTAGTATTTCAAACGATTACTAACAATCAGATATTGACACCAAGTGTACTAGGGTTAGATTCCTTATATGTAATGATTCAAACTATAATAGTATTTATATTTGGAGCAACCAGTATTCTTATCATAAATGAAAATTATAATTTTATCATTAATGTTACTATAATGATTGTAGCTTCAATGCTATTGTATAGAGCATTGTTTGAAAGAAAAGAAAATAATATTTTCTTTTTAATCCTAGTAGGAATAGTATTTGGAACTCTATTTAAAAGTGCAACAACATTTATTCAAGTAATGATAGACCCTAATGAATTTCTAGCACTACAAACTAGCATAATGGCTAGTCTAAATAATATAAATACAAATGTATTATTAATTGCATTTATAATAGTTATTGCAACAATACCTTTTATATATGATGATATAAAATATTTAGATGTACTGTCATTAGGTAGAGAGCAAGCGATTAATTTAGGTGTAGATTTTGATAAAGTAGTAAAAAAAATGATAATCCTAATAGCAATTTTAGTTTCAGTATCAACAGCACTTATTGGACCTATGACATTTTTAGGTCTTTTACTAGCCAACATAGCTAGAGAAGTTTTTAAAACATATAAACATACGTATTTAATTTTAGGTTCTATATTGCTAGGAATAATTACATTAATAATAGGTCAATTTTTTATACAACATATATTCAAATTTGATACAACATTAAGCGTAGTAATAAATTTTATAGGAGGAATTTACTTTATCCAATTATTATTAAAGGGGGCAAATAGATGATAGAAATAAAAAACATATTTAAAAAATATAAAAATAAAAATGTTGTAGATAATGTTTCTTTTAATATAGAAAAAGGGAAAATAACATCTTTTATAGGTCCAAATGGGGCTGGTAAAAGTACTGTATTATCAATAGTAACAAGACTTATAGGCAGTGATAGTGGAGAAGTATTAATAGAAGGAAAAAACTTAAATTCTTACAATAATAAAGAACTAGCTAAAAAAATAGCTATACTTAAACAATCTAATAATATAACTTTAAAACTCACAATAAGAGAATTAGTTGGATTTGGAAGATTTCCATACAGTGAAGGAAATTTAACTCAAGATGATGAAAAATACATTAATGAAGCTATAGAGTATATGAAACTAACTGATATACAAGACAAATATTTGGATGAATTAAGTGGAGGTCAAAGACAAAGAGCTTATATAGCAATGGTAATAGCCCAAAATACAGAGTACATATTACTTGATGAACCACTTAACAATTTGGATATGAATCATTCAGTACAAATGATGAAGGTACTTAGAAGTCTTTGTGATGAATTAGGTAAGACTATAGTGTTGGTCATGCATGATATAAATTTTGCTTCATGCTATTCAGATAATATAGTTGCACTTAAAAATGGAAAAATTGAAAAGGTAGGTCGTACAGATGAAATAGTCAATGAAAAAGTTTTAGGAGATATTTACGAAATGAACTTTGACATTAAGCATATAAATGGAAATAGAATATGTGTTTATTTTTAAGACACTATAGATAGGAATCTATGAATTTTCTAATCAAAATTTAAACTAAGACGAATATTAATAAAAAATGAGGGAGACATTAAGATGAATAAAAAAGCAGCAATAATAGCAACAGTGGCTATAGTAGGATTAGTAGCAGTATTTGCATTAGGTGGGAGTAAAAAAGGTGAGAAGAAAACAGCAGATGCTTCAGATGCTACTATAAAAATAACTCATAGCTTAGGAGAAATAGATGTAAAGTTAAAGCCTAAAAAAGTAGTAGTATTTGATTATTCAGCACTAGATACAATGGATGCACTAGGTGTCAGTGAGAGTTTAGTAGGACTTCCAAAATCAAGTTTGCCAGCATCTTTAGAAAAGTATAAAGATGAAAAATATGCAGACTTAGGTGGATTAAAAGAACCAGATTTAGAAGGTATAAAATCAACAAATCCAGATTTAATTATAATAAATGGAAGACAAGAAGATTTTTATGAGCAATTATCTAAGATAGCACCAACAATAAGTACAAGTAAAGATGATAAGAAGTATTTAGAATCTGTCAAAAGTAATATAAATAAAATAGCTAAAATATTTGGAGTAGAAGAGAAAGCTAATCAAGAATTTGCTAAAATTGAAAAGAAAATAGAAGTTTTAAATAAAAAAGTAACAGAGAAAGACTTAAATGCTTTAACTCTTATGGTAAATGAGGGGAATTTAAGTGTATTTGGTGAAGAGTCTAGATTTAGCATATTATACAATAGTTTTGGATTTAAGAATAAGGATAAAGATATAAAGGAATCAAGTCATGGTCAAAATATTACTTTTGAATATATAGCTAAACAAAATCCAGATATTATGTTTGTTATAGATAGAGGTATAGCTACTGGTAGTGATGTGAAAGCTGGTTTAACAGCTAAATCTGTTTTAAACAATGACGTAATAAAATCTATGGATGCTTATAAAAATGATAATATAATATACTTAGATGCACCAACATGGTATGTAAATGATGGTGGTCTTACATCTTTAAATAAAATGATAGATGATGCTTCAAAAGCAGTTAATAAGTAAGCATATTGTTTATAGCAAATGTGCTTTATATAATGATTATATTAATCAGCCACTTTAAAGTGGCTGATTTTTTATGATTTAAATATTTCTGTGGTTAATAACATTATAAGCTTTGCTTTATATAGTTTATTTAATTGAAAGATATAGCTCATTATGTACAATACTATTTAACATAAATATAATGTTGTGAAAAAATTTCTTTGATTATAAGGATTTTATCATTCTATGTTTAAAAAACTAGCTAGAACTTGCGGTTTATTAGTTATTTTGATACAATTAATCCAATATATACATGAACAAGGTTATGTTATTATATTAATAATTCAATGGATATATATTTATTTATTATATAATTTCCCAGAAGGGGGGTTAAATATAAGAAGAAAATCTCTAAAAAAACGTTTTTTTATTTTTAGTACTAATTATTGCTTTTATCCATATAACACCTACAGCATATGCACTAAAGAAAGAAGGTAGAATTGGGCTAAATTGATTTAATGGGAGCTATAATTTAAATGATGACTTTGGAAAAATATATAACTATTCAAGTCATAGTTATGTAGTATCTGACACTGTTTTACAAGTATTGTATGATGATACAAAAGACATTATTATTGACGCTCAAGCTACACAGACATTGAGGGTTGTAGTAATTAGAAATAACAATAAAATGATAAAAGATTTAGAAGCATATTGTAAAAGAAGTCTTTATACCACAATATGTATATTGTGATAGTGAAAAAGAACAGATACAGGCTATGCAAGATGGTTCTCAGAAGACATGCTTAACTATAATACGAATTATATTGAAAATGTAAAAACAATTGCCAAATTTTCTCTAAAACCCTTCTATTTCATGACTGGCCGAGGCGATAATAATGGTTTGATTAAAGAACTAGATTAAGCTATTTCTAATATTTATCAAATAGACCCTTATTTCTCAACTAGTTTACATGAAAAATACTTTGTACAACAGAACTTGAAAAACATTTACGTGTGTATGAACTTATGGATGATTATTTTATTGAGTATGATTATAAAAAAACACATTGATGTTTTCAATACCACCTACAAACGAGAATGAACAACCTAGATTAATTACATATGATTATTAAAAATTTAATAAAGCTGAAAGTTCTACTAAACAAAGAGCAGAATTTTTAAATGTAATTAAGTCACAAGAAGATGGAATTAAGGAAGCTTATTTATATTTTAAGTGATAAGAGAATTTTATTAAAGTTTAATACACGTTATTTGAGAAAAATGATTATACAATATTTTTACTAAGTTGGTTATTAAAAATGTTTAGAAAATTGAAATCATACTAATTATTTATAACATATAAAAAACCTAGTTAGCATAATTGTAGAATATCTGATAAACGTGAAAATATAGGGGATAGAGGTATTTTATGAAGAGATTTTTAAAGATGACTATCTTAGTTTTATTTGTTTTATTAATTTCTATAAGTTACATTTCTGTTCAATTAATTCACAACATTGGAGATTATGGAAAGTTGATTAATTATGTTGGTATTGTTCGTGGAGCTAGTCAACGTCTAACTAAATTAGAAATGAATCTTCAACCAAATGATGAACTAGTAGAATATATCGATGAAATTTTACATGAATTAAATACAGGACATGGAAAATATGGTCTAGTAGTCACTGACTGTAAAAAATATAATGAGTATTTATCTTTACTAGAAAGAAAATGGGAAGATTTAAATATTGAAATTAAAAAAGTAAGGATGGAAGAAGATAGTAGTCAGTTATTACAAACAAGTGAAGAATTTTTTAAGATTGCAAATGACACAGTATTCGAAATAGAACATTATTCTAAAGAAAAAAGCAATTACTTAATGACTTTAATAATTATAATATCGATTGTAGGCATAGTAGCATGGATTATATTGATTATACAGTACAATAGAAGATTAATTAAACTTGAAAAACTAAACGTAGATTTAAAAAATATTGCATATAAAGATGAACTTACAGGAGCAAATACTATAGAAAAGTTTAAGTTGGATGCAGAGCAGTATATTTATAAGTATAAAGATAAGAAATTTGCTATATTTTATATCGATTTTGAAAATTTTAAGTATATCAATGATATATTTGGATACGATTATGGTGACATGATATTAAAACGCTATTCTAATATCATGATGGATGATATTGGAAAATACGAAGTATTTGCAAGAGAGATTGCAGATAGATTTGTTGCATTAAGATGTTATGTAGATAAGGAGACTTTGCTAAGAAGACAACAAGTTGTAGATGATAAGTTGATTAACATTACAGATGAAATTAAAAATAAATATAGTATTACTATTGTTAGTGGAATTTGTTGTATTGAAGATGTGAATGAGAAATTAAATATAGATGATTTGATAAATCGTGCAAACTTTGCACAAAAGACTGTCAAAAATAAACCAGGTACTAAGTATGCTTTTTATAATGAAAATATTCGTAAAAAAATGATTGAAGAAAATACAATTAAGAGTAGAATACATGAAGCACTCAATAGAAGAGAATTTGTTGTTTATTTTCAACCTAAAGTTAACTTACATAATCAAAAAATAGATTGTGCAGAAGCCTTAGTACGTTGGATGACACCAGACAAATGTGTGATATCTCCAGCGATATTTATTCCAATACTGGAAAAGGAGTTTTTTATTAGTTTGGTAGACCAATATGTGTTTGAAGAGGTATGTAGATGGATTAGAAAGAGATTAGATGAAAATAAAACAATTGTTCCTATCTCAGTTAATGTTTCTAAGATTCAATTTTATAATGCTAAGTTTGTAGAAACTTATTCGCACATACAAAATAAATATAATATACCTAAAAATACTATAGAAATTGAATTTACAGAAAGTGTTGCTTTTGAAAATCAAGAGCATCTTTTAGAAATTGTACATGACCTACATGAAAGTGGCTTTACTTGTTCTTTGGATGATTTTGGAAAGGGATACTCGTCTCTAAGTGTTTTGAAGGATTTACCATTTGATGTTTTAAAGCTTGACTCGATGTTTTTTAAAGAGAGTTTAAACAAAGAAAAAGAGAAGATAGTAATAAAAAATATTATACAGATGATAAAAGAGTTAAATATTATAACTGTTGCTGAAGGTATTGAATATAAAGAACAGGTTGAGTTTCTTAAAGAGATTGGGTGTGATTTGGTTCAAGGGTTTGTCTTTTATAAACCAATGCCAATGTTAGAGTTTGAAAAAATATTAGATAAAGAAATTGTTTATAGTTTATAATAGTTAAAGTATATTTTAATATATAATAATCTAATAAAGTACTTATATTATAAGTACTTTATTAGATTTTGTTAACTATTTAAAAACGTATAGTGGTATAAGTACTGAGAATAACATCAATATATATGATATACGATTTTAAATAAATAATTATATGAAAACTATAAATTCTTATAAAGTTTTATGTGAGGTGTAAATAATATGAAGTTATGTTTTGGATAAGATGAACCTTCTTAAACATTATTATTTTTTTCCTGCAACCCATTTTAAGCCCCAGTTAAACTCATTATCCATTTCTCTATGTCCTTTAAAGTATTTAACTACTTTTTCAACGCTAAATGTTTCATCATTTACATTTTCTATTAATGCTATTGAACACATATTATAGCCATTTTTATGCTCATCAAGCTTAACCACTAAATCAGAATCTTGTTTTTGTTTAATAGTTACAATTCCATCAGCTTCTGACCAATTAGCCACACCTTCATAAATAAAAGCATAAATCAATATTCTTTTTATTTCTTTTATCTTGTTACCGTTGATTCTTATATTTTCGCCTTGTGTATTGCTTCCTGTTCGGTCATCTCCATCTAGTTGAGCAAAAGGAGGATGTTCTAAATTACCAAAGGAATTGCCCAATGCTTGAACAGCACCTTTTGCACCATTTTTCATTTCAAACAAGCAGCCTAAATCTAAATCTATATTACTACTTCTTAGAGCTCCAAAAAAGCCCTTTTTTTGTACTTTTTGATTCCAATTTAAATTAACTAAAATCTCACCTAAATCGGTATTTTCTTTTTTTGTAAGATTTATTTTTTGTCCTTTTTTCAATTCTATAGCCATAGTAATCTTCCTCCACAAACATAGATTTATTTAAATGGTAGCACTTAATAAGTCAATATTCAACAAGATTACAATAATAATGTTCAAATTATACTAATTCTACTAAAAAACAGGAATTACAATTCCTTTATATTTTTCTTCAATTAAGTTTCTTGCTTTATCTGATGTAAGAACTTCTTGTAGAACTTTAATTTTTTCACTATCTTTATCTTCAGTTCTAAATGCTAAAAGATTAGCATACTCATCATTCACTGGTGCTGTGTAGATTCCATTTTTCTTAGCATTAAGACCAGCAGGTACTGCGTAAGTAGTGTCTATAAATGCAGCAGTTACATCTGGAAGAGAAGATGGTATTTGAGCAATATCTAATTCTTTGAATTGTATGCCCTTTGGATTTTCAATTATATCTTTAGGACTAACTAAATTATTTTCTTTAGGTAAAGTTAAAAGTCCCATACTTTCAAGATATCTAAGGTCTTTAGAACAAGAAGATGGATTGTTGCTTATTGCAATTGTATCTCCCTTTTTAAATTCATCAACAGATTTTATTTTGTAAGAGTAAAGTATGGCTGGGCATACATATAGTTTAGTTCCTGCCATTATTTTATAGCCTTTAGCTTTAACAGCTTCTTTTAGATAAGGTTCATGTTGAAATAGATTTGCATCAATTTCGCCATTATTTAAAGCTTCATTTGGAAGTATGTAATCGTCAAAGTTTTTAACTTCTAAAGTATAACCTTTTTCTTCAATAAGTGGTTTTAGTTCTTCTAACAACTCTCCACCTGGAACTAAAGTAGCACCAACAACAATTTTTTTATCGTCTTTAGATTTTGAACATCCAACTACAGATAAAGTAAATACTAGACATAATAACAAACTTAATAATTTTTTGAATTTCATAAAAATTCCCTCCTGAATATAATTGATTAGTTAAAAATAAAATACCCTCTTTTTATCACATTGTGAAAATAAAATAAGCCTGAGTATAAACTCAGGCTTTAAAAGCTAATTTAAACTCATCTTTCAGTACAATACTGCAGGATTTAGCACCAATGTATATTAAAATATACTGGTTGCTGGGTTTCATAGGGCCAGTCCCTTCACCACTCTGGATAAGAAGTATTAATTTTTAATTATGTTATAAATATTAGCATGATTTTTTGTATCTGTAAACATAATTTTATAAATATTTTAAAATTTTTGTTATTTTTACTTAACACCTAAAATTCCAGAAACTAAAATATTAGTATCAGCACCCAAGAAATAGTCATTTATTTCAATTGTATCTAAAATAGTTCTCAATGAATTTTCCTCATGTTTTGTACCGATAAGTTTATCTTCTACAAAAGATACATCGTACTTCCCAAAGAAATCTCCAAAAAACTTTATACTAGTTATTATACCTTTATCAACATTTAAATTAAATTCTACATTTCCACCAACATATTTTAATTCATTTGAAAGAGAGTATTTCGGTGAATTACCAAAGTTCCAATCCCAAGTTTCATATTTTGATTTAGTAAGTTTTTCTATTTCCTCTATGTCATGTTTACTTAGAGAATAATTTGTATTATCAGCATTTGTCGCAGAAAGATAATTCATTATAGCATCTTTAAACTCAAGTATATCCATATCAGACTGTAAATGTTCACTTATATTGGTTACACGAGACTTTACAGATTTTATACCTTTACCCTCAAATTTTATGGGTTTTACTTTTAGTGCATTTGAAAGGTCATTTATCTCAGATGAAAATAAAAGTGTCCCATGATGCATTACTTTATTTTTATAGTTATGTTGAGCATTTCCAGAGAATTTTTTGCCATCTATAAGAAGGTCATTTCTTCCAGAAAACTCAGCACTGACATCTAAGGTTTTAAGTAAGTCTATTATTGGTTGAGTGAATCTTCTGAAATCACTAAAACTATTATTATTACAAGCTATAAATGTAAAGTTTATATTTCCTAAATCATGAAATACAGCTCCTCCACCAGATTGTCTTCTAACAACTGGTATTGAATGTTCTCTTATATATTCTAAGTTTATTTCAGAAAGTGTATTTTGATTTTTTCCAACAATTATAGATGGTTCATTCCTCCATAAAATAAATAAATCTTCGTCAAAATTTTTAAGTAGATATTCTTCCATTGCTAAATTGAAATAAGGGTTTGTTTTTTCATTGTAAATTAATAACATTAAAGTAATTCCTCCATATAATTGATAAAATTTTTTTAGCTGATTTTAGTACAATTAATTTTATAATTCGACAATGATATAAAAAATCCTTTAAAGTAAAATTTTTAAAACTTCCTTGCAAAGTTTAAATAAATAATATATACTCAAAATATATTTAATAAAAGTGAATAAAAGGGTAGAGGCGCAATAATCTATCAGTACTAATAAGGAGTTAAGCACAAAGAATTATTGGGAAAGGGGATATTGCCGAAGTTTTATAATCGATGCTTTAAGATTATATTGCTGGGGGTACATAAAATATATGTACAACTGTCACAGGTTTATTTGTGGTGAGCTATCATTTAAGGAATTATATTATATTTGTTTTTTAGTATTATCAATGTATGTAATGTTTAAGCCTTGAGTGTTTACCACTCAAGGCTTTTTTATTTTATCATAACCCATAATACCCTATATAATTCACAAAATTAAAAAGAGAGGGAGATTTATATGAGAAATAAAAAATTTAACATTATTTTTCTGACGACAATTATGTTTATAATGTCAACTGTAATGGTATTTGCAGAGGAAGATATAGATACTATTGCATTAGCTAACGCAGAAAAATTTGGAATCTTAACTTTAATACCACCATTAGTTGCTATAATACTTGCATTTATAACTAAAAATGTAATAATTTCTTTGTTGCTAGGAATTCTTTCTGGGAGTTTTATAATTCAAGTCAGTGGCGTTAATGTATTTGCTGCATTTATACAAGCATTTTTAGACTTAGTAGATAGAGCTTTAGTATCTCTATCAGACCCGTGGAATGCGGGGATAATACTACAAGTCTTAGCAATTGGGGGAGTAATAAATCTTGTTGCCAAGATGGGTGGTGCCAAGGCTATAGCTGAAGCACTTGCAAAGAGAGCAAAATCAGCTAAAGGGACACAGATTATAACTTGGTTTTTAGGTCTTTTAGTTTTCTTTGATGATTATGCTAATTCATTAATTGTAGGGCCTATGATGAGACCTGTTGCAGATAAAATGAAAATATCAAGAGAAAAATTAGCATTTATAATAGATGCTACAGCAGCACCAGTTGCTGGGCTTGCCATAATATCTACATGGATAGGTCTTGAAGTTGGTTTAATACATGATGCTTTTGAAAGTATAAGTGTAGATGTTGATGCGTTTGGCATATTTTTAAATACAATACCATTTAGATTTTATAACATATTAATATTAGCATTTATTGTAATTTCAGCGTTATTATTAAAAGAATTTGGACCAATGAGAAAAGCTGAAATAAAATCTAGAAGTAGAAAAATTGGCACAGACCTTGATGAAGGCGTTGAAGAATTGGATGATTTAGCTCCAAAAGATGGAGTAAAATTAAGTGTATGGAATGCTATAATTCCAATAGGTACATTGATAGTAGTTGCACTAGCATCATTCTATTATAGTGGATATACATCTATAATGGGAGGTGAAGATAAGACTTTAATACAATTATTTACAAATTCACCATATTCTTTTGAAGCAATAAAAGAAGCATTTAGTGCATCTGATGCATCTAGAGCATTATTCCAATCTGCATTAGTTGCAAGTTTAGTTGCTATTATAATGGCTGTAGTTAAAAAGATTTTTACAGTATCAGAAGCAATTGATGTTTGGATAGATGGAATGAAAAGTTTAGTAATCACTGGTGTAATATTAATACTTGCTTGGTCATTAAGTTCAGTAATAAAAGAGTTAGGTACAGCTAAATTCTTGATACATTTATTATCTGGTTCATTGCCTCCATTCTTGCTACCAAGCTTAATATTTGGATTAGGAGCAATAATATCTTTTGCTACTGGAACAGCTTATGGAACAATGGGTATACTTATGCCACTTGCAATACCACTTGCATATTCACTAAATCCTGATATGTCTTATGTAATAGTAAGTACAAGCGCAGTTTTAACAGGTGCAATATTTGGAGACCATTGTTCCCCAATTTCAGATACAACAATACTTTCTTCAATGGGAGCTGGATGTAATCATATAGACCATGTTAATACTCAAATGCCATATGCCATATTTACAGCAGTAATTACTATTGTATTTGGATATATACCAGCTGGATTTGGATTGCCAATATATATAGTATTGCCAGTTGCTATAGTAGCTGTATTTGTAGGTCTTCAAATTATAGGTAAGAAAGTAGATGAAGTAGAAGTAGAACTTGCAGAATAAGGCTGTAAATGAATTTCACCTTCTATTATCATTATTTTATTTATTTTTAGATAATTTAAAAAAGTTATTGAAAATAATAGCGAAATATAGTAAAATAAAAGAGTGATATAAGCGGATGTGGCGGAATTGGCAGACGCACTAGACTTAGGATCTAGCGCCATTGGCGTGGGGGTTCGACTCCCTTCATCCGCACTTTACAGTACTTAGTTGTGCTGAAAAAAACTGGGGTTGCTGGCTTTCGGAGTGGGCTATCCCGTTTTTATTTTTTGATAAATAACTATCTTAAAACATAATGCAAACATTTCTACTTTTTTTTTAAATCGAAAAAATAACTAAAAGTTAGATTATCCACAGAAAAATTGAAATTATAAGCAGTTACAAAGGATTTAAGAAGTTATTTTACCATTAATTTACTACTTATGAATGAGTCTTGATACGATGAAAAATACTAGAAAAATCAATATATGATAGATTGGCACTTTAATATGAGGTGCTTTTTTTAAATGACTAAAATTTTAAAAATATTCAAATCACATAACCATTCAATAGTTGTAATTCTATTAAAAATATTCTATTTTAAAAATCTTATTTTTCACAAGTTTAAAATTGTAAACGATTTCATCAAGTGTATGAATATACTTTTAACATGTTATAGTAAATCTCAATACAAATTTACATTTGGTTATTTGTGTGTTATTTTAATAATAAATTAAGTGAAAATGTTATTTTGCATTAATATATAATATCTTTGCAGAAGAGTGAATAATATAAAAGAGAAATGATTGATAATAAAAACTTAACAAAAAAATTAATACATAAAAAAAAATAAATATAATGTGTTGACATTTGATTTAAATATTCATAAAATAAAATTGAAAATAAATATTTCCAAGTGAGATTAGCGAGAGAGACCTTTATACAAAAAGGCGCCGAAGAAGAAATTTAAGAAATGCCAATCCTTAGAGAAGCTTTCAGGCAAAAATATCGCTAATTGATGGGACTCTGGAGAGACTTAAGTTAAATACTATAAGTCACCGAAGAAGCAGAATAATATTAAATTATTAAATCTTTCAGGTATACAAACAGGGATATATAGGCTAGGATTATTTTCTATGCTTATATATTTTTTTTATGAGAAAATACAGGACATAGTGGTGAAGTTGCTTAAATATAATAGGTTTAATTTTATGGGGAGGGTTATATATGAATGAATTAAAAAGAGTGCCTTTGTATAATACACACAAAGAGCTTGGTGCAAAGCTTGTTGAATTTGCTGGCTGGGAGATGCCTTTGGAATATGAAGGAATAAACAAAGAGCATAAAATGGTTAGAAAAAGTGCAGGTATATTTGATGTATCTCACATGGGAGAAGTAGAAGTAAAAGGAGTAGAATCAGAAAAATTTATACAAAACCTAGTTACGAATGATATAAGTGGATTAAAAGTCAATGACATCATATATACACCTATGTGCTATGAAAATGGTGGAGTTGTTGATGATTTATTAATATATAAGTTTGGGGAAGAAGATTATTTGTTAGTAATAAATGCAGGAAATATAGACAAAGATGTTGCCTGGATAATCAAGCAAAGTGAAGGATATAAAGTAAATATAAAAAATATATCTAATGAAGTTTGTCAATTAGCAGTTCAAGGACCTAAAGCAGAAAAAATTCTTCAAAAAATCACAGACATAAATTTAGAATCAATAAAATTTTATAAGTCAATGCCAGAAGTAAAAGTATCTGGATACTCTTGTTTAGTTTCAAGAACAGGATATACTGGAGAAGATGGTTTTGAAATATATTGCAAAAATGAACATGTAAAAGCAATTTGGGATGAAGTCCTAAAAGTTGGAGGAGAAGATATATGTCCAGCTGGTCTAGGTTGTAGAGATACTTTAAGGTTTGAAGCAGCCTTACCTCTATATGGACATGAAATAAATGAACACATATCTCCACTTGAAGGAGGATTATCTATTTTTGTAAAAGTAAATAAGGAATCATTTATTGGCAAATCAATCTTAGCAGAAGAAAAAGAAAATGGGATTAAAAGAAAATTAGTAGGATTTGAAATGCAAGGCAAAGGGATGCCTAGAAATGGATATGATATAAAAGTTGGAGATAAAACAGTTGGTTTTGTAACTACTGGGTGTGCATCTCCAACAACAGGGAAAATCTTAGGTATGGGAATTATAGATGCTGAATATGCAAAAGCAGGAACTGAAATAGGTATAGCCATTAGAAAAAAAGTTGTTCCTGCTATAACAGTTAAGAAGCCTTTTTATAAAAAACAATATAAAAAAGATAATGTTGTAGTAAATAAAGAAAATAAATTTTCATATATACCTGCTACAAATGAAGATAAGATAAAAATGTTAAAAGTAGTTGGATTAAACTCAGTTGATGAATTATTTTCAGATGTACCAGATGAACTAAAATTAAAAAGAGATTTAAATCTAGACAGTGGAAAATCTGAATTAGAAGTTAGTAAAATAGTAAAAAGATTGTCAGAGGAAAATTTAAGTCTAGAAGATTTAACTTGTTTTCTTGGAGCTGGTGCGTATGACCATTATATTCCATCAATTATAAAACATATAACTTCAAGGTCAGAATTTTATACAGCATATACTCCATATCAAGCAGAAATAAGTCAAGGAACTTTGCAAGTAGTGTTTGAGTTTCAATCCATGATTGCAGAAATTACTGGTATGGAAATTGCAAATGCATCAATGTATGATGGAGCTACTGCTGCAATAGAAGCATGTATAATGGCAATGAATCAAACTAGAAAAAGTAAAATAGTAGTATCAAAGACTACACATCCAGAAACTTTATCAGTACTAAGAACTTATTTACAATATAAAGATTGTGAAATAGTAGAAATTGATTTTTGTAGTGAATATGGAACTACAGATATAGAAAAATTAAGAGCTTCTGTAGATAAAGATACAGCATGTGTCCTTATACAAACTCCTAACTTCTTTGGGATTATTGAAGAAATGGAAGGAATAGAAAAGATAACTCATGAAAATAAAGCCATGTTAATTATGAGTGTTGACCCAATATCATTAGGTGTTTTAAAAACACCAGGTGAAATAGGAGCAGATATTGTTGTTGGAGAAGCTCAATCACTAGGAAATCCTCTTAATTTTGGAGGTCCTTATGTAGGATTTTTGGCTAGTAAATCTAAATATACAAGAAAAATGCCAGGAAGAATAGTTGGGCAAAGTTTAGATACAGAAGGGAAAATTGCATATGTATTAACTTTACAAACTAGAGAGCAACATGTAAGAAGAGAAAAAGCAACTTCTAATATATGTTCCAATCAAGCTCTAAATGCTCTTGTAGCATCAATATACATGGCTACTATGGGTAAAGAAGGATTTAAAGAAGTTGGTATGCAATCAATGAAAAAAGCACACTATGCTTATAATAAACTTGTGCAAACAGGAAAATACAGACCTATATTTAAAGGCCGATTTTTTAAAGAATTTGCAGTACAAGGAAATCATAATATAGATACTATAAACGATAAACTTTTAGAAGAAAATATATTAGGTGGTTATAATTTAGAACACAATTATCCAGAATTAAAAAATTCAACTTTACTTTGTGTAACTGAAAAAAGAAGTAAAAATGAAATAGATAAGTTAGTTGGAATAATGGAGGGGTTATAATGAAAGAATATAATAGTTTGTTGATAGATATATCTAAAAAAGGCAGAAAAGCATACTCAATTCCAGAGTTAGATATAGATGATATAAAAATAGAAGATATGATTGACCCAAGTATGGCTAGACAAAATGAATTAAACTTACCAGAAGTTGGTGAATTAGAATTAGTTAGACATTATACTTTATTGTCAAATAAGAATTTTGGTGTTGATACTGGTTTTTATCCCTTAGGTTCTTGTACAATGAAATATAACCCTAAAATTAATGAAGATATGGCAGCACTTCCAAACTTTACTGGAATACATCCATATCAATCTCCAGATACAGCACAAGGGTCTCTTGCTCTTATGTATGATTTATCAAATAAGCTTGCAGAAATTACAGGTATGGATGAAGTGACACTTCAACCTTCAGCAGGTTCACATGGTGAATTTACAGGTCTTATGCTGATAAAGGCGTATCATGAAAATAGAGGAGACTATAAAAGAACTAAAGTAATAATTCCAGATTCTGCACATGGAACAAATCCAGCAAGTGCAGCTATGGCGAATTTTGATGTAATTCAAATAACATCTGATAAAAATGGTGCTGTAGATATAGATGCGTTAAAAGAAGTTTTAAATGATGAAGTAGCAGCCCTTATGCTTACAAATCCAAGCACTCTTGGGCTATTTGAAAAAAATATAAAAGAAATAGCTGACCTTGTACATGAAGCAGGTGGTCTTTTGTATTATGATGGTGCAAACATGAATGCTATTATGGGAATAACAAGACCAGGAGATATGGGATTTGATGTAGTCCATCTTAATCTTCATAAGACATTTTCAACTCCTCATGGTGGCGGTGGTCCAGGGGCTGGACCTGTTGGAGCAAAAAAAGAGTTAGTGTCTTTTTTACCAATTCCAGTAATTGAAAAACAAGAAGATAAATATGTATTAAATTATGACAGACCAAAATCTATCGGAAAAATTAAAAATTTTTATGGAAACTTTGGTGTCCTTGTAAGAGCTTACACATATATATTAACAATGGGAAGAGATGGACTTAAAGAAACTAGTGAAATGGCAGTTCTAAATGCTAATTATATAAAAGAAAGTATAAAAGATGATTATATTTTACCAATAGATACTTTATGTAAACATGAGTTTGTATTAGGCGGATTACCAAGAGGAGAAGCAAATATAAAAACTATTGACATAGCAAAGCGATTGTTGGATTATGGATATCATCCTCCAACAATGTATTTCCCTCTTATTATAAATGAGGCGCTTATGATAGAGCCTACAGAAAGTGAGAGTATAGAAACATTAGATAGTTTTATTGAAGCTATGAAGAATGTCGCAAAAGAAGCTAAGGAAGAACCAGAATTACTAAAAACTGCTCCACATAATACTTTAGTTAAAAGAGTTGATGATGCAAGAGCAGTGAAAAAGCCTATATTAACATGGTCACAAAGATAAATAATAAATAATTTAAATATACAAAAATTTTATATTTGTATTAAAAAGCTATCTAAACTATCTTAAATTAGATAGCTTTTTTGTGTATATGTTGACATACATGGTATGTACTGTTAAAGTTTTTTATATATTATTAGAAAATGTGAGGATGTTAAATTTATGAACAAGGTAAGTGATGTAACAAAAGGTTATACTTTAGGGGTATTGGCAAATATTCTATTTGGTTTTTCTTTTTATTTTACTAAGACAGTATTAAATTTGGTTGACAATAAGGTTTTTACAGTATTATCATTAAGATTTACAATTGGATTGATAGCAGTAATAGCATTATATAAGTTTAAATTTATAAGCTTAAACTTTAAAGGTAAAGATATTAAATCACTTTTGATTTTATGTATGTTTCAACCATTTCTATATTTTATGCTTGAGACACTTGGAGTTAAGTATACATCTACATCAGAAGTTGGTGTTATGATATCTATGATACCAGTAGTTACAGGAATTATGGGAATTATATTTTTAAATGAAAAAATGAACTTGAAACAAGTAGTGTGCATCGCAATTGCAGTTTTTGGAGTTATAATAGTAAACTTACAAAATACAGGGAATCAAACAAGTAGCATGCTTGGAAGAATAATGATACTTGGGGCAGTAATTTGTGCTGGTGCATATGGTGTATATGTAAGAAAATTATCTAAAAGCGAATTTACACCAATTGAAATAACAGCAGCAATGCAACTAATTGGAACAATATCATTTACATCAATATCTGTTGGTGGTGAATTGATATCAGGGAGTCTAATAGAATATGCAAAAGGATTATTTAATATGGAGATTGTATTTCCAATAGTTTATTTGGGTATGGGGTGTTCTTTGTTAGCTATGTTTTTAAATAACTACTCAAGGTCTAAACTAGAGGCTGTAAAATCATCAATATTATCAAACATAGCTACAGTGGTATCTATATTTGCAGGAGTATTTCTACTGAATGAAGAGTTCAATCTTTATAGTATTGTAGGAAGTGTGCTTATAATAATTTCAATTATAGGAATGGTTATATATGGTAAAGAAAAATGTGAAGATTTGGAAACTGAATATACAGAGTAGTTTTATTTTATAGGATATAATAAATCTACTTATTCTTTTAACTTAATTTAAACTTAATAAAAATATATCGAAATTCATAAAAAATTTAGGAAATCTTAAGAATTATGATATTTAAATCTTTAGATTTATGTTTTATTATATAAACTATAATAAGATATATTAAACTAAATTAGAATTTTACAATATATTTATAGATATTAATGTTAAAGAAAAAGTTAAGTTGAAAGGAGTATAATATGGATAAAGTTAACCTAAAAAGATATAATTGTGATATAAATGTTGGATTAAACAGTGAACAACTTCAAAGTAGAATAGATGATAATTTAATTAATGTATTTGACAATGGAAAAACTAAAACATACAAGCAAATTTTTAAAGATAATATATTTACACTTTTTAATCTTATAAATATTGTTTTAGTTTGTTTGCTAGTTTCAGTTGGCTCTTTTAAAAATACCTTATTTATATTTATTGCTGTAATTAATACTATTATTGGTGTTATTCAAGAAATAAGAGCAAAAAGATTGTTGGACAATCTATCTGTTATAGTATCAAGCAAAGTATCTGTTATAAGGGAAAAAGAGAAAAGAGAGATTGATGTTCAGGAATTAGTGCTAGATGATATTATGATTTTAAAAACAGGAAATCAAATCTGTGCAGATTCAAAAGTCTTAGAAGGAAAGTTAGAGATAAATGAATCTCTAATCACAGGAGAATCTGATATTATTGTAAAAAACAAAGGCGATTTTTTATATTCTGGTAGTTTTGTAGTTTCTGGAGAGGCATTTGTAAAAGTTGAAAACATAGGAAAAGATAACTATGCAAATAAGATAGCTAATGATGCTAAAATTTCCAAGAAACACAATTCTCAACTTAGAAATTCATTAAATGTAATATTAAAAGTTGTTGGTGTAATAATTATTCCTTTAGGAATTATATTGTTTGTAAAACAACATTTTGGAAATGGAGATTCTATAGCAACATCTGTAGTAGGTACTGTGGCAGCTGTAAATGGAATGATACCAGAAGGATTAACGCTACTTACAAGTATTGCTTTAGCTGTTGGGACAATAAAGCTTGCAAGTCACAAGACTTTAGTTCAAGAATTATATTGTGTAGAGACTCTTGCTAGAGTTGACACATTATGTCTTGATAAAACAGGTACAATTACAGAGGGTAAAATGCAAGTTGATGATGTAGTAATGCTTGAAAAAGTTGATATAAACGAGATAATGGGAAATTTGTGTAATTCTCTTAAAGATGACAATGCAACATTAAATGCTATAAGAGATAAATATGATATTTCAGATACATATAAAGTAAAAAATTTAATTCCATTCTCATCAGCAAGAAAATACAGTGGTGTTGTTTTTGAAAATGAAGGTACATACTTAATAGGAGCTTTTGAGTTTATTTTTAAAGATAGATATAAAGACTTAAAAATAGAGATTGAAAAATATTCTAAAGCAGGAAATAGAGTAATAGCTTTAGCTCATAGTAACTCTTATATGGAAGAGCATAATATACCTGAAGATATAAAACCGCTTGCTTTTATACTGATATTAGATAAAATTAGGGATGAGGCCAAGGAAACTTTAGAATTTTTTTATAATGAAGGTGTAGATATAAAAATTATATCTGGAGATAATCCTATAACAGTAAGTGAAGTAGCAAGAAAAGCAGGTCTTAAAACAGCTAATAGATTTATTGATGCAACAACATTTAAAAATGATAAAGACATATATGATGCTGTTGATAAATATAGTGTTTTTGGAAGAGTAAGCCCACAACAAAAGAAACAAATGATTATAGCATTAAAACAACAAAATCGTACAGTAGCAATGACAGGAGATGGTGTAAATGATGTGTTAGCACTTAAAGAAGCTGACTGTAGTATTGCTATGGCATCTGGAAGTGATGCTACCAAAAATGTTTCTAATTTAGTTTTATTAGATTCAAACTTTGCATCCATGCCAAAGGTTGTTATGGAAGGAAGAAAGGTAATCAATAATATTCAAAGAGCATCTTCTTTGTTTTTAGTAAAGACAATATTTTCATTCTTCTTGTCATTATTAACATTATTTTTCTTTAGTAGACAATATCCATTTGTACCAATTCAATTATCCTTGATTGGAGCTGTAACAGTAGGTATACCATCATTCTTTTTAGCTCTTGAGGCAAATAGAAGTAGAATTTCAGGAAATTTCTTGCTTAATATATTAAAAAATGCTTTACCAGGAGCACTATGTGTAACATTAAATGTAATTATTGTTTACAATATAGTCGAATATTTAGGTTATAGTTCAAGTGTATTTTCTACAATGTGTGCTATATTAACTGGTATATGTGGTCTTTTGATATTAAGACAGCAATGCTTGCCATTTAATAAAGAAAGATTATTTTTAATTGTAAGCATGACTATATCATTTGTTATTGGTATTCTATTTTTAGGTGGACTATTCTCCTTTGTAGCTCTAAGTAAAGAGCTAATCCTTATAACTATGGTATTAGCGGTATTAATGCCAATTATGATAAAAGTTATGTTATTTGTATTAGATGAGATACTAGACACAATAGCTCCAGATTTAAACTGACTTGAATAATATAAAAAAGAGCAACTTAATATTAAATAGAGTTGTTCTTTTTTTATTTACATTAAATTTTATATAAGAATATCATGTATATTTATTAATCAGCTATGTATGAACAGCAATAGTCAACAACTTCAGTTACTTTTAAATCAAAGCTTGAATCAGAAGGAACATTAAATTTTTGACCTTCTGTATATGTTACAAACTCATTGCTTCCAGGCAGTTTTACATCCATGCTTCCAGCAAGCATTTCCATTATTTCTTCTTCTCTAGTAGAAAAAGTGTACTCTCCAGGTAACATCAATCCTAAAGTTTTTCTTTCGCCATTAGGAAATATTAGTACTCTACTACTTACCTTACCATCAAAATAAACGTTTGCTTTTTTCACTGCATTAACATTTTTAAATTCACTCATTAGACAAGTCCTCCAAAATTATTTATTCATATATATTATATAAGAATAATGTAAAAATTACTATATATTTACAAATAAAATTTAGTATTTCTAAAAAAAATTAATAAAAATAAAATAAGAGAATATCTTTAAAATAATAAATGGTAAAAATTTCATAGAAATATTATATTGAACTGACAATTTTACCAATATATAATAGGAGAGGAGTTTATGAGAATTGCCTTATGCTACACATTAAAAACATAAAGATAATGTATAATCTAAATATATATTATACAACCTAAAGTTTATAGTTATAGAAAGAGAGGATAAACTTGTCAAAGAGAATATTGGTCATAGAAGACGATATAGATATCCAAAATATAATAAAAACATTTTTAGAAAATGCAGGTTATACTATTATAACAGCAAATGATGGTCTTGATGGGATTGAGAAGTTTAAAAAACAACAATTTGATTTGATTTTATTGGATATTTTGATGCCAAAGATAGACGGTTTTGTAGTTTGTGAAATGATAAGAAATGAATCTAATATTCCAATTATTATACTTACAGCATTGGATGAAGAAACAGACCAAGTAAAAGGATTTGAATTAAAAGTGGATGATTATATTACAAAGCCCTTTTCTACAATTGTTCTTCTAAAAAGAGTAGAGGCAGTATTAAGAAGAATCGGTGACAAAGAAGAAAATCATGAAGATAGGGAATTTTTATTATATAGAGATATCAATATTGATGTTGAAGGATATAAAGTTTTTGTTAATGGTAAAAAGATTGAATTGACTGCTAGAGAATTTGAAGTTCTAAAAGAATTAATAGAACACAAGGGTCGTGTACTTACTAGAGAAAATTTAATAAATAGCCTGTGGAAGTATGATTTTTTAGGAGATGAAAGGGTTGTAGATACACATATAAAAAATCTTAGAAAAAAACTTGATGTGGATTACATAGAAACAATAAGAGGGGTAGGATATAGGATTGATGTATTGGATTAAGAAAAGTCTAAATAGAAAAGTTTTTTTAAGTACAACCTTGATACTTATTTTGTCCTGTACGCTAATTTATATATTTATCATGATGTCAATGCCCAAAACATATAAATCATACCTAACCGATGATATCAAAAAAAATCTTGATGAATTTGTTAAAGTTATTGAGAATACTAAATATGAGGATTCAGCACCTAAATTTTATGATTTTATAATTGAAAATAATGTGTCTATTGATTTAGTGAAAAATGGAAAATTAGTAGAAATACCATCTAATATAAAGTATGGTAAATTAGGTGATGAAAATATTATATCAAATAAGAAGCAAAAAGCTATATTCAATGAAGATAATTTTTTATATAAGTACTTAAATAATAATCAAATTTCGGGAAGTAGCTATGTAAGTGCTATATCCACTGAGATTACATTTAAAGATAGTTCAGATAAATATATTCTCTCTGTTGTACCAAAATTGATGGTAGTTGATGAAGCTTCTATAATTTTATTAAAATTGATACCAGTAGTCGCAATAATGATTTTGATAATATCACTAGTTACTGCATTTATTTATTCCAGAGTAATTACAAAACCTGTTGTCAAGATAAGTAACACCTCAAAAAAAATTGCACAGATGAATTTAGATGTTAGATGTGATGTAGAAAGTCACGATGAAATAGGTTCTCTTGCTTTAAGTTTAAATGAACTTGCACATAATTTATCAATTACACTTAATAATCTTGAACATGCAAATTCAAAGCTTCAAGAAGATATTGAAAAGGAAAGAAAGAACGAAATAAGTAGAAGAGCTTTTTTTGCAGCGGTATCTCATGAGCTAAAAACGCCAATTACGATTATAAAAGGTCAACTTGAAGGCATGATATATAATATTGGCATGTATAAGGATAGAGATACTTATTTAAGACATTCACTTAAGGTAATGGAAAGCATGGAAGAAATGGTACGTGAAATTCTTGATATTTCTCGTATGGAGTCATCTGGATTTAAATTAAATACAGTAGAAATCAATATGAGTTCATTAATACAAAAATCAATACAAAATTACTTAATATTAGCAGAAAATAAGAATATAGATATTCTTAGTGATATAGAAAAAAATTTATACTCTTTTGTAGATATAAAATTGATGAAAAAAGCTATTTCTAATATTATTAACAATTCAATTAAGCACTCAAAAAACGGTGCTTTGGTAAATATAAAATTGTATAAGAATAATGAATGTGGAGTTTTTGAGGTTGAGAATTCAAATACATTTATAGAAGAATCTGAGATAGAAAATATTTTTAATCCTTTTTATCGTGTAGATAAGTCACGAAGTAGACAATCTGGCGGAAGTGGTTTAGGATTGTATATTATTAAAATTATATTTGATATGCACAAGGTTAAATATAAAATTGAAAATACATCAGTGGGTGTAAAATTTACAGCTATATTTCCTATCGCATTAAAAAATACATTGCAGTAAATATTTTATTTATAAACATGTATTTAAAAAGTATTTAGGTGCCATATAAAAAACAAGGTAAGAACATATTAACTACATACTTCATTTATATAATAAAAAATGTAATAAGAAACTAAAAATATGAAAGGTGAGTGAAATATGAAAATCGATGTTAAAAATTTAAATATGACTTATAAAGCAGGGAAGGAAGCACTAAAAAATATAAATATGAGTCTTGAAAGTCCAAATTTTATAGGCTTATTGGGTCCAAATGGAGCAGGAAAAAGCACTTTAATGAAGCTACTAACTTCAAGAATATTACAAACTTCAGGTCAGATTTTAGTAAATGGGAAACCTCTTCAACAGTGTGAGACAGAGTTAAAAAGTAAATTAGGATATTTACCACAAGAATTTGGATTATATGATGAATTGACAGTGTATCAATTCCTCGAATATATGTCAATTTTAAAAGGTATTAATAAAAACACAAAAAAGATAATAGAAGAAGTTATTAATCAGACCAATTTATTAGAAAAAAGAAACTCAAAAATTAAAACCCTGTCAGGGGGACAAAAACAGAGAGTAGGTATAGCCCAAGCAATAATGGGAAATCCAGGACTATTAATACTGGATGAACCTACAGTTGGATTAGACCCTGAGGAGAGAATAAACTTCCGTAACTTATTTTCAAAAAATTCAAGAGATAAAATTGTAATATTGTCGACACATATTATAGAGGATGTTCAGTCAGTATGTAATAGACTAATCGTGATAAATAAAGGAAATGTACTGTTTGATGGAAGCTCAGAAGAGTTAATTAAAAAAGCACAAGGACATGTTGGTATTTATGAAGATAAAAATGGAGAAATACATAAAAATGGAAAAAGCAAATTTAAAGTTACATCAAGTATTCTTACCACAACAGGAACTTCATATCGTATTGTAAGTCATAAACTTCCAGATTTTGCAATATCTGTAGAACCATCCCTAGAGGATGCATATATGTTTTTAATATCTGAGGAGGAGATAAAGTAATGCAATCAATTAAATTTATCAAAGATGAGATAAAGAGGCTTTTTAGTTCAAAGATTACATGGACTTTCATATTAGTAATAGCATTGATACCAGGTTTATCAATAATAATGTATGAAATGCCTGAATTATTACTACAAAGTAATTTAGGACAAGAGCTTAGTTTGAGTGTACCTGTTTTACTTAATCCAGCAAAACTAGGGGCTTTAATAGGCACAGTCTTATTTTCGATGTTTACAATATATGAGATGGATAATGTCTACAGAAACAAAACTAATGGGATTATAGAAACTATCATGGATGCCAAAAGTTTAAATCTAGCTAAGGTAATTTCTATTCTTGTATCAGCTATAGTATCTGTAATAATTTCAATGATTATCTGTCTACCATACTCTATCATTAAGATGAGTGAGGATTTTAGTTTAAATATTTATCTGATAAATTACTTAGTTTTAATGTTACCAGCTATATTATTTGGTATTTTACTTTCAGCTGGATTTTACTCTATAACAAGACGCATTGATTTAAGTATAATTATGTTACTTATACTAATATTTTTATCTATAAATGTAAAAGATAGTTATCTTATTGATTGGGTACAGACAAAGGTAACTATTTACTCTTCTAGTTTTGGAAATGCCTTGCAATTAAGAGCTTTATATTGGAATAGACTGCTTTGGAGTTTCGTGTCAATATCAACTTATTTAATGGGTGTAATATGCACAAGAAAATATGAAAAAAATATCTTTTCATCTATGATGTTTAATATGAAGAAAGTATCAATATCAATTTTAACTGTAGTGTTAATTGCTAGTTCTTATAGTATATATGCATTAGAACCGTATTATGATGATAGTCCTCCAACTAAAATGGAGAATGTAGTAGATAAGAAATCTGGTTCAGGTGTAGTTATGGCTACTAAAGAGGATGAAAAGTTAAATAAGGATATAAAATTAATTGATTCAAATCTTGATATAAAAATAAATCCTAAGAAGGCAAGCTTGGATGGGAAAATAGAATATACTATGGAAAATAATAGTGGTAAAGAACAAAAATTGAAATTTGATTTAAATCCTGGATACAATGTTAAAGATATCAAGATAAATGGTAAAAAAGCTAAATTTGATATCTCTAAAAAGAAGCAACCAGAAGGACGAATTAGTTTAGATACAACTAAAGAAAAAAATCTTAAAATTGAAATTGAGTATGGAGGTAAATTAATAAATAATCAATTGCTAGAAGAAATTCTTTCAGGATATATAATAAGTGAAGAGAATATTAAGATAGTTGGTAGCTCAATATACCCAGAACCTAAAATTGATGTTATGAATACAATGGAATCAATGATTCACGGTAACATCACTTTACCTACAGGTATAACACCTGTAATAAGTGGAATAAGTACAGAAAAGCTAAAAGTTGATAAAAAGAATAATGAATGTACATGGAAATTCAATACACAAGGAACTAAATTAACTATAATAGCTGCGGACTATGTAAAAAAAGATATACAAGCAGGTGGGATTAAGGTACAGTTTTATTATAATAGAAAGAATGAAGACAAGATAAACAAAATGAATGCAGAGAAAATTATAAAAGATTCTATTGCTTTTTATATGAAGCAATATGGAGAATTAGAGCGTTATAAAGTTATTCCACTTAAGTTAGTAGAAGGAGGAGCTACATCAAGCATTGGGACTGGAGGAAAAGCATATGAGAATATAAGTTATATGGATGAAAGTATTTTCAACCCAGGTGTATTTGAAAATAGTATAGGAGAAGGTAGTAATGGGGCTGAAGTTTTGGCACATGAAATATGTCATCAATGGTGGGGAATTATAGTACAAGTTGATCCAATGGTATCACCTTGGTCAGCAGAAGGTATAACAAATTATGCGACTAATAAGTTTATGGAGTATGAATATGGAAAAGAGTATAGTAAAAAAACTATAGATAATTGGAAAAAAGAAAATGATAAACTTAATAGGAATTTCTATATGAATAATCCACAATATCTAGAAAAGTTACCTGAGAACTATGTATTCAATATTTTATCACCTAATTCTATGAGACTTCTTTACAACAAAATGCCACTACAACTTTTAAAGGCGGAAGAGATTTTAGGTCAAGATAAATTTGAAACTATTCTCAAAAGTTTATATGATAAATACAAGTACAATATATTAAAATATGATGATTTCTTAAAAGCTTGTAATCTTACAGGGGAGGAATTGAATCTTGAATAATTTAAAAATAATGAAATATGAAATGAAGAGACTATTATTTTCTAAGGTGTATTTAGTTTTACTATTAATAACAGGATGGTTCTCCTACAATGTTCTTAAGACAAAAACAATCTATGGTTTAAATGATACAGCACCATTTTCAGAGTGGAGCTATTCAAGTTTTTTACTTGATGTAAATCCATTTTTACTAGTTATAGTTCTTATGTTTTGTACATATATATTTTCAAAAAAAGAAGAAGCAGTAAGGACAATTACTATGACAACTAAGATAAAGCCTACAACATATTTTTGCTTAAAAAGTATTACAATAGCAGTTGGATATCTTCTAACAGTTGCAATTGTAATTGCGATAAGTTTTATTTTTTACAATAGAGTATTTCAATTCAATAACTTTGGTCAGTTTGTACAGCCTATATTTCTTATTTTAATACCATCTGTATTATTTGTATTAGGGATGGGTATGTTTATTGGTAATATAAATGGAAATTTACTATATATTTTTATTCCAATAATATTTCTTATAACAAATTCTGGTGCACTATCTATTATATCTGGTAAGAGTCTAGTAAACTCTATACTGGAGAGTAAAGTTGCAGATATGATGGGGAATCTTGCATTTAATATTCCACAGGGATTTGTAATCAGTAGAATATCACTTGGAGTTATAGGTATACTCTTAATAGTTAGTGTATGTAAAGCATACAACAAAAGTAAAAATAAAGTTTAAAAATGCTTACAAAGAAAAAATTGATTAGTTCTATAAAATCATAATTATTTTTTTAATATTTGGATGTATATAGATAATCTAAGATGTGAATAGGGGATTATATTAAGGGAAATATGATATAATTACTAAAGTTATAAATAGATTAAAGAAAAAGAGTATATTTTAACCTATAGTTTTTTAGGTTCAAAATATACTCTTTTACTAGTTATAGTTATATAAATTAAACAAATTCTATATAATCAAAATTTTTATTATAATTCTATATTAGGTTCTTCAATTAATTTTCCACATACATATCTATGAATGATATTTCTGTCATCACCAACATATATAAATCTTTCAAGTCTTTCAGGTATAGAATAATTGTCATGATTTAAATCTGAATCATCAATAATTAATGCATCAAAATCGTAGTCTTCTTCAAAACTACCAACATTTCCAAAAAAACTTCCTCCACCTTTAGTTGCAATATAAAAGGCTTCAGATAAAGATAGAAAATTGCATTTCTTATTAGAATTTACCCAGTATAATTTTGATAACTGTATTGCAGATACTATTGCCTTAAATATTGATAGTGTATGGCCACCACTTATATCAGAACCAAGGGCTAGTTTAATATTATTATCAAGTAATTTTCTAATAGGCATAGCTCCACTACCAACATTAAAATTAGAAGCAGGACAATGAACAGCCATAACCTCATTTTCTTTCATTAAATCTATTTCTTCTTGAGAGCAGTGAATACAATGAGCCATTAATGTAGGGGTTTGACCAAATAAATTGTATCTATTATAGGCATCTCCATAAAATTTAGATTCAGGTTCTAAACTTTTAACCCATTCAATTTCATCATGATTTTCAGATAAATGTGATTGTATAGGAACATTATATTTTAAACATAAATCGCCTAATTCTTTTAAAAGTTTACTTGTACAACTAGGTATAAATCTAGGCGTTATAATTGGTTTTACAATAGAATTTATGTCATTGTATTTGCTTATTATTTCTTCTGTATCGTTGATAGAATCCTCCGTATTTTCTAGTAGAGTGTCAGGACAATTCATGTTCATATTTACTTTACCAACATATGCTCCAAGACCAACTTCTTTAAAAATATCCATAAGTTTCATAGAAGCTTTTTTATGTACTGTTGCAAATACAGCTATTCTAGTAGTACCTGCTTTCCAGACTTCTTTTACAAATTTTTTATACATCTTTGTAGCATATTCTATATCTATATACTTTGATTCTTCTGGGAATGTATAAGTTTCAAGCCATGGTATAAGTTCTTTATCCATAGCCATGCCTAAATTTCTAAATTGGGGTGCATGACAATGAAGGTCGTTCATACCAGGTATTATAAGTTTATCAGTGTAGTCTATGATTTCTAAATTTTTATATTCTTTAGGGATATCTTTAAAGACACCTTTTACTTTGCCCTTGTTTAGTATAATGTAGCTATTTTCAAATACTGTAAAAGTATCTGAGGTCTTTGTAAAAATTATATTTCCTTTTATTGCTTTTAACATATAGCTCTCCTTAGTTTTAAATTTGTTAACTTTAATATATAAGTAATATATAGGCTTTATTGATTAAAATTTTACCATATGTATTATATCAAATCTGAGTTATAAATACTATTAAATAATAGTAAATAGTAGTGAAATACGGTTGTTTACTATTATGTATTATTATATATATAACTGACATTTAACTGACATTTAAGAAAAATATGATGATTACTGACATTTAACTGACATAAAACTGAACATTATTTAAAGAGAACATTACTTATATTTTCAGAGGCTTCTTTATCCATTTCGTCTAAAATATGAGAATATCTATTCATAGTTATTTTTATATCTGTATGTCCTAATCTTTCAGAGATTATTTTTATATTAGTTCCAGCTAGAAGAAGTAAGCTTGCATTTGTATGTCTTAATTCATGTATCTTTATGTGTCGAAGGTTATTATTTTTTAATAGTCTTTTGAAAGGTATACAAAAATTTGGTTGAGTCCAAGGTTTAAATTTTGAGTTTAGACATACTAGGTCTAATTCATTTTTTAATATTCCTTGTAATTTTAATTTGTTTTGTTTTAGCTTTTCTTCTTTTAATAAACTTATTAATTCATCAGGTGCTGATAATGTTCTTTTTGATTTCGATGTTTTAGGTTCTTTAAAACTTACAACACTATCAACATATACTAAAATTTGATTTACATGTATAGTTTTCTTATCAAGTTCTATATCAGACCATCTAAGAGCTACAGTTTCTCCAAAACGTAATCCAAGCGTTAACATTAGATAAATAGGGATAGATAAAATAGTATCTTTAGATTTTTCTAATAAGGATTTAGCTTCTTCTTTAGTGTAAAAATTGTGTGTCGTAGTATCCCTTTTATTTGGTGTTATTATAAATTCGCATATATTTTCTTGTATTTCTTTCAGTCTATATGCTTCTTTTAATACAGCTTTTAAAAAACCTACTATATTTTTTGCAGAGTTTAATGCAGTTTTATTATATATAGTGTTTATATAAGTCTGTAATATAGAAGGTGTAATATCTGTTAATTTCATTTCATCAAAAAATGGCTGAATTTGATTTTTTATTATATCTCTTCGGTTTTTTAACGTATTAGGAGAGAAATTTATTTTTTTATCTTCTAAATATTTGACGCATCTATCAACTACAGTAATATTGCTTGGAGCAACAAATTTATTATTGTTTATAGTAGATTTTATTTCAATTAAATGTTTCTCAGCATCCTTTTTCTTTTCGTAACTTCCATAACTTTTCTGTTTCTTTTTACCAGTTTCTTCTTCCATATACTCCACATATACATGAAATTTTTCTCCCCTTTTTCTTATAAAAGCTGATTTGATATTCATATATGTACGCTCCCTTTATAAGTTTATATGTTTTATATAAAAGAGCAGTTAAACTGCTCTAATTATATCTAATGAATGTTAAGATGATTTTTTAAAGCTTCTTGAAGTATTTGAGAAAAATTAACCTTATGTTTCTCAGCTTCTCTGTTAAGCCATTGCGGAATAGTAAGAGTCTTTTTAACAGAGTAATTTTCTATAGCTTTTCTGTGAATCGGCATATATATTTCTATTAAAGTAGGTATTTGATTTTTCTCTAAGTTTAATTTATCTATAGTTGTTGCACTTGGTATTGTATTGTTATCTTCTTCCATACCATACAGATGTAGTCCTAGAGCTTCTTTAGCCATTTTTAAGGCTTCTTCTGTTGTATCTCCACATGTAAAACAACCTGGTAAATCAGGAAATTCTACAGAAATACCATCTTCATCATAGCTAAATATAGCTGGATATACATATATATCTTTTTTCATTTTATCAACTCCTTACAATTATATTATAAAACGTACTTATATACGTGTAAATAAGAAGAATAAGCTAAAATAGAAATTTAAATGTAATATATAGGTAAAATATGTAAGAATTATATGTTATAATATTTTTAGCAAGAAGATGCAACCTACAATTTATAGAGTGGAGTTCATGTATCAAAAATTATCCTCCCAACGCTAAGAAGGGAGGTGAATATACATGGATAATTTTTTACAAAGTGTACTAGAAAGACTATCTGTTAGTTTAATAGTTTGTCTAGTTAGCAATTTACTTAAAAAACGTAAAAAACCACTCAAAGCTGGCACTAAGAGTGGTTGGGAATTTGATTTAAAAATCAGATTCCATAAAACTAAGTAATTTTCAAATTACGAACTCCACTCTACCATAAATAGATTGTAGTTCTTCTTGCTTTTATTATACCACAAATTGATACAGATATTCAAAAATAATATTTTATTAAATTATAATTGTTTGAATATATTTAAGCTAATTTATTATTTAATTCTTGTATTTTTAACGTTTGTCTATATTCTTGTGCTTCCGCTAGTTTTGTATATTCCACAGTCTTATCAAAATTTTTCTCAACTTCTGCTCTTATTTCATCAAGAGTAACTTCGAAGAATTCTTTTCTATTATTTACCTTATTAACTCTCTTATTATCAAAAGCTTTATGTAAAGCTGACTCTAGCTTAGGTGCATCTTCACTAAATATAGTCGCATGTATATCATATTTAAAAGGAACTGATGCACTACTTAATTCATTTATTCTCTCGGTTGGGTCTAGCCTTCTAGTTACTCCTATTTTATATACATTTTCTCCAAAACTACCAATATTAGAGATTATGTATACATGTCCTGCCCTTGTATTTTGTTCTCTATTTAATACATCATCTAAATCTTTTGATAATAAAGCTAATTTTTCTTCTATAGAATTAATTTTTTGTTCCCATTCTAATTTATCATTTTCATCTTCTGGGATAGTTGATTTTAGTCTAAGTAATTCATTTTTGAATTGTAATTCTTCTTTTTTTAGTTTTCTTTTTTGATTTTCTATTTCTTTTTGAACAAGAGCTTCTTCTTTCATTTGTTCTCTCAAAGCTCTTTGTTCTTCTTTTTCTTCTTCCTTCATTTGAAGGTATTCATAATATAAATAAAGCTCATCTATTTTTAAATTAAGATAATTTTCCTTTATAGAAACCTTATTTGAAGTATTTAATTTATTTGTATCAGTAAATGCTTTTCGTATTCTTTTTTCTATAGAATCAATATTTTTAAAACTAACTTTTGACATAGCTATGTCACATTCACTATTGAATAGCTTAAGAGCTGTTTTAATATTTTGATTAGTCATAGTTCTACCTTTTTGAATGCTTCCATCAACAGTCCAAGAATCAGAATATTTTACACCTGTTTTATTTCTTATTAATAGTTTTTGCATTTCTCTTATTTCTTTTAATTTTTCCATATACTCATCAGAGTTTTCAAAATCATATTTTGGATTATATAATCCAAATGATTGAAGCAGAACCTCATCTTCAGTCTGTATTAATTCTTCTGATAATCTTTTTAGCTCTTCTTTTTTATTTTTTAAAGTTGTGTTTATATCTCTAAGCTCTTCCCTTTCATTTTTTAATTCTTCTAAATGAGAATTTAAAGTATTAATATTATCTTTAAGTATATTTTTATCTTTTATAAGATTATCAAGTCTTTCTTTTTCTATTTTTAGTTCTTCGATAAGTTTAAATTTATCTTGGTTTTCTGAATCAAATTTATCAATTTCAACTTTCTTTTTGTCTAATAGATTGGATAATTCTTTTAACTTATTTTCATTTGATTCACATAAATCTTCAAAGTGTTTTTCTTTCATTTTAATTTCATCATTTAATAAAATATATTTATTATTGATTTTTTCGACATCAGATAATAGTATACTAATGCTATCTTTATGTTTTTTCATTATCTTATTTCTTTTAAATAAGAATATTATTGCAACTATAAATGATATAGAGTATGTTGAAAATGTAGAAAGAATTAGTATGGATATAGTCCATAAAGAATAATACCAGGGTATCTTGAAATTAAGATTTTTGATTTTTTCATCGTTGATGAGTAAATCACTTTTTAACTGTTCATTTTCATTGTTCATATCAAAACTCCTTTTTTATTTTTTGTTCTACTTTATGATAATAATAATTTAAGTATATAAAATTTTATGTGTAATTTCCATATATTTGCAAAAAAACGTAAAAATAAAACAAAATGGTAGTTATTTAAAAGAAGTTGGATTATAAAGGTATGTTAACAGAAATTAGAAAAATAATATAACATTCTTATAAAAGTATATTATCAGTATTTTGAGCATAAGGAAAAGCCACCTAAAATTAGTTTTAATCATTTTAAGTAGCTCTTTTATTATTTTAGATATTCCTTTGAATATTTAATCCAAGCATCAATACCATCGATTAAGTGAATTAATTCGCCATAAATATGTTCTGAACCAAATTCATTTTTCATGTACATTATCCATTTTTTTCTGCCTTGCAATTTAACTTCACCAATGAAGTTGTCTGAAGCATCAAATACATTAAATGCTCCATCTGACATTCTATCAAAGACAAAATTATTTTTTAATTCATTTTCGTACATTTTAATTTTAAGTATATTAAAAAAGTAGATTTCATTTTCGTTAATTTTGAAGTTGTAATTTTTATTATTAACTTCGAATGGTATTGATTTGTTATTTTTAACAACATCTATATAATGTAAATTTTTATTACTACTACTATCAGTCTCACTATATATTATAGTAGAGTGATTGTATATTACATCATTTATACTATTTATAGCATTATTAATTTCGATATTATCAATTTTTTCTCTTACCAAACGTTTTACTAATAGAGAAGTTTTGGAGTTATTTCCTAACATATCACAAAGTATATAGGATGATTTAATTATGTTATCTAAAAGTGTGTCTTTTAAATTTATATCTAATTCCTTTATGGCTTTGTAAGACTCAATTTGCATAGGTGTAATTTTATGATTTTCCCAGTTTATATTAATTCCTCTTTGGATATTTTTAGAGGATTCATATTTACAAATTAAGTCATATGCTTCCTCATATTTATCAATATAAATTAATTCTAAACACTGGTCTTCTAGGTCAGTATTTTTAGTAACAGATTTACGCACATCTTTCAACAGTTCCTTTCCTTTATCTGTTAAAGCATAATATTTGTTGGAGCTATTAAAAAAATTAGATAAATCTTTGCGTGAGATTTCTTTTTCTATCCTTTCTATTAATTCAGCCTTTTTACCAGTTGATTTAATGTTATTAGATTTTAATATTTCTTTCAATTCAGAAACTGTTAATTTAGTAAGGTCTTCAATGTAATTTGAAATCTTAAGATAATCCATATTGAAAAACTTAGAAATTAAGTATGAATAGTTAATATTATATTCATATGTCCAATAAGCTGCTATATAAGGTTCACATATATTTTCTCCAATTATGTATTTTAAGAAAGATTTTTCTATTGATGTAAGTGGTTTAGTATCTGTTTCTAATATATTGCTTTGTGGGTTAAACTCATTAACACTATTATTATGTATATTATATAAAGCATCTGATTTTTCTCTTGATTGTTTTTCTAATTCATATAAATTTGTTGTGTCATTATAACTTACATTCAATACTTTGTTAATTTCATTTTTTACCTCTACATTATGAATAGAAATAGGATTATATTCTTGTGAAGATGTCATAGTGTTATTAGAAGTTTGTTTTGATTTATTTGATTTTTCATTGAAATTAATATTATTTTTGTTTTTATTTTTTCTAAATAGATTCAAAATGCTCATAAAAAATTACTCCTTTTGTATTTAATTAATTTCTAGTGTATTCTACTTTATGATAATAACAATTTAAGTATATAAAATTTTCTACAAAAATGCTATGTATTTAGGAAAAATATGTAATTAAATAGCATTAAAAAGTAAATACTATATTTATATGATATGAAAAGCAAAACGAAGATTTTAAAATTAAATAATAAAAAATATTATATAAGTAAGAAAATACAAAAAAATATAATTAAAAAGACGATTAATAATATATAAGAATGGAAAAAACTTCCAACTCTCTACAAATTTCGATTTTTTTATTACAATTACGCTTTTTTTATTGCATTTAAAAAATAAAAGTATTATTATAAAGGTAAGATAATTATCTAAACACAATTCTGAATAATTAAAAAACATTTCTAGAAATGAAAATACATAGTTATATTTTATTAAAATTCATTGGGGAATTTTGACTAAAAATAAGAACGTAAGTTCTGATAGTAGGGGGAAGGCGTGTGGAAAAATCAAAAAAACTACTAATTGACACAGGGGATACATTGAACAAATTAAGAGAAAATAATAGTGAGAAGTTAGAAAAGTACATAGAATTATTAAAAGAATATTATAAACAAGAAAATAAAAAAGAAAGAGAATAGTTTTCTTCTCTTTCTTATTTTTTCTCATTAAGTTCTTCTTCAAGAAATACTTTTGCTATTTTGAACATTTTTTCTTGACTAGAAGGACTTAATTCGCTAATTAGTTTTAAAGCTTCTTTTATATCATCAGAGAAATTTAGATTTTCAATTAGCTCTAACTCACTAAGATTGTCTATATTTTTTACATTGACCTTTCCAAGCAAGTAATCTGTAGATACATTAAAAAAATCTGATAATTTTAAAATTATGTCATGTGGAGGAAATCTTTCTTCCTTCTCATAAAAAGAAATCATCTTAGGAGTAAGACCTAAAAAAGTTGCAAGTTCTTTTTGAGTAATATCTTTTTCTTTTCTTAATTCCTTTATTCTATATCCAATCATGTTATTTAGCCACCTTTTTAATTTATATTGAACTATTAGTTCTTAATTATCAATTATAGCTCATTTTTTTTAAAAAAGCTATTGACAATGTACTAATAGTACTGTACTATTAGTACATAAGATAAAGTAAAAGAAGGTGAAAAAAATGAATAAACTAAAAGATTTTAGAATACAAAAAGGACTAAGTAGAAATCAGTTAGGAGCTGAATTAGGTCTTACAAGTAGGTATATAGCTTTCTTAGAGAATGGCGAAAGAGTACCGTCTCTAAATACAGCTGTGAAAATAGCAGCTTATTTCAATACTTCAATAGAGTATATTTTTTTGAAAAGTAACTGTACTAAAAGTACATTAAAGAAAAAAGGAGTTGAAAAATATGAGTAACTTAATGATGTTCGAGGATAAGCAAGTAGAAGTATTTGAGTTTAATGGAAAAATATTATTCAATCCATACCATTGTGGAAATTGCTTGGGAATTAGTAATGAAGGAGTTAGAAAAGCAATTACTAGAATGAATGAGAACCAAGTGATTAAGTTGACTAATTCAGTTGTGACTAATAGTCACATCCGAAAATTAAATAATGCGGGAGAAAATTTTCTTACTGAAAGTGGAGTATATAAATTAATATTTAAATCAAGAAAAGAAGAAGCAGAGAGATTTCAAGATTGGGTTACAGATGAAGTTCTACCATCAATAAGAAAGACAGGAGGATATATATATACAACAAATAATATGTCAGATGACGAAATCATGGCAAGAGCATTACAAGTAGCTCAAAGGAAAATAGAAAGTAAAAATAGAGAACTGGAAGAAAAAAATAGATTTATCAATCAAATAGCATCCTCAAAAAATAGTCTACTTGTGAGAGAGGTAGCAAAAGTAATCTCTAAAAGTAACGGGATAATAATCGGTGAAAAAAGGCTATATGAAAAATTAAGAATATGGGGTTTGGTATTTAAAAATTCAACTGAACCAAAACAATTTGCAGTGGAAAAAGGTTATTTAGAAACTGTAGAAGGTACTAGAGAAACATCAACTGGTGTATTTACTTATAGAACAACAAGAGTTACAGGAAAAGGTCAAGAGTACATTCTAAAAAGATTATTAAAGGAAGAAGAAGAACAATTATCAATGTTAAGTTAAATCATGACAGCACCTTGAAAATTAAATACAGAATATTCAGAAAGGAAGCGACTACATGAATAATAAAAAGAAATATACTTTGAGTATTACAGAAGAATTATATAATAAATGCAAAGAAAAAGCTAATCAAAAAGGTATGTCAGTAAATGAGTACATACTATTAGTGATTAGCAACCATATATAATTTATTCTTCAATACTAACTTTAATTTCTCCTTTTCTTTGTTCATAATCTTCGATATGTTTTTTTATTAGTTGTTCAATCTCTTTATTAGCAGAGCGACCTTCACTTTCAGCAATATACTTAATTTTTTCAAGTAAAATTTTATTTATTCTTAAAGTGTATTTAGGCAATGTAGATGACATAATAATACCTCCTTTTTAAAGTCTAAATGATGTCATTATTATATCATAAAAATAATTTGTAGAAAATCTATAAATTATATTGACGGCATAAAGACGGCGTGTTATTATTAAAACAAGAAAGGAGTTGACGGCAAAATGAACTCAAATAAAAAGAGAATAACTGTTAGGATGCCTGAAAAATTAAATGAAGAAATAACAAGAAAATCAAAATACTTAGGATTAACTAAAAACTCATTTATAATAGATATTTTATGGAAAGAGTTTGATTTATCTGAATATAAAAATAGTCATAAGGAGGATGGAAAGTATGAATAATCTACAAATATTTAAAAATTACAATTTTGGTGAGATAAGAACTATTGAAATTGATGGTAAACCGTATTTTGTAGCAACAGATATAGCAAAAGCTCTTGGTTACTCTAACACTAGAGATGCAGTTAAGAAACATTGTAAGTGGGTAGCGAAATGCGACATACCTCATCCACAAAGTAATTCTAAAGTTTTGAAGGTAAATATTATACCGGAAGGCGATATGTATAGGCTTATTTCTAATAGTGAATTACCAAATGCAGAAAAATTTGAGAGTTGGGTATTTGATGAAGTATTACCATCTATTCGTAAAACAGGCACATACAATAGTAGAAAAACTAAGGATACTAAAGATGAATCAGAAATAAAATACATGAATGCTCAAGCTAGATTAAAAAATGCAAGGGCAAGGGAAGCAAAGATATATCTAGAGATAGCAGAAAATGTAGACATAAAAGAGTATAAACAGATTATGTATTCTAAAGCAACAGAACAACTGTATGGAGAAGCATTAATACCATTACCTGTAGCAAATGAAAAAACTTATTCAGCTACAGAAATAGGTAAAATATTAGGAGTTTCAGCTAATAAAGTTGGAAGTCTAGCAAATGCTTATAATTTGAAAACAGATGAATATGGCATTAAGGTTTGGGATAAGGCTAAACATTCAAATAAACAAGTTACAACTTTTAGATATTATGAAAATGTGATACCTATTATAAAAAAAGCTTTAAGTAGTTTTGATAACTAGATAAAACTAGCACTTTGAAAATTAAATACAGAATATTCAAAAAGAGGTGGTTAAATGAACATTAAAAAATTAGTACTAGCAACAGGTGAAGAATTCGAGAACATAGAGCTCAAAGAATTTGAAAATAAAGGAGAATGCTTACCATCAAATATGGTAAAGGTTATTGATGGTAAGCAGGAACTTCTAATAAATAAAGAGTTCATATTATCATTAGAAGTCAAAAGAAAGACTACTTTCTAGGGCCTTTCTTAGTTTGTGATAGAGCACTACCAGCAACCGATTTGGAAGCAGCACTATATCTTCCGTCTTTAAGAATCTTGCTAGCCTTAGAAGCAACAGTTTTACTCGTTTGTTTAGTATTTTTAGCTATAGGTATCACCACCTTTAAATATATTTATAGGATTTATCCTACAAATATAGTATATCAAAGGAGGAAAATAATGGCAATTAATGACAACATAAATAAAATTTTAAGAGATAGAAATTTAAAAGCGTGGAAATTAGCGAAAGAAATAGGAGTAGATTCAGGAAATTTATATGCAATTTTAAGAGGAGAAAATAAAAATCCAACTATAGATACATTGATAAAATTAGCTGACTATCTAGACATTACATTAGATGAACTAGTTGGAAGATAGAAAGGGTGAGATAAAAGTGAGTACAGCATTACAGTTCATAGATACAAAAGACTTAGTACAAGAATTAATGCAAAGAGACGATACAACAGACATCATTAAGATGTTTTTAGATAGAGAAGGAATTAAGAGGATGAATTTAGTTACAGTAAAAGAATTTCGCGAGTACTTAAAAGTTTCAGACACGACTGCAAGAAATATGATAAAAGAAGCAGAAGCACAAAACCTATATACTATAATTCCTATAGGTAATTCATATAGGATAGATTTAATTTCTTTTGAAGAATATGTAATGAAAAATGCACTAAAAGATAGGAATGTAATGAAAAAGAGAAAGGGGGTGATTTAGTTGACTCTAAGATGGTTTCTAAGATTTTGTAAAAAAACATAAGAAAGTGCCTACACCAAGGTTTTACATAGAGCGTGTAACTTATATGGAAGAATGTAAGCAAAGAAGATTTGAACTTTAGGGAGGAATTAATAATGAATAGTTCAGTAGATAAATTTGATTTAGATAGAATCAAAGCAGGAAATGCAGTAAAAGTAAATTGCAAAAGATTCGGTTTTGAAATTGATTGCATTGTAGTAGTAGCAACAGAAAATGAGTTGAATTTAGCGTACTTTGATAAAGAAAAAGGTTGTATGGAGTATCAAGCATTAACATTGGAAGATATTAAAGATAATGATTATGAAGTTGAAAATTTAAACTAGGAGGCTTTGTTATGGAAAGTTTAAAAAAAGTAAAAAAAATGGTGCAAAACCAATTAGATTTAGCTGAATTAGAGATAAGCAAAAATAGTAAGCTTTATGAGGAACTTAGAAGTAAGGAGAGAGATTTAATAGATGATATGCACATGAGAGAATATCTAGGAGAAATAGTTGCATGGCAAAGAGTAAAGTATGCTGTTGAAAATATTCTAGGCGGTATAAATACAGAGATTGAAACAAAAGAACATAAGGAAAGCGAGGATTACAAGAGATTTGAATTGTTTTTAGAAGAGATTGAAAGAGATATACCTATAGATGTTCAGATATAAGAAAAGAGCCTAGGGTGAGGCTCTAATCAAAAAACAAAAAATAAATTTAATAATTATATATTATAGCATAAGGGGGAAGAAATGAAAACAAGAAATGAGATAATTAAAGATTTAGAAGATAGATTATTTTTATTAAAGTTTACTAGATTTGAAGGAATTGAAGCAGAGCAAGCTTTAGGAAGTATTGCAGGATTAGAATATTGTATAAAAAGGCATAAAGAAAATTGGACAATAGAGCAGTTTAAAAAAGATTTAGAAGAACAAAAATCAGATGGATTATATGGAGATTATATAGATGGATGGGAAGGAGTTTTAAAAAGAAACATAAGAGACATGGAGGGTGAACTTGTTGGAAGTGAATAATATTTATATTAAATTGATGGATGTTAGAGTCAAATTAAGTAAATTGAAATTAAAGAAAAGCGGAGAGAATAAGTACTCTAACTTTAAATATTTTGAGTTAGCAGACTTTTTACCACAAGCAACTGAACTACTTGAAGAAGTTAAATTATGCCCTATAATAACCTTTACAAATGACTACGCAACACTAACATTAATAAATGGAGAAAACCCCACAGAACAGATTGTATTCACTTCTCCAATGCGAGACTTGCAACTTAAAGGTTCTAATGAATTACAAGCACTAGGAGGGATAGAAACCTATCAGACTAGATATTTGTACATTCAGTTACTTAACATAACTGAGAATGATAGTTTTGACGCAGTAAGTGGAAAAAATGAAGTTAAAAATAATTCTAATAATACCCAGCAAGGTAATAGAATATTAACCGACAAACAGTTAAGCAGGTTATATGCAATAGCAAGTAATGCAAATGTTGATAAAGAAAGTTTAAAAGAAAAAGTATTTAAGAGATTTGGAAAAGAGATAAAAGATTTAACAAAACAAGAGTATGACACAATTTGTAATGCTTATGAAAAGCAAAATCAAGAGTAGGTGATATATTGAATTTTAACAACGAAACATACTTTCATATAAATTTTGATGACCCATTTACAAGAGTACCTAATACAATACTCGACAATGAAAATCTTTCTTATTCAGCTATAGGGGTAGTCACTCAAATGTTAAGGTTTCAAAGGTCGGGTAGTCATAAAGTTTATGCAAAATCATTAATAAGCTATAGAAAAGATAGCAAGACAAAGGTAAGCAATGCCTTAAAAGAACTTATACAAGAAGGTTTTGTTACTAGGACACAAATAAAGAATGAAAAAGGTCAAATGAAAGGCTATAGATATGATATTTTTGATACATCTCAAAATGTAAATTCTGAAAGTGTTGAAAATGCTGAATCTCAACCGTGTGCCGTTTTCCCGACTCCGGTAAAACCGGAAGCTGGTAAAACCGAAGTCGGTGAAACCGGAAGCCGGCAAAACCGAGGTCGGGAAATCGGCAACATAAAAGAAAATAGTATTAAAAAGAAAATAGGTTTAAAAGAAAATGATGTTATTACTACTGTTATTGATGAACAATCTCAACAAGATAAAACTGTCTACATAAAAAGATATTACGAATCTTATATAGGTGTAATTACTCCAAATAATTTTCTTCAACTAATGACTTATTTAGATGACGGAATGGAAGCTGAGGTTATCATAAGAGCTGTTGATGAAGCTGTAGGCAGTGGAGTTAAGAATTATAAATACATTAAAACAATATTAAATAACTGGATAGAAGCAGGTGTAAAAACTAGTTTAGAACTTACAGAGTATCAAAATGAATTTGAGAGGAAGAAAAAGAGTAAACAGGAAAAGAAACAGTCTAGTAATAAGGTTGTTAATGCTCCTAGTAAAATTAAAAAAACTAACTTTCATAATTTTGATGAAACATTTACTAAGTATACAAGTGATGAGCTAGACGACATTATTAAGAAAAGTCAGAAGGAAAAATTTAAATAAAATTAAACTTCTAGGAAGTAAATACTATATTATCACTTCCTAGAAAGGGGAGGTATAAAATGGCAAGAATATATGCACAGAAATGTGGGAGTTTAGATATTCAAGATAGATTAGAATTATTGAAATTACTTGGTAAGGCTGGATATACAGTGAGAATAGGTAAGGAGAAACAAAATAGCAAGACAACTTACACTTACTTTGTTGAGTACACAGAAGAGCAGGAAGAAAAATAAAAAGGGGGCTATTAAAATGAATACAATAACTTTAGTTGGGAGATTGGCTGCAGATGCTGAGCTGAAATATCTTCCAAACTCGGGTACACCTAAAATTTTATTTAGGGTAGCGGTAGATAGAAAATACAAAGATAGAGAAGGAAAAAAGAAAGTTGATTTTATACCTTGTGAACAGTTAGGAAAACATGTGGAAAATCTTGTACAGTATCTTACAAAAGGTAAACAGATATACGCTTTTGGAGAATTAAATATAGATAATTACAAAGATGAAAATGGTTGCTGGAAATCTATTACTAAGGTTAATGTAAATGCTTTAGAACTACTTTCTAGTAAAAATGATAATAATGCTAAACAAGAATATGTACCACCAGGATTAGACCCACAAGGTTTTCAAGCGATAGACGATGATGATATACCTTTTTAATTAAGTTAAATAGTCTAGGGAGTAACTATACAATATTACTTCCTAGAAGTTAAAAAATATTGGAGGTAAATAATATGAATGAATTAGTAAAAATAACGGATAAAGAAATAGCAAAATGTATAAAGTTACAAAAAGGATTTGCAAAGAAAAAAGATTACCCTCATTTTGCGCCAAAGGATGGGATTTGCTGTAGATGTGGAAGAAATATTTATCAAAACTATGAGATAAGGTTTTTTAAAGAAACTAGAAACTCAAAAGGATATGCTAATATAGCTGGTAAAGAACTTATAACTGGATGCCCACATTGCAGTAGAACTTTCTGTGATTAAAAATACAAAAATTATTAGGGAGTTAATATAACTATTAACTTCCTAGAAGTTAAAATATTGGAGGTCTAAGAGTGAAATATGAGTGTGAGAAAGCCTTCTTAGAATTTGATAAGGGAAGTTTTGAGATAAATGGTACAAGAACTGAAGAAGTAACGTTCGAGAGTACAGAAATAGACAATCCGTTTGAGCGAGTAAAATATGAAGGGACTTTTGAAATAGTATCTGGATGGGAGTATCTACAAAGAGAAATGTTGTGGCTTAAGATATTGCATTTATCAGCAGGTGTAGCAAAAATAATGCAATATAAAATGTTAGGTATTTTAAAATGAGGAGAGCTGAAATGTTGGGAAAGACAGGAAAAAACAATATTAGTGTTTGTTATCAATGTAGAAATGAAGATATAAGCGAAGATGCTAGATATTGTAAGATTTGTGGAATAGGGTTAAGAGTTATGGAATTAGTGAGTGTTTTTAACTTTGAAACAAGAGAAAAAGAATTTTCATTTTTAACAGGTAAAGAATGTCTTATAGATTTTGGAGATTTAAGAGAAGGCAATATGTGTAAATTATTCTTTGAGAATTCAGAATTAAGAATTATTGGAGTAGAAAATATTTATCAAGATAGTAGAGGTATATTTATTGAAGCTGGTGAGTGCAGCTATGAAATAATATTTAAAGATTTGGAGTGGTAGAATATGGCTAAAATTTGGGTAGATGCTGGAACATTTTTAGAAAGAACTAAGGATATAGAAGATATGTTTGAATTTAATCTAAGAAAAGTAAGGGATAGAAATAAAAAAGCAAATGTAATTGATTTGCGTGTAAATGATGAGGGGCAAGGAAGAAAAGGTAAAAAAGTAGAGTGTTTTAATATTGTGACTGGAGAAACTAAAGTATTTAATACTGCTGTTGAAGCAAGTAAATACGTATATTTTACAGATGTTTATATTGCTCATTTAGCAAGAACAGGTAAGGTTTCTAAAAATGGATGGAAAGCTAGATATATTCAAGAGGTGACAGATGGTATTGGCAAATGTGGAACAAGTAATTAAGTTAGCTGAAAAGATATTAAATAAGAAAAAATGTTCTGTTAATAAAGCTATTGATACAGCTATAAAAATATTAAGTAGATACGAATATGAGGGGATGTTGAAGATTAAATTAGGAAAATAATTTTAATTAAGGAGGCTTGATTATGTTGTATTTAGCAAGAATACAGTTTAAAAGAGAAGAAAATTCAAAGGTTGAAAGTGGATATATGATTGGGGATGGTTTTACTAATTCATGCTTCTTAGATGAAGATTTTAATCCATTATCAAAAGATAAAGATGGTTTTTCACTTTATGACTATAGATTAGACTTTAAGAATCCATTAGAACTTAAATTATAAAAATTCTTAGAAAATAAGGAGAAAATAGGAAATGAAATTAAAAGATATTATAAAACTTGGAGAAAAGTATTACTATTGTCCTAATTGTGGTAATGACAAGATAGGAAACAATGAAGGTAAATTAATAGTTGAAGAACACACATATTATAGAGAATGTTCTTGTGGGTTCAATATATTAATTGATGATAGAAAGGATGAGATATAATGCATATTTCAACGACTATTTTACTACTAATAGGAAGTTTTATAGCTGGTAGAGTTTATGAGAATCATCTGAGAACTAAAAACTGTGAAGAATGTGAAAGTATCATGGAATTTATACAGTCTAACGATTTGTGTGAGTATTGTTCAAAAGAAATTGATACATGTGATAAAAAGTGTTACAAAAACATTTTAAAGAGAAGAAGAAAGCATTATATAGATGGAGAGGATGTTGAAAAGTGAATATCTTAGCTAGTATTGTGCTCATAATAAGTAGCTTTATAGTTGGAAGAGTTTATGAGTATAGATTGAATCTAAAAGAGTGTGAAAATTGCGATAATAAAAGAGGTGTTTAAGAATGAGTAAAGAGGACTTAGATAAAAGAATATGTGATGTAGAGATTGAGTTTCCCAATACACAAACATATAGAGAGTTTATTGTTGAAGCAGAAAAAGAAATAGGAACAGGTTCAGCAGACTTAGATAATATGACAGATGAGGAATTGACTGTGTATTTAGACTTTTTGGATGAATTGTTATTGAAATAAAAAAGAGGAGGGTTTAAGAATGAGTAAAGTTATACAATGTGATTTCTGTAAGCAAATATTTGAAAAATATAATGGAGAATGTATTGAGCTATACAAAAAGGATTGTAGCAAAGGAGTACTTGGGATGGATAAACACATATGCCCAACTTGTTATGAAAAATTCATTAAAGGGAAAATAGAGAAAGTAGAAAATGCTAAAAGATTTAAGGATAAATTAATAGACTTTTTGTTTGAACATGAGATTTGTGACTGTTGTGCTTGTGATTGTATGTTTGTTTCTGATGACGAAAAAAAATGCAGGGCAGGAATTAGAGAATGGGTTGAAAATGAGGTGGAAGAGTAATGAATAAGCTTTATATATGTAGCTCAAAAGGGCTAGAAGAAGTTGAAATATTAGAAGAAACAAAAGGTAGATTCAAAGTAGGAGGGAATAGTCAATATTTAAGAGTTATTAATAAAAGTGGACTCGATGTCAAATGTGCTGGTTATGTTGCTTCTTTAAATAGAGATAGAGCTATAAAAATTTGGAATGATGAAATAAGCAAAAAAATAGAAAGATTAAAAGGATTTTTATATACAGAAAATATCTAAGTGAAACAGTTTAGAGAGTTGCAAAATGTCTTTTAATATAAATTATTGTTGAAGTGTTTTGTGACTCTCAAAACTGAAATAAAGGAGTATTTAAAATGAAAAAATATAAAATTAAATTTGAGGAAAAAGTGACTTTGGAACATGAGGTTATAGTTGAAATACCAAAACAAACAAATATAAAAGATGTTTGCGATTGTATAGAACATAAATGCCAAAGAATATATGATATAGCAGATTATATAAGAGAATTTAATGGGAGACAAATAGATTTTACAGAAGATACTAGTGGAGAGACTAAAATGGTAGTTGAATCATTTAGAGAGTGCAAGGAGTGATTTTATGAAGTATATCGCAAGTTTTAGTGGAGGAAAAGATTCTGCTGCAATGCTCCTTCTAATATTAGAAAAAAAGCTTCCATTAAATGAGATTGTTTTCATAGACACAGGACTAGAATTTAAAGAAATCTATGACATAATAGATGATTTTGAAAAAAGAATAAACTTTAAAATAACAAGAATTAAAGCAGAAAAAACCTTTGAAGAATACTTTTATACAGTAAATGAAAAAGGCAAGCGTAAGGGGCAGATATGGGGTTTTCCATATACTCTAGGGGCATGGTGTAATAGTAGATTAAAGATTGCTCCTGCTAATAAATATTTTAATAAATTAGGAGAGCATAAGAGGTACATTGGGATTGCTTATGATGAACCTAATAGATATAAAAGACTAGAAAAAAACTTTATAGCACCACTTTACAATGAGAAAATGACTGAAAAAGATTGCTTAAAGTATTTAGAAGAAAAAGGTTTTTACTATGAGATTCATCATAGATTTAAACGAACTGGTTGTTACTTATGCCCTAAACAAAGCTTAGAGAGCCTTAGAACTCTAAGAAGATATTATCCAGATTTGTGGGGGGGTATGCTTAAACTAGACAAAGATAGCCCAACGACTTTTAAAGCTAATGGAACTACAGTGCATGACTTAGAAAAGCGATTTAGTAATGAAGATATAGAAAATGAAAGACAGATAAGTTTCTTTCAAACAGAGAAGGTGAGCACATGACTAATAAAGAAATGTGCAAGTCAAAAAATCTTGATGAAAGAGAAGTGTATAAGAAATTTGGGAAAGAGATTTGTGGTAGTTGCATAAATGATAAGGTAGATTGCGAAAGCAAAGATTGTGATACAACATATAAAAATTGGTTAGAAAAGGAGATTTAAAAATGAAAATAAATTTAAATGATATTCCAGAAGGATATAAAGTAGCTGTTATTCCTATACTTGAGGCTATAAAGAGAGCGAAAGAAGATGAAAAAGAATTAAGAGAATATTTAAAGGAAATAGAAGAGTGTAAAAAAATAAATATATCAATTGTAAGAAAAAATGGTACTAAAATACCGCTTACTTTTACAAATAAAGAATTAAATATTCGCTTAAAAGAAGAAATTAAACTAGCTATTAAATGTATAAAAGAAGAAGCTACTGAAATAAAAGAATTATTAATTAAAATGGAAAGTGAAGGAAACAAATAGTCTAGGTTTAAATAATTTAAGTAGTCAAGGTAAGTTTGTGAATGAAACTAGAAGTTTATAGACTTACTTTGACTTATAAAAGGAGTGGAAATTATGAAAGAATATAAAGTAAAGATACCATTTACAGGAGATATATTTGTTGATGTAAAGGCTGAAAATAAAGAAGATGCTGTTAAATTAGCTGTTAAAGAAGCATCACTAGATTGTGCTGGAGAATGGTTTACAGATGATGAAAACATACAAGTAGAAGAAATAAAATATAAACTTTGAGGGTGATTATATGATACATGAATTGCAAATATCTTCTAGTACTTTTAAAGATGTAATCAAGAATAAAAAACAAATCGAAGTAGAATATACAACAGATTTTAAAGCTGGAGATACAGTTATATTACAGTCGTTTAAGGATAAAAAATTTACAGGAATTGAAGTAAACAAAGAGGTTGAGTATTTTATTAAGCTTGGAAATGGTTATGTTGAGTTAGGAATAAAATAAAAAAATAAGGAGAGATAATGAAAGTTAATTTTACAATAGATGGAGAACCAAAGGCAAAAGCACGTCCTAGAATGAGTACATCGACTAGTAAAGCATACACAACCGAACAAACTGTACTTTATGAAAATTGGATTAGACTCATGTATAACTCTACAGTAAAACATTTCTTTGATGGAAATGTGAAAATGACAGTTATTTGTTACTTTGACATTACTAAAAAAGATAGAGAAGCACTACAGAAAAATAAGGTAAACACTAAAGCTTACAAGGATGCTATAGACAAGATAGAAGGGTTAATAAGACCAAGTAAAAAGCCCGATTTAGATAATATAATCAAGTCTGTAGCTGATAGTTTGAATGGTATAGCCTATAAAGACGATTCTCAAATTGTAGAGGTAGTTAGTAAGAAATATTATAGTGATAAACCAAGGGTTGAGGTTGAGTTGGAGGATGTTATTTAACCAACGAAAAAATCGGTTCGTTAGAGTATAGATTTAGTTTTTCATAAAAATGTGAAAAAGCTAAATAAAGAATATATCAAATGACAAAGGAGAGATAGATTATGAATGAAAATATAAATAAAGAAATAACAGTACTTGGAACTTTAGAAGTTGAGGGAATGAAATTCCATGATATAGAGGGTGGATTTGGAAAAGGCAAGAAAGCAATGCTAGTAAAGGATATAGCTGAGATACATAATAGAGAACTTAAACATGTAAATGAGCTAATTAATAGTAATATAAAGAGATTTAAAACAAATGTAGATATTATAGATTTGAAAGTGAGTCGTTCTGAGCGACTAGGTGATTTAAAGGCTAATCCTTCAAAAGGATTAGGTTACGAGGATGTTGGATATAGTAAACAATCTTTTAATCAGTCAAGAAATATTTACTTGTTATCTGAAAGAGGTTATTCAAAACTACTAAAGATATTGGAAGATGATAAGGCTTGGGAACAATACGAGAAAATAGTTGATGGATATTTCTCTATGAGAAAGGAATTAAATAATCCTCTTTTAAGTGCATCAAAAGAGTTAAAGGCTATATTTATGCTAGATAAGAAACAAGAAGTCTTAGAGACTAAAATAGAGAGTGTTAATGAGAAGTTAGAGAATTTTATGGATGATGCACCACTTTTTAACGTTGAGTGTGAGTGTATTGTTAAAGAAGTTAAGAGAGTAGCAACAAAATCACTTGGTGGACATGGTAGTAGGGCTTATAAAAATAAGTCTCTAAGAGGTAAAGTTTATAGTGATATATACCATCAAATTAAGCGAGAATTTGGAGTAGAAAGTTATAAGGCTATAAAGCGTTGTCAGTTAGATAAGGTACTGGAAATAGTAGATAATTATAAGTTACCTACAGTTATTGAAGAAGAAATAAGATTATTAAATAGTCAATTATCAATAGTAAGTTAAAGGAGGAGTAGACTTTTCATCTTTAAAGAGGAAAACTTCAAATAGTTAATTAAAAAGAGAAAAGGAGTGCTTTCACACTCCACTTGTCAAAAATATAAAACTTTTATATACAAATATTATTATAACATAAATAATTGATAGGAGTGTGTGAGTATGTCTAAAACTAAAAAAGAGTTTTTTAATGCAACTAAGAAACAACTTTCTAATTATAAACAATTAAATGCAAATATAATAAAACTAAAAAAAGAAATACAAATGTTAAAAGATAATTCAGTTGGGGATTTAATGAAAGGTGTAAGTTATGATAGTGTCAAAACAGGAAAAACAAACAAAACTAGTAATATGATTGAGGATGCTATTGTTAATATATCAGACTTAATAACAGAAAAAGAAATTGAATTGTACGAAATAGAGATAATTAAATCAACAATAGATATGGCTATAAGGAATTTAAAACCTATACACAAGCAAATTATAACTTATAAGTATGTTGAAGGTTTAGAATGGAGTTTAATGGTTGATAAGGTATATTTAGAGGAAAGACAATTAAGAGAAAGAGCTAATCAAGCTATTAACTCAATATCAATAGCGTTGTTTGGAAAAAAGGCAATGGTGGAGCAAGAACCTCTATTTGAAATGTTAGATTACAAACTAAATTAGCTTATGATTTTAATTGCCGAAAATGTGCCGTTTTTTTAATTTTAGACATGAGATAATAGTATTGTGGAAATGAAAGATTTCTCTCTCAAAACTAAATATATATTAGGCTAGGGTTAAGGGATTACTCTAGCTTATATGAACAGACTAGGCAGGGCGTGAGGACGCTGTTAGTTCAATTCTAACTATGTTCAAAAGGTATTAATACACTATATGTAGATATGCTGGATTAAAACGGAATTTAATTCAAATGTCTAAAGGAGTGGGGCTTGGTAACCTCACTCAACATGCAGGTACTGGTGTTTAATCTAAGTTCGATTCTTAGAACTTGCAACATAATATATACCTCCCCCATAAAAGGCTGAGTTAGGGTAAACTTAGCCTTTTATTTTTTAAAAGAAGGAAAATGAATTTAATTGTCGTATAAATTAATAAAAAAAGGATGTGAGGTAATATGGGGATATTAGAAGGTGCTGAGTTAATTAGAGATATAGCGCAGAGAATTTCAAGAGAAAAAGGAATAACAGAACAGGAAGTTTGGAATGAAGCTGTAAAAGAGTTTAAAGAAAAATATGAGTGTTTAGTTTAAAGAGTCATCTTTGTAGGTGGCTCTTTTATTATATTCAAAATTCAAACAGGAGGTCTTAAATTGAACAAAAGAGAAGTAGTTTATCTTAATTTAGAAGATATAAATCCTATGATATATTTAAAATATTTTTAGAATAATTATAAATTTATATTAATAAACGACTGTAAGAGTGGACTTGTTTTATAGTATAATAAATTAATATATTATGCAAAGAATTAAGGAGAGATACTTATGCAGACTTTAGATGTATACATGAAAAAATTATGTCCACAATATCTAATAAAACATAGTGAAATCGTTGATGAAGTAGTTGTTGATGTACGTACATCGATAGAATATGGTAGTATAGCCAAATTAGAACATAATATCTCTGTTATTAATGAAAAAGAATATGACTTCCTGCACAGGTATAAACCCATTGCAGGAATTGTTGTCTTATATGGTTTAATAAAAAATCATAAAAAAATAAAAGATAGGCTCCTATCTATTAGCGATAACAATAGTAAAAAGATAATAATTGCTTGCTCTAGAGGTAGGCTTCGTAGTCCAATTGTTTGGATGTATTCTAAATATTTAAAAATAGATTCTAAAGTATTAATGGATGGAATACACTCTCTAAAAAATAATTCTAAAAAGTGAAAATTTGATTATTTTGTAGTTGTCGAATACTTTTTGAAGGATATTGACCTTTGAAGTTGAATTTTATACTTTGGAGGGGATGAATATGGATGACTTTGGGCAAATACAAGAACTTGCAAAATCATTAGGTTGGTTATCTACAGCTATAACACTTATAATTACATTTTATAAAAATAGTCAGAAAAAGATAGAAAGCTATGAAGAAATGTATTTTAACGAAATATTGCTACCTTATATTGATAAATATAGAAAAAATAACAATATATCTTCTATTGAATTTCTAAATGATAAAAATAGCCTAATGAATTGCTATATACCTAGCTATATCTTCTATATTATTGATAATGAGGATTCATTAAAACTACATAAAATTTTAATGGTTGATTACTGGAAGAATTATAATTCAAGTTTGAACAATATAAATAAAAAATTTGGTAAATTATCTAGTATTTCTGATTTTGTTCAAATTTTTTTCTTTATATTTTTTATGGTATTTTGTATTTTGCTTGCTCTTTTATGTGCACTTGCTGTCGTAATTGAATTTTTGACTGTTTCAAGTATAAATATCACTATAATAAAATTTTTGGGGTTTTCTATAGGAAATATAATAATATTCTTTGTGTTAAAAAATTCAACTAAAAAAAGTTTTAATGAACTTAAAGATGATTATACAGTAAAAAAGGAAAAAATAGAAAAAATCATAGAAAAAAAAGAAAAGGAATATAATTGTAACTATACTAATTACTATATTAACTAAAGAACTCTAACCGGAGTTCTTTTTTTGTTCCCAAAACGACAAACAAACGAGGTGGTGGTATGAATGAAAAGGCAGATTTAGCCCACGAAGATTACTTAAAAGGACTCAAATACAAGGAAATAGCTGAAAAACATAATGTAAGTTTATCAACTGTAAAATCATGGGCAACTAGATACTGGAAACAAAAAGGTTGCAACCAACCAAAAAAAGTTGCAACCAAAAAGAGAGGTGCTCCTATAGGTAATAAAAATGCCACTGGTCCACCTGGTAATAAAAATGCTGAAAAGTTTGGTTTCTTCTCAAAATACTTACCCGAAGAAACCCAAGACTTAATTAATGAGATAAAAAACAAAGATAAATTTGATATTCTTTGGGAACAGATAACAATACAATATGCAGCAATAATAAGAGCACAGAAGATAATGTATGTTAAAGATAAAGAAGAAATGATTAAGGAAGTTAAAAAGTCTAAGGTTAAAACTAGTGATAGAAAAACAGAAAAGACATCTACTAATTCACAGGAAGAAGAGTATGAATGGGAATTCCAATTTGCATGGGATAGGCAAGTATCTTTTCTTAATGCACAGAGTAGGGCTATGAGTGAACTTAGGAGTTTAATTAAACAATATGATGAAATGATTCATAAGGATTGGAATTTGGCTACAGAGGAGCAGAAAGCTAGAGTTGAGAAGTTAAAATGTGAAGTTGATAACCTAAATAAAGATGATACAGACAAAGAAATAACTGTAAGAGTTATGAAAGCGAGTGGAGAAAATGGAAAGTAAATTTATATCTAATGACCATTTTTATGATTTTATATTTAACTGGGATTACAAATTTTATTTTTTGGTTGGAGGATATGGAAGTTCAAAGAGTTATCATGTTGCAACTAAATTAATCATTAAGCTTCTTGAAGAAAAAAGAAAAGCTTTAGTGGTAAGAGAAGTATATGACACAATGAGAGATAGTTGTTTTTCTTTATTAGAAGAAGTTGCAGAAAGTATGGGTTTAGGATATATATTATCATTTAAAACAAGTCCTATGAGAGTTATTTTTCCTAATGGAAGTAAGATAATTTTTAAAGGAATGGATAATCCAGCTAAACTGAAATCAATAAATGGTGTATCTATAATATGGCTAGAAGAGTGTTCGGAAGTTAAATACACTGGTTTTAAAGAGCTTTTGGGACGTTTAAGACACCCCAGTTTATCCAATCATATAATTTGTTCAACTAACCCAATTGGCGAAGATAACTGGACCTATAAACATTTTTTTAGAGATGAAGAAAAAGACAGATTTGTATTAGATGATACTGTGTTATATAAAAATAGAATAGTAACAAAGAATAATACATATTATCATCATTCAGTTGCAGATGATAATTTTTTTCTGCCAGAAAGTTATATTGAACAGCTTGATGAAATGAAAGAATATGACTACGACTTATACAGAATAGCAAGGAAAGGAAGGTTTGGTGTAAACGGAACTAAAGTATTGCCACAGTTTGAAGTTATGGAGCATCAAGAAGTTATAAATAAAATATCCAATATACCACAAAGATATTATAAAGTTGGATTCGATTTTGGATTTGAGAAATCATATAATGCACTTTTAAGATTAGCTATAGACCATGAGAACAAATATCTATATATTTACTGGGAGTATTATAAGAACCAAACTACAGATGATGTGACTGTTAAAGATATTAAAGAATTTAAAGATACTCAAGAACTAATAAAAGCTGATGTTGCTGAACCTAAGACTATAAAATATTTTAGACAACAAGGTTTTAATATATTTGGTGCTAAGAAATATGCTGGAAGTAGACTACAAAATACTAAGAAGATTAAGAGATTTAAAAAGATTTATTGCTCAAGTGAGTGTAAACACACAATAAAAGAGTTAAAGAACCTAACATATGCTACAGATAAAAATGGAAACTTGATATATGATGAATTTAATATAGACCCTCATACATTTAGTGCTATATGGTATGCACTTGATGGTTATGAGGTATCAGATATTAAAGAATTAAAATATAGTAATGATATTTATAACAAAGGTTTAGGATTGAAGAAAAATAATATACAAAATCAATATAATAAGAAAGGAGGAATTATATTCTAGTGGATAGTGTAAAAAATACTTTGCTTGGTTTGACATCTGAACAAAAAAAAGAAATGAGAAGAATAAAAGAAGATTATTTTTTTTACAAAGGTGCAATTAGTGAAGAAGATAAGAATAAACTTGATAAAAGCTTGTTAGGTCAAAGTTGGATTGTAAATGATGATTTGGACTATGTTCCAACACAATTAATTGATAATAAAATAGAGCCATTAATTAAAAAACAAGCAAGATTTTTTTTAGGAAAAGAACCTAATTTGTTATTTAAAGCTAGAGATAAAAAAGACAAGGAAGATTGTGAGAATTTAAGAATTTTTATTGATGATATATTAGATGATAATAAATTTTGGAGCGAAACATTAAAAGCTTTTAGGATTGCAACAGTAACTAAAAGGGTACTTTTGAGAGTTGAAGCCAACAAAAAAGAGCCAATTAGTTTATATTATCATGACTCAAGCGACTTTAATTATGAAGTTGATATGAAAGGTAATCTAACTAAAGTTGTAGTGGTTCGATTTATAAGTAAAATGGATGATGATAATTTATACAATAGATATACTTATTATTTAGAAAATGATGTATGTAAGTTTAAAATAGAACAGTTCAAAGAAAAAGATTTAAGTAATCCTATTAGTGTTGAAACATGCAATACAATATTTACAAAAATACCATGTATCTTATTTTTAAATGAAAGCGACCTAATAAATACAAGAGGTCAAAGTGACATAACACAGTTAAAAGAACTTCAAAATCAACTTAACAGAAGGGTTTCTGATTTTTCAGACGCTCTAAGATTTCAAATGTTTGGTCAGACTGCTATTATAGATGCTACTGAGGAAACTGTAAATAAAACCAAAATAGCTCCTAATGCATTGATGCCACTAAAAAGTAATGATTCAAGCGAAAATGGTAAACAAGCACAAGCAAAAAGGGTTGAAAGTTCATTTCCTAGTGCTGAACCAATTAATATGTTTTTAAAAAGGCTTGAAGATAGTATGTCAGATAAATTGAGTATTCCAAAGCCCGAACAGCTTCTTAACATTCCTAGCGCAAAAGCTTTGAAGTATATTTATTATGATTTAATAGCTAGATGTTACGAGAAGTGGAATGATTGGGAACCAGGTATTAAATTATTGATTAGTTTAATAATCGAAGCGTGTGACAAACTTAATTGTTATAATAACTATGATAAAACTTGGACTAAACTAGACTATTTAATAGTTTTAGAAAAGAAATTCCCAATACCCGAAGATGAGGAAGACAACAAGCGTTTAGCAATGGAGGAAGTTAACAATAATGTCAGAAGTCATAGAAGTTATATAAAAGACTTTGGCAGTGATGATGATTATGAAACATCTTTTAATGAAGTATTAGAAGATATTGAAAAAATACAATCAGTAGAGCAAGACCAGTTCAGAAAAGACGCAGATATAGAGATTGATAATATTGATGAAGAATTAAATAATGAATCTAATAATAAAAATTCTAATAAGAATACTGAAGAATAACAAGGTATTAATATGAAAGACAACTCTTATACAAAAAAAGTTCTTGAAGCTAGAAAAAAGCTTTTATTATTAGATGAAAAAGTACAATTAGAGATATTAAATGTCTACAAAGATGCTAGTAAAATCATTTTAAATGACATTGCTAAGAATAAAGAATTAAATCTAAGTACTAAATACTTAAAAAAGCTAAATAAATCAATCGAGAAGTACATTAATGAGTTAAAACAAAGACTAGTACCTATTACAGAAAAAAGCGTAATAGAAGCTTCTAATATATCTAAAGAATTGCAGATGTATTACTATCAATCAATAGTTCCAAATACAGCTATGAACCTTGCATGTGATGTTATGTGTATAAAGACAACTACTAACGTTGTGGAAAAAATAGTTGCAGGTAACTTTTATAAAGACAAAAGGTCATTAGATAGTAGAATTTGGGGCTATAGTAATAAAAATAGAAAAGATATTGATAGATTGATAAAAGCTAATGTTGCAAGAGGTGCTAATGCAAAGACTTTAGCAAAGAACTTAGATAATTATGTTAATCCAGCTAGAAAAACAGAAGCTAAAACGCTAGAAGTTGGAATGAATAAAAGTATATCTTATCAAGCTCAAAGACTTGCTAGAACCTCTATAACACATGCCTTTGTAGAAACAAGTGTTCAAAATGCAATAAAGAATCCTTTCTGCGTAGGACTAAAATGGAATTTAAGCTCACAACATTATATTAGACAAGTAAAGTGGAGGGGGGAGGATGAATGTGACGAGTATGCAGAACAAAATCGTTTTGGGTTAGGTGAGGGAGTTTTTCCACCCGAAAAGTATCCTATTCCACACCCTAATTGTTTGTGTTATCCAGTTCAAGTAATTGTACCAATCAATGAAGCTTCTAAGATGATGAATGATTGGGCAACGGGTGGAGATAATGATACTCTTGATAGTTGGTTTGATGGTATAATACATCAAAATAATAGCGCTCCAATCATTAAGAAACAAAGAAATAAAAAGAATAAAATAACTGCAAATAGTAAAGAGGATAGAATTAAAAAGAACATTACTAATTCAATCAAGAATAAGTCAAAGAAAGCACCTAAACAGGTTCAAAAATATATCAATAAGTATGTAAATCCAAACAGAATAATAATAGATAATAGTCAAAAAATACCTTTTATTTATTATACTAAGGTTGATTTAGTTGGTATTAATCCAAACATCAGGGAATTTAAATCATATAATAAAGAAGCTGCTTTACTTCATGAGTTTGCACATAGAATTGATATAAAAGAAATTAAGAGTTATAATAATATTAAGTTCCAAAAAGCTATTGAAAGTAGCTCTATATATGTTATGAAGAATATTGAAAACTTGCAAAGTATATATACTAATTCTAACGAGCTGTACAATAATGAATTTATTAGTGACATACTAGGAGCATTATCCAATAATGAATTTGAGGATTTATTAGCAACTCATAGCGAAAAGTATTGGAGTAAAAACAGAAATAAAGAGAAAGAAATATTCGCTAATTTATTTACACTAAAATATCAGAATAATAAAGAAATAAATAGTTTTATTAAAGAACATTTAAATAGCTTAGATAAAATATTTAACGAATTGTTAGGAGGGATTTAGATTGCTTGAAGAAATGAGAAAAGATAAAAAGCTGTTAGAGTTGAGACGATTATATAAAGAAAAGTATGGTAAAAATGCACCTGGATTCAACTATGACGAATACAACAGTTATGCTGAGTACAAAGAAAAGTTAAAAGAATTGATACAAAAATAAAGTGAGCACTTATTAATTAAATATTAATGAGTGCTTTTATTATGCTTAATTATAAGGAGGGTATAAAGTATGGAGTCAGAAGAAGAAAGAATAAAATCATTAGTAAGAGAATCTAAAGAAATAAACTGTTTACAAGGAAAGTTAAATAATGAAAAGAAAGAAAAGAATGTTTTAAGGAAAGAGTTAGAGTTATATAAATTGAAATCCCTTTGTAATCCAGTAGTAGATTTTTTAAGAGAAAATTATAATTCTCATTATACATTAATAATAAATGAAAATATAATAAAACTTGTTTCAGATGAAATATCAATACCTAATATGTTTGATTTAAATCTTGTAACAAATGAAGTAGTAAAAAGTTTACGAAAATCATTAAAGGAGGAAATTGAATGTTAGAGTATTTTAAAAAGTTACTTGGAGATGAAGAAGGACAAAAAGTTTATGAAAAATTATCTAAAGATAAAGAAAATAAGCTTCTTTTAGATAATATTAAAAGTCCTAGATACGTTGAAAAGACAGAACTAGAAAATGCTAATAAAGAGATTAAAGAGTATAAAAAGCAAATAGGGGATAGAGATAAGCAACTAAATGATTTACAAGGCAAAGTTAAAGATAACAAAGAGTTATCAGATGAAATTGAAAGTCTTAAAAATGCAAATAAAGAAATTAAAGAAAATGCAGAAAAAGAAATTGAGGTTTTAAAGTTTAATACAGCTTTTGAAAGAGCGATTGAAAGTTATAACCCTCGAAATCCAAAAGCTTTGGCAGCACTGATAAATAAAGAAAATGTTAAATTAATTGATGGTAATTTCATTGGATTAGATGAACAGATAAAAGCTTATCAAGAAAGTGATAGTTATTTATTTAAAGATAAAGAAAATATAAAAATAAAAATAGATGGTAAACCACTTGATAGCTTAGGTTCTACTACATCAAGTGTAGAAGGAAGTGAGAAAAAGAGTCTAGGAGAAAGATTAGCGGCTGAAAAAGCAGAAGCAAGTAAGGCTACAGAAAAACTAGACAGCTTTTTTAAATAAAATATAAGGAGGAATAAAAGATGAGACAAAGCTCAAAAACCATTTCTGTAGGTAAAAAAGACATTAGAGATATAGCAGGGGAACATCATATCAATTTAAATTTCAAGGTAAAAAAGACTGATGTACAAAGTAAATTAGTTGATGGAGTATTACCAGCAGGTACTTTGGTAAATAGTGCTGGGTTACCTGCAAATGATGCAACAACTTATGGTGTGCTATTTAATGAAGTTGATTTTAATGATTCAGAAGGAACAGAAATATTACCAATATTAGTACATGGCTTTCTTAATAAAGCTAGATTAAAAGAATACACAAATGAAGAAATAACTGCTGAAGCTGAAAAAGCAGTAGCAGGAAGAATATTATTTATATAATAGGAGGATGAAAATACTAATGGAATTAAAAAACTTTATAAATTCAAAGGAAATAGCTTTATATATTAAAAATTTACCACCAAGAGTAACTATTGATGAAGCTTTATTTCCAGTAACAAAGCAGCTATCTACAGAGATAGAGATAGCGAAGGGTAGTAAGAAAAATCCAGTTGCATTAAGAATGAGTACATTTAATTCAGCAGCAAAGGTGAGAGCATTAAAAGCAGATGTATCTATAGAGAAAAAAGAAATGCCATTCTTTAAAGAAGCTGTTGGAATTGATGAAAATGACAGAAGACAATTAACTATATATCAAACAGCTAACAATCAAAATTTAGTAGAATTTTTGACTAAAACAGTTTTTGAAAATTATGCGAATCTAGTTGATGGAGCAGGAGTACAAATGACAAGAATGAGAGCGCAATTGATGCAAAAAGGTGAAATAGAAATGATAACTGATGATGGAGATGTTGTTGTTGATTATGATATACCAACTAACCACAAAGAAGTTTTAACAGGAAGTGCAATGTGGAGTGATTCTAAAGCTGATATAGTGGGAGATATAAAAAGATGGCAAAAAGTATTTGTTAATGAAGGCTTAGAAAAACCAACAAGAATGTTATTAACTGAAAAGACCTTCGGATATATAACTCAAAATGAAGCTATAACAAAAGATTTGAAAACTAGAAGCTTTGGAGAAATTATAATTACTGATGAAGATTATATTTCATTTTTAAAGAAAAAGTTAGATTTAGAAGTAGCGATTCTAAATGGAACTTTCTTAAATGAGAAAGGTAATCCTATGAGTTATTATGAAGATAATCTTGTATCCTTGATTCCAAAAGGTTCTATAGGTAAAACTATATTTGGTACTACTCCAGAAGAATTTGACAGTCAATATGGTAGTGGAAAGTTAGATACACAAGTTGTAAAAACTGGTATAGCGATTACAACTATGGTTAAGGAAGATCCTGTTGCAATCGACACAAAAGTGTCTATGGTAGGAATACCAAGTTTTGAACGAGCAGATGATTGTTTCTTTGCTACAGTAGCATCTTAAAAAGGAGTGATATTATGGCTAAAAAGAAAGAGAATTTAATGCAAGTAAAAGCTTTAGTTTACTTAAAATATGATAATGACTGTTACAAAATAGATGATATATTTAAGATTAGAAAAGCTGACCAAGAGCTTATGGAAGAAAAGAGATATATAGAAGTTATAGGAGAAGTTGAAGAAAAGAATAATAATGAGCTTCTTAATAAAGATGGTGAGTAGATATGTCTATTACTGATTTAGATAAACTAAAACTCAATTTGCAAGAAGAAGAGTATCCTTATTTTACAGATGAACAACTTGTGATGTTATTAGAATCTAATGAGAATAATGTTTTAAAAGCTTCATGGAGAGGTTGTTTATTAAAAGGTGCTACAGACGATGAAATAAAAATAGGTCCTATTGAAACTAAGTCTAGCAACAGCTCATATTGGTTGACTCTAGCAGATATATATGAAACTGACTATTTAGAAGAAAAATCAAAGAATGAAACAACTAACACAGGATATAAAACATCTATGACAAGAGCTGATGGACAATGAGAAAGTTAAGAGCTGATAAGATAATAAAGACTATCAATAGAGGAATAGCTTTAAATCCTCAAACAATAACTATAGAGCAGGAAATTAAACAAATAGTGGATGGAGCTATTGATATTACAAATGAAGTAAAAGAACTAACAGTAGTTATATATCCCGAAAAAACTAATGATACAGTAATAAGTAGTGAAACTATTGGTACAGCTTATAAAAATAAAAACTTTGGTATGGTTGCAGATAAAGAAGCTGATTTAAGATTGAATACTGAAAGTGATATAACATTTAAATGTATTGAAGGCACTATGAAACTAAACTATGTAAATCCTATTGTAGTTGAAGGTGAAATCTGTGGTTATATATGTGGTCTTGAAAAGCTAGATTAGAGGTGATTTATTATGAGTGTGTTTACTAAAGCTATAAATGAAATTGATAAGAAAAAGGCTACAATGCCAATTTTGTGTATGAATATAGCTTTTATGTTAGAAGGAGAAGCTAAGAATAGTGCAAAATGGACTGATAGGACAGGGAATGCAAGACAAGGTATAACAGGAACTAGTCTAGGTGGAGGTAACCAATATATTGTTCGTCTAGGTCATGGTGTTGACTATGGAAATGTTTTAGAGGAAGGTTCAGCACCTCATATTATAAAACCAAGAAATGCTAAAGCTTTATTTTGGAATGGAGCTTCACATCCTGTAAAACAAGTACAACATCCTGGCGTCAAAGGTACACATTCTTTAGAGTCTACAGTTAGTAAGAATATATCTAAAATAGGTAAAGCATTAGAAAAACATTGGAGTGATTAAAATTGAAAGATAATTTAGATGATATGAAATTAACAAATGTTACTCTTGATTATTGTGAAGAAAAAAGAATAGGAAAGCTTATTATTGATGGTGTAGACTTCTCTAATAAGGCTACTTCTGTACATTTAGATTTTGAGGGTTGCAGTATACCAATAATAAAAGTGGAACTTGTTTGTGACGAAATAAAATTAAATGGTGACTTTATAGTAAAAAAAGATATTGATAAGTCTATAGAAAAGAAAGTAATTAGTGAAATGTTTAATCGTTGGAGTAAATAAATGAGAGCAGGAATAAGAAAAGCCTTAATTGAGAACATACCAAGAATTAAAGATTGTTATGAACCAACTGTCCCTAATAAAAAAACTATAAAACCTTATATTGTAATTGTCCAAGGTGAAGATGCTGACAATGAAGGCAATGTTATAGGTTTTAGAAGGACTATAAATATTTGGTTATATGAGAAAAGGACTACATTTAATAAACTAGATGAACTTACAAAAGAAGTCATAGAAACTTTAGATTTTAAAACTATAACAGATAATACATCTAACGAGGTATTTACTTGTATTTATGAGGGTGCAGTTGGTCAAGATGTTATAGACGAAGAATGGGAAGCTATAATAAGGTGTCTGAGATTTAGTGTAATAGCTTTAGATGATAAAGAGGATATAACTAATGATAGATGGGTAGAAGCTCTATCTAAGTACACAAAAGATTTATTAGAAATCGAGAGTTACAAAGATAATTGGAAGAAAAACTTTATAGCTCCATGCGCATTATGGCGAACTATAAATGTTGAAAACAAAAGAATAAATTATCATTTGATTGAGATTACTAAAACTATGAAATGTCATGTTGTAAGTAAAAATAAAGATGAAATAGTTAAGCTTCTTGAAGAATTAGAGACTAAGTTAATAATAGATAAGAGAGTAAGGCTTAGAGAAGATAAGAATATGTATTTAACTCTTGTTAGCGTAGTTGAGGATAGGGAATCAGACATGTTTACAACAGGACAATTAACAGTTGTGTTCAAAATGATAGGTAAGATAAAAAGAGAAGGTCCTATTATGGATAAAATTTATAGTAATGGAAATTTAAAATAGGAGGTGTAAGGATTGGCTGAAACAAATAATAAAAAGATTAATGTAAGTAAGCAAGAAGAAAAATATTTGAAAAATGATTTCTTAAAAAATAGTGAAGCACTTGGCTACAAGAAAGAAGTAGTTGCAGGTGCTTTATTTAATTGTAAGAAAGAAGAACTTACAAAATCAGAGTTTGAGAAAGCAATAAAAGAGTTTTTAGAAAGAGAGGTGAAATAGTATATGGCAACTGGAACATGGAATGAAAAAGAGAAAAAAGAAATACCTGGTTTTTACAATCGCTTTAAAACACAAGCAGAAAAGTCTACAAACACAGGTTTAAAGGGTAGATTAGCAATGCCTATTAGGGCTAATTGGGGAGAAGTTGGCAAGGTTGTAACAATAAAAAATGATTTGAGACAGCTTAAAACTCTATTTGGTGATGATATGAGTTATTCAGCCTACAAATTAGGTAAATTAGCTTTGTTAGGGAATGTAAAGGAACTCTTGTTGTATAGGCTTGTAGATGGAAATCAAAAGAAGGGTACATTAACACTAAAAGATGCTACAGAGAATAGTGCAAAAGATGTAATTAAGCTAGAAACTAAGTATCCAACAGCTAGAAACTTTAATGTAACAATAAAATCTAATTTAGTTGATGCAGATAAGAAAGACTTTATATTCTTTGAAAATACTAAACAGTTATTCAGTTCAAGTATTAAAGGTACTATAGATGAAATAGTGCTGGAAATAAATTCAAACTTAGATAATGAATATGTAATTGCAACTAAAGTAGCTGATAGTGATACAACACTAGCAAACTTAGTAAATGTAGCACTTGAAGGTGGTAATGATGGTTGCACATCTATTACTAATGAGTCTTATCTAAAAGCACTAGAAGAATTTGAAAGATATAGTTTTGATAGCTTTGTACTTGATGGTGTAGCTGACGAAGCTTTGCAAGAAACAACAAAGGCGTGGGTAGCTAAAAATAAGGAGCTAGGAAAAGATATATTATTATTTCTAGGTGGGAAAAAAGAGGATAATATAAAACAGATAAATGATAAATCAAAAGGTTTTAATGATGAAAATATAGTTAACATTGGAAGTTCAGCTTATTATGAGGGAATAAAATATACACCTAGTGAAGTAGCTGTTTATATAGGAGCATTGGCAGTAAGCAAAGGTATAACAGGAAGTATATGTAATGCCAAGACTATATTTGAAGAAGTAGAACCAAGATTAAGTCAATCAGAAGTTAAAGAGTGTTTGAAAAGTGGTACTTTAATCTTAGACTTTGATGATGGAGATGTGATTATAGTTGATGATGTAAACACATTTAAAAAGTATGTAGACGATAAAAACGAAGCAATGGGATATATCTCTAATATCATGTTTATTAACACTATAAATAAAGATACTTCATTAAAAAGAAAAGAGTTTGTAGGTAAGATATTTAATGATGCAACAGGTCAAACAACTGTTATATGTGCATTGAAGAAATATTTTGAAGAATTGATGAGTCAAGGTATTATATCTGAATTTAATGTTGATATAGATACAGAGCTTCAAGCAACTGCCAAAGCTGATGAGTTTTATTGGAAATGGGATGCTGTTAAGGTTGATGTGATGAAAAAAATATATGGTACAGGATACCTAGGATAAAGGAGGTTATAAATTATGTATAATGATGATTATATAGAAGAAGCCAGTTTTCTGAATGGTTCCGATGTAGTTATACTTATTGATGGTGTAGAAGAGCTATACATGGAAGAAATAAAAGCTGATTTTGAGCAAGATGAGCAAAGTATCAAACTGTTAGGTTGTCAAAATGAAATATCAAGAGTTGGGACTACTAAGGGTTCATTCTCTTTAAGTGGATATAAAGTAAGCTCAAAATTCGCAAAGTTAGGTTTTAAATCTTTTGAAATAATATATAAATTAACAAACTCACAAACACTGGGATATGAAAGTATTAGATTAAAAAATTGTAGATTAAAGAAAATACCGCTTATAAATTCAAAAGCTGGTGAAGATGTAAAGATAGAGCTAGAAGGAAGTTATAGAGGATATGATTTATTAAATGAGCTTTAAAACAAAACAGTGCTGCACTCAAAGCTATGAACAATTAATTTTGTTTGTAGCTTTTTAAAATTAAAAATATTGGAGGAATAGTATGTCAGAGATATATAAAAGAGAGTTAGAAAATGAAGTAGAAGATAATGATTTAGATGAAGAAATAGAAGAAACAAATGAAGATAGATTGAAGATGAAAGAGGATGAAATAATAGCAAAGCTATTGGAGGATTCACCAGTACCTCAGAGAACTGTGTTTTTAGATAGATTAGGAATACCAATTACTTTGAAAGCATTAACAGAAAAAGAGATTAGTAAAATAAGAAAAGATTGCACTAAAATTGTAAAGGTCCAAGGGCGAAGAGAAGAAAAATTAAATGATGATGAGTTTACTCTAGCATTAATAGAAAAAGGAACTGTAAAACCTAATTTTTCTAATCAAAAATTACTTGATGCTATGAAAGTAACAAATGCTAGAGAATTTATAAAGAGAAAATTCTTAGCTGGAGAATTAAGCAAAATAAGCGACCAAATATTGGAATTATCTGGCTTTTATGATGAGATAAGTGATGATGATATAAAAAACTAATAAAAATGGGGGGACGACTGACTGTTTTAAATAACATCTTTGTTAAACATCATGTTCCCCCAGATGTTTATGTTAAGAAAAATTTAATGTCTCAACGCTTAATGAAAGTATTTACTCAAAATGAAATAGAGCAAGAGAATAAAGCTATGAAAAAATAAATATGTGTAGAAAGGTAGGTGAGGGAAATAGCTAAAAAGGAAATGTATCATATTGATGTTGTCATAAGTGCAAAAGGTGACGGAGAAACAAAAAGCAAACTAAGTGCTATGGAAAAATACATGAAGCAGACAGAAAAAAGGATGCAGACACTTAATAGAATAAAAGTTAATCCTGCTATAAAAGCTACAGATAAAGCTTCAAGTGTTGTAAATAGAGTTAATAACAATATGAATAAAGCAAAAAAAACTGTTACAGCTAGAATAAAAGCTACAGATAACGCGAGTCCAGTAGCCAATAGAGCTAGTAATAATGTTAATAAAGCTAGAAAGACAGTAACAGCAAGGTTGAAAGCTACAGATAATGCGAGTTCTACTGTTAACAAAGTTAATAATAAGATAAAAGAAGTTGCTAAGCCTGTACCTCCCGTGATAATTCGAGGGCAGGACGAAACTAGTTCTATAATAGATAAAGTGAAAGCTAAGATTCAGAACTTAAAAGCTGATACTATCATAAAAATAAAGTCTCAAGCTGATGAAGCTATAAATACTATTTCTCGAACTAAAAATAAATTACAAGAATTTGTGGGCAAGAGATATGAAGCAGTGGTTAAGATTAGAGATGAAGCTAGTTCAGCACTTGGAGGTCTTACGGGGAAAATAAACTCTTTTGTGAGTGGAGCTATTAGTAAATTTGCTCAATTGGCTACTGTGGCAGGAGCTTTGATAGGTGGAATTGGTGTAGGTTCTGCTGTAAAAGGATTTGCTACTTTTGAACAAAGTATGAAAAATGCACAAGCTGTAAGTGGAGCAACAGGAAAAGAAATGGAAGCTTTAACTGCAAAAGCTAGACAACTTGGGAGAGAAACTTCATTTACAGCAACAGACGCAGGGAACGCTTTTTATTATATGGGTATATAACATGCTCAGCTATAGAGAAATCTATAGTTAAAAATAGTGGGTTAAAATTGGAAAGCTAAATATAAATTTATATATGCTAATCAATTACCAATTTGTTTTGGAAACAAACAAAAGGTTTAGAGACTAGATAAAGTAAGCTAAGTAGATTTAAATTTTATATGTTGAAATATCCACGAAATCCACTACCCTAACGTAAAGACGAGGGTAAAGAGATAGTCCAACTCTAAGAGAAACCTTAGTTCTAAGATAAAGAGCTTAGATAATAAAGCAAGATGGCAGGCTGGAAGTCTGGTCAAATGATAAAAGCAATTCCTGACGTTCTTAACTTGGCAGCAGCAGGAGGAACAGATTTGGCACTAACGTCTAAAGTATATTGGACAGCTATAGAGAGATTTATAGTAAAAAATATGGGGTTAAAATAGGGAAGCCTAAGTCCTTAATGGATATGGTAATCTATTGCCACTTTATTTAGAAATAGGTAAAAGGCTTAACGACTAGATTAGTAATCTAAGTCCTTATGGATATGATGAAAGTCCACGAAATCCCACACCCTAACGTAAAGTCGAGGGTGATGAAATAGTCTGAACTATATAGAAATATATAGAAGCTAAGATAAAGAGCTTAGTGTATAACAGAATGGATATAGTGACGGATGGTTTAACTGCGTTGGGTTTAACGGCAAATGATACAACTGAATTTGTCGACGTAATGGCAGCAACAATAACTAATTCTAATACAAGTGTTGAACTCATGGGTGAATGTATTGCCCATGTAAAAGCTATTTAATTCGGTGAACCCTAAGTTAATTTTTTAATATGGGAATACCGAGCGAAGCTAGTTTGGAAACGACTAGAACGTGTAACGACTAGACAAAGTATACTAAGTAAAAGTATTTTTATATGTTGAAATGTCCACGAACAGTAGCTATCGAATTTCTAAATTTGATAAAGATATAGTCTGAACTATATAGAAATATATAGAAGTAAAGGATAAAGAACCTTTGCGATAACAAAATTGGAGACATTCAAATATGTTGGCTCTATGGGTGGAGCTTTGGGCGTATCTATGAAAGACCTTTCATTAGCTACAGGGCTAATGGCGAGTGCATCTGTTAAAGGTAGATAAGACTGCCGTTCTAAATAGTGATGTTTAGAATTATAATTGGGTAAAATCGGTGAAGGCTAAGTTTAATTTAATTGAATATGTTAATACCGAGATAACTATAATTTTAAAATCTTTATAGTATTGTAGAGCATAGAGATTGAAACTAGAAATAGAATATAATATCTCCAAGAGTATCCGACTACTTATTCAAAGTAGAAAATGTATGCCGAACTTATAGGAAACTATAAGAGCTAGAAGATAAAAAGCTTCTAGGATAACAAATTTGAGTATGGCAGGTACTTCGTTAAGAGGAGGTCTAGTTAGATTAATAAAGCCACCAGCAGAAGCCGCATCTGCAATCAAAAAATATGGAATAGAATTAAAGAAAAATAAAGATGGAAGTTTAGATTTAGCAGGAACAATAGGAAGTCTTAGAGAAAAATTAGGCGGATTAGAAGATGTTGAAAAAGGCGTTGCAATATCTTCTATTTTTGGTCGTACAGCCATGGCAGGTTGGGCGGCTGTAGTAAATGCTAGCGAAAGTGATTTTAATAAGTTAACTACAGCTATTGCAGAAAGTGAAGGAGAAGCTAAGAGAATTGCTGACATGAAGCTAGATACCCTGTCAGGACAATTTGAACTTTTAAAATCTGCTGTTGATGATGTAAGAATATCAGTAGGAAGTAAATTAGGTCCTATGACTCGCCAATTTGTAGAAGATTTAATTAAGAAAATGCCACAAATCGGTGATGCTATAGTTGGAGTAGTACAAAAGTTTGTTAATAATTTCGATAAAATAAAAGCAGGATTTCAAGTATTATTGCCCGGTATAATGGCTGTAGTTGGAGCAATATTAGTACTTAAAACAGCTTTTGCTTTTGGTAGTGCAATAAGGTCACTAAGATTACTTAAAGCAGTTATAGGAGCTACAAGTATAAGTGCTATGTTGCTACCAGTTGCTATAGGAGCTATAGTTATAGCTTTTGCAGGAATGTCTGTTGCTATTTCTAATAATAAAACAGCAATAATGTCTTTGCAAGAGAGATTTGGTGTTTTTGGCGATTTTGTAACAGGACTCATGGAAAGAGTTGGAGGAACAATAAAATTAGTTTTTGGAAATTTAATAACTACCCTAGGTGGTGTTGTTGAAGCTATTGGAATAGCTCTATCAGATAAAAGTTGGGATGAAAAGATGTCTGGAATAAAAAATGTATTTGGTAAGACTATGGCAGAGGTTAAAACAAATACAAAAGAAGCACTAAGTGATATAGCAGGAGAAACTTCAAATGCAACATCTATGTTGAAAACTGCTAGTCAAAAGCAATTACAAGGAGTGACTAAAGCTTTTTCTGTGGCTTTCGAACAATCTAAAAATGTAACTGAAAGAAAGTCAAGAGAAATAGCAAAGGCGTTAAGTGGTAGTTTAGATGGTATGGGAGAAAGTTCTCTTACTATGATGAGAGGCTTGAATGACAATATGGCTATGATTTTGTCGGGTGTAAGTGCTAATATGAAACCTAACGAAAAGGTTGGAAAGATTACTAAAAACTTAGATGACGCCTTTAAGGCAGGAAAATTAAATGCAGAAGATTACAGAAATAGCATACAAGAAACAATGAATTTTATAAATAAATATGGTGCTGGTTCTTCTGATAATGTTAAAAATGGTTTAAGTAATGCTTTTAATGCATTTAAAGAAGGAACAAATGTATCTGGTCTAAAAGATGGAGTGACTGGAATGCTAAATTCATTGAAAACAACAGGACCACAAGCATTAGAAACCTTAAAAGGTCTAGGAGGTAAAGCAAGCGAAATTTTTAAGGGAGTGGATTTTAATTCTTCTATAGATGCGCAGAAAACTAAAGTATTGCAAAATTTAAATAGTTTAGGATTAGAAGGAACACAGGCTATAGACACATTAAGAACTATTTTCTCACAAGCATCATCTGCTTTGGATACAACAAATCTAAAACAAGGCTTAAGCGATACATTTAATTCATTTAAAAGTGGATTCAATAAGGATGGTATGAATGGAGCAATAAATAGTATGCTTGGAACTATAAACCAAATAGGTCCACAAATGCAACAAGCATTAGGCAAAATGGATGGGGAAATGGGGCAAATATTTGCTAATGTAGATTTCAGCTCCCCAATTGAAAGTCAAACATCTAAAGTTTTAGAAAATCTAAATAATCTAGGAATAGAAGGACCAAAAGCTTTAGAAACTGTAAGAAGTATATTTGCTCAAGCTTCAAGTCAAATACAAGGTTCAGTTTCTCAAACTGCTCAACAAGCAAATCAACAGGTTGCAAATGCTCTAACACAAGAAAACCCAGCTGTACAACAAGCAGGACAACAATTAGGTACAGATTTGACAAATGGTGTAGTAAATGGAGTTCAAGCAGGGGTGCCAGCTGTTCAGCAAAAAGGGAATGAATTAGGAGTAGCAACTCAACAAGGTGTTACAGATGCTTTAAATAATGCAACTCCTCAAGTCAATAGTTCTAACCTTACAACTGGTATAGACACAGCATTTAACCAAGCTACTGCAACAGTTCAGCAAGGAGCGACGAATATGTATAATGGAGCTAAACAAAGCTTTAGTCAATTAGCTCAAGTTGGAAGAGAAGCAGGTTCGAGTCTTTATAATGGTGCTACAACTTCTTTTAATATGTTATCAACAAATGTTAGAGTAGCATGCAGTAATATGTACAATGGAGCTAGAACATCCTTCGCAAGTTTAAGTAGTTCAGCAATAAGTGTTATTTCTACTATGTGTAGCTCTGTAGTAAGTCAAGTTAGTGCTATGTCAAGCCAAGTTGTTAGTTATTGGAATAGTGTAAGAGCAACAGTTTCAGCACCAATAAGTGCATCTTTTAATGTTAAGACTACACAAACAACAGTTAAAAGGACAGTAAATGAAGGTGGTGGAATACTAAGTAATATATTTGGTCACTTTGCAGAAGGAGGAGTTGCAAGTAAACCATCCATATGCGGAGAGGATGGAGCTGAAATGGTTATTCCCTTATCAAATGCTAGAAGAAATCGAGCGTTAAGTTTGTATGAACAGACAGGAAAAATGTTAGGTTTAAGCTCAACTCCATCACAAAAAATTGGAGGAAGTTATTCTAATATTGTAAATAATGTTAGACAATTTCCTCTCACAAATGTTTTAGATACAGATAATAAAGAATATAAAGAAGCTACACCAAACAGTGTTAATTCTTCTAATAACACTGTAAATTTAGGTGGAATATCTATCAATGTTCAAAATAGTAATAACAAGGAAGAAATGATACAAGAAATAATGTCTCAAGTAGAAAATGAATTAAGAGAAGCATTACAAGACATTGGATAATGTCGAATTATTGTTAAAAAAATCCCCTTCATAGATGATATAATATTGTTAAAATATGTAAAGTTATGAGGGGGAAATTTTATGTGGCAGAAATTTAAAAGCCTAAATCTTTTAATGAGGATTATTATAGCTTGTATGGCAATATGTTTTTTACCAATTACTCTAGTTATTTTTTCGATTGAATTTCTAGTGAAAGCTATAAGGAATAAAAATAAAGGTAAAATCGTATTAGGGTGTTTTTTAGCACTGATAACGATGAGTTGTACTAGGTCAATTTATTTTACAAATAGAGGTCTAGATAACAAAGATTCTGCACCAGTTAAACAAGTTTCATATACAGACAATAATGAGTCTAAAAATAAAACAAATGAAGAAAAAGAAGAGAAAACACAAGAGGAAGTCAAGAAAAAAGAAGAAGCTAAAAAGGGTCAAGAAAATAATGTAGATAATAATAATAATGATGTAGGGACTAATATAAAAAATGAAATAAAGACTATGGAGAAAGGTAGTGTATTAGATGTTCAATACACACAATTAGACGAAAACAATAAAATTGTAGTTATAAAAATGCAACTATTGGATAACTTTAGTCCTAAGGATATGTTAAAAAGTGGTTTTTTATCTGCAAAAAATATAATAAAAGCTACAGATGAAAAATATTCAAGTAGTATCACGCAATATCAATTTTGGTTTGTAGCAAATTTAATTGACAGTTCAGGTAATAAAGATGAACAAAAAGTTTTGTCGTTTGAGTATAGTAGAAGTACGCTACAGGGTATAAATTGGATTGCTACAACAACTGATGAATTTATGAACATGGCAGAAAATGTATGGTTACATCCAGCATTTAATAACTAATAATATAGACATTTTTAAGGAGTGCAGATATGAAAAAACAAGAGGTATTATATATATTAGATGATAATATAAAAACTAGTCATATAAAAAAGTGTATAAAAGAAACTTTAGTTGAACCAACTCTTTTTAGCATTGATACAGAATGGCTGACATGCAAGACATATAACGAAGAATTGCATCAAGATTACTTAGTTATGCTAAATGAGAAAATTTATGAATTGAAGAGGTTTACTGATTTTGTAGAAGGATTAGGAGAAATAAATATAAATAATCTATCTAGAGTATATGATTTGGGAGTGTATGATGACTATATAATTAGGTGTATAAGTGGCTGGGAGTGGGAAACAAATAGTGAAGACGAAGAAATAGATAACATTTTTGTGCAGCAACTCATTGATGAAGCTTTAGAAAAAGAATATGAATAGGAGAAAAGCATTTACTTATTAAGAGTAAGTGCTTTTTATTGTAAAAAGAGGTGATAACTTGGTAATAGATATTTATCTAAAAAATGAAAAAGAAAAAATAGATTTTCATTTTCCAGTAACTCCACTTGATAGTTTATCTATTAAAAAAGAAAAAAGATTTGAAACTGTAGATATAGTAAACCTAGGTGAATTTGACATTAAAAAAGAAGGAGAGAAGATAAGAGAAATATCATTTAAAACATTTTTACCTTTTCAATATGATGCTTCTTATTGCAGATACAGTGAGTTAAAAAATCCAATCGAAGTAGTGTCAATGCTTGAAAAATGGGTAGACCAAGCCGAACCTTTAAGACTTATTATAACTGGTTTTGGCTACAATGGGTTAGTTACAATATCTAGCTTTAGCAATACTCAAACAGCAGGAAGAGAAGAAGATAGAGACATTGAAATAACATTTAGAACTTACAGAGAACTGAAGATAGAGACATTAAAAAAAGAAACTAAGAGCAATACTAAAACAAATTTAAAGGACAATAGACCTAACAATAAAACCACTCCAAAAATATATACTGTTAAAGCAAGTGATACATTATATAAGATAGCTAAAAATCTTTTAGGTAAGGGTTCAAGGTGGCCAGAGATTTACAATATACCCGAAAATAAAAAAGTCATTGGTAAAAATCCTAATGTGATTAAAAAAGGACAAAAGTTGGTGATACCTAGCAAATGAAAATAATACTAAATGGAAAATATGATATTGCAAATTTTAACGAGGGAATAACGTTAAGTGAAGCTATAGACGGGGTTGCATATAAAATGGATGTATCTTTAGTAGAGCCTAAGCAATTACAAGATATAAATATAAAAAAAGGTGATAAGATAGTTCTTATTGATATAGCATATGAGAGTAAAAAAGAGGAAACTATCTTTGAGGGAGTAGTATGGGAAACTAGAAGAAGTGAAAAGAGCAAGAATCTGACATTGTCTTGCAGAGAAAGAACAGTTTACATGGAAGAAAGTGAAGAACAATACTCGTTTAAAGAAAATACAGCGACACAGAGGATTGAGTACTACTGTAAACAATGGAATATACCATATTACAACTTAGCTAACACAGGGAAGAAACTTGCTAAAGTAATACATAAGACTAATATCTTAGATATGATAAAAAAGGACTTAAAAGAAACAGCAAGTAAGGGTGGAGACTTATTTAGAATAAGAATGGATAATAAATTGAAATTATTTAAGCTTGGTAGTAATGTAAATGTATATAAATTAGATAGTATATTAGAAGATGCAAACTTTACAAGTAGTTTTAATGATGCAGTAACAAGTGTAAAAGTTTTAGGAAAGAGTAAAGATGAAAATACAAAAGCACCTATAATTGGGACATATAAAAAAGATGCTGATAAGTTTGGAACTCTACAAAAGATTAAGCAAGATGAAAAGATAAAAAATGCTAAAGAAGCCAAGAAAGCAGCAGAAGCAATGTTTAATTCGGGTGAAGAAACAATAAGCGTTGATTGTGTAGTGGATATAAATAGGATACGTGCAGGTGATAAGGTATCTCTAAAAGGTAAGGAGTATTATGTTATAGATGTTACTCATACACTAGATTCTAAACCGAAAATGAAGCTCAATATAGGGACTTTAGAATATATAAGGAGGAAGTTTTATACAAATGACTGATACTAGATTTAATGGAGTTGCTAGAATATTAAAGGAAAAAATGAATAAAAGTGTTAATGATGGAGTCTTTGGAATGGGTTGTGAGCTTGGAGAAATAACATCAAATGGGCTTAAAGTTAGTGGCTATAAAGATGAAATACAGGATTATCTAGTATTAGAGAATCTTATGTTAAAAGAAGATTATTTTACTTTTTCAGATGAAGCTTTAGGCGGAGAATATAAGCATAAACATAAAATAGAAACTCCAAAAGAATTAAAGCCACTAAGTATAGGTGATAAGGTGTTAGTAACTATTATGGGAGCTGAATTTGTAGTAATTGGGAGGGTTGTAAATGCCAAACCTATTTCCAGTTAATGAAAACTTTGAAACTGTAGAATTAAAAAATAATGATGAGAATGAACTGGACCTAAAGGGTTCTTTTTTATTTGACTTTATAAAAGGTGAATTTGTTAAAAATGCAGATGGAACATTAAAAAGATGTGATAAAGTTCAAGCATATAAACAATGGTGTCAAAAGGCTATATTAACACCTAGATACAAAAAAGCAGCTTATACAAACATTTATGGAAGTGAAATAAAAGACTTAATTGCCAGTAACTTATCTCAAAGTGCAAAAGAGCTTGAAATAACTAGATTAATAAAAGAAACTATTTTAGTGCATCCTTACACAAAAGAAGTAGGAGAGTTTAGTTTTAATTGGTTGGAGAATAGCAGGTTAGTAGAGTATGAATTTAATGTATTGACAATAGATGATGAAAATATAGTAATTGATGGCAATATAAAAAGGTAGGTGATTACATGGAAAGAGAGCTACCTATACCAAATTTTTTGATAGAAGATGAAGACTCTGTACATGAAAGGATGCTAAGTAACTTTCAAGATGTGAGTACTTTAGAGGGAGATTTTATATATGATGCAACAAGACCTACAGCAGAGCAGATAGCCGAATTAAAACAACTAGGGCTACAAAATAATTTAAAGATTGCATTTCCTCAGACCTCTTATGGAACTTATTTAGAATGGTTAGGAGAATGCAAGGGAGTGTTTAAAAATCAACCAACTAAGGCTACTGGAGTTATTACATTTACAGGTATTCAAGGAACTATAATTACAAAAGGAACTATTGTTACAACTATAGCTACAGATGAAAAACAGAGCATAGAATTTGAGATTCTTGAAACTAAAACTATAGGAGAAAATGGAACAGTAGATATTAAAGCAGAATGTAGAGTTGCAGGAATTATAGGGAATGTGTCTAAAGGTAGTGTATCCGTTTTACTAGGTTCTATTAATGGTGTTAAATCAGTTACTAATAAAGATTTCAAAGGTGGAACAGATATAGAAGATGAAGAACATTTTAGAGAAAGAGTCCTTGTAGCAGAGCAAGAAGACAAACTTAGTGGAGCCAGTTCAGATTATATAAGGTGGGCTAAAGAAGTCGATGGAGTTGGATACGCTTATGTAGTTCCCGAATGGAATGGAGCAGGGACAGTAAAAGTATTAATACTAGATAAAAATAGAAAAGCAGCAACGCAAGAATTGATAAATAAGGTCCAAGAATATATATATCCATTGAATATAGAAGAAGGTCAAAATCGAGATGGAAAAGCTCCTATTGGTGCATTAGTTACAGTTGTAACACCCGAAACGCTACTTATTAATGTAAAAGCTAGTTTTATATTTAATAGTAACTTTAATGAGGAAACTGTACTAAGCAATCTAAAAACTAAGATAGATAAATATTTAGATAAGATTGATTTAGGAGGGACAGTTTCATACAATGCTATACAGGCGATAGTGGGTTCTATGATGTTGACAGACGAAGGAATACAGGACTTTTCTAATCTTACTATAAATGATGCAAAAGAAAATATAAAATTACAAGACCAAGTTGTTGGAGTGGGGGAAATAGTCAATGAGGTGATAGTATGATAACTTCTAAAAAAGGTAGAGAAATGCTTCTAACATTATCTCCTATCTATGAACAATCTTTAGTTATGAACTCTATATATGAAGCTATAGGAAGCGAATTTGATAATCTAGAATTATTAAATAAAGAAATAGAGTTACAATTATTTCCTCAAACTGCAACATGGGGTTTAAACTTTTGGGAAAATAGAGTAGGATTGATTACTAATTTAGATGAAGATATGGAAACTAGAAGAAGAAAAGTCATTGCTAAACTTCAAAGTAAATATATCATGACACCTAAAAGGATGTCTATGATACTTCAATCTTATACAGGTGCAGATATAAAAATAAATGAAAACATAGCTCCATACACTTTTGGTGTTGAATTAACCAGTACTCAAGGTTTTCCTAGAAGCTTAGAAGATTTATATAAAAGAGTAAATGTTATAAAACCTTCTCATTTATCTGTAAGCTATAAGTTAGTATCTCTATTAAAAAGTAGAACTTATTTTGCACAAACAACAATTATGAGTGAAGAAATAACAGTATATCCTTATACAAGTAAAGAAGTAAAAGCAAGTGTTAAAGCCAAGTTTGCACTAGCTCATAACATGAGTTCAGAAACATTAACAGTATATCCAAAAGGAGGTGGTATAAATGGCTGATGAACAATTTTACACAATACTAACAAATATAGGTAAAGCTAAGATTGCCAATGCAGGAATGTTAGGTAAGCCAGTAGTATTAGAAAAGATTCAAGCAGGTGATGGTGGAGGAAATTATTATAATCCAACAGAAGACCAAACAACATTAAAAAATAAAGTTTGGGAAGGTAATATAAACGCTTTTGATAATGATGAGAATAATCCTAACTGGATTATTGCAACAGCATGTATTCCTGGTTCGATAGGCGGATTTACAGTTAGAGAAATGGGTCTTATAGATAATGAAGGAGATATGATTGCAATTTGCAAAAGCCCCGAAACTTACAAGCCAAAAGTTGATAATGGAGCTATGAAAGATTTGTATTTGAAATTTATCATAGAGGTATCTAATGTAGAGAAAGTGACATTAGTTGTTGACCCTACAGCTATTTTTCTAACTAAAAAAGATGAAGAAAAAATATTAACAAATATTAATAAACTAGACACTAAAATTGATACAACTAAAACAGAATTAACAAGCAACTTAGAAACTGCTAAAACAGAGTTAAACAACAAAATAGGGGATACAACACAACTTACTACAACAGATAAAACTAGTCTTGTTGGTGCATTGAATGAGGTAAAAACTAGTGTAGATAGTATAGAAACAACAGCAGAGAAAACAAGTTATGATAATACAGTAAGTAAACTAAATTCTACCAATGTCCAAGGGGCAATAGATGAAGTGGTTGCAAAGATAGAAGGATTTAATGGGGTTAACATAAATACAATAAATAATATGTTACCTATCTAGAAAGGAGAATAAAATGGCTAAGATTTATGACTTTAACTATAAATATGGAGAACAAAAAGTTGTTTTGCCACCAGGAAAGTATTTACTTGAATGTTGGGGAGCAGCTGGTGGTGGAGGTTGCAAAATAACTGATACTAACTTGCGCTCTAAAGGAGGATATTCAAAAGGAGAACTTACATTAAAAAAAGAGACAGCATTGTACATTTACACTGGTGAGAAAGGTTCCAATTATGCTCCTACATTTAATGGTGGAGGAAAAGCAATGATGCATGAAGGACTTTCTAATGGAGAAACACTGTATTGCAATGGTGGCGGAGCAACAGATATAAGACTTATTGGTGGTTCTTGGGATAATGAACAAGGTTTACTTTCTCGTATTATTGTCGCAGGTGGAGGTGGTAGAAATAATTTTGAAACAAAAGGTGGAGATGGTGGTGGAGACGCTGGAGGTGATGGTTCTAAAGCAGATAGCAAAGGAACTCAAACTAATGGTGGTAAAGGCCAAGTAGGATTAGATGGCTCTTTTGGAAAAGGTGGAAGTGCTGTATCAGCTAGTTCAAGAGAAAATTATGGCGGTGGAGGTGGCGGATGGTATGGAGGTGGGAGCGGTTATAATGCAGGTGGTGGAAGTGGCTATGTTTTAACAGAAAATAGTTATAAACCAGCTGGATATATACCAACCAAAGAATATTGGCTAGAAAATACTTCTATGACTGTTGGTGGAGGCATTGCAGAAGAAAATGGAAAAGCTAAAATAACATTATTGCAAGGATTACCTTTTCTCGTTATTAGTTCTTATACATCAGAACAGGCTGTTTTTACAGCAGGACATACAGAAGAAAATAAACTATCTAAAATTGAATGGTTTATAGATGATGTATTAAAAGAAGCTTTTACTACAGATTTATACTTAGAAAAAACTATTAACTATACACTTGAAGATAATGCACTTCATACACTTAAAATAGTTGTTACAGATATTAATAACATGACTTATGAGAAAGTTGTTACTATAAGTAAGAGTATAATGCCACTGCCAACTAATGCTAATTTACAAGATATATCAACTAAGTTAACAGAGATTGGAGAAGGGTTTAAGAATGGTAAAACCAGTATTATAAATATTCTAGCATTAAAGAATATAGATTCATCTTTAAACAATACACTAGTAGAATTATCAGAGAAAATAAAGGCATCATTTGATAGTGGAGATGCTAGTATTGAAGATTTGATGAACCAGTTAATTCAAGCTAACAATACTATAACACAATTAAATTCTAAGTATAAATATGCAACAGGGACAACTGAAGTTCAAAAATTCTCAGGAAAAGCAAATATGTATGGTGGTATATATGGAAATACATTTGATAGAAATATTAATGATTGGATTAAAATTGATAATTTAGGTTTTATTCCCAATATTTTTTATGCTGAACATGAAAATGTTACTGTCAATAGCGTATTCTATAAATGTGTAGTTTTTGCTATTTGTAATATACCTGCTTTTTCAAATGAGAAAGATTTTACTATTGATACTAGTTTTTCTAAAGAAAAACTAGATAATGTAGATTTTAGAGCTGCTGGTATAGTATGTACCAACAATGAACGTGATGTATATATTAATCAAAATGGAGTATGTATTCCTGCATCTAATAATTATTTTAATCTTCATTATAGATGGCACGCTATAAAATTTATATAAATGGGGTGATAAAGTGAATAGAGCAAATAGAATTATATGTGACCAAACAGGCAAAATACTCTTGCAAACAGGAGAAGCAACAGGAGATATATTACAACATGATACAATAACAGAATTACATTGCATTGATATTCCATATGGAAGTATAGACTATACAAGAAATAGAATTACAAGTATAGACATAGAAAATAAGCAACCAATTTTAGAAGAAATACCAGTATATGTAAGTGAAGCAGAAAAAGAAAAACAAGAGTTAGAAAATCAATTACTTTTATTAACAAATCAAGAAATCGGAGGAGGAATTTTATAATGAATATAAATAATGTTGTAGTAAGAATATTGGCAGAGAGAATTTTAAACAAAGGATTGAATCCTTTAAAAAATCGAGAATTTGAATTAGATGATGTTACTAACACAGAGTACAGAAAAGCAGTAGAGGATTATATAATTAGAGAAAGTGGAGTAGTGGAAGGAACAGAACCTACAAAATAGGTAATGTCCTTTTTTATAATAAAAATATATAAATTCATTTACATTTTGCCTACACTTCATCTACACTTTGCAGACGTTTGTAGTTTTAAAATTAGGTACAATAAAACCATAAATTAAGAAAGAGGTGGATTAAATGGCAACAGTTTATGAATTTAATTATACAGGAAGTGAACAAAGTGTTACATTAAAACCTGGTAAATATAAGTTAGAGTGTTGGGGTGCCAGTGGTGGTAAAGAAGGATTAGATTTTGGGGGTGGTGCCAAAGGTGGCTATTCTGTTGGTGAACTTACACTAAAAAAACAAACTGTTTTGTTTGTTTATGTTGGTGGATGTGGTAAATCTAGTCCTACTTCAGAACCTGAATTTAACGGTGGTGGTCTTGGTAGTAGTGTTTCAGGAGGTGGAGCTACTGATATAAGACTTGTTGATGGTGTGTGGAATAGTACTAAAGGCCTACATTCACGTATAATTGTTGCAGGAGGTGGAGGTTCTTCTACTCTTAATAATGGTGAAGGTGGAAATGGTGGTGGTCAATTAGGTAGTAATGGTAACAGTTATAAGGATTATTATTCGCCTGGTGCTGGTCAATACGATGGATGTAGAGGTCAAAATTTTTATAATGACTCTTATTTTGGTGTAGGTGGAACTTATACTGCTGGCTATATGCATTCTTGTAAATATGGAGGCGGAGGTGGTTGGTATGGTGGTGCTGGCAGTCCTTTAATATGTGGAGGAGGAGGAGGAAGTGGTTATGTTTTAACTAAAAACAGTCACAAACCTAAAAACTATACACCGACATCTGAGTATTATCTTGAAAACACTAATTTGATTAATGGTGGGAGTGATTTAAATACTGATGGTTATGCTAAAATAACATTACTACAAGCATTACCATTTTTGAATATATCCTCATATAATTCCACACAAGTAACATTTAAGGCAGACCACACAGACCCCACATTATTAACTAAAATAGAAGTATTTATAGATGATGTCTTAAAAGAAACTATTACAACCGATTTAACAACAGAGAAAACAATTAACTACACATTAGAAGATAATGCACTACACACGCTTAAAATAGTTGTTACAGACAGTGCTAATGCTACAGCAGAAAAAGTTGTAAGTATAAGTAAGAATATAATGCCATTAGGTGATGATGCCAGTCTACAAGATATAGCAAGTAAAGTTAAAGAAATGAAACATGGCTTAATAAATGGTAAAACTTCTATCATAAATGTATTAGCATTAAAAAATATTGAATCAAGTTTAAATAATTCTTTAGTGGAATTGTCAGAGAAGATAAAGCAATCTTTTGATAGTTCAGATGCTAGTGTACAGGATTTAAAAAATCAATTAACTGAAAAGAATAATAATATAACACAGTTAAATAATAAGATAAAACAAAGAAAGAGATTGGCAACTGGTAGTTACACTTTCACAGCATATGACAACTATAATTTTTATATAAAAGGGCAAAAGGAATCTGCTACTTTAGATATATTAATGAATTTAGATTTTGTACCAAGTATAATTATAATTAATACCTTACCAGCTTGGACTTCAAAAGGAGACAGTATTTTATTTAGTAATATTTCTAATCTAAATGATATTAATTTAGGAGCAGAAAAAATTGAAGGAGCTGCTTATTATGCAAAAGGAATTATTAAGATAAGTAACATAACATCTAATTCATTTAAACTTGTATTATCTAATTCAGATGACGGACCTAGGTGTGATGATGTTGAAGTTAGAAGCGGTGGAGTGTTTACTTGGAGAGCATATGAGTAAAAAGCAGAAATAAAAAGATTAAACAGATAAACCAAATATAGAATAATAGCATTAAGAATTTTTTATAAGACTTAGATAATTTCTAAGTCTTATTTTAATACAAATAAGGAGGTTTTCATGAATGAAGAACTTTTCGAAGCAGATTTAAAAAGACATGAAACAAGAATAAATAAACATGGAGAAGAAATAGACGAATTAAAGATAGCAAATATAGAATCTAAAGCAGAATTAAAAGCACTATGTGAGAATTTAAACGCACTTACAAGCATGTTAAAGTGGTTGATTGGAACAATGATTACAACACTTGTAGGATTTTTTATATTTGCAATACAGAGAGGAATATTTTAATTAGGAGGAAAATAAATGGATAATTTAATAAGTTTTATACCAGAGCAGTTACTAATTTTAGTTGCTGCTCTTTATGTTATAGGAGCAGGTTGTAAGAAGTATAAACAGTTAGATAACAAGTATATTCCAATAGTATTATTAGCACTTGGGATATGTTTCTCAGTATGGATGTTAGGATTAAATGCTGACGCAGTCTTACAAGGTGTAATTTGTTGGGGTATATCAATAGGTATAAATCAAACTTATAAGCAGTTAAAGGAGGAAAATAAATAATGAAAATATGTATTACAGTAGGACACAGTATTTTAAAAAGTGGCGCATGTACTTCTGCTGATGGAGTAGTTAACGAGTATCAATACAATAAGTCACTTGCACCAGTATTAGCAGATATGTTTAGAAAAGAAGGACATAAGGTAGATGTAATAATATGCCCCGAAAAGCAGTTTAAAACTAAAACAGAAGAAAAGTCGTATAAAATACCAAAGATTAATAGTGGAGGATATGACTTACTTATAGAACTACATCTAAATGCAAGTAATGGTCAAGGTAAAGGTTCGGAAGTTATGTATTATAGTAATAAAGGTCTAGAATATGCAACTAGAATATGTAAGAAACTAGGCACAGTATTTAGAAATAGAGGTGCTAAATTAGATAAAGGATTATATATTTTAAACAGTTCCAAACCTACAGCAGTATTAATTGAAAGTTTCTTTTGTGACAATAAAGATGATTATGAGAAAGCTAAGAAACTTGGATATGAAGGTATAGCTAAGTTAATTGCTGAGGGTGTATTGAATAAGAGTATTACAAATAATGAGGTGAAGCAAATGTATAAACACACAATAGTGTACAGTGGTGATGATAAAGTATCAGCAGACATTTTAGGACTATATTACAATAGAGCAAAAGAAAGTTATTTAGTTACAGATATAAAAGACTATAATCCACATCAAACACAAAATTTGTATGTAATTGGTGGTGGAACTTGCAATAAAATGAAAGAAATGAGTAAGACTACAGGAGAAAAATTTACTCAAATATATGGCAATGATGTATGGTCAACAATGGATAAGGCTAGAGAATTTGTAAAAGAAAAATTGTAGAGTTAAAGGTGATAATATGTTAATACAAGAGAAAAGTTTTTGTCCAAATAATATTTACCCCAAAATAAATTTTCTCAAAATAAAAGAGCAGTTAAAATCAATATACAAGAATAATTTATCAGACTGTGGAAGCATATGTATAATAGAAAGAAAAGACTATTCTATAAGTATAAATAGTATAGGTGAGATAAATATATATTATGATTCGAGATATGAGAATAAGATACAGAATGTAGTTGATGAGATTGAACAGTTATTTAAGTCTCAAGTTAAAAATTTTAGTGTATCAAAATTTAAAAATTGATGATTAGAAGGTAGCAACTGGAGAGAGTTGTTACCTTCTTTTTTATTTAAGTATTAATTTTTACAGAGTTATATATTTCCTTCTAATTAAATAATAGGATATTATTGTTACAATTGATACTAATATTACTGATATTATTGCAGCATCAAACTTTCTTATTAATAAACCCATTATTATATATTCCAAGCCCATCAAATATTGATAAAACATCTCTAGTTTAATAGTTTTTTCTCTGTCTATGCTTCCATATTTTAATTCTAATTTGTTAAAATAGCTCTCTCTAAAATAGTTAAATTTATGTTTAGTTAAGCCTTTTATTGCATTCCCTATTATAAATATTATTCCAAAAAGTAAAAATAGTCCATTCCAAAAATTCATATCACATATCTCCTTTATAATATGATTTTACATAATCACCAATTCATATATTAGATTTAATTTTCCTAATAAAAGTATAGCAGTATAACAAGTATAAAGAGTGTCTAAAATATTACAAATATTAACAATACACATAAAACTATATAGTATAATCTGTAATAATAAAACGAACGAAAATTATCATACTAAAACATAAGACATGTTATAATTATATTGCATGCTTCATGAATATACACTAAAGCACTCTTTTATAGAAGTGCTTATTTTTTTGAAATTTATTGGCGCAAAAATAGGGTAGTTTTTATATATTTTCTATTAAATTAAATAATATAAAAATAAAAAAGTTAAATAATTTTATCGTTATTTTTTCATGCTAAAATACTATGTTATAATTATTTCTGAAAGACTTATTTAAAGGAGGATTGATTTTAATGATAACAAGTATTTTTTTGGATTTTGACAATTTTAACGAATATACACTCGATAGAATTGATAATTTATCAAAAGTAAATATTTTTGTTGGAGCAAATAACTCTGGGAAAAGTAGATTTTTGAGAACAATATTTAATTTAAATAGCTTTAATTATACTAGTGATATTGTTAATCTAAGTTATATCAATAATGTGATTATGGATATGAAAAAAAAAGTAATGAAGAGTTTAACTGGTGTTGATTCAGAAACTGATTTAAATGATAAACAGTATACTTTTAATTACCCAGATGGTTCAATTTTAGCTGAAACGTATAGATTAATAAATAGCTTAGAGGTAAAAAAAAGTTTATTACTTAATGAGGATAACTTTCAACAGATTAAAACTTTATTTGATAAAATACAAATATTAAGAGAAAAACTTGATAAAGAAATTGAAATGTTAGCTAAAATTGAAAAACTACCTAGGGAGACTTTTAACGAATTGTATAAAACATTAGGTTATAATATAAATAAAAATGAAATCAGAGATGAAGACTATTATGCTAAAAAATTATATGAATTAAAAGAAGTAATTTCAATCTTTAATGAAAGTAGTTTACATATAGAAAAAAGCATAAAAGAAGATTGTAATTATAAAAGGATTTATATTCCATCTTTAAGAGGTCTAAGAAATTTATTTACTAATAACAGCAATGATAAATGTACTGATATTTATTATGAAGTAACAAAAAGTAATTATTTTAAGGAATCTTTATGTGATGATTGTGAGATATTCACAGGCATAAATCTGTATAATGAAGTTCAAAAACTATTATTGGGAAGTTTAAGTAATAGAAAACACATAAGAGAGTTTGAACAATTTTTAGGTAATAGTTTCTTTGAAAATAAAGAGGTAACGCTTATACCAAAGTATAATGAAAAAGATTTATGGGTTAAAATTGGAGATGAAGAAGAACAACCAATCTATTCATTGGGTGATGGAATACAATCTATAATAATATTAACATTTACTTTATTTAAATATAGGGATAAAAATATATTATTGTTTATAGAAGAGCCTGAGCTGTTTTTACACCCAGGGTTTCAAAGGAAATTAATAAATATATTTAATGATGAAATGTTCAATACCTGTCAAGTATTTTTTACAACTCATTCAAATCATTTTTTAGATATAACATTGGATACAGATAAAATTTCAGTATATCGTTTTAATAAAGTTATGGGAGAAAAAAATAACTTTGGAGAAATAAGACCATTATTTAATATAGAAAATTCACTGAATAAAGAAAATTCTATATTATCTGATTTAGGCGCAAGTAATTCATCAATGCTACTGTCAAACTGTACGATTTGGGTTGAGGGTATAACAGACAGATTGTATATTAAAAAATATTTGCAATTATATCAAAATTATAAGAAGAAAGAAGATGAGTTTTTTAAAGTATTTGATGAGGATATTCATTATTCGTTTGTAGAATATAGTGGAGGAAATATAACACATTGGAATTTTGTAGAAGATATAAATAATAACCTTCGTTCTGCAGATAAAATTAATGCTAGTAAAATGTTTAATAAGATATTTTTAATTCTAGATGATGATGGAGGAAAGAAACAAAGTAGAAAAGAAGAATTAAAAAATCAATTAAAAGATAATTATTATTGTTTAAACTGTAGAGAAGTAGAAAATTTATTAAGTAAGAAAATTTTATTGAAAGTAATATCTGAATATGAAGATAAAGATAAAGAAGTAAATAATTTAGAATTCACACAAGAATTTAATGAGGAAGACTATAAAAATGTCTATTTAGGAAGATTTATACAAGATAATTTAAAAAATAAAAAAAGAGCAGGTACTTATTCTGCGCAATCTGGGACAGTATCAGATAAACTTAATTTTTGTAAAAAAGCTGTGAAATATATAGAGGATTATGATTGTTTAACAGAAGATGCAGTTCTATTGTGTGAAAAGATATATGAGTTCATAAAAAAATGTAATCATTAAATTTATTACGATATTATGAAATAAAAATATCTGATAATTTTTAAATTATGCTATAATTAGATGGCAAGATATATATTGCAGAAACTAAGAAATCGTCCTGACGGCAATCAAGACGATTTCAATGAATAAATCATTACTTAAATTATTTTGAATTTGAAACTTCGCTCTAGAGCAATAGATTGTAGTTTCTTTTTTGTTTTTGATACGAATTTACATCTTTATTATATCGCATTTTAAGAAAAAATAAAACTATGAATATTAGAGATATATTTTATCTCTAAGTATACATATTATTACCTACCTAAAAAACTTTCACAAAAACAAAAAGAGTATGTGTTTTTGTGAACTGGATGATATAACTTATAACTCATTTTACAAGTCTTAGTTCATATATATTTATGCCACTAAATTTCTCTAGTTTTGCCGATTTAGTTTTATTCTACAACTAAAATAATACAATAGAATTAGTTATTATTAAACAAGATTGTTTGAAAATTGAATAAATTTATGGATATGAATAATCTTTTTTATATATAAAAACAAACTAAACAAGTAGAATATATGGTAAATTTTCCCTGTAGTTTTTGTATAAAAAAGCTCCTATTATTAATTTAAGCTAGATTGAATTTGAGGAAGTGACATAAAAATGGAGCAACAAGAGGCAACAGACAAACTGCGCAGAGGGGAATTGATGTTGATGGAATATATGTGGAGGAAAAAGTCTATTCTATCTAAAAAAGAAATAATAGAAGCGATGAAGCAAAGATATAACTGGAGGAAAAGTACTACAGAAATTCTTCTAAAAAGATTAGTAAGAATGAAAACATTAAAAAAGAAAGTAGTAAGTTTTCAATCGAACTATGAAGTGTTAGTAACTAAAAAAGAGTATTTAAATGCTAGAAAAGAAGAAAGAGATACAAGTAAATACGATAACTTTTTTATAAAAATATTTACAACAATACATAAAAGAAATAATGTGATAGAAGAAAAACTAAAAAGATTTATAAAAAATATGCAAAATACAGTAAAAAGATAACTCTGTTTATATAGAAAGAAGGAATATATTATGTTGAATAAAAAATTACCAGATACGGAATTAAAATTGATGAAAAATATTTGGAATTCGGGATACAAAACTGTAATATCTAAAGACGTTGCAGATGAAATGGAGGAAAAATATGGTTGGAAACATACAACTACAATTACACTTTTAGCAAGATTAACTAAAAAAGGTTTTTTAATATCTCAGAGAATTGGAAAACATGTACACTACACAGTATTAGTAAAAGAAAAAGAATATCTAAAACTAGAAGGAAAAAGAATCTTTGGAGGTTTACATAACAATCCCCTGTCAGAGTTAATTTCAAAACTACATGACAAAGAGGAAATAACTGAAGAAAAAATAATGGAAATAGGGGATTGGATAAAAACTTGGAATGATGAAGATTAATAGAGTAAAAGGTAGCTACTAACATAAGTGCTACCTTTTTTCTTGTGGATAAAATTGGGGATAAGTTGTGGAAAACTTATTCAAAATTTGTGGATAAAATATTTTACTGACATTTAACTGACAAAACAAAAAAAGATAAGTTTAAAACGTTGAAAAATAAACATTTATAGAAATATATTTGATACATGTATTATATCAAATCTGAGTTATAAATACTATTAAATAATAGTAAATAGTAGTGAAATACAGTTATTTAGTAGTATTTAAGACCAGACATATAATTGACATTAAAGAAAAAATGTCATCAATTAACATAAAACTGAGCTGTTATCTAAAGAGAGTATTGATTATATATTCAACCCAAAATAGTAACAATGTATTATGGTCTGCTTGGATAGGGTTCTATAATAACAATAGAAGCAGTAGTAAATTTTACAGAGAACCATTCTACTGTCTGCTGAAATATTTGTTCTTCATTTATTGTAGCATTAAGGTTATAAGGAATTTATTGATTAAGTAAATAATTGTGAGTGTTCTATGTAATGCATTAAAACATACAATATTGTAAATATTATCTATCTTATAGGTTTATATTTCATTTTAGATTCTTCATCAGTTCTCTCAATTTTAAAAATGACAGGACGAATTCCATCATTACAAGAGCATATAGCCACTCCTTCTTTATCTATCCAATCTCCATAGTAAAATTTTTCACTACCATGAGATAAAGCAAATACATATTGATACATTGCTTTCCATGCTTCATCACATAATTTTTCAGGTTTAGCAAAATCTCCAAAAAATACTTCCCCTACTTCATGCATAGGACATTTCCCAATACCTTTACATCCATACTCATCTGCTAAGTTTTTGTGGAATGTTGTTTTTATCACTTCTATTTTACATTTTTTCATGAAAGTCATCTCCTCATATTTTTTAACTTTTATTTATATAAGTATATGTACTATTTTATATTTAAACAAGTACTTACTTTTAAGTAAGGTACTAACGTTTAGGATAGTAGTTTTATTACATAATGGTGATTAAATGAGTATGAAAAACTACAATATATCTGATTTAACTAATATAACTTCTACACCATTTGGATATACTCTTTCAATTATTGGAGGGAAGTGGAAAATTATTATATATTCACTTTCAAAAAAGGGATTGTCATTAATTCCTATTTTAGAGGAAATGTTGCAAATGGGATGAAAATAAAAAAATAAAAAATATATAAATAAAATGATTGTTTTTCTTGAATTTTTTATATAAATATGGAAATTTGTCTAGTTATACGTTTTTATTGACCAGTTACGCAATTGATATTGAATATTCTAAATATTGATGTTACTTTATATATGATTTAAGTGTAATAGGGGGATATTTTATAAATATGATTTGCGTTATAGATAGATAAAATTTGAAGTAGTAAAAACTTAGATTCATATTTGATGAGATTGTAGAATCTGTGTATAGAATGATTCATGTGTTTCAAGAGAATATAAAAGGTGTAATTTGTATTAGTTGTTTTGTTTTATAGTATACACTTTTAAATTGTATAATGAAAAAGTAAAGATGTACTCCCAATACATCTTTACTTTAAAAGAAGTTATAGTTACTTACAAAGTATAAAAAATTATATAGTTATTTAAGGTAGAAAATCTAAAAAGGTTTTTCTAGAAAATGAAACTTAATTTTAATTATATCTACTTACTAACAATAAAACTTGATATAAACAAGATTCAACTACAGTTTCTCCATATTCTGATATAAAATCATCTAATTGTGTATCTATAAAATTACAATAATCATATGAACTACTGATATAAGCAGTTAATATATGTGTACATCTGTCTATTTCTCCAATAAACATATTATCCATCCCCCTAAAAACTTTAGTAAAAATAAAAAAATTATATATGTGCTAACTTGCTAACATAACTTACAAAGAATTTTTTAGTACTTATCACTATAACTTTTATTACTAAATTTTTCTAGTTTTACCAATTTAGTTTTTATTCTACAAGTTAATAATACTAGAATATGATTTATTATTCAACATGCTTGTTTTAGATTAAAAAATATTATAAAATTATATTTATTTTTTGAAGAATAAACTACAACAATAAACTGATAAGGTTTACATGGGTGCATTGACTTAAAGGCTTATATATTCGAATTAATTAAATTTAAAGTAGAGAATAAACATAAAAAAGTATTCAGTGATATATTATTAAAATGAATGTAAGAATAAATAAAGTGAGATGTTGGAATATTAAAATCAACAATAAGATAAAAAATAAAATTTACTGTTACTGTTAGTAAGAACTTTAAAAGAGATATTTTAAAGAGGATGTAAAAATTAATTGATTTACTTATAGATATTTAAAAGATATAAAGAACTTGTAGATAGTTCTTTATATCTTTTTTATTATGCTAAAAAATTTTAAGATACAACAAAAAAGATAAGACTATACCTATAGCATATATATATTCTTTTATAAAAATAAATAAAACAAATGCAATTAAATTCGGTTAAACCTTAATTATTTATATGTAATATCCTGATTATCAATAATAAAATTTCTTTATTAAATATAAAATGCAATTTAAATCACTATTTGATAATTTTTCCACAATATGGGCAATAAGTGATATCCTTTACAAGTTCCATTCTTGAATTTAAATAATGATTACAATTTGGGCAACGATAAAATTTCCAATCAATAAAAATACCAACAAGTACAAAAATAATTGATATTATATAATTTTCTATAAAAAAGATAAATGCTGCTCCAATAACAAACATAGCCATAGATGTTAAGAAGATTATTTTTAATTTGGTATAAATATTTATACTTTTCATACAATCACCAACTTATTTTAGATTTAATCTTATTAATAAAAGTATAGCAAGTTTATTATAAAAAATGTAAACTAAAAAATTACAATAAAAATAAGTAGCGAATAAAACTAAACACATAATTTAAATAATTTAAGTTTTATTTAAGGTTAGAATTATATTGATATAAGATTTAAGTTTTATTATGTATATAGATAAAAAGCAATTAAAAATATTATCTCTATTTGCACACAATCAAAATCAAATTTTTAGTATAGTCATCTATACTTATTTAAGCTGTCTAATATTGAATAAGAGTGTTTATTTTGAGGGTTATATACGATGTTTGTATATAGCCCTTTTTATATTGTCATTTATTATTAAGTATTAAAACAATATAAATTATTTAAAGCGTAAGAGCAGGGGGGTTGTATTAAAGTACAATACTTACTGCTTTTTTTATTTTAATTATAAAAAGAGAGGAAAATTTATATCATGAAAAGAATAGAAGAAGATTTAACTACTGGTAATGTGTTTACAAAGTTAGTAAAACTTAGTATACCATTATTTTTCATAAATTTATTGCAATCATTTTATAATATTGTAGACATGATTGTTGTTGGTCAAGTAGTAGGAAGTACTGTGTTTGTATTTGGATACAATTCAATTTGTTCTATTCTTAGGGGACTTGGAGAGACTAAACAAGCACATATTTCCAGCGATTATTGGGGTAGTCTATTTTTATAAAAGAAAATGGAAAGGTATAGCTGAGCATGTCAGAAATTAATCGTTTTAAACAGATGAAATAATAAACTAGTGGTTTTGATATAAATAAAATCAAAACCACTAGCTAGCTATTACACTGTTTTATATGAGCTATTCTATTTAGTAAGCATGACTTTAATCTTAAATTAACAATTAATAAAACTCAATTATTTATTGTATAAAGTTAGTCATAACTTTTTCTTCATATTGAGGGTCTTTGACTCCTGTTTTTTGCCCAGCTGAAATACACTTAAGGAGCCATGCCATGTTTTCACCTAAAGTTCTCATAGTTTGTAATCCCTCTTTATCTTTCATAACTTCCTCTGGTGTAAAACCATGCACCTGATTCCAGTATTGTGATGATACAATAGGCATATTACTAATTGAGAAATATTTATTTAGTTGGTCAAATGTTGCAGTTGCTCCACCACGTCGACATGATACAACTGATGCACCAAGTTTCTTTGCCATTTTACTTCCAGCTGAAAAAAATAAGCGGTCAAGAAATGAAGTTAGTTGTCCACTTGCACCAGAAAAATATACAGGAGAACCAACAATAATGCCATCAATATTATCTAGTTCTTTCGCTAACTCATTGACCTTATCATTCCAAGTACATTTGCCAGTTTGAAAGCAGGATGAGCAAGCGATACAACCTGGTATTGGCTTTTTATCTAAATACAATATTTCGGTTTCAATATCATGCTTATTTAATGTTTTAGCAACTTCATTTAATGCTGTATAAGTACATCCGTATTGGTTTGGGCTACCATTTATTAATAAAACTTTCATTAGAAATTCCTCCAGTAAACTTTATTTAATAGACATTCCAAGGGTCTTTGCTTTTTCTAAAATAGGTTTTCCATGAATATCTCCAATTTGCATGACACCACCAGCTAAGACCTCGCCTAAATTTTCCCATCCTAAATGTTTGATTAATCCGTTATAATACTGTATAGTTTCATCAAAATCATGTCCTTCTGCTACCATTAGCAAAATACAGTCTTTTTTGGGATTGTTGTAGTTGGGGTCAATTTCTGCTACAGCAAATAAACGGTCAAATGCGCACTTAAGTTGTCCACTGATACTCCAGTAATAGAGTGGAGACGCAAGTACAACGATGTCTGCTTCTTTATAGTATGGATAGATTTTATCCATATCATCTTTTTGAACGCATGGACTTTCAGTATCTTTGCCACCACCGAAACAGCCCATACAAGGGTGTATATTCATTTGTTGAAGATTAAAACTTTTAACTGTATTTTCAGATTCTTCAGCACCTGACACAAATGAATCTATAAGTACAGATGTATTTCCATTTGTTCTTGGACTTCCATTTAAAACAATAATTTTTTTGCCCATTTAAAACACCTCCTATTATTAAATTTATCAGTGATATGAAAGTACATTTGTTATAAGTTTTTTATAACTTGAATTGAAGAGTAATTGAATTAAAAATTTGACAATATGCTAAAGTACTAGCATTTAAGCAAGATTTATATGTATTATAGCAAATTGACTTTTAATTGTTCTTACACTATAATTTTATTATAAATTAGTTAAAAGACAAGTACGCACATTTTTGTTCAATACTAACCTAAAGGAGAGTGTAGCACATGGGTATGGATTGTATCTCACAGGCAGATTTAAGTGAAACAGGGTTTAGTTATACACTTTCACTGATTAATGGAAAATACAAGATGGTAATTCTTTATTGCCTTGCTGAATTTAAAGTTGTTAGATATAATGAACTAAAACGTTATATAAAGACTATTTCTTATAAGACTCTGAGCTTATCATTAAAGGAATTGGAAGCAGATGATTTGATTATTCGTACTGAATATCCTCAAATACCACCTAAAGTAGAATACAGTTTATCAAAGAGAGGGAAGTCTCTGATTAAGATTTTAGATGCAATGTGTGAGTGGGGAGAACAGAATAGAATTTAATTTTATATTTGAAGATTGTACATATTATAAAAAGACTGTAGGTAAGTTTGAATTTAAACAAATATACTTACAGTCTATATTTAAAAAAATATATATTTTCATTTATAATTTAAAAAGTTTATTTTAGATATTTATTATGAAATTTCACCACCAATTTCTTTTATATCATCTTTGTGGATTATACAAGCTTCTATGGCTAATTCCAAACCTTTAACTATTTCTTCTAAAGACATAAATGGTGTATTCTTTTTATCTATTATTTGTGAAGTCACATATGGTATGTGTATGAAGCCTCCTCTTATATTAGGATATTTTTTATCTATCATGTAGAGAATTCCATACATTACATGATTACAAACAAATGTACCTGCAGTATTTGAGACACTAGCTGGAATTTTATTTTCATTCATATGTTTTACCATGGCTTTTACAGGTAATTTTGAAAAATATGCAGGTTGACCATCTTCCTTTATAACAGTGTCTATAACCTGATTTCCTTCATTATCTTTTATTCTAAAATCATCTACATTTATAGCAACTCTCTCAGGTGTAATATCAAATCTACCTCCTGCTTGTCCGACTGATATTACTATATCAGGGTTGTGTTTTTGAATAGCTTTATCTATTGCTTCAACAGATTTTGTCATAACTGTTGGTATAGTTATTTTTATAATTTCTGAGCCCTTTATATTATCTTTGACCATTTCAACAGCTTCTTGAGCTGGATTTATTGGTTCTCCACCAAATGGGTCAAATCCTGTTAATAAAACTTTCATTATTTTACCTCCTATTCATATTAAAATCCTAAAAAATACATTACTAATATGTGTGCTACAATTAATATTAAAGCAACTGGTGCTTGATACTTTATAACAACATAATCATTTTTACATTCAAGTAAAGCTGCTGGAACTATATTAAAATTAGCAGCCATTGGAGTAAGTAGAGTTCCACAATACCCTGCTGTTAATGCTAATGCTCCAATTATAGCAGGATTTCCACCTTGAGACAATACAAAAGGAATTCCAATTCCTGCTGTTATGACTGAAAATGCAGCAAATGCGTTTCCCATTATCATAGTAAATATAACCATACCTAATACATAAGCTATAACACCAAATAATCTATTGTCAGTAGGAACTACTCCTGATATCATACCTGAGATAACTTCGCCAACTCCAGCTTGAGTAAACAAAGCACCTAATGCAACTAAAAGTTGTGGTAGCATACTAGCTGGTCCCATTTGTTGAAGTAATCTTGAACCATCGTGAACTGAGGTAGATGATTTTGATTTGGTTATTATAAGAGCAGATATTAATGCGATTATTGAACCTACACCTATTGCAAACTGTGAAGAGTTATCAAAATTAGAAAGACTCATAGCTACAATTACTGCTGCAAAAGCTAATATTAATGATGGTATGAATATTTTATTTTTAAGTTTGTCTGCCTGTTCTTTCCCAAAATTTTCATTTGGTTCTTCGTATCTTGCAAATACGACTTGTTTAGTAAGTGTTAATAAACTAGACAATATTAGTATGATTCCTATTATATTAGCTGGAATTAATCTTCCAAATATAAATGGTAGTGATATTAGTATCCAAAATAATGATGTACCATATTTTTTATTATTGTCTATTGTAGTAAAAGACCTGTATGCTATGACAATCATTAAAAGCCCCATTAATGCATAAAAAATTTCCAACGATATGTTTATAAAATTTTGCATTTTTATACCTCCTAAATAAATCTATCTCTTATGACTTTTATTTAATTTTTTATCATATAGAGTAAATTGGATTGTGGCAGCTATAAATGCTATTACGGCCATAATGATATTAGCTTTTACAATCTCAATTCCAGTTACATTATATCCAAATTGAGTAAGAGTAGATGCTATAAGTAAAACTCCACTACTACCTGCAAACAAGTTTTGACCATAGAAGTTACCATAGTTTTCTGATGCAGCAGATAATGCTTTTATGGCTTCTTCGTCTGATTCTTTTAATTCATCACTGTTGCTTAATCCAGCAGCTTGTGCCATAGGATTAACAAGTGGTCTTACAAATTGAGGATGTCCACTCATTCTTATTGATAATGCTCCAGCTATTTGTCTAGCAAACATATATATACTCAGTACTTTTCCTGTTGTGAGTCTTTGTAATTTTTCTATTAGAGAAACTGCTCTTTGTTTTAATCCATATCTTTCCAAAACACCAATTACGGGTAGTGTTAGTATAAACAATGACACACCTCTATTTGAGACAAAAGAATCTCCTAGTATTGTAAAGATTTGATTAAAATCTAATCCTGCTACAAGTCCTGTTGCTATTCCTGCTAATAATACAGTAAATAATGTATCAATTTTAAGTATAAATCCAATCACAACTATTAATATACCAATTAGTTTTATCATCAATTATTCTCCTTCCATTTTTTCTATTTTGATTTGATTTTACTAAATAAATAAAGTTAAACTCTTTTTATAGTATTTACGTTAATATGACTATTATTATAAAATTTAATAAAAAATAAGAAAGTAACTTTAAAATACTTATTTTAAAGTTACTTTCTTATTTTTATTTTAGTTTATTTAAAGTTTGTGTTTTAAAGTAATTTAACAAGAAGACTGCTTTTTTCTAAAATAGTAGCGATTTCTTTTGTATCAATTTGTTTAATTGTTTTTATGTAGTTTGGTTTTATAGGATGAGTACCTATGTATTTTTCAAATAACATAACATCATGCCAACTACCAAACTTGTATCCTGTATTATGATAAATACCACATAGTTTGAAACCAAAGTGTTGATGAAGTCTTTCGCTTTTAATATTAGGTGATGTAATGCTAACATATAAGTTTTGAATATTTTGTAATTTTAATATATCTATTATTGAATTATAAAGAGCTATGCCTATTTTACAACTGACAAACTTTTCGTCAACATAAATTGATAATCCAGCATTCCATTGATAAGCAGTTCTTTCATTATGTTCATGAGCATAAGCATATCCAACAATTTTTTCGTCAATTAAACATACTAGATATGGATATTTTGAACAAATTGTTTTTATTCTATTTTTAAAATCACTAATATTTGGTACATCGTATTCAAAAGTAATTGCTGTATTAGTGATATATGGTGTATATATTGCTAATATTTCTTCAGCATCTGTTTCCTTTGCCAATCTGATTTTAACTTTTCCCATAAATATCATCTCCAATGTAGTAAATATAATAGTTTTTATTTTATAATGTTCAAGTTTAAATGTGAAAACATATTATGTACTTTATTATATTTTATATCAAAAGTTATATAAGGGAAAGTTATGTAACGAAATGTACAAAAATATATGGCAAAACGTTCTATGACTTTTGAACTCTTTGAAACAAAGCAGGGGTAGATGGATTTATCAACGAAGAGTATAGCTTATTTTAGTCATTAAAATTTCTTAAAAAATTATCTATATTATCCTGTGATATTTTCAAACTATTGTAATCATTTTTTGTAACTGATTTCATAATCAATTTGTCAAAAAATTTCATTTTCTCTAATCTAGCTTCACCACCAAATACACTTATTGATTTTGCACTCTTTAATAATGATGATGGGAAATTGCTTGACAGATATTTATCCGTTTGCTCAGAGAATGCGCAACAAAGAAAGATTCCAACTTTCTTTTGGTTTAACAACTCTATATTATCATTACAGAATGTACGAATTTCTTTTGAAACTGAACCCACATATATTGAACTTCCAATAATAATGGTATCAAATTTTGATAATTCAATTTTACTGTTTTTATCCTTAATATCAACAATAGTAACATTATTTGATAGTCTACTTTTTAATATATTTGCACAGTCTGCGGTACAACCATATTTACTTGAATATATAATAATAGTATTCATATTTTACTCTCCTTTTTGTAACGCATTTTCTATAGCTTTTCGTATAGTATCACTGCTGTAAGTTGCAGAAGTTATAGCATCTACTTCTAAAGACTGTTGCTTAATAATATTATTTACAATCTTTTCAGCTGGCTTGCCTAAAAGAGTGTCATGTTTCAATATATCAATATCTTTTATTACTCCATTGTTAACTTCGACAGATACAGTAGCTTTTACTAAACCATTATCAGCACTTCCAAGATAAGTACCATTTTTTATTTTAGTAGGATTTATATTTTGTACTACTAATTTTTCTGGTTTCAAATTAACTACAGCTACAATAATAATACATATAAATATAAAAAATAAAACTGTTAATACTTTTAGAATTCTTAAAAATTTATTTTTCTTATTAAGATTTTTGCTGTGAATGCTCATTGTAAATTCCTCCAAGTAAAATATCCATGAAATTGTCTATAAATTGTGGGAAGTTATGTAAAGAATACAATTGATTTTCAACAGCACATAAAACAAAGCCTAATAATGCACTTATAAGCATCCAAGAAGCATTATCTATATTTGGTTTAAATATTTTTTGCTTAATTCCAGTAGCAATAAGTTCATCAAACACCTCTATACCATTATTAGTAGGGGTACTAGCAGTACTTTGAGATGCAAATATAATATTCATTCCACTATACATTATGGCTTTTGTCATTTCTGGATTGCTAGAAAGAATTTTGATAAAAGTAAGCATAATTTCTCTGATTTGTTTATCTACTGAAAATGATGAGTATTTATCAATAATAGCAATAGAATTATTTTCTATTTTATTATAAAGTTCATTAGCCATATCACTAATAATCTGTGCCTTATCTTTGTAATAAAGATAAATAGTGGTTGGAGAATATTCTATTTTTGTAGCAATCTTTCTAATTGATAAACTTTCATATCCCTCCTGGTTGATAATTTCAATGGCAGCATCCATAATTTTTTTTTTCATTTCTATTTTTTCATTTTTACGTCTTTCTTTGATACCCATATAATCACCTCTTTAACTTAACAGTGTTAATTTAATTTATAATGTTATTGTATCTTTTTTTTTTAAGTCTGTCAACAATCTAGTAATAATATAGATTTCTATACTTTCTATATTGGTACAATGTTTACAAATTTAATTAAGTTATTCTTAAATCAGTTTAATTTGGTCTTGTAAAATAATTTAGGATATTAAAATTGATTAGAATCTTTTTAGGCGAATACTTACTATTTTGATAAATGATATTAAAGAAAAAGATTTTTATGTTAAAAAGATATATTGGATTTATCTTGTGTTGATTTAGATAATATTAAGATAAAAAAGATATTATTTATCTAATAATTGATTCTTATATAGGATTGAAAAATGAAGATTTATTACATGGTATCTGAATGTTTTACATAATTATAAAAAACAAAAAAGAGTGCTATAGCACTCCTATTGTGAGAAATATATATGAAATTCATTTTTGCGTTAATGCAAAATGTACATATAACAAAGTTTATTTTTTATATTTACTTTATATAATAGTATATTAATATTAACTGAATATTTATTATAATTAGTAAAAAAGAAAAAGGAGTGATTTTACACTCCGGTTGTCAAAAATCTAAAACTGTCATCGCAATGTTCTTATTATAACATAATTTATGAGAATGTGTGAATATATTTAAGATTAAAAAGATATTTTTGATATAACTAAAATTATATTAAAAAATGTAATGAAGAGATATTAATATAAAAAAATTAAGACAGAGTATTTATAAATTATATAAATGAGAAAAGTGTTATAGTTAAAAAAAGTATTATCAATTAATAATTTTACGAATTTTTAAATAAAAATAGACAATAAAGATTATATGGTAGAATCACATAAAAATAAATATGTTTTTGTCTAGTTGTGCATTTTAGATTGCCAGTTATGTATTATACATTGAATATTAAGAATATTTGTGATATTTTTATAAAAAAAATAAAATAATGATTATTTTTTTTTTATGAAGATGAATGATTTATATGCATTTAGATTTTCATTATTATGGGACATATACACGAGATAAAATCTAATTAAGGGAGTGAAATGTTATGAAAATATGTATTACAGTAGGACATAGTATTCTAAAAAATGGGGCATGTACTTCTGCTGATGGATTAGTTAACGAATATCAGTATAACAAGTTATTGGCGCCAATAGTAGCAGATATATTTAGAAAAAAAGGGCATACAGTAAGTGTAATAATATGCCCTGAAAAACAGTTTAGTTCTAAAAATGAAGAAAAGTCTTATAAAATACCTAGAGTTAATGATGGAGAATATGATTTACTTATAGAGTTACATTTAAATGCAAGTGATGGTCAAGGAAAAGGCTCAGAAGTGTTATATTATAGCAATAAAGGCTTAGAATATGCAACTAGAATATGTAATAAATTAGGTATGGTATTCAAAAATAGGGGAGCTAAATTAGATAAAGGATTGTATATTTTAAATAGTTCAAAACCTACAGCTATATTAATAGAAAGTTTTTTTTGTGATAATAAAGAGGATTATGAGAAAGCAGAAAAACTTGGATATGAGGGCTTGGCTAAGCTAATCGTAGAAGGTATATTAAATAATAATATAAAAAGTGAAGATATCAAGAAGATTAAACATACAATAGTTTATAGTGGAGATGATAGAGTTTCAGCAGAAATAATAGGATTATATTATAAAAGAAAAGACGAAAGTTATTTAGTAATAGATATAAAAGATTATAAGCCATATAAAACAGAGAATCTGTATGTTATTGGCGGAGGTGCCTGTAGCAAGATGAAAGAAATGAGTAAGACCACAGGAGAAAAATTTACACAAATATATGATAGTGATGTGTGGTCAACAATGGATAAAGCAAGAGCATTTATAAAAGAAAAAGCGTAATTTAAAATTTTTATTAAATTAAATATTTAGATAAGAAGAATTTTATATAAAATTCTTCTTATTATTTTTGATAATTTAAATTTTATGCCAAACCACATTCACATAATAAAATCATAATTCTATGAAGACAAGACTCCACAATATCTTCTCCATATTTTTTAATAAAATCATCAATCTGAGTTTCTATAAATGAATAGTATTCTTTCAAACTAACAATGTATGCAGTCATTATATGAACACATTCATCAACTTTGTCTTTAAACACAATACATCCCCCTAAAAAATAAAAATATTCAGTAAATAAAATAAATTATTTTATTTGAAAATATATATGTATAATACTTCGCTTTAATATATTTTACAAGTGTATATGTAAAACTGGATATTACAATTGTAAAACTGGTTGAATTATTATCCAATTCATTTTTTATTTACAATTATCAGTAAGCACTTGGATGTCATACTAAATAATTATTGGTTTTCGTAAACATCAATATTGAAGTATTGCAAATCTTATCATCATCTTTTTTTATTAAATAGATAAATTAATAAAAATCCAATTCCAGTTCCAATTATTATTCCTATCATAGTATCTATCGCTAATTTTTTTAATATAAAAGCTACTAAAAATACTATGAATAAACCAAATATATATCCCCAAAAGTGTGTTGAAAGTTTTCTTTTCATATAATCACCAACTTATATTAGTTTTAATCTACTTAATAAAAGTATAGCAAAAATTTTAAGAAGAGAATAGTTGCTAATTTTTTATATATTCAAAAATTTCCTCTATACTTACATTGAATACGTTAGCAATGTCAAATGCTAATTTTAATGAAGGGTTATATTTTCCGTTTTCAAGATTTCCTATAGTTTCTCTTCTTACTCCTACTAATGATGCCAGTTCATCCTGTTTCATATTATGTTTTGCTCTATATTCTTTAGTTCTTGAACGAAACATCATTATTCTAGTCCTTTTCCTTCTTTTGTATTGTAAATATGCAAAAATTGCAACAAAGCTAATCATTGCTATAGAAAAACTTATTCCTAGACCATTTTCAATAGTAGAAATATTATCTGAAATGATGGATAAAACTATAGCTATTGATAGTGATGAAAGTGTAAAGAAAAATGCTGACACAGCTACTTTTCTTAAGTTTTCTCTAAATAATTCATCTGGCATAATATTAAAATATCTAAAAAAAACAATGAGATATGATTTTTATAGAAATAAATAAAAAACGCAAAAACTTAAATAAAGATTTATATAGAATAAAAATATAAACCCTTAAAAATAGGCTATATGTTAGGTATAATACTATTTGAGTATTTCAATGTTTTGATAGTTTTATATGTAAAGTTAATTAAAGGTATTAATTGTAATATTTATGATATTGTTGTATAATAATAATCGGTTTAAACGTGCCACATTTTATTAAAGTTTGTTTATTATTTGAGCATGCTTTAATGAGACACATAAAAATATAATAAATTCTTTTAAACTACAAACAGAGTTTTTGTAGTTAGTAAATCAGGTGTTTGAAAGGTTCTAGTTGATTGACATGTTATAATAAATAACTTAAAATCATAACTAAACTTAACATCTGTACTTGTTCGAGAACTCCAAGTATAAAAAACTAAGGAATTATATAGTGGCAGTATATAATTAATACCCTTAGACACACCTTTTTGAAAGTGGAAAAAAGATGTGTAGTTCTCCTCGACCACAAATCAAGGAGGATAGTAATATGGAAAAAAGAAAAGTAATAATTGATTGTGACCCAGGAATTGATGATTCTTTGGCAATCCTTCTGGCTTTAAACTCACCAGAGCTAGAAGTACTTGGAATTACCACATGCTGTGGTAACGTACCAGCAAATGTAGGTGCAGAAAATGCACTAAAAACACTTCAAATGTGTTCTTCACTAAATATTCCAGTATATATAGGAGAAGAAGCACCACTAAAAAGAACACTTGTAACAGCTCAAGATACACATGGAGAAGATGGTATAGGAGAAAATTTTTATCAAAAAGTGACAGAGGTTAAAGCAAGAAATGGAGCAGTAGATTTTATAATAAATACTTTACATAATCATGAAAAAGTATCTATAATAGCACTTGCACCACTTACAAACATAGCTAAAGCACTTATGAAAGATAAAAAAGCCTTTGAAAATCTTGATGAATTTGTATCTATGGGAGGAGCATTTAAAATTCATGGAAACTGTTCTCCAGTAGCAGAGTTTAACTATTGGGTAGACCCACATGGAGCGGATTATGTTTACAAGAATTTATCTAAAAAAATTCACATGGTATGTTTGGATGTAACTAGAAAAATTGTACTTACTCCTAATATTATTGAGTTTATAAATAGACTTGATGAAAAAATGGCTAAGTATATAACTGAAATCACTAGATTTTATATTGATTTTCATTGGGAACAAGAAGGAATAATAGGTTGTGTAATAAATGACCCTCTAGCAGTAGCATATTTTATAGATAGAAGTATATGTAAGGGATTTGAATCATATGTAGAAATTGTGGAAGATGGAATAGCTATGGGGCAATCTATAGTAGATTCATTTGATTTCTACAAAAAACATGCTAATGCGATTATTCTAAATGAGGTTGATGAAAAGAAATTTATGTACATGTTTTTAAAAAGACTTTTTAAAGGATATGAAAACATTATAGACTCTGTGGAAGGAGTGATATAGTGTGAAAAGAAAAATATGTGTCAAAACTATTACACTTATAGCCTTTGGTATTTCTATAAATATAGTAGGTGCATTTATAGCTATGGGACTAAGATTACCTATATATTTAGATTCAATAGGAACTATAATGATAGCTTCACTTTTGGGACCTAAATATGCTGTTATTACAGGCGTGTTTGGAAGTTTAATAAGTGGGGTTACATTTGATGTATATTCTCTTTATTTTGCACCAGTCCAGATATCAACAGGATTACTTGCTGGTATTGCTTTTAAAAAGAAATTCTTAACTGGTCTAAAAACTCCATTAGGAGTATTGTTATTTGCCATACCAACATCTATAGTAAGTTCAGTAATTTCAGCTTTTTTGTTTGGAGGTGTTACATCATCTGGTTCTTCTTATATAGTTCAAATTTTAAAAGTACTAGGGTTTGGAGATGTATTTAGTGTGTTTATAACTCAAGTGTTCACAGATTATACAGATAAATTAATTGCGGTTGTTTTGGTAAATTTAGGACTAAATGCAGTTCCAAAGACTTTAAAAGTATCATTAACTGGAGAAAGATAGGAGAGAATATGGATAGATATAGTGAGATAATAAATAAAAATCAAAGAGAAATAGTTTTACTTAAAAGCTTTCCATGTATATGGAGAAGATGTTCTTTTTGTGATTATATAGATGATAATTCTAATTTGGAAGAAGAAATGAACAAATTAAATTTTGAAGTTTTAAAAAATATAACTGGAAAATATGGAGTTCTTGAAGTCATAAATTCTGGTAGCTGTTTTGAAATACCTAAAGATACTTTAGAGAGAATAAAGAAGATTATAAAAGAAAAAAATATAAAAAAACTATTCTTAGAAAGTCATTGGTCCTACAAAAATAGACTAAAGGAAATGAGAGATTATTTTGAAATACCTATAATATTTAAAATTGGGGTTGAAACATTTGATTATGATTTTAGAAATAATTTTTTAAATAAAAATGCAAGATTTAGAACTCCAGAAGAGGTAAAAGAATATTTTGATTCACCTTGTATTATGGTTGGAATTAAAGGACAGACTAAAGAAATGATAGATAATGATATAGATATTATTTTAAATACTTTTGAAAAAGCAACTGTGAATGTTTTTATAAACAATTCTTCTAAAATAAAAAGAGATGAAGAGCTGGTTAAATGGTTTATTAATAAGTATGAATTCCTAAATGAAAATCCAAATATAGAAGTTTTATATAATAATACAGACTTCGGTGTAGGAGATTAGTAAGGTTTTCTAAAGAGATATTATGTTGTAGAAAATTTTAATTTAATTTTAATTTTAAATTGAAAAATTTAGTATATTTTTGAAAAAGCTTCTGATAGTTAGAAGCTTTTTTTTATATAATTTTATGTTACAATAAGAAAAAAGGAACTAAGGAGTAAATAAATGATGCTTAGTAGGGAAAAATGGGATAAATTGGAATATACCGAATTTTTAGAGTATATGAAATCTATGCAAGATATTAAGTATAGAGATTTTAATAAGAAACTTATACCAGGGACAGAAAATATAATAGGTATTAGAATTCCCAATTTAAGAAAGTTGTCAAAAGAAATAAGTAAAGGTAACTGGAAAGAATTTTTAGAAGTAGCAGAAGATACTTATTATGAAGAAGTTATGTTACAAGGTATGGTGATTGGTAATATAAATAGTAATTTTGAAGAAATTTCATATTATATAAAAAAGTTTGTACCTAAAATAAGTAATTGGGCAATTTGTGATGGATTTTGTTCTGGACTAAAGAGTACAAATAATTATAAAGAATACATGTATGATATACTAAAAAAATATGTTTGTTCAGAAAATCTGTGGGAGATTAGATTTGCATTAGTTATGTTTTTAATATATTATGTTGATGATGAATATATTAAAGATATCTTTGAATACTGTAACAATATACAAAGTGAAGAATATTATGTTAAAATGGGTATGGCATGGCTATTATCAATTTGTTTTGTTAAGTATGAAGAAGAAACACTTCTTTATATAAAAAACAACAATTTAGATGATTTTACTTATAATAAAATGTTACAAAAGATAATTGAATCAAACAGAGTAGATTTAGAAAAGAAGAATATAATAAGAAATATGAAAAGAAAGACAAGAAGATATTGACGGAGGAGTATTAATGAATAATGAAGAAAGAATTGATAAATTTTTAGAGCTTCAAAATAAAGGAATAAAATTTACAGAGATAGCTCAAAATTTAAAAATTAGTCAAAGTACTTTAAGAACTTTTTTAAATAAAAAAGGATATAAGTCAGAAAAAGGTAAATACATATTAAAAGACGAATTAAAGTATAAAGAAGATTTAGATAAAGAAAAAACTAAGGAAGATAACATTAATAATATAAAAAAGGTAAGCACCAAAAAGAAGAAATCTAATGAAAAGGTTTTAGATAAGAGTATTGAACAAATTGAGTTTAACGACACAGATTTAAAAAATACAAAGGTAAGAAAAAATATTAAACCTAAAAAAGACAGAAAAATAAATATAACTCAAGAAGATTTAGATAAGCTTTGTGAAGTGTATGATTGGTATTTAGAAGTGAAGGATTATAATATAAAACCTAAAAAAATATCTAATAAAAAAGATGTACATATAGATAATGAATCTTTAAGTGAATTAAAAACAACAAGAATACGTATAGATAAAGAAACTTGGAGTGACTTTGAAAGATTATGTAGCAACTCAAATTTTGAAAAACACCAAATACTTACACAAGCATTGAAGGAATTCATGAAAAAATATAAAAATCTACTATAAAATACTACTATATGAGGTGCTTAATATGAATAAAATAGTAAAAAAATTAATTTTTTTAATGATTATATTAACAATATTTATTTTTACACTGACTGCATGTAAAAGGGAAAAAGAACATTCTGGTTCAGTTGAGATTCAAGCAGAAGACAACAATGAAGTAACAATAGATAAGGACAATGCAAAAGTATTGAATATAGGAGCAACAGAGATTATAAATGTAGCTGAAGATGGAAAAATAGATACATCCACAAAGATAGAAAATAATTCAACATTTAATATATCAAATGTTGAACTAATATATAATGAATACGATGCAAATAAAAAAATTACTTCATCTGATAGTAAATCTCTGTTAGATATGACTTTAATGCCTGGAAAAGTAGCTTATGTAGAATGTGGACATAAAACTTTTGCCAAAAGTGTAGAAGTCTATGCATATGAATATGAAGCAGAGGGTAAAATTGTATATGTTAATTTAAAAGAAAATACTATTGATATAAGAAATAATAAGATTAAGCTAGAAAATAGTAGTCAGTATGAAGTATTATCTACTTCAGAACTTAAAAAAGTAAATGAGTCAAAAGAGGGAATCACATATCAAATAAAAGTAAAGAATTCATCATCAAAAGATTTGGGGAATATTATCCTTAAGACAGCGGAAGTTAATGATAATGGAGAATACTTAACAGTAAGTCGTGTACCATCATACAAAGTTTTAAAGGCTTCAGAAGAAACAGATATAGATATAATATGTTCAACAAAAGCAAAGAATGTTGAAATAGTAGGATATACTTATGATGATATAAAAGAAAAGGCAAATGTAGATATTGATTTGAAATCTCATAAAGTCAAGATAGACAAATAAAGGTAGGGGATATTTATGAAGGTTTTGATAGTTGAAGATAATAGGGTGCTTTTAGAAAGTGTAGTAGAAGAACTTAGTACTCATTTTGAAACTGAAAAATGTGAAGATGGAGAAGAAGCATTATATTTAATAAATCAAAATATATATGATTTAGTTATCTTAGATTTAATGCTTCCTAATATAAATGGAATTGATATTTTGAAGAAAATGAGAATCAATAATATAGATACACCTGTACTTATATTGACTGCCAAAGAAGCATTAGACGATAAAGTAGAAGCATTTACTATAGGAGCCAATGATTATTTGACAAAACCTTTTTATATGGAGGAACTAGTAGCAAGAGTATATGCCATATTGAGGACTAATGGAAAAATAAAAGAAAGAAATGGATTAGAATTTAAATCTTTATATCTGGATACATTAGAAAAAAGAGTGTATATTGAAAAAGAAGAAATAAAACTTCAAAATAAACAGTTTAACTTATTGGAATATTTTGTTTTAAATAGAGGTTCGATTCTATTAAAAGAACAGATTTATGATAGAATATGGGGAATTGATTCAGATGCAACTATTGAAATAGTAGAGGTATATGTAAGTAATCTGAGAAAAAAACTAAGTAAATATGGATATGATAAATATATTAAAACTAAGCGTAAGGTAGGATACATATTCGATGATAAATAAGAATGTATTTACCAGCACTAAAAACCATTTAATAAAAATGTACATTGTTGTAGTGGGTAGTTTTTTAATAATATTTTCTATATTTATATATTCATATTTTAGAGGTCTTACATATAGTGGAATTGATAGTGAAATCAATGATGAACTGGAGTATATAGTTTCTCAATTTAAGAGAACCTCATTTTTAAACCCAATAAGACTTAAAGATCCTAAAGATATGGTATATGTTTATGAAGATGACAGAATAAGTTACTATACTCAAAATGAATATTTTGATGAATTACTTCCAGACAGAAGACTAGATAAGAAAAATACATTTTTTAAATATACAGAAAATGGTTATACATTTAGAGAATTAAATGTGGATATGGGCAGATATCAGATACAAATAATCAGAAACATTGATTCAGAGATGAATTCTTTAAAACAGTTGACATCTGTACTTATAATTGGAATACTAATTTCTGTTATAATCACGTACTTTGTAGCTGTATATCTTACTCGCAAAGCATTAATTCCAATAGAGACTGCTTGGAGGAACCAAGCTAAATTTATACAAGATGCTTCACATGAGTTAAGGACTCCAATAACAATAGTTTCATCAAAATTAGAAAGTATGTTAAAATCTCCAGAAAATACAGTAAATGAGGAAGTTGAAACAATAGCTACTGCAATGAAAGAAACTAGAAGACTTAAAAAGATGATAACAGATTTACTATCTCTTACTAAGGAAGATTCTATTGTTAAAGTTAATTTGGAGGAAATTGATTTAGAAAAATTACTAGAAGAAATATCAGAGGATTATGTGGATATTGCTGAGTTTCAAGAAAAAAAATTTACATTTCACTCTGAATTAAAGAATAAAGTTATAATAACAGATAAAAATAAATTGAGACAACTTATATTAATTTTTATTGATAATGCTTTTAAATATACTAAACTAGGTGATGAGATAGTATTAGAATTAAAAGAAGATGTGGAAGATGAAGTAACACTAATTATAAGAGATACTGGTATAGGTATAAAAAAAGAAGAAATACCTTTTATATTTGACAGATTTTTTAGAAGTGAAAATGTGAGAAACAAAGATTTAGAAGGTTCTGGAATAGGTCTTTCAATAGCGCATATGATTAGCTTGAATTTGTCTATTGAAATAGATGTAACTTCTGATATAGGAATTGGAACTACATTTGAAATATCAATACCAAAAAAACTAAAATAATAAAAATATAAAAAATCTGTTTTTACAAATAAAGAATGGGTATACTAATTAGTATAAAATAAAATATAAAAGAATTTATAAAAGTAAAATTATATTTATAAATTTCATAGTATAATTATAAGGATAATAAATTTTTAGGAGGATTAAAAAAATGGCAAAAGTTATAAATACATCTGAATTTAGAAGTAGTGTTGAAGGTAGTAAAGGAGTAGTTGTAGTAGATTTCTTTGCAACTTGGTGTGGACCTTGTAATATGTTAGGACCTGTATTTGCAGAATTAGGCGAAGAGATGAAAGACAAAGCTAGATTTGTAAAAGTTGATATAGATGAAAGCTTAGAAATAGCTCAACAATTTAGTGTATCTACAGTACCAACTATGATTATATTTAAAGATGGAGAGCCAGTTGAAACTCTAATTGGATTTATGCCTAAGAACAAAATTGAAATGAAAGTAAAATCATATTTATAAAAAATGGGTGAATATTATGAGATATGACATAGCTATAATAGGTAGTGGTCCAGCAGGATTATCTGCTGCTATAAATGCAAAAATAAGAAATAAAACAATGATTATGTTTGGTAATGATAATTTAAGTAATAAGCTTGTTAAAGCTCCTTCAATAGATAATTATTTAGGTTTTTATGATATAAGTGGAGATGAATTAAAAGACAAATTTAAATCGCATATAGATAACATGGATATTTCAATTGAAAATAAAAGAATAAATAATATTTATGCTATGGGAGAATACTTTGCAATAATGTCTGGAAATGATATGTATGAAGCTACTACTGTAATCCTTGCGACTGGTGTAGAATATACTAGACCAATAAAAGGTGAAGAAGAATTTCTAGGAAGAGGAGTAGGGTATTGTGCTACATGCGATGCACCACTTTATAGAAATAAAAAAGTAGCAGTCATAGGATATAATGAAGAATCTAAAGAAGAGGCAAATTTTTTAAGTGAACTTACTTCAAAAACTTATTTTATACCTATGTATAAAAAGGAAAACCTTATGAGAAGTTCAGATAATTTAGATGATTCTATTGAGATTATACACGATAGACCAGTGCAAATAGATGGAGATAAACTTGTAAATAAGATATCTTTTAAAGAAAATCATATTGAAGTTGATGGAGTATTCGTTATAAAAGATAGTACAGCTCCAAGTACATTGATTCCTGGAATAGAAATTGATGGTATCCATATCAAGGTTGATAATAATATGAAAACTAATATAGAAGGGTGTTTTGCTGCAGGAGACTGTGTAGGTAAACCATATTCTTATATCAAAGCAGCTGGGCAAGGACAAATAGCAGCATTAAATGCTGTTTATTATCTGGATAAATTAAAAAGAGCTTAATATAACTAGTAAGTAAATTTTTAAATATACAAATAAAAAACTGTCTAAAATAATTATATTATTTTAGATAGTTTTTTATTTGTATATTATTATTTCCTTTCGAGATATCTTAGAAATGTATCTCTAGGTGTGTTTATTTTGATAGATTTAAACTAACAATTGAAATATATATAGAAATAATTAGAATTATTTATAATAAGTTCCAAAATTTCAAAATAATAGTTGAAAAATCTAATTAAGAGTACTATAATTTAATTAAGTAATTACTTAATCAAAAAGAGGTATTTATGGAAAATTTGGTTAAAATATTTAAAGCATTGAGTGATGAAACTAGACTTAACATACTTATATTAGTATCTAAAAGAAATATCTGCCAAAAAGGAATTTCTAAATATTTAGGAATTTCGGATTCTGCTGTTTCACAACATATAAAAATATTAAAAGAAGTTGGCATAATAACAGGATATAAAGAAGGATACTATGTCTTATATCATATTAACAAAGAAGTGTTTAACATATGTATGGATTTTATAAATTCTATGTTAAGTAATTCTAGTGAAAGCTTTATAGATGTATTTGATGTAAATACAATACATCTAGGATGCAGTAAAGAATGTAAATCTATGAAAAAATGTTGTAAGAGAAGGGAGAAATAATAATGAAAGTATGTATACCAGTAGAAGAAAATAAAGGATTAGATAGTAAACCATATGGTCATTTTGGTTCTGCACCAATCTTTGTTGTGTGTGATTTAGAAAGTGGAGAAGTTAAATCTTTAGACAATGGAGATTTAGGTCATGAACATGGAAAGTGTCAACCAATAAAAGCATTATCAGGTACAATTGTAGATGCAGTAGTAGTTGGAGGAATAGGGCAAGGTGCCATAGTTAAATTAAATAGTATGGGAATAAAAGTTTATAGAGCTGAAGCTGATACTATCAGTGGTAATTTGGACTTACTTAAAGATGGGAAATTAGTAGAATTTCCATCAAATCATACTTGTTCACATGATGGATGTGGACATCATTAAAAACAAGATAGCTGATGAAGCATATGCTTCATCAGCTATTTTATCATTTTAACAAATAAGATTTTTTATCTTTAGTATTAAATTTTGAAGTTGTACAAAGTTTTTTATATAATCTTAAATTTATAAGTATCTTACTTTAGATTTTCTTTGTATGCTTTTCTATATAGTTAATATCATTTAATATATCGTTAAGTTCTTTATTGAGTGTTTTTAAATCATCTCCATCTACATTATAGTTTAAAAATAATTCTTCTACATTATCAATAATAGAATTGACTTTTCTAGTAACTTCAACAAACGTTTTAAAGTTACTACTATTTTTAGCATTTAGAAATTTGTTTAAATCCTTTGATATAAATGATATTATTTCATATTCATCATTAAACAGACCTCTACCAATAGGATATGGTTCAATTCTTTGTAAAAAATATTGATCTTTAGCATTAATATTATAAGTATAAGATATTTTCCAGTTGTCTCCTAAATCAAACTTGATAAAATATAATGTACTACTTACTTTTGATATTTTTGTAGCTCCAAGTTGTCTTAAAAGAACTTCAATTGAATCTCCTTGAACAGTATTAATATTCATATATACACATCCCCTTTAATACTATTATACTATATTTTCTAAAATTTTATAATTAAATAAACCGTAGATATAATAATAGATATAATCATAAGTGGAAAACCTATCTTAAAATACTCTTTAAAAGATATAGGATGACCATGTTTATTACCTATACCTGCTAGTACAACATTGGCAGAGGCTCCAATAAGTGTCCCATTACCTCCAAGACAAGCTCCAAGAGATGTTGCCCACCATAGTGGCATTACATCAATTCCTTCAGCCTGCATAGTCAAAATAAGTGGAATTAATGTTGCAACAAAAGGAATATTATCTAAGAATGAAGAAACTATTGCTGATAACCATAATATTAATAACATCGTAAATACAATATGGCCCTCTGTAAGTCCAATCAATGCTTGAGCTAATTTATTTATTATACCCACTTCTACTAATCCACCAACTACTACAAATAATCCCATAAAGAATAAGATTGTAGACCATTCAATACCTGCCATAATTTCATCTACATCTTGCTTTCCTATAAGAAGCATTATAGATGCACCAGTTAATGCTACAACAGAAGAATCTATATGGATTGTGCTATGAAACATAAAACCAAAGAGTATAAATGCTATTAAAAGAAGACTTTTTATAAGTAAGGGTTTATCTTTAATAGATTTTTTTTCATCAAGTTTTAATATTACTTCTTTGGCTTTATCATCCACAACAAGTTCTTTTCCATAAATAAATTTAAAACATATTATTGTTATAATAAGTATTACTATAACAGCAGGTCCTAAATTTATCACAAAATCCATGAAACTAAGATTGGCAGCACTACCAATCATAATATTTGGAGGGTCACCTATAAGAGTAGATGTACCTCCGATATTTGAAGCTAAAATTTGTGTTATTAAAAATGGAACTGGATTAAGTCCCAAAATTTGTGTAATAACTATAGTCATTGGCCCTATAAGTAAAACAGTAGTAACATTATCTAATACAGCAGATAAAATGGCTGTTATAATAGCAAAACAAATCATTATTCTCCATGGATCACCTTTAGCTTTTTTTGCAGTCCAAATAGCTATATATTCAAATAGCCCTGAGTTTTTAACAACAGCAACAAATAGCATCATACCAACTAATACTCCAATAGTATTGAAGTCTATATGGCTTAATCCTTCATCAAGTGTAAGTATATTGAAGATTATCATTAATAGTGCACCACCAACAGCTGCTACAGATCTGTTTACCTTTTCTGTAATAATAGCTGCCATAACTATTAAAAATATACATATAGCTATTATTTGTTGAAATTCCATAATATAAGTACCTCCATTTGTATTCTTTTGTGTCTAATGCTAGTACTATATATAGTATTACTTTTTTCTAGTTTTTTCAATGGATGTATAAAAGTATATTATTTAACAAAGTTTTCGAAAAATTAACAGAATTTAAAGAAAATTTTTGTTATTTAAATAAATTTTAAAATTATATCATTACTTATAATATTAAACGACAAACGAAAAAATATACTCCAAAATTATAATTTATTGTATTTGATAAGCAATATAAAATATTAATTATATCTAAATTATAAAATTAATAGAATAAAGTTGAATTTAAAGATAAAACTGCAATTTATCAAACAAATTATTCATTTTAAACCTTGTAATTTAAATTTATAAATATTATAATTAAATTAATGAATTTTTCACAAGGAATTATGCATTTTTTTGATTTTAAGATTTATTGAGAAAACAATATTAACAGGGGGTAATTAATAAAATGGATTTTTTAAATGGTATTTTAACGGGCATTAACAATGCGGTAGTATTTGTAAACAATTACTTATGGTCTTATATTCTAATTATAATGTTAGTTGTAATTGGTATTTACTTTACTATTAAAACAAATTTTGTACAATTCAGATATTTTATAGAAATGTTTAGGCTTTTAGGTGATGGTGCAGCAAATAAAAATGCAAAAAAAGAAGGAAAAATATCTTCATTTCAAGCCTTTTGTATAAGTACATCTTCAAGAGTTGGTACTGGAAATATAGCAGGAATAGCAATTGCAGTAGTAGCAGGAGGTCCTGGTGCTGTATTTTGGATGTGGCTTATAGCATTAATTGGTTCTGCTTCAAGTTTTGTGGAGAGTACATTAGCTCAAATTTATAAAGTTAAGAATGGACCAGCTTTTAGAGGTGGACCAGCTTATTATATGGAACAAGGTTTAAATAAAAGATGGATGGGTGTTTTATTTTCAATACTTATAACTATCTGTTATGGATTTGTATTTAATGCAGTTCAAGCAAATACTGTTTCATTGGCATTTAATAATGCATTTGGTATAAGTAAAATGGCTATGGGAATAGGTCTTGGAATTTTAACAGCAATAGTTATTTTTGGTGGTGTTCATAGAATAGCAAAAGTTTCAGAAATAATAGTTCCTGTATTTGCAGGATTATACATATTAGTTGCTTTAGCTATAGTTGTAATGAATATAACAGAAATACCAGGAATTATATCATTAATAGTAGAAAGCGCATTTGATTTTAGAGGAATGGCAATTGGTACGTTTATGGGAGTTGTAATGACTGGAGTAAAAAGAGGCTTATTTTCTAATGAAGCAGGTATGGGTAGTGCGCCTAATGCTGCTGCAACAGCACATGTAACTCATCCTGTAAAACAAGGTTTAATCCAATCTCTAGGTGTTTTTACAGATACTATAATTATATGTAGTTGTACAGCATTCATGGTATTATTATATTCAGATTATGCTAGTAGTGGAGCAACAGGAATTGAATTAGCTCAAGAAGCTTTAACTCACCATATAGGACCAATAGGAAATATTTTTATAGCAGTTTGTATATTCTTATTTGCATTTAGTTCTATAGTAGGAAATTATTACTATGGAGAATCAAATATGGAGTTTATGAGTGGAAGTAAAACTAAACTTAATGTATTTAGAGTTTTTGTTGTAGGTATGGTTTTATTTGGTTCTCTTACTCAAGTAGAGGTAGTTTGGAATTTAGCAGATTTATTTATGGCACTGATGGCTATAATAAACTTAATAGCAATAACTCTTTTAGGTAAGTACGCATTTATTGCTTTAAAAGATTATACAAGTCAAAAAAAATCTGGAATAAAAGATCCTGTATTTATTGCAGATGAAATAGAAGGATTAGAAAATGTATCAGAGTGGCACAATGAATTATCTGATGAACGTTTAGGATAAAAAGTATTATAAAAATTATAAAGTAATTTTGATATATTAGAGTGTATTTAATTTATATGAATATAGTATTTTAGTTAACTTATATTACTGGAATTTTTAATTCCAGTAATATTTTTTTATCTCAAGTACTTTATATTTTATTAAAAGTTTTTAGTATTTAAATACAATTTAATTATTATAAATCCTATATTAAAACTTATATTTTTAAATACTACACAATCAAATCTTGTAAGTTATCTTCAAAGCTTTCTAAGTAATCACAAAATAATCTAAACTCTTCTATATTTTTGATTTCTTGTAAATTTCTTAAGTCTATCATCATATTGCTATATTTATGCAACATAAAACTCATATCATATATTTCACATTTAACAAATCCTTCTTGATAACTGTATTTATAAGGTTCATATTTTGAAAAATTTGATTCAAAGTATTTTATTTTAGCATAACATAATCTATGTATGTTGAATAAAAGAGCAAGCACAGATTCTTTAACTGCAAACTTGTGTGTGAAGTATTTTATAGTGTGGTATTTATCGTGTTTAAATTCCCAAATTAAATCTTCATTCAAAGTAAGAGAATATTTTTTTATAAGGTTACGTTTTTCTAGTGTTAAATTTTGTATTGAACTTGTTTTCATAATTCAGTCCCCCATAAATATTCAATAAACAACCATTAAATTATGGTGTTCATTTATAGTTTATTATTGCTTACTTAATTATATTGTATAATTAATCGAGAAAATAATAAAATAGATAATTAATATAACATTAATATATGCTATAAATAAAAACGATAGCTTTGATAGTAATATATGCGAATTTATGGTATTTTATATTTAGAGTTATATTTGTAGTTATTTTAGGCTTTTAAAAGTATTTCTAATTATTAACTTATATTTTAGGGGAGAGGGAGATAAATTGTTCAGTAAGAATGAGTATATTGTTGTAGTATGCCGTGACTGTTTTATGTTTTATCATAAAGATAATGATTTAAAGGATAGAATATCCTTTTCAATACAGCCTATACCAAATGTACCATTTTATCACTATCTATTTGAAGGTGATGTTGAAAACTATATTAGAAATGTACAAACCAAAGTTTCTATTAAGAAAGCAACTTTGTATGTATTAATCTCAGATGACGCATTAAGTATAGACATAAGAATATTACAAGAGTTTTTCACTCAATTAGGATGTAGAAAACTAATTTTTTCTAAACAAAATATTCTTTTAAGTAACTATGTAGAAAACTATGTTTCAATATCCTTTACTAATAGAGTTATTGCAGTTTCATATATAATCATGTTTAAAATTATTAAGTACCAAAAGACAAATATGCTTTGCCATCTTGGTACTTAATAGTATTTTATAGTCTCTATTTTAATTTCCACTATTTAATCAATAATAGTATTTAATCTAGAACCTTAAATAGGTTTGCCATTTCTAGTGCATTCATAGCACAATCATATCCTTTGTTTCCGGCTTTTGTGCCAGCTCTTTCAATAGCTTGTTCAATATTTTCTGTTGTTACTATTCCAAATATAACAGGTAATTCATTATCCAAAGATACTTTTGCAATGCCTTTAGATACTTCACTACATACATAATCATAATGAGAAGTAGCACCTCTTATAACACATCCTAAACATATTATAGCATCATACTTACCATTCTTAGACATTTTTTGAGCAACAAGAGGAATCTCAAAAGCTCCAGGTACCCAAACTACTTCTATATTTTCCTGAGTAACATCATGTCTTAAAAGGCAATCTTGAGCACCAGATAAAAGTTTTGATGTTATAAATTCATTAAAACGAGAGTTTATTATACCTATTTTTAAGTCTTTTCCAATAAGTTTTCCTTCATATATCATTTTTATTTCCTCCAATTTTATTTAGGTTATAAATTTATATTTTTAGTATGTATACATATTATTGTAATAAAAATTACTTAGTAGAATAAAAATTAAATACCATTAGCTATATAATATCTAATAGATGTCCCATTTTATCCTTCTTAGTTTTTAGATATAATTTATTAAAATCATTGATTTCTTCATTAATAGGAACTCTATGTTCAATCTTTATTCCATATTTTTCTAACTGGTTTATTTTGTTAGGGTTATTACTTAAAAGATTTATACTTTTTATATGTAAGTTTTTTAATATCTGAGCAGCTATATAAAAATCCCTCATATCTTCTTCAAATCCAAGCATTAAATTTGCTTCAACAGTATCATAACCTTCTTCTTGAAGCTTATAAGCTTTAATTTTATTTAAAAGGCCAATACCTCTACCTTCCTGTTTCATATAAATTAAAACACCACTCCCATTTTCTACAATTTTTTTCATAGAAGTTTCTAATTGTAGGCCACAATCACATTTTAAAGAATGAAATACATCACCTGTTAAACATTCAGAATGAAGTCTAACTAGTGTATTTTCTTCATTTACATTTCCGTAAGTAAGTGCAATGTGTTCTTCATTTGAATAAATATCTTTATATCCTATGATTTCAAAATTTCCATATTTTGTTGGAAGAAAAGCACTAGAAATTTTTTCTATAGTGGTTTCATTTCTTTTACGATATTCTATCAAGTCTTTTATAGTAATTATTTTTAAATTATGTTTTTCTTTAAATATCATTAAATCATCAACTCTTGCCATTGTACCATCATCTTTCATTATTTCGCAGATAAGACCAATTTCTTTAAATCCTGCAAGTCTAGCAAGGTCTACAGAAGCTTCTGTATGACCATCTCTAACTAGGACACCTCCAGTTTTTGCGATTAATGGGAATACATGTCCAGGCGTTTTAAAATCTTTACTTGTGGAACTTTCATTACAGAATAGTTTGACAGTCTCAGCTCTCTCATATGCAGATATACCTGTTAAAGTGTCTATGCCATCTATAGTGACAGTAAATGCCGTTTGAAATGTGTCTGTATTTTCTTTAACCATAAGAGGTATATTTAAACTTTTAAATTTTTCTTCAGTAGCAGGTAGACAAATAAGTCCTCTACCATATGTAGCCATAAAGTTTATTGTCTCAGCTGTAGCCATTTCAGCTGCCATCAATAAATCTCCTTCATTTTCTCTACTTTCATCATCAACTACGATTACCATTTTTCCATTTTTGATATCATTAATAGCTTCTTCAATAGTATTAAACATGTAATTCACTCCTTTATTATTTTTAAAAACCATTTTTAAATAAAAATTCTTTATCTATATTTGATTTATAGTTATTACTATTAGAATTTAATTCCTTGTAGTTTTTTACAAGAAAATTATTAACATACTTTCCAATTACATCACTTTCTAAATTGACAAAATCTCCAACATTCTTAGTTAAGAGAGTAGTGTTAAATTTAGTATGAGGTATAACAGAAACCTTAAATATTTCATCATCTAGATAAGCTATAGTTAGGCTTACACCATCAATAGCCACAGAGCCTTTGTGTATTATTGTTGATAAAAGTTCTTTGGATGATTGTATGCTTATTAAAACTGCATTTTCATCTTTTTCAAATTTACAAATAGTACCTTTACTATCAACATGACCTGTTACTATGTGTCCACTAAATCTAGAAGAAAGACTCATAGCTCTTTCGAGATTTACTTTATCATTTGGATTTAATGAACTTAAATTTGTGGAACGAACTGTTTCCATCATGACATCAGCAGTAAATTCATTTTTACCTAAACTTGAAACAGTTAAGCAAACTCCATTTACAGCAATACTATCTCCAAGATTTGTGCCATCTAGTATTTTATTTGATTGTATGGTGACTTTTCCACTTTTGCCATTAGCTGTGATTTTTCTAAGTATTCCAACTTCTTCTACTATGCCAGTAAACATTTTGACCTCCTAGACATGTATATTTATAAATTTAATTTAAAACATCAGACTCCACCAAAATATCTCCATCTATTAAAGTTACATTCTTAATTTCTAATTGTATAGCATCTGATAAGTAATTTATTCCCTCTCCAGAAACGAAAGTAGGAGCATCTTTTCCACCTATAATTTTAGGTGATAAAAATAATTTGACTTTATCAACTAAATTGTTTCTAAATAGACTGTCATTAAGTGTAGCACCACCTTCAACTAAAACAGAATCAATTTTTAATTCGCCTAATTTATACATTACAAATTCTAAATCTACCATATTATTTTTTTTAGGAGAAAGTACTACGTCAATATTATTTTTTATTAGAACTGATGATTTTTCACTATCTTCACAACATGTAAAAACTATAGTTTTACTGTTTTTATCTTTAACTAATTTGCTATCAACTGGCAATTTTAAATTTGTGTCTATTATTATTCTTACAGGGTGAGATACATTTTCCTGGTTAAGTCTGCAAGTTAGCAGCGGATTATCATTTAAAACTGTATTTATCCCAACCATTATACCTTGATATTTATTTCTATACTTATGACTTAGATATCTTGATGATTCATTAGATATCCATTTTGATTCTAGCGATTTTGTGGCAATCTTGCCATCTAAACTTATTGCTGATTTTACAATACAAAGAGGTTTTTTTGTTTTTATGTAGTAAAAAAATATTTCATTTAATTGTTTTGCTTCTTTTTCTAATACACCTACAGTAACATCAATGTTATTGTCCCTTAGTTTTTTTACTCCATTACCACAAACGATTGGATTTGGGTCTAATGTAGATATTACGACTCTCTTAATCTTATTTTGAATAATTTTATCTACACAAGGAGGTGTTTTGCCATAATGAGAACATGGTTCTAAATTTACATAAAGAGTAGTGTCTTTTAAACTTTGATTAGCACTATTTATAGCATTTATTTCAGCGTGATTAGAGCCAAATTTCTCATGATATCCTTTACCTATTATGTCGTTATCCTTAACAATTACACATCCCACTAATGGATTTGGATTTACAAAACCTTCTCCATTTTTGGCCAATTCAATAGCTTTTTTCATATAATAAATATCTTTTTCTTTTTGACTTATAAATTTCACAATATTTACACCTCCTATTTAAACTTAGATAATTTTCAAACAAAAAACCCTGAGAATTAACTCAGGGTCTAGAATAATCTACAATAAATATTGCATAAATGTATAGCAAAACTGCTCTACAAAAACACTTATTTAGCATATATCTTCTTCCATCCAGACTTTACTGTCGGCTTTGGAATTTAACCAAATCAACCAAGTTCTAACTCAGCTCGCGGGCTATACCGCCGATTGGGAATTTCACCCTACCCCGAAGATTAAGTATTAAATTTATATTTAGAATGTATCATAAATTATTTTACTTTGCAAACTATTTTTTAAAAAATATATGTTAATATATAATATATAACATCTAGAAACTTTGGAATAATGCGATTGTGAATATAAAAATAAAAATTTGAACATAATCAGAAAAGAAGTTTAATTAATTTGAATTGGGAGAGAAATATATGAACAAAAAACCTTTAGAAATATTATCAAAATACTATGGATATACAAGTTTTAGAAAAGGCCAAGAGTCCATAATAAATTCTATTTTGAATAAAAAAGATGTATTAGCTATAATGCCAACTGGAGGAGGAAAATCTATATGTTATCAACTTCCAGCATTGATATTAGATGGAATGACAGTAGTGATTTCACCACTTATATCTCTTATGAAAGACCAAGTAGACGCTTTAAAAGCCATGGGAATCGATGCTGCTTTTATAAATAGTTCATTGGGAAACAAAGAATTTAATGAAATATTAAGTAATATTAGAAAAAATACTTATAAAATACTTTATATTGCTCCAGAAAGATTAGATACTCAAGAATTTCTTGAACTAATAAATGATAATGACATAAGCCAAATTGCAATAGATGAAGCACATTGTGTATCTCAATGGGGACATGATTTTAGACTGAGCTATAGAAGGATTTCTACGTTTATCAATAGTTTGTCTAAAAGACCCATAGTCACAGCTTTTACAGCTACTGCATCAGAAGAGGTAAGAGCTGATATAATAAATTTATTGTGTTTAGAGAGTCCAGATTGTTACATAACAGGGTTTGATAGAGAAAACCTAGCAATAAATATAGTAAAATCATCTAGTAAAAATAAATATATTTTAGATTATATTCAAAATCATAAAAATGAGTCTGGAATTATATATACAGCTACTAGAAAAGAAGTTGAAAATATTTATAATGGCTTAGCAAAGAGAAATATATCTGTATCAAAATACCATGCAGGTTTATCTAAAAATGAAAGAAATAAGAATCAAGAAGATTTTATAAATGATAATATAGATATAATGATAGCAACAAATGCATTTGGAATGGGTATTGATAAGCCCAATATAAGATGGGTTATACACTATAATATGCCTCAAAGTGTAGAAAATTACTACCAAGAAATAGGGAGAGCTGGTAGGGATGGAGAAAAAAGTGAATGTATACTTTTATTTTCTCCAGGAGATGTACATATACAAAAATATTTAATAGATATTGGTGTTGAAAATCCTGAAAGAAAATTATTTCAACATAAAAAACTTCAGAATATGATTGATTTAGTCTATAGTAATTCTTGTTATAGAAAGACAATATTAAATTATTTTGGGGAAAATCATGTAGAAAATTGTAATAACTGTAGTAATTGTCTAGTGGAGGGGGAAATAGTAGATAAAACCATAGAAGCTCAAAAAGTTATTTCATGTGTAGCTAGAATGAAAAGAAGCTATGGTGTTACTACTATTGTAGATGTACTTAGAGGGTCTAAAAACAAAAAAATTTTACAACTTGGTTTAGATACTTTGTCTACATATAATATTATGAGAGATTATTCAAGTGAAGACTTGAAGAATTTTATAAATACATTAGTTTCTCATGGGTTTTTAGATTTAGTCGAAACTTTAGGTAGCGGAAACAGAGGAAGTTACCCAACTATAAGATTAAATGATATGTCTATGAAAGTTTTGAAGGGTGAGGCAAAGGTAGAATTTAAGGAAATTGTAATGACAAAATCCCTAGAAGTAGAAGATGAATTATATAATGCTTTAAGAGAGTTAAGACACTTAATTGCAAGTGAAGAAAAAATAGCTCCATATATGGTTTTTGGAGATGGAACACTTAGAGCTATGTCTAGTAGTTATCCAGTCAATAAAGAAGAAATGCTAAATATATCCGGAGTAGGAGAAATTAAATATCAAAAATATGGTGAAGATTTTGAAACACTAATCAAGGAATATGTCGAAAAAAATAATATAAATAAAAAAGATAAAGAAAAAAATATCGATTTAACGAATGATAATAGTGAATTTCTTGAAGTTAATACAGATAAAGCTTTATATGAAAGGCTAATAAATATTCGAGAAGAATATGCTAAAAAAGAAAAATTACTTCCATACATGATTTTAACTAATAAAGCTTTGAAAGAAATAAGTGGAAGATATCCCATTGATAAAGAACAATTAAAGGATATTTCAGGTATAGGTGAAGTAAAAATTGAAAAGTATGGGGCTAGTATTTTAGATGAAGTTAAACATTATGTAAAAGAAAATAGTATTGATGTTAATTGGGAGAAAAAGAAAAAAAGAAAATTGATACTAGATGGAGAAAGCAGAAAAAATAATGAAATAGCATTAGATTTACTAAATCAAGGGAAGGACATACAAAGTGTTAGCCAAGAAATAGAAGTATCCTTATCTACAGTTATTGGATATGTATATGATTATGTGAAAGATGGGCAGAGTATGTCATTTACATTGGATTTAGAAAGTTTTTATACTGAAGATGAAAAGAAAATGATTTTAGAAGTGTGTGAAAAAATAGGTTATGAAAATTTAAATAACATAAAAAGAAAACTTCCAGATTCAATAAAGTATGAAAATATAAGGGCTGTAATACTTAAAACTTATCTTGAAAATTCGAAAAAAGGTGTATCATTAGAGTAAAGTTAGGTGGATTAAAATATAAAATTTGTATTATTGTGTTGAACTAATATTTTTGCTGTGTTATACTGAATTTGTAAAAATGATAAAAATTTAGAGCTAGGGGCGCTAGAATTGGCTAGCTGAGAGATAAAGCCGTAACTTACAAACCCTAATAACCTGATCAAGATAATGCTTGCGAAGGGAAGCTTTGTAATATAATTTTGTTATATAAATAGATAAATTATTCTGTATAGTGAGAAATTTGTCTAAGTGTATATATGATTATAAGAGTGCTTTCCAAAACAAGGAAAAGCACTTTTTTTATTGTTAAAAACTATAACTTTAATCTTGGAGGAATGTAATATGAATTATACAACGCAAATGGATGCTGCTAGAAAAGGCATAATAACTAAAGAAATGGAAATCGTTTCTCAAAAGGAACAAGTAGATGTAAATGAATTAAGAGAATTAATAGCAAAGGGACAAGTTGTTATACCTGCTAACAAAAATCATAAATCCTTAAGTGCAGAAGGTGTAGGTAAAAATTTAAGAACAAAGATAAATGTAAACCTAGGAATTTCAAGAGATTGTAAGAATATAGAAAATGAACTTGAAAAAGTTAAAGTGGCAATAGACATGAAAGCTGAAGCAATAATGGATTTAAGTAACTATGGAAAAACTAGAGAATTTAGAGAAAAAGTTGTTGAAATGTCACCTGCAATGATAGGTTCGGTTCCTATGTATGATGCAGTAGGGTATTTAGAAAAAGAACTAAAGGATATAACAGAAGAAGAATTTTTAAATGTAATAAGACAACATGCTATTGACGGAGTTGATTTTATTACTATACATGCTGGTCTTACTAGAAGTGTTTGCCAAAAGATAAAAAATCATGAAAGATTGACTCATATAGTATCTCGAGGAGGTTCATTATTATTTGCTTGGATGGAGTTAAATAATAAAGAAAATCCTATTTATACTAATTTTGATAAGATTTTAGATATATGTGAAGAATATGATGTCACATTAAGTTTAGGAGATGCTTGCAGACCTGGTTGTATAAAAGATTCTACAGATGGTGTTCAGATTCAAGAACTTGTTGTATTAGGAGAGCTTACTAAAAGAGCATGGGAAAGAAATGTACAAGTCATGATAGAAGGCCCTGGTCATATGGCTATTGATGAAATAGAAGCAAATGTAGTGTTAGAAAAAAGACTATGTCATGGAGCGCCTTTTTATGTTCTTGGACCATTGGTTACGGATATAGCACCAGGTTATGACCATATAACTAGTGCAATAGGAGGAGCATTAGCATGTGCTAAAGGAGTAGATTTTTTATGCTACGTAACTCCAGCAGAACACTTAAGATTACCTAATTTAGATGATATGAAAGAAGGGATAATAGCTGCTAAAATAGCTGCTCATGCAGGAGATATAGCTAAGAATGTTAAAGGAGCTCGTGAGTGGGATAACAAAATGAGTAAAGCTAGAGCAGATTTAGACTGGTGTGAAATGTTTAGACTTGCAATAGACCCTGAAAAGGCTAAAAGATATAGAGATGAGTCAACTCCTACTCATGAAGATAGTTGTACTATGTGTGGAAAAATGTGTTCAATGAGAACAGTTAAGAAAATATTAAACAATGAGGAACTTAATTTAATATAATTTGTACTGAAGATTGGTTGAATAAAGTCAAAAGGAGGAGGTGAGTTAGTGAAGGTTAATGGCAAGAATATTGAATTCAAAGAAAATTTAACTGTTATAGATTTGTTGAATAAATATAACTTAAAGAGTGATAGAGTTGTAGTTGAGATAAATCTAGAAATAGTTGAAGAATCTAATTACAATACATATATATTAAAAGATGAAGATGTTGTAGAACTTATTGGCTTTATTGGAGGTGGTTAAAATAAAAATCTTTGTAAATGAAATATTAACAGATGTTGAAGAAAATACAACTGCCTATAAAGTTAGAGATAATTATAATCACAAATGTGATGTATTGGTGTTGAATGGATATTCAATTAAAGCTGACATTCCACTTTCTGAAAATGATAAATTAACACTTATACAAAAAGGGGTTAAGCCTTCTTTTGATGAGCTAGAAAGCTTGTTGATAGCTAGGCATACTCCAAATGTGCATAATAAATTAAAAAAAGGAAGAGTTGCTATATTGGGACTAGGTGGACTTGGATCCAATATAGCTATCTCTTTAGCTCGAATTGGAGTTGGAGAACTTCTACTTATAGATTATGATGTTGTAGAGCCATCTAACTTAAATAGACAGCAATACTTTATAGACGATATAGGAAAACTAAAAACAGATGCTATGGTTGAAAATATAACAAAAATTAATCCATTTGTAAAATTAAAAACGCAAAATGTTTTTTTAAATAAATACAATATGGATGTACTTAAAGAGGCAGATTTGATAATTGAAGCTTTCGATGATGCTTCATGTAAAGCACAAGTTTGTAATTATACCTTACTAAACTTGAAAGATAAATATTTGATAGCATCATCAGGTATGGCAGGTTATTATGATTCAAATATAATAACTACTAAGAAAATAAGAGATAGATTTTATATATGTGGAGATTTTGTAAATGAAGCTAAATTTGGAGAAGGACTTATGGCACCAAGAGTAGCTATTTGCGCAAATCATATGGCAAATTTGGCAACACAAATACTTATAGATATGTAAATGCGTGAGTCACAAAATAAAAAGATTGAAAATTGAAAAAGTTAAGACTGGGAGGAAAGAAAATGGATAAATTAGTACTTGGAGGACATGAATTTAATAGTAGATTATTGGTTGGAACAGGTAAATATGGCTCAAATGATATATTGCCTAAAGTAATCAAAGAAAGTGGAAGCGAAATAATAACAATGGCACTTAGAAGAGTAGATTTAGATAATAAACAAGAAAATATCTTAACATATATTCCAAAAGAAATGACTATACTTCCAAATACATCAGGAGCTACTAATGCAGAAGAAGCTGTAAGAATAGCTAGAATATCTAGAAAAATGGGTTGTGGAGACTTTATAAAAATAGAAGTAATATCAGATACTAGATACTTACTTCCTGATAATGAAGAAACTATAAAAGCTACAAAAATACTTGCTGATGAGGGATTTATAGTACTTCCATATATGACACCAGACCTTTATGCTGGAAGAAGACTTATAGAAGCTAAAGCAGCAGCGGTTATGCCTCTTGGTGCTCCAATTGGTTCAAATAGAGGTCTTCAAATGAAAGAAATGATAAAAATAATGATAGATGAATTAGATATACCAATAATAGTTGATGCAGGTATTGGTAAACCATCTCAAGCTATGGAAGCTATGGAAATGGGAGCTGATGCAGTACTTGTTAATACTGCTATAGCTTCAGCAGGTGACCCGGTGCAAATGGCTAGAGCATTTAAGTTAGCTGTAGAAGGTGGACGAGAAGCTTATATAGCAAAAGCAGGAAGTGTATCAGAATTTGCAAACGCATCTTCTCCTTTAACAGGTTTTTTAGGCAATTTATAGAAAGTGGTGATTGATGATGAGTTTTTATGAGGTAATAGAAAAATATAGGGATTTTGATTTTGATGGATATTTAAATAATGTTACAGACAATGATGTTTTAAGAAGTTTATCAAAAGACAAACTTGAGGATTTTGATATATTAAATTTACTTTCTGAAACTGCTGTAAAATATTTAGAAGCTATGGCACAAAAAGCACATAAATTAAGTGTTCAATATTTTGGAAAGACAGTCTGTCTATATACCCCAATGTATATAGCAAATTACTGTGTAAATCAATGTGTTTATTGTAGTTACAATATAAAAAGTGGAATAAAAAGAAAAAAACTAACTATGGATGAAATTAGAGAGGAAGGAAATGAAATTTCAAAAGAAGGTTTCAAACACCTACTTGTTTTAACTGGTGAAAGTAGTTTTCATTCAAGTGTAGAATATATAGGTGAAGCTATAGAAATATTAAGAGATAAATTTCCATCTATAGGAATTGAAGTATATCCGATGGAAGTAGATGAATATAAGTATATTGTAGACAAAGGTGTTGAAGGTCTAACTGTATACCAAGAGACTTATGATGAGGAAATATATAAAAGAGTACATTTAAAAGGGCCAAAATCAAATTATAAATTTAGATTAGATGCTCCTGAAAGAGGAGCAAAGGCAGGTATGAGAACTCTATCAATAGGAGCGCTTTTAGGATTAAATGATTTTAGAAAAGAGACCTTCTTTACGATATTGCATGGGAAATATCTAAAAACAAAATATCCTCATATTGAGCTTTCATATTCAACACCAAGAATGAGACCATTCAAAGGTTGTTTTGAAGAATTAGTAGATATAAGTGATACTGATTTAGTTCAAGCTATGGTTTGTATGAGACTGTTTGACCCTCATGCAGCTTTAAATATATCTACTAGAGAAAATTTAGAAATGAGAAGTCATATAATACCTTTAGGGGTAACTAAATTAAGTGCAGGTGTATCTACAGATGTAGGAGGTCATTCTCAAGATGAACATGATACTGCTCAATTCAAAATAAATGATGAAAGTACTGTTGAAGATATAGAGAAAATGCTAAATTCAATTGGTTATCAACATGTATTTAAAGATTGGGAAAGATTTTAGATGTATTTGATAACAAATAGAAATTTATGTAGTGAGGAACGATACTTAGAGGTTATTAAAGAATCTATATTGAATGGCGTAGAAAATATTATAATAAGAGAAAAAGATTTAGAATATGAAGCATTAAAAGATTTATATATAAAGATAAAAAAGAAAATCAAGTGCATTAATTTTCAAGAAAAAATATTGGATGAAAGCTTGAAGAACAGTATAAAAAAGAAAGAAAATAATGATGCCTTTAACGTAAACTTCATAATAAATAGTAATATAGAATTTTTTGAAAAGATAGATTGTCAAGGTATTCATCTTCCATTTAAATTGTTTTTGAATTTACTGGGAAATAGGTATAATTTCAATAAAAATAAAATATTGGGATTATCATTACATAAAGTAGAAGAAGTAAAGTATCTAGAAGGAATAATAAGAAAACAAAATATAAAAATAGATTACATAACATTATCACATATATATGAAACTAAGTGTAAAGAAAATTTATTGCCAAAAGGAATTGAACTTTTAAAGGAAGCTAAGAAAATTACTGATATTAAGATAGTTGCACTTGGAGGAATTCTACCATCTAATGTCAAAGAAACATTAAAATACTGTGATGATTTTGCTGTAATGTCAACTATAATGAAATCTAAAAATATTGAAGAAACAATATCAAATTATAATGAAAAAATTCAATTAGCAAAATAGGAAGTAAAGTATTTAAATTGAATAAAAATAAAAAAAGCTATCTTTTAAAATCTAAAAGAGAGCTTTTTTATTTTGTATCTTTGCTAATAAAAAATTGTAAAAAGGGAAAACTTTAGTCAGAGAGATTAAAAAATATCCTATATAGATTCAAAATTTAGTAAAGTATGGAGGACATTATAATGATTGACAGTAAGAAGAAACGATTTATTATACCACACACTTTTACAATTATATTCTTGCTAATAGTCTTAATGGCAATATTAACTTGGATAGTACCAAGTGGTGAATTTAGTAGAGAAGATGTAGAAGGTAGGATGGTTGTTGTACCAGGGACTTATCAAAGTGTAGAAAGTAATCCTCAAGGATTTACAGATGTTTTTAAAGCGCCTATAGAAGGTTTTATTGATTCAGCAGAAGTTGTAGGATTTGTTTTAATAGTTGGAGGTGCTTTTGGTATTGTAAATAGAACTGGAGCTATAGAAGCAGGAATAGCATCAGTTATATCGAAGTTTAAAGGAAAAGAACTACTTATAATTCCGATATCAATGATTTTATTTGGTCTTGGAGGTACTACATTTGGGATGGCAGAAGAAACATTACCATTTTATATGATATTTGTTCCACTTATGACATCCTTAGGATATGATTCTCTAACCGCCATTGCGATTGTATTTATAGGAGCAGCGGCAGGAGCGGCTGCATCGACAATAAATCCATTCTCAGTTGGTATTGCACAAGCACTAGCTCAACTTGCTCCTGGTTCAGGAGTAGCATATAGAGTAGTGATTTTTATAGCATATATATTAATCAGTATAGCGTTTGTAATGTATTATGCTAAAAAAGTTAAAGAAAACCCTGAAAGCTCAATAGTGTATGAGATAGATAAAAATAATAAATCAATACTTAATCATACTTCAACTGAAATAAAAGAGTTTACTTTTAAAGAAGTATCTGTTCTTGCTATATTTGGAATAGGAATGGCGATAATGATTTGGGGTGTTTTAAGCCAAGGATGGTATATCCCAGAAATATCAATGTGTTTTGCTGCGATAGGTGTACTTTCTGGATTAGTTGGTAGATTGTCACAAAGTGAAATTTCTGATAGTTTCATAGATGGAGCAAAAGATTTAGCATCAGCTGCTCTTGCAATAGCTTTAGCTCGTGGAATTGTAATAATTGCTCAAAATGGATTCATAATAGATACTATATTAAATTCTGCAGCAAGCTTTTTAGGTGGACTTCCAAAGGTTATATTTGTATATCTATCATTTTTCTTGGAAGCTGCGTTGGCATTTTTGATTCCATCATCTTCAGGACTTGCTTCACTTACAGTGCCTGTTCTTGCTCCTCTTGGTGATTTAGTTAATATATCAGCTCAAGTTATAGTAACTGCTTATCAATTTGGGGTAGGTCTTACAAACTTTATAACTCCAACATCTGGAGTACTAATGGGAGCACTTGCGGTAGCTCATGTTCCTTTTTCAAAATGGGTAAAATTTATAATGCCTATATTGTTGATTTTAACAGCTGTATCTTTAGTTTTTTTAACAATAGGTATTTATATAGGTTTTTAATTTAAGAGAGTTTAATTTAATATATTTAGAAATTATATAAAATACTAAAAATATGATTATTAATAAATTGCCACCATAAATTTTTTGGTGGCAATTTATTTTATAAATGTTTCATTTCAATATTAAAACAAATTATAGCTTCCTTTAAGAAGAAGTTGCTTTATTTTATTATATTTATAATTATTTATTTAGGAGTATGAGCTCTAAATTTATTTCTATAATGAAGCAATAAATATAATAAAGGTATTGCAAACCATATGAACTGGCATGCTGTTGTGACTGTAGCTGAATCAAAGTAAAAACTCAATATAATCATTCCAATAGCTATAACAAATGATAAATACGCAAAAATCTTACTTGCCTTTTTCCATATTTTTTCATCTCCAATGGCCCAAGCATATTTAGTATCTATGTTCTTATAAATTTGTAGCTTAGGTAATAAATTACCAAAATACATAATTATAATGGCATTTATTATAACTGATACTTTGTCGTTAATTTCATAAGAAAATATCTCATCTATACCTAGTAAAGGAATGATAAATCTTCCAACTGCGACTATTAAAAATAACATTTGTAACCTTCTTGCAGTTTTAACTTTTGGGTTATCTTTTGAAAAACCTAAAATTTCTGGTGCATTTACATAGTTTATAATTAATAATGCTACAAGTAATATTAAACCTATATTTTCCATAATAACCTCCTATATCTTTTTAAAAATATCCAAGAAGTTTCCAAGTACTTCTTGAAGGACTGATAAATTAATAGAATAAATCAAAAATTGTCCCATTTTTTCTGAGCTAATAAGTTCTGCATCTTTTAAAATATCTAAATGTTTAGATATTGCTGGTTTAGACATATTAAAATGACTTGCTATTTCTCCTGCATTCATATCTCTTTCATTAAGTAATTTTAAAATTTCTCTTCTAGTTTCATCACTTAATGCTTTAAATACTTTTACCATAATATCCTCCTTGCTATAGATATAAATATTTAACTAATTAGTTAAATGTTTATATCTATAGTATACTCGTATTAGGAAAAAAAATCCACTATTTTTATAACTTCATTATTACGAAATCTTTTAATTTTATCTGATATTTTAATTCTAATTTGAAATATATATGAAGGTTTTTGGAGAATACTTACTTATAATAGGAAAAAATGTTAAAATAAGAATGTAGTTAAATATAAAGAACTGAAATAGCTAACAGTTATTAAACATAGGAGTGTAAAAATTTATGGGATTAAAAGAATTTGATTTTATTGAAGAGTCTATAGAAATGTTGAGGACAATGTCTCCAACATTAGAAACTATATCAGATGAAATAGAAGAGTACTTTGAAAATATCTTGGATGAAAAAAATCAAGAGTATATAAATGTAACCTCTAGAATAAAATCAGAATCAAGTTTACGGGAAAAGATAATTAGAAATAGATATTTAAAAAAATATGGGGAGGCAAGTAATCTTATTCATAATGTATCTGATTTAATAGGACTAAGAATTGAGTGTAGATTTATTGAGGATGAAAATAAGATATATAGGCTTTTAAGAAGATACTTTAATAAAACAGATGATAAAATAAACTACTATAATAAAGAAAATAAAAATATTAAATTAAAATTGTCTGAAAGACAACCTAATAAGCAAAAAAATGGATTTGAAATATATAAGATAGATGGAGTTTTTGCATATTTAGATAGAGAGGTAAAATTTGAACTTCAAATTAAATCTCTTGTAAATGTGTTTTGGAGTGAGATTGAACATAAAATAATTTATAAAAATAACACATATTTACTTGCTGATAAATTTATAAAGGATATGATGGACTCTATAAAGAATAATCTTACTATGATAGATAATCAGCTTTTGAGTATTTATAAAAACTTTCACTCAGGAAAGTCTTTTAACATGAAAGGAAGTAAAAAAGAAATTGAAAAGCTCTTTGCAAAATTAGTGTACGATGCTTTTTCAGAAAAGATGAATAAAAGTATAGGTTTTGTTGTGGATTTTAAAAAGCCATGTGAAACTATATTAAGTTATTCTTTTAATAAACAAGATATAAGCGATGAAGTTTTAGGTAATTTTATGCTCGATGAGTTTGCAAGATTAAATGAAATTGTAAATAAAGATATAGATTTTAATGACCAAATAGAGTTTGAAAGAGAACCTACATTTGATGATAAATTCTGTAATGATTTAGGAAATCATTTTAGAAGTAGACTAAATACGGAGTTTCCATGGAACTTATTTTTTAGGATATTGTTTGAAATAGAACCATGTAATAACACTGAAGACTTTGAAAACTTTGTAGAGTTTATAAAGGAAAATGTATTGCTTGAAGAAAATAGAGAACAACTCTTATGTCAATTTGAAGAAGATAGTAAATTTATAATTGAAGATATATATAATTGTATTTTTAATAGTATAAGTGAAGTTGATAGTGTTGAAATTTTATATAACTATAATCTTGAAAAAATCAATTTTACATCAAGTGAAATTATAAATTGTATCTGTAGAGAGTATGAGTGTTATAGTGAATATTTAGAAGAAAAAGAAAAACTTATGAATGCATTTAAAGAAAAAATTATTCAGGTTTTTGAGTAGTCAATCAATATTGAAATGGCGCAATAGCGCCATTTTTCAAATATATATAAATAAAAGTATTTTAGAGGAGGCGATTTGTATAGAGAGAACAGGTGTAATTTTAGCAGGAGGGAAAAGCTCTAGAATGGGGAAAGATAAAGCTTTTTTAGAATTACATGAAAAGCCTTTTATTGAAATTGCAATAGAAGTTTTTAAAAATTTTGATGAAGTAATAATAGTATCTAATAATGAAGAATTATATTCAAAATATAACATTAAAGTTTATAATGATATAATAAAAAATGTTGGTCCAATAGGAGGAATATATACTGCTCTTGAACATGCAAAGTATGATATAGTTACAGTTGCATGTGATATGCCGTATCTAAATAATGAAATAGTCGAAAAAATAGCTGATGAAATGGATGATAAAAGTGTAATTTCAGTAACAAATGGAAAGTTACAACCATTGTGTTCTGGATACAAAAAGAGTATAATAAATAAAGTATCTTTATGTATAGGGAAAAATGATTTGAAGCTTAGAACTCTTATAGAAAAAATAGATAAAAGCTATATATACTTTGATAACGAAGATTTATTTTTAAATGTAAATACTATTGATGAGTATAAAAAATTGACTGAAGTTTAATTAGCTACGGTTGTAAAATAGAGTAGGATTTATATGGAGGAGAATTTATGAATTTACTTAAATGTGATTCTTGGGCAGTGATATTAAATAATAGTGACGAAGGAAGCAAAGCATATAAAATATTAGATGAACTTAAAAAGAATATGTACAAAGTTGTTGCTATAGATGAAGAGAAAAAGAATATTGAAGGTATAGATGTATATGAGTGTCTAAAAGACGTACCACACAATATTGATGTTGTAGCTATTATAGATAAGCAGTCTAAGATGGATGCCATTTTAGAAGAGATAGAACTTTTAGACATACAAAATATCTGGTTTGAAAAAGGAAGCTTTAGTGAAATGATTATTAAAAAAATTAAGGATTTAAAATTGAATGTAGAATACAATTTAAGTTTATATGATGAGTTAACTAAGTAAAATTATATATAGAAATGATTAAGAACATAATTGGTTAACGAAATATCTTATTTTATAATATAGATTTCCTAGATAAAGTATCAAATTAAAAGATTTATTAAGAAAATTCCTATTTACATGATATAATATATTAAACAGGAATATTAAGGAGTTGATATATTATGTTAATAGTAACTACAGAAAAAGTAGAAGGAAAAAAAATAGCAGAAGTGTTAGGATTAGTTAGAGGAAGTACAATAAGAGCAAAACATGTTGGAAAAGATATAGGAGCAAGCTTTAAGAATCTTGTTGGTGGAGAACTTACAGGATATAATGAAATGCTTACAGAAGCAAGACAAATTGCAATAGGCAGAATGGTTGAAGATGCAGAATCTAAAGGTGCAAATGCAATAATAGCATTTAGATTGTCTTCAGCTTCAGTTATGCAAGGAGCAGCAGAAATGCTTGCTTATGGAACAGCAGTTATTTTAGAAGATAACAATGATATAGCTGAAAAATAAAGTATAAGTAATTAGAAAGAGACATCTTTTATAAATTTTATGGATGTCTCTTTTTGTTTGAAAAATATCAGGTAAAAGTAATTTTTAACCATTATGATAATAAAATAAGATGATATTATATAAATAAGTAAAATTATATTATATAATATAAAGTATAGACTTTAAAATTTTTATTAGTAGGAGAAAATATGAACAATGTTATAATAGTTAGAGGAGCTGGAGATTTAGCAACAGCAGTTATACACAAGTTACATAACTGTGGTTTTAAAATAATTGCTTTAGAAGTTGAAACTCCTCTTGCAATAAGAAGGAAAGTTTCTTTTAGTGAGGCTATTTATGAAAAGGAAGTTTCTGTGGAAGGTGTCTATTGTGTGTATTGCAAAGATAAAACAGAAATAAAAAAAGCTTTAAATAAAAGAAAAGTGGCGCTAATAATAGACCCAAAAGGTAAATATATAGATGAAATACGTCCTGTAGCAGTTATAGATTGTATACTTGCAAAAAAAAATATTGGAACAAATAAAGCGATGGCACCACTTACAATAGCTTTGGGTCCAGGGTTTTGTGCAGGTAAAGATGCAGATATAGTTATTGAAACTATGAGAGGACATAATTTAGGAAAAGTGATAAGAGAAGGATATGCTTTAAAAAATACAGGAATACCAGGTGCTATATTGGGTATAACTAAAGACCGAGTTTTTTATTCTGAGAACGTTGGAATAATAGAAACTATATGTAATATAGGAGATGTAGTTAAAAAAGGAGATATAATATGTTATATCACTGAAAAAAATGGAAATAAAATAGAAGTGAAAACTTCTTTAGATGGTGTTTTGAGAGGCATATTGAGAAATGGTTCACAAATAGAAAAAGGATTAAAGATATTGGATATAGACCCTCGAATGAAAGAAGTAAAAAATTCATTTACGATATCAGATAAAGGACGTTGTATAGCAGGAGCAGTTTTAGAAGCATTATTATCAGAAGGAATATTACCAGAATAGGTTCTATTAAATAGATTTTTTATTTATAAAAGTTTAATTAATATGTAAAGGGGTGAAACCATATGTTTAATGTAGCAATTATAACACTTAGTGATAAGGGCTATGAAGGGAAAAGAGAAGACATAACAGGCAAAAAATTAACTGAATTTGTTGAAAATACAGGGAATTATAAAGTTATTGAATATGTGTTGATAAAAGATGATAAGGAAATGTTAAAGGAAAATATTATAAAAATTTGTGACAGTAATAAAGTAGATTTAATTCTTACCAATGGAGGTACTGGATTTTCAAAGAGAGATATAACTCCAGAGGCTACTAAAGATGTTTTAGAAAGAGAGATACCAGGTCTTAGTGAATACATGAGAATGAAATCTACAGAAATTACTAAAAAAGCTATACTAAGTAGGGGTGTAAGTGGAATAAGGAATAATTCTATAATAATAAATTTACCTGGAAGTCCCAAAGGTGCAGTTGAAAATCTAAGCTTCATTATTGATGTCTTAGACCATGGCATAGAAATTTTAAGAGGAGAAGCCACAGAATGTGCCACTAATAACAAAAAATAGTATATAATTCAGATAGATAAAAAATAGACAAAGAGGTAGATAAAGTATGATTGATAAGTATGGAAGAAAAATAGACTACCTTCGTATTTCACTTACAGATAAGTGTAATTTAAGGTGTGTTTATTGTATGCCACCAGATGTTAAATTTGAAAAAAATTATATAAACGATAATCTAAGTTTTGAAGACTATAAATTTATTATAAAGGCTATGTCAGAACAAGGGATAACAAAGGTTAGATTTACTGGAGGAGAGCCTCTTTTATATCCCAATTTAAATGAACTTATAAGGTTTACAAGAGAAGAATGTGGAATAGAAAATATAGGAATGACAACTAATGCTCTTGGACTTTCTGATAGAATATTTGAGCTTAAAGAATGTGGTCTGAATAAAGTAAATATAAGCTTAGATTCTTTAAAGGAATATAAATATAAATCTGTGACAAGAGGCGGCAATTTAAAAGAAGTATTAAAATCGATTGAGTCATGTTTAAATTTAGGTATAAAAGTAAAAGTAAATTGTGTTGCCATAAATGGATTTAATGATGATGAGCTTAAAGACTTTATGTTTTTAACAGTTAAATCACCAATTGATGTAAGATTTATTGAACTTATGCCATTAGGTGAAGCTAATAGAGTCTACAAAAAAGGATATTTTAATGTAAAAGAAATGGTTGAAAAAATATATGGTTTATATAAAGTTAAAAATGATGAAAAAAGTACAGCAGAATATTATAAGTTTAAAGGAGCAAAAGGAAGAATAGGAATTATAACTCCATTAAGCTGTTCATTTTGCAACACTTGTAATCGTATTAGACTTACCTCTAGTGGTGCAATAAAACTGTGTCTACATTCAAAAGAAGAAATAGATATAAAACCACTTTTACATAAACCATTGTTATTTAGAGAAACTATGAAAGATATAATAAAAGAAAAGCCAGAAAAACATCATTTAATAGAAAATAAATGTAGTGATACAAATAGACGTATGTATGAAATTGGAGGATAGGTAATGTTAACGCACATAAATGAAAAAGGGTATGCTAAAATGGTAGATATAAGTGAAAAAGATGATACTAAGAGAACTGCTATAGCAACAGCTACGATTACTCTTGGCAAAGAAGCTTTAGAAAAGGTAAAAAATGGACAAATAAAAAAGGGAGATGTATTATCCGTAGCTCAAGTTGCAGGGATAATGGGAGCTAAAAATACATCTTCAAATATACCAATGTGCCATCAAATTAAATTGGTTGGATGTGATTTAGAATTTGAGATAGATGATTCTATGTCTGCTATTAAAATATATGCAACCTGTAAATCGCTTGGCAAAACTGGTGTAGAAATGGAAGCATTAAATGCTTGTTCTTTAGCAGCGCTTACAATTTATGATATGTGTAAAGCAGTTGATAAAAAGATGGTCATAAGCAATATACATCTTGTGGAGAAAACTGGTGGAAAATCAGGTGATTTTAAGTTTGAATAATTTAAGAATATATGGGTGAAAATTTGGAGGAAATATGGCTAAAGTAGTGTCAATAAATATAAGTGACAGAAAGGGTGTCATTAAGGTTCCTGTGCAATGTGCAGAACTAAAAATAAATTATGGAATAGTTGGAGATGCACATGCAGGAAACTGGCATCGTCAAATAAGTTTACTTGGAAAAGAAAGTATAGATAAAATGAAAATGAGAGGCTTTGACCAATTAAAATTTGGAGACTTTGCTGAAAATATAACTACAGAAGGAATAGAAGTATTTTCATTACCTGTTGGTACAAAATTAAAGATAGGCAAATGTGAAGTTGAAGTAACTCAAATAGGGAAAAAGTGTCATAATGGATGTGAGATTAAAAAATTAACAGGGGACTGTGTAATGCCACGCGAAGGAATTTTTGTTAAGGTTTTAAAGGAAGGAGTTATAAATATTGGAGATTCAATAGATATAATTCAATAAAAATTTGATTAAACTTAAAATAAATTTCTGATTATATTTAAAAATTTTCTTAAATGTTCGTATAGCCTTGTTTTATAGGCTGTTCGGACATTTTTACTGTCAGGAGATACTTCACAATATTTCAGAATGTGTAGTGTAAAGTATTTTAAATAGATAGATTTAACAATATAACATACTGTTGTATAATATGAGATATGATTAATAAATTAAATATGGGAGGAGAGATACTCATATGCGGAAAAAGAAAGAGGAAGATTTTTAAAATATCAGAGGTTTTATTAAAAGAAAATGAGAAGAAGCTTTACACGAAAAAACATTCTTTTGCAGATGTAAGTGTAAGGAAATATTACTCAGGAACTCATTCGATTGTACTCATCATTAATGGCATAGAACAAGATAAGTTAGATTTTGAATTGAATGTATAATTTTACCTCAGTAACAAGTAGTATCCATCATATAAAATGAAAATAATTTGTAAAATTATATTCAATTGTATATAAAAATAATATAAAATTTTATTAAATTTAAAAAATACAAAATATAAATACAGTAATAATATAAAAAGTTACATATAAAACTAAAAAATACAAGTAATTTACTTTTTAAGTTGACAAAATATTGCATATATATTATGATATAAATCATAAATAAATAACGTAGATTCGCAGAAGAAGAAAGTAGCATAAAGGAATTTTACAGAGAGTTAGATTTAGCTGAGAACTAATATTGAAATTTGTGTGAAAAGAACTTTGGAGAATACTATTACAGCTCTATTGTAGTAGTGGTTTAATTCGCCTTAAGAAAATGAGTGAGTAAAATAAATTTTTACTAATAAGAGTGGTAACACGGATTTGTATTCGTCTCTTGGATTTTTTCCAAGAGGCGTTTTTTATTATAAAATTATTTCAGAAAATTTAAAACTATATATTAAATGAAAATTATAAATATATAGTTGTTAATAAATTTATAAATTAGAAAATTGTAAAATAAACTAACTAAATGGTTTTACAATTTTAATGGAGGGATGAAAATGGAAGAAGAAAAAATTAATTATGCCTTGGAACAGGTTCCAGAGAATCAAAAACGTGGTTGGGTAGCTATGTTTTCAGTGCTAGTAGCGATAGGCGTGGATTTATCATCTGTTATTTTAGGAGCTGAGTTAGCTCAAAGTATGCCAATGAAACAAGCAATATTATCAGTAATTGTAGGTTCATTTTTTTCTGCTATTTTGTATACTATATGCTCTTTAGTTGGCTCATCTACAAGTTTATCTACATCTATGATAACAAAATATGTATTTGGAGAAGCTGGAGCAAAAATATTTTCTCTAGTTATAGGGGTTTCTCTATTAGGATGGTTTGGAGTTCAAGTAGGCTTCTTTGCTCAAAATGCTCAAATAATAATAAAAGATATATTTAATCTAGATGTGAGCATGCAAGTTTTAAGCCTCATAGGTGGTCTTTTGATGATGAGTACAGCTATTTATGGATATAAAGCAATGGAAAAATTAAGTGTGTATTCAGTACCATTCTTATTAATTCTTATGATGTTAACTATATTCTTGTCTTTTAAAGCAAATGGAATTCCAGTTGATGATAATATGAAATCGACTATGACATTTGCAGGTGGAGTTTCTCTATCAATGAGTATAATAATAGTTGGAGCAATAGTATCTCCTGATATAAGTCGCTGGGCTAAAAGTAGAAGAGATTGTGCACTTTCAAGTTTTCTAGGGATACAATTTGGAAATGCCTTTATGATAGTAGTATCAATAATATTAGTAAAATGTATGGGTACTTCAGATATTATGAGAATTTTTATTACATTAGGAATTGCTATACCAGGTATAATTGTACTTACATTAGCTCAATGGACTACAAATACAAGCAATGTATATTCTGCATCACTAAGTATAGCTCTTGTACTAAAAAAAGCTCCTGAAAAAGTATTAACTATAGTTCTTGGTGTTGTAGCAACTTTATTAGCTGTATTTGGAATATATGAAGGATTTATAGGATTTTTAAATTTACTTGGAATTGTTATTGCACCTGTTGGTGGTGTGTATACAGCAGAATATTATATAGTAAAACAAGAACTTAAAGGATTTGATAAGGGGATAGCATACAAACCAATAGTTAAACATTCAATAATATCTTGGATAATTGGTATATTAATAACATACCTTTCTACATATGGATTTATAACTCTTACTACTATAGCACCTTTAGATGGATTTATAGCAGGATTTATAATACAATCAATTATTGGAAAAGCGATTTGTTCATCAAAAAACAAACAAGAAGTAAAAAAAGCAGTTTAATGAAATATGCTTGTAAAGTATAAAATAAATTTGGGATATGAGGAGAAAGTAACATGAGATTTTTAACAGAAGAAAGCGTGGATAAAATAGCAGTTGGCGCAGCAGTGCTTGGAACTGGAGGAGGAGGAGACCCATACATAGGTAAATTAGTTGCAAAACAAGCAATTAAAAAGTATGGACCTGTAAAAGTGATTAGTTTAGATGAACTAGAGGATGATGCTTTAGTAGTACCAGTATCTGGTATGGGTTCTCCTGTAATTACAATAGAAAAATTACTTTCTGAAGTGGAATTAACTACTCCTTTAGAGATAATGGAAAAATTATTGAATAGAAAAGTTGATGTTATAATTCCTATAGAAATAGGGGGAATAAATTCACTTATGCCAATAGCAGTTGCTGCAAAAAAAGGGCTTCCTATTTTGGATGCAGACTCTATGGGTAGAGCGTTTCCGGAAGCTCAAATGGTAACTTTTTATCTTGAAGGATATGAAGCATCACCTGCTGTAATGGCTGATGAAAAGGGTAATTCAGCTATCCTTTATCCTGTTGATGGAATTTGGTCAGAAAGATTGGCTAGAACTTTAACAGTAGAAATGGGAGGAAGTTCTTCTATTAGTGACTATAATTTAAGCGGAGCTCAAGTTAAAAAAGCTGCTATAGGAAATACCTTGACTATAGCTGAAACTATAGGAGGATTTTTACTTGAGAATAAGTCAGACTCAAAAGGTGCTATTGAAAATATATTGAAAGAATTAAAAGGATACAAATTATTTGAAGGAAAAGTAGTTGATATTAAAAGAGAATTAAAAGGTGGGTTTACTAGAGGGCATGCATTCTTTGCTGGAATTAATGGATATGATGGAGAATACTCTGTACTATTCCAAAATGAAAATCTAATTGCAAAAAAAGGTAGTACACCACTTTGTATTACACCAGATTTAATAGCAATATTAGATTTAGAAACTGGATTCCCAATAACTACAGAAAGAATAAAATATGGTTCTCGTGTGATGGTAGTAGCTTTTCCTTGTAATGAAAAATGGAGAACTAAAAAAGGAATTGAGACAGTTGGACCTGGATACTTTGGGTATGATGTAGAGTATAAAACAGTAGAAGAATTACAAGGAAAATAAAAATTTAGGGGGAAATTTTGATGTATCGTGTAGGAATTGACGTTGGAGGAACAAATACAGATGCTTGTATACTGGATAAAGAATTAAAAGTAATCCATTCAGTTAAAGTAGCAACTACAAAAGATGTTGAAACTGGTGTTTATAATGCCTTAAAAAAAGTTATAGATGAAAGTAAAATTGACCATTCATTAATAAAATATGCTATGCTTGGTACAACTCACTGTACAAATGCAATAGTAGAAAGAAAAAGGCTTAATAATGTAGCAATGATAAGAATAGGAAAACCAGCAACCACTGCCATTTTACCATTTATAGATTGGCCAGAAGATTTAAGAGAAAAAATAGAATTAGATTCAATATTGATATCTGGTGGTTATGAGTTTGATGGAAGAAAGATAAATGAACTTTGTAAAGATGAAGTAGTAGATTTTTGCAATAAGATAAAAGGTAAGGTAGAAAGTGTTGCAATAAGTGGAGTATTTGCTCCTGTAAATAAGCAACAAGAAGAAGAAGTTGCAAAATGGGTTAGAGAGATTCTTGGTGATATTCCAATATCCTTATCAAATGAAATAGGTAATATAGGTATCCTGGAAAGAGAAAACGGAGCAATTTTAAACTCTGCATTGTCTAGAGTAGGGAAGGCTGTTTCTTTAGGATTTGAGAAAGCATTGAAAGATTTAGGAATAGATGCAGAAATATATTTTAGTCAAAATGATGGAACATTAATGAATTTAGAGTACACAATGAAGTATCCTATTTTCACAATTGGATGTGGAATAACAAATTCTATAAGGGGAGCATCCTTTTTATCAAAAGTAAAAAATGCAATAGTACTAGATGTTGGAGGAACTACGAGTGATTTAGGTGTATTATACAATGGATTTCCTAGAGAATCTTCAATTCCTGTTACAATTGGAGGAGTACATACAAACTTTAGAATGCCAGATGTTTTAACCATTGGACTTGCTGGGGGAACTTGTGTAAAAGGTGAAAAAGACAATATAAAAATAGGCCCTGAGAGTGTAGGGTATAGAATAACTGAAGATGCAATAATATTTGGTGGTGACACTTTAACTTTATCAGATGTTGTTACAAAGTTAGGCATGGCATTTGAGGATAGAAAAAGTAATGTTGAAAATTTAGATAAAGATTATTGTGATGATGTATATAAAAAAGTAATTTTAAAACTAGAAGATGCTGTAGACCAAATGAAGACTAGCCAAAATGATGTTGAATTAGTTTTAACTGGTGGAGGAAGTATAATTGTCCCAGAAAAACTAAAAGGCATAAGTGATGTTATAAGACCTCCTCATTATACCGCAGCAAATGCTATTGGTGCGGCTTTAGGGCAAATAAGTGGAGATGTAGAAAAAGTGTACAGCTTAGATAAAATGTCTAGAGAAGATGCTATAGAAGATGCAAAACAAGAAGCCATAAATAAAGCTTTAAAAGCAGGTGCTAAAAAGGATACTATAGAAGTATTAAATATAGAAGATGTTCCACTTGCATATCTTCCAGGGAATGCACTCCTTATAAAAGTAAAAGTTGTTGGAGATTTGATATAAATTAAAGAAAATTTAAGTGCTTTTAAATATGTTTTAGATATAAAAAAATCGGTGCATAGTTTGTACCGATTTTTTATCTTTATTAGTAGAGAACTCGTTTTTTCGCTTCTGCTATAGCTCTAGCAGCACTTTTTTCCTCGATTCTTTTTTCTTCTTCTCTTTTAAAAGCATTTATTGTATCATTTAAATTTTTATCGTGTTCATTTTTTTCTTTGTCTTCGTTTTCTCTGTAAACTAATACATAATCTATTATTGATTCATTTATTATTTGAGATATACTTTTATTTTCATTAATTCCTATTCTTTTAACTTCTTTAAGTAATGTTTCATCAATGTGAACCGTTGTTTGTTTTGTATTTTTTGCCACCTTAATCACCTCTTAAAAAAATTTTAACATTAAAATTCTTTAAAAGTTTTTGTTTGTTTTTCTAAAACTTTCTATTTTGCTTATCATATTTTTTTTTATATTTTCGCCTAATACAGAAGATTTTAGTCTAGGATTTTCAATATGGTCATAAATTGGTTCTAGAAATTCAACTTCAACAGGAACAGAATTAATTTTACCAATAGGTTGATATCCTTCATAAGTATCTTTTGAATTTTTTATGACTAATGGAACAATAGGACACTTTGCTTTATATGCTATTTTTAAGGCTCCACTTCTAAAATCTGATACTAGTGAATTTGGTTCTTTAATCCATGTTAAATCCCCTTCTGGAAACACTGCCATACTCTGGCCTGTAAGTATATTTTGTGAAGCTTCAGCAATACTTTTAATCCCTTCTCGATTATTTTTTCTGTTTACATATACACATCTTAACAACTTTGCCCATTCTTTAAATATAGGTATATTTCTCCAAACTGGTTCATCTGCAATTACACATCCAATTGGTCTCTCTACACTTGCTGCTAGGATAAAACTATCAAGCATACTTGAGTGATTTACAACAAATAAGATTGGTTCTTTTGGTAATGTTTCTTTGCCAAGTATATTAAGGTCTATATTTACTATATCTAAAGATTTTTTAGCTTGTTTTTGCATAAATTCAAATTTTTCTTTTAAGCTAAATTTATCTGGATTTTTTTTGATTTTTATAAGTTTAGGTATAGAAGATGTAAAGCCTATGAGTTGATATGTAGCAAATTTTAAGTAATTATTCATAAAATTATCTCCTTAAAATAAAATTGTTTATTACTGTAAAGATTTTAACATAAAATGAAATTTAAGTCTATTTTAATTGAGATTTATAACTTACATTTAAAATAGACTTATTTTGAAATTTTTATACTTATAATTTTATTAATAAAACTATATTAATAATGTAGTATTCTATTAGATTAGCTAAATAACCTTTAAATATTATTTTGTATAATATAAATAGAAGAATCCAATATAGTATTGTTTTAAATCTTATATTATGCTAAAATTTATTTGTATTTTATAAATTACAAAAATATATAGTTTAGTTTTCTAGGGTTCCGCATTTTATAATGGGCAGGTCCAAGAGAAAACGCACGGTTATTGTGTACACGGAAGGATAAAAGCCTGGGAGATATTTAATAATATTTCTGTAGGCTTTTTTATTTTTAGATATTTTAAAGTTGAGGAGGTATTCTAATGAAAAAATTTGTTGTTGAGAATGAGTTTTGGAACCTATTTCCTAGTTCAAAGATTGGAGTTGTTATTTGTCAGGACATAGACAATTCTATAAAGGATAAAGAAGAATATAAGGAAATGATTTTGCAGGGAGAAGAATATGCATTAAAACATTTGAAGGATGTAGAATTTAGCAATAACCAAGTAATTAAAGTATGGAGAGAAGCATTCAAAAAATTTAAAACGAAAAAAGGAGCAAGGTCATCTATTGAGGCATTGTTAAAAAGAGTTCATAATGGAAATCATATAGCAACGATTAACCCCTTAGTGGATATTTACAATTCTATTTCATTAAAATATGCATTGCCTTGTGGTGGAGAAGACATAGACAAATTTATAGGAGATATTAGGTTGACTAGAGCAGTTGGAAATGAAGAATTTATACCATTAGGAGCAGGTGAAAACTCATCTCCATATGAAGGAGAAATAGTTTATAAAGATAATGGTGGAGCAATTTGTAGGTGTTGGAATTGGCGTGAAGCAGTGAGAACAATGCTTACTGAAAATACAAACAATGCCTTTTTATGCATTGAATTAGTAGATGAAAGCAGATTTGAAGAATTTGAGAATGCTTTGAATGATTTAGTGAAAACAGTTCAAGAAAATTTAGGTGGAACATGTAAAATTTCAATTTTAGATATTAACAATAAAGAAGTATCAATAAATTAATTTGAGGGAGTGTAGAGTAATGAGTAGTTTTAGTTATAAAGATATTTATATTGAGGATGGCAAAAGAGTATTAGAAGTAAACATACTTCCTGAAAAGTATTGTAATTTTGATTGTATATTCTGTCCTATTGGAAGGTCATATAATAAAGTAGATACACCTCAATCATTTGACAAGATTGATGACTCACTTAGAGAATTAGAACGTATGATAGAAAAGTATAAAGCAGAACTAGTTTTCATTAATTCAAAAGGAGAAGCCCTATTGAATGATAAAGTTTGTGATGTAATTGAGTTAGTAAAACGTAAAAGAGTGCCTGTACGATTACTTTCTAATGGATATTTATTAGGTAAAGATGAATATATAAAAGTAGCCAATATGTGTGATGAAATTATTGGAGAGATAAAAACAATATCGGAAAAAGATTTTCAAAAAATTCAGAGACCAATTGTAGGATATACTCTAGAAGAATATATTTCAAATATGATTTTATTTAATAAACAGTATAAAGGAAAATTTATTTTAGAAGTAACAATTATCAAGGGATATAATGATAATGAGGAATCTATTAATAAGATAAAAAGTATTATTGATGAATTATCTCCAAATAAAGTGATTATTGAAAGAATGAACGATGAAAAATTTAAGCAAAAATTTGGTATATCTAATGAAAGGTTTGATAAAATTTCAAAAACATTATTAAACTTTTGAAAACATTAATGAAAAATGTTTATATATGAAATAAAAATCTAATAGAGTTAATCTATTGGATTTTTTTATATACAACATACTATATATCCTTACTGAATTAACTTTTATTTATGAAGATTATTTTATATTTAGAAGAGGGCTTTTTTCATTTGTCCAAACAATATTATTTACTTAATTAATAATTATCATATATATTATCAATAAAAAAAGACTCTTAAAAGAGTCTTTCCGAAAAAATCTATATAATTATAATATAGTTATGTTTTCTGCTTGCTGACCTCTAGCACCTTTAACTATATCAAAGCTTACTTTTTGACCTTCTTCTAATGATTTAAATCCTGAAGTTTGTATAGCTGAGAAATGAGCAAATACGTCATCTCCACCGTCTACTGTTATAAAACCAAATCCTTTTTCGTTGTTAAACCATTTCACTATTCCATTATTCATTAAAAATACTCCTATTAACCTATATCAAGATATACTTGATTTAATTGTGTATTACCACAAATACTATTGTATCACAGATTAATAAAAATGTCTACTTAATTGTAATTTTTAGTTAACATTTTTTGTTTATCCTTAACCATAAAAAAATTAAAAAGCTTTGTATTGCTATATATTAGTGAAAATGTAGATAAAATACTTTACTGACATTTAACTGACATAAATATTAAAATCTAAAATTAAGAGATTTAAAAATCAATGTTTATTTGCGAAAAAGATAGATAGCTATTATTTTATATTGAATAATAGCTATCTATCTTAGAGAATATATAATTATGTATTAAAGTAATAGTATAATATTTATATATAAGATAAAATATATAAATATTATACTATTATAAAGCTAGAGAAGCCCATTTTTCACATTGAGAAATTCTTTTTCCATCATCACCTTGCTCTTTATCGTATGCAAATTGAGTTAATATTTCACATGGAAATGTGTCACATAGGCCACAATGTGTAAGATTTTTATTCTCACAACATGATTTTACAGGACATTCTTCAGACCAAAAAGGTTTATCAATATTTGTACATCCAGCGCAATTTACATCTTCCTTATACTTACATTCACAACACAAAATTCCACATCTTGATTCTATCATTTTAAATCACTCCTCAAATATAAACTTTATATAATTATATGTTAAAATTTATATTTCTCATTGTAAAAATCAGACAAATTTTTTATATAGGTTGTTGGATTAACACCACAAATAGATTTAAAATCATTTATAAAGTGAGATTGGTCATAATAACCTATATTTTGAGCTAAAGTTGTAAATGACATCTTATTACTTTGTATTTCTTGTAGTACCATGTTTATACGTAATAATCTAAGGTATGTCTTAACACTCATACCAAGAGAATTATTAAAAATCCTATTTAAATGGCGTTCACTATAACAACTAATTTGAGCAATATTTTTAACAGACATGATAGAGTTTTGTTTTCTAGCATCTATAAGAATTGGTATTGTTAAATCTTTTATATTAGATTTAAATAAGTACGATAAAAATAACCTATCAAATTGTTCAATGAGTTCTTCAAGAGTACTGGACTTTTCAAAGATAGAATTAGTTTCCAAATCAAGTTGAGTGTTAAAATCTTTAACAGGAATTATTAAATCGGCTGATTCTATTTGAGGAAAACCTGTCAAATAGTATACTCCACATGGAAGAAATTCAACAAATACCCTAAAGAGTATATTTTCTATATCGTTTTTTACAATAGTAGTTTTTGTTGTAGCACCCCAAAATTTGCTATTTATACCTTTTTTACTAAATTCAAATACCATACATCCACTTGCATCAGGTATCAATGTCAGGTTTTCTATAGAATTTTTATCTTGAACAGTTATTGTATAATGGGCTATGTATGGTCTTAATAATTTGTGTGGTGAAATATATATATCATGATTGCAATTTTTTAACATGTTTTTAATTTTTTCTATCATAAATATGTCCCCCTGATACTATTTAGTGATAAATAGATTAGTTTAATTTTAATATTTTATATAATAAAACATTTTGATAAAAAAGTTTCATTGAGAGTATAAAGCATATAGAATAATTATAAAATAAAGTCTAAAAATGTACAATTATTAAAAAAATTATATGCGCTCATGAAATTGGCATATTAGATAGAGTTAAGTATAAATTAAACACAGAAAATAATAGTGTTACTTTTATAATAGATACATATAAAGATATTTTTAAGAATAAAATTTATTATTAAATAAAAAATAAGGGGAGAGTGATTTAATAGAATGGCATCAAAACAAACACCAAGAAATAATTTAGAAAAGTTTTTAAGAATAAGGGTACTGTCACATACAGGCGACAAAATACATATAAAATTACCTGTAAATTTTGCAAAGAGAATGATTGAAAACAATGCTTTAGATTTGTTTAATGGAAAAGATGATGTAGTTGATGGTAAAAAAGTTACTGAAATATTAGTTAAGGCATTTGATTATGATTTGACTGGAGAAGTGGTTCATCTAGAAAGAAAAAATGGGGATATTATTAAAGTATCAATTGTGCAATAAAATTAATTTATAGAAATTTCAATTTGATGTAATTATAAAAAACTATATAAAAAATTAATTATTTTATAATACTAAAAGCTATATAAATTTGTTATTTTGCAAATTTATATAGCTTTTTTAAGTATTCTTATTATGTGTGGTAGGTATAAAAAGTGGTATATTTATATAAGTTAAGTTTTCTGTATTGTCACTTGTAATATATATTTTAGAAGTATTTTGAAAGTTAAAAAACTGGCAGTATATTCTATTTTTCTATTGAAAATGATATAATATATCTACTAAGAGGGAGGAGGACAAAATTTTGAAGTTAAAATCCTTTCAATTGATTCTGATTGTTTGTATGATTTTTCTTTCTTTTCCAATAGAAATTAACTCTGCTTCAGATAGGGTTCCAGTTAAAGTCGGGTATTATGATGATGGCGATTATATGAGTCGAAATGAAAATGGAGAGTATATAGGATTTAATTTTGAATACTTACAAGAAATTACTAAGTACACTAACTGGAAATATGAAATAGTAGATTGTAAAAGTTGGGAAAATGCTTTTGAAATGTTAAAATCAGGTGAGATAGATGTTCTTCCTAGTGTCTATTATACAAAAGAACGCACAAAAGAAATGCTTTTTCCAACCCTACCAATGTGTAATATCTATACAACTTTAAATGTAAGAGTGGACGATACTCGTTATGATTATGAGGATTTTGATTCTTTTCAGGATATGAAAGTAGGTATTATTAGTAATAGTAAGGATGCTGAAAACTTTAAAGAATATTGTAAAACAAATGATTTTGAAGTTCAAATTATATCTTATAAAGAAACAGATGATTTGTTAAGAAATTTAAAAAATGGAAATCTTGACGGTGTTGCTATAACACATCTTGGTCGGACTAGTACATTTAAAAGTGTAGCACAGTTTTCTCCAGAGCCACTTTATACTGTGGTTTCAAATAAGAAGCTGGATTTATTATCTCAACTGAATTCTGCTTTGAATACATTGACACTTAGGAATTCAAGTTATGAAACAAAATTATACAATAAATATTTTTCTATAAGTACTGCTCAGAAGCCAGTATTTACAAAAGATGAGCAAGAATATATACAACAATCTGGTGAAATTTCAGCTGTGTATGATTCTACAAAGGCACCACTAGAATATGGTGATTCCAAAACAGGCGAGTTTTCTGGTGTGGTTGCTGATTTATTTAAGGAAATTACAAATAACACTGGGTTAAAATTTAGATTTATTTCTGCAAAAAGTTATAATGAAGCACTTCAAGTATCAAAAGATTCTAGCACATCTATAGTTTGTGGTATGGAAAACGATTATATTAATAACCAAAAAAACAATATAAGAACAACTCAGTATTATTTACGTGCTCCAGTAGTTTTAGTTAGTGGAGAAAAAGAAAATAAAATTAAAAAAGTAGCAGCTGTAAATGGTTCTTTAATTGGACAAAATATTACTGAAGATGGGAAACTAGATAGAACTATAGAATATTATAATTCTCCAAAAGAATGTTTTGAAGCTGTATTAAAGGATAAAGTGGATGCTGTTTATGTAAATACATATATTGCAGATTATCTATTGTCCAATCCTCGTTATGAAAAATTTTCTGTTTCGACTTTGACAAACTATGCAGAAGAAATAAGTATTGGCATTTCTGATTCTGCAGATTCAAGGTTATTTTCTATACTAGATAAATGTATTCAATACATGTCAACAGAACAAATGGACAGAATAATTTTAAAAAATACAATAATTCAATATGATATAACTTGGCAAGATATTATTCATCAGCATCCAATGGCAATTATTGGAGGAGTTATTATAATAGCAGCTATTATTATTATACTTTTGAGTTTTCTACTTTTATTAAAGTCAAAAAATAATAAACGTATTGAGAGTTTGTTATACCGAGATAGTCTTACAGGAATTTGGAATTTAAATAAATTTTGTAAAGAAGCTATTAAGAGTTTAAGAAATGCAGAAAGTGGTTCATATGTGATTGTTTATTTAGATATAAAACAATTTCGAATGATTAATGACACTTTAGGATTTTCAGAAGGAGATGAAATACTTTGTGTATTAGCTAAAGCTTTACAAAATACTGTCTCTTTTGAAGAATCTTGTGCTCGCGTTTCTGCAGACCAATTTGTTATGTTATTAAAATACAATAGCTGGGATTGCTTAGAAGAACGTCTCTTTAAGATTGATACTCAATTAAATGATTGGGTAGAAAAAATGAGAAAAACTTACCAACTTATTCTTGTATTTGGCATATACATAGTAAATGAAGTTGAAAAACATGATATATCTCTTATGCTTGACCTAGCAAATTATGCGAGAAGAAATACGGAAATAACTCACAAAAGTTGTGTTGTACTTTATGATATGACTATGAGAGAGGAAGGGTTACATCAAAGAAACCTAACAGATAGGATGCAAATAGCCTTAGAACATGGAGAGTTTGTTCCATACTTTCAACCAAAGGTAGATATGAATACAAATAAATTGGTAGGAAGTGAAGCACTGGTAAGATGGAATTATCCAGATAAAGGTATAATAAGTCCTGGAAAATTCATTCCTTATTTTGAAAAAAACGGATTTGTGGTAGAAATTGACTTTTATATCTATGAAGAAGTCTGCAAACTGTTAAAGAGATGGATAGATTTGGGATTAAATATTAGTCCAGTATCTTGTAATTTTTCCAGAATTCATTTTAATAATGAAAGCTTCTCAGAAACATTGATAGAAATAGCAGATTACTATAAAATACCTCACAAATACCTTGAAATAGAAGTCACAGAAAGCATTTTTGTTGAAAATCTCAATCAGATTTTGAGTCATTTTAATCAACTAAAAGAATCAGGATTTCCTATTTCTATAGATGATTTTGGTTCTGGATATTCATCTCTTGGTTTATTACAACAATTTTCTGTTGATATAATTAAGTTGGACCGTACATTTATACAAAAAGGAATGCATGGTAGTCGTGAACAAGCTGTTGTGCGTGGAGTGGTAAATATGGCAAAAGAATTAAATATGAAAGTTATATGTGAAGGAGTAGAAAGTATAGAACAAGTGATAAGACTAAAAGAAATTGGATGTTATTTGGCACAAGGATATTTTTATGCAAAGCCAATGCCACAAGATGATTTTGAGCAATTATTAAAAAATCCTGCACTGAAAATTAAATCAAATGTTTAGGGTACTTGTTTATTATATAAGAGAAAAAGTAAAATACATATTCCAAATTTATATTAATTAAATTAAAAAAGCTATAAATAATAGAATTATTATTTATAGCTTTTTATTATATTAAATAGTTAATTAAAATTAAATATAAATTGTAATAACTATATTTTTTGTTTAAGTTTTAAAACTTGTGTTACTATGTTTGTTGAGTGGTCAGAAATTCTTTCTAAGTTAGTAAGTAAGTCAAGGTAAAGTACACCAGCATCAATTGTACAACTACCATTATTTAATCTAATCATATGAGCATTTCTAAAAGTTTTTTCTAAGTAATTTACTTCATTTTCAACTTCTAAAACTTTGTTTGCTAATTCAAAATCTTTTACATCTAAAACTACTAAAGCATCCTTAAAGTTAGTCATAGTTTTATTGTATATTTCATAGATTTCTTTTATTGCACTATCAGAGAAGTTAACATTCATTTCTTTAACAGTCATAGCCAACTCAGCTATATTTTCAGCATGGTCAGATACTCTTTCGATATCATTTACTGTATTGAAAAGTAAATCTGTTCTAAATCGTTCATCATCTCTAAGTGGTTCTTTAGAAAGTTTTAACAAATAATTTAATATATCTTTCTGCAATTTATTAACAACTTTTTCAGACTCAAAAGTTTTCTTAATATCTTCACTACTTTTATTTAAAAAACCTGCAATTGAATGTTCTAAAGAGTTTGTGGCCTTATGTCCCATTCTAACAACTTCTTGTACAGTATTACCAAGTGCTATAGATGGAGTACTAAACATTCTTTCATCTAAGTACTTAGTATTGTTTACAATTTCTGACTCAGTTTCTTTAATAGGTATAAGTTTGTTTGCTAATTTAACTATGTATTTAGAAAATGGCAATAATATTATAACATTTGTAAGATTAAATAAAGTATGTGCATTTGCTATTTGTCTAGCTGTGTCAGTTGGGTCAAAATGAGTAACTATAGCTGATATAGGTTTATTTAAAACAAGCATAAATATTATTGTACCAATGACATTAAAACTTAAATGCATTACAGCTGCACGTCTAGCATTTCTATTTGCACCAACACTTGATAAAAGTGAAGTAACACAAGTACCAATATTATCTCCATAAAGTATAGGTAAAGCAGCTGATAGAGGAAGTATTCCTTGAGAAGCTAAAGCGATTAGCATACCCATAGAAGCACTTGAACTTTGTATGATACCAGTGATTGCAAATCCTGCCAATATGCCAAGTATAGGATTTTTACTAAAATATAAAAGTGTATCAGTAAATCCCTTATATTCAGCAAGTGGAGCTACTGCATTTTTCATAAATTCCATACCTGTAAACAATATACCAAAACCAATAAGTATTTCAGCTAAGTGTTTTGTTTTTTGATTTGATGTAAATAAATAAAATACTATACCTATACCTAATGCAATTGGGGCTATTCCTTCAAGATTAAATGAAACTAGTTGGGCAGTAACAGTAGTACCTATATTTGCACCCATTATTACACCAATGGCTTGACTTAGATTCATTATTCCTGCATTTACAAATCCTACAACCATTACAGTAGTAGCACTTGAACTTTGTATGATACCTGTAACAACTGTACCTACCAATACACCCATAACAACATTACTTGTTAAGAGTTCGATGATTTTCTTTAATTTGTCTCCTGCCGATTTTTGTAAACCTTCTCCCATTAAACTCATTCCATAAAGAAAAAGTCCAAGACCACCGATAAGACTAATTGCTATATTCACGACATTTCCTCCCTTAAGAAATTAATAAATTTTTTATATGAATTATAAACTTTATTAACTAAAATTTATCGTTTCCATAATATAGAATAACAAATTTTGTCAATTTAAATATTAACGTTTTGTTAAGTATAGGTTAAGAGAATGTTAAATCTTTAAGTTGTTGTTAATTTGAGAAAACTTATATCATATAGTAATTTAAATACTTGAGGTGATATTTAGCATATTTTGGATAAAATCAACTTAACAAAGAATTAACTTTTTTCGTCAAAATATTTATAACTAAAAAATATCATTCTTTGCAGAATGATATTTTTTAGTTATAAATATTTTTATATTCAATTGGTGTAAGGTTGTTAAACTTTTTAAAAACCATACTATAATAATTTTGGCTATTGAACCCAACAAATACAGCAACATCTAAAATAGACATATCTTCTCGAAGTAAATATTTTTTACTTTTTTCGACTCGAACTTTATTGAGAAAATTAGTAAATGTATATCCACTTTCTTTTTTAAATAGGGAACAAAAATAACTTTTATTAAGTTGTAAATTATTACATATATCACTTACTGTTATATCTTCTGAGTAGTTTTTATGAATATAATCAATAGTTTTTTTTACATAAAAACTAAGAGCTGGTTTGTGTTTCGTTTTATCATTACATATTTCTGATAAAAGATTTGATATATAATCTATACATGATAGAGGCTTAAATGGTATGTCAGAAAACTCAATATCATTATTAATGCATGATTTAAAAGGTCCTATAACAAAATAGCCACTAGAAATATCAAATTTATGTATCGGCATAATTAAAAATTGTATGTCATCGCAAAAACTTAACATTATATAGGACAAGTTTTTATTAGATATAAAATCTGTACTTTTTATATTATTGAATATGTTTAAACTAGAAAAGTACTTTTCTAGTTTATCATTGTAGCCAACGCTACAAAGTTCTTTTAAATCCTTATTAATCACTTTTGTTGGGATATTACAACAGTCAAAAAAATCATTAATGATAAGTTCTATATCATCTTTAAAACATTTCAAAAAATCACCTCATTTAAATTTATACAAATATTTTTATAAAAAAACAAATATAGTTAAGAATTTAAAAAACATATCGCGTAAAATAGTTATTGCGAATGATAATTAATTTCGTTAAATAATATTATGATGTAAGAGAGGTAAAAAGTCAATGAAAAAAATAGCTATTTATGGGAAGGGAGGAATTGGAAAATCAACAACAACTTCCAATTTATCTGCATCACTTTCTCATTTAGGATATAAGGTTATGCAAATAGGATGTGACCCTAAATCAGATTCTACTAAAAATTTAATGAAAGGAAAATTTATACCAACAGTTCTCGATGTCATGAAAGAGAAGAAAGATGATTTGAAACTTGAAGACATAGTATTTGAAGGATATGGTGGAGTATTATGTATTGAAGCTGGAGGACCAACTCCAGGAGTAGGGTGCGCTGGAAGAGGTATAATAGCGGCTTTTGAAAAATTAGAAGAATTAAAGGCCTTTGAAATATATAATCCAGATGTAGTAATTTACGATGTACTTGGAGACGTTGTTTGTGGAGGATTTTCAATGCCAATAAGAAATGGATTTGCAAATGAAGTGTATATAGTAACTTCTGGAGAAATGATGTCAATGTATGCTGCTAGTAATATATCTTTAGCTGTAGAGCAATTTAAAAATAGAGGATATGCCTCTTTAAAAGGACTCATATTAAATGCTAAAAATGTTGAAAATGAATTAGAATTAGTTGAAAAATTGGCTGATGAAATAAAAAGTAAAGTTTTTCACTATATACCAAGAAATAAAATCATGCAACAGTCTGAGAATAATGGAAGAACCGTTATAGAAGAAGATAAAGATAATGAAATGTCACAAGTATATATAGAACTTGCAAATAAGATTATACAAAGTAACTAGATAGATATAGGTTTAAATAGAAAATACAGTTTTAAAATAAAGTTTATTATGGAGGAAATTTTTATGAAATTTAAAAAAATATGCTCAGTATTTTTACTTAGCGCATTAATATTAACAGGATGCTCAAAGCCGTCAAATGATGAGTCTGCAAATAAGGAGTCAAATAACAACGTAAAAGTTGTCTCAGCCACAGTAGCAGCAACACAAGTATTGGATAAATTAGATGCTACTTTAGTAGGCATTCCAACGACTAAATCTGAACTACCAGAAAAATATAAAAATCTACCAGAAGTAGGACAAGCTATGAATCCTGATTTAGAAATTGTAGCATCTCTTGAGCCAGATGTATTTATAGTTGATAGTATATTTAAAGAAAATGTTGAAAAGAGTATGAAAGAATATAACCTAGATACATTCTATTTTGAAACTGGAACATACACAAAGTTTCTTAAAAGCATAGAGAATTTAGGTAATAAAATAAATAAACAAGATGAAGCAGAAAAACTTATAAAAGAGCTAAAAGGAGTAGAAGAATCTGTAGTAGAAAAGTCAAAAAAACAGGATAAAAAACCAAGGGTAGCTATTTTATTTGGTGGTGGAAATAATTTTATGTTAGCTACAAAGAGCTCATATCTTGGTGACTTGGTTAAAACAGTAGGTGCTGAAAATATAGCTGATAACTTAACAGATAGTGTGGATTCAGATTATATACAATTTAGCTTAGAACAAATTATAAAAGAAAATCCAGATTACATACTTAGATTTGCACATGGGAATATAGAAGAGACTAAAAAAGCATTTGATGATTCTTTTGATAAAAATCCTGCATGGGATACATTAAGTGCAGTAAAAAATGGAAAAGTTATAGATTTAGACTCAAGTATATTTAATGTATCAGCAAATATACATGTCAAAGATTCAATAAATAAATTGGGAGATATCTTATATGGAGATAAATAAATTTTAGGTGAAGAATATGGATAATAAAAAAGTATTATTGATATTTACAGGGTTGATAACTGTAATTATTTTATTAATTGTTTTTTCTACTGTAGGGAGTGTAAATTTAAGTATTGGGGAAATATTTGGTGCATTGATAAATGAAAATAATGCAATGGTTACTACCATAGTTTATAAGATGAGGTTACCTAGAAATATTTTAGCAGCGTTAGTTGGTGCAAATCTAGCAGTTTCAGGACTATTGTTACAAGCTGTTATGAAAAATCCATTAGCAGACCCTGGTATAACAGGTATATCTACAGGAGCAAGTGTAGCTGCTATTATAATATTGCTTTTATTTCCACAATATACAAGTATGTTGCCAATAGTTGCTTTTATAGGAGGGCTCATATCTTGTGGAGTAGTATATTTGATGGCGTATAAAAATGGGCTTAGACCAGAGCGAATTATACTAGCTGGAGTAGCTGTAAACACTATATTAGGTGGTGTGATATCATATTTATCAACTATGTATAGTGAAAGAATTCAAAGTGCAATGTTGTGGTTAAATGGAAGTTTAGCCACAAAGACTTGGTTAGATGTAAATATGCTAATATGGTATTCTGTTATAGGATTGATAGGAGCTATTTTCCTCATCAGAAGTGCAAATGTACTACAATTAGGAGATGATGCAGCTACAAATCTTGGCTTCAATGTAAATAAAAGTAGGTTTTTAATCTCATTAGTAGCTATATTTTTAGCAGGTGTTTCTACTTCAATAGTTGGTGTCATCAGTTTTGTAGGTCTTATAGTACCACATATAACGCGTATGTTGCTTGGCAGTGACCATAAATATACGATACCATTTAGTATAGTACTAGGGAGTATTGTATTATTAATTGCAGATACATTAGCAAGAACAATAGGAGGCTCTATAGAGATTCCAGTAGGCGTTATTATGTCTATAATAGGGGGTCCATTCTTCTTATATTTATTAAGAAAGAGAGGCAGTTATTAATGTTCAATGTAAAAAATGTCAAAATAGGTTATGAAGATAAGATTATCATAGACAATCTGAGTGTGAGCATTAAAGAAAAAGAAGTGGTTTCTATATTAGGTCCAAATGGTTCAGGAAAATCTACATTACTTAAGTCCTTATCTAGAATTTTGAAAATTAAACAGGGTGACATATATATCGGTAAGAGAAATATGAAAGTCATGAGTAATAAAGAAATTTCGAGAAAAGTGGCATTATTAGCTCAACATAATGCCTCCCTAAAGGATATAAAAGTAAAGGATTTAATATATTATGGAAGAATACCACATAAAGGTTTTTTTGAAAGTAAAAATAAAAATGATGAAGAAATAGTAAATTGGGCAATGAGAAATACAGGTCTTGAAACATATAAAGATAAATTGGTAAGCAATTTATCTGGAGGAGAAAGACAAAGAGTATGGTTAGCAATGGCACTTTGTCAAAAGCCAGATATACTTTTATTAGATGAACCTACAACATATTTGGATATATCTCATCAATTAGAACTAATGGAGCTTGTAAAAGATATAAATAAAAAATTTGGAATGACTATAATTATGGTTTTGCATGATATAAATCAAGCGAGCAAATACAGTGATAGACTTATTATTATGAATAATGGTGCTATAGTAGCGGATGGACATCCTAATAATGTAATAAGTGAAGAGATAATAAAAGATGTTTACAAGGTAAAATGTGATATAGATATAGACCCAATTAGCAAAAAGCCTAGAATTCATCCAATAATGTTATGTAGAAGAACTAGTAGTATATAAAATTTTAATATTTAAGATGACTATAGTTGAAAAAATATAAAAAGTAATATAAGTGTAACTTTAAATTTATAAAGTTGTATAAGTAATAGGATTGGAAAGGAAAAAATATGTATACTTTAAATGTATTAAATAGATTAAAAGATATAGCGTATGATAAAGATATAAAATCTTTATCATATGCTGTGTTTCCAGGGACTCATTGTCCATTGTTTGGAGTTGTATTAACTGCATCATATATAAAAAACATGGCTCTTGTGATAGTAGGAACAAATGAATGTACTTATTATAGTAAAAATTTTGCATATCATAGACAGTCTGGTCAAGATAGTGTTTATTCAGTAGTCTTAAAAGATAAAAATATAGTTTTTGGTGCAGAAAAAAAAGTAATAGAAGCTGTAAAGTATATTTCAGAAGTTGAAAAATTTGATGCAATAATGATAGTAACTACATGTGTACCAGAATTAATAGGTGAGGATTATAATGCTTTATCTGAGGAATTGGAAGAACTGATTGGTGTACCTGTTTTAGCAGTTAATACCGAACATTATACTTGTAATTCTCATATAATTGGAATGACCAGAGCTTTAAAGAGTTTATCATCAGTTATGGAGAATTATACAAATAAAAAAGGTGTTAATATTTTAGGGCATAGACAAGAGAATGTAGAAGATACAGAGCTTGTAAAGTTACTTTCTAAAGAAGGTGTAAAAATAAATTGTGTAATACCATCTAAATGTACTATAAGAGATATAAAAAGTGCATCTAGTGCTAAATTAAATATAGTAACAGATATGATAGCATTGGATTTAGCAGAAGATATGAAAAATAAATTTGGAATAGAATACATATATTTTGATAAAAACATGAAAGAGTCAATTATAATGGAAAACTATAATAAACTTTGTAACATTTTAGACATAGATGTACAAGATGAATTATTAGAGCAAAGACAAAGATATAATTTGTTATTGAATAAATGTAGACTTCTAATGGAAGGTAAAAAGCTAATTTATGGGAATACACCAATGATGGCATTTGAAACAGTGGATTTCTTAACAGAATTAGGGTTAGTGCCAGAATTTATACAAGTGCGTGAACTTTATGAACAAGATAGTTTATTTAAAGACAACATAATAAAAAAAGGACACAATCCATATGTAAGCAGAATTGCAAATATAGCACCACTTAGAAGTTTGTATGATACTATAAATGCAGATATTTATATAGGTCATGAAAGTCCAATGTTATTAAAAGAAAAGGGACTTATACAAATAACGTTAGACGAACATGCACAAAAAATAGGATTTGAGCTTCCAATAGGCATAATGGAAACTTTAATTAAATTATTTGATGTGGAGAAAGTTACAAGAAAGGAAGTGATTTAATATGGAAGTATATAAATATTTTCCAAATCCTTCTGATAGAATGGGAATAATATTTACAGTATCATCAATAAGCGAAGCCTGTGTCATAGAATTTGGTCCATCAGGAACAACTCACTATGCTATAGAAGCAATTGGAAGTTTAAATGGAGAAGACAAAGCAAAGATTTATTCAACTCATATGAGTGAAAGCGATGTTACGTTTGGAAATTATGATAGATTAGAAAAGGCTATAATTGAAATAGATAATAATATTAAACCCAAGTATATATTTGTAATGGCTTCATCTGTATCTTCTATTATAGGTGTGGATATAGTAGGAATCTGCAATATTATAAGTGATTCCGTAAACTGTAAGCTAATCCCAATCACAACAGGTGGATTAAGAGAAGATTATAATCAAGGAGTTGAAGATTTTCTTTATATATTAGCAAAGGATGTAGTAAAAGAGAGCAATGAAAAAATTGATAGCTTTAATATAATTGGATGTAATATAGACCAATATAATTTTTTATCAGATTGTGAAGAAATTAAAAGGATGATAAAGGCTTTTTTCAAAAAAGAAGTAAATGTAACCTTTACATCATACACATCAATTGAGGAAATAGAAAATGCATCTAAGTCTAGTCTAAATATAGTACTTAGGAAAGAAGGTATCAAAGCAGCAACTTTTATGAAGGATAAGTATAATATACCTTATGTATATAAAAAGCCTTATGGAATAAAAAATACTGAAGAGTTTATTAAAGACATACAAAAAGTAACTATGTGGGATTTGAATAAAAGTGCTTATGAAGCTGAAGTATCTAGCATAAAAAGACAAGTATTTAATATAAAAAGGAAGTTTTATTTTTATGAGGGAAGCAAAAAATGTGCTGTATTTGGAGATTATGACACTGCTTTAGGGTTTAAAGATTTATTAAATGAATTAGGTCTTGAAGTTGATAGAGTTAACATATTACATAATACAGATTGTAAGGACGAATCCGTATATATTGGAAATAATGAGTTAGATAGAAACAAATATTTAAAAGAAAATGAGTTGTTGGTTTTATTTGGAGATGGTACTAGTATTGATATGAATCATAATTCAAAGTTAGATATACAGATAAGTAATCCAAACTTAAAAAGTGTAAATATATATCCATATACACCATTTGTTGGATTAAGAGGAGTGCTTTACATAATTGAAAGAATACTTAATATATCACTATAAGATAGATTTATTAAAACGTTAATGCATATTTTTTCACAATAATTTATGAATTCTGTTAGGATTTGTAGGATATGGGATATAATATAAATAAGTAAATTTTGTAAGTAGAGAATTTATTTGCTTTATTTTAATTATGTTGGAGAAGTGGGGGAATAGGTTATGGAAAGACTAATGGAGCTTTTAGAAAGAAAATTTTTAAAAGATGTAGAACTCTTAGAATTGGAAGATATAGAAAATGTAGTAGAGTGTAAAATGACACAGCCATACAATGCTCACTATAATGAATATCTAGTAAAAGTGAAAAATGGAGATATGATAGAAGAATATTTTGTGTATTTAAAACATAGATAGATGTAAAAGAGGTGTGTATTTTATTTGTAATATTACAAAATAAATACACACCTCTTTTTTTAGTGTTAAAGTGTAAAACTATAAAATTTTAATTTATATCTATTTAATATTTTCAACAATATCAGTTAATACTGAGTCTAAATCATTACTAATTTCTGTAACACCATTATGAGTAATATCTATGATTTCTTTAGTCATAGGAAGTTCACCTAGAAGTTTTAAATCTAAGTCATTTAAAAACTTTTCAGTAGAGTCACCATCAAATAATTTGATTTTTTTAGAACAATCAGGACATTGAATATAACTCATATTCTCAATAACTCCAAGAACGTTTATGTTCATTTTTTTAGCCATATTAACAGCTTTTGATACAATCATAGATACCAAATCTTGAGGAACTGAAACCATAACTATTCCACTTATAGGTATAGATTGCATAACTGTTAATGCAACATCTCCAGTTCCAGGGGGCATGTCTATAAGTAAATAATCTAGTTCTTCCCAAAGTACATCAGTATAAAATTGTTTTACAACTCCTCCAACTAGAGGTCCTCTCCAAACAACAGGCTCATTTTCGTCATCTATCATAAGATTTATAGACATTACTTTTATGTTATTTGAATTTTCTACAGGATAAATATAAGAGCCATCAGAATAAGCTTTTACATTTTTTAGACCCATAAGTCTAGGAATACTTGGTCCTGTTATATCAGAGTCTAATATACCAACTTTGTATCCCATTTTATTTAGTTTATTAGCAAGTAAAGCAGTTACAGTCGATTTCCCAACTCCACCTTTCCCACTCATAACACCAATTATTTTTCCAAATTTATTGTTAGGGTTATTTTCAATAGAACAATTTGATTGACTATTACAATTTCCCTTTGATGGACATGAATTACAATCTGCCATATCTATTACCTCCAATTTTTAGTATTTATTAGATTATTTGTAACCTACATATACTATTTTAGTACAATTAAACAATAAAGTCATTATTTAAAAGCAACTTAGAATATTTTCTATTAAGCAAATAGTAATTTATTATAAAAAAAAGAAGGTAATAAAAAAATATAACCTTCTCAATAAAATGGTTGTTTCAATTGACCTATAGAGTTTAATCATATAAATATATAGGAAATATTTCAATATATTATACATAAATGGTCATTTTATAAGTATAACTGGAAAGTATATATATTTTTTATAGAAGTTTGTTGAAAAACAATTAAAAATCATGAAGAAAAAAGATATAATTAGAAATGTAGTGATAAATTTAAAAACGTGGTAATAAATATTTTACTAAGAATGATAACATTGAAATATTTTAAATAATATCAGGAGGAATATAGATGGAAATAAAACCAAGAAGTGCAAAAGTAGAAGAGTTTAATAAAGTAACAGGATTAATAAACTATGTGTTTAGAATATCAAGAAATTATAAGCCAACTATGGTGGAAGAGTTTCCACTTTTATTGAATAAAGATAACATAGAAAATATGATTATAATATCAGAAAATGAAAAAGTAGTTTCAGATGTAAACTATTTGGTACAAGATGTATCTATTCAAGGAAATAAACTAAAGGTTGCAGCTATAGGTGGAGTATGCACACATCCAGATTATGAGAAGAAGGGATATTCATCTAAAATACTAGATAAAGCAGAAGAAAAAATGTTTTCTGATGGTGTAGATGTTTTAATTATTTCAGGGACAAGAAGTTTATATAGTAGAAGAAATTGCAGTGTGGTGAAGAGTTTCTATAAATATACAATAAAGCCAGAAAATATTGAAATACCATATGAAATAGTTGAATTTGATGAAACTAATTTTGAAAAAGATACTGATTTAAATAAAATGATTGAATTATATAATCAAAATAGTACTAGATTTATAAGAACAAGAGATGAATTTAAAAAATTATTACATGCAGCTACTCTTGCTTGGGGACCAATTAATTATAAGAAAGTATTTATAAAAGATAATAATAACATGATAGGATATTTAATAATAAGAACAATAAAAAAAGAGTACTCTATTGTAGGAGAAGTAGTTGAACTAGGATTGAATAATATAAATGTTGAAAATGTATTAAAATATACTACGAATAAATTTGGTTTAGAGTATTTAGACTATAAGGTACATGTAAGAAATCTAAAAGACCAATTAGAATGTAATGAATTAAAGTCTTTAGATTATCAACAAGGAACAATTAAAATAATAAATTATAGTAAATTATGCAATAATTTAAAAGGTTATTTTAATCAATATGTAGATTCTGAACTATTAGAGCATATTGAATTTAAACAAGTTGAAAATAAATATATCATCAAATATAAGGAAGAGGAGCTTATAATAGAAAGCTTAGATAAACTTAATAAGCTATTTTTTGAAAGAAATGAAGAACAACACAATGAATTTAAACATTTGAAAAATCTATATGAATTTACTACAAAAGTATTTCCTATAGATTTTCCATGGACTGCAAATTTAAATTATCAATAATTATTATACTTTTAACCTAAGATTTGATAAGAAATGTTCTTAAAGTATGAACTAATTTTTTATTGAATGTTAGTAAAGTACTTTTATGAAGGAATTGGAAAGGATGAGTATTATATGGATATACTTGAAAAGATAGCAGAATGTATATTAAATATGGATGTAAATAATATAGAAGGCTTGGTAAAAACTGCTATAGAGGAAAATATTAATGTAGAAGATATATATGAATATGGGTTAAACAAGGGTATGATAGGTACTTTAGACAAATTTGAGAATAAAGAATACTATCTTTCAGAAGTGATAGTATGTACAGATGCATTAAATAAAGGTATTAATCTCTTGAAGGGAACTGACAAAATAAAAGAAAAATCAAAGGGAGTAATTTTAATGTCTGTAGTAGAAGGTGATACTCATGAGATAGGAAAAAATATTGTAAAAGTAATGGTTGAAGCCACTGGATACAAAGTAATTGATTTAGGTGTAAATAGAAAAAGCGAAGATATAATAGAAGAGGCTATAAAAAACAATGTAGATATAATAGGTTTATCTTCAATGATGACAACGACGATGGAAAACATGAAATCAGTAATAAATAGGCTTAACAGACTTAATCTAAGTAAAAGGCCAAAGGTAATAATTGGTGGAGGTCCTGTAAGTATGGATTTTGCAGAAGAAATAGGTGCAGATGGATATAGTCCAAATGCTCCAAAAGCAGTTAAATTAATAGACAAACTTATAGGAGGAGAAATTTAGAATGTTTTCAGATATGACTTTATTGCAATATATAAATAGTGAAGATAGAGGATTTTTCCTGCCCGATATGGGTACAAATGGTTTATTTTTGATAAATAAAAAAGCATATGAAGTATATGATAGTGTAGATATACAATTGGAATTAGCAAGAACTATGGATAAATATTTTGAATCAGATTTTATATATTCATTTTGTGATGGGATTACATTTTGCGAGACTCTGGGATTAGAGACACTAAGACCAGATTATGATTTTCCAAGTGTATTGACACATACAATAACAAATAGTGAAAAGTTAAGAAAATTAGATGTGCCAGACCCATATACAAGTGGACGTATGCCACTTAATCTAGAAAGCTTATCACTAATATCAAAAACTATAAAAAAACCATTATATGAATCAATACAAGGTCCATTTACTCTTGCGGGTCAATTAGCTGGGGCTACACAACTTTTGAGGTGTATAATAACTGATAAAAAATTTGTGGAGGAGTTATTAGAATTCACTACTGAGTTAGTAAGGAGATATGCTGTTGCTGCAAATAAAGCAGGTGCAAAATATATTTCAATAGCAGAGCCAACATCAGTAACTTTAAACAAAACTAGATTTGATGAATATATAGTAAAAAATTTAAATAAAGTATATGATGAACTTGATTGTTGGAAAGGTATGCATATATGTGGAGATACAAGAGAGTTGTTAGATAATATGTTGAGTTGCAATATAGATGCAGTAAGTTTAGACCAAATTCTAGACTATGAAGAGATTGCACCAAGAATTCCAAAAGATATAGTTTTAATTGGAAATTTAGACCCAATAAAACTTCTTGGACGTTCCACACCTGATAAAATAACAAAAGAAACACTAAAGTTGTTAAAAAAGATGAGAAAGTATGACAATTTCTTATGCGATTTTGGTTGCAACTGTTTAAATACAACACCAGTAGAAAATTTACAAGCAGCCATAAAGGCAGGGAGAATTAGTTATAAAGAATTAGATAGGATTGATATGAATGAGTTGGAATAACAATGAAAATATGCCTTATTTAGAATATATAGATTTAGAAGATATTTATATAAATAAAGATACAGTGCTAAAGTTTTTGGGATATTCGAATAGAAAAGTTCCAGAAATGATTAATGGAATAGTTGAAGAAGAAATAAAAAGTATAAAAAGTATATTGAATATTAAGGTTTATGTAAGTGAAATTGATATTGATAAAATGCCTAAAGAGTGTAAAAAGGCATTTGCCATTTTATATACCGTAGGAGATAAAATTGACATTAAAATGAAAGATTACATGAAAAATTGTAATATGATGGCAGGTTTGGCACTAGATAAAATAGGTATAGTGTGCTTAGACTACATCAACGAGAAAATAAAAATGTATTTAAAGGAAACCTATAGTAATCTCAATATATCATATGAGATATATCCAGGAGATAAAGATTTTAAAGTTGAAAACCAAAAAGATATTTATGAATATGTAAAAAATAAATACGATAATCTAGAAATAGAAATCAATGATTATCATCAATTATCTCCTATAAAAAGTGTTGCGATGCTTATTTTAATGGGAGATAAAGAAAACACTGAATCAAGATGTAGTAAATGTATTAGAAAGTGTTTTTAGAAATTTTTACAAGATTAAAGTTGATATTGGTAAGTTGCAATAATTTTTTTAGCTTAAAGATATGCTAGCTAAAAAAATTATTGCAAAATAATAAGATTCTACTTGATATACTCATACTTACAGATTATAATAAATTTTTTAATTCAATGAGAGTATTTATTTCATAAGTGGGTATAGAACTAGTATAATTTATACTGTTATTGGAGTTTAGCCAACAAGTATCTATTCCTGAATTTATTCCTCCTAATATGTCTGAAGTTAAACTATCACCAATCATCAAAGCAGAAGTTTTATCATAACAGTTAAACTTCTTAAATGCATATTTAAATATTTCAGGATTTGGTTTTGATACTTTTACTTCTTCTGATACAATCATTCCATCAATATATTCTTTTATTTCTGAGTTTTTAAGTCTATTATTTTGGACTTTAGAAATTCCATTTGTTATTATGATAATTTTGTATTTACTTTTAAGATATGATAATACATCAAGTGCACCTGGCATTAAAAAAGTACATTCTGCCAAAAGATTTAAGTACATTTTACTAAGAATTATAGGGTCAACATTTAAGTTCATTTCCTTTGCAAAAAGTTCAAATCTAAGTAGTTTAAGCTCATCTAAAGTTATAGTGTTTTTTTCAAGGTCAAGCCAAAGTTTATCACTTATATTTCTATATATTTTTATAAATTTTTCAAAGTCAAAATCTAATCTAAATTTAGATAAAAGTTTCTTAAAAGCATAAGATTCACTCTTTTTAAAATCAAATAAAGTATCATCTGCATCAAAAAATATAAATTTATATCTCTTCATAAGGTCTACCCTTTATAGTATAACTGCAAAAACTACTTTGCTTTCACTATCAGAATCATTTTGCCATTTATGCTTTGTTCCTAAAGGAACCTTAACGCTATCACCCTTAAATAAAGTAAATTCATCATCATCCATAAAGAGTTTGACTTCTCCCTCTAAAATGTATGCAATTTCATCTCCATTATGAGTAATTCTATCTACACAAGAAGATGTATTTGGAGCCAAATCCATAATAGCAAATTCTAAATTACCACTAGAATCTGGAACTAAAACTTCATATACAACATCATTACTTCCAGGTAAAATAACTTTCTTTCTACTATCGTGTCTCACTATTAAACTTTTTTTGTCTACTTCAGATACAAAAAATGTAAATAGAGGAACATTTAGAGAAGAGGCTATAGATTTTAATGAATTTACAGATGGATTAGCAAGACCTCGTTCTATTTGGCTCAATAATGATGGTGTAACATCTGCTAGTTTTGCTAAATCTCGAATACTTAGATTTTGTTTTTTTCGAACTTCAGCTATTTTTTCTCCTAAATTTAAATCATTCATATAAATATCCTCTCTTTTTCGTTTTAAAAATATTACTTTAAAATAATCTAAATAAAAAGATTATATAGTATGAAATCATTATAACATATAAGATATAATTTTGAATAAATAATGTTAAATCTAATTGAATAAATTAAAATATAATTGACAAGTGGATACAGAATACTTAAAATATATTTAAATAAAATTAAATAAAAAATAATTAACTTACTTTAAGATAGGAGGGGATATTGTGCAAATAACAACTTTTGGAGCTATATTTGGCTTATTAGTAGCAATTATTTTAATTATAAAGAAATTTCAAGCTGTATATAGTTTAATGTTAGGGGCATTTGTTGGGGGAATAATTGGAGGCGCAAGTATAACAGAAACTGTAGATTTTATGGCAACTGGAGCTATGAATATCTCACCATCAATTCTTAGAGCTTTAGCATCAGGTGTATTGGCTGGAAGTTTAATAAAAACAGGAGCAGTTGATAAAATATCAGAACAAATCGTAAGGATATTAGGAGAAAAGAGAGCCTTACTTTCTATAGCTGCTTCAACTATGGTACTTGCAGGAGTAGGAGTAAATTTGGATGTATCTGTAATAACTGTAGCACCAATAGGTTTATACATAGGAAGAAAATTAAACTATTCTAAATTAGCAATACTTTTAGCTATGTTAGGTGGAGGCAAAGCAGGTAATATAATATCACCAAATCCAAATACTATTGCAGTAGCAGGAAATTTTTCTGTAAATCTATCTAGTGTTATGATAGCAAACGTAATTCCAGCAATTGTTGGTATTGTGTTTACTGTTGTTTTGGCAAGTGCATTAATAAATAAAGGAAACAATGTAGAATCATATGAACTTTTGGAACAAAGAGAGGATTTACCAAATTTGTTTAAGTCATTATGTGGTCCAATTGTAGCTATATTTTTATTGTTTCTAGGAAATATATCACCTATAGTAATAGACCCTATGGTTGCACTTCCTGTAGGAGGAGTAGTAACCTTAATCGCGACAGGAAATTTGAAAAATACAAGAGAGTATTTGTCTTTTGGATTATCTAAGATGCAAGGTGTATGCATATTATTACTTGGAACAGGGACTATTGCGGGGATTATACAAATGTCTGAATTACAACAGAGTACAATAGGTATACTACAATATTTAAATATGCCACAATTTTTATTAGCACCGATTTCAGGTATACTTATGTCACTGGCAACAGCATCATCAACAGCTGGAGCCACTATAGCATCATCAACTTTTTCTGATGCTATATTAAGTGGTGGATTATCACCAATTTCAGGAGCATCAATTGTTAATGCAGGTTCCAGTGTATTTGAACAATTACCACATGGTTCATTATTTCATACTAGCGCAGGCAGTATAAATATGGATATAGGTGAAAGATTTAAATTGATTCCGTATGAAGCACTAATAGGGATAGTAATGACTATAGTTTCAACATCTATACAATTAATCTTATAATAAATATAGATATTTAATGAAAAAAGTAGGATTTTGTTATTAAATATTGAATTTATATAAAAAAGAAAGATTGGAGTTTTAAGGTGAATAAAAAAAAGATAGTAATTATAGGGATTATTTATTCATTTTTAGTTGTAGTTTCACTCACAAATATGTATGTAGGCATGGAGTATAATTTGAATATATTTGAATATGTTAAGAAATCACTTCCATTTACAGAAGAGGAAAAACAATGGCTAAAAAAACATAAAAATTTAATTTATAGTTCTGACCAGAGCTCTCCTCCTCTTAGATATAAAGGTCAAGAAGATGGTCAATACAAAGGAATTGTTGTTGATTTAATTAATTCCCTATCAATCCAAATAGGTAGAGATTTCTATTTTAAACCAAATACATGGTGGAAAGAATCCTTTATAAATCCAGTGGATGATAGTATAAGATTTTTTGACTTAATTCCATCAAAAGAAAGAGCAAATAAGTTTATATTTACTGACCCCGTTTATACATTAAGTGCAAATATATTAAAAGATAAAAAAGCACAGAATATAAATAGTTATAGAGATTTAAAGGGAAAAACAATAGCAATACCAGAGGGTGACTATTCTATAAACTTTTTAAAAAAAAGAGTTGACAATATAGATATTGTGTTGACTCCAGATATAAAGACTGGAGTAAATTATTTAATGTCAGGCAAAGTAGATGCAGTTGTTGGTGATGAACCAGTATTACGATATTATGTGATAAACTATGAACTCTCAAAGAAATACAGTATTTTAAATACTCCTATTTATACCAAAAAGGCAGTTCTCGCTGTTCCTAAACAATATAAAGAATTAGTTGGTATTTTAAATAAGGGAATTTTTAAACTTCAGAAAAATGGTGTATATAAAGATTTAAATAAAAAATGGTATTCTATATATAATGAAGTCGATGATGTATTATATGATATAGGAGTCATGCCAATCATTTATATTTTTATAGGCATAATTTTGATATCTATTTATATTTTTTATAGTTATACATATTTATTAAAAATAGAAATAAAAAGGAAAACAGAAGAAGTAATAGAAAATAAAAAGGCTTTAGAGGCCACATTTAATAGTATCACAGACATAATAATGCTTATAGATGACAATTACAATATAGTTGAATCAAATAAAGTATTCTATGATTTTATCAATGAGATACAATATAAAAAAGAAGAATTAATTGACATAATAAAAAATATTATTGAGAATACATTTTCTGAAAATACACATAAAACAAGTGAAATAGAACTGATTAATAAGATTTTGAAAATAAGTACTTTCCCTGTAGAATATAAAAAAAATAATATTGAATATATAGTAGCCGTGATTAAAGATATAACTAATGATAAAATAATAGAAGCAAAATTGCTGAGAGATAATAAAATGATATCTATAGGGCAATTAGCTTCTGGAGTAGCGCATGAGATAAGAAATCCTCTAGGAATAATAAGAAATAATTGTTATCTTTTAAAAGATAATGTTACTATAGAAGAGGTAAATGATTGTGTAAAATCAATAGAAAGTAATGTAGATAGAGCAAGTAATATAATAACGAATTTATTAAATTTTGCAAGAATATCAGATGATAGTTTAGAAAATATAAATATAAGAAATTTTATTGAAAATATAGTCAAACTTCAGTATAAAGTTTTACAGTTAAAAGATGTTGAAATAAAGATAAACTGCAATAAGGATTTAGTGTGCTACATAAATGGAGAATCTTTGAAACACGTATTTATAAATTTAATATCTAACTCAGTAGATGCAATACATGAAGGCGGTAAAATTATTATAAATTGCTATGTGAAAGAGTGCTGTTTATTTATAGATTTTAAGGACAATGGTGATGGTATAAAAGAAAACGTTTTAAAGGATATATTTAATCCTTTTTATACCACAAAGCCAATTGGTGAAGGAACTGGATTAGGTTTGTACATTACATATAACGAGATTAAAAAGAATAATGGAGATATAAGTGTCAAAAGTCAATTGGGAGTTGGTACTTGTTTTTATATAAAAATTCCACTAAATAAAGAGGTGACTATATGATAAAGATACTAGTAGTTGATGATGAATTAGAGTATGGAACAATAATGAAAAAAATTTTGCAAAAGAATGGATATGTGGTAGATATAGCACTAAGTGGAGAAGAAGCTGTGAGTATTATTAAGAAAGATAAAAATTACGATTTGATTTTATCTGATGTTATGATGAAAAATATGGATGGAGTACAACTTTTAGATAGAATTAAATCTATTAATAAAAATATAGAAGTTATATTAGTTACTGGATATGGAAGTATTGAAAATGCAGTTGAAGCTATGAAAAGAGGAGCTTTATCTTATTTTATAAAAAGTAATCCTATTGAAACTTTATTAGAAGAAATTGAAAAAGTAAAAAGAGAAAAAGAAGTAGTTTGCACACAAAAAAATAATTTGGGCTTTACTTTAGAATCTAAAAATAAGGATTTTAATAATATAATAAAAATCGCAGAAAAAGCTGCCTGTAAAGATGTAAATATACTAATTCTTGGAGAATCTGGAGTAGGAAAAGATGTTTTAGCTAGATATATACATAGTCTAAGCCCAAGAAGAGATGAAATATTTGTACCTGTAAACTGTTGTTCTTTTTCCGAAAATTTATTAGAGTCTGAGTTATTTGGACATGAGAAAGGTTCTTTTACTGGAGCAATAGATAGCAGAAAAGGTAGATTTGAACTTTCAAATAGGGGTACTTTATTTTTAGATGAAATAGGAGATATACCTTTAAATGTGCAAGTAAAATTGTTAAGGACACTTGAAGAGAAATCTATAGAGAGAATAGGAAGTAATAAGTCTATTAAAGTTGACTTTAGATTAATTTGTGCAATGAATAAAGAACCTAAAATAGAAATATTAAATGGTAATATAAGAGAAGATTTTTTTTATAGAATAAGTACAATAACAATAACTATACCACCTTTAAGAAATAGAAGAGAGGATTTAAATACACTTATAGACTTTTTCTTAAATAAATACCAGATTGAACATGATAAAAAAATATCCTCAATTGATAAAGAAGTAGTGGATTTTTTGATAAATTACGATTATCCAGGGAATATAAGAGAATTAAAAAATATAATCAATAGATTAGTAGTTTTAAGTGAAGAAAGTAAGTTATCAAAAGACAATTTGAACTTAATATCAAACAATATAAACATAGATGATAAAATAAGTATTAGACCTCTAAGAGAAATAAGAAAAGAATTTGAGTGTGAATATATTGAAAAGGTTCTATCTCTATGTGGAAATAATATTTCAAATACAGCAAAAAAATTGGAGATTAGCAGAAGACAATTAACTAATAAAATATCAGAGTACAATATTAAGTGAGAAAAAAACTTCTCATGTACTGAGCAAAAAATTTCTCACAATTATTAAAAGATAAGTAGAAAAATTCTACTTATCTTTTTTATTATAATTTTTAAATTTAAGACTTACAATAATTATAGGTAGATTCAATGTTTATATAAGTAAAAAATGAAAATATCTATAGAATCAACATAAAAAAGCTATATTTTAAATAATTGGCATATAAAATGCTTTGTATATAAATAAACGTAATAATAAATATTTTTAATTGCGATTAAATGTATTAAGGGGGATTTTCATATGAAGCTAGAGCTAGGGAATATATTTATAAAAAATATTGAATTTGGAGAGAAAACAGAAGTAAAAGATGGCATATTATATGTGAATAGTAAAGAAATAGAACAGATAGCTTTAGAAGATGAAAGAATTGTAAGTGTAAATGTTGAACTTGCAAGACCTGGCGAATCAATAAGAATAGCACCAGTTAAAGATGTCATAGAACCTAGGGTTAAAATTGGAGATGAAAGCAAAATATTTCCTGGAATTATTAACAAAGTAAAGACTGTAGGAAGTGGAAGAACTCATGTACTTTCAGGAGCTTGTGTTATAACTTGTGGAAATATAGTTGGATTTCAGGAAGGTGTAATTGATATGAGTGGTTCTACTGCTAAATATACACCTTTTTCAAAAACAAATAATGTATGTATTGTGATAAAAGCAAAAGAGGGTATAGAAACTCATGATTATGAAGAAGCAGCTAGAATAGCTGGATTAAAGATAGGTGCATATATAGGAGAAGCAGGCAAGGAAATTGAACCAGATGAAATAATAGTATATGAAACAAAACCACTATTAAAACAAGTGAAAGAATATCCAGACCTACCAACAGTAGCATATGTCCATATGTTACAATCACAGGGACTTTTACATGATACTTATTATTATGGAGTTGATGCTAAGCAAATAGTCCCAACATTTATGTATCCAACTGAAATAATGGATGGAGCCATAATATCTGGTAATTGTGTTGCACCATGTGATAAAGTGACTACTTTCCACCATTTAAATAATCCAGTTATACATGACTTGTATAAAAGACATGGAAAAGACCTAAATTTTATAGGAGTAATTTTAACTAATGAAAACGTATTTTTAGTTGACAAAGAAAGAAGTTCTGATATGGTTGCAAAGTTAGTAGAATTTTTAGGTGTTGATGGAGTATTAGTAACAGAAGAAGGATATGGGAATCCAGATACTGACCTTATGATGAATTGTAGAAAATGTAGTGAAGTTGGAGCAAGTGTAGTTTTAATCACTGATGAGTTTCCTGGAAAAGATGGAAAGAGTCAATCTATAGCAGATGCTACGAAAGAGGCAGATGCACTTGTTTCTTGTGGTCAAGGAAACTTAGTAGTCCATTTTCCTGCTATGGAAAAAGTTATAGGAACTTTGGATTATGTAGAAATGATGATTGGTGGATATAAAGGATGCTTAAATGACGATGGAAGTATGGATGCGGAATTACAGATTATAATAGCATCAACTATAGCAAATGGTTACAATCATTTGACAGCAAGATATTATTAAATAAATATTTGAGTATAGATTATTGTTAATACCATTATTAATTTAATTGATGTAATAACTATAAATTGATTTGGAGGATTAAGATATGAGTAAAATCAGAGTTGTTCACTATATAAATAATTTCTTTGCTGGTATAGGAGGAGAAGAAAAAGCAGATATTCCACCAGAAAAAAGAATGGGAGTAGTAGGGCCTGGAATGGCATTTCAAAGTCAATTTAAAGACGAAGCGGAGATAGTTTCAACTGTAATTTGTGGAGACACATATTTTGGAGAAAATATTGAAGATGCTACTAGAGAACTTTTAAAAATGATAAAAGAAGAAAAACCTGATTTATTTATTGCAGGGCCAGCATTTAATGCAGGTAGATATGGAGTAGCCTGTGGAACTATTTGTAAAGCAGTTGAAGAAGAACTAAATATTCCTGTAGTCACAGGAATGTATAAAGAAAATCCAGGTGTAGATATGTTTAAACTAGATTTACACATAATAGCTACAGGAAATTCAGCAGCTAGTCTTAGAAAGGTAGTTCCAATAATGTCAAGACTAGGGCTTAAATTAGTTAATGGTGAAGAAGTAGGGTCTCCTGAGGTAGAAGGATATATAATGAGGGGAATAAGAAAAAATTTCTTCCATGAACTTAGAGGTTCTGAAAGAGCGATTGAAATGTTGGTTAAGAAAATGAATGGAGAAAAATTTGAGACTGAGTATCCAATGCCTGAATTTGATAGAGTTACACCTGTAGAGGCTATCAAAGACTTATCTAAAATAAAACTTGCATTAGTAACTTCTGGAGGTATAGTTCCAACTGATAATCCAGATAAAATCGAATCTTCAAGTGCTACTAAGTATGGTATTTATGATATAACAGGCATGAATTCTATGTCAAATAAAGATTTTACAACTATACATGGAGGTTATGATAGAGCATATGTACTTGAAAATCCAAACTTAGTTGTGCCATTAGATGTGGTTAGAGAATTTGAAAAAGATGGTGTAATTGGAGAATTGGCAAATTACTTTATAACTACTACAGGGACTGGAACAAGTGTAGGTAATTCTAAGAGATTTGGAGAAGAATTTTCTAAAAAATTGGTAGAAGATAAAGTAGAGGCTGTAATTTTAACATCTACATGAGGCACTTGTACTCGTTGTGGAGCAACGATGGTAAAAGAGATTGAAAGAGCAGGTATAGCAGTTGTCCATGTTTGTACTGTAGTACCAATATCACTTACAATAGGAGCAAATAGAATTGTTCCAGCAGTAGGTATACCATATCCACTTGGAAATCCAAAGCTAGGGGAAGAAGAAAGTAAAAAAATTAGAAAGAACATAGTTTTAAAGGCCTTAAATGCATTAAAAGAAGATGTAGAAGATCAAACCGTATTTGAATAATAAAAATATAACACAACACTAAAATTAAAATAGATATCATAAAATAGTTTCTGAAAATTATTTTATGATATCTTTTTTTATTAAGTAATTTAAAAACATTGAATATATTTTTATATTTTTAAATTAAATTTACTAGAATGAAAAATTAAATTTAGAGTATTGATACATAAATTTAAATTAGATATACTATGAAAAGTAAAGTTATTCACTTTGGAACATATATTCAGCATATTAGAACAGATTAATTGAAATAAAGAAGTTAACTTTATATAATAAAATAATATGAGAAAGAAGGTGTTACATATTGATTTCAATTGCTATTTGTGATGATGAATCGTATATGTTAAATGATTTAAAAGAAAATATAGAGCTATATATGAATAGAAATAATTTATTGTATAATATAGAACTTTTTGATAAAGCTGAGACTCTATTATATAATCATGAAGTATTTGATATTATCTTTTTAGATATACAGATGGAAGGTATTAATGGAATGCAAGCAGCTAAAAAATTAAGGTCATGTGATAATGATTGCTTTATAATTTTTGTGACAGTTTTAAAGGAATTTGTATATGATGCTTTTGAAGTAGATGCTATAAATTATTTGATAAAACCATTGTCTAACGAAAAACTAGCTAAGACAATGGATAGGATAATTATAAAGCTGGAGAGTAATGAAAAGAATTATATAACAATACAAAAAGGGCACTCATATTGGAGATTGAAAATAGCAGATATTTTATATTGTGAAGTTATAAAAAGAAAGATTTATATCCATTTAAAAAAAGAAATTATTGATTATTATGAAACTATTGATAGTCTAGAAAGAAGCTTGCCAATAAATTTTTTTAGATGTCATCGTAGTTATATAATTAATTTACAATCTGTATATAGCTATGAAAATGGTAATGTAGTTATGGAAAATGGAGATATGATACCTGTTTCCAGGTTACGCCAACAAGAATTTTCTGAAGCTATGCTTAAGAATATGAAAAATAGGAGGAGATAACATGGCTAATTTACCTTATTCTAATTCATTATTAGAATATAGTATTTTATTCGTCTTTGCAATAGATAGAAGTCTAATAGCCATATTGCAATATTATTTTCTAATTAGTTTTACAAATACTAAGTCAAAATTTTGGTACTGTATTTTATACTTGTTAGTATCAGTTTTGTCAATTAGTATAAATACATATTTTAATTTATATAATTTATTTTATTCACAGCTTATATTTTTTCTACTGACTTTTTTGTTTGTAAAGTATGTAATAAAAAAATCTACAGTTTTATCTATAGTATTATCTCTATTAGTATATGTAATTGAGCAGTTAGCATATGGATTTATGGCTCCATTTAATTATTTACTATTTATAAATAATACAGATATAAATATTTATAAATTTGTTGTAAATACGGAGATTTCATTTTTTATTACGATTATAATAGTTGGATTTATATATTGGTATAGTGCTAAAAAATTTAATATTAAAACTGTAAAATTTGATAGATATTCAATAATTTTAATAACTCCATTGTTACTCATAATATTATTTTGGCAATCATTTGAGAATACTGGTTATTCAAGTTCAACCATAAATATCGATACGAAACTTCAAACTGTAAAATTATTAATGAATACGTCTCTTACTAAAGAAATTCAAGCTTTCCTTTTTTCTTCAATTGGAATTATATGTGTGTTTTTCTCTTTATTTGAGTTTAAGAAATTGATGCAATATTTAAAAGAAGAGAAAAATAAAGCGATTTTAAATCAACAAATTCATTCTCAAAAAAATTACATTGAAGAAGCAAAATCTCGATTGTCACAAACAATGTCTTTTAGGCATGACTTTAACAATCATCTAGCTATTGTAAATGGACTGCTAAAAAAAGGCGAAATTTTAAAAGCACAAGAGTATTTAAATAAACTCGAAAAAATAACCAGTGACCTATCATTTTCTTGTAATACAGGAAATGTTGTAATTGATGCCCTTTTCAACAATAAATTAAGCATAGCAAAACAATTAGGAATACAGGTGGATTGTGATGTAATTATACCAAGTGATACTAGTATAAATGATGTTGACCTCTGTATAGTATTTGCCAATGCTATTGACAATGCAATTAAAGCCTGTAAACTTGTAGATAAACAAAATAGATATTTAAAACTCTCAACTAAACTAGAGGGTGGCTTTTTTATGATAGAAATAAAAAATAGTTATAATGCAGTAAATAATTACACAAGTGGCTCAGGTATCGGAATTTCAAATATAAGAGAGATTGCTAAGAAATATCAAGGGGCTATAAGTATAGAGAATACACAAGAGTATTTTCAAATAAATATATTACTAATTATTTCATTACACTGTACTGACATTTCAGAACAATTAGCTTGAAAATAGAATTTGTAACCAATATTATATATGTAAATAAAAAGTTTAACATATAGAAATAGGAGGTTACTAAAATGAAAATTGGAAGTATAAATGGTCAAACACCAAGAACATCTAATATAGATGGTTCAAATAATAACCAAAGCGAAATACAAAGTTTAGAACAACAAAAAAAAGTATTACAAGAAGAACTGGAGAAAGTTAAGAGCAATAAAAGCATTGATAGTGAAATGGCTAAGTCAAAAATAGAAGATTTAAAAAAAGAAATAAAAGATATAGAAAGTAAAATTCAAGAACTAAAAGGAGAAAAAACACAAGAGTCAGATGGAGGACAAAATACTGTTTCTGAAGTGAAAAATAGTACATTAGATAGAAAAGAAGAAAATTCTAATAATAAAAATGCAAAAACACCGTGTGATGTTTTTGAAAAAGGCAATGAAGAAGAACAATGGGACAATACTTATAGCCTTGTTCAAGATGATAAAAATTTAAAAGTAAAATTTAATAGACCTATATAGTTTATCTAGAAAATTAACTTATTGAAATGGTAATTAGTATTTTATACTCTTAAGTAATAATTACATAAATATATTAATTGTAAATAAATATACTATATTTATTCAAATTTACATATAGCTTTACAACTATTATTTATAAATTTCTATTTTAAGTTTTATACCGAATATAAATATTAGTGAATATCCTCTTAAGTTTACTTATGGTTCTAATGCAAATAAAAAAAGAGATTTTAAAATCTCTTTTTTTATTTTTATTCTATATTAATTATTTTTTAAATTTATATTTTTTGCATCAGATTTTCTAATAGCTAAATCAAATCCTCTAAATCTAATCACTATCGGATCATTAAGAGGGGCTATTTTTTTTACTTCAACTTCAGTGCCATCTATTAATCCTAAAGCAAGAAGTCTCTTCATAAGTTTTTCATTCCCAGCTATATTATCTATAATTCCCTTTTGCCCAAGTTTTAAGTTGTAAACAGTCATTATTAACACCTCCTAATGAAAATCATTATCAAGTTCTATATTTATAATATATAATAAAAAAGCTAAATTGTCAATATATAACAAAAAATAAACATACTAACTCAGTATGTTTATAAAAAGTAGTATACAAGGGATACTAATGGCATCTAGTAAAAAACCACTTACTAAGGGAACAACCAAAAATGCTTTTGGAGAATCTCCATATTTTTGTGTTAAAGAGCTCATATTGGCTAAAGCATTTGGAGTAGCACCTATTCCATGTCCAATTAAACCACTTATTATGATGGCAGAATCAAAATCTTTTCCAAGTATCCTAAAACAAATAAATACTGAAAATAAAATTATAAAGATTACTTGGAAAGTTACTATTAAGAGAATTGGAGGCAATAGTGTTGATAATTCAAATAAATCTATATTCATAAGCGATAATGTTAGAAAAATTCCTAATGAAAGTTCTTTTAGAAACTCTATAAGTTTAAAGTTTAACTCTAGTATATTTATCTTGTCATTTAAATTTCTAAAAATAACTGCTGAAAACATACAAGTCACAACAGAAGGTAAAAGAATGTTACATGTCATATAAAATATTCTACTTATAATTTCGCCTGTATTTATACAAATAAATATAAGAAGAACTTGCTCTAAAAATATAGTAGGATTTATAGTTTGAGAAAATTCGTTTTTGATTGCTCTATTTTTGCTTCTAAAAAATTTATTTTTTAATCTCATTGAATCTTTTTTATATCTAAAACCTGATAAATCTATTTTTGTTGAAGGTTGCAATTTATATTTTTCTATCAGAAATCTAGCAACAGGACATCCTAATATCCCACCTATAATAAGACCTATTGTTGCAGCAGATAAACCAACACCAACTGCACCATCTACACCAAGACTTTCTATTGTAAGTCCAAATGCAGCTGAATAACCGTGACCACCTTCCATAGATACATTACCACACATAAGCCCTAAAAGTGGTTCAAATTTTATAATTTTTGATATTGATATAGCTATAATGTTTTGACAAAAAGCTAGTATTCCGCATAAAATCCAATATCTAAATAATACACTACCACCTTTTTTTATAAGGTTTATGCTTATTTCAAGCCCAATAGTTGTAAAAAAGAAAGTTATGAAATTTGGCATTAAGTTTCCACTTACAGATATGTCTGCTATATGAAAATATTTAAGAAATAAATTTAAAAAACAAAATAATAGACCTCCTATTACTGGTGCAGGTATACAGAAGTTATTTAAAAATTTAATCTTATTTTTTAACAGATTACCAATTAAAAAGAATAGCATAGATAAGGTTAAAGTTTGTACAGTATTAAAAGTTAAAGTAATCAAAATAAATCCTCCTTGTAATTTAAAATCGTCTTTGTATAATTTAAATTATTATGTAATGGAATTTTTACTATCAAATGTATATTAATAAATGTATATTAAAAAAAATCAATGGATATAATTAGATAATCATAAATTAAATAAGAATATTTTACTAATATACAGCTTTTAACATGAAAAATTTTAGTATATTGTTATAATAGAAATAAGACTTAAAAATTTATCAATAAGATATGTTATTTATAAGTGTAAAAGGAGGATAAAATGTTTGAAAATTTACCTAAGGTAGAATTGCATTGCCATTTAGATGGAAGTGTTAGAGTGGAAACTATATTTGATATAGCGCTTAAAGAGAAAATAGATTTGCCTTCAGATAATATTAATGAAATAAAAAAATTATCGAAGGTTCCACATGATTGTACTTCACTTGATGAATATTTAAAAAGATTTGATTTACCTCTAAAAGTTATGCAGTCTAAAGAAAGTTTAAAAAGAATTACTTTTGAACTTTTGGAGGATGCAAGTAAAGAAAATATTAAATATATAGAAATTAGATTTGCTCCATTACTTCATATTCAAAGAGGGTTGAGTATTAAGAGCATAATTGAAAGTGTAGTTGAAGGAATTAGAGATGCTGAAAGTCTTTATGATATAAAAGGGAATTTAATATTAGGTTGTATGAGAACAATGACCCCAAAAGAGGCATTATTGGTAATTGAAGCAGGTAAATCCTTTATAAATAGAGGTGTTGTAGCGGTAGATTTATGTGGTCCAGAGAAAGAAGGCTTTTGTAATGAATATGAAGAAGCTTTTAAACTAGCAAGAGATTATGGATATAAAATTACAGTGCATGCAGGAGAAGCAGCAAGTGGAAAAAATGTATTAGATGCTATAAGTATTTTAAAGGCAGATAGAATTGGTCATGGTATAAAAATTAATGGAGAAAAAGAAGCATACGATTTAGTTAAAAATAAAAAAGTATTACTGGAAATATGTCCAACCAGTAATGTACAAACTAAGACAGTAGATTCTTATAAAACACATCCATTTTACGATTTTTATAAAGATAATTTACCTGTAAGTATAAATACTGATAATAGAACTGTATCAGATATAAGTTTAAATTCAGAACTAAATCTAATATTTGATATATTTAATCTAAGTTTAGAAGACTATAAAATAATTTATAAAAACACAGTAGAAGCAAGTTTTGCAGATAAAGAAACTAAAAAATATTTATATAGTCTAATTTAGTAGGTTAAATAGATTAAAAATTTAAATTAATTAAGTAAGTTAATTAAACATATATTTTAGAGTAGGAGATAAATTTGAAAAATTATAAAGAGATTTCTTATAATGAATTAGCAAAAAAAGAATTAGAACAATGGAAGAAAGATATATTGAAAAAACCGTCTATATTTGATAAAGCTTCAAAAGGTATACAAAATAAATTCAATGGAGTGTTGCCAGATAAATACCATGAAATAATGACTTCTTCAATAAAAGGAATGACAAAAACTGTATTTTTTGGATATAAATATGCTACAAAGTCACCAATTAGAAATATATCCTTAGAAGAAAGGGAAAAGTTAGTTGAAGAAAAGGCTAAAAATTATAAAACTACAGCAATGATTGAAGGAGCAGGTACAGGAGCTGGAGGTATTTTTTTGGGGCTTTCTGATTTTCCTCTACTTTTAGGTATTAAGATAAAATTTTTATATGATGTTGCTTCAATATATGGATATGATGTTAAAGATTATAGAGAAAGAATTTATATACTAAGTATATTGCAGTTGGCTTTTTCTAGTCAATCGAATATAAATACAACATTTAAATTGATGAGTAATTGGGATGAGTATATAAAAAATTTACCAAATGATATCAATGATTTTGATTGGAGAACATTTCAGCAAGAATACAGGGATTATTTAGATTTAGCTAAACTTTTGCAACTAATGCCTGGAATAGGGGCATTTGTAGGATTTTATGTAAATGGAAAATTAATTGATAAATTACATGAAACAGCAGTATTTGCTTATAGATTGAGGATTAGAGAGCTTAATTGATAAATGGTAAAATTTTTAAATAGATATAAAATATATCTATATATATATTGATTTGCATTGATAAAAACAATGATGGATGAAAGGTAAAGCATGATAAAATCTAATGTAGAGGTTTGTATTTTAATGGAAATATTTACGTTTTATTGTTTAAAATACAAAATGAATTATAAAGAGAAGTAATTGGGAGGAATATTTTCATGGCAAATTTACCAAAACAATTTGATAGTTTTAATGAAGCTAGACAAAAAGGATTTATAAATGCAAAGGAACTTAAAGAAAATGGGAAAAAAATGGTTGGAGTGTTCTGCACATTTACTCCAGTTGAGATTCCAATGGCAGCAGGAGCAACAGTAGTAGGTGTTTGTGGAGTTAGTGAAGAACCAATTCCAGATGCAGAAAAAGTGTTACCAAGAAATCTTTGTCCTTTAATAAAATCAAGTTATGGGCATGCAATAACAGATACATGTCCATATTTCTATTTTTCTGATTTATTAATAGGAGAAACTACTTGTGATGGCAAGAAAAAAATGTATGAAGAGCTTGCAAAGGTTAAACCAACATATGTAATGCATTTACCAAATACTGCAAAAGGTGAGTTTGCTTATAAGCTTTGGAAAGATGAAATGGTAAAATTAAAAGATGAGGTTGAAAAATCTTTAGGCGTGACTATAACAGAAGATGATATAAGAGCGGCCATAAAAGATAAGAATGAAGAGAGAGAACTTTTAAAAGAGTTTTATGCACTTGGTAAATTACAACCATCTGCACTTACAGGTCTTGAACTTCATAATGTACTATATCAAGCAGGTTTTAAATTTGACCGTACTGAACTTAAGCAATCTTTAAGAAAAGTTATAGATGATATGAAAGAAAGATATGAAAAAGGAGAATGTCCAGTTACAAAAGATAAACCAAGAATTCTTATAACAGGTTCTCCAATTGGTGGAATAAGTGAAAAGATAGTTAAAACTTTAGAAGATGCTGGAGCATCAGTTGTGGCATATGAACTTTGTGGAGCTATAAGATCAAATGATTTATTAGTTGATGAAGAAACAGAAGATGTGTATGATGCTTTAACACAAAAATACATAAATATAGGTTGTTCTTGTATGATGAACAATGACCATAGGATTGAACTACTAGATAGAATAATAGATGAATATAATGTAGATGGTGTAATAGATGTAGTTTTACAAGCCTGTCATACATTTAATATAGAAAGTTACAGAGTAAGAGAATTTGTTACAAAAGAAAAAAATAAGCCATTTATGTCTCTTGAAACTGATTATTCAAAATCAGATACTGAACAATTAAGAACTAGATTTGAAGCGTTTGTAGAGATGTTATAGGAGAGTAATAATAGGAGGGGTTATGTTTAGTATAGGAGTGGACTCAGGGTCAGTAGCAACAAAAGGTGTGTTATTTGATGGTGAAAAAATTGTCAAAAAAATAATTATACCAACTGGATGGAGCCCTAAAAGTACATCTAAACAAGTTTATGAGTTGTTAAGCGATGGAATTGATAAAAAAGATATAAAAAAAGTAGTAGGTACAGGCTATGGCAGAGGGGTAATGGACTTTGCCGATAAGAAAGTAACAGAAATAACGTGTCACACTAGAGGCGTTTACTTTTTAAATGAGAATGTAAGGACTATTTTAGATGTAGGTGGTCAAGATAGTAAAGTTATAAATTTAGATAGAGATGGAAATGTATTTAATTTTATAATGAATGATAAGTGTGCTGCTGGTACTGGTAGGTTTTTAGAAATTACCTCTAATCTTTTGGGAAGTGATATAGAAAGTATTGATACGCTAGCTCAAGGAAATGAACCAGTTAATATATCTAGCATGTGTACAGTTTTTGCAGAGTCCGAAATAGTAAGTCTCTTAGCTCAAAATATTTCTACTGGAGATGTAGCAGCAGGAATACTTAAATCTATTGCAAATAAGTCAACATCGATGTTGGCAAGAGGAGAAATAGTAGATGAAGTTGCATTTACTGGAGGTCTTGCGAAGAGTAAAGTATTAGTAAAAATGATAGAAGAAATATTAGATAAAAAAATATTTATTGCAGAACATACTCAGATAATAGGAGCATTAGGGGCTGCAGTAATTGGATTTAAATAAAAATATCTTAAATAATAAAATAAAAAGCTGAATTTATCCAAGATAATTTCAGCTTTTTATTTTATTCTATTTATTTTTAAAGGAAAACTTTGGTATAATTGATTTAAATGATTATATATTTAGAAATAATTAATATTTAGTCATATATAGTATTAAATTTTAAAAAATTAGCTCGAAGTTAGGGGGAGAAAGTATGAAAAAGTTTGCTTCAAGAAAAGCATCAAGGTTTATTGCATTATTTTTAATATCTATTTTAGTAATGTCAACGATTCCTGTATCAGCTGAAAATGGAAATACATTGAATCAGATAAAAAAAGCTGAATACAGTGAGACTTATAAACAATATCTAGAAGATGCTAAAAATGGACGTACAGAAAAATATAATGGGATTATACCAAATCCATATCAATTGGAAGGTACTAAAGTTCGAAGTAAAGGAAGAACAGCTCCAGCATCTTATGACCCAAGAAAGTTGGGATTAATGACCTCAATAAAAAATCAAGAAAATCTTGGAATATGCTGGGATTTTGCAGCCATGGCAACTTTAGAAAGTTTTCTAAAATTAAAGAATTATGGAGACTATGATTTATCAGAAGAACATTTAAGATGGTGGGCTTCAGAAGGTGAATATGGATGGACTGTAAATGATATGGATGGTGCTTTAAATTATGAAGCTATGGGATACTTAACATCTTGGTCAGGTCCTAAATTGGAAAAAGATATTCCATATAACGGTAAAATATCTAAAGCACAAGGAGCAACAAAACCAGCTAATATGAATACAGCACCAACTGTTTTTAATGTAACAGATGCTGTATGTGTAAGTAATGATATGAACTCTACAAAAAATGCTATATTACAGTATGGAGCAGTAACATCAGGTTATTATGAAGATATTAAGTATCAAAGTGAAGACACCAATTCATATTATTGTCCAACAAAAAGTTTCAATACTAACCATGCTATTTCAGTTGTAGGTTGGGATGATAATTATTCTAAAGATAACTTTAATTCAAGTAATAGACCATCAAAAAATGGTGCATGGCTAATAAAAAATAGTTGGGGAGATTATAATTCTGAACGTGGATACTTCTGGATATCTTATGAAGATAAGACACTTATGTCTGATATAGATAATTTCTCAATCAGAGGAGGTCAAAAACCTAATGATGATGAAAAAATGTATCAACATGACTACGCAAGTATTGTTCCTTTAATTTCAAATAAAATAACAGCTGCAAATGTATTTGACTTTAATAGGGGAGATGAGACTCTAAAATCTGTAATGTTTTTAACTGAGAGTATAGGAGCTAAGTATGAAATATATTATGCTCCAGTAGTAAATAGCATACCTCAAGAAAATAATATGAAAAAATTAAAAGAGGGTACTACGCAATATTCAGGATACATAACCGTTCCAATCGATTCTTTTGATATACCAGAAGGAAAAGGTGCTATAGTAGTTAGCATAGAAGATAAAAATGGAGAATCAACTATAGGTTCTGAATCAAATGTGCCAGGTTATGATACGTTTAAAGCAAAAGCAAACTTAGGAGAAAGTTACATTATAGATAGTACTGGAAAATTCTATGATATAAATAGAGATAGCAAGTTTTATCCATGTAACTTTACTATAAAAGCTGTTACAGAAAAATCTTCTGATGAAAGTATTCCAAATGAATCTTTAATTGGTAGTGATAGATATGAAACTGCCATTAAAGTTAGCCAAAATGGATTTAGTTCTTCAGAAAATGTAGTTTTAGTAAATGGAGGTTCAATAGTAGATGCATTGGCAGCAACTCCTTTTACATCTGCCATCAATTCACCGATACTATTAACACAAAAAGAAGCTTTGAATTCAAAAACTAAAGCTGAAATACAGAGATTAGGTGCAAAAAAAGTATACTTAATAGGTGGAGAAAATTCCATAAGTAAAGAAACTGAACAACAATTAAAAAACTTAAATATATCAACTGAAAGAATATCAGGAAGTGACAGATATAAGACAAGCTTGCTATTAGCTCAAAAGTTGAATAGTATAAAAAATGTCTCTCAAATAGCTGTTGTAAATGGTGTAAAAGGTTTAGCTGATGCAATTAGTGTAGGTGCAGCCGCAGCAGAAAATAATATTCCAATTATACTTGCAAATGAAAAAAGCGAATTGCAAGGAGCAGATGAATTTTTAAACTCACTAAATATAGAGAAGTCTTATATTATTGGAGGTACAGTATCTTTATCAACTAGTTTGGAAAGTAAACTTAAAAACCCAACTAGATTATCTGGTAGTAGTAGAGACGAAACAAATTCAAAGATAATAGATAATTTTTATAAAAAAGATACTTTGAAAAATGCATATGTAGTTAAAAATGGAATAAAGAGTCAAAATGATTTAATAGACGGTCTAGCAGTTGGTCCTCTAGGAGCAAAAAATGGGTCACCAGTAATTTTGGTTGGTGATAAATTAGCTGATAGTCAAAAAGATATTCTTAAAAATAAAACTTTAGAAAAAGTAACTCAAGTTGGTGGAGGTGCAAATCAAAACGCCTTTAAGGAGTTAGTAAAATTAAAAAGTGTTAAATAAGATACTAGTAGATTAATATATTTCTAGTAGATAATGACAAATTGAAGCTGTAAATAGCCATTTTGAATTATTGATAACTGAAACAATCAATAATTATAAGATTCTATTTACAGCTTTAAATATACGTATTAATATTTTCAATGTATAAAATGTATAAATAGAAAAGGGTTATTTTTATATAGAAAGTCTTACATACTATATAAAAATAACCTGTATTTAATTAACCTTTTTATATAGTTCTAATAGCTATTATAGAGCTAAGTGGTAAATATAGTGTGTAAGTCTCGTTTAAAGATGGATTAGATTCGTCTATATATCTTGAACAAAGTGTAATTGATAAGCTGTCTGCTTCTATAATTTCCCCATATAGAGGGCAACTGCTAAAATAAGAATTTACTTCAACATATTTATTTAAGTTTTCTTGAACAAAATCATAAAAACGATTTTTTGTAGTAGTAGTCATAAAATCAACTCCTTCATTTTTTATTAAAAATGGAACATTTAAAAAGATAAATATGATTACTGCTATTAGAAACTAAGTTAAAAAATAAGCAAATAGATATGAAAATAGAATAATATATTATTTATATTTTAATTATAACATTATAGAATAAAAAAAGCTATATAAAATTCAGAATTTTCGAAGATTTTTAATAGAATTAATAAATTTATTGACATTAAAGAGTAAAAGAATTATATTGACTATAAAGATTAATTTAGTCAAATAGGAGATGAGAGGATGCCTAAATCATATTCTGATAAAGAAAGAGAGTACATAGTTAAAAGACTTAAAGAAGAGGCTAGTTTGTGTATTGAGCAATATGGTATTAGAAAAACTACTGTTGATGAACTTGTAAGGCGAGTAAAGATTCCAAAGGGAACTTTTTATCTGTTTTTTCAATCGAAAGAATTACTTTTTTTTGAAGTATTGAAAGATATACATGATTCAATACAAAACCAAATGTTATACGAATTAAAAAAACTTGATGAAAGTGTTACATATGATAAGTTGACAGATATATTTATGAAATTTTATAAGCTAGTTGATGATACTTCAATTTTAAATCTGTTAATTAATGGAGAGTTTGAAATACTAATGCGAAAATTACCAGATTATATAATTGAAGAACATTTTAAGCATGATGATTTTGAAATTAGTAAGATGATATCTTATATACCAAATGCAAAAAATAAACATGTAGAAAACTTTAGTGGGGCATTTAGAGCAGTATTTCTTACTATGTTATACAAACATGAAGTTGGTGAGAATTGTTTTGATGATGCTTTAAGATTGATGATAAGAGGTCTAGTTATACAACTTATGGAATAAATTTTTAAACTTGTTTGCTAGTATTTTTACTAAAAAGTATTAACAAACAAAAAAATTGGTTTTTATTGACTATATAATTAAATTAGTCAAATATATAAAAAGGTGGGATAAAAATGATTAAAGTTGATAGTTTATCATTTAGTTATACAGATAAAAAATTTTTACAAAATATTAATTTTGAAGTGGGAAAAGGAGAAATACTAGGATTTTTAGGACCATCAGGTAATGGTGTATTAGTACAAATAAATCAAAATAAACTACTATAAAAAATTTATAGTAAAATTCTTATTCTTATCAATAGAGATAGTGTCTATTATGCTAGTCCATAATGTTCTCTTTTCTTGGTCATTTAAATCAGCATATATTTCTTCAAAGTTAATTTCTAAAAAACTTCTAATATCTTGTAAATTTATTATAGAACTTTTTCCTTCCATGTTATTTTTCTCTAATTCAATTAGTTGTGCATTGAGTTTTTGGTATTTAAGCTTGTAATCTTCTTTATCTATTAAATCATCAAAATATAAATCTTGTAGTTTATTTATTTGTTTTTTTATCTTGCTTTTAATCTGGTTATTATTATTTTTACTTTTTACTTTTTTATTATTAGATTCATGTTTAAGAATAGTTTCTTCTAATTGTTTTCTTACATTTTTCAATAAAAAAGCTTCAATCTTTTTTTCTGACAATCGTTTTGTATTATCACACTTTTTACTTGTTTGCGATACATGACATCTATAATACTTATATATTCTTTTATCAGTGCTTAAAGAATATGTACCACTCATTTTACGACCACACTGACATATTACCATACCAGAAAAAATATACTGCATTCCTAGTGAATTAAGATATTTATTATTATAAACTTTAGTATTTTTTGATAACAGTTTTTGAACAATATTAAACTGTTCAGAACTTATAATTGCATCGCAAAAATTTTCTACAACTAAATCATTGTGAATGTATGTTCCTACATATATATTATTTTTTAATATTCTGTAAACAAAATTATAAGAAAAGTTAGTATTGAAAGAACTGTTTATATGTTGTAAAGCTCTTATCATTGAAGTAAATTTCTCATAAGAATTAAAACATTCTCTTACTATTTCAGCTTTTTCGTCATCAATTACTAAGTGTTTATCAACTATTTTGTATCCAAATGGATTACTGCCACTTACAATTTCTTTGCGTCTTAATTTATCTTGGAAAACGAACTTAATTCTTTCAGATGTTTGTGCTGCTTCATTTTCAGCTACAGAAAGCATAATATTTATGTGCAATCTACCAGCAGCAGTTGAAGAATCATAATTTTCCAAAATAGTTTTCCAATCACATTTATGCTTTTCTAGTGTTTCCATGATTTTATAGAAGTTTTTAACACCTCTACTAAACCTATCAATTTTAGTTAAGAGAATTAAATCAATTTTATTTTCTTTTATATCTTCGAGCATACGTTGTAAGCTAGGTCTTTTTAAGTTTGTTGCACTATAACCTTCATCAATATATTTATCAACTACAATAAAACCATTATCTTTTGCATACTGTTCTAAAGCTTCTGTTTGAGTTCTAATACTATCACCATGTAATACTTGCTCTTCCGTGCTGACACGTATATAAAGAGCTACACGTTTTATATTATCCATTATAAAATCCTCCTGTTTATGTCTTGTGCCTAGTAAAAAAATCACTAGGCACTATTTAATATTGAATAAGGTTATTATTAATTAATATCAAGCTTATTTTTCAATGCTTCTTGTAATGTTTGAGAAAAATTAATGTTATTTTTCTTTGCTTCTTTCTCCAACCAAGAAGGGATTGATACAGATTTTTTTATATATTTTCCATCATATTGTTTTATTGTTTCTTTCAAACTAACTTTTACTAAGATTACAGTTTGATTTTGTTCAATACTTAAATTGTTTAAATTAGTAGCTGTTGGTATTTCCTTAGTATCTGAATATAAATCAAATAATTCTAGTTTTAAAGCATCCTCTGCCATTAAATACGCATTTTCTAATGTTTCTCCATAAGTGACAATATTATCGAAATCAAAAAAGTTTACTTCGTAGTCATTATCATCATGCTTTGTAATAGTAGCAGGAAATATATAATCGTTTTTATACATCTAATCACCACCTTATGAGGTTTTTAAATAAGTTAGAGAGAGTATATATTTATAAACTGCTAGGGCTATTTAAGCCCTAACATTTTATAAATTGATTTAAGAGTACCTTTTGGTATATCGCCAGTATGGTTTGGTATAATGGCTGTCTTATTTGTATCTTTATGTATTAGCTTAATATGTGAACCTCTTTGGCTTTTTACTTTCCAACCATTTTCAAAAGCGATTTTTAAAATTTCTCTTACTCTCAATATTATTTCCCTCCTCTCTCTAACTTTCTATATATATATTATAACATAAAAATGAATGCGTATCAATACGCATTCGTTTTTTTATTATAATATATTTTATATATTTTTACTTATCGTTTGATTTTACCTTTACAACTGTTCCGTTCACTATTACAGAAAATAATCTTCCTATTTCCATATAATCTATATCTATGCCGACAACTGCATTTCCTCCACATGCAACTGCCTTCTCTTTTAATATATTGAATGCTTGTTTTCGTGCTTGAGTTAATTTTTTTTCATAAGGCAAAGACCTATCGCCTAAAAAATCTGTTAAACCTGCTGTTAAATCTGCATAGAATCCAGAACCAATAACTACCTCAGCTGCTTCAATAGAAATGTATTCTTCTATTGAATAACCATCAAGAAAAGGTGTTGTTGAGATTATTACCATACTTGGATTAACTTTCAGCCTCTTAAGTTCTTTTTTCTTCTCTTCTAATTTAGAGATTTCTTTAGCTTGAACCTTAAGCACATCTTTACATATCAAGCATAAATCATCTTCTGAGTTCTCTGGAAGCTGTTTGCCACATTTTCTACATTTATTGTTTAAAAAAAGTTCATCTTTCTCTACAATATTATTTTCATCCTTGATAATTAAATGACTTGGTTTCATAGAAGAAGCTAAACTTTTTGCATAGTCAATAACCATTTCTTTATCTGTAGAGCTATAAATTGAATATGTATTATTTTCATCTATAAATTCTTTCAAATCCCAATTATTTAAATTATTTAGAACTACAATATATTCAGTCATAATATAAAACCTCCCTAAAAACATGTTAATAAAATTATAGTATCATAATATAGTATATAAATGGAAGATTTGTATAAGTATGGAAAGAAAATATAGAAAAAAAGGTACTTAGTCAACTAAGTACCTTTTTTTCTATATTTTATGTAATTTTTAATAAAAACATTAAACTGTTTTATAACTAAATTATCTAAACCAGTAGTAGTATTTTTCTCTTTTTTCAAAGAAAGACTTTTTTTAAGAGCAATATTCTTATCAACTCCACAGAAATACATAATTTCAGAAATTTCCAAAATTTTACAATATGATAAGACTGTATGAGGACATAATATATATTTTGTAAAAGCCTCTGCTTCTACTTCAAATAATTTGTTACTTTTGGAATGAAGTTTTAAAACATTAGTTTTTGTTGCATGTCCTAGAAAAATGTGTGATAGTTCATGCATAAGTGTCCAACGAATGGAATGAAAGGGATAACACGTATTGTAACAAATTACAAAAGTATTATCTCTTTTGCTCCAGAACACAAAACCTTGCTTGTCATATTTTTCAATAATAAAATTGGTATCTCTTCTTATTAATTTTGAAAATTCGTCATAGGAATAAACTTTCAAGTTATTATTTTTAATAACTTGAAAAGGACAAATAGGGTAATGTCGTAATTTTTTCTCTTAAAATGAATTCGTAAGCTATTTGTCGTAAAAATTTATGCATTATTTGTTTTTATTTACCTTTCTAAAGTGTCATCTAAATTGTCGTATAAATTTATTGCTTCTTCTATATTTTCAGTATTGCCATTCCTAGCAGCTGATAGTTGTGAGTTTTCTTCTATATACTCGCCTCTGTAATCTTGATATAATTCATCATCTTCCAATATTGTATCAACAAGTGAGTATACATATTTTTTTATTGCTTTTCTTTGTTCTCCAGAAAGCTTTAGATAACTTTCAAGTATTTTTACATCTAAACTATCAAGGCTATATTTATTAGATAGTTCTGAAATTATTGTATTATCATTTTCTATAAACATTTCCCCAATTCCATTGCGAAACCACTCTTCTCTTATACCAAATTCAGAACAAATTTTGGATATATGAATATCTTTTGGAGTTCTTGTACCAATTTCCCACATAGCTAATGTTGAAGAACCTACAAGTATATGTTTGCTAAATTCGGCTTGACTCATACCGAAGTGACTTCTAATTTGCTTCAATCTTTCATTCATAAAATCGCCTCCTATTAAGGATATTAACATAATGATACTCACAAAGCAAGTGAAAATAGACTAAAGTGTTGACTTGTTACTTGCTTAGTGGTAATATGTACTTACAGAGCGAGTGAAAGGGGTTGGAAATATGAATAAAATAATTGAAAATAAAACACAAAAACTAATCGGAACTAAAGGAAGTTCAGCAAATGAATTTCTTAGTAAAAAAATTGATAGCGACGATTTAATGAAAGAAATTGTAAAAATGCCATATGAAGAAAGAGTAAAGATGTTTTACATACTAAAAGGTGCAAATATTACAAATGATTCAGATGTATCAATAATGAAATAAAAATAAGTATTTGAGGTGGTAAAAATGGAACAAGATATTAGTGAAAAAATTACAAGAGATTTAGAATTAAAAATACTTGCGAATAAAGATAAAAATAGTTTTTTGAACTTTTGTAAATCTAAAGAGTTGTCTAATAAAGATATAAAATTCATTTTAGAGAATATTTACATAAAAAAGTATATAAAAAAATCAATTTTAAAAAAAGAATATATCATAAGAGTTAAAAGTATTACTTTGAAAAAGAGTGATAAGTTCTTAATCTTTTGTAAAGATAAGAACTTATCAGAAGGGGATATATTATTCATATCGCAAAATATTATTTTACATAAAGAATTTAGAAATATCATGAAGAAAAAAGATGAATATGAAATAAAAATTGCTATATTGATGTCAATATTAGGTATTGTATTAAGCCTAATATCTTTAATCTTCATCTAATGGATGTATAGGTTTAAAATCTTTTGGTAGTGGATTAATAGTTACTTTAGTATCAAATGAGCCATCTGGAGTATCTACAATTATTTTAAAATCTTTCGATTCGCTTATTGGATGTATTCCTTCAAATACAGCGTATCCATGTATAGTACCAAGTGATGGAATTCTTGTATATTTTAAAATATTTTCACTATTTGTATTGATAGGTATGTATGAATTATTATTACCTTCAAAATTAATCAATGAAATTCCATTATTATTATAATAATCATGTATATCAAGTTTAGTAGCGTTTGAAGATAGAAGATTATCCAGTAATTTAATTTTAGTAATAGATACATTGCTAGTAGAAAGATTTTCTATAGTCAAATAACATATTAAAAGTTCGTATTTTTCGAACCAATTAAAACCAAAACAATAACTTTTCTCTATATCATAAGAGATTTTAAGTTTAACACTAGCTTTTCTATATACTTTTACAGAAATATAAAGACTTGAAAATGATATTATTAGTGCTAAAATGGCAATCCAATTTACTGCTAAGTAGTCCATTTTTTATAGTCCTTTCATTATATTTTAATAAGAAAATTATAACATAAAATTTATAAAAAAAATCAAAAAATAAGATAGTGTCTTATTCAATAAATAAAAATAGGTAAGAATGGGAGATAAAAATGAAAGAGGAAAAAGAAGTAATAACTTTAAAAGTGAGTGTAGAAATAGACGAGGAACTTTTGAATCAGAAAATAAGTAAAATTAAAGGATTGTATGAAGAACTCAAAAATGAATTGAACTCATTTTCTGATTTGATAAAAGTTAGATAAGGAGTGATAGAAACATGAATGATTTAGATATAGAAATAAAAATAAATGGATTAGAAAAGTATGGTTACTTTAGAGTAGATAAAGATTACATATTGCAAAATGTAAATAAAAAAAGTGCTTTATATAGAAAGCATATTGAAGAACACTTAAACGGAAATTTTAAAAAAGAATTTTTAATTGCGATAAAGTGTGAAGGAAATATTTATTTTTATTCAAGAGAATTTATAGAAAAGAATAGTGTTATTGAAATACTAGAAAGTACTAAAAATCACTTTGTAAAATAAGTTAATAACACTATTTAATACATAATTAAAATAAAAAATGGGGGGAATACATATGTCAAAACCATACGAAAAAGTTGAATTTAAAGGCGAAATGAACATGGATTACTTTTGTAAGGGATTAGCAAGAGCAAAAGAAATGATGGCAAAAAGACTTTTTGACGTAGATTTAGAAATAAAGTGTACATATAGAAAGAAAACAGAAGAAGAAATGAAAATTGAAAAAGAAAAAAAGTTAGAAAAGGAAGTAATTTAAATTGAAGTCTAAAAATTATGCAAACAAAAAGTGTCTTATAATTCGCAGTTATAAGACACTTCACAAAATAACTTTGTTGTCAAAGCTATAAAAACATATCTATTTTTTATTATAGCAGATAAGACAATAGAGTTCAATAAATACGCTAAATAGAGCGATTAACGAGCTTGTAATAGGTATTAACATTATAACGATATAAAGTATCTATACAAATATATAACACTAGATACTAATATATAGATGCTAATAAAAGACTAAAGAGGTACTGCTATATGAAGAGTTTTATAAGAGAGAAAAAGATATATTGTAATGACTATTTAGAGATAGACATAATACCAAGAGTAGATGGAACAAAAGGTAAAAGAGGTAAAAGAGAATATGTATCTAAACCAAAGCAAAAGAATCTAAATGATAAAAACGCTAAAAGATACTTTATGCAACTAGCTAATACAAATTTTAATAATAAAGACCTAGTTGTACATTTTACATATGCACCAAAATTTTTACCTAGTACAGTTGAAGAAGCTGAAAAAGAAGCTAGAAATTATATAAGAAGAATAAACCATAAAAGAAAAAAAGAGGGATTAGGAGCGATTAAGTATTTGCTAATAACTGAGTTTGGTGAAAAGAAAAATGGAACTAAGAGAGTACACCATCACATGATACTCAATGGAGAACTTGATAGAGATATAATTGAAAGTTTATGGGTTAGAAAATCAAGAGGAAAAAAAGAGGGTGAAAAACTTGGATGGATAAACACGCATAGATTGCAACCAAACGAATTTGGCTTACAAAGTTTATGCAATTATCTCATGAAAGACCCTCAAGGTAGAAAAAGATGGAGTTCATCACAGAATTTAGAAAAACCTTATCAGCGTTGCAATGATAGTAGATATAGCAGAAAGAAAGTTATGGAACTAGTAAGGAATGACCTAGATAATAGCGTGTTCTGGGAAAAACAATACAAGGGTTATATATTTACAGAATGTAAGGCTACATATAACGATATAACAGGAGTTAGCTTATACATAAAGATGCGAAGATTAAATTGAAATGAGGTGATTGTATGTATTTAAGAGTGTGTAAGTGCTGCAAGAAGGAATTTGAAACAAATTTGTATTCAAAGACATATTGTTCTTATGTTTGTAAAAACAAGTTCAAGAATGAGAGAAAAAAAGAAAAGAAAGAAGGTAATAAGAATGGATAAAGAAATAGAAGCGATATGTGACAAAGCGGGAGAACGTATTTGTAAAATATGTAAATTTAATAATATTTGTAGAGCTGAAAATAAAAATGGGTGCATGTGTGGTCGCTTTGAAGTAAAGAGCAAGATAGAAAAAATATTGGAAAAAGGTAATTTTATAACCGCTATAGATTTTCAATTAAAGAATATAAGTATGAAAGAAGTTGCATCTTACTGTGAAGAAAATAATAAAAAAATAGAAATAAGCGGATGGGGAAAAGGACAAATAATAATATTTACAGATAAGGAGAGTATAAAAACTAATGACTAATAAGGATAAAATAAAAGGCTTTGTGCTAGCTGATTTATGCCAAGATGAATCTAGTAAAAGAAGAGAAAAAGACACTTACTATGCAGGGAAAAATCATACTTTTAACTACGACTTATACCCTGTGTTAATGAAGGATATAAATAAAGCTAAAGTATATAAAACTAAAAAAGAAGCTAAGAGAGAACTTAATGTATTAAATAAAAAATGTATTCGTAACTGTTTTAGAATTGTAAGTTTTAAAAAAGCTCTTAAAAATATGACTAATGAAGAATTAGTAACTTTCACTTCGATGAGAGAAAATAAAGCATGTAAAAAATACTCAGAAGATATATGTAATTCATGTAATAATACTGAGATTGATTGTGAAAGTTTTGATTGTGAAAAAGCATATAAAAATTGGTTAAATGAAAATGTTATCTGGTAATGTGAAGGAGTGGTAGAAATGGTTTATAAAGATAAAATTTTGTTAACAAGATTATTAAAAATAATTTCAAGTAAAGAAAAGAAAATAAAAATGTTAGAAAAAGAATTAGAAGCTTACAAAGAATTAGCAGAAAAAGGACAACTTAATTTTTACTTTGCAGAAGAAGATGGAAAGTATCACATAGAATTATATAATTTCAATGAAAGATTTGGAGAATTTGTAAAAGATGTTGTATTAGATAGAAGAAAAATAGAAAAAGAAATACAAAAAGAGAAAAATTTCAAGACAAAATTATACACAGGAGAGATAACAACATCAAATATACATGAAATTATACAAGAAAAAATGGTAATAAGATTAAAAGATATTCAAAGAGCAGGAATAGATGAAAAAATTTTAGATTATCATTGTCACATGAATGAAAAAACTTATAGAGTAGTTACAACAAGTTGTGGAGAAAGTTTTGTAATCTTTGAGGATGAAATATAATCTGGAAAAAACAAACTTGGAGGTAAGTAAAAAATGTTAGAGTCTGCAAGGGTGAATATAAAACTAAAAGAATTAGATGAACTGAGAAGAAGAAGTAATGAGTTAAGGTTATTAGAAATACAAATAACGGATTTAATGGATATTAAAGTAAACTGTAGTAATTGCAAAACTGAAAGATGTGAAATTTGTAATGCTAAAGCTAGTATAAATTTAGATATAAATAAAATTAATAAAATTATATTAGAACATTGTGGCTTGAAAGATAAAGAATATCATTGGTTAACTGAACTATGTAAGACAGAAGAAATAAATTTTATATATAATGAGTAATAAATTTTAAGTATAAATTCCTCGTAGAAAAGATTGGAGTGTAAAACATGGATGATAAAAAACTACAACAAAGATATAAAAATAAAGTTGCTAATGCGCAAGGACAGCATTTTGAAAACTATATAAACTCAGCTTGTATAATCTATAGAAATGATAATAGAGCAGAAATAGAAAAAACACCAGAACCATTTAGAGTGTTAAACAAGGATAAAACAGGGAAATTTACGGGAAGATTTATAGCTAATGCACAACCAGACTTCAAAGGTACTCTAAAACATGGAGTATGTATATGCTTTGAAGCTAAATATACACTTAAAGATAATATAAAAAGAAGTGTTTTAACCAATACACAATTAGAAACATTAGATAGATATTATCGCATGGGAGCAATAGCAGGGGTTTGTGTAGGGATACAAGATAAGTTTTACTTCATACCTTTTCTAGTATGGAAAAATATGAAGAATTGTTTTGGTAGACAATATGTAAAACAAGAAGATATAAAAAGATTTGAAATAAAATTTTTCAATGGAGCTGTATTATTTTTAGACTATATAACTAAAGACGAGAAAATATTAAATGAGAATTATAGCTTATTAAGAAAAGAATTTGAAAATGAAATAGATGATAGTATTTAAAAAGGTGGGGATAAAATGTTTTTAAACTTATATACTAAAAAAGATTTTGATGAAATAAAAGCAGAATATGAAATATCTCTTAGAAGAATAGAAGAACTAAAAGATAAATGTTCAAAGAAAGAAAAAATAATTTCAGACTTAGAAAATAAAAACGCTGCACTACATACAGAAAAAATGTCTTTAAAAATTAGATATGAAAATGACCAAAACGTGAAAAAAGGAATGGAAGCTGGAGCTGGAATTTTAAGAGAAGAAATAGAAAAATTAAAAGAAGAAAATGAGATTTTGAAAAAAACAATAGAAACTTTTAACAATAAAATTAAAGAAATAGAATTAAAATTTAAAAAGATGCTAAATGATAAAATAACTAGGCTTGAAGCTATAAAAGCGAGAACAAAAAGGTTTAGAATAAAGAAAAAAATAGAAAAGATTATTGAAGAACTAGAATTAAAAAGTTTCTTAGAATAAAAAAAAGGTTGATTATTATGTTATTAGCTAACAAAGATAAAATAATATATCTTGCAAGTAAAATAGTAGAAATATGCAATACTGGAGAGTTAGAAGCAACAATAAAAGCTATACAGTACTTAGAAAAAATAGAGTTAAATGGAATTATAGGAGAAGATGAATATAACAGGCTTCTAAAATTGATTGAAAAAAATATAAGGAGCTGAAAGTTTATGGAAAAGAAAGTAATAAATTATTTTGTGGATTGTATAAAGAAAAATAAAACTAGGATATTGATAGAAAAAGACAATAAATACTATATATCAGATGGTGCATGTGTTTTTATAGTAGATAAAAATGAAATGGTATTAAATCCTAAACTATTTGAAGCTAACAATAAGAAATCTCAGATAATAATGGATAACATAAAAAAAGATGGATATAGAGAACTGTTATTAAAATATTATATACCAGTAAGAGAGCTTACTTATCATAAATATATATGTGAAGATTTTGTAATTTATCTTGATGAAAACTATATAAAAATTTTTGGAAAATTTGATAAGGTAGAAGGAATAGACAGTAACTCTCTTGTTCGCATATCTATAAAAGGGCATATAATAGGCTACTTATTACCAATAAGGACATCAGAAAATTTTTAAATATTAAAATAAAAGAAAGAAGGTAAAGCTATGAAAATCATATCGATTTTAAGTTTTAAAGGAGGAACAGGTAAAACAATAACAAGTGCAAACATGGCAGATATTTTATCTGTAGTACATAAGAAGAAAGTATTACTGATAGATGCAGATAAACAAGGTAACTTATCACAGTACTTCTCAAAATTTGATGAAAAAAGAAAAGGAACAGCAGAAATGTTGCTTGAAGATGCAGATATACATGAATACATATGTAGGACTGAAAATAAAAATATAGATATTATAACTAGTAATATGCACTTGTACCAAGCTGACAGGATGCTATTCGATAGTGAAAAAGATAAATTTAGTATATTAAAGAGATTGCTGGAAAAAGTTAAAAATGAATATGACTTTTGTATAATTGATAATGCACCAAGCGCAGATATAGTAACAGTAAATTCTTTAGTAGCATCAGATGAAGTAATTATAACAGTAAGAGCAGATAGCTTTTCTCTTAAGGGGATAAAAGAATTACTAGAGCAAATAGAAAATGCTAAACATGTAAATGAAAAATTAAAATTTAAAGGGTGCATAGTAACTCATTATCAAAATAATGATGTAAATAATCAATTTTTAACTTTACTACAGAATATATGTAAAGTATTTAAAACTGTAATAAGATTAAATAAAAATGTATCTGAGAGTACATTTTATCAAAAAACAATAATGAAATACAACAAAAGATGTGGTGCAACGATAGATTACAAAAAGTTAGTTAATGAGTATCTAAATATAGAATAAAAAATGTGTCCGAATTGGACACATAGAAAGGAAAAGTAAAATGGCTTTTAATATGTTTGAAGCAATTAATAATAGTAAACTAGAAAATGACAATCAAAATATTAAAAATGAAAAAACAGAAATAAAAAGTATAAGTGTTTATGATTTAGTACCATCAGAAGATAATTTTTATTCAGTTGAAGATATAGAAGATTTAAAATCTTCTATAGAAATGTTTGGAGTAAAACAGAATCTATTGGTAAAAGAAAGTAAGGATAATAAATATACAATAATAGCAGGTCATAGAAGAAGATTAGCAGTATTGAAGCTATTAGAAGAAAACGAAGAGAATGAAAAATTTAAAATGATGCCTTGTATGATAGAAAAGGTAACTGGAATAAGGGAGAAGATTTTATTAATAACAACTAATTCAACTGCAAGAGAATTAACAGATTTTGAAAAAATGAAGCAGGCAGTAGAAATGAAGAAGTTATTAGAAGAACTAAGAGCAGAAGAAGATATAAAAGGTAAAACTAGGGATTTAGTTGCTAAAATGTTAAATACATCAGCTGGTCAAATAGCAAGACTAGAGAATATATCCAAGAAGCTAATGCCAGATTTTAAAAATGAGTTTGAAAAAGAAAATATAAATGTATCTACAGCATACGAATTATCAAGATTAGAAGAAGCTGAACAACAAAGCTTATTTGAAGAGTATCGAGAAAAAGGAAACTTAAGCATTAAGGATGTTACAGAGAAATCCGAAGAGAAAAAAAGTGAAATAAATATGACGACAGATTATGAATTTGAAGAAGGTGAAATTGAAGTTGAAGAAACAGAAGAGATTGAAAATATAATTAGCTTTCCGACTATAGAAATAGAAGAAAAAGTTATTAAAACAGTTTTTGAAATATTAAAAGATATGAAAATCAGAAAGTTTGCAGAGTTTATTTGTTCTCAATGTAATGTAACTGGTACATTTTGCGACTATGCAATGGAATGTAATGATAAAAACGGAAAAGGAAGTGTTGATATATGCATAAAGTGGCTAAAGATGGAAGCACAAGAAATGGAGTAGATATAAGACATAATAAAAGTGGATACTTAGATAGTACAGCATATGAAGCTATAAGAAAAATTGACAAAGAGAAACAAGAAGCGAATATATTGATTGATTTAATTAAAAAAATGGCTAAGGTAGCAGGTTTTGAAGTAATAGGGAGAATAGAGCTTAGAAATAAAAAAACAGGTGTTTTATATAAGTAATATAAATTTAAAGAGATTGATAACCATGATTACATTAATCAGAGAACAAGAGTAGAAAGGAAGTTATTGCATGCTAAAAGGAATAGAAGAAGGGACTGAAAATATAAATATTGATATGTTAATTGAAAAGATAACAAATATAGCAGCAGAGAAAGCTATAACTACATATGAGAATAGAAGAAAAGAGGAAATTAAGTATTTATATGATAGAAAGCTTAGAAATACAAAACTGTTACTGAAACATTATAAAGATTTTAAAAGACATGTTAATAATTCTATTTTTAAGGTATCCAATGTAAATGAAAATGCTATTGAAATATTGGAGGAATTAATAAACTCTAAAATAACAGAGAATTTATTTGTAGAAAGTATAAGCAATAGTGTATCACGTACAAATATAATCATCTCTCATATAAATACTATGATAAATATTTATGAAGCTTATAGTAAACAATGTGGAGAATTAGAAGTAAGAAAATATAGAATAATATATAAAAGATTTATAGATGAAAAAAGATGGAGTATAAAAGAAATAGCTATCTCCGAAAATATAGACAATAGAACTGTATATAGAGATATAAACCTAGCTTGCGAAAAATTGTCAGTATTTATATTTGGTATAGATGGAGTAAATAAATTCTAATATAATAGTTAAATGTCATGTTTCTATAGATTAATAAAATAAACTGTTAATTAGCTAAAGGAATATAGTATAGCTATTTCAATATATACAGTGATATGGTTTAATTAATATGGAACGCTATACAATAAGAATGATGTGTCAATAAGTGTTCATATACAAAACAATTTCAAAATGATAATATATAAAGTGTAAGATTAGATTTATTGTGAACCAGAAATATATATAATATTATAAAAAAGGATTATCTCTTTAAATAGTTGAGATAGTCCTTTTTTATTTTGTGAGGTGGAAATCTATGAATGATAATAGAGAATCAAGAATTAAAATGAGAGATACATTTAGAGACTTAGCAAAATTATTTGATAAAAGTATGAAGCTAGAAGATGAAATAGAAAGTTTAACAGAAGAAGAAGCTAAGAAACAAGAAAGGTTAGTAAAAAAATATGAAAAAGTAGTTGAAACTATTTGTGAGAAGCTGGACTATCTATCAGCACTAGAAGAGGAGTAAACAAATGAGAAGAATAGTATGTGATAAGTGTAATAATAAATTTAAAGTAGCTTATAAAGATGTAAGAACAGAAACTATTGGAGATATAAAAATAAAATATTTTATATGCAGAAAGTGCAAAGAAAAATATATTATATATTATGAAGATGAAACATTAAGAGAACTGAAAGAATTATACAAAGAACTTATTTATGAAGAACAAGGTGGATTTACAGATAGAACAACGAAGCCTGAAAGAGAAAAAGTTTTTGCTGAAATGATTGCATATGTAAATACATTAAAAGAAGTATGTAATAAATATCTTAATAAAACAGAATATGAAATAAAAGATATAGAGAAGCACATGGAAGAACTATTAAGAGAAGAACCGAGTGGAGTATATGAAGCTTAAAAAAATATGTAAGTGTGGCAAAATGATAGACTATAGTGAAAAGGCATGTAGTGAGTGCGTTAAAAAATATGTTAAAAGTAGAAAGCAGAGCAACAAGGTATATAATTCTAAAAATAGAAATAAAGAAAGAGATAAATTTTATAACGGAAAAGAATGGAGAGAAACTAGAGAATATGTATTAGAAAAAAATGTATATTTGGATTTATGGGATTATTATATTAATAAAAAAATAACTACAGCAAATACAGTACATCATATAATTGAGTTGTCAGAAGATGAAGAACTTGCATTAGAAGAAGATAATCTTGTACCTTTATCATCCAGAACACATAAAAAAATACATACATTATATGAGAAAAATGAGAGAACAAAGAAAGAAACCCAAGTAAAATTAAAAGAAATATTGAGACTTCATAAAATATATAACGATTAAGACTATCCCCCCTACCTATGAAAAAAAGAAAAGGGGATTCGAACAGCGAGCAGGGGTATATATATACGGAGATTTTCCCTTTTTAAGATTTTTTTGTAAAAAAATATGCAGGATGTCTTGCAAGAAAATAAACTGTTTTTAAAAAATAGCTGATAGCTATTATTTTTTTGTACAAATTTAAAGTGGATTGGAGGTGTAAAAATGGGAAGAAAAAAACAAATGACATCTACAACTAAAAAACATTTAACTAAAAAAGAAAAACAGACTCGGCAAAATGTAGAGAAACAAATAAAACTTGATAGGGATGATTTAGTAACAGTTCCAGAGTTTTTAAATAGTGATATTTTAGCATATAAAGAATTTTCAAGGGTAGTAGAGGAAGCTGGTAAAATTGACTTGTGGGATAATCTAGACCTACCAATAGTGCTGATGTACAGTGATGCATATAGTAATTATATTAAGTTAAAAGAATATATAGAAAAAACAGGTCATGTTGTCTCTGGAAAAGATACTGAAAAAATAAGTCCTCATGTAACTGCAAAATTTAAATACGCTGAATTGATACTAAAATGTTCTACTAAGTTAGGATTAGCAACTACAGATAGATTAAAGTTAGTTGTTCCAGGAAATGAAAACCCGAAGGAAAATAAATTTGCTAAATTTATAAAAGTAGGAACATAATGGCTAAAAGAAAAAAAGATAGAGTAACAGAATACGCCAAAAAAGTAGTTGCTAAAAAAATAATAGCTGGTGAAAGTGTTATTCTAGCGTGTAAAAGACATTTAAATGATTTAAAAAGAAGTAAAACAAAAGAATTTAAATACAAATGGGATGTTGAAGCATCAGAGGAAGCACTTGACCTTTACAATGAACTTACTATTTTAGAAGGTGATGAAGTACAAACTCTAAAAACACGAGGATTTCAAGATTTTATTTTAGGTAGCTTAGAAGGCTGGATTGAAAAAAGAACTGGATATGTAAGATTTAGAGAAGCATATATCCAGCTCGCCAGACAAAATGGAAAGTCTTTTTTATCTGGAGCTAAAAGTATAAAAACAAGCAATTTTTCTACATATATAAAAGGAAAAATTATTTGTGCAGCTACGAAAAAAGAGCAAGCTAGAATTGTTTGGGAAGAAATAGAAAAATTTATATTGGCAGACGAAGATTTAAAAGAAATGTATAAAATAAAACGTTCTGATTATGAAATAATTGCAGGAATGACAGGTACAACAATAAAACCGATTGGAAGAGATACAAAAAGTTTGGATGGATTCCGTTCGATATTAGCAATACCAGACGAACTGCATGCACATAAAACAAATCAAGTATATAAATTACTTCTAGGTGGTCAAAGAAGAGTTAATAATGCTCTGATATTAGCCATAACTACAGCAGGTTTTGATTTGAATAGCTATTGTTATGAACATTATACTTTTTGTAAAAAAATACTATCTGGAGCCATAACTAAAGAAAGTTTATTCATATATATTGCTGAAATGGACAAAGAGGATGATATTTGGGATTATCATAATTGGGTAAAAGCAAATCCACTGTTACTTTTAAATGAAGATGACAGCATAAATATGTATGAAGTTGCAAAAACGAGTGAGGTAGCAATAGATGCTAAAGAAAAAGGTGGAAGCGAACTCATGGACTTCATGACAAAATGGTTAAATATATGGGTTACTTATAAAGATGGAAAATATCTTGATGCCAATTGGCTTGAAATCTGTGCATGTGACTTAACTCTTGAGGATATGAGAGGTAGAGAATGTTATCTAGGCATTGACTTATCATCTGGTGGAGATTTAACTTCTATAGCATTAATATTCCCACTTGAAGATGAAAAAGTTTATATTTATAGCCATTCATTTATGCCAGAGTTAAGAATTCTTGAACATGAACAAACGGATGATGCACCATATAGAATGTGGGTAAATGAAAAACTTCTAACACTAACTACAGGAGCCTTTGCTATTAAAACAGACTATAAATTTATAATAAAACATTTAGAAGATATATTAACAGAATATGAAATAAATGTAATAAAATGTGCTTATGACAATCACAATGCAAGTGCTTTTATATCAGATTTAGACTTCTTAGGTTGCGATTTGATAGATGTACCACAAAGTGCTAGGTCACTAAATGATGCAACTGTAGATTTTAAATTATCAATGAAAGCTGGTCAAGTTTTATATAATAGAAAAAACAAACTGTTTAAATGGAGTGCTATAAATGCAACTATAACTAAGAATAGTTTTGGAGAAATAAAAGTTGATAAGTTAGAACAAGAAAATAGAATAGACCCGATAGATTCAATTCTTGATGGTTGGAAGATTTATTTTGAAGATGTAAAACAAAATGGAGATATTGCATATGTACCAGATTAATTAAAAAAGGAGAATAAGAAAAAAGTGGGAATAATGAACTGGCTAAGAAATCTTAGTTTTGGAACACCAAGTATAAGAGTAGGTCAAAGAAATAAAAGTAGTCCATTTTCATTTTGTAATGATACATTAGCGAGCAATGAAACTATCTTTGCAGCAATTACAATGTTAGCTAATTCAATTGCTAGTGTTCCGATTAGTCTTAGAAATGGTTATGAAAAAGTTAAACCAAGCGAACATTATATTGCTACTATGCTTAGAGATGGATTTAACAAAAATGATACCATGTTTGAATTTATAAGATTAATGGAAGTGATAAGAAATACAAAAGGCAGTGCTTATGCAATCAAAGAATATGATTATTACGATAATATAAGTGATATATGGGTGTTAGATTCTGATTTTGTAACACCTGTTATCGATACAGACACAAAAGAAATGTGGTATAGAATATCAACAAAAGATGGAGATAGTTATTTTCACAATAGCCATATAATAGCTGTTAATCATATAAAAGAAGGTTCAGAACGTGGGATAAGTCCAATTAGTGTCTTAAAAAATACTTTAAATTATGACAGAGAAGTAAAAGAATTAAGTTTAGCACAACTTTCTAATAATATAGATGCTAAGTATGCTTTTAAAATTTCTGGGAATTTAAGTAAAGAAAAATTGACTGAATATCATGAAATGATAAAAAGTTATATGGACAAAGGAATTATATATTTAGACAATGGAAAATCACTTGAAGAGTTAAAAAATAAATCTTTTATCGACCCTAAAATTTTTGAAGTTGAAGAAATAACTGTAAGTAGAGTGGCAAGAGTCTTTACTATGCCAGCACATAAACTGTATGCTGGGAAACAATCATATTCAAGTTCTGAACAGGCAGACTTAGAGTACTTGGTTGATACAATATTGCCAATTATACGAATGTATGAACAAGAATTTAATAAAAAATGCTTAACTACTATTGATAGAAATAAATATGAAATTAAATTTAATTTAAGTGGATTTGCTAGAGCAGATATGAAAACTCGTGGAGAATTTTACCAAAAAATGGTTAGGTGTGGAGGTTTGACACCTAACGAAATACGAGAATTAGAAGATAGACCCCCAAAACAAGATGGTGATGATTTGATGGTGAGTAGAGATTTAATAAAAATTAAAGATTTACATTTACTATTGTCTAATAAAAATAATTTGAAGGGGGGTGATTAAATGAAAAATAAAATACTAGAGTTAAAAAATAAAGATTCAAATTCTAAAAATTTAAAGAATGTTGGTAGTATAGAAATAAAAAATCAAGATGAAAATAGTGCAGAATTATTTTTTTATGGTGATATTGTTTCTGAAAGCTGGTTAAGTGAATGGTATGAAGATGATAAATGTCCTAGTGATATTAGTAAGTTTTTAGAGGAATTAGAAGGAGTAAAAAATATAAATGTACATGTGAATTCTGGTGGAGGGTCTGCATTTTCTGGACTTGCTATATATAATCAGTTGAAAAGATATGATGCGAATATAACTACATATATAGATGGATTAGCAGCAAGTATAGCGAGCGTAATCGCTATGGCTGGTAATCGTATTGTTATGCCATCTAATGCCTTGTTGATGATACATAAACCTTTGAGTTGGTGCGGAGGTAATGCAGATGATTTTAAAAAAGAAATTGAAATACTAGATACATGTCAAAAGTCAATTTTAAATGTATATATGACAAAAGCAAAACCAAATATTAAGGAAGAAGAAATAAATGATTTGATAAATGCTGAAACTTGGTTAACTGGAGAAGAAGCAAGTAAATACTTTGAAATAGAGTTAGAGGGAAATGTAAATACAGTCGCTTGTTATTCTAATTATTTTGACAGATATAAAAATACACCAAAGGATAAGATTGGTAAATTAAAAAATACTAAGAATAATTTAGAGTTACCAGCTATGGAAGAAGAAGTAAAAATATTAATAGAAAGAATAAAAAATAAAACAAAATAAAAGGAGTGAATTTATAATGAATAGATACCAGTTGGAACAAATGAAAGATGGAGTAAAAGAACAATTAAAGATAGAAAATGAAAATCTATCTAAAATGTATCTTGATTCTAAAACTACTATGGAAGCAAGACAAGAACAACAAAAAATAGTTAAAGATTTAGATGAAAGATTTGAAGGTATAAAAAATAAAATAAAGGAAAATGATGATAGAGAAGCTCAACAAATAGCTTTTAAGAATAAAAATAAAAATTTAGGAAACAGTGAAAAAGATATTAAAATAAATGCGAAAGCTGAATTAATAAGAAATGTAATGTCTGGTAAAGAAGTAACAAAAGAGATAAAAAATGTACTTGGAGATGGTGATGCTCTTGGAGGTGGTAATAAAATACTACCTACTACAATGACAAATGAATTGTTATATGAACCAATGTCAAAAAATCCGTTGCGAGGGATTTCAACAATGACAAATATAACTAATTTAGAAATACCAAAAATTATATTCTCTTTAGATGATGATGATTTTTTAGATTCAGATTCAGCATCAGCGAAAGAATTAAACGCAGATGGAGCTAATGTATCTTTTGATAGAAATAAATTTAAAGTTTTTTGTGATATAACAGAAACTGTTCTGAAAGGTACAGAAACAAATTTAGTACAAGTTGTAGACGCAGGTCTACAAAGTGGTTTAGCTAAAAAAGAAAAAAAGGTAGCGTTTGAATCGAATAATCCAACAGAAATGTCTTTTTATAAAAAATCAACAGAAAGTGGAAATCCATTTTTAATAAAATCAATAGAGGGAGATACATTGTTTGAAGCAATAATAAATTGTCTTGCAGACCTAGAGGATGATTATTCAGAAAATGCCAGTGTTGTTATGAGAAAAGTTGATTATTTTAAAATAATAAAGACTTTAGCTAATGGAAACGCAAGTTTATATACAGCTCAACCAGAACAAGTGTTAGGAGTACCCGTTATTTATTGTGATTTAGCTACAATACCAGTTGTAGGGGATTTTAGATATTCACATTTTAATTATGATTTAGAAATGTTCTATGATAGAGACAAAAATGTTAAAACTGGTATAGAAAGCTTTGTTCTAACCGCATATTTAGACCACAAAATTAAAATGAAATCTGCTTTTAGATTAGCAACAGTAAAAAGTAATACACCCTAAACCAGACCTTCCAGAAGAAGAAGGTCAACCCAAAGCTAATATATTAAAAACTAAAAGCATTAAAAAAACAGAAACAAAGTAGGTGAATATCTTGGAAGAGAGTGAAATACTAGACTCTATAAAATTGTATTGTAGGTTAGATGATTGTCCAGAAGAAGAAATAAAAGAATTAAAAGAAGCTTGCGAGGAATATTTAAAAAATGCAGGTGTTGAAAAAGATTATGAAAATAAGTTGTATTTTTTAGCTATAAAAAAACTTATTTTACATTTTTATGATAATAAAGGTATTGTGGGCAAGAATACGGAAATATTATACGGAATAACTCCTATAATAAACCAACTACAATTAGGGAGGTCAATAGGAAAAAGTGTTAGACTATAGAATAACCATAGAAAAACTTTCTGAGAATAATACAAACGAAATGGGCTTTCCTCTTGATGATTGGCAAGCATATTATACTTGTTGGTCAGATTTTAAAGCTGTAAGCGGTAAAGAATATATATCTGCAAAAGCTGTATCAAGTGAAAATATAGTAACTTTTACTATTAGATACTCCCAAAAGGTAAGATTAATAATAGAAGATATAGAAAGTACTAAAATATATAGAATTAGATATAGAAATAAAATCTATGACATAATTTATATTTCTGATTTTGAAAATAAACATAGATTTGTTGATTTTAAATGTAAACTTGTGTCTTAGGGATGTGAATAAAATGAGTATGGAATGGAATGGTTTTTCAACATTACAACAAAAATTAGAAAACTTGGAGAAAAAGGTAAGTAATGAAATAGTTGACAAGGCATTAAATGAAGGCTCAGAAGTACTTTTAAATGGTCAAAAAGAGACTGTATCTGTTTTAACAGGGAACCTGTTACAAAGTTTGGGTACTTTTGATAAAAAAGGTTCTGGTGCTAATAAAAAAGTAGATATAGGTATAGCACATAATCAAGATAGAGCTGCCACTTATGGATATTATCAAGAAAATGGAACTACTAAGATGGCAGGAACTAGCTGGATGCGAAGAGCTTGGAATATGAAAATAGGAGAAGCTAGTTCAAAAATAAAAGAAGTGCTAAAAGAATCATTAAAACGCTAATGGAGTATAAAAATGATAAATGAATTGATTTGTAAAATAATGAAAGGCCTAAATATAGATTGTTATTATTTAGAAGCTAATTGCAAGAAAGATAAGTATGTTATTTTTACTATTTACAATGAAAATAGACTTGACCAAAACTTGTATGATGATGATTATATATCTACTACATATAACATACAAATGTCGTTTTGGTATAAAAGACCTAGTGATATTACTTTGTATGAAGATATAAAAAATGAAATGAAAAAAAATGGTTTTTATCTTAAATCAGTAGCAGATAGAAAAGAAGGCGAGTTTTATGGTAAAACATTCGACTTCTTATATGAAAAAGATGAATAATAAAATTGTTGAGGTGTCCAAATTGGACACATTTTTTATGCAAAAAATAAAAAAGAAAGAGGGTAATATAATATGCCAAATGCAGAAAAAAATTATAAAAGTAAAATAATATCTGGTCTTAAAAACATACATGTTGCAAAAGTGAATGATGATGGAACTTTTGCTGTTCCAGTGCCTATCTTAGGTGGAAAAAAAGTTGAATCATCTTATGAGGTAAGCGAAGATATAACTTATGCAGATGACATGGCAGTTGATAACGATATGACTGTTTCGAATGGTTCTGGAAAAATGACAGTTTTGGGATTGCTGATGGATGAAAAAGCACTAATTTATGGTGGAGATAATATGTCTGGAGGTTGGGGGCTGTCTACTAATATGCAAGTGCCTAATCTAGCGATTTTATTTGAACAGCAAAAAAGAGATGGTGGGAAAATATTAAGTGTAATATATAATGCACAATTTAAACCAGCCGGAATCAATGCAACTACAGTAGAAGAAAAAAAAGAAAAAGAAACTGTTGAGTTAGAATTTACTTCATTGCCAGCTGTAACAAGTGTTGATGATAAAAACTATTTTTATTACACAGTAGACACAAAAGATAAAAATGTAAGTCAAGAAATGATTGAAAACTGGTATAAAACAGTTCAAGTTCCGAAAAAAACAGTAGAGAACACTCCAAATATTCCAGAATCATAAAAATAATATAGAGGGCTTATAAGCCCTCTATATTTAATTAAAGGTGAAAAAAATGAGTTATAAAGAAAAAATTATACATGGTTTTGATAATATACATTTATGCAAAATAGACGAAAATTCTGTTCCTGTAAAAATATTAGGTGGCATATCTGTAAGCATAGAATTAAAGCAACCCTATAAAATTATGAAATCTGGTGGAAATGAAAATATAATTTTTTACGGAAAAGTAAGTGGAACAGGCAAATTGAATTTATTAGGGTTAACAGCAGATGAAGAAGAGTTAATTTGGAATTTTAAAAGATACAAAAACGGAATAATTGTTGAAGATAGTATAAAACCAAATAATCTAAGGTTGTTATTTACAAGAAAAAGACGTGATGGAGCAATAATTTATTATTGTATATATAATGTAATCTTTGATATAGATGGTATTTTAGCTGAAACAGATGCAGCGAAAAGAAGTAGTAGTAAAAGAGAGTTAAGTTTTAATGTATTTGCTGATAAAAAAATAAAACTAACATTCTTTTCTATGGATACAAAAAGTGGTGAAAAAGAAATATTAGAGAATTGGTTTAAAGAAATACAAATTCCAGAAAAGGAAAATTATGAATTATGATAGATGATAAGATAACAATTAAGTTAAATGAAGAAAGTGTTGTGTATGATGCTAGATTGGATATGGGAGCAATAGCAGAAACACAGCATTTTTTTAAGTTAAGAAATGATTTTATGACAGTACCAGAGGTTCTGAAATGGGTTGGTAAAGGCGATTTTATGGTGGTAAATGAATTAATTATCCAGTCAATATTAAGATGTCACAAACAATTAAATAGAGAAGATATAATAACAAATTTGAAGTTTAGAGAAATGCCCAAAATACATGAATATTTAAATTTGTTACTTGAGAAAGCTATGCCAGCAAAAGAAAAAAATAACAGTGAAGATGAAATTGAGGACATAGAAGAAAAACAAGATGATTGAGACTTTGAGTACTTAGAATATTTATGGACTACAGTATTAAAAAGACCAGTTAGAGATTTTTTAAAAACTACACCAAAAAAATTATTCGCACAAATTGATGCACATGGAAAATTTAAAGGTGTAGATAAAGAAAAAAAGAATGTTGAGATTGTTAATTCTACAGAATTTATGTAAAAAGGTGGTGGTTAAATGTCAGAGGAGATAGAGAAGCTATCGGTCACGTTAGCATTAGAAGCAAATAACTTTACTAAACAAATCAGTGCAATAAATAAAGAAATAGGTAATTTAGATAGAGAATTTAAAACAGCAGCACAAGGTAATAAACAATTTGAAAATAGTTTTACTGGTCTTGGTGCTAAGATGCAAAAGCTTACAAAACAGATTGATTTGTATAATAAAAAGTTAGAGAGTCAAAAAAACCAGTATAAAAGTTTGCAATCTACTTTAACCACGCAAAAAGCCAAATTAGATAGTTTAGAAAGTACACTAGGTAAAAATTCTAATGAATGGAAAAAACAAGCTCAACTTGTACAAAAAAACGCTGAAAAGTTAAGTAGATTAGGAAGTAATATAAATCAAACTAAAAGTACAATTAGTAGACTTAGAACAGAGCTAACACAAACAGGTCAAAAATTTCAAGAACTTGGAAATAAAACATTAACTATTGACCAAAAACTAAGCAGATTGAATAGCCAAGCGAGATTAACAGAATCTGAATTTAATCGACTTGGAGCAGAACTTGCACGAAACGGGTCGTATTTCCAAAGGCTTGGGAATGAAATGAATCAGCTGGGAAGTAAAATACAATCAAATAAAGCTAGATTAGCAATATATCAAGCTGAATTTAACAAATTAAATAATGAATTAAATCAAAATAAACAAAAACATGCACAGCTTGGTGCTGAGATTAGGAAAACTGAAAGCATTTTAAGCCAAGTAGCAGCATATTATGGTAAAAATTCACATGAAGCACAACAACTTACACAAGAATTATACAGGTTAAAAGATGCTTATAATAAACAAGAAATAGAAATAAAACAAGCAGAAACAGCACTAAATGGCTATCAAGCAGAACTCAATCAGACTAGTGCAAATATAACAAGATTATCGGCACAACTTAGACAAATGCCTTTTACAACATTAAGTCGTTCGCTGCTAACAGCTGGACAAAACTTGAAAAGCGTTGGTATGAGTTTAGGTATGTATGTATCAATGCCACTCGGGATGTTAGGTATAGCAGCAGCAAAAGCAGGTGTTAACTTTGATACAAGCATGTCTAAACTACAAGCAACAGCAGGAATTGCAGACAAAAGCAGTGTATCATTTCAAAAGTTACAAGAAAAAGCTCAAGATTTAGGAGCTAGAACTTCATTTTCAGCAGCACAAGCAGCAGATGGTTTAACATATTTAAGCCTTGCTGGTTGGGATGTAGAGACATCTTTGTCAAGGATAGAACCAGTATTGAGAGCTGCCGAGGCAGGTGGTATGGATTTAGCATTGTGTTCCGATTTGGTTACAGATAGTATGGCAAGTGCTGGAATTGCAAGTCAAGATTTTACTAAATATTTAGATATAACAGCACAAGCACAAAGAAAATCTAATACTAATATGCAACAAATGCTAGAAGCATATGTAACAGCAGGAGGAATGTTTAAAAACTTAAATATGCCACTCGAACAGTCTGCCGCACTTATTGGAATATTAGCTAATAGAGGAACAAAGGCAAGTGAAGCTGCAAATGCATTAATAAGTGTTTTTAGTAATATAATTGGTGAAAATGGAAGAGCAGGAAAAGCGTTAGATGCATTAAATATATCTCTGTTTGATTCGCAAGGGAAGCAGAAGGATACAGTTGCAGTTTTGAAAGAAATGAGTAATGCACTAGGTGTAACGTCTGATGAAACAACTAAATTGACGCAAGAAGAGCGAGCAAGGTTTGCAACAATGATTGGCGGTAAGACACAATATGACACATTGATGAAATTGTTAGCAGGTGTGAATGATGAATACGATGAGTTAGAAGATTCTTTAAAAAATTCTAAAGGTTCATTGATGGAAGTTGCTACAACTATGAAAGATAACTTGGGTGGAGCAATTATAAATATGAAATCGGCTTTAGAGGGTGCTGGAATAAAAGCGTTCAAAGCGATGGAGCCAGTCCTTGCAAATCTTATACAAAAAATCACTGAATTATCTAACTGGTTTACTAATTTAAGTGAATCATCACAACAAAACATAGTTAAAATGGCAGCAATAGCCGTAGCACTTGCACCTGTTTTAATGGTTTTTGGTCAACTTATAATTGTCAGTAGTCATTTAACTAATTTAATGGGAAAAATTAAGAGAGCTACAACCGCAGTAGGAGCTAGTGGTTTTGGAGGATTAGCAGCAAAGGTTGGTGCTTTAATACCTAAACTATTTTCTTTGCAAGGAGCTTTTGCACTGTTAGCAGCAGGTGGGATTGTATTAGCTACAAAAGCTTTGCATGACTATAGTGTTGCAGATGGTAAAGCGTATGAACAAAGAAAAAAGAATATTGAATCATTAGAGAGAGAAAAGAAAGGCTATGAAGAGTCACGACAAAAAATTGGATATATAGCTCAAGAATATGACAAGTTAAAAGGTAAATCTAAACTAAGTTCAGAAGAAGCTGAAAGACTAAAAACATTAACTAAAGAAATCGCTGAAATAATGCCCGAACTAGTTTCTGGATATGATGAAGAAGGCAATCCAATATTAAAAATGAAAGGTTCAGCTACAGAATTGTGTTCTGAACTAGATAGAGCAATAGAGAAGAAAGAACGTCTTATAAATTTTGACAAAATGGATAATGCTGAAATCGCTGTTGATAAGCAAGCTGGTAAAAGAGATAAAGATGGCAATAAACTTACAGGAAAAGCGGCTGATTCATACCAAACAGAAGGCGAGAAAATTTTAACAATACAAAAAAAGTATAACGATGATATAGCAAAAATAGAAAAAGAAGGAACTATTTTAAGAGGTAAAATAAGAAATTCAGAAGGCAAAGACAGAGAAAAATATATACAGAAATATAATGAACATTTAAGAAAAAGAGAAAAATTAACACAAGATGCACAAAAAGAAAATGAAAGAAGTTTAGAAGAAGCTAAGAAAGTAGCACAAGAAGTCGAAGAAGGTGTATTTGCTACAGTAAAGTCTAGTAGTAGTTTTAAATCTAGCAAAAACAATGATGCTAAAAAACAGTTTGATGAATTAAAAGGATTTTTAGATTTTAGTGAGATAAAGACTAAAGAACAATTATCTAATGCAGAAAATGCTATGAATAAATTGTTTAAGTCAGCATCAGCTGGGAAAATAAACTTATCTGATGTTAAAAAAGAAATCGAAGGGGCTAATGATGCATTAGCTAAAGATGGAAATTTAAATTCTTATAATAAAAAAATGCAAGATTTAGCTAAAACTATTGCTAGTAAAACAGGAACGCAGGCTAGTGATTGGGTAAGCTTATTAACTACTTTAGATAAAGAATTTTTAAAAACTAGTGATTCAACAGATGTCTTTCTTAAAAAGTTTAATAGAACTAGACAACAATTAGAAGCTGGTGACAGTTTAGCTGTTGCAGTACAACAACAATATGAAGCGTTAAATACTGCTCTTGAAGGTTTGCAGATAACAGGAAAAGAAGAGGTAGACATACAGACTGTTATTGATTTTACTAATGACCAAAATATACCAGAAGATGTTAGAAATTTTGTAAATAGCTTAATAAAAAAAGATGCAAATGGAAATATAACTAATTCGGAAGAAGTTATAAAATTTACAGCAGATTTATTGTTTGAACTACAACAAGAAAATCCTAATTTTGATAATTTGCAAGCAGAAGCTGATAAACTGTTTGGAAATAATAAAGTAAAAGTAACGGAAGATTTGGAAATTACAGAAGGAGAAATTGACACATCTAATGTAAAAACAGATGATGTTGAACAAAAAATAAAAGATAAATTTGCACAAGATAAAGTATCAGCTAAAATTAATGTTGCAATTGAAAATGGAGATATAAATTCTGATAAAATTAAATTAGTTGGAGAAATATTTGATAAAATACCAACTGAATATAGAACAAAATTTATATTAGATAATACAGAAGCGATTAATAAAGCAAAAAATTATGATGATATAATTAAATATTTAAAAGATAATCCAGAAATTGCACAAAAATATAATATTAAAGTAGAAGGTTTAGAAAAAGCAAAAGAAACCAACAAGGAAACTGATAAAAACAAAGGTCAGACCTCTACACAAAAAATGGAAGTTGAAGGTGCTGAGGAAAGCAAGAAAAAAGCTGAGGGTACTAATAAAGAAGTAGATAAAAATAAAGGTCAAACCTCTACGCAAAAAATGGAAGTTGAAGGTGCTGCAAAAAGTGAAAAGGATGCTAAAAAGGCAAATGAAGAAGCATCAAAGAATGATGGAGAGAAGCATGTACAGACGGTAGAAGCTAAAGGGGTTGAAGGTACAGCCGAACAACTGAATCAATTAGCAACTAAAGCAAAAGAAATAGGAAAAGGCAAATATGAAATAAGTATAACAGCTAAAACAGCACAAGCAGCTAAAAACGTATCTGGATTAATAACAAAGATAAATCAATTTAGTAAAGTAAAAGTAAAACAATTAGTATTTAAAACAGAGACAGCACAAGCAGCTAAAAATGTTACTGGTTTAGATAAAAAAGTAGCTAGTTACAAAAGCAAATATGGTGGAAAAACTATAACAACAACATTTAAAGCAGAAACAGCACAAGCAGCTAAAAATATATCGGGCTTGATGCGTAAGATAGATTCATATAAGGCTAGTTATGCAAGGTCATTTACAACATCAATGACAGCAAATGTGCAAGTTAATAAGAATGTTACAACAACAGAAAAAACAGAAAAAAATGAGGCTGGAAAACCTGCATCATTACCAATAGAAAGGGCGATACCTGCACCTAAATTATTAAATGATTCACCAACACCAGCTACGAGAGAAAATATAATCCCTAGAGCTAGAGGATTTACTAGTTCAACACCAATTGCAATAACTGGAAAAGATATAGCAGATGCATTAAAATATGATGTTAATTTATTGCAAGAATTAGAGAATAGATTACAAAAAATAAATAATGAATTAACTAGACTAGATAAGTTAGCAGAAAATGCAACTGATGCAGATAAAATAAAATATCTACAAAAACAAAATGAATTGTACAAAGAACAGGCAGAAGTACAAAAAGATTTAGAAGATAAATTAATAAGACAAAAAAATTATTATAAATCTGCACTTGAACAAAAAGGACTAAAATTTAATAGTGATGGAAATTCAACAAATTATGAAGAGGAAATATTAAAGAAAAAGAAAATAGTTGCAGACTTAGAAGAAAAGGCTGAAAAAGCAAAAGATAAGAATAGTGATTCATTGCAAAAAAAAGCTGAAAAAGAAAAGAATAGTCTGGAAGAAATCCAAAAACTTTATGATGAATACATAAAAGTTACTTTAACTAGTTTACCAGAATGTATAGGTCAGTGGAATGAACTTAATCAGAAAATCAAAGAAAATGAACAAAGTATAAAAAACATAAAAAGAGAACAAGAAAAATTATTCATGGAGTCCACATGGACATCTATGTACAAAGATGTTCAGCAAGTAAAAAATGAATTAGACATGTTAGATGTAAAATTAAAAAATGCATCTACAGAAGAAAAAGAAGAAATAATTAAGAAAAAAATAGAGTTACAAAAAAAGTATAATAAAGAATTAACTGAAACAACTGAGTACATGAAACAAGTTCAAAACCAGCTTAAAGGCAAGCTGCAAAAATTAGGATTTGAATTTAGAGACAATGGAGATATTTCTAATTATATACAACAGATACAAAAGTTAAAAGAAGAAAACAAAGATTTTGAAGAAGCAGAAGAACTCGCAAAAGGGTATTTAGATTTATTATTAGAAAAAATACCATCTGCACAACGAGAGCTTGAAGGAATAACTGGAGCAATAGCAGATTTAAAAGAGGAACAAAAAAAGCTATATGAAGAACAATTAAACACTATTACAGATGTAGAAAAAGAAATAACAGATATATATAAAAAGCAAGTTGAAGAAAGAAAAAAATTAATTGATGAAGAATTAAAGAAAAGAACAGATGCTCTTGATAAAGAGAAAAAAGCTTATAATGATGCAAGAGAAGAGATGAATTATAAGAATGATGAAAAAGAGCAAAAAGATGCTATTGCTGAAATAGAAAAAGAATTAGAAATAGCTAGAAAAAATACAAGTCTGTCTGGTCAAAAAAGAGTACAAGACTTAGAAAAAAAATTGCAAGAAGAACAGAAAAAACTAGAAAAATTAGTACAAGATAACATCGACAAACAAGTAAATAATAAGTTTGACAAAGAAAGTGAAAGACTAGAAAAAGAAGCGGAAGAGACTGTTAAAAATCTTGAAGAAAAGTTTTCTGATACAAAGCTTGCAGAAATAGTAAAAGAGGTATTGGATAGTGGAATTTTTACAGATATAGATGGTAATGTAAAAGATTTACAGGATACCATGATTGAATTTATAAATAAATATCAAGATGGGTTGACTATTGCAGGAGATAAAATAAAAACTGAATGGCTAGACAAGCTGGATGAAGCTCTTGACAAAATGGAAGATTTAGCAGAAATAAATGAAAAATTAGGAGTAAAAGAATTTAATACAAATTTAAAATCTTTAGACTATAATTCACAAAGATACAGTCAACCGACTAGTCGTATGTTAAACAATAATACTACTAATAATAACCAGTTTATTTTTAATCCTAGTAAACCACTAGTTGTAGTAGAAAATGCTACAAAAGATTCCATACCAGACTTACAAAGAATTATTGATAAGTCTATAAAAGAAGCAATAAATGATTTTGCAAAAGAAATTGTTAAATAAAGGAGATAAAAATTGTTTATTTCAGAAAAATTTATTTTAAATAAAAGAACTAGCGACTCAATGGGTGTAATTTTAATTACAGAATCAAACAATGATATATTTAATGACTATGGATTTATATATTCTGAAACAATAGAAAAGGTAAAAAGTTATAATGATAATCCAACTTTTTTTAAAGGGGAAAAAGATACTAGTGAAATAGTATTAAAAATATGTTTGGTAGATGGGAACTATGTTCCTAGAAAATGGTCTGATTATGATATAGAAGAAATTTGTGCATGGATTAAAACAGATGATTTTGTAGAGTTTATCAGCGAAGATAATGTTGAACTGATTTATTATGTAAAAGCAACTAAAATAGCTAAAAAGTTTACGGATAATTTAGAAGGTTATCTTGAAGTTACATTCCAACCATTTACAAATTTTGCTTATAAATCAGATGTTAAAACAATTATAATAAAAGAAAATATTGAAAGAAAAATAATTATAAATAATAAAAGTAATGTACAAGATGATTATATGCCTATAATTGAATTAATTAATTTAGGGGATGAATCTACTGTAAATATAATAAAAAATACTAGTATAGAAAATGAACAATTTGAGATTACTGGAATAGAAAAAAATGAGAAAGTTATAATAGATAATTTATATTGCACAGTAATTAATTCTAAAAATGAAAATAGATTTAAAAAATGTAATAGGAATTGGTTGAGATTAAAAAAAGGAGAAAATGAATTAAAAATTGTGGGTAACTGTAAACTTACAATAAAGTCAAAATATCCTATTTTAACTTAATAATGAGGTGGTATTTATTTTAAGAGAGAAAATTAATTTGAAAGAAATAAAAAAAGATTATGATATAACATTACATAAAGTTAATAAAAATATGATTGGGCAAATACCAGAATATTGTTTAAATTCTATGACTAGGAAAATTGATGGTATTGACGAGTTAGAATTTACAATACCAAAATATGTTTTTGATAGAGATACATTGCAAAGAAAAATAAATACTATGTATGATATGACTAAAAACGAAAGATTTATATGTATTAATAATAAAGAATATTTTGTTATAAAAGAAATAAAGGAAGATAATTATAAAAGTAAAGTAGTCAAAGCATATTCAAGAGAAATTAAATTATCTAAGATAGATATAAATATAGAAAATATAAATATACAACTATTTACATCAGACATAGAAAATAAAATAATTTCTATGTCTGAATATATGAAAACTGAAACAGGGTGGCAACTAGGTTATGTAGATGAAGATATAGCATATGATGTATTAGAAAATGGAAGCAAGCAAGAAAAAATTAGATGGCAAGAGAGCATAAACACCAACTGGTATGACTTTATTACAAAAAATATAAAAGAGGAATTTAATTGTGTAATTGAGTTTGATACATTTAATAAACTAGTTAATCTATATAATATAGATAGTTTTGGAGATGAAATAAAAATAACATTAACAGAAGATAATTATATAAAATCTATTGAAAAAACTTTAAATACAAATGATATAGTAACAAGGCTGAAACTTGAAGGAAACGAAGAAATGGACATAATAGATGCGACAGAAACAGGGTATCCCTATGTTGAAAATTATTCTTATTTTATAGAAAATGGAGAAATGAGTCCAGAACTGATAAAAGCAATAAATGTATATGAAGAAATGGTAAAAAAAAGAAAAGTACAGTGGAGAGAATTAGCAGATTTGAAAAGTAATAAAGGCAATGAATTGACAGATAAAAAAAATGAATTACAACTTGTTTATGCGTTTATAACAGGCTTACAAGGAGAAAAGAGAGCATATGAAGCGTCAAAAGATGATATTAATTTAGCTAGGATTATAGCAGAGATAACTAAAAAAAATGATGAAAAAGTAATATTAGAAGTTGCTGTAAGAAATTTAGAAGAAGAAATTGAAAATCTAAGAAAAAGTATAGATAATATAAATTTACTTTGTAAACGTGAAACTGCAACAGATGAAAGTGGAAAATTAATATTTAATGATGAATTATTAGAAGAGCTGAAAGAGTTTGTGTATTATGATACATATACTAATTCAGCTTTTATTAAAGTTGAAGATTTAATAAAAGCTGGTGAAAGAATTTTAGAATTAAAATGTAAAACAACGAATGAATGGTCGATAGATATAATAAATTTTTTAGATAGAATTTTAGATAATGGCAGGCAACATTGGGATGGAAAATTAGGTCTTGGTGATGTGATAGAACTTTATAGTTATAAAGAACATGTAAGAAAGCTTATATACTTTGTAGGGTATTCGCAAAAATTTAATCCTAATAGTTTGACAATAGAATTATCAAATAAAAAATTAAAAAATGATGATATAAAAACTATTGCAGATTATTTGAAAATGGCAAAAGAGTCACTTCAAGTTTTAGAATCTAAAAAATACTTATTGATGCAACAGAAATACAATAAAATAAGAAAAAATAGAAATATCTAAAAAGGGGTGAAAGTTATTGGCTATATTAGATAATAGCCCTGTTTTTTCATATATTCGTGCAACTGGTATAATAGTACATTACTACGATGAAGTTTACAATGTTGCAGAAAAATATTCCTGCATGAAATATATTTATTGGAATAGAAAAAATCCATATCAATTAGAAGATTCAGAAATTTTATTTGATAATTCAGATGAAAAATTTCTTGTAATAACTAATAATATGGGTATGCATAATATAGTTCCACAAAGTGAGGATACGAATTTCAGTATATCTTTTGATGGGGATTCTATAAAATCTATTGAAAAGCACATATATGGATTATATGAAAAAGATGAGGAAAATGACAAAAGATTTGTTTCTATAGAAACAGATATAACAGGAGTAAAAACGACTATAGGAGATTTAAAAGAAGAAGATACAAAGATAAAAGAAAATATAACAAAATTAGAATTAAAATCTGATGAAATAGACGCTAGTGTTAAGAGTGTTAGGAAAGACTTTACAGATAATAAAGAAATAAATGAACTAAGAGAAAATGTAAATAAAACTATAATAGAATTAAATGCAGCGATTGGTTTATATAGTTCTAAGATAACAGAATACTTCAAAGATGATAAAATAACCAATGAAGAAAAAACAGAAATAAATATCCAAAATACTATTATTGATGATAAGAAAAAATTATTATATATACAAATTGAAAAAGTTGTTTCAATATGTGATAAAAATTTTGATACAACTGGAAAATTAAATATAAATAATGCTAAAAATGCTTTAAATGAAGCTCATGAAAATTTAAAAACTGCAATAAATTCAGTTATAGCAGATAGTGTTGCAACTCCTAGTGACAAAATTTTAGTTATAAATACTTTTTCTAAATATAATATAAAAATAAATGAATTAAAAAATGTTCTGGATAATATAATTCTGCTTGGAGCAGGTGGAAGTATATCAGAAGAGTTAGCAAATTTTAATATGAAATCTAATCAGATGACTATGAGTGTACAAGAAACAGAAAAAAATATAAAATCTGAAATCAAAATATTGTCTGATGAAATAGCACTAAAAGTTAGTAAAGGAGAATTTAGTTCTTTAATAGAACAAAAATATGATAGTGTAAGGATAGCTTTTAATAAAATAAGTTCAGCTTCTGTTACTATAGATTATAGAGGGTTAACAGTTTTGAATGGTTCTATTGCATGTGATTGTTTAACAACTCCGAAAGGTCACGACCCTATTATTCGGCTGTTTGAAGATAGTAGTGCAACTATATGTTTAGATGCACAAGAAAGTGACGGTTCTGTAAAAGGAAGTGCAGTAAGATTAAAATATAATGAAAATTATTTGTTTATAAATAGATATGGAGCAAACATATTTGTTGATGGTGAGGTAAGATTACAAGTGAAACAAGATGATGCTTTTGTTCAGTGTGGAAATGCAAGATTTTGTTTTACTAATGACCCATATTCTTTTTTTCCAGACCAAAGCAGAACTGATTTAGGTCAAAACTATAACACATGGAGAAATGTTTATTGCGATACTTTAAGATGTGATGATGTTAGAAGTACATCAGACAGTAAATTTAAAGAAAATATTAGCTATATAGGTTTATCAAGAAAAAGGTCTTTTTTGATGAATACAGAAACTCCTTTTCTAGACTTTTTAAAAAATGATTTAAAAATAGCTACATTTAATTATAAAAATTTTAGTGAAGAAGAGAATAACAAACAGGTTGGATTTATAGCAAATGATATAAAAGATACAAAAGTTGGAGAAATGTTTATTTATGATTATGGCGATGAAGGATTAAAATTTAGTGTATCTGGTTATACAACTGTTGTGGCAGCAGCATTAAAAGAAGAAGTATTAAAAAGAGAAGAATTGGAAAATAAAATAAAAAAATTGGAAGAAAATATACAAGGCTTGCGTAAAGGAGAATAAAAATGGATGTAGATTTTAAAATTTTATATGAGAATGTAAAAGAAGAACTAAATAAGAGTATGTCGAATATGTTGCTCTATAAGAGTATAGCAATGCAAAAAGATGTAGAATTAAAAGATAATAATAAAAAAATAAAAGAATTAGAAGAAAATATTATATCGCTTAAAAAACTATCTGAAAATGTAGAGGGTGTTGAACAATGCGAAACAGAGATTATGAAGTAAAACAATATTTTTTAGAAATAGATTTTTCAGAATATGAAAATAGGAAAAATATAGTAAAAAAGATAATATATAGTGAAAATGATATTAATACAGCTTTTATTAAAGCACAACTAAAAAATGATGGAAAGATAATTGATTTAAGTAACTATGATGTAATAGTTAACATATGGAAGAATGTAGGTAATAAGGTGAACTCTCCATGTGTCATATTAGATGCAGAAAATGGAGAAGTAGAGATTCCAATTACTAGGGAAGCTTTGAAAGGTGCAGGTATAAACCCATTTACACTTATGGCTATAAATAGTGAGGGGTCTTTAGAATCTCCAAGATTTTATTATAGAGTAGAAGAAGGGCTTGTAAATGATGATGATATTGAAAATGCGGATGAATTTGGCGTTTTAGTATTATTAATAAGTCAAGTCAAAGAAGTTTTAAAAGATAATGATATTTTAGTTACCAGAGTTGAAAAATTGGAAAATTTAATAGAAGAAAATGAAGAAACAAGAAATAATAATGAAGAAACAAGAGAAGCTAATGAATTAAAAAGAAAAGAAAATGAAGAGGTAAGAAAATCAAGTGAATTAGTAAGAAATAGTAATGAAGAAACAAGAAATAGTAGTGAAGAAACAAGAGAAGCTAATGAGTTAGTAAGAAAAGAAAGTGAAGAAGTAAGAAAAACCAGTGAAGAAACAAGAGAAACTAATGAGTTAGTAAGAAAAGAAAGTGAAGAGGTAAGAAAAACCAGTGAAGAAGCAAGAGAAGCTAATGAGTTAGTAAGAAAAGAAAGTGAAGAGGTAAGAAAAACCAGTGAAGAAGCAAGAGAAGCTAATGAGTTAGTAAGAAAAGAAAGTGAAGAAGTAAGAGAAACACAAGAAATAGATAGACAAAATTCTATAAAAAGAATGGAAAAAGAATTAATTGATAAAACTGATGAAAAATTTAATGAGGTAGATACAACACTAGATAATAAATTAAAAGAACAACAAAAGCAAATTGATGATAAAATAGTTGAAACTAATAATAAGATAAATGAAGTAGATACTAAAATAGTTGAAGTTGACAATAAGATTGTTGAAGTGAATATTGCTAAAACGGATATGACAACAACTGTATCTAATAAATTAACTGAATTTGAACAAAGATTTGAAGAGTTGGAAAGTACAAATACAACAGGAGAAATAATACAAACAAGAGAAGCTTACGATGGAACTCAAAAAAATACATTAAAAGAAAGATTTACATATGATTTTGATAAGGTATATGAGAAAATAGCAGAAATGACTTCTGCTGCAACCAATGTAGCTTTCAGTAAATCTTATGTTGAATCCGACTGGATTGCTGATGGAGAATATTTTAAACTTACAGTTAATCATAATCTTGTTACAGAAAATATATTCGTTGCGATACTCGATGAAGCAACTAAAAAGAGTATGACTAATTCTTATACTGTAGTAGATTCTAATACAATAGATATTTTTAATGAATTAGCTATAGATGTAAAAGTAACTGTTGTAAATGGTAATACAAATAAAGAAGTTATACAAGCTACAATAAATGATAATATAACAACACTAGATAGTACTTACTCTAGTGTTAAAATAGATGCAAAGATAGGCGTAAACGAATTAAGCACAAATGCTAAAAATCTAACGGGTGCAGTTAATGAACTTTTTCAATCTGTCAGTAGTGGGAAGGAATTAATCGCTACTGCTATTACTGACAAAAAAGTTCCAACTAACAGTAGTGATACATTTCAAGTTATGGCAAGTAATATTAGTAATATAAAACAAATACCTGATATGCATGATGATGTTGAAGAAATATGGCAGTTTACAGGTCATACTCTCTATGTACTTTCAGTAACAATAGATTCACAAAATAACATAATAAGTGGCAGTAGTGATAATACAGTGAGAAAAATATCAACAGATGGAAATGAAATATGGAAGTTTACTGGTAATTCAAGTAGTGTGTATTCAGTATGTGTAGACCCACAAGATAATATTTATAGTGGTGGTGCAGATAAAACTGTAAGAAAAATATCAACAGATGGAAATGAAATATGGAAGTTTACTGGTAATTCAAGTAGTGTCAGATGTGTACATGCAGACTCACAAAATAATATTATTAGTGGTGGTTACGATAAAACTGTAAGAAAAATATCATCAAGTACTGAAATATGGAGTTTTACAGGACATACAGATATTGTGTATTCAGTATGTGTAGATTCACAAGATAATATTTATAGTGGTAGTAGTGACAATACAGTGAGAAAGATATCATCAAATGGAGCAGAAATATGGAAATTTACAGGACATACAAATAGTTCGCATTCAGTATGTGTAGACTCACAAGATAATATTTATAGTGGTAGTAGTGACAATACAGTGAGAAAGATATCATCAAATGGAGCAGAAATATGGAAGTTTACTGGGCATACAGGTACTGTGTATTCAGTATGTGTAGACTCACAAGATAATATTTATAGTGGTAGTGCAGATAAAACTGTAAGAAAAATATCATCAAATGGAGCAGAAGTATGGAAGTTTACTGGGCATACAGGTACTGTGTATTCAGTATGTGTAGACTTACAGAATAATATTATTAGTGGAAGTAATGATAAAATTTTAAGAAAATTGCAGCAGAATTTAGGTATTTTAATTACGAAAGATAATCAAAGTGAAATACATAAAATAACTAAATTGGATACTATCATGAAAGAAGTCTTACCTAATCCCATTGAAATATGGGATAAAGTGCGAGATGGTTATGTGTATTCAATATGTATAGACCTAAATAATAATATTATTAGTGGTAGTGCTGATAGAACAGTAAGAAAAATATCTCCAAGTGGAAATGAAATTTGGAGTTACAAAGGACATGGAGAGGGTGTATATTCAGTATGTGTAGATTTACAGAATAATACTATTAGTTGTAGTGCTGATATTACTTTGAGAAAATTGTCAACAAATGGTACTGAAATTTGGAGATTTACTGGGCATACAGGTACTGTACGTTCAGTATGTGTAGATTCACAAAATAATATAGTAAGTGGTTGTGCTGATGTTAAAGTAAGAAAAATATCATCAAATGGTACTGAAATTTGGAGATTTACTGGGCATACAAGTACTGTATGTTCAGTATGTGTAGATACTCAGAATAACATAATAAGTGGTAGTGGTGATAAAACTGTAAGAAAAATAACGACAGATGGAAATGAAATTTGGAAATTTACTGGACATACTGGTTATGTAAACTCAGTATGTGTAGATTCACAAGATAATATTTATAGTGGTAGTAGTGACAATACAGTGAGAAAAATAGCAACAGACGGAAATGAAATTTGGAGTTATAAAGGACATGCAGAGGAGATAAATTCAGTATGTGTGGATTCTCAAAATAATATATATAGCGGTGGAAATGATAATACCATTAGAAAAATATCTTCTGATGGAGCAGAAATTTGGAAATATTCAAACTACAAGGATTGGGTATTGAGTGTATGTATTGATTTAGAAAATAATATAATTACTGGAGATAGAAGTAGCTTAGTAAAAAAACTACAAAATACATATACAGTACAAAAAATAGCTTATTATAATTAAAAAAATAGGAGGAAATAAAGTGCAAAAATATTTAACAGGATTAGAACATAAAGAAGGAAGTATATATAAGGTGAATTTAATTCATAACATGCCTTTTGACCAAACATATGGATTAAATAAATCAGTTCAAGAATTAGAATTAAATGGAGTATTAGTTGATGAAGTAGTAGAAGCAGAGCAAAGAGAAGGTTTTGCATCTATTATGTATGTAGATAAGACAACAAAAGAGATTACATATGAGTATGTCGAAATACCATTGACACCAGAGCAGGAAGCATTAAAAAAGATTAAAGAATTAGAACAGGAAAATGCAAATATAAACTATAGTTTAATGATGGGAGGATTAATATAATGTTAGGATATGAAAAAATAAAATATTATTATGATAATAAAATGTGGACTAAGGAAATGGTTAAAAATTCAGTAGATAAGAATAAGATAACAGCAACAGAATATAAAGAAATTGTGGGAGAGGACTATATAGCATAGTTCTTTTTTTATTGAAAAAACTAAGGACTACATATAAATGTAGTCCTCCAAATAAAAAAGTAGGTGATAGCTTGTTAAATGAAGATGTGATAAAAAATATTAATAAATTAAATAATGAGCAGGATAACATTAACTTAGAACTTAGTAAGAAAGCGAGTAAGGAAGATTTAAACATATTAATACAATTATTAGAAAATAGTAAGAGATACACAATAAATTATAATATTAATTTGCCAGAAGGATATTCAAACGAAGATGTTACAGTACCAGATGACATGACAGTATTAGCTAATACAGAAGCAAGATTAGATTTACCAAGTAATACAGATTTAAATGAATATCGATTTAAAGGTTGGTCATTAGCTGAAAATGGAGATGTGATTGAAAGATGCATAGCTACAGATGACATCACTTTGTATGCTATCTGGTATAAATGTATAAATGTTATATATGAGCTGAATATTCCTAGTGATTTTCAAGGCATTCCTATTCCAACCATACCTATTGATAGTAATAAATATATTTTAGGGGATATAATTACTCTTTTACCATTAAACAATTATGATGAAAATAACAAAGAATATAATTATAAGTTTTGTGGTTGGTCATTAACTGAAAATGGAGATGTAATTGAAAATGCTACTATAGAAAACGAGCATGTACAATCAGATGGCTTACATTTATATGCAGTTTGGAAAAAATATAGATATGTTACTTATAATGCCAATTTCCCACCAGAAGAATATCCTTTAAATAGAACGGGTGAAGTGCCTGTTGATGCAAATAGATATGTTGAAGGTGATATAGTTACTGTATTAAAAAATAGTGAAAATAATCCACTAGGTGGAGAGGAAGATAAAGACAAATTTTTAGGTTGGACTTCTAATATAGAAAAAGCTCAAATTCCTATATTAAAATCTGATGTAGAAGAAAATATTGTTATAGGTAAAGAAGATATAACATTATATGGTATGTGGGGAAAATATAGGATTGCATATGGTTCAAATTTTCCAGCTGGAACAGGTGTAAGTGGTCACCCACCAATTGACCAATATTCATATTTAACAGGTGCAAGTACAGTTACGTTATCTAATACAGGAAATTTAAATGCAGGTAGTTATGAACTCATAGGATGGTCAACTGTAAAAAATGATGAGTCAACTATGCTAAATTTTGGAGATAGAATAATGATTGATAAGAGTAATATTATCTTACAGGCATTTTGGAGAAAACTTTAAAATAACTTTTAAATCTAAAAAAGAAAATGAGAATTCAATTTACAGCATATTTATGTTTCCAAATATAATGTATAAGAATCATAATTTTAATTGAATTGTTACATGATAAGAGCCAATAAAAAGGCTCCTTTTTTATGTATATAGTTATTAATTGGTTATTTAAATTTTAATAAGGAGAGAAAAAAATGAATATTTATGATGGAAGATTGAACACTATCACAGCACTGATAGGAACGTATTTTACGTGGCTATTTGGAACTTGGGAGGAGGTATTAGCTATTCTGTTAACACTTATGTTGATAGACTATCTATTTGGAGTAATTAAAGGGTTTGTACTTAAAAAACTTTCTAGTAATGTAGGATTTAAAGGTATTGCAAAAAAAAGTGGAATACTGGTAATTGTGGCAGTAGCAGCATTATTAGACAGACTAATAAATAATGGAGATTGGATATTTAAGACATTAGTTTGCTATTTTTATATAGCAAATGAAGCATTAAGTATAACAGAAAATTGTGCAGCAATAGGTTTACCAATACCAAATAAAATTAAAGAAGCATTAGAACAACTTGGAAAGGAGAATAAATAAAATGAAGATAGGTGTAAATTGTGGACATACAAAGGTGGGAGCAGGTTCTGGAGCTATAGGAAAAATAAATGAATCAATAGAAACTAGAAATGTAGGATATAAAGTAATAGACAAACTAAAAAAACTAGGTAACAATGTAGTTGATTGTACTATAGATAAAGCATCTACACAATCTGAATGTTTATCTAAAATAACTGCACAAGCTAATAGACAGGATTTGGACTGGTTCATATCAATACATTTTAACGCTGGTGGTGGCAAAGGGTGCGAAGTTTACACATATAAAGGTAAACAGTATCAAGACGCTATAGATGTTTGTAAAAAAATCTCTGATTTAGGATTTACAAATCGAGGGGTAAAAGATGGAAGTGGATTATATGTAGTAAATAAAACTAAAGCAAAAAGCATGCTAATAGAAGTATGCTTCGTAGATACTGAAGATGCGAATAAATATTTAAGTTTAGGAGCTGATAAATTAGCAGCTGCGATAGTGGATGCAATAACAAAACATGTTAGTTCAGCAGAAGAAAATAATTATAATAGATACAAACATACAATAGTGTACAGCGGTGATGATAAAGTAGTAGCAGATTTATTAGGATTATATTACAAGAGAGAAAAAGAAAGTTATTTAGTTACAGACATAGAAAATTATAAACCACATAGAACACAAAATTTATATGTTGTGGGTGGTGGAGCTAGTAAAAAAATGGTGGAAATAGCTAAAAATACAGGTGAAAAGTTTACACAAATATACGATAGTGATGTTTGGGAAACAATTAAAAAAGCATTGCTATTTATAAAAAAGTAAGATATTAAGCATAACAATAAATACTATATCCAGATTCAACTCGAATATAATACATAATATTAGGAGGGTTACAATATGTTAGACATACAAAAATATCAGCTTTTCAATGGGGAATGTATTGAGGTAATGGAAACTATAAAAGACAAATCAATAGACTTAATTTTATGCGACCTTCCTTACGGAATGACTAATTGCAAATGGGATAGTATTATAAACTTAGAAGAGATGTGGAAACAATATAATAGAATAATAAAAAATAATGGAGCTATGGTTTTATTTTCAGCTCAACCATTTACAACTAAATTAATTGCATCTAATTTAAAAAATTATAAATATAGTTGGTACTGGATTAAAAATACAAAAACAGGATTTGCATTTTGTAAATATCAGCCTTTGCGATGTGTAGAGGATATAAATGTTTTTTATAAAAATGCACCATTATACACTCCTCAAGGTCTGAAAAAATTAGATAAACCAATTAAAAAAATAAGAAAAGATGGAGAACGAGAGAATATATATCATGGTGGTTTAAAAGGAAAAGAATATATACAAGAATACACAAATTATCCTAGTAATACATTATATTTTAATAAAGAAACTAAATGTATTCATCCAACGCAAAAACCAACTAGTCTATTAGAGTATTTAATAAAAACATATACTAGAGAAAATGATGTTATACTGGATAATTGTTTTGGAAGTGGTTCGACTGGTGTTGCATGTGCCAATACAAAAAGAAAATTTATTGGCATAGAACTAGATAAAAATTATTTTCAACAAGGTAAAAATAGAATAGAAAGAGCATACAAAGATAATTTATAAATAAAAAAGAAGGTAACAGTCAAAAGCTGTTACCTTCTTTTTTATGCTTAAATTTCACAATTAAGATGCTAGAAGTTAGCTATATAAAGTATTAAAGAAAGTTTTCTAAGTGTCTTAAAAACGATTTTAAAAGGTCTTTTTATAATAATATTTTTGTACTAATATACTATTACCATCTGGAGCAGGTAAATCAACATTACAAAAAATTCTAATTGGTATGATAACAAATTATGAAGGAAGTGTACTTGTAAATGGAATAGAAAGCAAAAAACATTCAAATAAATTTTATGAGAATATAGGAGTTGATTTTGAATTTCCTAGTTTATATGAAAAATTAACTGCAATAGAAAATTTAAAATACTTTGGTTCTTTATATTCTAAAAAATTACTACCAATTGGAGAACTACTAAAATCAGTAGGATTAGAAAATGAAGCAAATAAAAAAATATCGGAGTATTCAAAGGGGATGAAATCGAGATTAAATTTTATAAAAGCTTTATTACATAATCCAGATATATTATTTTTAGATGAGCCAACAAGTGGTCTTGACCCATCAAATAGTAAGATTATGAAAAATATGATTCTATCAGAAAAATCTAAAGGTAAAACTATTATTTTAACAACTCATAATATGTTGGATGCAACAGAACTTTGTGATAGGGTAGCATTCATTGTAAATGGGAAAATATCTGCATTAGGCACACCACATAATCTTATTATGTCAAAAGGTGCTGTTAAAATTAGATATACATATTTTGATAATGGAGAAAAAATTTCTGAATGTTTTTTAAGTGATACTAGTAACGACAAAAAATTAAATATGCTTATTAAGGAAAATAAGCTCTTATCAATACATAGTAGTGAACCAACATTAAATGATATTTTTATTGAGATAACAGGGAGGAATTTACAATGAGATTAAAAAATCTTATCTTAGGAGATATAAAGTTTCAATTTAAATATGGATTTTATTTTTTATATGTTGTTTTAAGTATTGTATATATTTGTTTGCTTAATGCATTTCCACCATTATTGAGAGAAAAGGTAGCTATAATTATGATTTATTCTGACCCAGCAGCAATGGGATTATTTTTTATGGGAGCAATTGTACTTCTTGAGAAGAGTCAAAGAGTTTTAAATTCTCTAGCGGTATCTCCAATAAAAATATCAGAATATATTTTATCAAAGGTGATTTCATTGTCAATGATATCTAGTATTGTAGCTATGGTAATTGCAATTACAGCAAATTTAAATAATATTTTGATAGTAATTATAGGAACCTTCTTTGCATCGATAATATTTTCATTACTTGGGCTTATATTTGCAAGTAGAGCATCAAGTTTAAATCAATTTATTGTTTTAACTATTCCTGCTGAGATTGTCTGCTTTGTGCCACCAATAATTAATGTATTGATGGATTTAAATGTATTTACTAATTTGTATCCTTTCAATATATGTATTTCTCTTATTAGTGGAGATAAAAATTTTTTAGTAACTAATATATTAATTTTAATATTGATGACTATAATAGTTTATTTCATAACATATTATTTTGTTTGTAGTATTTGGAAAAAGGTAGGTGGCATAAAGTTATGATAAAAATTATTAATGCTTTTAGACAAGAATTTGAGCAAATAAAATGTGATGCTATGCTTTTTGTAGTATGCATTTCTCCAATATTATGTGGAGGTCTTATAAAATTTGGAATACCATTAATTCAGAATATATTAATTGATAGCTCTTATTATCAATTAACTTTAGAACCATATTTTTTAGTATTTGACTTGCTTTTAGCTTTCATAACACCTTTTATGTTCTTTTTTGCTTCTACTATGGTTATGTTAGGAGAAATTGATGATAATATTTCAAAGCACTTGATAATCACTCCTATTGGAAAAAGTGGTTATCTTATTTCAAGACTTGGAATACCAGCTATCTTAGCATTTGTCATTACAGTAATTTTATTATTAACTTTTTCGCTAACTAAAATTTCTTTTTTATTAAATTTAGCAATTTCTTTAGTAGCTTTGATGCAAGGAATTATTATATCAATATTAATAACTTCTTTATCATCAAATAAATTAGAAGGTATGGCACTTACAAAGTTATCAGGTCTTTTTATGTTAGGTATTCCAGCACCATTTTTTATTTTAAATAAAATACAGTATATTTTATTTTTCTTACCATCATTTTGGTTAGCAAAGGCATTTAAGGATAGTAACTACATATATATTTTTATCTCATTTATTGTATCATTAATTTGGATTGTTTTATTACTTAAAAAATTCAATAAAAAAATATCTAGTTAAATAGATTATTAAAATAAATGTAAGGTTGACTTGACATAAAAATTGGAAAATGTTACAGTTTAAATGTAAGGTTAACATTACATGAATGGAGTATATATGAAAAATAAAATCAAGGTATTAAGAGAAAAATTGGGGTTAACGCAAGAACAACTAGGAGAATTAGTAGGAACATCTAGGCAGGCTATAAATGCTATAGAGACTGGTAAAAATGAACCTTCAATATGGTTAGCATATGATATTTCAAGAGTTTTTAATGAACCAATTGAAAATATATTTTTATTTGAAGAGAGTGAGAGAAAATCAAGAGCTCAGATAAGTAGGGGTGAATATTATGGCTCTAAGAGAGATTAGAACTTTTGACGATGAAATTTTAAGAAAAAAGAGTAAGAATGTAGAAAAAGTAGATAATAAGATAAGAGACCTATTAAATGATATGGCAGAAACGATGTACAACACGCCAAATGGTGGGGGTTTAGCTGGATGCCAAGTAGGAATACTAAAACGCTTAGTTGTTATAGATTTAGGAGAGGGACTTATTAAACTTGTTAATCCTGAAATTATTAAAGAAGAAGGAGAGCAAATTGTTGTTGAAGGTTGTTTAAGTTTTCCTGATGTATGGGGAAAATTAAAAAGACCTAAAAAAGTCACAGTTCAAGCTTTAAATGAGAATGGTGAGAAAATAACAATTAAAGGCTCAGGACCCATGGCAAAATGTCTTTGTCACGAGATAGACCATTTGAATGGCATAGTTTTTACAGATAAACTTATTGAACGTGTGAAACTATAATGTAATTTAAGTACTAAATTTAGAGAATATTTTATAGTGAGGAGTTAAATTATGAGATTATGGCATAAGGATTTAATTGATGTATTACCTAAAAATCAATTAGTAAGTCAATGGAGAGAACTATTCGCTATAAAAGGTTCTATAGAGAAAAAAGGTACTCCAAATCATCTATTAGTAAATAAAGTATTAAATTATAGTATAGATGAATTTAAATTTTATGCAAAAGTTATACATGATGAAATGGTGAAAAGGGCTTATAGACCTAATGAAACTAAGTTTATAGAAATGCTAAAATGGAATAATAACAATTTTTCAATGGATGTATCTGTATTACATAATCTAAATTTAGAAACTTTATATAGAGATTGGCATAATGAAGTATATTTAAAACAATGTCTATATAATTTAGAAGAAAAAGCAATGTGTGGAGGAATATCCATGAATGAATGGAATATATTACTTTGTAAATACGGTGCTGACTATGACTTATGGTATGGTAATAGCTTACTTTAATTACTATAATTTAATATTATGGTATGATTAGATGTAAAGAGGTGATTGTTTGTATAATAAAGTAAAATATACTCCAATAAATTGTGAAACTGCTTGTAATAAACTAAAAAGAAGTATGCCGTATAAATGGGATTTAAATATTTATCGTGGTTGCGAACATGCATGTAAATATTGTTATGCTATCTATTCACATAAGTATATGAATTCTGGTAATTACTTTGAAGAAATTTATGTAAAAACAAATATAATAGAAAAACTTGAAAAACAATTGAGTAGTAGTAAATGGAATAGAGAAGTAATTAATATAGGGGGAGTGACAGATAGCTATCAGCCTATAGAAGCTGAGTATAAGATTATGCCAGAAATATTGAATCTATTAATTAAATATAAAACCCCAGCGATTATTTCTACAAAATCAGATTTAATTTTAAGAGATTATGATTTGATTGATAAATTATCTAGAATTACATATATTAACATAGCTTCTACAATTACAACAGTAGATGAAAAGACACAAAAGCTCATTGAACCGAATGGAGTAGATTCAATGAGAAGATTTAAAATGTTAAAGGAATTTAGAAAAACTAACGCTTCAGTTGGTCTTCATATTATGCCAATTATACCTTATATTACAGATAATTTTGATAATATAAATTCATTGTTTAGATACGCAAAAGAAAGTAATGTACACTATGTGTTACCTGGAACTTTGTATTTAAGAGGTGTAACTAGAGGTGTTTTTTTTGACTTCATTAAAAAAGAATTTCCTGATTTATTTGATAAATTATCAATACTATATAGTACAGGTTCAGCAAATAAAGAATATAAAAACCAACTTTATAAAATGGTCAATCAACTTAGAAATAAGTACTCTTTATCAAGTAGTTATGCCAAAATAATGAAAGAAAAATTAAAACATTCAGGTGATATTCAGTTATCTTTTTTTGATTAATTTTAGATATAATAAGCTACTTCTAAATTGACTATTATAAATTATCTAAACCAAAATTCATTGACAAATAAATATAATAAATATATAATGTATCCATAAAATAAAAATATGAAAGGATGATGTTGTTCGGCGTACTTGATATCATAAAATCGTTGATGTAAGTATTGCTGGAAAAGAGTAGATAAAATCAAATTTAATAAGTAAACAAAATAAAGCGATAGTTTTATTGTTGTGCTTAAAAATATTTGGTTCTATTTTACTCTTATTTAAACTCATCTTTTTGAAGTTAAACCACAGAGTAAAATCTGTGGTTTTTTTGTTTTATAAATAAACTTTAAGGAGTGGTATGTTTTGTTAAACAAATTATGTATGTATTTAGAAAGACCAGAACTTTATAAGGAAAGTAAAGTTAATTTTTGGGATGATGAATATATCTCAAAACAGTTATTAAAAGCGCATTTAGATGTTGATTTTGAAGGAGCAAGTAGAAGTCTAGACTTTATTAATGATTCTGTAGATTGGATAGTTAAAGTTGCATCTCCAGATAAGTATCCAAATTTAATTGATTTAGGATGTGGACCAGGACTATATGCAGAAAGATTTGCACAGAAAGGTTATAAAGTAACTGGGATTGATTTTTCAAAGCGCTCTATTAATTATGCACAAAGTAGAAATGAAGAGAAAAATCTAAATGTAACATATTTATTTCAAAGTTATTTAAATATGAATTACAGTGAAGAATTTGATATAGCTACTTTAATTTATTGTGATTATGGAGCTTTATCAACTAAAAGCAGACGTCTATTAATGGAGAATATTTACAAAAGTTTAAAACCTGGAGGAAAGTTGATATTAGATGTATTTACAGTAAATAAATACAATGATTTTAAAGAAGTTAAAACATGGGAAATAAATGAAAAAGGAGGATTTTGGAGTAGTGAAAGATATGTGTGTATACAAGATAATTGCAAATATAGTGATTACAATACATTAGAACAAACTCTTGTTATAACAGAAGGAAATGAAAATGTATTTTATATTTGGAATAAATACTTTTCAAAAGAGAGTTTTTTAGCAGAAATTAAAGATATTGGTTTTAAATCTATTGAATTTTTTAATAATGTCAAAGGTGAAGTATATTCTGATGATAGTATGACTATGGGATTAGTTTTACAAAAATAGTAAAAAAATGATGAATATGTTTAAATGAATAAAAGCTTGAAATCTATAATAATATCACATAAGAAAAGTATATATATTGAAAGATGGACATTTTTATGTTATTTTTAATACATTATAAATTTGATTATATAAAAATAAAAGTAATATTTTTGTTATTATTTTTTATATAAAATTTATTTGAATATATTTTTTAACGGCATATGATATAAAATTTAATATATAGTTTAGAAGGATGTGGTATTAGTGTTAGAGATTCAAGGGAAATACAATAAAGCAAAAATATTTACAGATAATGTAGACAGTACAACAATAAGTCAAATAATAGAATTATGTAATCAGGAATTTACAACAAAATCTAAGATAAGAATAATGCCAGATTGTCATGCAGGTTCTGGCTGTGTAATAGGTACTGTAATGACAATACAAGATAAAATCGTTCCAAATCTTGTTGGAGTAGATATAGGGTGTGGGGTTATATGTGTAAATCTGGGTAAAGTTGATTTGGATTTAAAGCAGATAGATGATTTTATAAGAAAAAAAATACCTCATGGATTTAATATAAACAAATATAGTAAAGCAAACTATAAAAAAGAGATAGAATCACTATATTGTATAAAAGGCATAGGAAAAGCTACAGAGGAATATAATCGAGCTATTGGAAGCCTTGGAGGGGGAAATCATTTTATTGAGTTAAATGAAGATAGTGAAAAAAATAAATATTTAATAATACACTCTGGTAGTAGAAATCTTGGTAATAGGGTAGCAAAATACTACCAAAAAAAAGCTTATGATTACTATATTAGAATTAGTAATAATTTTGAGGAAGATAGTAAAAGACTTGTTGAGCAGTACAAAAAGGAAAATAGAGAAGAAGAAATTCAGGATGCATTAATATCGCTTAAAAAAGAACATAACTTTACTCCTAAAATACCAAAAGATTTATGTTATTTAGAAGGCAAATTGATGGAAGATTATCTTCATGATATGGATATTATACAAAAATATGCTGAATTAAACAGAAATACAATGGCTAAAAGAATAATTGAAGAATGTATAGGTCTTAAATTCAATGATTTAGACCATTTTCAAACCATACATAATTATATAGAAATTGAAAACAGAATACTAAGAAAAGGAGCCATAGCATCATATGAAGGAAGAAAGTTATTGATTCCTATAAATATGAGAGATGGTGTTATCTTGGGAGTAGGGAAAGGAAATTTAGATTGGATTAATTCTGCACCTCATGGAGCAGGACGTATACTTTCAAGAGGAGAAGCCAAAAGAAGTATAAATATGAAAGATTATGAAGAATCTATGAAAAATATATTTACAACGAGTGTAAATATTAAAACCATTGATGAAGCACCTCAAGCGTATAAGCCAATTGATGAGATTGTAGAAAATATAAGAGAAACAGTTGACATAATTAATATATTGAAACCAATTTATAATTTTAAGTCAAATTAACAATTTGGAAGATTAAGAAAATACAGTAATCTTAATCTATATAAAAAAATAAAATTTATAAAAAAGGAGTACAAAAAATAGTACTCCTTTTTTATATATAGGTTCAGAAATAAGGATTAATAATTATCTTATATATACTAGCAATAAAAAAAGACCCTCAAAAGAGTCTTTCCCGAAAAATCTATATATTATAATATAGTTATATTTTCTGCTTGAGGACCTCTAGCACCTTTAACTATATCAAAGCTTACTTGTTGACCTTCTTCTAATGATTTAAATCCTGAAGTTTGTATAGCTGAGAAATGAGCAAATACATCATCTCCACCTTCCATTGATATAAAACCAAATCCTTTTTCATTATTAAACCATTTCACTATTCCATTATTCATTAAAAATACTCCTATTAACCTGTATCAAGATATACTTGATTTAATTGTGTATTACCACAAATACTATTGTATCATAGATTAATAGAAATGTCTATGTAATTGTATTTTTTAGTTAACATTTTTGGTTATTCTTAATATTAAAAATATATTTAAGAGTTTTGTATTACTATATATTAATATAAATGTAGATAAAACTAAAAAGGGTTCTTCTAGAAAACAAATTTTATTTAATTATACTTACTTACCAATACCATCACTTGATGTAAGCAATTTTCTACTACATTTTCTCCGTACTCTAGTATAAAATCATCTAACTGTGTATCTATAAAATCACAATAATCATATGAACTACCAATATAAGCAGTTAACATATGTGTACATCTATCCATTTTATCTCTAAACATATATTATTATCCCCCTAAAAAACTTTCATAAAAACAAAAAGAAAAATATCTTTTTGGCAACTGGCTGACATAATTTATAAGAATTTTATAAATCTTAGTCCCTATAGCTTTGCGTCACTAAATTTCTCTAGTTTTGCCGATTTAGTTTTATTCTACAATTTAATAATACAACGAAATCAGTTATTATTCAACATCATTGTTTGAAAATTTGAAAATTGAATAAATTTATAAATATGAATGTCGTTTTATTTTAGAAAAAATAATCTAAAAATGTAGAGTATATAGAAAAATTTACCTGTAGTTTTTGTATAAAAAAGCTCCTATTATTAATTTAAGCTAGATTGAATTTGAGGAAGTGACATAAGATGGAGCAACAAGAGGTAGTAGAGAAACTGCACAGAGGGAATTGATGTTGATGGAATATATGTGGAGTAAAAAATCTATTCTATCTAAAAAAGAAAATAGTAAGTTTTAAATCAAACTATGATGTGCTAGTAATTAAAAAAGAATATTTAAGTGCTAGAAAAGAAGAAAGGTGTATAAGTAAAGATAATAACCTTTTCATACGAATATTTACAACTATACATAAAAGAAATAATACAATAGAAGAAAAATTAAAAAAATTTATAAAAAATATGCAAAATATAGTAAAAAGATAACTCTGTTTATATAGAAAGAAGGAATATATTATGTTTAATAAAAAATTACCAGATGCGGAATTAAAATTGATGAAAAATATTTGGAATTCGGGATACAAAACTGTAATATCGAAAGATGTTGCAGATGAAATGGAGGAAAAATATGGTTGGAAACATACAACTACAATTACACTTTTAGCGAGGCTAAGTAAAAAAGGTTTTTTAATATCCCAGAGAATTGGAAAACATGTACACTATACAGTATTAGTAAAAGAAAAAGAATATCTAAAACTAGAAGGTAAAAGAATTTTTGGAGGTTTGCATAACAATCCCCTGTCAGAGTTAATTTCAAAACTACATAATAAAGAGGAAATAACTGAAGAAAAAATAATAGAAATAGGAGATTGGATAAAAAGTTGGCAAGAAGAAGATTAATATATATTAAAAGGTAGCTACTAATATAATTGCTACCTTTTTATTGTTGTGGATAAAATTGTGGATAAACTATGGAAAACTTATGTAAAATTTGTGGATAAAATATTTTACTGACAAAAGTATTAAAATGAAAAATAAAAATGTTGAAAAAACAATACTTACAAACACTTAAAAGCCTATAAGAACTATTCAATTATAAAATAAATCTTTAGATATTTCTTAAATAGAAACTTGACAATTGAGAAGCAAAGATATAATATGTATAGTAGATAAACAGTAATGAAACTAAACATATAGAGGTGAAAGTATGAGAGATTATTCTAAACTAATTACACTGATGGAACGTATTATTCACAAATACAATCAGTGGGAGGATAAAAAACGAACTTATGGAACAGAGCTTTTATTATCAAAATCAGAAATTCATACAATAGTAGCTGTTGGTAATAATCCTGGGATAAATATTACATCTCTTGCAGATACTTTAGGTATTACAAAAGGTGCAGCTTCTCAGATGATTTATAAACTAGTAGATAAAGGGACGGTGGTAAAAAAAGTATCTCCTGATTCTGATACAGAAGTAGTTTTGAGCCTTACAGATGATGGAATGAAAAATTATAAAGCTCATCAAGAGTATCATAAGCAAACTAATGATGAATCACTTAAACTGTTAGATGATATGCCAGAACCTTTTTATGAATATATGCTGAGTTATTTTTCTGCTTTTGAAGAAAGTATTGATAAAAAACTAGAAGAAAATTAAGTGATATATGTGAAAAAATTGCTATCGTAGAGGGTAGCAATTATTTTTAAAAATATGTTTAGTAACTATACTGTATTGAAACAAAACAATTGAAAGGATGATTGGTATGGATGGAAATCAAAAAAGAATCTATCTTTTAGAAAAAGAAGATGTAAGGAAATCACTGTTAAAATTAGGAATGCCTACTATGATAGGGATGATAGTATCAGCATTATATAATATTGTTGATGCTTTCTTTGTAGGTCGTTTGGGTACACTGCAAACTGCTGCAGTATCCTTAGTATATCCATTAACTATGGTTGGTACTGGAATAGGGCTGCTTTTTGGAAGTGGTGCGGGTTCTTATATTTCAAGGCTTCTTGGTAAAAAAGAATATGAGGAAGTAAAGATTTGTAGTAGTATAGCTTTCTTTTCAGGTATATTTTTAATCGCTGTTTTGGTTACAATTATGCTATTATTTTTTAATCCTCTTATGAATTCTTTAGGGGCAACAGATAACACACTTTATTATGTAAGAGAATATGGTTTGATATATATTTTGGGGCTTATATTCAATGTTTTCAATATAATGATGAATAATATGATAGTTGCAGAAGGGAGTTCTTCATTTAGTATGACTGCTATGTTGTTTGGTGGATTGACAAACTTCATATTAGACCCAGTTTTAATCTTTGTATGTCATATGGGAGTTTCTGGTGCTGCTATTGCAACATTAATTTCACAACTTGTCTCTACTTCATTTTATGGGTTTTATATTTTAAAAGGGCATACATTTTTGAAAATTTCTTTTAGTTATTTTAAAATTAAGCGTACTATTTACACAGAGATTTTCAAGATAGGTCTACCAGTTTGTTTCTTTCAATTTTTGACTGGTGGCGCTGTGAGTTTAACTAATATTGTTGCCAAACCATTTGGAGAAGCTGCCATTGCTGCTATGGGAATTGTTAATCGCCTTATGTCTTTGGAATCCAATGCTTTGTATGGTTTTTTAAAAGGTTATTCTCCTCTGGTTGGATATAACTATGGTGCAGGAAAAATAGATAGAGTTGAAAGAGCTACTAAGACAGCAATATATTGGAGTACTGCTATAAATGTATTGTTTGGAATTTTGTGCATTTTATTTTCAAAGCAATTTATTTATGTATTTAATCAAGAATCAGTTAAAGTATTGGAAATTGGAAGAACTGCTTTAATTGTTGATGCTATTTCATTTATGACATTAGGGGTTCAAATTGTCATAGGAAATTACTTTTTAGCAATTGGAAAGGCAAAACAAGGTGGTATGTTAAGTATATGTCGTCAAGGTTTACTGTTCATTCCATTTCTGCTGATTTTCACAAACTTATGGGGTATGACAGGTCTTATTGCAACTCAATTGGTAGCAGATGTATGTGCAACAATTATTACTGTCATAATGTGGTTTAAAGAAAAGTCACTGCAATTAGTATAGAAGAGATTTTGTCACAAAAGAAAATAATGTTGAAATATTGATAAGTAGGCATTTTATTTTTATATGTCAATAAATCATTATCAAAAGTAGATAAATATATTATATAGATTCATAAGAAATAGTAATTTGTTTTGATTATTTAAATATGAGATAATATAATATGAATGTATTCCTAACTTTAAATTAGAAAGAAGGTATGAATAATGAAATATTATGTAGTTGATGCATTTACAAATAGATTATTTAAAGGAAATCCTGCTGGTGTCTGCGTTCTTGAAAAGAGATTATCATTAGAATTAATGCAGAAAATAGCAACAGAGAATAATCTTCCAGAAACAGCTTTTGTAGTTGAAAATGATGGAAATTATGATTTACGATGGTTTACACCTAAAGCAGAAATTGATTTATGTGGTCATGCAACTTTAGCCGCAGCTTATGTTATATCCAATTTTATTGATATAGATATTCAGAAAATTTGTTTTTTTACTCAAAGCGGAAATCTTGAAGTTACACGAAATGGAAATCTATATGAAATGATATTTCCAAACAGAGAACCTGTTGAAATTGAATTATCATTACAACAACGTAGTTTACTAGGTTGTACACCAGTGGCTATCTACTCTTCAAGAGATTTAATATTGTTACTAAATAATGAACAAGAAGTTATAGACTATACACCTAATTATCAAGATTTAAGTAAATTAACAGATTGGTTAGGTGTTATAGTTACATCACAAGGGACTGATACAGATTTTGTCTCTCGATATTTTTGTCCAGAATTAGACTCAGAAGACCCTGTTACAGGTTCATCTCATTGTAGTCTCATACCATATTGGGCTGAAAAGTTGGGAAAAGATAAAATGATAGCATCGCAACTTTCTAATCGTGGTGGTATTATTCAGTGTGAATTATTAAGGGATAATGTTGTAAAAATTTCTGGAGAAGCAGCTTTATTTATGCATGGAGAAATAATGTATAATATTTAAAGAAAAATAGTTAAAGTTGTTAATAGCAATAATAAAGAAGATAAATTTATGTCAACATTGACAAATTAAAATAAAAAAGTTAGTATTTAATTGACGAAGATAAAAACACAGTCTGGTTGGTAGTCCAGACGCAGCAATTGCTGTCAGTAACCTGCCTCCTTGGTTGTCCATTCTTTAGAAATAAAGTAAATAAATAGGAGGAACTAGCAATGGATAATGTTAGTGGAAAATTAACAGTCTTATTTGAAGAACCGTTTTGGATAGGTGTATTCGAAAGACAAGATAGTAAAAAATATGAGGTATGTAGGGTAGTTTTTGGAGCAGAACCAAAGGATGTAGAAGTATATGAATTCATACTTGAAAAGTTCTTTTCATTAAATTTTGGAAGCATTAAATTGGAGAAAAATGTATCTAAAGATAACATTGGATACAAAAGGATGCAGAGAAAAGTAAAAAAAGAACAGGCTAAAGAAACTATAGGAACTAAAGCACAAAATGCTCTTAAGCTTCAATATGAAGAAAGAAAACAAGATAAAAAAATCCTATCTAAATCTAGAAAAGAAGAAGAAAAAGAAAGACTTTTTAATTTGAAACAAGAGAAAAGAAAAGCCAAACATAAAGGTCATTAATCTAATTGGTTGGATTTTTATGAATTGCTAGATAAAAGGTGTATAAAATTAAAAATTTTATACACCTTAAATTATTAATAAAGATAGAATTATTATATTAAAAAATCACTTTAAAGCATATAAAAATATAATAATAACAGTTGTAGTAATATTATAAATGGTATCCCAAGTGTAAATTTAATATGCTTAGTCTTATGTCTAAAAGAATACATTCCAATGATAGAACCTATGCTACCCCCAATTATTGCTATGGTAATAAGGGTAGCTTCTTTTATTCTCCATTTATTTTTTATTGCTTTTTTCTTATCAATATACATTGAAGAGAAACCAATAATATTAATAATTATAAAATATATAGAAATCAAATTTTTCACAATATTACCTCCGTAAGACGTATAATAAAAATATATTATACATTATAAATCAAGAATATTTTTTTTAAAAGCCTAATCTACAATTACTATATATAAAATATTTCATAAGAAGTAATATTATATTAATTGGAAAATTTTAAAAAATTAAACAATTGCTAAAATAGGGGGTATATTTATAAGACATAAAGTGATAAAATTTACTTAGAAAATAATGTAAAATAACAGGAGGACAAGGCAAAATGAAATTCATAGTAGAAAAAGAAGTATTTGATAAATTAGAAAATGTATGTTTTGGTGTAGTAGTTGCAAAAGGAATAGACAATACTAAAGAAATTGAAAGAATAAATAATCTTTTAGATATAAGTATAGACAGAGTAGAAGAGTACTTTAAAGATAAAAAGGTAAAAGAAGCAGAAGAAATTATACCATATAGAGAAGCATTTAGAAGCCTAGGAATGAATCCAAATAAATTTATGAGTTCGATAGAAGCAATGACAACAAGAGTTGCTAAAAATAAAAAACTTCCACATATAAATCCTATTGTAGACTTAGGAAATTCTATTTCATTAAAATATCTACTTCCAATGGGTGCACATGATATGGATTTTAGAGATGATGATGTATTTGTTAGATTTTCAAAAAAAGGGGATAAATTTATTCCATTTGGAGAAACTGAAGTTGAGTTGATGGAAGAAGGAGAATTAATTTATTCTGTTGGAGATATGGTAAAAACTAGAAGATGGATATGGAGACAAGGTGAAGAAGGAAAAATTACAAGTAGTTCAAAAAATATATTTTTCCCTATAGATGGTTTTACTGATGCAAATTTAGATAAAGTAATGAGTGCAAGGGAAGAATTAGCAAAATTATTAAAAGAAATATTTGATTGTGAAATTAAAGTAGGGTTCATAGATAAAGATAACTTAGAAATGGAAATATAAGAAACTGTATCCAATACTTATTTTAAATTATTATGTATATAATTACTTAAAGGTATTTAAATAAAGAGAGGTCGTAGTAAATTTGAAAAAAACTATAATAAAGAATATAAATCCATTGGTTGAAAGTAAGTTTATGGGACTTTTTGAAATTGAGTATAAAAATAAGCTAGATGAAGATAAGGTATGGATGGTAGCATCAAGAAAAAGCAGTGAGCAATTAAAAAGTATTTATCTTGAAAATAAGGCAGATAGTGCAGATGCAGTCGCAATAGTAGGTCTTCATAAAAGTAGCAAAAAATTAATTTTAATAAAACAATTTAGAGTACCTATTAATGGATATATATACGAATTGCCAGCAGGTCTTATTGATAAGGGTGAATCTATAGATATTTCTGTTGAAAGAGAACTTAGAGAGGAAACTGGGCTTACTCTTTTAGAAATTCAAAAAAATAAGAGTAATGAGAAAGTCTATCTATCTCCTGGTATGAGTGATGAATCGATTGCATTTGTTTACTGTATATGTGATGGTAATATAACTGATGAATTTTTAGAACCAGATGAAGATATTGAAGCTATTTTAGTTTCACAAGATGAAGCAAAAGAAATTTTACAGAGTAATCATAAGATAGATACAAAAGCATTTTTAATTTTACAAATGTTTGTAAGTTTAGGAACTAAATTATTTGAATAATTATACAGAAAAGAGATTGTATTATGTGAGTGAGTAAAGTATAAAAATTTATTTTATTCATATAATGATATAATCTCTTTTTTGTTTTATTTTTTTAAGCTGTAAAGTAATCAATACAAAAACATACAAGGATTATTTTTAGGTAATCCTTATATGTTTTGTGTTGAGAGATAATCTTTTAATACATATTGTATTTTCAAATATAAATATAGTTTAAAAATTCAAAAAAATGGTGGTGAAATATGTCCCAAGGGACATTGGGCAAAATACGTCCCTCTAGCCTCTTTATATTAAAAAGTATATACTAAATAAGGGTTAAAAGAGATAAAAATGATACACTAATTGTCTTTTGATAATAAAAAAACACAGAATTTAATTATTTAATCTAGAAAAAGTATTGAACAAATGAATTGTTTAGTGTACAATAATCATGTAAAAACATAGTAATGGAGGGAGACATTTCATAATGAAAATTAAGGTAGGAATGAACGGATTTGGAAGAATAGGAAGAGCTGTGTTGAGAATAGCTCAAGAAGAATTAGGAGATAATATAGAAATTGTAGCCATAAATGCAAGAGCAACAACAGAGTCTTTGGCACATTTATTTACATATGATTCATGTTACGGAACTTTTAGAGGTGAGGTAGAAGCAAAGGATGAAGATACACTAATAGTAAACTCTAAAGAAATAAAAATACTGAGATACAATGACCCAGAAGAATTACCATGGAAAGAATTGGGGGTTGATATAGTTATAGAATCAACAGGATTATTTACACAAAGAGAAAAGTCAGAAAAACACATTAAAGCAGGCGCAAAAAAAGTAATAATAACAGCTCCAGGAAAAAATGAAGATATAACTATAGTTGTTGGAGTTAATGAAGAACAATATGATAATGAAAAGCATAATATAATCTCAAATGCATCTTGTACTACAAATTGTCTAGCACCATTTGCTAAAGTATTGGATGAAAAATTTGGTATAGTAAAAGGTTTAATGACTACTGTACATTCATATACTAACGATCAAAGAATATTAGATAAGAGCCACAAAGACTTGAGAAGAGCGAGAGCAGCGGCTGAATCTATAATACCTACCACTACAGGAGCAGCAAAAGCTGTGTCAAGAGTATTACCACAATTAGAAGGAAAATTAAATGGTTTTTCACTTAGAGTGCCAACACCAACAGTTTCACTTGTTGATTTAGTATGTGAACTTAAAGAAAACGTTACAGCTGAGCAAGTGAATTCTGTATTAAAAGAAGCTGCTGAAGGAGAATTAAAGGGTGTTTTAGGATACTGTGACAAACCACTTGTTTCTATAGATTACAGAGGCGATTCAAGATCATCTATCATAGATGCTCTGTCCACAATGGTTATAGAGGACAATATGGTCAAAGTAGTTTCATGGTATGATAATGAATGGGGATATTCTTCAAGAACTGTTGACTTGGTAAAATATATAGCTGAAAAATTAAAATAGTACATAACTTGAAAAAAAGTTTTGAAAAAATTTTATAAAAATAAAAGAAAGATTATGAAAAATATTGAAGGAAAAATTTTTTCATAATCTTTTTTGGTTCATGTAAAAGATACAAGTTACAACTTGTTAGTGGATATTAGGTCGTTAGAGTGGGATATGTCTATTTAGTAAGAAATTGTATTATTTTATATATGAAAGATAATATGTCGAAAACTTGCAGAAATCTGAAAAATTTTTATTATTGGAATACTGGTTTTCATTTTAAATATGATAAAAAAATGACAAATAAAGTTGCAAAGAGTAATATTTATAAGTATAATTAAAAAAGAGAAAAGGTTTTGTTAAGCTTTACAACAAAAGAAAAGAAGGGATGATTCAAAATGGAGAAGTTAACAGACAGGAGACAGGTTAAGGCAGTAAGCATGGAGACATTCGTTTTCATAATATTACTAATAGTTGGATTTGGCTATGTTGGTAGCATTATGGGAGCAGGAATGATGTTTAAAGTAATAATGAGTACAGCACATGCTTTACTATTAGAGACAGTTTTCTTAATTATGGCTATGGCAGTTCTTGCAGGCGCATTAAGCGCACTACTTTCAGAGTTTGGAGTAATAGCATTAATTAATAAAATTTTCGCTATATTTATGAAGCCTTTATATGGATTACCTGGTGCTAGTATAGCAGGAGCTATAACAACTTATTTATCAGATAATCCAGCTATTATACCTTTTGCTAAAGATAAAACATTCACACAGTATTTTAAACAATATCAAGTTCCAGCACTATGTAATTTAGGAACAGCTTTTGGTATGGGACTTATCTTAACAACATTTATGATATCTCAAGGTACAGAATATGTATTGCCAGCATTGATTGGTAACTTAGGTGCAGTAATAGGTAGTGTTGTAAGTGTTAGAATAATGTTGACATTTACTAAGAAGTTTTATAACTATAATCCAGAAGAAGATAAAGCAGCAGGAACATTAGAGAAAAAAGCTGAATTTAGAGAAATAAGAGAAGGAAATGTATTCCAAAGAGGCTTAGATGCTATTCTTGAAGGTGGTAAGATGGGCGTAGACATGGGAATGGCTATAATCCCTGGTGTCCTAGTAGTGTGTACATTAGTTATGCTACTAACTTTTGGACCATCTACAGACCCTGTTACAGGTCAAGAGGTTTATACAGGAGCTGCATATGAAGGAATAAAATTACTTCCAGTTCTTGGAGATAAGCTTGGATTTATATTAGAGCCATTATTTGGATTTACATCACCAGAGGCAATAGCATTTCCTATAACTTCATTAGGAGCTGTTGGAGCAGCAATGTCTTTAGTTCCAGAATTTATAAAATCAGGAGCTATAACTCCTAATGATATAGCAGTATTTACAGCAATGGGTATGTGTTGGAGTGGATATTTAAGTACACATATTGGTATGATGGATGCATTAAACGCTAGACAATTAGCTGGGAAAGCAATTCTTTCTCATACAATAGGTGGTTTATGTGCAGGAGCAGCAGCTCACTTTATATTTATGCTCGTATCATAAATATGATGAATAGAAATAATTAAAATAAAAAATAATATACAAAAAAATGGTTGTCTATATGCAATAAGAAATTGTGTACTGACAACTATTTTTTTTGAATGAAGATATTTTATAATATATGAACATTAAATTGGTATTAGAGTTAAGTTATATTTATGTAAAAAGTAACAAAAATCTGTAGAAATTTATGACAAAATTTAGTACACTAACTATATGTTCTTATTTAAAATTTAAAGGTATGATTAGAAATTACCTAGTAGAGTAAGATTGATTAATAAAAGAATCATAAAACAAAAATATTAATCATAAAAATTATAAAATAACTTACTTAAAATAAAACCATAGAACTTACAAAAATTAAAAAAGCATATAAGTATGGAGGGGTACAATGGATGAATTATTTCATATAGGAATTGATGTAGGTTCTACAACAGTAAAGGTTGTGGTACTTAATAATAACAATATAGTTCATAAAGAGTATAAAAGACATTATTCTGATGTGAAGAAATCAGTTAAAGAAGTACTAAATGGAATATACGAAAAATTGGGAGATATAAATGCAACCATTATAATAACTGGTTCAGGAGGAATTGGAATCTCAAAAAAACTTGGGGTGAAATTTGTCCAAGAAGTTATATCTAGTACAAAATCAATAGAATATTTCCATCCGGAAACTGATGTTGTTATAGAACTTGGAGGAGAAGATGCAAAAATAACCTATTTAAGTGGAGGAATAGATCAAAGAATGAACGGTATATGTGCAGGTGGTACTGGAGCATTCATAGACCAAATGGCTTCGCTTTTAAAGACAGATGCTAGTGGTTTAAATGAATTAGCTAAAGGCTACAATGTTATTTACCCAATAGCCTCAAGATGTGGTGTTTTTGCTAAAACAGATATTCAACCTCTTATAAATGATGGAGCTAAGCAGACTGATATAGCAATGAGTATTTTTAATGCAGTTGTCGTACAAACAGTAAGTGTTCTTTCTTGTGGAAGAAAAATAGAAGGCAATGTTGCATTTTTAGGTGGGCCATTGTATTTTTTATCTGAACTTAGAGAAGCTTTTAAAAGAGTACTAGATTTAAAAGATGAAAATGTAATTTTCCCAGAAGATGCACAGCTTTATATTGCTATTGGAGCAGGATTATTATCAGTAGATGAAGATAGTATAAAACTTAAATCTCTAATAGAAAAACTAGACAATATAAAAAACATTGAAGATGGAGAGGTAAATTTATTAGAACCTTTATTTAAAGATAGAAATGAGTATGAAGAATTTTTAAAAAGACATGAAAAAGAAAAAATAGATTATGTAGATATAAATTCAATTAATAAAAATTGTTATCTAGGAATTGATGCAGGTTCTACTACTACTAAGGCCGCGCTTATTGATGAAGATGGGAATCTAGTATATTCTTATTATAATAGTAATGAAGGAAATCCACTAAAAACAACAATCAAGGTCATAAATGAAATATATGATATATTACCAAAAGACGTTAAAATCTTGAGTTCAACTGTAACTGGATATGGAGAGGGGCTTATTAAAAAAGCATTAAAAATAGATAATGGGGAAATAGAGACTATAGCACATTATAAAGCTGCTAAATTTTTTAATAAAGATGTAGACTTTATACTTGATATTGGTGGTCAAGATATGAAGTGCTTAAAAATAAAAGATGGTGTAATTGATAATATAATATTAAATGAGGCTTGTTCATCAGGTTGTGGTTCATTTTTAGAGACCTTTGCAAGTTCTTTATCTATGACAATAGAGGAATTTGCACATGAAGGTGTCTATTCTCAAAGTCCTGTAGATTTAGGTTCAAGATGTACTGTGTTTATGAATTCGAGAGTAAAACAATCTCAAAAAGAAGGAGCAAGTGTTGGAGATATATCAGCAGGCTTATCTTATTCTGTAATAAAGAATGCTTTATTTAAAGTAATAAAAATCAGAGATTTAAATGAGATTGGAAATAATATTGTTGTACAAGGTGGAACATTTTACAATGATTTAGTACTTAGAAGTTTTGAAAGGTTAATTGGCAAAAATGTAATTAGACCTAATATTTCTGGAATTATGGGTGCTTTTGGTTCAGCTCTTATAGCCAGAGAGAAGTATGAAAGTGGATATCAAACATCTTTATTATCTAAAGAAGAATTGAATAGTATAAAATTAGAATCAAGTGTAATTAGATGTAAAGGATGCTCAAATCATTGTCTTCTTACAATAAACAAATTTTCTGATAATGAAATTTTTATTTCAGGAAATAGATGTGAGAAGGGAGAAGCCATTTATGGCGATAAAAAGATAGGTTTAGAAAAGAAAAACCCCATAAATCTATTTAAGTATAAATATGACAGGATTTTTAAATACAAACCATTAGAAAAAGATAAGGCAAAAAAAGGAGAGATAGGAATACCAAGAGTATTAAATATGTATGAAGATTATCCATTTTGGTTTACATTTTTCAATGATATGGGATTTAGAGTTGTACTTTCAGATAGGTCATCAAAACAATTATATGAAACTGGTATAACTAGCATTGCTTCTGAAACAGTGTGTTATCCTGGGAAATTAGTTCATGGGCATATAGAAAATTTAATTTCAAAAGGAATAAAAAATATATTTTATCCAAGTGTGACCAATGAAAATAAAGAGGATTTAAGTGCAGATAATTATTATAATTGTCCTGTTGTAATATCCTATTCTGAAGTAATAAAAAATAATGTGGAAAATATAAGAAACAAAAATATAAATTACATAAATCCATTTATAAGTTTAAATGATAAGGCAAAGTTGAAAAAGAGACTTCATGAGGAATTGTCAAGACGTTTTACTGGTATAAATATAACTAAGGAAGAAATTAATCATGCAGTTGATAAAGCTACTGATGAACAAAATTCATTTAAAATGGAGATGCAAGCAGCAGGCGAAAGAGCACTTAAGGAGATAAAAGAGAGAAACTTAAAGGGAATTGTATTATGTGGTAGACCATATCATATAGATCCAGAAATAAATCATGGAATGCCAGAGCTTATAAATTCTTTAGACATGGCAGTGCTTACTGAAGATTCTATATGTCACTTAGCAAATATGCAAAGACCACTTAGAGTTGTAGACCAATGGGTCTATCATTCAAGATTATACAAAGCAGCTAGTTTTGTAAGAGATAAAAATTATTTAGAATTGGTTCAACTTAATTCATTTGGGTGTGGCTTAGATGCAGTAACTACAGACCAAGTTCAAGAAATACTTAATGAAAAATCTAAAATATATACTATTATAAAAATTGATGAAGGTAATAATTTAGGAGCTGCAAAGATAAGAATGAGGTCTTTAAAAGCAGCTATGTTTGAAAGAGAAAGTAAAAATATAGATGTAAAAAATATGAAAGTAGATAGAATACAGTATGCAAAGAATAATCAAATAACGAACAAACATACTATATTAGCACCACAAATGTCACCTATACATTTTCAATTTCTTGAAGAAGCTGTAAATTTGAGTGGATATAAGATAGAAATTTTAAAAGATACAGATAGTAGTGTTATTGAGGAAGGTTTGAGATATGTAAATAATGATGCTTGTTATCCAGCTATAATAGTAGTAGGTCAATTAATAACAGCATTAAAGTCTGGAAAATATGATTTAAATAATACATCTGTTGCAATAACTCAAACTGGTGGCGGTTGTAGAGCTACAAATTATATTGGATTTTTAAGAAAAGCTATGTATGATGCAGGATTTAAAGATGTCCCAGTTATTGCACTTAGTGTAAATGGAATAGAAGATAGTGGAATAATGGATAATGTATCTCTAAAATTAATCAATAGACTTTTTATGGCTGTTGTATATGGAGATTTATTGATGAAAGTACTCTATAGAGTGAGACCATATGAGAAAGTTATTGGAAGTACAAATGCTCTATATGAAAAATGGGTTGATATATGTAAAAAATCTCTTGTCAAAGCTAAAATTTCTGTATTTACTAAAAATATAAAAGAGATAGTAAATGAGTTTGACAACCTAGAGATATTAGATATTAAAAAACCTAAAGTAGGTTTAGTTGGAGAAATATTAGTGAAATTTCATCCAATTGCAAACAATAATCTAGTGAATATATTAGAGCGAGAAGGAGCCGAAGCAGTTGTACCAGACCTTACAAATTTCTTTTTAAGTTGTGCGTTTAATACTATTTATAAGCACACTCATTTAGAAGGAAGTAGAAAAAGTAGAATGATAGGGGAAGCCTTTATATACATAACAAGTATATACCAAAGGGTATATAAAAAAGCACTTGATAAAAGTAAAAGATTTTATGCTCCAGGAAATATAAAAACAGTTGCGAAAAATACAGAACCAGTAGTATCATTAGGAAATCAAACTGGAGAAGGATGGCTTTTAACAGGTGAGATGGTTGAATTATTAAATGAAGGTGTGGAAAATATCATTTGTATGCAACCTTTTGGATGTTTACCTAATCATATAATTGGTAAAGGTTCCATAAAAGAATTAAAAAGGTTATATAAGAATGCAAATATAATTCCTATTGATTATGACCCTTCTGCAAGTGAGGTGAATCAGCTTAACAGGATAAAACTTATGCTTTCTAAAGCTTTTAAAAATATAGAAGATTAAGGTTTCACATGTTGAAAATTTATAGCTTTCTAAATAAGCTACTATTATATTAATAATTATAAAAAGAGTTACTCTATATTTTTTAGGGTAACTCTTTATTACTTGAAAAATTATATGTATACTAATATAAAAGGGGGGAAGTTATATGAATTTAGTATATGATGTTTATGAGTCTAAAATAGGAAATTTGTACATATTGAGTGAAGATGGTTTTGTAGTTAGCTTAGATATAGGAGATGAAAAATTTAATAATTTAAAAGAAGAATATATTAAAAAAGGAATAGATATAAAAAGAAGTAAAGAAGATTTAAAAGAAGCAATAAATCAGATAGACGATTATTTTAATGGAAAAAGAAAAAAATTTGATTTAAAAATACGTGTTGATGGTACTGAATTCCAAAAATCTGTCTATGAAGAAATGTTAAAAATACCTTATGGAAAAACATTATCATACTCAGAAATAGCACAAAATATAAATAATCCAAAGTCTGTTAGAGCAATTGGACAAGCAAGTAAAAGCAATAAAATCCCAATAATAATACCTTGTCACAGAGTTGTTGGTAAAAACAATGTTGGTGGATATATGGGAAATCATTCTGACTTAAAAAAAATATTATTAGATTTAGAAAAAAATAGTTAAATTGGTTAAAAGTGATTTTTTTGTTAATATTTGATATAATTATGTTAGAAGAAATTTTTAATTTACGATGATAAGGGGGAGTTTTAATGTGCAATAAAGTTATAGCATCAAAATATCATGAAAAGGGGTTCAATTGTGCAGAGTCAGTTATAAAAGCATATAATGAAGAGTTTAATACAGATATACCAGTTTGTTTAGGTAGTGGATTAGGTTCAGGCTGTGGAGTTGCTAGTTTATGTGGTGCAGTAAACGCCTCAAATATAATAATTGGATATGTAAGAGGTAGAAACCATGAAGGTGAAAGCACTAAAGCTAAAGCATATGCTAAAGATTTGACAACAACAGTAAGAAATGAGTACGGTTCAGAGTTATGTATAGACTTAAAAAAAGATTTAGTTGCATGTAGAGAGATAATGGATTTTGCATATGATAGTTTAAAAGAAACTTTAAAAAAGGAACTATAATAAATATAAGCTATAGAATATAAGCTATTTGATATAATATATTTAATAAGTCTATTATATTATAACTTATTAGTTGCAAATAAAACGCAATGAACTTTAAAAGAATATTAGATTTTATATTATAAAGACGCTCAGAAAGGAGCGTCTTTTTGCTAGTATAATTTAGAAAAAAGTTATATTATTTATTAACAGAATTTAAATGACAGTTGAGTATTAGCATTCATTGATGTAAATCAGCTTAATTAACAGATAATATTTATATAGGTATCTCAATTATTTCTATTTATTTTTTGTTATGTTATACTCAGCTTAAATAAATATTTGTTACAAAGGAGATGAAAGTATTGGAAAATATTGATTTGCTTATTAATGACTTATGTTCAAAAAATCACACTGAAGCATATAAAACTTTTTTATTTCTAGAAAATGAAAGCAAAAAATCAAACATTACATACTGTTTCTTTGATTATTTTCTAGAGATGATTAATAATGAAAGTTCATATATTCGTACAAGAGGACTGTCATTAATAGTTGCAAATGCTAAGTGGGATACTGATAATAAAATTGAAATGAATATAGATAGTATACTAAGTCACATAGTGGATAAAAAGCCTTCTGTGGCGAGAAATTTTATTCAGTCATTACCTAATATTACAAAATATAAGAAACAATTTATTCATCGTATAAGAAGGGAATTAAGTAATGCAGATATAAGTATTTATAATGATAATATGAAACCATTAGTAGAAAAGGATATAAGTAATACTTTATCTAATCTTGAGTAAAGATATATTATCTAAATTTTACCAGTTGATATCATCATTAGGGATTAATTTTTTTGACAGTAGCAAGAAATGTGAAAACAGCTAAGACAGAATTATGTACAATCATACTAGAAGGAGGCATTATGAAAACTAATTTAGAAACAATACAGGATGTAGTTGATAAGGATGGTAAAAGTTTGATTGAATATTGGGTTCCAATTTTATGCGTATTATAATATGCTTGAATATATAGACTAAATAAAAGTAGTAAAAATTGTTGTAATGAGTAAAAGCTTTATATGTTAAAAGAGAATATACATAATTTAATAGTAGTTTTGAAATAACAAATTAAAGCTACCATTTTTATTTTGAAAAATCATTCAATGAAATAGATTCAGTTTGTTAAATGTATTATTTATAAAATTATAGATAATATATTGTTAAAGAAAATATTTGATAAATTAAATGTTTTCTTTGACAATGTATATATATGAATGATAATATCTAAATGAATAAAAGCTTTGGTAGTAAAATGATTTCTTACAATCCACTTTAGGTATTATTAATAAATAAAAAATTTAAAAATACATAATGTGTCTAACAAACGATGATACTAGAATGATACTGTTTTTATAAGAAATTATAAAATACATAATTAATAAAAATAATATATTGAATTATATAATAGATTGGGTTTTACTAAATAAAAAAGAACTGAAATCCCCATGTTATTATACAAAAGCAAAGGTGGGAACAAAAATGAAAGCAATTGATGATGCTATAACATCACCATATTTAAGCTATGATATCAATGAAGATATTAGTATCTATGAAGGTAGATTTTGCATATATTTAGATAAGAAATATAGATGTAATGGAAAAATTTATTATAAAATGACACCTCCAATATCCATAAATTTTAAAGCAGATATAGGTTGCATTGAAGATATAGAAAATGAAGATGATAACTTAGTTTTGGATTATGATAATGCTATTCTTGAGGTCTATGGTTATAAGATTATTTCTATAACAATAAATACTCTAAGTGATTTTGGCATAGAAGGATATATCAATGATGATTGTATAAAATCTAAAAACTCTTATGTTGAACATGTAGATTTTAATATAATAAACTTAGATAAAATACCTGGAAAACTTATAAAATACAATGATAAAGTATATGCAGGTAGGATTGAATTTGATATAAATGATTATGTTGTTACTATAGATAAACGGTATGATTATAGAAAAGAATTAAAGTCAGATTTGAAGTCTAAATCTGGAGCAATAATAACTCATATAGGTAGGATTAGAAGAAAAGATGGTAGAATTTTTAGAACTAATAATACAATAAATCTTTTAGATAGAATAGCAACAGCCTTGAGTTTTATGTGTGGCAGATATGTTGGATTTTGTTTGGCAAAAGGATATAGAAATGGTAATGAAGTTTATAGAATTTGGAATGAGAATCAAATAACACCTTTTAGATATGTACCAACATGGTCAGATACGTTGTCAAATTATCATAATATGGAAAAATATATAAGTCTCATGTGTAAAAAATTAGAAGATTTTTATTATGGTTCTGCGATAAAGAGTGTTGTTGATTGGTATATAGAGTCTCTTGGAAGTGTGACTATGGAAAATAATATAATATCTGTACAGATTGCACTTGAGACTTTGTCATATGTAATGCTAGTAGAGCAGAATAAGGTGCTTACAGATGAAACTTTTGACCATAATTTGGCATCTAAAAATATCAGACTTCTACTTGATATATGTAAGATACCATATGGTAAATATGAGTTAGATATATTTGATAATATGATAAAAAAGAAGTTTGATGATGGAATAGATTTAATTATTTATTTAAGAAATAGTATAGTTCATCCAAGTAGAAAAGCCCATAGAGCTACATTAGAAGTTGAAGACATTTGGAATATAATTTCAATTGGAACAAGATATATTGAGCTTGTTTTGCTTTTTATTTTGGGATATAAAGGAGAGTATTCTAATAGATTGGTAGAACGATGTTATGGTGAGGTGGAAGTTGTGCCTTGGAATTAGATTTTTATATTTATTTTAAAATATATATTGACAGATATTGCCTTATGATATAAAATCAATATCATAATAAGAATTCAAAACAACATTAAATGCTACGAAAAGAAATAGTAAAAGTAAGTAATCTTAAACAGAGAGTTTCCGATTGGTGAGAGGAGCAATAGATTTTACTTTGAACACATCTTTGAGCAGGACTCTGAAAGAGTAAAAATACTTTACTAGGAGCTTTCCGGTATCCTTGCACCCGTTATAGTGCTAGAGTATAATTTTATTGTACTTAAAGAGGTTAGTGTCGTGAGGCATTAATGAACAGAGGTGGAACCACGAGATTTAACTCCCGTCCTCTAGCAATAGCTAGAGACGGGAGTTTTTTAATATAATTTTTTAAGCGCGCAGAAAATTATATTGCAACAGATACATTTTTTCTAAAATAATCAAAATATTTAAAAATTTAAAAGATGAGGGAGAATATTATGAAAAATATATTAAAAAAATTAGGATTATTTACAATTATGTTAGGTTTAGTAAGTGGAATGGCAGGTTGTTCAAAATCAGATAATGAAAAGGATAAAGATGCTTCAAATACATCAAAAAAAGAGGTAATTGTAGGATTTGATAATACATTTGTACCAATGGGATTTTTAGATGAAAAAGGAGAAACAGTGGGATTTGATGTTGATTTAGCAAAAGAGACATTTAAGAGACTTGGAATGGAAGTTAAATTTCAACCAATAGATTGGTCAATGAAAGAAACAGAGTTAAACGATTCAAAAACTGTAGATGTATTATGGAATGGATATTCTATAACAGATGAGAGAAAGAAAATAGTATCATATACAGAACCTTATTTACAAAATAAACAAATAATAGTTACTTTAAGTGATTCAAAAGTAAATACAAAAGCTGATTTAAAAGATAAAGAAGTTGGAACTCAACAAGGTTCAACAGCTCTTGATGCAGTAGAAAAAGATAAAGATTTTATGAATAGCTTAAAGGGTGGAGCGCCAGTTCTTTATGATACTTACGATAAAGCACTTAGAGACTTAGAAATAGGTAGAACTAGTGCAGTTGTTGGTGATGAAGTTTTAATTAGATACTATATGGGACAAAAAGGTGAAGATAAATATAAAGTATTAAAAGAAGATTTTGGATTAGAAGATTATGTTGTAGCAACATCTAAAGAAAATCCAGAACTTTGTAAGAAAATAAATGAAACATTACAAGAAATGAAAAAAGATGGAGCTTTTGACAAAATTTATGATAAGTGGTTTAAATAAAAGATAAGTTAGCTGTTAAGAAGGGGGCACTAAAGGCATGTTACAAGGTTTAGAAATAGTTATAGCAATGTTTTGTATAACATTGATAGTATCAATTCCATTGGGGATTGGAGTTGCATTTTTAAGATTATCAAAAAATAAATTAATAAGTGGTATTACACAATGTTATATATTAATAATGAGAGGAACACCTTTACTTTTACAAATGATAGTAATATTCTATGGTTTACCTCTTATAGGAATTGTGTTTGACAGATTTACAGCTGGAATAGTAGCTTTCTTCTTAAATTATGCAGCATACTTTGCAGAAATATTTAGAGGTGGAATACAATCAATAGATAGAGGTCAATATGAAGCTTCAAAAGTACTAGGGTTTGATAAATTTACGATGTACAAGAGAATCATATTTCCACAAGTTTTTAAAAGAATACTAGCACCTATTTCAAATGAAGTAATTACATTGGTAAAAGATACATCTTTAGTATATATATTAGGATTAAATGATATTTTAAGAATATCTCAAATAGCAATGAATAGAGAAGCAAGTTTGTTACCACTATTTGAGGCAGGAGCAATATATCTTATATTTGTAGCTATACTCACTAAGGGATTTGAATTACTTGAAAAAAAATATTCTTATTACAGATAAAGCTACAATAATTATAGGAGGAGGTTTTTCATATGTTGAAAATCAGTAATTTAAATAAATCATTTAAAAAAAATAAAGTACTTAAAGATATTTCTTTTGAACTAGAAGAAGGTCAGATTGGTGTCTTACTTGGCAAATCTGGTGCAGGAAAGACTACAATATTAAGATGTATAAATGGTCTTGAAGAATTTGATAGTGGAGAAATTATAATAGATAATGAAATAATAAAAAATAAGAAAGACATGGCAAAAATACGTGGTAAAATAGGTATGGTTTTTCAAAACTTCAATCTATTTCCTCATATGACAGTACTTGAAAATATAATTGAATCTCCAGTTAATGTTTTTAAGGTTCCTAGAGAGGAAGCTGAAAATAGAGCTAAAGAACTTTTGAGACTAGTTGATTTGGAAGATAAATTGAATTCCTATCCATTTGAGTTGTCAGGAGGACAGCAACAAAGAGTTGCAATAGCTAGGTCTTGTGCATTAATGCCAAAAGTTCTCTGTTTTGATGAGCCTACTTCTGCACTTGATATTGATACTATTCAAAAAGTAGTAAATATAATGAATAGGCTTAAAGATAAGGGAATGACTATACTGATAATTACACATGATGTTGTATTTTCAAATAGTGTTGCAGATAAGATTATAAGTATAAAAGATGGTATAGTTGAGGATATTCAAATAAAAGAAAAAATTGTTTAAATTTTTATAAATGAAATTTGTATTAAAATTTTATAAAAAAATAAGGATTGTTTGTCTGATTTTTACAATGAAAAATATAAATTTTAATGTATAATTATATAAAATTTATATTTTGTATCAAGGAGGAGATATTGACCATGCTAACTCCATATTTAACATTTAATGGGACTTGTGAAAAAGCATTTAACTTTTATGCTGAGGCTTTCGGAGGTGGAAAAACTCTGTTTGCACGATTAGATAACAACCCAAGCAATCCTGTTATGCACGCAAGTGTTACTTTCACAAAATATGAAGGTTGTATAATGGGGGCCGATACAAACCAGCCTGTTGTAATTTCTGGAATGGCGATTTGTGTTGTGCTACCGTCTCAAGAAGTAATAGAAGAAATATCTGTAAAACTTGCCGAGGGCGGTACGCTTGTGCAAGGATTTTTACCACACCCACCACCAGATCAAAGTGATGGTGGTGCTGAAGTGCTTGATAGGTATGGGTATACTTGGTATTTGAGTACATAGTTAAAACAAAAAACCTACAACTAATAAGCATAATATAGAGTAGCTAAATTTCAATTTAACAACGTAGTAAAAAAGTCGTGACTTTAAATTGTCATGGCTTTTAATTGTATAAAAATTCAAGAATTTTATTGAAAGCTTAGAGTAATTATGATACAAATTGATTAAAATATACAAATTATGGGTATAAGCATATAAATATTAAGATAAAAAACTAGAAAGGAAGTTTTACTACAATGATTAAATTATATGGATATACAAAATGTTCTACAGTTAAAAAAGCAAAAAATTGGCTTAAAGAAAATAATTTAAAATTTGAGGATATAGACATGGTTCAAAATCCACCAACTAAGGATGAATTAGAGTCAATTTATAATATTAGTGGGTATGATATAAAAAATTTTTTTAATACAAGTGGAATGAAATATAGAGAATTAGGTCTTAAAGATGTAGTAAAGACTGAGCAAGATGATAAACTTCTAGAAATATTAGTAAGCGATGGTATGCTTATTAAAAGACCACTACTATTTGATGGTAAAAATGTACTGTTAGGGTTTAAAGAAGATGTATGGAAAGATATTTTATTAAAGGAAGAATAGAAATCAATGGGTGTATTAGTTAAAATTTTTAATTGATACACCTATAAATTTAAGTATTTTTAGTATTTAGCATTGAGATTAAAACCACATCAATAGAATTATTAACTATTAGATAGAAGAATCTTGTACTTTCTGAGTTTAATATATTAAATAAATACATATCTTTTTAAATAAAAGTACTATTAAATCTAAATCTTGATTTTAATCTGTTAATTCTTGCAAACTGGCATGTGATTTTTTAGAATTTATACTATACATAAAGTCTAATAAAATATAATATTATTTATTATTTTGTGGATATTTGTTACTATTAAAAAAATATCCACATTAAATTTGTCTCAAATAAATTTAATGTGAATAAACATGACCTTTCTTATACAAATTATATCATTTATTTTATTTAAAATAACATAATATTACAACGAATTATTACAAAATTACTTATTATTAACCATGAACATTTGTTTTGTGATATTATATTTATATGAGGATATTGTCATAAAAAACATTATATTTATACAAAAAATTAAATGAAAAATTTATTTGATATGAATGTTTTTTACAAATTATACCTCTACTTATAGTTTTACAAATAATAATAGTATTTAAAAATTTGACAACAAAAAAAGAAAACTTTCAAAAGAATTAAATCTAAAAAGAATAGGAGATAAATATGGGTATTGAAGATTTATATGGTTTTGAATGTGTTCCTGTGAACAATGATATTGATATTGACAATTTATTAGAGACGATGATAGAAGATGGAAAAGAAAAAGGGTATACACCAATTATAATTATCGATGAAAAGGTAGGATTGCTAAAAGAAAACATCGATATTATTAATAAAGAGTATGGATCTCTTGAGAACTACAAAGAGTATTGTCTGAAAAAATATAATGAAATTGATGTAAATGAATTTTTCAAGTATAGGAAGAGTGAAATTTCAGAGATGATAAAAGAACTCATAGATTCAGAAGATACTTTTTGTGACTATAAAAGTTTTAACCCAATTACAAATATAGATATATTTCAAGAAAATAACAAAGTTTACATAGCTAAAGTCCCAACAACTAAACCTTACGAAGTGTTTGCATATATACCAATTGGTGGATTTAACGATTGTCCTAGTGATGAAGAGCATATAGCAGTTGCAAAATATTGGTACGAAAACTATGGAGCATACCCGATAGCAATTGGATGTGACACAGTTCAATATTTTTCAAAAAATATAACTAGCGATAATAAAATGTTTAATAACTTATGCATAGAATTAATCTTGTACTGTGAAGATATTATTGTACAAGGATATGAGACATTAAGAGCTCTAAAAGAGGTAATACAAGGTTCTACTATATGGCTTTTTTGGTGGGATTGATATAGAACTGTGTAAACTATAAGTATTAAGTTTAAGTTTTTAGAACATTTCTAATGATAGTATCTTTTTGTAATTTACAATTATATTACTAAGAAGAGTAATTATATGATAATAAAATCGTGAACTTAGCCATGAAGATAGGCTACTTACACTTCATGGCTTTTAAGTATATTGCTGTATTACACTGTTTTGTTTTTATATAGTGTAGTACAGTAATATGCTTAAATTATAAAGATATAAATAAAAGTACTTTAATATTATAATTAATATACTTAAAAGACATTCTAATTTTTTAAATATATACTTTATATGTTATAATCATTAAGTATGTAAAAAATAAGAATAGTTTTAGAGTTCATATTTTCTTGATATGGAGGTAGATTTAATGAAGGAAAGAGAAAAGCTAGAAAAATTAAGAGAAAATTTGATTGGGTTAGAAAGTGTGGCAGTTGCTTATTCAGGTGGAGTTGACAGTAATTTCTTACTTAAAGTAGCAAGAGATACATTAGGAGATAATGTTATAGCTGTAACTGTTCATGCAATGATGCACTCAAATAGAGAAATAGAAGAAGCAAAACAATATACTAAGGATTTTGGAGTTAAACATATTATATTAAAAATAGAAGATTTTGATTTAAAGGAATTCAAAGAAAATGGTGCTGAAAGATGTTATCATTGTAAAAAATATATATTTACTAAAATAAAAGAGGTCGCAAAGGAACATAATATAAAGTACATAGTAGATGGAACCAATGTAGATGATTTAGGAGACTATAGACCAGGTCTTAAAGCACTAAATGAATTAGAAGTAATTAGTCCATTAAAAGAAAGTGGATTAAAGAAAGATGAAATTAGGTTACTTTCAAGAGATATGAAGTTAGAAACTTTTAATAAACCATCATTTGCATGTCTGGCAAGCAGAATTCCTTATGGTGTTGAAATTACAGATGAAAAGCTTAGGATAATAGAAAAAAGTGAAGAATATTTATCCGACTTGGGATTTTCTCAATTTAGAGTAAGAATGCATGGAAATATAGCTAGAATAGAAGTTAACCAGGAAGAATTAGGTAAATTTTTTGAAAATAACAATTTTAGTAAAGTTGACACTAAATTAAAAGAATTTGGCTTTAAATATGTTACACTAGATATGTCAGGATATCAAATGGGAAGTATGAATTTAAATATGTAAATATGTAAATAGGTTAAAAAATAAATAATCGTTATAATTAATATAAGAAACAGGAGGTTTTATGAAAAACTATACACTAATATCGCCATGTTTTTTTGGAATGGAAAAAATGTTGGCTAGAGAAATTACTAATTTGGGATATGAAATAATAAAAACAGAAGATGGAAGAATAACATATAAGACTGATGAATTTGGAATAGCAAAATCAAATATGTGGTTGAGATGTGCAGAAAGAGTACATCTTAAGATTGCTGAATTTGAAGCAAAAAGCTTTGATGAATTATTTGAAAATACAAAAAGGATAAACTGGTCTAAATATATACCTTATGGAGCGCAATTTCCTATTTCAAAGGCTTCTTCTATAAAATCAAAATTATACAGTACACCAGATGTACAAGCTATAGTAAAAAAAGCTATTGTAGAAAGCTTAAAGAAAAGTTATTTAGAGGATGGTTTGCTTAAAGAAGATAAAGAAAAATACCCTATATTTGTATTTATACACAAAGATAAAGTAACTCTTTCAATAGACACAACTGGAGATGCTCTACATAAAAGAGGATATAGAGAAAAAGCAAATAAAGCTCCAATAAGAGAAACTTTAGCTTCTGGACTTATCTACTTAACTCCTTGGAAAGCAGGTAGGACTTTAGTAGACCCTATGTGTGGTTCTGGTACTATATTAATTGAAGCAGCCATGATAGGTATAAATATGGCGCCTGGCTTAAATAGAGAATTTATATCAGAAAAATGGAGAACACTTGATAAAAAGATTTGGTGGGATGTAAGAAAAGATGCTTTTAATAAAATAGACAATGAATCTAAATTTAAAATTTATGGATATGATATAGATGCAGAATGTATAGATATAGCTCAAGAAAATGCAGAAATAGCAGGTGTAGATGAATATATAGAATTTAATGTAGGAGATGCAACTGAGTTTAAAAGTGAAGAAGAATTTGGATTTATAGTTACCAATCCACCTTATGGAGAACGATTAGAAGATAAGGATAGTGTTAAACAATTATATAAAGAGCTTGGTTATGCATTTAGAAAGTTAAAAAATTGGTCATATTATCTGATAACTTCTTATGAAGAATTTGAATATGAATTTGGACAAAAAGCAGCTAAAAAGAGAAAACTATATAATGGTATGCTAAAAACTAACTTTTTCCAATATCCAGGGCCTAAACCTCCTAGAAATAATAATTAGATTTTATATTTATCATAAGTTTTATCAAAATAATAAAGTTTTGTTAAAATAAGTAAAACCTTATGAGGATTTGAAACGTCTAACTATTGTGAGGAGATTTTTGCGAGAAAAATTTAAGATTGTAGGATTAGGAGGAGTTAAATGAAGTTATTAAAACTTATTATTGTATCAGGCTTAATGATGTTATTTGTTACTGGATGTAATGTTAAAACTGAATCTCCAGAGCAATTGGCAAAGATACCTGACTATGATGATACAAAAAAAGTATTGTACGATGGTATAGATCAGCTACTAAAACCAGACTCATCTATGATATTGCCTTCTAATACAAAAGAGGTAGGAAAAATAAATAAGGTAGATTTAAATAGTGATGGAGTTGATGAATTAGTAGTATTTGAGCAAAAAGAAGATTTAAGTAATAATGTTAATAAAGTAGGTTTTGTAACCTTAAGTTACAATGGTGAAAAATATGTACTAGGAGACCATTATTTAGAAAATGGAGAATCAATAGAATATGCTAATTTCTATGATTTGGATTCAGATGGATATAAGGAAGTTATTTTACTTGTTAAATCCAAAGATAAAACTAATATGCATATATACAAAGTAAGGGATAATGAAATAACAAAAGTATACGATTTAGATGCTTCTTGGATTCAAAATAAAGAAGATTTTAACGATATAAAAGTAAAGATTGGTTATATAGATGGAGATGACAAGATAGATATATTAATGCTTCATTTGAATAATAAAACTAATGAGATGTTTGCAACTGTTGCAAATTTTGATGGAACTATGAAGGTTAAGGATTATGTCAAATTTGAAAATGTAAAAAATCTAAATGAGTTATATATAACTCTAGGTAATGTTGCTTCATCTGTTGGAAACTCATCGGCATCCATCAAAGGTGTTGTACTTGATATTCCCATGTTAAAGGAAAATAATTATATCACACAGATATTATATATGAAAAATGATAAAATTCAAAAAGCGTTTAGTGATTATGATAAAACTATTACTAAACCTTACTACATACCTGTTGATGATGTTGATAAAGATAAAATTATAGAGATACCTATAGTTGCTGGTGGAAATAGAAATACCTATACCTCTAAAGCATCTGCTAATATAAGTTGGTATAGATGGAATGGGAAAGAAGGTTCTAATTCAAAATTAATATTTATAAGCCAGATATACTATAATTATAAATACAATTTTAGGTTATTTATGCAAAATAATTTAGTGGATAAAATAATTGTTGAACAAGAGTTTGTTGGTGAAAAAGCAGTATTTAAATTTTACTATTTTGATTATTCAGAACGTAAGAATTTATTTAATATAGTAGTAGAGAGTAAAAATAAACTTGAAGATAGAAAAAGTGCAAATACACAAAATTCTATTGTACTTCAAGAAAGTGATGAATATACTTTTTTACTAGTTATAAATGATGCAAATGAAATGGATAAGCTAGAGATTACTATAGACGCATTAAAAGAGTATTTCTCATTAATATATGGTTAATATTATACTCAATTGGAGGTTTTATTTTATGAAGGAAAAAATACTTATACTAGAAGATGAAATTGGAATTAGAAGTTTTGTCAGTATAAACTTAAAAAGAGAAGGCTATGAAATAGTTGAAGCGGGTACAGGTAGAGAAGCTATAGAAAAAATGACAACAGAAAGTGACATTACAATAGCTCTTTTAGATGTAATGCTTCCAGATATAAGTGGAATAGAGGTTTGTAAATTTATAAGGGAAAATTTTGATCAAGTTGGTATAATAATGCTTACTGCAAAAGCTCAAGAAGATGATAAAATAGAAGGATTTATTTCAGGAGCAGATGATTACATCATAAAACCATTTAGTATAAAGGAGCTTTTAGTCAGGGTTTCTGCTCTTCTTAGAAGAGTTGCAAAAGATGATTCAAATGTTAAGTCAAGTGAGATAGTCTCACCACCATTTATACTTGATATAGATAAAAGAAAATTATTTAAGAATGGTAAAGAGATTGAACTTACTCCAACAGAATTTTCAATAGTAAAATATCTGATATCAAATGCTAAACAATCATTAAGTAGAGATCAGATATTAGATGAGGTATGGGGAACTAATTATTTGTATGATTTTAAAATAGTAGATGTAAATATAAGAAGGATAAGAAATAAAATAGAAGATGACCCATCAAAACCAAAATATATACAAACTATTTGGGGTTATGGATACTGTTTTAGAAAGGAAGAATAATAGTGTTACACTTTGAAGGTCTGAGAAAAAAAGTAATAAAAAACTATTTTATAATAATTATTATAATGGTAACTCTGTTTGAAGGGCTATTCATGTTTTATATACAAAACTATTACTATGATTCTGTTAAACAGCTACTTGAATCTGAAATAAAATATGCTGATGAATATAATGCTATTACAATGGAAACTACAAGCTTTGAGAAAAAAGTCAAAAACATTTTTGATAAACAACCATTAACAAAGAATTCAGAATTTGGGATTTCAATAATAGATAAGAATAAAAATGTTATATTGGACCAATATGGATTTAAAAGTAAAGAAAAAGCAAATTATGAAGATGTAGATAATGCATTAAGAGATGTAAAGACTAAGAATTTAACACCATATACTTATAAAATACCAGATACAGGAGAACATGTCATGAGTATCTCCTTACCACTCAAAGTAAATAATATTATAGAAGGTGTTGTTAGATATACTGTTTCATTAGATGGAATTGATAACGCCATATTAAAGCAAGCTACATGGCTTATATTGGCAGGAATATTTATACTTATTATAGCTATATTAATAAGTCTCAAATTTGCTGAGACTCTTATAAAACCATTGAGAGAGCTAAAGAAGTTTGCAAACGAATTAGCTGTAGGAAACTACAATATAAAATTGGAAAATATGAAGATTGTAGATGATGAAATTGGGGATTTAGCACAGACATTTGAACATATGGCACATGAAATTGATAAGAGTGAAAAATTGAAAGAAGAATTTATATCTTCTGTATCTCATGAGCTGAGAACTCCTCTTACATCTATAAAGGGATGGAGTGAAACCTTAGGATATGAAAGTATAACTAGAGAAGAGTTAGATTTAGGTCTAGGTATTATACAAGATGAGACAGAAAGACTTATAAAGTTGGTAGAAGAATTATTGGATTTTTCAAGGCTTTCTTCTGATAGGATAAAGCTTCATGTTGATATAGTTGATGTTGAAGGATTAGTTGTTGGGGTTGTAAATCAGTTGAAAGTTAAAGCAGCTGAAAAAGATATATCACTTTTATTTGAATTTGAAAATGAATTCATAGAAAATATCCAAGGAGATAAAAATAGACTAAGACAAGTTCTTATAAATTTAATACAAAATTCATTTAAATTCACTAGTCAGGGTGGTTACATAAAAGTTGTAGCTTCTCAGGATGAAGATACAACGACTATATCAGTTGAAGATAATGGTTCAGGTATAGAAAAGCAAAATTTAAATAAAGTTTTAGATAAATTTTTCCAAGAAGATTACAATAAGGCTGGGAGTGGATTAGGTCTTGCAATTAGCAATGAAATTGTAAAACTTCATGGTGGAGTAATGAAAATAGAAAGTGAAAAGAACGTTGGAACAAAAATAATTTTTAATATAAAAAATAAATTTGCTAAACAGGCATAAATTCTTAGAAAGAGGATTAAGATGAGAAATATAAAAATGATAGTAGCATATGATGGTTCAAGATATAAAGGTTATCAAAAATTAGGTGATAATGACATGACTATACAAGAAAAGCTTGAGTCTGTCTTAAGCAAAATGGCCAATGAAACCATTGAGATAACTGGTTCTGGGAGAACTGATATGGGAGCACATGCAAGAGGTCAAGTTATAAACTTTAAAACAAATTGTATGGATTCAGTAGATAAAATTCAAAAATATCTATATGAATATCTGCCAGAAGATATAGTTGTAAAAACTGTTGAGGAAGTTGATGAAAGATTTCACTCAAGATACAATGTAAAATCAAAAACGTATTTATATAAGATTGATAATAATAAATATCACAGTCCTTTTATGAGAAAGTATGCTGCGCATATAAGTAAAAAATTAGATTTAGATAGAATGAGAAAAGCAAGTGAGTACTTAGTAGGAGAACATGATTTTACTAGTTTTGCTTCTTCTAAGTCTAAGAAAAAATCTAATGTAAGAGAAATTTACTCAATAAATATAAAAGAAAATGATGATATTGTAGAAATATATATAGAGGGAAATGGATTTTTGTATAATATGATAAGAATAATAGTAGGAGCATTAATAGATGTTGGTCTTAAAAGAAAAGCACCACAAGATATTAAGTATATGCTTGAGTTGAAAGATAGAAGTAAGTCATCAGACACCGCACCAGCTAAAGGACTATGCCTTTGGAAAGTAAAATATGAGTAAGCTTAAAGAGAAAACATTTTAAAAAGAAAATAAATTATATAGTTGACATAAATGGAAAAATAAACTATTATATATTCTATAAGAGATATCTAAAAAATTTGATATTTAAATCCGATGAAAAAGAGAGTAACTTTTATGTATTTTATAGAGAGCTGAGGATGGTGGAAGCTTAGCAAATAAGTATTAGTGAAAAGAACTTTGGAGGATACTAATTGAATTTAGTATGTTAGTAGGTAATCTCGCCTTAAGAGAAAGAGTGGATAAGTTTATCTTATCAATTAGAGTGGTAACGCGGATATATTTCGTCTCTTGGTTTTTCCAAGAGGCGTTTTTTAATATATTTATTTACTAATGTGTATTTAGTAGTTGTACATTTACTGATTGATTAGCTAAGTTTATCAATAAGAGTGGTACCGCGGATATTTCGCCTCTTAGTATTTAAAAATACTGAGGGGTTTTTTTAGTATTAAAATGATTTTATAAGAATCTACATTTTTAAAGTCATTCAATATTAAGAGTTTCTATTAAAAAATATAAAAATCATAATTTAAAATTGGGAGGAATTAACAATGAAGGAAAAAGTAGTATTAGCATATTCAGGAGGACTTGATACATCAATTATAATACCTTGGTTAAAGGAAAATTATGAAGATATAGAAGTTATAGCTGTTTGTGGAAATGTAGGTCAAGAAGACAAAATGGAAGATGTTTATGAGAAAGCTCTACAAAGTGGAGCATCAAAAGCTTATGTAGATGATATAAGTGAAGAGTTTGTGACTGAAACTATATTTAAAGCTGTAAAAGCAGAAGCAAAATATGAAGGAAAATACTTATTAGGAACTTCTTTAGCAAGACCTATAATAGCTAAAAAATTAGTTGAAGTTGCTCATAAAGAAGGCGCAAAATATATATGCCATGGATGTACAGGAAAAGGTAATGACCAAGTTAGATTTGAAGCTACAATTGCAGCTCTTGATCCAACTATAAAAGTTATAGCTCCTTGGAGAATATGGGATATAAAATCAAGAGAAGATGCTATAGATTATGCTGAGAAACACAATATAAAAGTAACAGCAACTAAAGCTAAAATATATTCAGTAGATGCTAACCTTTGGCATGTATCAACAGAAGGTGGAGACATAGAACATCTACAAAATGAACACAAAAAGGATGTATATAAACAATGTGTAGATCCTGAGGATGCATGTGATGTAGCTGAATATGTAGAAGTTTATTTTGAAAAAGGTGTGCCTAAAAAGATAAATGGGGAAGAATTATCTCCAGTGGCACTAATTCATAAATTAAATGAGTTAGGTTGTAAGCATGGAGTTGGAGTTATAGATATAGTTGAGAATAGACTTGTTGGCATGAAATCAAGAGGGATATATGAAACTCCAGGAGGAACAATCCTTTATGAAGCACACAATATTTTAGAAAGTGCTACTTTGGATAAAGATACACTACACTTTAAGCAAATGGTATCTTACAAATATGGAGAACTTATTTATAATGGATTATGGTACTGTAAATTAAGAGAATCTATAGATGCATTTATGGAACAAACTCAAGATAATGTTACAGGTACAGTAAAAGTTAAACTTTACAAAGGTAACATAAAACCTGCTGGAATATTTACTGAAAATGCACTTTATGATGAAGGAATATCTTCTTTTGGAGATAGTGAACTTTATGACCATAAAGATGCAGAAGGATTTATTAATTTATTTACTTTACCATTGAAAATTAGAGCTATGAAGGCTTGTAAATAATAGAATATAGTAAATTAAAATTATTAGAGTATATAAGAAATGTTTTTTAGTTTTTTATATACTCTTTTTTATATAAAATTATTACATTATGCAATTTGTAACAGTTTAGTTATTACAATATAAGAAATTTTAAAACTTATTTTTCTTCAAGACTTCCTAATTATTTGTAAGCATTAAAAGTATGGTTTTCTTATAAGTTACACAATATGAATACTTATTTTTGAATTTTGCTATTGACTCTCACATTATAAGAGGGTTTATACTAAGTTTAATTAAAAATCTACATGCAAAAGCTGCGCATAGTAGAAGGTAGTAACCATATCATTTGAAATTATAAAGATATAATTTATGAAAATACTATTAATTCCATAATGAAATTATTTATAAACGGAGGTAGATTAAATGAGGAAAATAATTGAAATAAAACACCATTCGCATGATTATGAATGTATGTGGAATGGTATAGAAGATATATATATGAATAAAATGGATGAATCTCTGCCAAATGATTTTTTCTTTTTATTAGCAGGTTTTGGTTCATTTTGTTATCTGAGGACAAACAAAAAAGAATTAAAGAGAATGGTTGCTTTGGGAGATGGAAGAACCAAAAAAATGTATGAATTTTTAGCACCTATTGTTGGTTTTGAATATAAACACTATGAGTTTAAAAAGTATGAACAAGCTTTAAAAAAAGCAAAATCAGAAATTGATTCTGGTTATCCAGTTGTTTTAGGAGCTTTAGATATGTATTATCTGCCATATTATGAAAAATTATATCATAAGGAGCATATTCCTTTTCATTATGTGCTTATGGTAGGGTATGATGATATGGCAGAGAGAATATATTTATATGATTGTGGGAGAACTGAGTTACTTTCTCTTTCTTATGATGAACTATGTGAATGTATGAATTGTAGTTATCCTGGGTTAAGCAAAGCAAATACAATTTGTACAGTTAGAATGAATAGTTCAAAGAATAAATATCAGATTGCCCAAGAAGCACTTGCTATAAAGCGGGATATGTTTTTAAATCCATCTACAGGTTTTTTAGGATACAAAGGTTTTGAAAAGTTTATTAAAGAATTGCCACAATGGAAACACGAATTGGAAAAAGATGACTATGATAGGATTTTAGCTAATATGGTTATGCTTTTTGGAACGGTACCAACTATTCCAAATGCAATCAAAGGAATTGAAGAACCAGATAGTGTTGAATTTAAAGGTGGTTTTGATAAAATGAGCAAGATGCTTAAGTGTATTGGAACTGAATACAAAAATGACTGTTGGGTACAAGTAGCAGAGATTTTTGAAGAAAGTTCAATCATAATTGAAAAAATATCTAATATAATAATAGATTATTTATCGAATAAGGTTGATGAGACTGAAAAACTTTCTTTGCTATTTTCTGAAATTTTGAAACAAATGAAAGCTGGATACTTAATGTTAGGTATATGAATATAGAATAAGATTTCTTTTTTAATAAAAGTGTATTAGCTAGATAATCAAAATTTAAATATGAAATGAGTTCAAAAAATCAAATTATATATTTATAAAGTGTTGACCCTAACACCACGTCATATTGTAATATGAAAACATAGTTTGAAAATATTAATAAATACTGATAGGTATATAAGTATTTATTAATATTTGTAGCTATAAAATAAAATTTTGAGGTGAGGCAATGAGAACAGTAAAACAAGTTTCAGATTTGACAGGAATAAGTGTGCGCACATTACATTACTATGACGAAATAGGCTTATTAAAGCCAAGTGAAATTACAGAAGTAGGGTATAGGCTTTATGATGATGAAGCTATTGAAACGCTTCAACAAATTTTATTTTTTAAAGAACTTGAGATACCTTTAAAAGAGGTTAAAGATATAATGTTAAGCCCATACTTTGATAAAATGCATGCTCTAGAAAGTCAAAAAAAGCTACTTATTATAAAACGTAAAAGATTGGATAGTCTAATAGAAATTATAGACAAAACTTTAAAAGGGGAAAATATAGTGAACTTCAAAGGATTTGACATGAGTGAATATTTTAAAGTATTAGAGGAATTTAAAATAGAGCATGAAGATAAAATAATCAAAACTTATGGTAGTGTAGAGAAATATAATGAGCATATTGAGACGTTTAAATCTAAAGAAGATGAAATTGCTAAAATGGCTATAAAAAAATATGGAAGTATTGAGAAATATGCTGAGGCTATAAAGAAGAATTTTAATAGTGATATATTAACTTTAGCAGAACAATTTGATGAATTTAAAAAAGATTGTTTGGAGGACAATCATCCAAAATTAAAAGAACTGTATAAAAGACTTGTAGCAGATTTAAGTAAAAATCCTTTATCAAAAGAACTTCAAGAAATTGCTAAAGAGATAACAGATACATCTAAGAAAGATTATGAACTTTTTAATATGGAGTATGGAGATGATAATTGGTATGGCATGGTACAAAATTATTTACTAAATCCCATATGGATAAAAGAAGTTGATAAAAAGTATGGTAATGGAGCATGTAAATTTATTGGCGAAGTTTTGAAGCATTATTTAGGTAATAAACAGCCCAAAATAAATATGTTATATGAAAAACTTGTAGCAGACTTAAGTAAAAATCCATCTTCAAAGGAAATTCAAGATATTGTTGAAGATATAGTGTATGAAACTAACAGAAGTAATGAATTTTACAAGATAGATGAAGGAGAGAATAATTTAGATTATTTAGCAGAACTTTATTTACAAAATTCTATTTATATACAAGTAAATGATAAGAAATATGGTAAAGGGGCATCTAAATTCATTGGAGAAGCTCTAAAAATTTATTCTGATAATAGTAAAATATAAGTAAACAAATATGGAAAATTGTAAAATAGGATAAAAAATAGCAACTAAATTATTGCAAAGTTGATTATATTTTGAATGTAGAAAAAGGATATAGAATTATTACTTTATCTATATCCTTACTTGTGATTGTTAAAATATATAATTTATATCGAACTTAACACTTTCAACAATATTTCCTAAATATGTTTTTATACTTTCAACTTCTTCTAAAGATTTTAATTTATTTTCAGTATAAATTGCCTTATCAAGAATATTAAATTTTAGACCTATTTCATCAAAGTATTCATGATTTAAAACTTTATACCAATGATTTCTTTCTTTAGACCATCTAGTAGATATAGAATCAGCTTCTTTTTGAGCTTTTTCCCAATCTTCATCTACTATAGATTTTTCTAAGATAGACATATTACTTTTATAGTCCTCTGTAAAATCATATAATTTATTATTAACATAAAATCCAAATAGCATAAATAAAACAGCCCATAGTATAACAAATGTTGCAGATTTCAATATTAATCACCCTTCTTATTTTGAATAAATATTTTGTCATTTTCATCTAAAACACAAATAAGAACATCTTTAAAAGTTTCTATGTGGTTAGACTTTAAGATACCCATTAACCAGTTAGTATCTTTTTCAGCCATATCAAGATTTTTATTTATTATTTTACCATCCAATATAAGTGGAATTGGCAAATGATTAAAAGCTCTTGGAGGAGTACTATTGTAACTTGATGCTGGAACTACACTTAAATTACCATCAGTCTCTAAAATAGCATATTGTACATCTTTTAGGTTGAAGTAGCCTTGAATTCTCAATTGCTCTAACAACTCATCTATACTAACTCTTTCTTTTTTAAGTTCATTATATACAATCTTTCCTTTGTCAATTAAGACAGAAGGTTTACCTGATAAAAATGAACTTAATTTTCTACTTTTTAAGGATAAAAATGAAATTAGAGTCTGCATAATTACAAGGCCAGTTATTGCTGCAACGCCATTTATAATTGGTATATTATTATTTTCCATTGGGACGGATGCAACTTCTGCAATTAAAAGTGTTATGACCAAGTCAAAACAGTTCATCTCAGCGATTTCACCTTTTCCCATGACTCTAAGTGCAATCAACACTGTTATGTATAATATAATACTTCTTATTAATACAACTGTCATATCTATCAATTACTCCTTTAAAAAATATTTACACTAAGTTAGTATATCCTATATAAAAAAATTAATTCAGATTATAAAAAATACCTTAAACAATTGAATTCAATTATTTAAGGTACTCTTGATAGTCTCAATATTAAATTTTTTATAGATTTTCTATTACTTTTATTTATCTTAACTACAGATTCAACAAAATTCTTTTTATCCCCTAATTTCAATACAAAATCAGGGTATTCTTCAAATTCATTGAGCTTTATTAATTTAAAAGAAGAAGATAAGTTTTTAAAGCTGATAATTTTAGAATTATTTACTAATACACTTCTTTTTTTAAAATAAATGTCTTTTTTACTTATATTTAATATATTGAATATTTGTTTAAGATGCATTATTATATCCTCTGGAGTCTTGTCAAATTTAAGTTCAAAATTTTCATCCTCAAAGTAGGGAATACAATATAAAGGATTTTTAATAGGAGGCAGTTTATTGTATAATTCTTCAAGTATATTAGTATCTTTAGGATAGTTAAGGTAAAAACATTTACATACATTCATTAAATCCATAGCATCTGAAAGTGAATTATGTTTAATTTCTCCCTCTACAGAAAAAATCTTTTTCATATTTAGTAAAGATAGTTGCTTAGATAAGATTCTATTTTTGTATGTAATATGCTGAGATATAAAAGGTTGAATATCAATCATCATATTGAATAACTCTAAGCAGATACCCGTATATTTATATACTCTAAAGGAATTTAGAAGACCAGCAATATCAAAATTACCCCAATTATATATTGTAACATCACTAAATTTTTTAAACCATTTGCAAAAATCATCCATAACATATAAAAGATTATGAGCATTATCAATTTCTAACTGGTTTAATTTAGTGAGTTTTTTACATTTAGATGAAAGTAATTCATTGTATTTTGGTTTAACTAAAGAATAATAATCATCAACTATATTAAAGTCATTATCTACCAAAACACAACCTATGGAAATCAACTCAGCTCCACTATATTCTAGCTTGTATTTATTATCATCTAATATATTAAATTCAAAGTCTATAAATAACTTGTATTTCATAAATTAAAAGCACATCCTCATAGATATTATTTAATGAGATTAAGCGTCATAAGAATCAATCGATATAATGATTCTGAACATCAAAGGCTCATTACAACTTTTATTTATTTCGTAATTTAAATCAAAGGAATCTTTTAAGATAGAATTTATAAGTATTCTTTCCCAACCTATTTTTAGATTAACTTTAGCTTCTATCAATTTAGTTTCTATTTTTTTAAATATTTCTATATTTGCGGGTATTATACTGAGTTCAATATTACTTTTAAATGGGTTAGATTTTAAATCAGCTATAAGAATATTCTTTAACTCTTCTGTAAGTTCAGAGATTAAATTATTCCCTATATATTCTTTAATTATTTCTTCTCTAATTTCTCTTAAATTTAGCAACATTAACACCTGCTACTTGTATTATAATATGCAAAGTATAGTAAAATTTGATTAAGTTTTTTTATTATACTTGCAATAGTAGCTTTTTCCTTTCTGTTTATTTTTATATGACTAATCCATATTAGAAAACTATTAATATGCTTATAAATAATAGTTTGTTGTATGTTAAAAGTAAAAACTTTTATATTTTCAGAGAATAAAAACTATATAAAAGTGAAGATTTATAAAATAGAATCATAAAGATAAGATGTTTTATTCTCTGAATTTTTTGGTACTAAATTCTTAATTTGTTATTTGCCAATTCCTTTTTCTGATAATTTTTCTAGCATATCCTTAGTCATTTTATCTAAATCATAATTAGCTTTAAAATTCCATTCATTTACAGCACTGCTACTATCTAATGAATTAGGCCAAGAATCAGCTATACCTTGTCTTACAGGGTCTACATCATACTCTATTGTAAAATCAGGTATATATTTTTTTATAGAATCAGCTATTTCTTCAGGAGCAAAACTCATAGCGGTGATATTAAAAGCATTTCTATGAATAAGTTTTTCGGCTGGAGCTTCTATTAAATCTACTATAGATTGAATGGCATCAGGCATGTACATCATATCCACTTTTGTACCTTTTGCTATGTAAGACTTATATTTTTTATTTTTTAATGCTTCATAATATATATCAACTGCATAATCTGTAGTTCCACCACCAGGAGGAGTAACGTAAGAAATAAGGCCAGGAAATCTAACTCCTCTAGTATCCACTCCAAATTTTGAATGATAATAATCACATAGTAATTCACCAGAAACTTTAGTGACACCATACATAGTATTAGGTCTTTGTAGTGTATCTTGAGGAGTCATGTTTTTTGGCGAATTTTCACCAAATGCAGCTATTGAACTAGGTGTAAAAAACTTACAATTCAATTCTCTAGCTACTTCAAGACCATTTATCAATCCATTCATATTTAAATTCCAAGCTTCTAAATGTTTACTTTCTGCAACTGCAGAAAGCAGAGAAGCTAGATGAATTATAGTATCTACATCATACTTTTTTGCGATTTCAAAGAATCGATTTTTATCTGTGACATCTAATATTTCAAATATACCAGATTCACATACAGGATTTCCTTCTTTTATTCTTCTTGAGCTAGCAATTACATTTTGTTCTCCATATTCATTTCTTAGCTTGATTGTTAATTCTGAGCCTATTTGTCCTAATGCACCTGTTATAAGTATTTTTTTCAATTTGCTAACCTCCTTAGAGTTTAATTTATGTATTATTGCTTATTTTTATTTTAGCAAATCTTTTGTTTAAATACAAAGAATTAAACCCATTAATGCATTACTTAATTTAATAAAGCATAATAAATGTTTCAGAATTTAATGTAATAAATATCAAAATTAAGTATATAGTATATAGGTAAGATATAGTAATATAAATGTTTATATGTATTATTTATAGAGATTGTTTTTAAAGATAGATAAAGTACAAAGATAGGCAAAATGTACAGTGGATTAAATTTAAAAAGTAATACTTATAAGATTGCTTTTATTTAAGTTCTAAATTTATTTTTTATTAAATTAAGTCTTAATGAGGTATAAAGATAGAGTATGTGACTAAGTCACAGAAATAAAAGTAAATTTAGGATATAATAAAAATATATAATATTAAGATATAACAAAGATGATTCTACAAATGAAAAAGTATTATAAGTTAAAATAAAAATTGAAAGGAAGTATAAAAATGACAAGACCATCAATATATCATAACCAAGGATACACTTGTGCAGAAGCATTAATAAAATCTTATAATGAAGAACATGAAACAGATATACCAATTTCAATAGGAAGTGGTATGGGGGTTGGAATTACTGTAGGGAGTGTTTGTGGAGCTGTAAATGCAGCAGTTGTTATAATAGGGTATCTAAATGGACGAAATAATAATTTAGATGAAAATATAGCAAGAAAGTATTCAAGAGAATTAATGAATAAAGTAAGGGACAAATACAGTACAGAAATATGTGCTTCATTGAAAAAAAATAAAGTAAGCTGTGGTGAAATAATAAATTTCACATATGATGCCTTAAATGATATACTAGAAAATCAAAAATAATCTTAAGAAATGAGCATTTCCTATTTAGGGGAGTGCTATTTTTTATTATATAAATAGTATCTTCTTTTAATATAATTTTTAAATCAATTTGATTATATTTTAGTCAATATAATTTAATATAGAAAATATTAATTGACAAGAAAAAATATACTATGCTAAATAAAAATAAATTATTTAATATATATAGAGTCGATATATTTATGTCTATAAGATTGCACAAACTAATAAAAAAATATATTAATTATAAAGAAATATATAAGAAAATAAAAGAATTAATGAATGTAATATAAAGTAAAAAAGTATAAAATTATATAATGCTCTTATAAAATAAAGAAAAAATAGAAATTTACTATAAAATACATAGATTATGACATAATATGGTATAATTAGTAAAAATATAGAGATTGGAGGAATTAATTTGTTTATAGAGGAAGAATTAGAAGGATATATAATAAAATGTAAAATATCTGAAGACTTTAAAGATAGACCTGGATATAGTGATGAAGAATTTTGTGTTACAATCTATAAAGATGAAAGTTCTGACTCTGGATATTATGCTCTATTAGAAAATAAGGATGAAAAAGCAATATGGGATGGAAAAATTGTTGCTAATAATATTTTAAATAAACTTTGGATTGTAGTAGATAAGGTTAGAGCTGGTTAAGAATGTAATTATATAGTATTTATAATATTTTAAATAAATTTTCAGATATAGAGGACTAATATGTAATAAATGAGAAAAGTTATTCAATTGTGGAGGGTTAATTAAATGGAATATAGTTATAGTAAGATGCATCTGAAAAAAGGAGATATTGTAGAAGTAAATTTGGAGAAACAAGCTAATGTGATATTATTAGATCATATAAATTATGTTAAATTTAAAAATCAAAGAAACTATGATTACTACGGTGGATTTGCCAAGAAAACTCCATGCAGAATGAAAGTTCCTAATACAGGAACTTGGTATCTGGTTGTAAATGAAAACGGAAATAGTGGTATAGTAAACTTTTCAATTAATACAATTCAAAATTAATTTAATACTAAAGAGCTTGGATTAATATCTAGGTCTTTTTATTGTGTCATGGTTTATATATAAAGTTATATAAACAAATATTGAAAAGAGTGTTAATATATATAAATATAAATTAAATCAATAATTACGAATTTGATATAGATATATTCATTAATAAAGTATATAAAGTTAATAAAAATATGAATATAAAATGGTTATTACTTTTATTAACTCTTTTTAGTTCTTATATATTTTTATATAATTAGAATAAAATAAGTATACAGTTTTGATAAAGAAAGGATTTATAAAGATGCATTAAGAATGTATATTTACAAATCCTTTGTATCTATATCTATCTGGCATATAACTAATCTATTATTTTTATATAGGTTGTTTATATACACTAAATATGCTTTTAAAAATTAAATTTAAAATACGTATTATTAACACTGAGCTCCACCTTTAAGATGTAAAGGAGCATCAAGTATAGCTTGTTTTCTTTCCAATACAGAATCTGATAAAAGCATTTCTATAAATTTATCAACACCAATTCGGTCAATAGTAATTCCAAAACGTTCACCTGTTTTACCTTGTTCTCTAAATAAAAGAAGAGCTTTTTCAATTAAAGTCATAAGTTCCTCTTTTGAAAATAGTTTATCAATTTGTGTTCCAGGGCGAACAGATTTGCCCCATTTTCCTCCTATGTATATTTTGTAGCCAGATTCTTTTTCTTCAATACTGTCAAAATTACAACTTTCTATGCATTTACCACAGTTATTACATAAATTATTATCTATTTCAAGCTTTCCTTTATCTGTTAATTTAGCTGCTTTGACAGGACAGACTTCCATAACAGAACATTTTTTGCATCCAACACATATTTCAGGGTCATAATCAGGTACACGTTGACCGACAATTCCGAGGTCATTTAAGTCAGGTTTAATACAATTATTAGGGCATCCACCAACACCAATTTTAAATTTATGAGGTAATTTTACATCATACCAACCTTTATAAAATTCTTGATGAATTTCAGTAGCTAGTGCTTGTGTGTCAATTAACCCATGAACACAAACAGTTCCTTTACATGCTACAACAGGACGAACTCTTGAACCTGTTCCACCTGTGATTAAATTTTCACTGGCAATGAATTCACTTAAAGCTTCAATATCTTCAAACTTTACACCAGGTAACTCTACTGTTAATCTAGTAGTAAATGCTACTTGACCATTTCCAAATTTTTCGGCAGCCTCAGCAATCTTTTTTGTTTGTGATGTGTTAATTACACCATTTACAGTTATTATACGTGCAGCAAAATGTTCTCCATCCCTACTTGGTAAAAAACCTCTACCTTTTAATTCCTTTTTTTGTTCTGCTGTAATATTATTCATAATTAATCCTCCATTACTTTAAGATTTGGATAAAATAGTATTCCACCTTCAAGGACTTTTGTATTTGTATAACCAAAACGTCTCAAACGATTTTGAGCCATGTAGCTATTTTTACCTTTTGCACATATAAGAAGAATCTTTTCATCTTTAGAAAGACCTTCAATTTCTCCATTAATTTCACCAACCGGTAAATAACGTAGGTTAGGAATAGAAGGAACTTTTGAAACATCAAGTTTAGTCCAGCTATCAAAATCTTCAATTTCATCAAGTAAAACACTATCAAGATCTCCATCGAGTTTATTTTGTAACACGTTTACTGCTACTACAAAAGGATGAATAGCTGTTGAGAAAGGTGGTGCATATGCAAGGTCCATACTTTCTAATGAATAAAGATCTGATCCTAAAGTTATTGCAGTAGCAGCTATATCTACTATCTTATCAGTTGCACCAGGGCCCATAACTTGAACACCTAATAACTTTCTAGTATGTTTTTCAGCAACCATTCTTATTATAAAATTAGATGCACCAGGATAATAATGAGCCTTATCATCAGTAGCTATAGTAACAGAGCAAACATCATAACCTTCTTTTTTAGCTGATTCTTTGCTTAAGCCTGTTTTTCCTACATTAAGCTCTGGTAATTTGACTACAGTTGTTCCAAGAACACCTTTATAAGTTTTAGATTTTCCGGCTATATTTTGAGCACAAATTCTACCTTCATGATTTGCAGATGAACCCATAGGTGACCATGTAGATTTATTTGTCAAAGCATTTTTTACATAAGCACAATCTCCAACTACATATATATTTTCATCTGCTGTAAGCATAAATTCATCTGCTATAAGTGTTTTATTTGGAGCAAATTCTAAATCCGTATTCTTTAAAAAGGCTGTATTAGGATGAATTCCAACTGACATAACCACTAAATCTGTTTTAATAACTCTATTTTTGGTACGAAGTTTTTCTACTTTATTTTCACCTTCAATACCTATAACTTGGTCGCCTGTGAAAATCATGATACCTTTATCAGCCATATGATTTTCAACATATTCAGCAAAGTCGGTATCAAATCCAGGCATAACATGTTCAGCCATATCAATAACACTTACACGTATGCCCATAGCAGAAAGATTTTCAGCAATTTCAAGACCAATAAAGCCTCCACCAATAACAACAGCTCTCTTGACTCCATCTTCCACAGTATCTCTTAATGCTATCGCATCATTTGGAGTACGCATGAAGAATACTCCAGATAAGTCGATTCCAGGTATTGGTGGTTTTATTGGGTCTGCTCCTGTGGCAATTACAAGTTTATCATAACTGATAGTTTCTTCTTCTCCTGTTGAAATCTTTTTCAAAATTACTTGTTTTGATTTTCTATCAATAGATGTAACTTCAACTCCACAGCGAACTTCTGCTCCTGTTAGTTTAGAAAAGCTTTCAGGTGTATTTACAATTAGAGAAGATTTATCTTCAATAACCTTACCAACATAATATGGTAAGCCACAGCCTGCATAAGAAATATGTTCGCCTTTATTTAGGATTGTAACAGAACAATTGTCACCCATTTCACGTTTTATTTTTGCAGCAGTTTTTGTTCCAGCAGCAACTCCACCTATAATTAATACTTTCACAATATCACACTCCAATCCTTTTTATAACTCTATGCTAAAATTATAGTTCTTGACAATGTATTTGTAAAATACTAAAATGTTAATAAAATCATAAGTATTTACTAATATTTGGTAAGGTCGTGATAATATGACTATTCGTAGCTTGGAGATATTTGTAAGGGTTGCTGAATGTGGTAAAATGAGTGAAGTTGCAAGAAATATGTATATTACGCAGTCGTCGGTTAGTCAAGTTATTTCGGAAATAGAAAAAGAGTATGGAGTTAAATTATTTGATAGAATTTCAAAAAAACTATACTTAACTGAAGCAGGAAAAAAGCTTCTAGGATATGGAAAGCATCTTTTATCTATAAATGAAGAGATGATTGATTGTATGAAACATTGTGCTAAAAATATTCGAATAAGAGTTGGAGCAACAGTAACTGTTGGTACTTGTGTAATAAGTCCAATAATATTAGAGTTATATAAAAGAAACCCTTTAGTAGAACCTGAAGTGTTTGTTGAAGATACAAGCTTAATTGTAAAAAAATTACTTAATAGTGAATTAGATATTGCAATTGTAGAAGGTAAGATTAATCATCCAGATATTGTGGTAAAAAGCATTATTAAGGACCATCTTGTACTTGTATGTTCCAATAAGCATAAATTTTACAATCGAGATTCAGTAAAAGTCTCAGAGCTTTCAAACCAGCCATTAATTATGCGTGAACTGGGAAGTGGAACAAGAGCGCAACTAGAAAATCAATTGAAAGAATTAAAAATACCAATGAATATTAGATGGTCATGTTATAATTCTGAAGCTATCCTGAGAGCAGTTACAGATAATTTTGGTATTGCTGTTATATCTGAACTTCTTGTTGAAGATTACTTAAAGAAAAATCTTTTATGGTCTTGTGATATTGAAGGCATTAACTTATGCAGAACATTTGATATTGCATATCATAAAAATAAGTTTTTTACTGAGAATATATCATCATTTTTTGATATTTCAGTAGAGTTTGGGAAAAAAGAAATGAGAAAGAAGATTAGGAGGTAGCAACTAAGTATAGTTGTTACCTTCTTTTTCATATCTAAAGCATATTCATAACTACAAAGTTTTAAATTGAGAAGTTGAGTGGTTAATTATGTCATATTTATTTTTTTTATATATTTATTGTTTTACTATTTTTCATTTGCAGTAACTAAATCAATAAATAACTGCATAAGAGGGCTAATCCATCTATTCTTATGATGTGCACATACAGCTGTGATAGTTTTACTACTTAAATCTGTTTTAATTTCACATAAATCTCCTGATTTAATTTCACTTTCTATCGTAAATGTGGGGAGATAAGATATACCCATATCATTTTTCACTAAATTTTTAATTGTTGGGATACTCCAAAGTTCAATTGTATGGTCTAAAGTAATATCCTTTTCTCGTAAATATGTCTCAAATATCTGTCTAAAAATGCAGTTATTCTCATCTATTATAAATGGTATTTTTAATTGTTGATTTGGAGTAATAAAATCTGGAAACTGATTTTTTATCTTTGGTGAAGACACTAATGTAAGTGAGTATTCTCCAACTGGATAGGTATAAATAGAATTTCCAATTCCACCAATGTCTTGATAAAATAGTCCCAAATCAATACTTCCTGATAGTAATGAATCTCTTATATCATAACAATTCATTGAGCGAAGAAACAAGCGAGCATTTGGTGCAAGGTCATGGAACTGTTTTAGTATTGTAGGTATTTTATAACAAAGTAATGTTTCGGCGATTGCAATATGTAAATCCCCTCGTAGTTCAGAAAGGTCTGTACCAAAGTTTTTCATTTTATCAAATGAAGAGAGCACTTCATTAACATATGGGATTAGATTTTCTCCTATCTTAGTCAACACCATCCTTCTTCCAATTTTTTCGAAAAGATGTACAGATAATTCCTGTTCTAACTGTTGTACTTGGAAAGTTATTGTTGATTGTGTGTAATTCAGTTTGTCTGCTGCTTTTGAAAAGCTACCTTCTTCAACAATAGTCTTAAAAGTTTGCAGGTATTTAATATACATGTTTTCCTCCTGTATAGTTCAATAATTTTAAAGTATAACTTTAAATATTTCGATTTGTTTAAATATTTAATTTAAAGTATTATAATATAAAAGGAGTGTGATTACAAGTGTTGAGTGAAATTTTATTATCTTTTTTACCTTATGCTTTTGTAACAGGTTTTACACCAGGGCCAAATAACATTCTTGCATTAAATACAATAAGTAATAATGGATGGCAAAAAGGAAAATCAATGATTATAGGTATTAGTGCTGGATTTGTGTGTGTTATGATTATATGTGCTTTAGGATGTTTTGGATTGTCAAAGTTTATTCCAACATTAATTGATACCATGAAATACATAGGAGCTGTATATATTATCTATTTGGCAATTCATGTTGCGAAGAGTAGACCAAATGATGAAAATAAAACACAAACAAAATCTTTTTGGTCAGGATTTATTCTACAATTTGTCAATGTCAAAATTATTTTGTATGGTATCACTGTTTATATGGGATATGTAATTCCTGTGTCAAAGTCGATTGTATTTTTATTGGTAACTGCTATTTGTAGTTCTATTGTAGGCATTTCTGGAACCATAACATGGGCTCTAGCAGGAGGATTTTTGAAAAAATATATCAACAGATATTATAGGGTGTTTAACATTACTATGGCACTGATACTTGTTTGGAGTGCATTAAAGTTAATTTTGGCATAACTTTTTACATAAAAATTGTAAGTAAATTTAGAAAGTTTAACCGTTCTAAATTTTATAATCATAATTTTAGATTTATACTATTAGCTAATTATTTTAGAGCCTTTAAGTAGATTTAGAAGGTTCTTTTTTTAATTATATTTATAGCTATTTTATGATGTTTAATTTTAGCTAAAGTATAAGCTTAAGTAAGTGTTAAATTTAAATATAGAAAAAAATTAGTTAAGAGGAGTGTTACTAGGAAAGACTTTAGGAGTCTTTAAGTAGCAAAGGAAGAAAGTTCAGTATTATGACTGACAAAAATCTATATTACTGACCTAAAAATCAGCAGCATGGTTTTTGATTATGCAGATTATCTGGTTAATTTTCAAATTCAGATAAAAGGCGAGACTCCAGTAAATTGCTCATAATCGCGGGTAAAACTTTTAACTGCAAAGCCAAGACTTTTTGCAATTTTTTCAATATCAAAATTACAGCAAGTCTTTTACTATTTACTCACTGGTTGTTGCTGTGTTATACAATGAATTATTCCTCAATATTGAAAAAGGGAGTTCACCTTGATTGGAGCAATTTTCCTTTTAGGGTAAAGCTCTGATATGATTTCCAGTGCAACACCATCATTTTCATCATCATATACAGGTACAAGTGTCGCCTTATTTCTAATATAGTAATTCAAGTAAGAATCTTTGTACTCCAGTTCTTTTATGTTTTTAGTTAGAGGGAGTTACACAATTTCATAAGCTTCACCACTTGTATTTTTGGTCTTTTATATAGTACTATAATCATCCATGTTGATGTTTTCATAAAGCTCTAAAAAATCATCATTTGACACTGTTAAAATAGTGTGAGTATTAAGAAAGCGAGCAATTCCATCAATGTGTGTATCGATGATGTACTTGTCAGTGACTTGTTACACTAAGATACTGGAAAAGATATTTTTCGACCTGCTTCACAGTAAGGTTCTGGTTTCTGCTGACAACAGAACTAAGACTTGCTATTAATGTCCCATTACCATCCATTTCAATGGAACCACCTTCAAGCACGAAATCAGAGATATCGATGACTGGAATGTTTGTGTCATTTTAATCCAAATACCCTCTAACTCATTTTGATATTATATTCAATAGACATATCAATTAAAACAAAATAATTAGAAGGTACAAAGTATATTTAACCAATTATATTTTTTACCTTCTAAAAATAAAAAGTTTAACTATTAAGATATTTGTGAGGTTTGTGTATCCAAAATAATAATATTATTGCAAATAGAGGGCTAAACCAAAATGCTAGTAAAGTGTAAAGACTAGTATTCAAAGCATTTTTAGTCGAAACTCTATTACAAGCGATTAATAGTATTATAGATAAAATATGAGCAATAATTTCTAATATATTTGAATTAAAATCTTGAAAAAAGACTAAAAAAGAAAAAATATAAGAGATACTCATACATATAAAAAAACAATAATTCAGTAATTTAAATTTTAATAGTTGTTTTTTATTATCATTGATTGTCATAAGTATTCCTAAAACTATAGACAGAATGATAAATGTATTTGATGCTTGCAAATAAGAAAATACAGTCATAAATTTATTCTCCTAATATTAACCATAAATTGTAAAAAAATAATATAAATAACTAATAATTGAATAACCAATACAATATGTAAATAAATAAAAAAGAAACTTTTTAAATCTCTTTAATTTGAAACTTTTTTATATCTTTTGACAAATAGAACTTATCGGAATAAAAACAAAAATCGCAATTAAAAAAGTTATTAAATACTTTGGCATAGGATAATAGTCCATAAACAATCACCTCATAAATTAGTATAATCTTAGAGTAATATGAGCTGTTAATAATAGCAACCGATTTTGGAGAACTGTAAATAAATTGAAATAAATTATTCAAAAGAAAAAGGAGAGATAGATTATAAATGAAAAGGTAAGAAAGCAATGTCAGTAGAAGATATGGCTGAAATACATAATAGAGAGCTTAAGCATGTAAATGAACTTATAAATAATAATATAAAAAGATTTAAAGATGGTATAGATATTTTAGTGAGTAGTTCTGAGCGACTAAGTTATTTAAAATCACTGAGTTTGGAAATGTGATACTCTAATCAATCTTATACAAATGCAAATAACATATATTTGTTGTCTGAAAGAGGTTATTCAAAGCTATTAAAAATATTATAAGCTGATAAAGCTTAGGAGCAATATGAAAAGATAGTTGATGGATATTTTTCTATGAGAAAAAAATTAAATAATCCTCTTTTAAGTGCATCAAAAGAGTTACAGAATTATTTGACTTAGAAACTAAAATAGAGAGTGTTAATGAGAAATTAGAGAACTTTATGGATGATGCACCACTATTTAATGTTGAATGTGAGAGTATTGTAAAAAATGTTAAGAGAATAGCAACAAAATCTCTTGATGGTCATGGCAGTAAGTCTTATAAAGATAAAATCTCTAAAAGGTAAAGTTTACAGTGATATATATCATCAGATTAAGCGATAATTTAAAGTAGATAGTTACAAAGCTATAAAGCGTTGTCAATTAGATAAAGTACTGGAAATAGTAGACAATTATAAATTGCCTACAGTTCTTGAAGAAGAAGTAAGATTATTAAATAGTCAGTTATCAATAGAGAGTTAAGGTATTACTACAGCTTATGTGAACAGAACAGGCATGGCGTGAGGACACTGTTAGTTCAATTCTAATTATGTTCAAAAGGTATTAATACTTGATGAGATTAAAATCTCATACAGTTTTGTATCTTAATTCAGAGTCTAAAGGCATGGGGTTTGGTAACCCCACTAACCATGTAAGGACTGGTGTTTAATCTAGGTCCAATTCCTAGAACTTGATCCATTAATAATATATATCCACTGTTAAAAAAGACTAAGTTATTTAAAATTTAGTCTTTTTTATATGAAAAATGAAAGATTATAAAAGTTTAGAATTGTTTAATAAGTACAGTCTATATATTATAATAAAATAAATAATAAATTATTAATTGTACAAAGAGGTGAATTGTATGGCGCATATATGTTTTAATGATGTTTGTTGTTATTTATTAAAAGAAGCAATGAAGTTAAAGTTAATACCACATAATAAAATTGTATCATTTGAAGATGATTTATCAATAGGTGATATTTCAGATGTAAATAATCATGAATTAAGAGAAAATATTTTTAAAATTAGAAAGGATTTTGAAAACAATCCTAAATTATTATTTAAAGCAAATTTACTAGAAGATAGAAAATTAGTAAAACATAGAGATACAATAATATGGTGTGCAAATAATCCAAAAGATTTGTGTGGGTTATATTATGTAGTGAGTAAGCTTCAAGATAAAAATATAAAAATTGTATTAATAGATGAAAAAAAGACAGAAGACGGTCTGACTAAATATTCATTTACTAGTGAAATGGCTCCAGAAGATTTTCCATTCTTTTTAGATAAAGCACTAGAAATTAGCTTTAATGAAAAGTTAGAAATTAAAAATAAATGGGATATATTAGTTAAAGAAAATGCTGCTCTTAGAGCCTTAGTAGGGGAAGAAATTAAAAGTGTTGAAGAAACTTATTTTGATAAATATATACTAAAAAATATCAGTGATAAATGTCAACCTTTAATTGGAGTTGTTGCAGAATGTATGTTTGAAGATGGAATGCGTGTAAAAGATTGGTTTATACTTTGGAGGATAGTGGAGTTATCAAAGTTAAAAATAATAGAAATAAAAGGAAGTAAATATGATTTTTATTCTGATAATGAGATAAGAAAAATTTAATTATTTGGAGGTATAAATATGAAATTCCCTAATTGTGGTAGTGAGAATATAGAGCAAGGTATTTCTACAGTCAGTGAATCAGGATTTGTTATATATAGAACTGGCTTAGAATATAATACAAGATTTTCATCTAAGGTCTCAAAAACATATTCTGACTTATGTTTAGACTGTGGCGAAATAGTTAGAACTTACATAAAAGATGATACCAATAAGAAGTGGTGTAAAGATAAAAAATAGATTAAGTTAAAAGGTCATCTTAGTAGGTGGCCTTTTTTTATACAATAAATTAAAATGAGAATGGTAAATATGTTATGAGATTAAGTTTTTGAATTTATGAAACAGAGTAACAGAACTTAATAGGAATTAGCTTTATTCTTTATTATATGGTATAATGTAGAATAGAGATAAGGAAGTGGTTAGTATAGGAATATTAAAAAGTGCTGAATTAGTTAGAAAGATAGCACAAAGAATTGCTAGAGAAAAGGGAATAAGAGAGCAAGATGCATGAAATGATGCTGTTACAGAGTATAAACAAAAACATAGATACTTAGTCTAGAGAATCATCTTTATAGGTGGTCTTTTTTTATACAAGAAGTTTGTGTAATAAATTAAAAATAAATGTAAAAAATATTATACAACTATAATAAGATAAAGGAATGTTTTTAAGGAGAAAAAGATATGCTCAATCAGTTTAATGAATTTCTTGGTAACTATGTAAATATAATTTCTGTAATTGCATCATTTGCAGCAATAGCAGCCTTAATTATATCAATTATGGCTTTTATGGAATCTAATAAACAAGCCAAATTGATATTAAAATATAGAAGAAATAATGAGAATAATATGGCTGGTGATTATTATGAAAATGGTAATGGATATATTAGACTTAATTCAAATAAGATAGATGATAAATCTAATGTTTATGCCGAAATTCATAGTAACAACTTAGTTGATTTTGTAATAGAAAATAAAAGTACTATTGTTGCAAAAAGCCCTATATTAAGTTTGAAATTTATTAATATGGAAGTAGATATTGGAGAAAATAATAATTTTGAACAAATAAATAAAGAACTTAGATGGCACCCAAAAGATAATACTACAATTCATAAAGGAATAAATTTTAGAATAGAACAATTTAATTTTAAAAATTGTGTTATGCTTAAAAAAGAAGCGTATATAGAAGTAGTATTATCAGCTGATAATATGGAAACAAAAGAATTTAGGATACCCATAAAAGCGTATTAAAGAACTCAATAACAAGAGTTCTTTTTTTAGTGAAAGTTTGTATTATTTTGTAACTGTGGAATAATTTTTGAAGGATATTGACTGTTTAAGTTGAGTTTTATACTTTAGAGGGAATAAAAATGGATAATTTAATAAGTTTTATACCAGAGCAACTTAATCAAAATGATGATATGAAAGCAATAGAAGAATTAATTGACAATTAAGATATATCAAAATCATATGTAGTGAGTAGAGATAGTTTATTTAATAAAGATATTGAAGATAAACTTCCGTTTGTAATTAAAATAGCTGGAGAAGATAGAACAGAAACTAATTCAAAAGTAATAGATTATTTTTATGATAATGACGTTTTAGATAATTTATATATTGTAAAAAATGGAGAAAATAGGGAAAATGATTTAGTTGATGCTTTATCAGTAGGAGCTCTTACAGGTAAGACAGAATCACCTGTATATTAGTTGGAGATGATATAAGAGATATCTAGAATAGTTTAATAAATAAGAAAGAATTTAGATATATAACTCAAATTAGAGGAAATGGAAATGAAAAAGCTTTTAGTGAAATAGAAAACTTAGTTAAATAGACTAGAAAGTAGCAACTAGAGTTAGTTGTTACCTTCTTTTCTTAATTTAATCAATCTTATTAGTTCTTACAGAGTTATATATTTCTTTCTAACTAAATAATAAGATACTAGTGTTATAATAGATACCAATATCACTGATATTATTGCAGTATCAAATTTTCTTATTAATAAACCCATTATTATGTATTCTAAACTTATTAAATAGTTAAAAAATAGTTCTAGTTTAATAGCTTTTTCTCTATCTATATTTCCATACTTCAACTCTAACTTATCTAAATATTTTTTCTTACAATAATTATCTTTACCTTTAATTAAATATCTTATTGTAGTTCCTATTGTAAATATTACGCCCATACTTAAAAGTGTATTGTTCCAAAAATCCATATAACATTATCTCCTTTATAATATATTCTATTTATATTTACTTTTCTTAATCAAAGTATATCAGTGACATAAGTATAAAGAGTGTCTAAAATATTACAAATATTAACAAAGCACATAAAACTATAGTATAAGTTGTAATAATAAAACGAACGAAAATTATCATACTAAAACATAAGACATGTTATAGCTGTATTAGAAAATTTCAATTTAGGCTTTGGAAGAAAAGTAGTGATATATTGTTCATCCTGATAGGATTCTGTCAAAGGAATGCCACTTGGTTTTTGTTCTCCTTATTTTCATCAAAGTAACTTATGTATAATTTATCTTCTCATTTTTTTCACCACTTTCTAAAATCGTGATTGATGAGGTAGATTAGTGACTATATTTTAAAATAGGAATATGATAAAAATTTTGACACAATAAAACATGAATACGAAAACAAAAGTAAAGAGTTATTTTAATATTACTACAGCTACAAAAAAGACCAAGACAACTCTAAGTTGATTATTCTGAATGAGAATACTGTATTTGTGTTAAATTGGATATTTGTACTTTAATTTTGTTGATAAGATTTACGCATAAGAAAGCCGTAGAATACGTAAATATCCTACGACAAATCTTAAAAACAGAAAACATACTTATTAGAGTTGTGCTAATAGCATATTTCTATTTTTTTACTAAGTATTATATGGTCAAAGAATGTTTTGAAAACTTTTTAAATACTTGTATTTTTTTAAAATTAACAAATCAATTTAATATAATTTAAAAATATCCTTTTTATTTTAAATTACTTGTTAGCCTATATTAACACCAAAATTTCCACATAATCCTGCAAGACCATCTTCAAAACCAGAACCTAAGGCATTGAATTTCCATTCTTCGTTATGTTTATATAACTCTGCAACCACTATTGCTGTTTCTATACTAAAATCTTCACCTAATTCATATTTGATAAGCTCTTCATTAGTTTCTTCATTATAAATTCTTATATATGAATTTTCAACTTGTCCAAAGTTTTGTCTTCTTGTAGTAGCTTCATTTATAGTAACAGTGAATGATATCTTTGCAATGTTTTGTGGTATTTTAGATAGGTCAACACTTATTTGCTCATCATCACCATCTCCAACTCCTGTTCTATTATCTCCCATGTATTCAACTGCTCCAGAAGCATGTTTTAAATTATTATAGAATATGAAATCTCCATCATTTGTTACCTTACCATCAGCTCCAGTTAAAAATGCAGAAGCATCTAAATCAAAATCAAAACCACCATCATATTTATTAGTATCCCATCCTAATCCTACCATTACTTTTTTAAGACCTGGGTTAGTTTTTGTTAAACTTACTTTTTGTCCCTTTGCTAAAGTTATACCCATTTAAAACAACTCCTTTTATAAATTTTTTATTATAGTTAGTATTAACGATATATATCAGTTAATTCATGAAGCTCTTCATTTTGACCAATTCCTAGGGCATTAAATTTCCATTCTTCATTTCTGCGATAAATTTCGCCTGCCAAAACTGTTACTTTACCAGAAAAGTCTTCTTGAAGGTTATATTTAAATAATTCTTGTCTAGAATTTGAATCAACTAGCCTTATAAAAGAATTATTCATCTGGCCAAAATCTTGATTTCTTTTTTTAGCTCTGTATATAGAAACTCCAAAAACTATTTTGTGTACATATTCAGGTATCTCACCTAAATTAACATTTATTTGTTCATCGTCTCCTTCGCCTCTTCCAGTTAAGTTATCACCAGTATGTATGATAGATTTAGAAGGATGTTTAAGATGTCCAAAATAAACTAAGTCTTTTGATGATTTCATTTTATCTTCATTAGTTAATGCTATTGCAAATGCATCTAAATCATAGTTTTTCTTACCTAGTTTGTTCATATCCCACCCTAATCCTACAACTAAATTTTTTACAGGATTAGCATCTTTTACTAAACTTACTCTTTGTCCTTTTTGTAAATTAACACTCATTTTAAGTTCTCCTTTTTAATATTTTTAGTTTTATTGACAGTGTTAAATATAATCATCATATTATTTTTATTATATACATATTTAGACCAATTTGGCTATATTTATGAATCATTTATTATATAAATATCTTATAATCCATAAATATAGGTCTTGTGTAATTTTAAAATACTTTATAATTAGTAATTGCATAGGTGTTTAAGTTTATATTTCGTTTAATTGTTAAAAAATTCAATAAATGATATAATGGAGAATAATAATTATAAAAACTTGTAGTTTGTAGATAAGATTATATGTATAGAAGTCTATATAAAGTTGGGGGATAATTATAATGGATATATTTTGGATTATTGATATGATAATACCTGCAATTATCATCTTAATAGGTTTTTTATATAAGTATAGGGCTCCAAAAGATATAAATAAATTTCATGGATACAGAACTAATCAATCAATGAAATCTCAAGAAGCTTGGGACTATGCCCATAATTGTGGAGCAAATATATGGATTATTATAGGATTATTTTTAGTAATTGTTGTATGTTTGAATAAAATTTTCATAAAAATTAGACCTGAATACTTAAGTTTGATTAATCTTTTAATCAGTATAATTGGGATGATAATTCCTATACCTGTCATTGATAGTAAGATAAAAAAGAAATTTATAGATAAGTAATCGTAATTTATATGTAAATTACAATTACTTATTATAGTAGTAGATAATTTAACATATATTTTATACAGATTTGTGTCAATGTAATTAATCTATTTTAAATTTATATTGATAGGAAAGTATATAAAATATAGATATTAAACTAATAAATAATGTAAATTTAGCACAATGAGATAAATTTAAAATTAAATCTAAGTGGTGTATTTTTTGATTGTTTATTGTATGAAAAACAGCAAGCACAATTTTCAAATATAAAAATATAAGTTTTTTATATCTGAAATTTATGCTTGCTATTTGTTTTTGTGATTATTCTATTTTTTTAAATCCATTTCCTAAAGCTTCATGTATATCTGTAATTATTATAAATGCATTAGGATCGACACTTTTCACTAATTTTTTTAGTTCAACAACTTCTTTTTTCTCAACTACAACCAAAAGTACATTTTTATTTTCTCCAGTATAAGCACCTTCGCCTTTTAGAATAGTTGCGCCTCTATCTAAATCTTCCATTATTCTTTTACTTATGTCTGATGAAAGGTCAGATATAATAGTAAATGATTTTGAATAATTAAATCCTTCAATAAGTAAGTCACTAATTTTTACTAAAATGTATAGTGCTACAGTTGAATAAAGTGCAATCTCAACTTGTCTATTTACTATTCCCGATAGTACTACTACAACACAGTCGACAATACCCATCAAAACAGGGATACTAAGTGTAGGAAAATATTTATTTAATAGGAGTGCCATCAAATCGGTTCCACCTGTAGAGCCATTTATTCTAAAAATAAGGCCTTGACCAACTCCCATTAAAATAGAACCAGATATAATTGCAAGATACATATCATTTGTAATATCTAGTGTAGTCATATTTGCAGTAACTTTAAGTGCTATAGTAAGAAAAATTATACCTAAGACTGTTTTAAAGCAATCTTTCTTTGAAAGTATTCTGTAAGCAAATATGAATAGAGGTATATTTAAAAGTAAATTGACAATCCAAAGTTGTACACCAAATAATGAATTTAAAACAACTCCAAGACCTGTTATACCACCAGCAGCAATTGCATGTGGATTAAAAAACATGTTAAGAGAAATTGCCATTAATATACAGCCTACAATTAATATTAAAATTTCTGAAAAAGTTATTCTATCTTTTTTCAATAACATCACTCCTTATATATAGATTATAATATATATCATATAGTTTTTCCAATTTTTAATAAAAAAAATAAAAACATATTATAAAAATAATTTGATTGGAATTTTCTGAAAATTAATGCTATAATTAAAAATAAATTTAAGGGAGGTTATAAAATGGCTAAACTGACTTTAGAACATATAGAAGGAAATACATATTATATCCCACTTCCTACAATAGTAGGTGTATATGTAGATGGAAATAATGCAATTTTAATTGACAGTGGAAATAACAAAGATACAGCCAGACAAGTTCTTAGACTATTAGAGGAGCATAATTTAAATCCTAAACTAATAATAAACACTCATTCAAATGCAGACCACATAGGAGGGAATGCATATTTGAAAAATCAAACAAAATGCAAGATTGCTACAACTAAAATAGAAGGATACTTTACAGAAAATCCAATATTAGAATCAGCATTTTTGTATGGAGGGTATCCAAGTAAAGCATTAAAAAATAAATTTTTATTAGCAAAAGAGAGTGAAGTTGATTATATTATACCTTCAAATGGGAAAATTTTAGATACAGAACTTGAAGCGATTTCTCTTCCTGGTCATTATTTTGAAATGATTGGTGTTAGAACTCCAGATAATGTTTTGTTTGTTGCAGATAGCCTTACACCAGAAAATATAATTAGTAAATATCATTTCTTTTTTTTATTGGATATAGATTTACAATTTAAAACGTTAGAAAAAATGAAAACTCTTGATGCAGATTTTTTTGTTCCAAGTCACTCTGTCAAGACTACAAGTATACAAGATTTAATTGATGTCAATAAAGAAAAGATGGAAGAGATAATATCTAATATTAAAAAGGTTTGTTGTGAACCAATTATGATTGATGAAGTCATTGAAAAAATGTGTGATGTGTACAACGTTAAATTAGATGCTAATCAATACGTTCTAGTTGGTAGTACAATACGTTCTTATATAACATATTTATATGAACACAATATGGTTGAATATGTATTTGATGGTGGCAAGATGATGATAAAAGCTGTATAAATACTGAAAAATATCAAACTATGCAATAAAAATATTTTAATACAAGTATCTTCGAAAAAAAGAGATAAAAATAAAATTTGCCATCAAATTGCCACAACAAATACTTGGTCAAAGTATTGCTGGATTTCTTTTCTTATTTGGATTGCTAGGAGTACCAGCTCTAGATAACCGCTTTGCTTGGTCTAGTATTCCACTTATTTTGACAATAATATCAGATGTACTTATTTTAATTGGATTTATAATTGTATTCTTTGTTTTTCGATACAATTCCTTTACATCAAAAGTTATAACTGTTATGAGTAATCAAAAAGTGATTACTGATGGACCATATTCAGTTGTGCGACATCCTATGTATCTAGGTGCTATATTAATTATACTTTTTACACCTCTAGCACTGAATTCATGGTGGGGAATGATTGCTGCAATTACTTTATGCATAATAATTGTGTTTCGGATATTAGATGAAGAGAAGTTACTTAGTGCTGAACTTGATGGATATAAGGAATATTGTCAAAAAACGAAATATCGTATTATACCTTATATTTGGTAAAGTGTAAATTTCTAGTTTATTAATCAGATGAAATAACCTTGGTAAAAAGTCGAATATTTTAAGCTGTATTTCTATTTATTACTTACTTGACTATTAATTAATAAATAGAAATACAGCTTTTTTATATTAAATAATTTTAAGAGAATAGCTATTTAATTATAAAATTATGCTATAATTTGTAAATAAAGAGGTAAATTTATAAAAATTAAAAAAATAATTAATTATAAGAAGGGGGAAATAGTAGGGATTATGAATAAAAAGTTCAAAAAATTCAGTAAAAAAATAGGTATATCAACTTTGGCTTTGACTCTATTTCTTTTTAATAGTTTAACTGCAAGTGCACAAATTAAAGAGGATTCTATAATAGGAACTGATAGATATGAAACAGCAGGACTTATAGCAGATAAGCAGACTTATGACACTGTAATATTAGTTAATGGAGATGAAAATTTATCTGATGGGCTTTCATCAAGTGGACTATCAGGTACTATCAATGCTCCAATACTTTTAACTAAAAAAAATGAACTGCCAAATGCGACATTAAATAGATTAAATAATAAGAATTTGAATGTCGTAAAAAAAGTATATATAATTGGTGGTTATAATACAATTGATAATTCAGTAGAAAAAGATATAAAAAGAAAAAATATTGAAGTAGAAAGAATAAGTGGAAATAGTAGAATTGAAACTAGTTACAATGTAGCAAAAAAAATAAATGAAGTTAGTAAAGTAAAAGAAGTTATGATGACAAATGGATTTGTCGGTGAGGCTGATGCTATGAGTATAGCACCTGTAGCAGCAAAAAATAAGGTGCCAATAATACTTACAGATGGTAAAAAAATTCCGTTTAGTACTAAAGAGTTAAGTGTTTATGCTATAGGAGGTAGTTCTGCAATAGATGAAAAGTTAATAAAAGAGACCAATGCAACTAGAGTTGGGGGAAATGATAGATTTGAAACTAATAAAAAAGTAATAGAAAAGTTTTATAATGGGGCAAATGGTTTTTACATAACAAAAGGATATCAATTAATAGATGCATTGACATTATCTCCTCTAGCAAAAGAAAAACCAATCGTTTTAGTTGCTGATGGAAGTAATAAAAGCATATTAAAAGGAGCTAAAAGTATAATTAAAGTTGGAGGAATCGATTCAAATACATATAAACAATGTTTAGATATAGCAGAGTATAGTGACATGGACATAACACCAAATATAATAAAACATTTAACTACAATTGATGGAAATGAAGTATCTGAAATGTCTATAGAGATGGATAATTTAGGTGTAATTATTGAAAAGACAGATACTAATAAATTTGAATTTGATTATGTTAGTGTTAGCAATGAAAAAAATTGTACTTTTTCTTTAAATAAAGAAGAATCTTCTAATAATGTAAAAGATGGTAAGATGGTTGTAAGTGCTAAGAAAAAAATAGAAAAAAATACAGATAATACTGTAGAAGATATGAATGGTGATAATATTATAAATGCAAGTAAAGATAAGATGGTAAATATATTAAAGATAGGAATTCCTGATAGAGTTTATTCTAATTTTAAGATAGATACTGGAAATGGGTCAGTAAGAGTTTATAATATCAAAGGAGGAGCTACAATTAATGTTAATAATGGAACTGTAAAAGTTGAAGGTAGTGATATAACATATCCTTTTAATATAAATATTAATAATGGAGTTTCAAATGTAGTTGCTGAATCTATATTGTCTGAAATAAAGTTTAGAGCTAATAATGGTGTTGTTGAGGTAACTGCTACAAATATAAATGGAAATATAAGCGTGTTTGGGGAAGATGACACAGATATATTTAGTGGTGTATTTAAATTAAAATTAAAAAAAGAACCATCAAATTTACACTTAAAATTGGGTGATAGAGGATTAAACAAGTTACCAGAAGGTTGGTCTAATGATTATACTTTAGGTAATGGACATCCAATTATAGAGGTGAAAAATAGTGGTATAAATGATATATCATTTCAAAACTAAAATACAGGTGGAAATAAAGCTTATATAATTTTTAAATTATATAAGCTTTATTTGTTTTATTTGTATTATTAAGTTATAAAATTTAGATAACTGTAAATAAAAAATTGTGTCTCAAAAAAATAGTATTTTATTGTAGTATAGTTAATAGTTATCTGCTTTAGATGAATTATGTACAATGTTACAAATATATTTTGCAAATTGACGAGAGTGTTCTTCTTTTTCAGTATCCATAAAATTAGGTTTACCTAAATCACGTTCAACAAGCATTCCTATATATTTCAACTGTGAATGTTTGCAATAACGCTTTATACCATCTTCCCAGATATCAGCTCCTTTTTCAGGTCTATATCCACAAGTTGTAATAAGTGCTAGTGATTTTCCTGACCATAGTGCTGGTCCTTTTTCATCACCATAGTATTTATTCATACCATATACCAATCTATCGAGCAAAGCTTTCATTGGAGCAGTGCAATACCAAGAATAAATTGGAGTTGCAAGAATAATCAAATCACACATAAGAACTTTTTTGAAAATTTTATGAACATCATCATCATGACAACATCCAAAAGAAGATAAATTTTTCTGACATTTTTTACAGGCAATACAAGGTTCTATTTGATAATCATATAACCATAACATTTCAAGATTTGCATTATAGTTTTCTAGTTCTTCTATAAATGGCTCTAAAATAGAAGCTGTATTGCCATTCTTCTTAGGGCTTCCCATAAGAATACATACTTTCATATTAACACCTCCATATTATTTTAAAATAATTTTTAATCATATAGTAATATTTAGATTTTATAAAAACTTTTTAAATATATATTACATAGAATGATTTTTATTTTATTTGGTAGTTTAAAACCAATAGTCTAAAGAAGTACTTTTAGAAAACTAGCAATATTAGTAACTATGTAGAATGCTAGTAAAATTAAAATCATCCATGTAAAAATATGATTTTTGTATGGATATACTTTATTAATTCTTTTTCCAATACGTACCAGTAAAATATACATTAAAAAATATGCTAAAAAGACTATTAAAAATTTCATATATAACCTCACAATTTTAAAGTTTAATATAAACTTAGGATACTACGAGAATACATTAACAACAATATACTTTTTTAATCTGTAACAAAGTTGAAATAAATTATTTCTATAGTAAAATATATTATAATTAGTATAGGAACTTAATTAATAAAATCATCTATAACCATGGAGGTATAAAATATGTATTTAAATCAAGAATATAACTTTATAAAAGAACATGCACCATGTTATATATATGATGAGGTTAATATAATCGAAAGATGTATGGAGTTAAAAAATAATATTTTAGGTTTTGACTTTTTATATTCCATAAAAACAAATCCATATAATAAAATTGTGAAAAGTATTGCTAAACAAGGGTTTGGAACAGATGCGGCATCAATGAAAGAAGTATTGATTTCAAAAGAATGTGGAGTGGTTAGAGATAATATTTACTATTCTGCACCAGGAAAGACAGAGGAAGATATAGAAGCTGTTTTAGATAAGTGTATAATTATTGCGGATAGTATAACAGAAATAGAACTTATAAATAAAATATCAAAAAAACATAATAAAAAAATTAAAATAGGTCTTAGAATAAATCCTGATTTTACTATGGATGATGATAGCTCTATATCAAGCAAGTTTGGTATTGATATAGAAGATATAGATAATGTTTTTAAAATATTAAATCTTTGTAACTATATATCTGTAGTTGGGATACATATACATATTAAATCTCAAGTGTTAGATTTTGAAAAGTTAGGATGTTATTATGAAAAATGTTTTCTCATAGCATTAAATTTAAATAAAAGTGAACATATAAACATTGAGTTTATAAATTTTGGTAGTGGTATTGGAGTAGCATATGACAATCTTAAAGAAAGTCCAGTTAATTTTAAAAAGCTTTCGATATTAACTGAAAAGATTGTTTCTACTAATGCAAATACATTAAAGGCTAGACTCTTTATTGAATCAGGTCGTTTTGTAGTTTGCACATCAGGCAATTACTATACTAAAATTGTCGATATTAAGGTATCAAGAGGGACAAAGTATCTTGTTGTAAGAAATGGTCTTAATGGATTTATGAGACCTATTATTTCTAATTTAATTGAGAAAGTAACTTGTGGTGTAGAATTAGAAGGGCAAGAACCATTATATACATCAAATCATGCATTTTCTTTTTCAGTATTAAGTAGTTCAGAAGAAGAAGAGTATGTAACAATAGTTGGAAATCTTTGTACATCATTAGATGTATTAGCCAATAATGTTAAATTAAAAAAGGCAGTTATAGGAGATGTGGTTTCAATTAATAATGCTGGTAGTTACTCGTATTCTCTATCTCCATTAATGTTTTCAAACTATGAATTTCCTAGACAATATTATAAAAAAAAAGATGGGTGGATTGAGTGAATTTTTCTGAAATCTTCAAACTGGAATATTCTATATTTCCTAATTTTTAATAAGTAAAGGCTATTTTATCATAACCATTTGGAATCTCATAAGAAGTCAATTTGATTCTTCTATTTTGTAATTCCTCGTGTTGTTCAGAATTATCGAAAGTACCTATTAAAATATTCATAAAAGAATTTAATTTGTCACCTATATCATAGATTAACTGGTAATGACTGATTATGATAAGCATACTTTATTTTTAGAGGGGAGTAAGTATGAAAATAGTGGGAGTCTACTATATAATAAAATTTTTACTTGATTCTACAAAATGAAAAATACATTGCCAAGAGTGAATTTGAACATAATGTGAAAATTAAATTTAATAAATTTGAATGGAATTTCATAAATCTAAAATATAATTAACGATGAATTTGATGGCAAATAAATTTGGTAACAAATTTATTTGCCACTAATTAAAAATTATTGTATAGTGTAGTAGCTTGATTTGGGATAAGTATACTTATAGTATAAAGTCTTATGTAGTTTTGTATAGTTATAAACAATCTACAATTGTTCCTTCAGGAAATAACCTCCTAAAAACAAATCTCACTAAAGGGCCTGCAATTAGTAGTTGTAATGGCAATGCAATAATAAAGTTGTTGAATATATTAACAACCCATACAAATAAGATTGTACTAGAAAAACCAACTGATTCAATGGCTCCAAATAAAGACATACATATAACCATTCCACATACCATACAACTTGATATAACAATGGCCTTTGCAATTTGTCTACTTTCTGGATTTACAATGCGAAATGCGATTTTTTTAGCAATTTTAGAAACAACAAACCAATCAAAAATCATACCTACTACATATGCTAGTGGAAAACTCATCCAAGCATTTTTTACAGTTTCTAGCGAAAGGCCTTCATGCAAAGAGACATTATAGACACTCATAAAAAATACCATAAAGGCACACATAATCACTGTAAATATTAAACTTTCTTTTCTATTTTGTGGCATATTCATTTACCTCCAAGTGTAATTTATTTCTATTAGGATTATACATGAAGAAAAATTTTGTCGTAAGTAAATTTTTAAAAATTTGAAATTTATTTTTGAAATAGATAGAAATATCCATAAAATATTTTTATTTTTATGGATATACATGGAAATTAAGTTTTTTAAACTTTATAATTAATAGTATAAGGTAATAAAATTATAGTGCTGTCAAAGAAATTTAAAATTTAGGGGGTGTAGTTCTATATGGAATTGTGGAAAAGAAATTTATTTGTATGTTGGATAGGGATGTTCTTTAGTTCTATAGGTATGAGCCAAATAGCACCTATACTTCCATTATATATTAAGCAGTTGGGTGTAACTGATGTAGGCTTAATACAACAGTATTCAGGTATGATTTTTGGATGTACTTTTGTAGTAGCAGCATTTTTTTCGCCAATTTGAGGGAAAGCTGCTGATAAATATGGAAGAAAATCAATGCTTTTACGTGCAAGTATTGGCATGGGAATAGTGATATTTACAATGACATTTGTACAAAATGTTTATCAGCTATTAGGGCTAAGGATTCTTCAAGGTGTTTTTACAGGTTATGTAACTGCATGTACTACACTGATTGCAACTCAGACAGATAAAAATCATTCTGGTTGGGCCTTAGGTACACTTGCAACTGCATCAACTACTGGTTCATTAATTGGGCCAACAGTAGGAGGGTATATAGAATCAATTTTAGGACTTAAAAGTGTATTTATTATAACCGGAGGATTATTATTTGTATCATTTATCATATCTATTCTGTTTGTAGTAGATAATTTTAGACCTAAAGAAATAAAAGAGTTAATTTCTATACCTAAAGAACAATTAAATCTATTGCCAAATAAGTTTTTAATTGCATCCATTTTTGTGACTACATTTATTACTCAGCTGGCATTATATTCTATAGAACCAATTGTAACAATATATATATCACAGCTTACAAATTTTGCATCAAATGTAGCTTTAATAGCAGGATTGACATTTTCTGCATCAGGATTAGCAAACCTATTGGCAGCTCAAAAACTTGGAAAAATGTCAGATAAAATAGGACCTCAAAAGGTATTACTAATTTCACTTTTATGGGCAGGAATTATATTTATACCACAAGCTTTTGTAAGAACTGCATGGCAACTGATGTTGATGAGATTTTTATTAGGATTATCAGTGGCAGGGCTTAATCCTTCTGTAAATAGTTTATTAAAAAAAATTGCACCAGAAGAATATTTGGATATAATGCATCTGCTCAGTATATGGGATGTTCATCAGGAGCTTTTTTAGGGGGACAAATATCGGCCCATTTAGGTATTAGAACAGTATTTTTCTCAACAAGTATATTATTATTTTTGAATGCACTTTGGATGTATAAATTTACTGGATTATTTACTAAAGATAATGTAAAATAATCTTTAAACTTTGATAAAAAAGAAGAGTAGCTTTAGTACTATATTTAAAAAACTAATCAAAATTATAGATAAAAGAATTCATTTTTATGAATTCTTTTATTTTTATTAACCTTAAAATTGTGTTTTTACAACCTCCTTGTACCATTTGTTTGCCTGTTGTATAATGGTAGAAATTATAATAATATCTAAAACTAATGATTATTTTCACCCTGATACATTATTAGTAAATACTCAAAAAATTTCATAGCTTTATGAAGTGAAACAAATATTATTACTAATAAAATTGTACCAATAAAACAGGAAAGTGAAAGTTTAAACAGACTATAATTAAGCATATTCGATGTAATATAAAGTAGCCAGATACAGATTGGTAAAAAGATTATGGATGTGAATACGCCAGGAACATGGTGTTTAAATCGGATATATAAGTTAAAGTGAGGAAATATAAAATGAAATGTAAAAGCAAATAAACATCCATACCAAATGAAATAGTTGTCAAAGATACAAGATAGCAAAGTTATAATTGAATGCGTAATAATAAAAAAGTGATATTATAAGAAAATCGAACACAAATTATTTTTTAATTTTTGTACGATTCTTTCAAAGAAAATGTCAAATATAAATGCTATATATCCAATTTTTATATATCAATTAAAGAAAAGTTTAAATTTTTAGTTTTTTAATAGTGTATATATTTAATTTCATAATGTAGAATAAACATTTCTTATGTAATTTGTTATAGAATTATATCAAGAAATAAATTATGGAAAAAATTGGAAAATATTATTATCGACAAAATCTTTGACTTAAAAACTATATTGCGATAGTATTAATTTAATAAAAGTTTGAGAGGGGCGTAAGGTTATGACAATTTCAAAAATACCACAAGCAGAGTTAAAAGTTATGAAGTTTATTTGGGAAAAAAATGATACAGTGACATCAAAAGAAACTATTGAAGCTATGGAACAAAAATATGGATGGAAACAAACAACAACATTGACACTTTTATCAAGACTTGTTAAAAAGCATTTCTTGGATGCAGAAAAAATAGATAGATATACTCATTATACGATAGTTGTTGGACACAAAGAATATTTAAATGTTGAGACAAAAGATTTTTTAAGTAATATACATGATAATTCTTTGCAAAGTTTACTTTCAGCATTACATGAAGATGAAGTTATTGACAAAAATGCATTAGATTTATTTGAAAATCATTTTAAAAATTTAAAGGATGAATAAGTATATGTGTTTGCATGCTTAAATTTTTAATAGATAGATATATACAAGAATCTATGCTGGTATTATTTAATAAGTTATCAACTATTTATAAATTGATGATTAATAGGCGTAAATTCAGTAAAATACCTATAATGATTAAAGTAGATGGTATCAAATTAAATGATACCACCTATTTTAGTGCTCTATGTTTTTAGTTTTAAAAATAATCTTTTAATTCACTATTTTTTCTTAATTCAAGCAATTATTTTATTTAATCATATCAAACTGCCTTAATTGTTTCTAATTGTTCTTAGAGTCGACTTATATTTTTAAGCATAATTAAAATAAAATGAAGAAATAATTTTTATATTTTCTGATTGTATTGTTAACAACTTAATTGTCAATATTTCATAGTTGATTTTATACTATTATTAAAATCATTAAGTAATAATATCAAATTTAAGTGTCTTTTTATGTTATAATGAGTATGTATTTTTAATGGTATATTTTATTGTGAAGATATAAATTAATTATTTTTGGGGAGTTATTATGCTAGACACGTTTATAACAATTGTTTCTTCTATTATAGAGATATGGGCATGCAAGAAAGTATTTGATTATACAAGTAAAGTAAAAACTAATTTAATAAAGTTAAATATATCTTTCTTATTTTCTGTTTTTCTCATTATTTGTTCTTTTTATATAAATGTAGGAGCTAATGATAGAATATGGATATGTATTCTTATAACCTTTATTTTTTATAAGTCAAATTATAAGGTCAATATATATAAATGTTTAGTGATTTTGTTTTTTTATTGGATGGTGTTAATAGGTATAAATGCATTGAGTATGCTATTAGTAGTTTCAATGAACAATTTAGATAATATGAATATTTTACTTAATGGAAATTTATACAGATATGAAGCTATCTTTTTTGGAAAATTGATTTTAATTATATTATTGTACATATATAAAATTTCTTTTACTAATTTTAAAATTAGTAAAAAAGAATTGTATATATGTGTTCCAATGATAGCAAATTTATTATCTTTTTTTATACTTTACGATTATATTATTAATCTTTTAAAAATTTCTCCTGAAAAGAGAGTTGTTTTTCTAGTAATAGTTTTACTATTGATATTGTCCAATATCTCAATATTTGTATTAATACGTATAATACTTAAAATTAAAGCTAAAAAAGACAATATAATAAATTAATTAATACATATAAAAATAGCTTAGTGAATATTTCTAATTGATATATTATAGCTTATTTGTTTTAAAATATTGAAACTTGAATTATCTGGTGAAGTAGATAAAGTTGATTGTGCTAAGACTCTTTAAAATGAGCGTATTAGTGAAATAAGTAAGATTACATCAGATATTCCTAAGTTGTATGGTAGGAGTAAAAAATATATAAATAACATTATTAAGAAAACTATTAAGTAGTTCATAAATTCCTCCTATTATTAGATGGTATTAAAGTTAGAATACTATGAAGAACTGATAGTGGCAACATATTATACAGATTTGTAAATAAATTGAAGCAAGTTATTCAGAATAAAAAAGAGTATTTTCACATATCTTTTGTGAATACAAGATTCTTGGATATGAAAAAATAGAAGCACATAAACAGATGGAAAATAGCAATTAGAACGGATATAAAGTATGAAGTCTAGACAGTACAATATTACAAAAGGATTATTGATAGTATATATAAAAACATAAGACAAAAATAATTATCAATGCATTAGCTTTGATTAGAACAATTCTTATGATAGGATTTTTAGGATTGATTGTTATTGTGAACCTATAGATATAATTATACAGGTTCAATTTTAAAAATTATCAAGTTTTAGTTTATAGAGCAGTTTATTTTAACATATAGACTGTTTTTTTTATGTCCATAACTATACCATGTAATATTACTTATCAACTTTTTAATAATTTCAAGAAATGCTTACCTTAGTAATGAGTAGTTTTTTCTAAAGGAGCCTTACGTTTTCCATTTAATGCTAGTGCAGAACAAGTAAATGTTCGAATTCTTCCAATGGCAGACTGAACATCATCAACTACTTTGCTCATTCCAGCTATTATAATAATTGTCTTTGGACTGTGAATAAGATAAGAGACACTTTGTAGTATCCTTTGTGCAAATCTGAAATCTTTTGCAAGTTATATAATTCCCTATTTTTTACTTTAGACTTTATAGATAATCTGTGTTTGTTAGTTGTTACCACAAGATTGATTTTAGCTATATATTTGTGATATATCTATGAACTTTCAATTGATAATTAAGAAGTATAAAATTATTTTAACAAATCTGTAATTAAATCTTAATTCTTTAAATTATACATATAAAAGTCAATATTTACTTTTATATGTATAATTTTACACAACTTTATTGAAGAGTTATTTTATTAAAGAAATATGTATCTATAATTACTGATATTATTTATAATAGGCTATTTTAACTTTAAAAATTAATGCCAAAAAATGAGTTTGTAAGTCAATATCAAAAATAACTTTATAAATATTTCAAATAGACTAATCTTACATATATTTCCGATAGATTAAATTGATAAAAAACACTAAAATTAAATTAATAAGAATACTTGGAGGGATGGTAATGAAAGAGGAATGTTTTATTAATATTGAACACGAAGATAAACGTTTTTCAATTAACATTAAAGAGATTTTGTACATAGAAAAGCAAGAGTATGAATCAAAAATTTATACAGAAAATGAAACTTATTATATTGGAGAAAATTCTTCTAGTATAAAAAAACTACTGAAAGAAGAAAATTTTTTCAAATGTAGTAACAGTTATATTGTAAATTTAGATAAGTGTGAATTTTATCTCAGCAATAATTGTATTTTTGTAGGAAATAACTTTATAAGAGTTTTAGGTTTAGATAGAAAAAAGAAATTAGAAAAGAAGTTAGAAAAATTATATGATTATAAATATTAACTTTGAGAGGCTGTATTTTATACAGCCTCTTTATTTATTTTATTATATTATTAATAAACTTTAAATTATGATAAAATATAAGACAAGCATTGCTTTTAATAAATAAAATATAGGATAAGTTTTATATAGCTACATGATTTTATATAACTGCATAATAAGAAAAGTAGAATATATTTATATAAATAAAAATTAAACTCATAAACAACTTTTTCAAACAATACATGTAGGAGAGGATAGTAAAATGGATAAACCAAAAAATAGTCTAAACATTGATGAAAGAAAATTAAAATATCCTTGTATTTATAAACATTTTAAAGGAAAATATTATGCTACAATGGGATTGAGCAAAGCCATTGATAGTAATGATATAGAAAAAATCTGTGAAACATATAATGAAAAAGGGTTAACTAAAAACACAGTTAGGTATAAGCTAGATGTTAAGCATACTGAGCTAGATGAAAATATTTTTATATATAGAGACTTGAATGGAAACTTTTATCATAAAAAAGAAGAAGATAATAATAATTTGGTCTTATATAAAACTTTATATGATGATACAGGAGTATTTGTAAGGCCACTAGACATGTTTTTATCAAAAGTAGATAGAGATAAATATTTTAATCCGATTCAAGAATATAGATTTGAAGAATTTTATAAATAAAATATGATGATTACATTTTATAATTTAAGAAAAAAACTGTTATTATATAATAAATTGTGGTAAATATAAATAGGATGAGCTGAGAAGAGAAGAATATCTTAGATTAAGTTATAAAATAGAAACATAGTAAACTGTTATATGATATAATTAAATTTTGAGAAGTGACAATTTATATTTAATAAAAAATAGACAGATATATTAGGAGGAAATATGGGAAATACTTTTTATATAGTAAGACATGGACAAACAGATTGGAACTTATTAGGAAAAACACAAGGTCATGGTAATTCTGACCTTACAGCACAAGGGATAGAACAAGCAAGAGAACTTTCTGAAGACATTGGTAAGTATTCAATTGATTATATTTTTAGTAGTGATTTAGGAAGAGCAATGCAAACAGCTCAAATTTTAGGTGATAAGCTCAATATTGAAGTCCAAAAAACTGAAGCACTTAGAGAAATGGGATTTGGAGTTTGGGAAGGTCTTTTAATAAAAGAAATTCAAAAAGACTATTCAGATATATATTCAACATGGAGAAATGAGCCACATTTAGTAAATATACCAGAAGGAGAAACTCTTAAAATTATAAAAGAAAGAGTAGATACTTTTATAAAGGAATTAAATGAAAAATACAATGATAAAAATATAGTTCTTGTTACACATTCAATTACATTGAGGGTTATGTTACTATCATTCCTAGAGTCAGGTATGGAAAATATATACAGAATTAAGCAAGATAACACTGCTTTAAATATAGTAGAATTTAAAGATTACGGTCCAGTAGTAATAAAGATGAATGATACAAGTCATATAAAAAATCATGTAAAAATAAATAATTCTGCACTTGAGTAAGTATCAAATTATAAGGAGAAGTTTATGAGTAAAGTTATAGTGGTTGGTGGAGGTCCATCTGGCATGATGGCAGCCTTGTCAGCTTCAAAAAACAATAATGAAGTAATATTGATTGAAAGAAATGGAGAGTTAGGGAGAAAGTTAAGAGCAACTGGTGGAGGTAGATGTAACTTTACCAACAATAGAGAGATAGAAGCTTTTTTTGATAAGGTTGTAAACAATAAAAAATTTCTATATAGTAGCTTTTATGCATTTACAAATAAAAATCTTATATCGTATTTTGAAAGTAAAAATTTAGAGTATAAGATTGAAGAAGAAAATGACCATAAGGTTTATACTAAGAATGATAAATCGATAGAAGTAATAGAAGTATTAAATAAGGACTTAATTAATCATAATGTAAAGATAATGTATAATAAAAAAGTTGTGGATATTATAATTGAAAAAATCACTGAACAAGATGACCATAACAATAATAAAGCAAATTATTCAATAAAGGGTGTCATTTTAGATAATGGAGATAATATATTAGGTGATAAAGTTATTATATCAACTGGAGGAGTTAGTTATTCAAAAACAGGTTCAGATGGTTTAATGTATAAGGTTCTTCAAAATCATGGACATACATTAAATAAACTATATCCTGCTTTAGCTCCACTTACAATAGAAGAAAAATGGATTAAAGCTTTACAAGGAATATCTATGAGAAATGTAGAAATATCTTGTAAGATTAAGAAAAAGAAAATATCAAAATCAGGAGACATGCTATTTGCACATTTTGGGATAACAGGTCCTTGTGTACTTATAATGTCTTCTTATATCAATAAGATTATTGAAAAAGATAAGGTAGAATTAAATATAGATTTTTTACCAAATTTAGATGTCAATGAAATTTCTAATATAATTAGAGAAATTCCAAATAAAAATATCTTAAATAATCTTAAACAGATATTACCTCAAAACTTCTTAAGAGAAATTCTTTCTATATTATCTTTAAGTGATAAAAAAGCAAATGAGTTGTCTAAGGCTGATGAAATTAAAATTATTGAGTATATAAAAAATATGAAACTAACTTGTAATGGAACTACAGGCATAAACACTGGAATGGTTACTTCTGGTGGTATTTCAGTTAAAGAAATTAATTCTTCTACAATGGAGTCTAAGTTAATAAAGGATTTATTTTTTACAGGTGAGGTAATAGATGTAGATGCAGAAACTGGTGGATATAATTTACAAATAGCATTTTCAACTGGATATCTTGCAGGGACTAGTGTATAAGTATAGTTTTTAATAAGTCGATTATTAAATATAAATAAAATAGAGGTGTAGATATGAGTAATTTGATTATAGCTGTGGATGGACCAGCAGGGGCTGGTAAAAGTACAATAGCTAAGATAGTAGCAGAAAAACTAAATATAAATTATATAGATACAGGTGCTATGTATAGAGCTGTTACTTATAAGTGTTTAAAAAATAATATTGATGTCAATAATGAAAAAGAAGTTATTAAAATAGCTGAAAATTCGGATATAGATTTTAAAAATAATATCATATATTTAGACCAAAAAATTATAAATGAGGAAATCAGAACAATAGAAGTAAGCAATAATGTTTCCAATGTAGCTAAGATAAAAGAAGTAAGAAAGTTGATGGTTGAAGTTCAACGAAAAATTGGAACAAAAAGTTCAGTAATATTAGATGGTAGAGATATAGGTTCATATGTTTTTCCAAATGCAGATTATAAATTCTTTTTAGTAGCTACACCAGAAGAAAGAGGAAGTAGACGCTATAAAGAACTTTGTAATAAAGGATATAATACTACTTTAAAAGAAGTAATTGAAGATATAGTAAAGAGAGATGAAATTGATTCAAATAGAGAATTTGCACCACTAGTAAAAGCTGATGATGCACTAGAAATAGATACTACAGGAAAGACTATAGAGCAGGTTGTACAAGAAGTTGTATCTAAGATAAGTTTTTAAGCTCAATGTATCTAAAATGAGAATATAATGTAGTATTGAAGGGAGATAAACGTGAATTTTTATAGATTTGCAATAAATATTTTTAGATGTTTTTCTAAAGTGTTTTTTAAATATGAAGTTATAGGTGCCGAAAACATACCAGATAGAGGAAATATAGTGGTGGCTTCAAATCATAAGTCAAATCTTGATCCTGTATTTTTAGCAGCAGCTATAGAGAATAGGGAAATAGCAGCTATTGCAAAACAAGAATTATTTAAAGTGAAACCATTAGGTTTTATATTAAAAAAATTGCATGTTATGCCTATAAATAGAGAAAAGCCAGATGTATCTACTATAAAAACTATTTTAAGGTCAATTAGAGATGGTTATGTGTTGGGAATATTTCCAGAAGGAACAAGAATTAAAGGAGATAACTTTGGCAAAGCTAAGGCAGGTCTTTCTCTATTTACAATAAAGAGTAAATCTAAGGTTGTACCAGTGTCGATAATATCTAAGTATAAACCTTTTAGTAAGGTAATTGTGTATTTTGGAGAGCCAATATCATTTGAAGAACATTTTAAAGAAAAGTTAAGTAATGATGACCACGAAAGAATGTCACAAGAAGTTTTAGAAATAATAAAACAGAATTACTTTAAATATTCAAAATAAGGGGGGAATTTTGTGAATGTTAAAATAGCAAAAAATGCAGGATTTTGCTTTGGAGTAAAGAGAGCAATGAAAATGGCATGGGATGAAGTAGAGAAAAATGATTCTGGAATATATGCTTTAGGACCTCTTATTCATAACAAACAAGCAGTAGCAAGATATGAACAGAAAGGTCTTAAAACTGTAGATGAAATTGATATAATACCAGATTATGAAAATATGATAATAAGATCTCATGGAGTTCCTGAGAAAGTATACAAAGAAGCTAAAAATAAAAAGCTCAAAATTGTAGATACTACATGTCCATTTGTAAAGAAAATACATACAGTAGTGAGTGAGTATCATAATAAGGGTTATGAAATAATAGTTATTGGAGATATGAAACATCCAGAGGTGATAGGTATAAATGGATGGTGCGAAAACTCAGCAATAATAATAAAAGCTGTAGAGCAAATGGAGAATATGGAATTTGACAATTCAAAAAAATATTGTGTTGTTGCACAGACAACGATAAATCCAGATTTATATTCAAATATAGTTGACAAATTAGCTGATAAACTAGAACATATAGTGTTTAATGATACAATCTGTTCAGCTACAAAAACTAGACAAGAAGCAGCTAAAGAATTAGCAAGAGAAGTTGATTGTATGATAGTTATAGGTGGAAAACACAGTTCTAATACTCAAAAGTTAGTAAAAGTTTGTGAAGATTTAGTTCCAACCTTTGCAATAGAAACTAAAGACGAATTGGATGTAAATATGCTTAAGAAGTATAAAAATGTAGGAGTTACAGCAGGAGCATCTACACCAGATTGGATAATAGAGGAAGTAATAACATTTATTGAGAATTTATAAATATAGTAAACAATAAAAACATGTGTACTATTGGTATAATATATAAAATTTATTGTAATATCTATATGTAATTTTATACTATTACATGTCATAACTAGATAACCTAATATCAGAAAGTGTGTATCTTAATATGCAAGAAATTAACAATATAAGATATGCACTTTTTAATATTAGAAATTTAAAAGGTATAATGATATTGATTATCAATAACAAATGAAAAATAATATAATTATTGCGAAATTAATATAGGAGGTAAATTAATGGAAATGTTAATATCTGCTTCTGAAGAAGCATTTTTACATGTGGGTTCTATGATTGGATTTTTTATTTTGCTATTTGGATATATAAACTATAAAACTAGTGGTAATTTTACTAATATTATATCAAAAAATAGAAAATATCAACCTTTAATAGGAGCTTTGATAGGAGCTATACCAGGTTGTGGTGGGAGTTTGGCAATCATGCCATTATATATAAGTGGAAAATTAAGCTTTGGAGCAATCATTGCAAGTTTAATAGCAAGTATGGGGGATGCTGCATTTATACTTATTTCATCAAATATTAAAATGTATTTTTTTGTGACTATAGTTAGTACAATTACAGGAATAATAACGGGACAACTAGTAGATTATTTTAAATTAGAAAAAAAATTGAAATTAAATAAATATAGAAAATCAGACAAACATAATATAGATAAAAGTGACCATAAAGAGAATGAAGAGTCGCATAATCATGATGGTATCATTTTGGATAATTTAGCTAAATCTCATGGAAATACGAATAGACTTGCATTTATAATAACACATGGTAAAGGGTACAAAATTTATATAGGAATTGTATTAATAGGTTTTATATTTATGTCTCTTGCTCATTCTGGAATAAATCTTCCTATTATTGAAAAATTACATTCACTAGAAGAAGCAATAGCAGTTATAGGAATACTATTCTCAATAGTTTATATGTGGTGTTTTAAAAAAGTATTTAAAAATTCTAATCAAAAAGAGGAAGAAAATAAGAAGATTTCCTTAAGAGAAATGCTTATACATTCTGTAGGTGAAATTTCATTTGTTATTACATGGATTTTTATTGCATATCTTATTTACGATTTGATAATATTGGTTTTAGGTGGAGATGAATACTTAGTTAATTTAGTTTTATCAACAGGTGTAATTAGTGTATTTATAGGTGCAGGTCTCGGGCTTATTCCAGGGTGTGGTATACAAATTGTACTTATGTCATTTTACTTGAAAGGAACTATACCACTTGGTGCAGTAATAGCTAATTCCATATCTCAAGATGGAGATGCTCTTTTTCCACTTTTAGCAATGGACAAAAAATCTTCCTTATGGGCTATGATTATTACTACTATACCAGCTATAATCGTAGGAATGATAGTTTATGCATTTTTAGGTTAATTAAAAGTAGTTATTAGTATAAATGATAAAAATACATAAATCTATACTATGGATATAGTAACAAATATTAAAAATATAAAAAATAAAACTTAATATAATTAAAATATTTATAAAGAACATGAGAAATAATATTATTGTTTCTCATGTTTTTGTATTTAATTTAATAAATTATGGAATAAATGCTTTTTATCGAAGATAGGCCAAATACTCCATACTCAACGTAAGTAGGGTAGAGATGTAAGCATAAAATATGCTAATATAAATTAATATGATACAACAAGTATATTGATATAAAAAATTTAAGAGGAGTTGTAAAAATGAGTAATTTGAAAAAAAAGTGTGATGTAGCAAGTGGAAGAGATAAAGCTGATATTGTACTTAAAAATGGAACAATTATAAATGTATTCACAGAAGAATTAATAGTAGGAGATATAGCAATAGTAGAGGATACAATTGTTGGAATCGGCGAATATAGTGGAAAAGTAGAGATTGATTGTAGTGGTAAATACTTATCACCTGGTTTTATTGATGCACATATGCATATTGAGTCTACAATGGTAATGCCAATTGAATTATCAAAAAAATTACTAAAGTCAGGTACAACAACTGTTATAGCTGACCCTCATGAACTAGTCAATGTAAAAGGAGCAAGTGCAATAGACTTTTTACTAGAATCAACAGAAGAGATACCTTTAAATGTATATATTATGCTACCATCATCTGTACCTGCAACAAGATTCGAAACTAATGGAATAGGAAATTTTAGTGCAAAAGATATGGATGCCTACATAAATAATCCTAGAATCTTAGGATTAGGAGAGGTAATGTGTTTTAATGATGTTATATCTGCTGAAAAAGAAATTTTAGATAAATTAGAGGCTTTTAAAGATAAAATGGCAGATGGACATGCACCAAATATAACTGGAAAGTCACTTCAAGCATATGTATGTGCAGGAATAAAAAATGACCATGAATGTATAACTTTTAATGAAGTGTATGAAAAATTAAGAGCAGGTCTAAAAATTTTTATAAGAGAAGGAAGTGCAGCAAAAAACTTAGAAGCTATAATAAAGGGATTATTGAAATATAGCTTACCAATTGAAGAATTTATGTTTTGTACAGACGACAAACATTTGGATGATATAGAAAAACAAGGGCATATAAGATGGAATATAAAATGTGCAATCGATTTGGGTATGGAGCCAATTAAAGCTATTAAAATTGCAACTTATAATTCAGCAAGAGCATATGGTCTAAATAGAATTGGAGCAATAGGTGCTGGGTATAAAGCAGATATTGTTGTTCTAAACAATTTAGAAAATATGGAGGTAGGTAGTGTTTATAAAGATGGTAAATTGATAGATGAGGGAATTTTTTCTGATTATAATTATGAAATTAAGGATAAAGAGCTGCTTAATACAGTTAAATTTAAAGATATTGATAGAGAAAAAATACAATTAAAGTCAAATGAGAAAAATTATGTAATGGAAATTGTACCATATCAGATTCTAACAAATAAATTATTTGAATCTATACCAAACAAAAATGGATATTTCAATCCAAATGAAGAATATTCAAAGCTTTGTGTTGTTGAGAGACACAGAATGACTGGAAACATATCAGTTGCACCATTAAAAGGTTTTGGTATAAAAAATGGAGCAATAGCAACTACTGTAGCTCATGATTCACATAATATCATAGTTGCAGGAGATAATGATGAAGATATTATAGTTGCAGTAAATTACTTGAGAGATATACAGGGTGGCTATGTAATTGTATCAAATGGAAAAGTACTTGCTCACTTAAGTCTTCAAGTAGCTGGATTAATTAGTACTCTTCCAGCAGATAAAGTGCAAGAAACAACTGATAATATGTTAAAAATAGCAAGAAAAATGGGAGTTCCAAAGTATGTAGACCCTTTTATTACACTTTCATTTATGGCTCTTCCTGTTATTCCAAAAATAAGACTTACTGATTTAGGTCTATTTGATGTAGAAGAATTTAAATTTATATAGATTAGAGTATTAGAAGATTAAAAATAAATAAGCAGGATTTAATACATAAATTAAATCCTGTTTATTTTAATTACTATAGTTATTTAACATAAATTCCAGTTTAAATGCTCTAATCAAATAAAGTTGAAATTTTTAGTATATAAAATTTACATATCCATGAAATTTTCCATATAAAAAAGTAAAATATTTTATTTATATATAGAAATATAGGGTATTAATATAAATATAGTATAAATTATTGATTAAAAAACAAAAGGAGAGATATTTATGTTAAGTATAGGTACAAAAGCACCAGAATTTACATTAGAAGATAAGGATGGAAATAAAGTCAGTATGTCAGATTTTAAGGGGAAAAAAGTGGTAATATATTTTTATCCTAAAGATAATACACCAGGATGTACACGTCAGGCATGTGCATTTAGAAACGCATATGAAGGATTTAAAAATAATGATATACCAGTTATTGGAATAAGTAAAGATAGTATTAAATCACATCAAAAATTTGCAGAAAAACATGAGCTTCCTTTTATTTTACTTTCTGACCCAGATTTAATTGCTATTAAGGCTTTTGATGTGTGGAAAGAGAAAAAAATGTATGGGAAAACTGCTCTAGGAGTCGTTCGTGCAACTTATATTGTAGATGAAAGTGGAATTATTGAAAAAGTTTTTGAAAAAGCAAAACCAGATACAAATGCACAAGAGATTCTTGAATATTTGGAAAAACAGGAGTAATAAGAATTTATGATTATAATGTTATCACCAGCTAAAAATATGAAACATGCACAAGCAGTTGATAGAGATTTAAGCTTACCTTGTTTTATAGATAATGCAAAAGAAATATCAAAGAATATAAAAAATTTTAGTTTAGAAGATTTTAAAAATAAAATGAAAATCAACGAGAAGTTAGCCATATTGAACAAGAGTAGATTTGATAATTTTAAATTTGACAGTCTAGGAAGTCCTGCAATCTTAACTTATGATGGAATACAATATAAAAATATAGAAGCAGAGCGTTTTACAAAGCAAGATGAGGAATTTGCAAATAATTGTATTCGAATCATAAGTGGATTGTATGGGGTTGTAAAACCTTATGATAGTATATATGAATACAGACTAGAAATGCAGACAAAGCTACAGATAAGAGAATTTAAAAATTTATATGAATATTGGGGAGACAGTATATATAAAGAATTAAGTAAAGAAAATACAGCTATTGTCAATCTTGCATCAAGTGAATACAGTAAAACTGTGGGAAAATTTATCGATGATAATCATACATATGTAACATGTAATTTTAAAATAAATAAAAATAATATATTAAAAGTTGAATCAACACAAGCAAAGAAAGCTAGAGGAATGATGGTAAAATATATTATTAAAAATAAAATAGAAGATATTAACGACTTAAAAAAATTTAATTTAGAAGGGTATAAATATCAAGAAAACTTATCTAACAATAATGAGTATGTGTTTGTAAAAGAGTAGATATTTTTATATAGATTTTAAACTAAATTGTTAAATTTAGGTAAAATATAATTGTTGAGTATTGAATTGAATTGGATTTTAAAATATAATTATTCTTAAATCAAAAAAAGAAAGGAGTGATCTTCCAAAATGGAAAATCACAAACAGATGCCTTGGCATTCGATGGCAACACATGAAGTATTAGAGAGTTTAGACTCATCAGAGGAGGGGCTCACCGATACCGAGGCGGAAAACAGGATTAAAGAGCATGGTTTAAATGAACTGAGAAAAAGACCACCTAGAACAGTTTTACAAATGCTTTGGACCCAAGTTACAGATGCTATGGTATTGATACTAATAGGTGCATCAGTATTATCTTTAGCATTTGGAGAATTTACAGAAGCTTTTGTAATTCTAATAATTGTAACAGTAAATGCAGTTATTGGTATTGTTCAAGAAAAAAAAGCAGAATCATCATTAGAAGCACTAAAAAATATGAATTCACCTACAGCACGTGTTATGCGTGATGGTGAAGAAAATGTTATCCAAGCAAGTAATCTTGTAATAGGAGATATTGTTTTTTTAGAAGATGGAGCAATGATTCCAGCAGACATTCGTTTAATAGATACATCTAGTTTAAAAATTCAAGAAGCTTCTTTAACAGGAGAGTCTGTACCATCAGAAAAAGATTCAGATGACCTTTTACCTGAAGAAAGTGTATTAGGAGACCGTAGTAATATGGCTTATACGTCTTCAATTGTCACATATGGTAGAGGTGTAGGCGTTGTAGTTGCAACTGGTATGGACACAGAAGTAGGTAATATAGCACATCTTTTAGATTCACAAAATGATTTTGATACTCCTATAAAACGTAAACTTAATACTGTTGGAAAGACATTAAGTGTTATAGGTATTATTGTATGCGTTATTATATTTGCAATAGGTGCATTTTACCAGAGACCTCTCTTACCAATGTTTATGATTGCAATTTCCCTTGCTATATCAATCATTCCAGAGGGATTACCTGCAACAGCAACCATTGTAATGGCTCTAGGTGTGCAACGTATGGCTAAAAGAAATGCTTTGATTAGAAAGTTGCCAGCAGTTGAAACATTAGGAGGAGCTACAGTAATATGTTGTGATAAAACTGGTACATTAACCTTAAATAAAATGACTGTTACACATATTGCTGTAAATGGCGATTTTGAATCTGGAAAAGTAACATCAATAGATACTGCGTCTGAGAAACATCCACTAGTATACAAAGAGATTGTTTATGCTGGTGCACTTTGTAATGATGCATGTATAAATCCAGATAAAACAGATGAAATATTAGGTGATCCAACAGAAGGTTCATTGATTTTTATGGCTAATAAATTTGGAATAGATCAAGAAGCTCTTGAAGAGAAATATCCACGTGTATTTGAGCAACCTTTTGATTCCGACAGAAAATGTATGACAACTGTTCATGATATAGATGGAAAAATCACAGTATATACTAAAGGTGCAGTGGATGAACTTCTCCATTTATGTACCAAAATATTAACATCAAAAGGTGAAAGAAACATTACAGAGTTGGATAAAAAAAATATACACGAATTATGTCTCGCTATGTCTAAAGATGCATTACGTGTACTTGGTTTTGCTAAGCGTGAAATTTTATCGATACCAAAGGAAGATAGTGAAAACATAGAATATGATTTGACATTTATTGGTATGGTTGGTATGATTGACCCACCAAGAACTGAGGTAATTGATGCAGTAAAAACTTGTAAAGAAGCAGGCATAAGAACCATAATGATAACAGGTGACCATAAAGTCACTGCCACAACAATAGCTCATGAATTGGGAATTTGGAATGAAGGAAATACTGTTATATCTGGTGATGAACTTGATAATTTAAGTGATGAGGAACTGGATAAAGCTGTTAAAAATACTACAGTATTTGCTCGTGTATCACCATTTGATAAACTCAGAATTATACAGTCTCTAAAAAGAATAGGAGAAGTACCAGCGATGACTGGAGATGGGGTAAATGACTCCCCTGCATTAAAGTCTGCTGATATTGGTATAGCTATGGGTATAAGTGGTACAGATGTGGCAAAAGATTCTTCAGATATGATTTTAATGGATGATAGTTTTACCACAATTGCTTATGCAATAAAAGAGGGTAGGCGTGTATATAGAAATATACAAAAGGTTATACAATTCTTGCTTGTTGGAAATATAGCAGAGATACTTACACTATTTGTTGCAATATTGTTAAACTGGGATACTCCACTTCTTGCTGTGCATATTCTATGGGTAAACCTTGCAACAGCAACTCTTCCAGCGCTTGCTCTTGGAGTTGACCCACCAAGTATAAACATAATGAAGCATCAACCTGTTAAATCAGAAAGTTTGTTTGAAAAAAATCTTGTACAAAGAGTTATTACTCAGGGGATATTTGTAGCAATAATGACCATTTTAGCATATAAAATTGGTCTTAATATAGGAAACCATACTGTAGGTCAAACAATGGCATTCTGTGTATTAGCATTTTCACAAATGTTGCGTGCATTTAGCCAACGTTCAAATACAGACTCTATGTTTACTAAAAATAGTGGTAAAAACCCATTTCTTTTAATCTCATTTTTAACTTCTGCTTTGCTTATGGCAGTTATATTATTTGTCCCTAATTTTAGAGATGCATTTAATTTAACTGTTTTAAATAGCTCACAGTGGCTTGTAACAGTGATTTTAGCTATAATGTCTGTAGTGCAAGTAGAGGTTGGAAAATTTATTAAAAGAAAATTATATAAAAAATAGTTGACAAAATTAGGAAAAAAATATAAGATATAAAACATAGAAAAATTAAATAAATCTTATCCAGAGAGGTGGAGGGACTGGCCCTATGAAACCCGGCAACCAGTATATTTATATACATTGGTGCTAAATCCTGCGGCGAAAGCTGAGAGATGAGTATAATTAAGCTTATACAGAGCCTGAGTTATATACTCAGGCTTTATTTATTTTAAATCTCATCTGACAAATAGTTTAATTTTCTTAATTAAAATCTAAGGGGGATACAAAAATGTATAACAAAGAAACAATATGCGTGCAAGGAAATTATAAGCCAGGAAATGGAGAACCAAGAGTTTTACCTTTATATCAAAGTACAACTTTTAAATATAGTAGTATAGACCAACTTGCTGACTTATTTGATTTAAAAGCTGATGGTCATATGTATTCCAGAATAAGTAATCCTACTGTTCAAGCTTTTGAAGAAAAGATAAGTTTGTTAGAGGGAGGAGTATCATCTGTTGCCGTATCATCAGGTCAATCTGCAAATATGTTGGCAGTTTTAAATATATGTAAATCTGGAGATAGTATACTTTGTTCTTCAAAAGTATATGGAGGAACATTTAATTTATTAGGACCTAGTCTTAAAAAATTTGGAATAGATTTAATATCATTTGATTTAGATGCAAGCGAGGATGAAATAGTAGAACTTGCAAATGAAAATACTAAAGTTGTATTTGCAGAGACACTTGCAAATCCAACTCTTGAAGTTATAGATTTTGAAAAAATAGCAAATGTAGCTAAAAGAATTAATGTTCCATTTATAGTTGATAACTCGTTAGCATCACCAGTATTTTGTAATCCACTAAAATATGGAGCAAATATAGTCACTCATTCTACTACAAAATATTTAGATGGCCATGCTTCAAGTGTTGGTGGAATTATAGTAGATGGTGGAAATTTTAACTGGGACAATGGAAAATTTCCAGAATTAGTTGAGCCAGACCCAACATATCATGGAATAAGTTATACTGAGAAGTTTGGCAATGCTGCATATGCTACTAAAACAAGAGTTCAATTACTTAGAGACTATGGAAATTGTTTGAGTCCATTTAACGCATATCTTACTAATTTAAATATTGAAACACTACATCTTAGAATGGAGAGACATAGTGAAAATGCACTTAAGATAGCTAAGTTTTTAGAAAAACATAAAAATGTAGATTGGATTAACTATCCAGGACTTGAAAATAATAAGTATTATGAAAATGCCAAGAAATATCTATCAAAAGGATGCAGTGGAGTTTTATCATTTGGAGTAAAAGGGGGACTTGAAAATGCTAAAAAATTTGTGGAAAAACTACAAATAGCAGCATTAGTCACTCATGTATCAGATGTAAGAACTTGTGTTATACATCCAGCTTCAACTACTCATAGACAATTAACAGAAGAACAATTAATTGCATCTGGAGTATTACCTTCACTAATAAGATTATCTGTTGGAATAGAAAATGTAGAGGATTTAATAGCTGATTTAGATCAAGCTTTAAATTTCTAATAGTATAAGAGAAAGAGAAGTGAAAAGATATGGCTTTAATACTACCAAAGGGGCTACCTGTTATTAATAAATTATTAGATGAAGGAATAGATGTGATTTGTAAAGAAGACTTTAATAAACATTTAGAATACAAAGAAAATATAGATACTAAAATAGCTATATTAAATCTAATGCCCATAAAAATAGATACAGAGTTAGATTTACTTAGAAGAATAGATAAGACAGGTTTTAATGTATCTGTAGAATTTATTAAAATCTCAACAAGAGAGAGTAAAAGAAGTTGTAATGAATATGTTAAGAATTTTTATAAAACATTTGATGAAGCAAAAAAAGAATCTTTTGATGGTTTTATAATAACAGGAGCTCCAGTTGAACAAATGGAGTTTGAAGAAGTTGATTATTGGGATGAACTAAAAGATATTATGGATTATTCTAAAAGTAAGGCTAAATCTACATTATATATATGTTGGGCAGCTCAAGCAGGTCTTTACAAATACTACAATGTAAAAAAACTTCCATTAAGTCAAAAATGTTTTGGAGTATTTAAGCATGAAGTAGATAAAAATAGTAAGATAGTAGATGGATTTGAAAAAGAGTTTTTTGCTCCACATTCAAGACACACTACTGTAAATATTGAAACTTTAAAAAATAATGATGAATTAAGCATTGTAAGTCATTCTAAAGAAGCTGGTCCTTATATAATTACAAATTCAAGAGATGTATTTGTAATGGGTCACAGTGAATATGATAAATATACTTTAGATAGAGAATATAAAAGAGATGTAGATAGAGGTGATAAAATCTCAATACCTCAAAATTACTATATAAATGACGATCCTTCAAAAGAACCAACTGTTAAATGGAAAAAACATTCAGAACTTTTGTTTAGAAATTGGATAAAAAACTATTTAATAATATAAAATACAACCAAAAAAATATGAGAATCTATAAGGTATAAAAGTAATTATAATACTTCTTTATACCTTATTTTTATTTTATAAAATTGACATTATAAAAGTAGTTTTATATAATAAGACTAAACCGACTGATGGTCTATTGAAAGGAGAAACTATATGAGAATTATAAAAGACCCTGAAGAACGTAAAAGTGAAATCCTCAACACAGCTGAAGTGCTTTTTTGTACTAAAGGATACACAAAAACTACTATAAATGATATTTTAAATGAGATTGGAATTGCAAAAGGAACATTTTATTACTACTTTAAATCTAAAGAAGAGGTAATGGATGCAATTATAACTAGAATTATAGATAATGATATAAATATGTTAAAAGAAATTGCTTCAAATCCAGACATTCCAGTTGTTGAAAAGTTTTTTCAAATATTAATATCTCAAAGACCTAAAGTTGGAGGAAGTAAAGAAAAAGTGATTAATCAATTTCACCAACCCAACAATGCTGAGATGCATCAAAAGACAATAGTTAAAACTATTTTAAATTTTACACCTATTTTAACAGAGGTAGTAGAACAAGGTATAAGAGAAGGAATATTCAATACAAAATATCCAAAAGAGACAATAGAGTTTTTACTTGTTTCTTCTGAATGTATATTTGATAAAGGTATGTTTGATTGGGATAATGATGAAATACTACAAAAAGCAAAGGCATTTGTTTGTATTATGGAAACGACTTTGGGTGCACATAAAGGAAGTTTTGATTTTGTATATAATATGTTAACAGAAGATTAAATTTATTGTAATAGTAAATAACTTTAGATTTTAATTTTTAAATAAGATTAAAATGAGAGGAATCGGTGTAAAATAAATACATCGATTTTTTATTAAAAATATCTTATACAAAAATTTCAATAATAAGATAAACTATTTATGACTGAAGTTACAATATTGTTATTGACAATAAATACTTAATACTATAATATTTAATACATTAAATATTTATAGTGTTAAGTATTATTTATAAAATATTTTTGAATTTAAAGTTAAAAATATTAGTAAAATAAAGTATTTTTACAGGGAGAATTTATATGGATGAGATAAGTTTTAAAAAAGCACTGCTAGAATTAACTAGAGATATAAATATTAAATTTACAACTTCATTAAGTCAGTTTTATCAACCGCTTGGGATTACAGCAGTACAAGCTTTGATTTTATCAGAACTATGTGAACATGGAGAGAAAAAAATAAGTGATTTAGGTAAAAATTTGAATATGACAAATAGCAATGTATCAGTAATATGCCAAAGACTAGAAAAAAATGGATTTTTAAATCGTATAAGAGATAAAGAAGACCAACGAATTGTAAAAGTTAAAGTAACAGAAAAATCGTTAGATATACAAGAAAATATTTCAAGTAGTATTTTTGATGACTATTTTGAAAATATGACTAGTGAAAAATTGCAAGATATGGAAGATATAATAGAGGGCTTAAAAAAATTAAATAAGCTTTTAACTCATATTGATTGCAAATAACATAAAATTAATTTAAAGGAGAACAAAATTATGGATGAACACAAACCACAAAAGAGGTCAATACTCTATTACTATACAATAATAATAATAGTAGTAATGTTTTTAAATGCTTTAATATTTCCAAGTCTAATGGATAAAAAAATGGTTGAGATTGATTATGGAAAATTTCTTACAATGTTAGATACAGGAAAGGTTAAATCTGTTGAGATAGAAAGTAATAAAATTGCAATAAGCCCATCTAGTAGTAAGGATAAAAATATATACATAACTGGTAGAATGGATGATCCAGAACTAGTTGATAGATTAAAAGATGCAAAAGTAGAATTTACTAAGATTATTCCTAAAGAAAATTCACCTCTTTTAAGTATTTTACTTACATGGATAGTACCTATAGGTATTCTTATGCTATTTGGTAATTTAATGATGAAATCAATGCAAAAACGAATGGGTGGTAATAGTATGCAATTTGGAAAGAGCAATGCCAAAATGTATGTATCTGCCCAAAGTGGAAAAAGATTTAATGATGTAGCTGGTCAAGATGAGGCAAAAGAAGCTCTAAGTGAGATAGTAGATTTCTTACACAATCCAGAAAAATATAAAAAAATAGGAGCACAAATGCCAAAAGGTGCACTTTTAGTAGGACCTCCAGGAACAGGAAAAACATTACTTGCAAAAGCTGTAGCAGGCGAAGCAGATGTACCATTTTTCTCAATATCTGGTTCTGAATTTGTTGAGATGTTTGTAGGTATGGGAGCATCTAGAATACGTGATTTATTTAAACAAGCTAAAGAGAAAGCTCCATGTATAGTGTTTATAGATGAAATTGATACTATAGGTAAAAAGCGTGATAATGGAAGTGGACTAGGTGGAAATGATGAACGTGAACAAACTTTAAATCAGTTATTAAGTGAGATGGATGGATTTGATGGTGGAATAGGTGTAGTAATACTAGCTGCAACGAATAGACCTGATAGTCTTGATAAAGCATTACTTCGTCCAGGACGATTTGATAGACGTATACCAGTTGAACTTCCAGACCTTGGAGGACGTGAAGCTATATTAAAGGTACATGCTAAAAATGTAAATGTAGACTCAAATATAGATTATAATGCAATCGCTAGGTCTACATCAGGTGCATCTGGAGCAGAACTTGCAAATATTGTAAACGAAGCAGCACTTTTAGCAGTTAAATCTGGCAGAGATGTAGTAGAGCAACAAGATTTTGAGGAATCTGTTGAGACCGTAATTGCAGGATATCAACGTAAAGGAGCTGTGATTTCTGATAAAGAAAAGAAAATCATAGCTTATCATGAAATAGGTCACGCACTTGTTGCTGCAATGCAGAAACATTCTGCACCTGTCCATAAAATTACAATAATACCTAGGACTTCAGGTGCATTGGGTTATACTATGCAAGTTGCAGAAGATGAAAGTGTACTTATGTCTAAAGAAGAAGCAATTGATAAAATAACTACTTTTACAGGTGGTCGTGCTGCTGAAGAAGTTATTTTTAATACTTGTACATCAGGTGCATCAAATGATATAGAGCAAGCTACTAAGATTGCAAGAGCTATGGTTACTCGTCTTGGTATGAGTGAGGAATTTGATATGGTTGCTCTTGAAACAGTAAGTAATCAGTACCTAGGAGGAGACTCTTCTCTTGCTTGTTCTTCAGATACTGCAGCTAAAATTGATGAAGAAGTATTTAGAATAGTAAAGACTTGTCATAAAAATGCAATTGAGATTTTAGAGAATAATATAGATAAGCTACATGAACTTGCTGAATATTTATTGGAAAAAGAGACAATTACAGGTGATGAATTCATGGAAATACTGAATTTAAAGTAAATATGTTGAAATAAAGATTGTAGTAATAGTTTTATTTAAATATGTATTTGCATATTTAAAACTGTTAATGCATTTTCAATAAAATATAAATCAAAAATATATAAATCAAAACAAGAGAATTGACAAAAAGGAATGTATAAAAAATAAAAATGCCTATTATTTAGGCATTTTTATTTTACAATTAAAGTACATACTTGTATCTTTACATAATCTTAATCATTAAAAATACATCTTAACTACATTTTTATACTAGAATTGATATTATAATAGTAATGAAATGTACAAGGAGGTTGTTTGATGGACAGACCAAATCCTGATATTCTATTAAAAAAAATAAAGAATGAAGAGAAAAAACTAAATAGAGGTCAGTTAAAAATATTTTTTGGGTATGCAGCAGGTGTAGGTAAAACTTATTCTATGTTGGAGTCTGCACAAAATTTAAAAAAAGTAGGGATTGATGTAGTAGTTGGATATATTGAACCACATACTAGACCAGAAACATTAGCATTACTTGATGGATTAGAGACTCTTCCTGTAAAAGAAATAGAATATAAGTCTATAAAATTAAAAGAGTTTGATTTAGATGCGGCATTAGCAAGAAAGCCAGAAGTTATATTAGTTGATGAGTTTGCTCATTCCAATGTCACTGGGTTAAGGCATACCAAAAGATGGCAGGATATAGAGGAATTATTACTAGCAGGTATAAATGTATATACTACTGTAAATGTACAACATCTAGAAAGTTTAAATGATATCGTGGAGATAATTACAAATGTATCAGTCAAAGAAACTATACCAGATAAATTTTTAGATACAAGTACACAATTAGAGCTTATAGATGTTGAACCTGATGTACTTCTTGAAAGATTTAATGAAGGTAAAATATATAAAAAGGAACAGGCAATTAGAGCGAAAGATAATTTTTTTATAAAAGACAATTTAGTTGCACTTAGAGAAATTGCACTTAGAAAAACAGCTGAAAGAGTAAATAAAGAAGTTCAAATGACTAGATTATCAAAGGGTGATGTAACAGTAATACCTACATCAGATACACTTCTTGCATGTATAAGCCCATCTCCATCTTCAGCAAAGGTTATTAGAACCGCGTCTAGGATAGCAGATAGTACATTTGCTAAGTGGATAGCTTTATATGTTGAAACTCCAAATACAGCAAAATTGCCTTTTGAGGAACAAAAACAATTACAAAACAATTTAAAACTAGCTAAGAAGTTAGGTGGTGAGATAATTGTTTTACATGGTGAAAATGTAATAGAACAGATACTTAGAATTGCCAAGATAAGAAACGTAACAAAAATTGTAATAGGTAGAAATCATTCAAATACTAAAAAATTGAGTAAAAAACTGAAAAAAGATATAGTTGACAAATTGATAGATGAAGTTGATTATATAGATATACATATAATCCCTTACAAATTTGCTTCAGAAGTTAAATATAGACCTAAAAAGGATAACTCATCAATAAAATCAAAATTTAAAATCAGTAAAATTGATTTTATAAAACTTATAATTATTACTTTAGTGATAAGCATTTTGGCATATATAGTACAAAGTATGGGATTTATAAGAGAAAATATATTACTAATATATATGTTAGGTGTAGTTTTGGTTTCTATGTGGACTAAAGGATATAGTACAGGGATAATAAGCTCTGTATTTAATATAGTACTGTTAAATTATTTTTTTACAGCACCTTTATATACATTGTCAATAGCTGATTCAAATTATATAGTAACATTAGTTGTATTCTCAATAGTTGGTATAATAACTAGTACTCTTACATCTAAGATACAACATGAGGCAGATACAGCTGCTAAAAGAGAAGAAAATACAAAAATGATATATCAAATAATTAAGGGATTTTTAAGATTGTCAAATAAAGATGATATAGTAAATAAGGGTATAGAACTTTTATGTCTTAGTCTAAGTAGAGATATAGTTTGCTATTTAAATATGGATAAGGATAAGAAATCAAAGTTCTATAAAAAAAATACTGCTAATAAGGATAAAAACGATTTAAATATAGAAGATGAAAAAGCTGTTGCAAGTTGGGTCTTGTCTAATTCAACAGTAGCAGGTAGTGATACAGATACACTTCCTGGTTCAAAAGGATATTATATACCAATTATAGGTATGAATTCAACTTTGGGGGTTATTGGTATATCGTGTGTTGATTCAAAATTAGATACAGAAGATATAAGTTTAATTGAAACAATAACTGCTCAAATGGCAATAGCTCTTGATAGAGAAATTCTATCAGAAGCAAAAGAAAATACTAATCTTGAGATAGAAAGAGAGAGGCTTAGAAGTAATCTTTTAAGAGCAGTTTCACATGACCTCAGAACACCATTAGCAGGAATATCTGGAGCAGTTAGTACAATTATAAAAAATAAAGATACTATAGGTCAGGATATAATAGACGAGCTACTTAGTGGTGTATATGAAGATACTCAGTGGTTAATAAGACTTGTTGAAAATTTACTTAGCATGACTAAGATAGATGAAGGAAAGTTAGAAGTCAAAAAACGTTCTGAACTTGTTGAGGAAATTATATCAGAGGCATTACAAAATATTAAAAAAAGAATTGAAAATGCAATTATAGATATTAATATACCAGAGCAAATATTATTTGTTCCTATGGATGCCAAATTAATAGAACAGGTTTTAATTAATCTAATAGATAATGCTTTAAAATATTCAAAAGAGGATTGTAAAATAAATATAATTGTATATGAAAAAGAAGATTATGTTTGGTTTGAAGTGTCTGATAATGGTCCTGGAATATCCAAAGAACTGAAGGAGCATATATTTGATAGATTCTTTACTGGAGAAGAAGGTACTAAGGATTCTAGAAAAGGTGTTGGACTTGGATTATCAATTTGTAAATCTATAATTCAAGCTCATAAAGGTGAAATTTTAGTAGTAAATAATAAAGATAAAGGTTCAACTTTTAAATTTAGTTTGCCCAAAGAAAATGAATAGTATGAAATTTTGAAATCTAGTTTTGGAGGAAGAAATGAGTAAAAAACTTATATTATTAGTAGAGGATGATAAAACAATAAGAAAATTTATATCTACTGCACTTGCAACACAAGATTATGATGTTAAAGAGGCTATAACTGGTAAAGAAGGAATATCAATTGCTGTCTCATATTCTCCAGATGTCGTTCTCTTGGATTTAGGGCTAGAAGATATGGATGGAATAGAGGTAATAAAAGCTATTAGGCAGTTTTCAAATATACCAATAATTGTAGTTTCAGCTAGAGAACAAGACAGAGAAAAGGTAGAAGTGTTTGATGCAGGTGCAGATGATTACTTAACAAAACCATTTTCTATAGTAGAGTTATTAGCTAGGGTAAGGGTTGCGTTTAGACACTCACAAGTAGAATTACAGCAAAAAGAAGAGATTAGGTCTACGTTTGAAGTAGATGAGTTATTTATTGATTTTGATAAAAGAAAAGTCATTGTTGACAATAACGAAGTACATTTGACACCAATTGAATATAATATTCTTTCATTACTTGCAAAGCATCATGGAAAAGTACTTACTCATAATTTTATAATAAAAGAAATATGGGGTAGTATTATAGGAAATGAAACTAAGTCCTTAAGAGTTTTTATGGCAACATTAAGACGAAAAATAGAGAAGCAACCCGCTGACCCTAGGTATATAATTACAGAAGTTGGTGTTGGATATAGACTAAATGATGAATAGACAAAATGGATACTACAATTGTATAATTTAGATTAAGTTAAAATGAAGTGTGTATGCTATTATTAATTTAAGTATATGCATTTCATTTTTTAGTACTTTTTTAGCATTGATAATATTAAACACATTTTAAAATAAAAGTATGGTATAATTTGTAAGAAAAGTCTAAGTTAAAAGATAAAAGATTTAATATTTATTTTCTAATAAATTTAATATAAATAAATATTAAATAATAATTACTGAAATAGTGAAAAATAATTACAGTAATAAATATATGTAATTTTTAAAATGTAAACTGAAGTTTAGGAGTAGATTTATGTATATATTGAATTTGAATACAAGAGAGATTGTGGAAGATTTTAGAGTGAAATTTTATATACCAGAAAATTCATATCTTATATTAAGTGCTCCAAAAAATTTAAAATTACTCAAGGAAACTTTGGATATAGATGAAATAACATTTAATGATTGTCTTAAATTTGATGAAATAACAAAGCTTGATTTATTTGATAATTATGATTTTTTGAGCCTAAATACCTTTGAATTGAGAAATGGAGAAGCTGTTATAGAAGAAGTAAATATGTATTTATCAGATAATTTTATATTAGTTGTTGTAAATGAAGAGCATTTTTTATTTGAATTTGTAAAGAATCTTATTTTAAAAAATTCTCAACTTGAAAAAAATCCTGTCATCAACCTTTTTAAGATAAATTATTTAATTTTTAGAGAAGTTATAAAAAATGGCTTCGAATCTTTAGAAAAAGTTGAAGAGTTAATTCTTGAAATAGAAGATGAGATGATGGACAATATTCATAAAAATCATGTTTCTAGAATAAGTGATGTAAGAGGATTGACTAGAACTATAGTTAAAAACACCAGACCACTTTTATATATTGGAGATAGAATAATTAAAGAAAATATACGATATTTAAAATACTCCAATGTAAAAAAATATAATCTTGAAAATTTTCAAGGGATAGATTTTGGTATTGATAAATTATATAATTTTGCATTATCAACACGTGAGCTGGCAGATAAACTCCTAGATATTTATTCTTCTAGAGTAGGTGAAAAAACGAATCACTTGATTACAAAATTGACTTTACTTACGGCTATCTCTGCACCACTTACAATTATAACGGGAATATATGGAATGAACTTTAGGTATATGCCAGAACTAAATTGGCTTTATGGATATCCAGCAACATTACTTTTGATGTTAGGCATAGTTTTTGTTGGAATTATAATATTTAAAATAAAAAAATTATTGTAAAAATAAGATGCTTTTTAAACGATTTTAGAAAAAGGTATTAAAAGAAAAAGTGAATTAAGAAAATAAAGAAATATTTTAAATTGAAAATATTTATAGAAAATATTGACAATTATATTTTCTTTGCTATAATTATTAAACAAGAAGAGTAATAAATTATAAAAATGGAGGATAATACTATGAAAGGGATTTTAAAAGAACTAGTGGCAAAACTTTATAGCTTTTTTTATTTTATGTTCTGGGGCTTTTATTTTAGCGCTGGCTATTTCTTTTACAAAAATACATGTAATTCCTTTCTGGTGAGGCCTTGATTTTAATAACCTTGGGCATAGGTAAATTTTATAAAAATGATTATTTTATACGGTCATGTAAGATTTGATGCTTAATAGATTATTTTAGAGAACTCATTAATGAGTTCTCTTTTTTATTTTAAACTCAAATATAGAATTACAATATTAGGGGGTAGTAAAGATGATAGTAGTATTAAAAGTAGGAGCAGATAAGAGAGAAGTTAAGAAATTAATAGAAGCTATTTGTAGAGAGGGTGTAGAAGTGAATCCTATAGATGGAAAAGAATTAACTGTTTTAGGGTTAGTTGGAGATACTAGTAAGATAGATGCTAAAAGAATAGAAGCAAATAAGGTAGTTGAAAAAGTTATGCATGTAGTAGAACCTTTTAAAAAAGCAAATAGAAAATTTCATCCAGAACCTTCAATTATAAATGTCGATGGTATGGAAATTGGGTCAAAAAAACTTACTATGATAGCTGGTCCTTGTTCTGTTGAAACAGAAGAACAAATAGTTTCTATAGCTGAAGATGTAAAAAAATCAGGAGCAGGATTTTTAAGAGGAGGAGCATTCAAGCCAAGAACATCTCCATACGCTTTCCAAGGATTAAGATATGATGGATTAGATTTATTAAAAAAAGCAAAAGAAAAAACAGGTCTTCCTATAGTTACAGAAATAATGTCAACACAAGATATAGATATATTTGAAGAAAATGTAGATGTAATTCAAGTTGGAGCAAGAAACATGCAAAACTTTGATTTATTAAAAGAATTAGGAAAAACAAATAAAACAATACTTTTAAAAAGAGGATTATCTGCTACAATTGAAGAGTGGCTAATGTCAGCTGAATATATAATGGCTGGAGGAAATGAAAATGTAGTTCTTTGTGAAAGAGGTATAAGAACTTTTGAAACATACACTAGAAATACTTTGGATTTAAGTGCAATCTTAGCTGTAAAAAAACTTAGCCATTTACCAGTCATAGTTGACCCAAGTCATGCAGCAGGAAAATCATGGATGGTTGACTCTCTATCTAAAGCAGCAATTGCGGTTGGAGCAGATGGTTTAATAATAGAAGTTCATAATGACCCAGCTCATGCACTTTGTGATGGTAAACAATCAATTAAACCAGATGAGTATGATGGATTAATAAATGAACTAAAAACTATCGCATCAGCAGTTGGAAGAGAAATATAATCTATAGAAGGATGGTTAAACGTGGAAGAAAAATTATTAGTTAATCTAAAAGAGAATAGTTACAATATATTTATAAAAAAAAGTATATTAAAAAATATAGGTAAAGAAATTAAAAAAATATATTCTGGGAATAAGATTTTTATTGTTACAGATGAAAATATAGCAAAATTATATTTAGATGAAGTTAAAAATAATTTGATTGAATCTGGATTTGAAACTAGAGCTATAATATTAGAAGCTGGTGAAGAGACAAAGTCATTTAACACTCTACCTAAAATATATGATAGTTTACTTGACTTTAAGTTAACTAGAAAAGATTTGATTATTACACTAGGAGGAGGGGTAATTGGAGATTTAGGAGGATTTACAGCAGCAACTTTTTTAAGAGGTGTAAATTTTATTCAAATTCCAACATCTTTATTAGCTCAAGTGGACAGTTCTGTAGGTGGAAAAGTTGGAGTTGACCTTGAAAGAGGAAAAAACTTAGTGGGAAGTTTTTATCAGCCTAAAGCAGTATTTATTGACCCAGATGTATTATCATCTCTTCCAGAAAAATTTTATAGAGATGGAATGGCAGAGGTTATAAAGTATGGATGTATAAAAGATAAAACTTTTTTTAATAAGCTTGTAAACTTAAAAAACAGGGAAGAAGTGATGCACCATATAGAATACATTATACACAAATGTTGCCTTCTCAAAAAAACTGTAGTTGAAGCTGATGAGAAAGATTTAGGAGATAGGATGCTTTTAAATTTTGGGCACACACTAGGTCATGCTATTGAGAAACACTATAACTTTACAGGTTATACTCATGGAGAAGCTGTTGGTGTAGGTATGTATAAGATAACATTAGAGAGTGAAAAAAGAGGGATTACAAAACAAGGTACATCAGAACTTATAAAATCAATTTTAATAAATTATGATTTACCTTATGAAGTTGAATTAGGAGATAATAAATCTATAATAGATACTATATCTCTCGATAAAAAAAATCTAGGTGATACACTAAAAATAATACTTTTAAAGGATATTGGAGAAAGTATTATATATGATACTACTTCTAAATTTTTTCAGGAGGTAAAATGATGGGAAGCTTAAAAATATATCCAAGCAAATTATCAGGCAATGTAAAAATTCCTCCATCAAAAAGTATGGCACATAGAGCAGTTATTTGTGCAGCTTTAAGTGATGGAAAAAGTAGAATTTCTAATATAGATTTTTCTGATGATATTATAGCTACTATAAGAGCAATGATATCATTAGGAGCAACTATAGAAAAAAAAGAAGATATTTTAGAAATCACAGGAATCTATTCTAAAGAAGCAATCTTAAATAAAGAGAATCAATTGAATCAACCTAAACTGACTATAGATTGTAATGAGTCAGGTTCTACTTTAAGATTTCTGGTACCTATATCTTTAGCTTTTGATGGAGTAAAAAGATTTATAGGAAGAGGTAATCTTGGAAAAAGACCACTTGATACTTATTATGAGATATTTGACAGACAGGGGATAGAATATAGCTACAAAGAAAATAAACTGGATTTAATTGTATCAGGAAAACTTAAACCAGATGAATTTAGAGTAAAAGGAAATATAAGTTCTCAATTTATAACAGGATTATTATTTATATTGCCTACATTAGATAGTGATTCAAAGATAATAATTACCACTGAACTAGAATCTAAAGGGTATTTAGATTTAACTATTTCAACTATGAAAGATTTTGGAGTAGAAATTGTAAATAATAATTATAAAGAATTTATCATAAAAGGAAATCAAACTTATAAAGCTAGAGATTATAAAGTTGAAGGAGATTATTCTCAAGGTGCATTTTATTTATCAGCAGATGCTATTGGAGAAGATATTAACATACTTGACCTTAAAGAAAATTCTCTTCAAGGAGATAGTGAAGTTATCGAGATTTTATCAAGAATGGGTATGGAAATTTTAAGAGAAGACAACAAAATCAAAGGAATAGCAAACTGTTTAAATAGTACTTTGATAGATGCATCTCAATGTCCAGATATAATACCAGTTTTATCTGTGGTAGCAGCTTTAAGTATAGGGAAGACGACCATAATAAATGCTGGAAGACTTAGAATTAAGGAATGTGATAGACTTCATGCAATAAATATTGAGTTGAGTAAGCTAGGGGCGAATATAGAAGAAAAAGAGGATAGTTTGATAATTGAAGGAGTAAGCAAATTAAATGGAGGTGTAGAAGTATGGAGTCACAAAGACCACAGGATTGCAATGACACTTGCAATTGCTTCTTGTAGATGTGATAAGCCAATCATATTGAAAGATTTTGAGTGTGTATCAAAGTCTTATCCACATTTTTTTAAAGATTTTGAGATGTTAGGAGGAAGAATTGATGAGTGGAATATGGGGAAATAATTTGAAAATATCCATCTTTGGAGAATCTCATGGAAATGCTATAGGTATAAATATAGATGGACTTCCTGCAGGTATCGAGTTAGACCTTGATAAGATTGACAAAGAAATGAAAAGAAGAGCACCAGGAAAAAATTCTATATCAACTTCAAGAAATGAAAGTGATATACCAGAAATTTTAAGTGGATATTTTGATGGAAAAACTACAGGAACTCCATTATGTGCGATTATAAGAAATAGTGATACTCGTTCAAAAGATTATGGAAAAGTTAAAAACTTGATGAGACCAGGTCATGCAGATTATACAGGTCATATAAAATATTCTGGGTTTAATGACTATAGAGGAGGAGGACATTTTTCAGGAAGAATAACTGCTCCATTAGTATTTTGTGGTGCTATATGTAAACAAATTTTATCACAAGAAGGTATAGAGATAGGAGCTCATATTAAAAAAATCAAGAATATAGAGGATAAGGGTTTTAATTATGTAGACATTTCAAAACAAGAATTATTAAATTTACAAAATTTAGAATTACCTTTACTTGATTTATCAAAGGAAGAAGCCATAAAAAATACTATTCTAGATGCAAAAAATCAGGGAGATTCAGTTGGAGGTATAATTGAATGTGCAGTGATAGGTGTCAATGTAGGTGTTGGAAATCCGTTTTTTGATTCTGTTGAATCTACTCTATCACATTTACTATTTTCTGTTCCATCCATAAAAGGTGTAGAATTTGGATTGGGATTTGATATTACAGATATGTATGGTTCTCAAAGCAATGATGAAATGTACTACGTTGGAGATACAGTAAAAAGTAAAACTAATAATAATGGAGGGGTTATTGGAGGGATTACAAATGGAATGCCAATAATTTTTAAAGTAGCAATTAAGCCAACTCCATCAATTAGTAAACAACAAAACACTGTTAATATAGAAGATAAAAAAGATGATGTTTTAGCTATTAAAGGTAGACATGACCCTTGTATAGTTCAAAGAGCTATACCTGTAATAGAAGCAGTAACAGCTATTGGAATTTTTGATTTGATGAAAGGACGATAATAATGGAGGATTTAACGAGATATAGAAATAAAATTGATGATATAGATAAGGAACTTGTCAAATTATTTGAAAAAAGGATGAATATAGTTCTCGAAATTGCTAGGCATAAAATGAGAAATAATACTACTATACTTCAAAAAGATAGAGAAGAAAAAGTATTGAGTAAAGCAGTAAATAATCTAGAAGATAAAAAATATTCACAAGAGACTGTGCAATTTTTTAATTCAATAATGGAAGTTAGTAAGAATTTGCAAAAAAGATTAATAGATAATAATGTAGAGGAAAAAAATGAAAATAGTTCAAATTCATTAAATGAAAATTTTGATTTGTTAAATATATATAAATATAAATCAGTAAAAAGCGAACTTAATAAAAAAAATCTCCTAGTAGGATTTCCTGGTATATCAGGTTCATTTACAGAAGAAGCACTAACAAAATTTTTTAATACTAAAATCATAAAAAAACAATTTAAAGAATTTGAAGATGTCTTTATAGCACTTCAAAATAAAGAAATAAATTATGGAATAATACCTATAGAAAATTCGTCTACAGGAGCGATTTCTGAGACTTATGACCTTTTAGGAAAATATGGATTTTATATAGTTGGAGAAGAATGTATAAAAATAAATCAAAATTTAATTGGGATAAAGGGTACAAAGCTTGAAGATATTAAAGAAATATATTCACATCCACAAGGAATAGGTCAAAGTAGTGAATTTTTAAAACAAAATAGTCAATGGAAATTGATACCTTTTAATAACACAGCAACTAGTGCTGAACTTGTTAAGAGACTTCAGGATAAAACAAAGGCAGCAATTGCTAGTAAAAAAGCTGCAAAGATTTATGGATTAGAAATAATAAGTCCATGTATAAATGATATGACAGACAATTATACTAGATTCGTGGTAATTAGTAATGAGATACACATTGAAGAAGAGTCAAACAAGATGAGTATCGTATTTTCTGTTGAGCATGAAGCTGGAAAGCTTTATAAAATACTTGGATACTTTGCTGAAAACAATATAAATATGACAAAAATAGAATCAAGACCAATGAAAAATGCTTCTTGGAGATATTTCTTTTATATAGATTTCGAATGTTCTATATATGATTCAAAAGTATGTAGTTTGTTAGACATGATAGAACGTAATACAGCATACTTTAAATTTATCGGTGTATATAGAAATAAAATTGAATAGATAAATATAATTTTTTATTTAAACAGAATGATTAGGAGGTGTAAAGATGAATTTTTTTGGTCTAATAGGTGAAAAGCTATCTCATAGTGTTTCCCCTCAAATTCATAAGAGGTTATTTGAAATATTGAATATTGAAGGTGCTTATAAGAACTTTGAGATTTCAAAAGAAAATATACCAATGTTGGATGATGCTATAAAATTATTGGGAATCAAAGGTGTAAATATTACTGTCCCATATAAAGAAAGAGTCATGGAGTTTTTAGATTTTATATCTCCAGAAGCAAAGCGTATAGGGGCAATTAACACAATTTTACTTAAAGAGAACAAATTATATGGCTATAATACAGATTATTTTGGACTTGATATTATGTTCAAAGTAGCTAATATTGATATTCAAGGAAAGACAGCTGTTATATTAGGTACTGGCGGTGCATCTAAAGCAGCCATTACATACCTTCTTGATTCTGGAATAGGTAAAGTTTATGTTTCAACTAGAAAAAAAGATAATAAAAAGCTATCAAATAATTCAGCTATATTAATAGATTATGAAGAGCTTAAGAATATAAAAGGAGATATAATATTAAATGCAACTCCAGTAGGAATGTATCCTAATGTAGGAGTATCACCTGTCCCAAAATCTATTATACAGAATTTTGATATGTTAGTAGATTTGATTTACAATCCTAAAAAAACTTATTTTTTAGAAATTGGTCAGAGTCTAGGTAAAAAAACGTGTGATGGATTATATATGTTGGTTGGGCAAGCAGTAAAGTCTCAAGAAATATGGCAAAATATTAAAATAGATAGTGGTGCTTTAAATATTATATATGAAGAAATAAAATTAAACTTTTTATAGGGGGATTGATTATGATAAACAAAGAAAAGGTAATATTAATAGGTATGCCGGGTAGTGGAAAAACTACAATTGGAAAACTTTTATCACAGGAATATAATTGTAGTTTTTGTGATATGGATGATTATATAAATAAAATATCTCAAAAAAGTATAGCAGAGCTATTTTTGGAAGGAGAAGATGTTTTTAGAAATTATGAAACACAAGCATGTAGAGAACTTTCTGCTAGTGATAAAACAGTAGTTTCTACTGGTGGTGGTGTAATAAAAAAAGATATTAATATAGAGATACTCAAAGAAGTAGGAATAATACTTTTTATTAATAGACCTATAGAAAAAATTTTAGAGGATATAAATATTAATTCAAGACCTTTATTACAAGATGGAAAAGAGAAATTATATAATCTTTATAATGAAAGGATAAATCTTTATAAAAATGCTGCAGATATAGAAATTTTAAATGCTAAATCATTAAATGATGCTGTATATAATATCAAAAATGCAATTAATAAAAATCTTAAATTTGAATTTAACGAAAAAATAATCTAGGGGGAAATAAGAATAATGAATATTGTTGTTGTAGGATTAGGAGTTATAGGAGGTTCTTTTGCTAAGGCATTAAAAAAAGCTGGATATGAAGATGTGTTTGGAGTAGATATAGATTCTGAAACTCTGAAAAAAGCAGAAGAGTTAAAAATTATCAAAAAAGGATGTACTACAGGTAAGGAGTTTTTTAAACAAGCTGATTTGATTATATTGTCTATATATCCTAGATTAATTGTAAATTTTTTAGAAAATAACAAAGAATTTTTCAAAAAAGGAACTATAATTACTGATACCACAGGAATAAAAGAAGTTCTTATAAATGATGTCTTGAAAATTATTCCAGATGATGTAGATTTTATATTTGGTCATCCAATGGCAGGTAGAGAAAAAAAGGGAATTGATTTTGCTAGCGATGAGGTATTTAAAAAAGCAAATTATATAATTACTCCAACTGGCAGAAATAATATAAAAAACTTAGAGTTTGTTGAGAATTTAATTTTAGAAATAGGTTTTAAAAGAGTAAAAAAATTGACTGCACAAAAACATGATGAAATGATAGCTTTTACATCTCAGTTACCTCATGTAATGGCAGTTGCTCTTATAAATAGTGACGAAGAAGATAGAGATACAGGTAAATTTATTGGAGATAGTTATAGAGATTTAACTCGTATTGCAAATATGAATGAAGACCTATGGAGTGAACTTTTTTTAGGAAACAGAGATAATTTATTAAAATGTATAGAAAATTTTGAGATAGAAGTAAATTTAATAAAAGAGGCTATCTTTAATAACGATAAAAATAAACTAGTTGAATATTTTAAAACATCTTCAATAAGAAGAGAACATTTAGAAAAATAGAAACCTTCATATAAGCTATATAAATTTAAAAGTACATGTCAATGGGTATAAATATAAAAAATAGCATATTTAATTACATTAGTAACTATAAGACTAATATGATTAAATATGTTATTGTTGTATTTATACCCTTTAAATTTATTATTCCATAAGTAATATATTTATTTAACTTGTTCTTTATTAACAATTTATGAAACTCAATTGTAAAAAAGAGTTTTTAATAGTAAAATAAAGTGAATCAACTAAATATAACTAATTGAGAGGGTGAGGTGTAGCCACTTGAAATACAGTAGGCAAATATTAAAAAGTATATTAATATCATTTATAGTAGTATTCTTTTTTAGTGTATTTGCGTTTTTTTATATAAGTAATATGGATGATGTACTTGAATATGAAACAAAAAATTACTTGTCAGAAATTAGTGAAGAGAGTAAAATTGCAATTAATAGTAAATTAAAAAGTAATTTAAACGAATTGGAAAATATTTCTAAGCTTTTAGAAATAGAAGATAAATTTGATTTAGAAGAAACTTTGAAAATTTTGGAATCATATAATAAAAATAGCAACTATAATAACATTGGTATGATTTTACCGAATGGTAAAGGTTATGCTAAAGGTATTTTTGGAACAGATTTTTCAGATAGGGATTATTTTAAGTTGGCCATTAAAGGTACAGCTAATATATCAAAGCCCCTAATAGATAAAGATACTGGAAAATTGACTAAAACATATGCAGTCCCATTATACAATAATGGTAAAATTGTTGCTGTTATTGCAGCTGATTATGATGTTGAGTTTGTATCTGAATTTTTGTCTATTTCAACCTTTAATGGTGAAGGTTTTTCGCTTATATGTGATAGCAATGGTGAAATAATCATTCCATCTTATCATAAAAATTCAAATTCAAATATTACAAATCTTTCACAAGTTAATTTTAAAAAAATATTTACTTTTAAAAATATGAAAATATCAGATAAAGGCGTAGTAGAGGCTAAAGAATCAGGAAAAGAATTTTATATGGCATATACTTCTTTAGGAATAAATGATTGGTTTATAATATCAGTCGTTCCAAAGATGGTCGTATCTAAAAAACTAAATAATTTAATGATAATTACAATTATTGGATGGATTATACTTTCATTTTTGTTTTTAGGTGTTATACTGTACATATTATATTCAAAAGCAAAGAGTCAAAAAACTATAGAAAAAATGGCATATACAGATTTTGTAACTGGTTATTCAAACTGGCGAAAATTTGAGTTAGATGTTAGAAATCTGCTAAAGAAAGCATCACAAAATGATAAACATGCAATGGTTATATTTGATATTGATAAATTCAAAGCAATTAATGATATATATGGTCATAAAAAAGGAAACTCAATTTTAAAAGATATTGCGGATACATTAGATAGTATAACTCATAATAATGAAACTTTTGCTCGTGTGAGTTCTGATAATTTTAATATGTTGTTATCGTATGACACAAGAGAAGATATAATAAATGTTATTAAAAAAATCATTATCAATAATGATGTTGTAAACTTATCTTTTGGAATATATGAAATTAAGGATAAGAGCTTATCTATAAGTGCATATAGTGATAGAGCTTCACTTGCTAAATTATCAATAAAAAATAATAGAGATATAAATTTTGCTTTTTTTAATGACGAGCTAAGAGATAAGTTATTACTTGAAGATAAAATAGAAAAAAAGATGGAATATGCACTTGAAAATAATCAATTCATAATGTATTTACAACCAAAATACAATATTAAATCAGAGAAATTCTGTGGAAGTGAGGCACTAGTTAGATGGCAATATACAGAAAAAGAATTTATATATCCAAGTGATTTTATTCCTATATTTGAAAAGAATGGGTTTATTACAAAAATTGATATGTACATATTAGAACAAGCTTGTAAAGAAATTAGAACTTTATTTGATAAAGGTATTTCACCTTTACCTATATCTGTAAACTTTTCAAGAGTTGATTTTTTTAAAAAAGATTTTATTACAAAAATAGTTAATATATGTGATAAATATAAAATACCATATAGTTTAATAGAAATTGAAATTACTGAATCTAGTATGTTTGGAGATACGGATACTCTGTTTGAGGTAAGTAGAAGTCTACAAGATATTGGATTTATACTTTCGATGGATGATTTTGGGTCAGGATATTCTTCTGTGAATATGCTTAAAAATATACCTTTAAACGTAATTAAACTAGATAGAGGATTTTTTATTGATGATAAGAATATTGATAAAAGTCAAATTGTCATAAAAAGTATAGTTTCGCTTATTAAGCAATTGGGAATAAGAGTAGTTGCTGAAGGAATTGAAACTAAAAGTCAGGTAGAAATGTTAAGAAAAGCAAATTGTGATATTATTCAGGGTTATTATTTTTCAAAACCATTACCAGTTAAAGAATTTGAAAAATTAGTCTATAAAATATAGGTCAATGAATTTTAATTTGGAGGTGGTAAGTAAGTGATAAGAGCAAAATCGTTAAAAAGCGCAATGAGTATTATTTTAATATTTTTATTCACAATAATTTCTTTTTCTGATTTTGCATTTAAAACTAATGTTCAAGAAGAAGAAAACAATAGAGTTAATTTAAAAGAAATATCTTTACAGAGCTCTAATGCCATAAAAATAAAACTAGACAGTTCATTATCATTTGTTAAGAGTGTAGCGAATATGGTTTCATATTTTGATACTATAGATAATCCTGAGATAATTCCATTGTTGGCTAAAATATCAAAGGAATCTGATTTTCAAAGAATTTCTATTGCTTCTCCTGATGGAAGAAGTCATACTAGCGATGGAAAAGTTGTTGATATATCAAATTATAAATATTTTAAGAAAGCAATTAGTGGAGATAGTAATATATCTGAAGTAGTAAAATCTCCTATTGATGGGAAGGATACTTTTGTTATAGCTACACCTGTATATAAAAACAATAAAGTTATTGGTGTTTTATATGGTTCATACTATAATGACAAGTTAGCTGAATTTATTGATATAACAAGTTTCAATAGTGAAGGATATATAGATATATTTGAATCTAGTGGACAATTTGTTTTGAAATCTTCACATACAAATGCTATAGTTGGAGCAAGTAGTAATATATATGATATATTCAAGGAAGCTTCTTTTGATATTGGTTATAGCTATAAAAAAGTATATGAAGATACAAAACATAAAAAGAGTGGCTTTATTTCATATAAATATAAAGGTAAAGAACGTTATGCAACATATACACCAATAGGTGTAAATGACTGGTATGTCCTTTCAGTAATACCACAATACACTGTAAGAAAAAATATTGATAAAATAAATCAATTAGCATTTTCTTTAATTTGTAAAGTGTTCTTATTATTTATTGTACTAATAATATATATCTTTTATAAAAATAATAAATCGCAAAAGCATATTCTAAAAGCTAATAAGGAAATATCATCTATTACAAATAGCATTCCTGGAGGAGTTCAAAAATGTACTGTTGATGAAAAATGTGAGTTTGAATTTTTAAGTGATGGATTTGTTGATTTATTTGGTTATACAAGAGAAGAAATAAAAACACTATTTAATAATAGTTTTTATAAAATAATACACAAAGATGATGTTGAAAGAGTAAAAAAAGAAATTTCTGAACAACTCTATAAAAATAAAACCATTGAATTGGAATACAGAGTTATAACTAAAAGTGGTGATACAGTATGGATAGCTGATAAGGGGGAACTTATAGTAGAACCTAATGGTAAAAAATATCTTTGTTGTGTTACAGTAGACATTACTAAAACAAAACAATTAGAAAAAGAGATGGAACAAAAGAATTTAGAACTTGAAATGGTATCAGAAAATATATTAGGTGGAATACTTATAACAGAATTTGATGAGGATTTTACTATACAATATGCTAACTCTGGTTATCTATCAATGATTGGATATACACGTAAACAGTTAGAAGAGGAACTTCAATATAAATCATGTAATCTTGTTTTTTATGATGATAGAAAAAAGATTCTTGAAAATATAAGGCATCAGTTGATTATTGGAAATATTGCTGTAGGTGAACATAGAATAAAAAAACGCAATGGTAATATTATATGGGTTTCTCTCAAAGGAAGGCTCATTACTGATAGCGATGGTAGTAAAAAAGGAATTTGGATTTTAACTGATATAACTGATTTAAAAAATGCAGAACAAAAACTCAAAATTAATGAAGAAAGATTTAGAATTGCATTAAATCAAACATCAAATATTATATTTGAGTATGATATAAATACAAAATCGCTTGTAAATACTAATAAGAGCATGGGAAATTATAATATTGATAAAATAAATGAAAATGTTCCTTACTCTTTAGTTGAAGCGGGAATTATTTATAAAGATTTTAGTGAAGATTTTATAAAAATGTATGAGAAGATAATAAATGGAGAAAAAACTGCAAGTTGTGTTGTCAAAATAAGAGTTCCAGATGAAGGCTACATATGGAACAAAATTACACTAACTACTATTTTTGATGAAGATGGTAAACCTATAAGAGCTATTGGGATACAAGAAGATATAAGTGAACAAAAAGAAGCAGAAATAAGATATAATCAAGCAGACAAATATCATTCTGCTATATTATCAGAAGCGATAATAACCTATGAAATAAATGTATCAAAGGATATTTTTATAATGGGAAATGAAAATTGGTATCAACAATTTGGAATTAAACCAAGTAATGACTACTCTGAAATTGTGAAGTCTATATCAGAGACTGTTATTCATAAAGATGATAAAGAAGTATTTTTAAATACATTTTTATGTAAACATTTATTAGAAGCCTATAAAAATAATATAAGTGAAATAAAGTTAGAATATAGAAGAATGAATCAAGATGATAAAATGATTTGGGTGCTTTGTACAATGCATTTAATAAAAGATTCTATTACGAATGATATAAAAGCACTTGCTTATATTAAAGACATCGACGAACAGAAAAATGAAGAAATCAAATTAAAATTAAAAGCTGAAAGAGATACTTTGACGGGATTATATAATAAAGGTACTACAGAAAATCTTATTAAAGATTTTCTAAATTCAGAAGAATCAAATTCGGGGATTCATGCTTTCTTTATTATTGATATAGATAATTTTAAATCAATAAATGATAATTTAGGACATGTTTTTGGAGATAAAGTTCTGTATGAAGTTTCTAAACAATTAAAGCCTATATTTAGAAGAGATGATATAGTGGGGCGTATTGGTGGTGATGAGTTTATAGTATTCTTAAAGAATATACAATCTTTTGAAAATGCTAAAAGTAAAGCAGATAAAATATGTAATATATTTAGAAATTCTTATACTGAAAATAAAAAAACGTATAAGATATCTGGTACAGTTGGAATTTCATTTGTACCAGAACATGGAACTGTATTTGAAGAGCTTTATCAAAAAGCAGACATGGCACTTTACTATGCAAAGAGTAAAGGGAAAGATAAGTATGCACTTTATAATGATTGCATATGTGAAAATAAACTCGAAACTAATATAAGTAATGATAGCGTGAAAGAAGAAAATCTTAAAGAGGAAATTGAATATGAAGATTCTAATCTATCACTAAAAGAAGTTCTTGATTCTATTGATAATTATATATATATAGTAAATACGAATACTTATGAACTTCTTTTTGTTAATAACAAGGTCTCAAGTTTAGGTTTAGAAATAAAAATAGGAGATAAATGTTATAAGTCGTTATTAAAATCTAATATTCCTTGTAATAACTGTCCGATTAATGGATTAAAAGAAAATAAAGATTCAAAATTTAAAACGGAGACAAATATATTTGGAGAAAATGTATCGATGGCAAGTTGGATTAATTGGATAGATGGAGAATATAACTGTCTTATAGAGTGCATAGATATTTCTTTATATAAAAATAAAAACAAATAAAAAGGATTATGGAAATATGATTAATTTAATATTGGGTTTAATATTTATAATTTACTATTTCTATCTTAAAATAGTTTTTGGTGGTATTTCATTTAGTGGATTTTTCTTAGTTATAGGAACGCTATTAATTGTTTATCAAATCTTAAAAAAGAAAATTAAAGAAAAGAAGGTTTTTTATAAAGTGCTAAAAATACTAATTATTGTTTTCTTAATAGTATTCATAATTACTGAAAGCTTAATAATCTTTTATCCTAAAAATAGTTTTGAGACAAAAAGTGATTATCTTTTGATTTTAGGAGCTTCTGTAAAAAAGACTACGCCAAGTACTACATTAAAGGGAAGATTAAACACTGCTTTAAAATATTTAAAAGTTAATAATGAGTGCTATGTAGTAGTATCAGGTGGTAAGGGTAATGGAGAAAATATAACTGAGGCAAAAGCTATGAAGGATTATCTTGTTAAAAATGGTATAGATAATAATAGAATAATAGAAGAAGATAAATCTACAAATACTTATGAAAACTTTAAATATTCAAAGCTAAAGATAGAAGAGCATAGTAGAAAAAGAATAAAAGATATAAAAGTAAAAATTGTAACAACTGATTTTCATGTTCTTAGAAGTAAAATACTAGCATCTAGAAATGAATATAAAAATATTGCTTTTTACGCTAGTAAGTCAAAGCTTTCATTTGTTCCGACATATTATACAAGAGAATTTTTTGCAATATGGAAAACAATTGTTTTTGATAGATGAAAGTGATAGGCGACAAATAAAAATACTAGATATAAATCATAAATTTATATCTAGTATTTTTTATGTAAAAACCCAATAATTATAAAGGAATCCAAATGGTCTGACTCTTGGTTTATTATCTTCAACTGTAGTAAAATAGAAGGTTGGATTTTCTTTTAAAAAATTCATTATTTTTTCCATGACTGAACCCCCTTTATATTTTATATTAATATTATGAATATAAAATAAATATTCATAATATTAATATAAATTACTACGAAAATAATTGCAAGTTTATCTTGATTATTTAAAAATATAAATGAAGCTTTCAAAATCCATTTAAGTTTACATAATATAAATATAGTTAACTTTTTAGGTGCATTTATAACTCAAGCATCTAATTATGCATTTAAATGGATTTTAAGGAATTTTATATGCGATAGGTATAAAACACCGCATAATTCTATGGAGTGTATTTAAAATCTAAAATACAAAGAGGTAAATTTTAGATGAAATTTATAAAAAATAAAATTTATGAATTTAATTAAAAAATTAAAAGCGAAGTTTGTTAAAATAAAAAAACAGAAACGCAAATATTTTCGATGGAAATTTATGTAGTATAACTAATTTTTAATTTAAAAAGAATTTGAATGGAAATAAAATTAGATGAACTCTTTATGATAGAAATATGGTATAGCTAAAACAAAAAAATTATAAAGTATAAATAATTCAATGCAAAAACTATTTAGAGTAATAAATTAATATGTTTGATTTCTATAAATTTTAAAAATATAAATACAAAGATAATGTTTATGAGAATCATAAAAAGAGGAAAAATCAATAAAAAAATCCAAAAAAATTACTGACATTTCACTGACAAATAAACAAATTATATTTATGTAAGTATTGAAAAAGCTGCATTTATAAAAAAAGGCATAAAATAGTATATTTTATGCCTTTTTTTTATAAATATATGGATATATACTATTTAAAATATAGTAACACATATTCATTATATTTAGAAAAGAATTTTATTCCTATTGTATATGAGGAGAATACTATTTTTTTATATTGGAATAATAATAGTAAATCTATAATATAGAAAAGAGGTATTTATAGTATGCATGAAAATAAAAAGAATCTATTAGATGGAAGCTTAGCTCAATATAATGATGCAGCAGTACCAAAAATACCAGTATTTGCTGGTAATGATATAACTTCAGAAGTTTATTATTTTAAACCTAATCAAGTTCTTAATGCCCATAGACATCCTAATGGTGAACAAATATTTGTTTTCTTAAAAGGAGCAGGGAAAATGAAACTTGGGGAACATGAATGTGATGTAAAAAAAGGTGACACTGTTTTTGTGCCAACAGGAGAATGGCATGAAATTACTAATGGAAGCAATGAGGAAATGGTTGCTGTTCAAATCACAAAAATCAATGCTGGAGCAGAATACAGAGGATAGATATATAGGTATTCTTACAATACTTTGATTTCTATTTTTTAATATAAACTTTAATCTCACTTATAAAAAGAGTCTTTTAAAAGACTCTTTTTATAAGTTTTGTAAGCTTTTAGTTAAAATTGATACATATTTATTTTATATTTTTTATTGCATTATTTGCAAACTCAGTGTTTACGATGTCTTTATAAGGTGCTTCTTTATCTAATTCCTTAGCTTCTTTCATAACATCCATTAGTTTATTTAAGCCTTCTTCTTTTAATACAGGGTTTTGAGACCATGCATCTATTGACTTATATCTATCTACAACTGTTATTAAATCTTCTAGAGAGATATCTTCAAAGAAAGGTTGCATAGCTTCTGCGATTTCTTTACTAGGAGCTTTTTGAACCCATAATTGACCTCTATAAACAGCATTTGTAAATCTTTGAATTAAATCTTTATTATTTTTCATGTAAGATCTAGTAGTAGAGTAAGCTGTAAATGGTATTTCTCCAGAATCTTTTCCTATAGATGTTACTATATATCCACTACCTTCTTTTTCCATAGCAGTTGCTGTAGGTTCAAATGCTGTTGTAAAGTCACCTTCACCACCTGCAAAAGCTCCAGCCATTACTCCAAATTGGTAATCAGTTTGTTTATAACATTGAAATATACACTTAGCTCTTTGGTATGGTAGGGTATAGTATTAAAGAAAAGTCATCGCATTTTTGATTAGGTTCTTTTTTATATATAGCATGGTCAATCATAGTTTTAAGTAATATATTTTTTAGATAAGGTTCTTTCTCTTCTGTGTATTCTCTTAAGACTTTTTCAAGTTGAGGAATGATTTGCATTCTAACAGTACTTTTTTTCTTTGCTATCTCAATATCTATATTTACTTTATTTATAGAACTTTTAACATCTTCTATGCGTGATGTAAGTATATTTGAACGTTCTATAAATACATCTGAACTATATATTCCTTGTTCTAAAAAATCATGTAATCCTCCCTTTTGCTTTTCTAGGTTCTCAAGCTCTTTTTTTAAACCTGTTAAAGTACATTTTAAATTATCTTCAAATGTATCTTTAAAAGTAACTTCTTCCTGTTTTAAAGATAGCTTATAATCTGTTAGCCATTTACTTAAAACATCTAAAACTTTATTTTCTAATATGTATAATTTAGTAGATTTATTTTTACAATTAGTGCAGACTATATATTTCTCATATCCACTTGATGTTGTATTAGATTTTGCAACTAAAGTATAGCCACAATATCCACATTTTATAATTCCAGCTAGAGGATTGGTTATTTTACTGTTTGGAGTAGGTGAGTTACTGCGTTTTTTTCTTATATATTGTGCTTTATTCCATATTTCTTCGCTTATTATTGGTTCATGTTTTCCTTTTGCTTCCATTTGTTCATCAATACATCTAGTTCTACTAGAATTTCTTTTCCTCTCAACTTTATTCCATACTATGTATCCGCAATATACTTTATTTTTTATAATATCCCTTACACCTTTTTCATACCAAGTTCTACCTGTTGTGGTTTTATAACCAAGTTCATTTAGATACTTTGATATTTTACAGGCTCCAACTCCTTTTAGATACATATCGAATACTATTTTAATAACATTTGCTTTATCTTTATTTACTACAAGTATTCTTTCTTTGTTGCTTAAGTATTTAATATCATATCCATAAGGAGGAGACTGAGCAATAAACTTACCTTCTTCAATGCTTTTAATTTTTCCTCTTTGCATACGCCTAGATATTAACTTTAATTCCTTGCGAGCCATAAAAGCTTCAAATTCGGAATATTCTTCATCAAATTCATCATTTAAATCATAGATTTTTCTAGGAGTAATAATTTTTGTTTTGGATTTTTTAAATGTATCTAATATCAACCCTTGATCTTGCATATTCCCACGTCCTAAGCGGTCAATATCCATTACTAAAACAGCATCATAATTATTATTTTTAACTTCATCTAGTAATTCCAACATCTTAGGTCTATATTCTATACTTTCTCCAGAAATAAGCTCTTCCTTAATATCAATTACATTTAAGTTTTGTTCTTTTGCTAGTTTTAGTAGAGTTGTTTTATGTCTACTTAAGGTTTCAAACTCGCCTCTGTGTTCTGCTTCTTCATCAGCCCTGCTTTTTCGTAAATAAATAGAAACATTCATTAAATCACACTCCTTGAATATATTATATTCAGCAGTAAACTGATTATATTTAAAACATAAAAAATAAGCATGTAAAAAATAGATTTTATCTTTTAACATGTTTATTTTGACAGATATCAGAATTTTTATTTTTGAAACAGAAGTTTACATTTTTATAAATTTCAATCTTATATTTTTATATAACTTAAATTTAAAACTACTTTTTTATAACAGGTATCCATACTTCAAACTTAGCATTTTGTGGGTCTGGATTTAAGTAAAGTTCAATATCAGGACCATTTTCATACTCATATCCAGAAGTAGGTAACCATTCTGTTACAATACGTTTTTCTAGTTCTTGTATCGCTTGTGGGCATTGTCCTTCTCCAGAAAATATTGCCCAAGTAAAAGGTGGAATAGTGTATTCATCTAATGTATCATCTATGGACGCTGTGCTTGCAACAGAGATAAAGTATTTCCACTCTTCTGAATCATTACACACACTTACACCTAACACACCTTTTAGTTGGCTATTCATCATAGGTAGTAGTTTTTGAATGGTTCCATCTAATGCAGATTGTTGCCACATTTTTGGAACAATCTCAAAGTTTTTTTCTAACTCAGTGTGAAGGCGTTGAGATACACCCACAATACGAAATGCTTCTTTCTTTTCAATTCTATAATTCATTTCTTCAGCTCCTTTTATAGTAATTTTAAAGCTAATTGGAGGAAAGGCCTTCAAGTTTATTGTTTCTTCTTTTTTTATAATCGATGGTGCAATACCGTGAATACTTTTAAAGGCACGATTGAACGCTGTTGGAGAAGAGTATCCATATTTTAAAGCTATATCAATTATTTTTTTATTATCATTTTGTAATTCTACAGCAGCCAAAGACATTCGTCTGCGTCGAATATACTCAGAAAGAGGTACATCTGCCATATAAGCAAACATTCTTTGAAAATGATATGTAGAACAACAAGCTATTTTTGCCAGTTGTTCATATTCAATTTCTTTTGTTATATTTTCTTCAATATAGTTAATTGCTTTGTTTAATCTTTCAATCCATTCCATAAAATCAGCTCCTTATACTTTTTATAATACGTATTTTTAAATAATTCTTCCTCTCTTTTTATGCACAAATTAACTAGCATAATAAAGTATAAATTTAATATTAAAAATTAACTTAAGTATTAAAGTTATTAATTATATAACTTTTTTATATTTAGTATATCATAGTTTAACACTTAATTTTATTAGAACATAATAGTTTTAATTTGATATATATCACCTCTAATTAAATACTTAATTGTATAGATGATTTTGGTTATATATTGATATTTTTCACAATTTATACTAATCAAGTATTTATAAATATTAATTGAGAATAGGACAATTTTTAATATACATAAAATGTAAAAAGGGAGGGGATTTGCATGCCAAAGATAGAAAAAGATTTGGATGGTACAACTACTATAACATACCTTGTTGATGATGTAGATGTTCCAACAGACGATAATGGTTATAAAATATCCATGACAGTACTACATGGAAATACTGTATGCCATGTAGTATCTCCTGAAACAATCCTAGGAAGAAAGTTTACAGTAGAGGAAAAACGGGATAAAGATGATATAATATATGAAGCAATAGAAAAAATAATGATAGATAGACAATTAAAAGTACAAAACTCAAATAAAGAAGTTGCTAGTAATTAGCACTTCTTTATGAAATAAAGTAGGACAAATATCTTTAAAAACTTAATATTAAAACTACAAAATTTAATTTATAATAAATCTTTAATTAATAATATACTTATTGAGACTTTGATTATATATGATAATTTTATTATAATAATGATGTACATACTATTGAGATTATGGATAAAAAAATTAATGATGTACGATACATTCATACTTTTAAATAAAATATAGACTTTATATAAACTGTACCTTAAATTATTTTTATCATAATAACATACCTTCATTACAATATTTAATATTGAAAATCAAATATATTTATTAAAAATAAAAGCTTTCTCTAAGTTTGTGAAATGTTTGGAGATAGCTTTTATTTTTTTGGACAGTATATAAATTTCAAATCATTGTTGATAAATATTAGAAAGTATTTTTTTAATACTGACTTTTTGAAGCTTTAAATCGTTATATAAGATAGTAAAAGTAATTTATACTATATAAATCAAATTTATAAGGATAAAATTACTTGAAGTTTTCAATTTACAAAATACTAAGGAGGAAGATTATGAAATTTGATATAATGGAGTTATTTGTGTATGGATTACCAATATGGGTAATAGTTAGAGTAATTTCACTTATAAATAAGTATAAGAATAAGGAAAAGTATATTTTTTTGAAAGAAATAATTGTTAATCTATTTGTTCTTTATTTATTTATATTAATAAGTTTAGTTATCTTGCCAATAGATACAAATGAAAGCTATTTTTCGGGATTTACTATTTATGAAAAAATGAATATAAATCTATTACCATTTAAAGATTTTTTAGAGGGTGAATATAAAAATATAAATCTTCTAAAAAATAATTTAGTTGGAAACACCTTGTTGTTGTTCCCATTTACATTATATCTATGTTTAATAAAATCAAGTGTAAGAAATATTAAAAAGGCAATTGCAGTTACCTTTTTAATATCATTATCAATAGAAATTATTCAATTAATCATGAACTGCTTATCTATAGTTTCACAGTTAAGGGCTGTAGATATAGATGATTTGATAATGAATACTTTAGGTGGTTTTATTGCATACATTATATTTAAATTGTCTTATCGAGGAAAGCTTAAATATTTTATAGACAAGATATACATAAATAAGGAATTAAATAGTAACTCAAAAGAGGTTCTTGAGGATGATATTAAAAGTTATAAACACGATACTTTAAGAGAGGATAATTAAATTATAGTCAATGCTTAGTTTTATATATTATATTTAAATTTAAAATAGTTATCTATAAAAATTTGATGATAAATAAAATAAAGAATAAATAAGGTATTATCTAAAGGTGCAAAGTTACTTAAAGATTACCTTTGTTTTTAAATGTAAAATAATAAATTAAATTTTTTAATACTGACTTTTCTTTAATTTAAATCGTTATATATAGTGACGGAGGTGATAATAGTGAGTGATGCTAGGATTATAGCACAGATAAAAGCAGGTAAAAAAGAATTGTTTGATACTTTAATTGAAAAACATTATAATAGCGTCTATTGTTATTGTTATCGCCATGTAGATAATCAAATGACTGCACAGGACTTGACTCAAGATGTATTTGTAACAGTTATAAAAAATATAAGTAATTATAAACATTATGGTAAATTTGAAAATTATTTATATGTTATTGCTAGAAATAAGTGTAAGGATTTTTGGAAGAAAAAACAACCCATCTATTTAGAGTCACTAGACAAAGAGGAGTCTAAGCAAGAATTAGTAGATATAGAAAACAAAATATTTGTAAAAGAAGCTTTGACTAAATTGCCAGAAGTAGAATTTGAAGTAGTAATTTTGCGGTATTATCATGATTTAAAATTTAAGGATATTGCTAAGATTATGAATTCAAGTGTATCTGTTACAAAGTATAGGATAAATATGGCCTTAAAAAAATTAGAAACATATATGGAAGGAGGTAAACTATGAACAAGAAAAAAATTAAAAAAAGCTTAATGGAGTATACAGTTCCTAAATATGAAGCTTCAGCTTTTAAAAAGACTATTGAAACCATACATAAAATAACATTTAGTAATACTGATAAAAGAATGAATAGTATAGATTTTTTTATGTCTCAAATTGGTTTTATACGAAAAAGAACTTGGATTATGCAATTTCTAGTGTTATGTACAATATGTGTATTGCTATTCAATACATCAAGAGATAATAACTCATTTTATGAGATGTTAGCCTTGGTTTCTGTAGCAGCTCCACTTTTTATATTGACCAATATAGAGGAGATAGCAAAAGTATATAATAATAGTGTATTGGAAATAGAATTTTCAACAAAAAATACATTACATAAAATTATTGCTACTAGAATGATTGTTTTTGGAGTAAGCGATTTATTATTTATGTGCGTTATCTTATTACTAGCAAAACAAATAATTGATATCAATATCTTGTATATAATAATTTATATATTAGTACCTTTTAACTTAATGTGTATTGGATGCTTAGAAATTATAAATAGAAATAAAGGTAAGTATACAAATTACTATTGTATGATTTATGGTATATCTCTTGTCTTGTTAATATTTATGCTTGGTACTTTCAAAAATAGTATATATCAATTTGAAGCAATAGACCAATGGTTAATTATTTTTTTAGTAACATCAGTAATATTAATATATGAAATAAAAAAAACATGGAAACATCTTTGTTCATTTGAAAACATTATCATTTAAATAATAAATAACAATATACAGTATTAGGAGGAATTGTATGGAACTGAGTTTAGAACGTCTAACAAAACAATATGATAACAAAATTATAGTAGATAGGATAGAATTCAAGCTAAATGAAGGTATATATGGATTATTGGGAGAAAATGGAGCAGGAAAAACAACTCTTATAAGAATGATTTGTGGGGTATTAATCCCAACTTCTGGAGAAGTGAAGGTAGATGGTAAAAATAATTTAGATATGGGAGAAGATTTTAGAGATATGATTGGATATCTTCCTCAAGACTTTGGATATTATCCAGACTTTACTGCAAAAGAGTTTATGTTATATATAGCTTCATTAAAAGGGTTAATTCCTAGCTACGCAAAAGAAAAATCACAAGAATTATTAGAGATGGTTGGATTATCAGGTGTAGTTAATAAAAAAATAAGAACATTTTCTGGTGGTATGAAACAAAGACTTGGATTTGCTCAAACGTTACTTAATGACCCTAAAATTTTAATACTAGATGAACCAACAGCAGGTTTGGACCCAAAAGAAAGAGTCCGTTTTCGTAATTTGATTTCAGAATTTTCTAAGGAAAAGATTGTAATTTTATCTACTCATATTGTATCTGATGTAGAACATATTGCAGATAAAATTTTAATACTGAAAAAAGGAAATCTCATTTTGGAGGGCTCAGTAGAAGCAGTAACATCGAAAATAGAAGATAAAGTATGGAAATGTGTGGTTAATAAAAATGAAGTAGATTATATGACTGGTAAATATTGTTTAGCAAATATTCATCACTCTGGAGGTGTTGCCACTCTTAGAATTATAAGTAATACAAAGCCACATGATAATGCATGTAATATAAGGCCAACATTAGAAGATTTATATTTATATTGTTTTAATGAAGTACTATAAATGTGTGTGAGGTGATAAATATGTCTACATTAATTAAATTTGAATTAAAAAAGATAATAAGAAGAAAATCTACAATAGCAGTTATTTTAGGAAGTTTGGTTTTAAGTATATTTCTTTTTGCCTTAATGCCACTTAAAGAAAAATCTTATGATGATAATGGAAAAGAGTATAGAGGTCTACAAGCTATTGAACTTGGAAAACAACAATCTAAATTAAACGAGGGATACATAACAGATAAAAAAGTAGAAAACTCAATCAGAAAATATCAAAAGATATTTAATAATCCAAATAATATTGTAAAAGATGAAAATGGTTTTTCAAATTTTAAACAAGATGTTTATTTGAGATTCTTTTACCCAAATAAAACTTTTTATAACTTTATAACAGAATCATATAGTGAACCAAATGATATTAATTCTATAATACTTCAATCAATATCATTAAAAAATAGAACTAATCTTTATAAGTTTAGAAATGAAAAGGTAAATACAATATTAAATAGTGAATATTCAGATGGAAATTATACACAAAAAGAAAAAGAGTTTTGGTTATCTAAGAATAAGAAAATAAATGAACCCTATTTAAATGGATATTATGAAGGATGGAATTATTTTTTACTGGGTAGAGACCTACTAATTTTTACTATATTAGCTATATGTATAAGTATAGCTTCTGTATTTTCAGGAGAATATCAATCAGGCACTGATTCAGTGATATTGTCTTCTAAATATGGAAAAACAAAAGTTATAACAGCTAAAATAATAAGTTCCTTTCTATTTGGTACAATTGTTTTTACAATAAATACAATTATATCTATTGGAATTCTTCTATTGTCTTTTGGAGTAGATGGATGGAATTTACCATTACAACTTACTGTAAGCTCAACACCATACCCAGTTACATTTTTACAGGCAACTTTATTGAGTATTTTGGTTATCTATATGATATTAATAGCATTAATTGGATTTACACTTTTATTATCCTCTTGCATGAAATCGCCTTTTCCTGTTTTAATTACAGATATAGCGTTACTATTTATACCACTGTTCTTAAAATATAGTGAGACAAATTGGCTATATAATCAGATTCTTCGAATTTTGCCATCAAATGCTATTTCATTCTCATTTTCTGAGTATATAAACTACAGATTTGGAAGCTTAATAATAGATTTACCTACAATGATTATTTTTACAGGTTTAATATTATCAATTATTATTTTACCTTTTATTAAGAATAACTTTAGAAAACATCAAGTTAGTTAAAATACATAATATAAAAATAATAACATAAAAAAGATATAAACGAAGAATTCTTCATTTATATCTTTTTTAGATTATATTGAAATTAAACTTAGTAATAATTATATAATATGTATTTTAGATGCTATAAATCACAGTTATAAATAGACTGATTTTTGTACATCAGTTCTTACATTAACATTGCCTGCTTTTAAATTTTCTCCAATAGTAAGCCCTTTGTCTTTTAAAACATATTCAAAAGTCATTAGTGGAACTCCACCTTTTCTACCACCTAATATTTCTTTACCTTTCAAATCATCGTAGGAGAAATTAGGCATTTTTTCTCTAGCAACTAAGAAACTACCATCTCTTTTAGTTAATTGAGCAAAGTTTACAGCATAATCGTTTTTGTTTTGATTATATACATATATGGAAGCTTCAGGACCCATTAAGCCTACATTTGCTTCACCTGAAATTAAAGCTGCCATAGTTTTATCCGCACCTTGAGTATTTATAAGGTCAACATTTATTCCTTCATCCTCAAAGAATCCTTTTGTAATAGCAGCATATTGTGGAGCATAAAAAACAGAATGAGTAACTTCTGCAATAGTTACTTTATCTAAATCTTTAGCTGAAGCAGAGTTATCATTTTTATCGTTAGAGTTAAAATCACATCCAGTTAAGCATATTGTACTCATAACAATAGAACTTGCAATTGCGATTATTTTTTTAAACATAATAAATACCTCCTATAAGACATCCGAATAATATATAATATTAAATATTTATTGTAGTTGTTACAAAAATATATATATAGAGAATTTATTTCTACAAGAAGTTAAAAATAATTTTTATGTTTGACTTTCAAGTAATCAACTATATTAAATAGATTGTATTGATTATTTGTAAATTAAGATATAAAATTAAAACAGTAATATTTTTATATAAATTATATAGGCATAAAGTTTATTAATAATAGATATTAAATTAATCCATATAAACAATAATTTAATTCTATAAATTTAAAAATATTTTTATGTAAGGTAGTGAAAGTTTACATTTTATAATCTAACGAATATAGTTAAACAAGTACAGTTAAAATGGAGGAAATTAAATGAAACAAAATAAATATGACAATGATGAATTTTTTGGCAAATACAGTAATATGGACCGCTCTAAAAAAGGGCTTGAAGGTGCTGGAGAATGGCACACTCTAAAAAAAATGTTACCTGACTTCGAGGGAAAACGAGTATTAGATTTAGGATGCGGTTTTGGATGGCACTGTCAATATGCAGTTGAAAATGGTGCAGAGTCTGCTATTGGAATTGATATTTCAGAAAAGATGCTAAAAGAAGCAAGAAATAAAACAAAATCTGATAATATAAAATACATATGTATGCCCATTGAAGATATAGATTTCCCAAAAGATTGTTTTGATGTAGTAATTAGTTCTTTGGCTTTTCATTATATTCAATCATTTGAAGAGATATGTAAAAATATAAGCAATTGTCTTTCAAGCGGAGGAGATTTTGTATTTTCGGTTGAACATCCTATATTCACTGCATATGGAACTCAAGAATGGTACTGTGATAAAGATGGAAACAATTTACACTGGCCGGTAGATAACTATTTTACAGAGGGACTTCGAAAATCAAATTTTTTAGGTGAAGAAGTTATAAAATATCATAAAACATTAACTACTTATCTAAATACTTTAGTTAAAGCTGGATTTGAGATATTAGAAATCATTGAACCTCAACCAGAAGAGAAATTATTAAATACAATTTCTGAAATGAAAGATGAATTACGTAGACCTATGATGTTACTTGTTTCTGCAAGGAAAAAGTAATAAAAAATAGTGGAATTTTGGTTGCAAGTGATTATGGGCAAATTGGAGCAAACCTGGATGGTAATCTGCCATTGCTCTGCTATGCGGATTAAGTGGGCAAAAAAATGAGGAATATGTGGTTTGTTTCAGCTAACAGACTACATAGTAGTATAAACTAAAGGATGGTGAAAATAAATGAAACGGATATTTTTGGTTGAGGATGATAAGGCAATTGCTAAAAATCTTATGCTTTTGCTGCAATCGGAGGGATTTACAGTCACCCACGCTCCTACGCGAGATGAAGCTATTGCCACACTTGCCAGTAATAAATTTGACTTGGCATTGATTGATATTTCCTTGCCTGATGGAAATGGCTTTACAGTTTGCACGGAAATTAAAGAAATTCAAGATATTCCCGTTATCTTTCTGACAGCTTCAGGCGATGAGGCGAGTGTTGTTACTGGACTGAATATAGGGGCAGATGACTATATAACCAAGCCTTTTCGTCCGCGTGAATTGATTGCGCGAATTGCAACTGCCCTACGAAAAAGTGGACGTTCAGAATCGGCTTTTGAAATCTGTGGGCTTCATGTAGATATGGCAAGTGGTGTCGTGAAAAAAAATGGCAATGAGGTTTTTCTTTCAGCTTTAGAGTACCGCTTGTTGTTGGTTTTTATCAGTAACTCAAAAAGTATTATTACAAGAAGCAGGCTACTTGACGAATTATGGGACGCGGCGGGTGAGTTTGTCAATGATAATACATTGACTGTGTACATAAAGCGCTTGAGGGAGAAGATAGAGAGTGACCCAGCAAACCCACAAATAATTCTGACCGTTCGTGGTACAGGATATAGATTGGGGGGCGGTTATGCTTCGGAATAGTGAGTTTAAGAAGTTTTCCATTTTATTCTCTTTAATGGCTGTCACCACTGTAACACTTGGATTTGCAATAAATATGGCGGCGGGAATCCTTGCCATTGCTTCTGTTACTGCTTTTGGTGTAGCGTTTTTCGCTTTTACCAAAGCTCGATATGAAAGCATTGCACAGATTTCAAATCAAATCGATCTTGTGCTTCATAATGATGACCATCTGTATATTGGTGAATCGGATGAAGGCGAACTTTCCATTCTGCACAGCGAGATAACAAAAATGACGCTGTGTATTCGGGAACAAAATGATGCGCTAAAAAAAGAAAAAGAACATCTTGCCGATTCGTTAGCTGACATAGCCCACCAACTCCGCACACCTCTCACATCCGCGAACATTATTCTGTCATTGCTATCAAATAACCCTGATGAAAATCAACGAAAAGCATTAGTGCGGGAAACAGAGGAATTATTTGTACAGATGGATTGGCTGATTACTTCCCTATTGAAATTATCTCGCTTGGACGCAGGTATTGTAGTTTTCCAAAGCGAGCAGATAGATGTGAACAACTTGATATGCAACTCACTTCGACCATTTCTAATCCCAATTGAACTGCATAACACTGCTTTGCAAATAGACGTGTCTAAAGGAATGATTATTCAGGGCGATTCAGGTTGGCTTTCGGAAGCAATTCAAAATATTCTCAAAAATTGCATAGAAAGTGCAGGTGATAGTGGGAAGATTGAGATTGTTTGTGAGGACAACCCACTGTTTACTGAAATTGCTATCCATGACAGTGGAGCAGGCTTTGAAAAAGAAGATTTACCCTACTTGTTTGACAGGTTTTATCGTGGGAAAAACTCAGAAGCCACAGGATATGGAATTGGATTGGCTCTCTGTAAGATAATTATAACACGTCAGGGTGGGACGATTACCGCAAAAAATCACCAACAAGGTGGCGCGATATTTGTCATTCGTTTCCCAAAGTGACTAATCTCTCACCTGAAAGTCACAGAGATGTAAGTTGAAAGTTATATTATATGGGTAAACCATAAGAAAGGAGACTTACATAATGGAGTTCTTAAAAATTGAAAATCTATGCAAGGTCTACGGCAAGGGCGAGAACCAAGTTACTGCACTTGACAATGTTTCACTTACAATAGAAAAGGGGGAGTTTACCGCAATCATAGGTTCATCTGGCTCTGGAAAATCTACATTGCTTCACATCATCGGTGGAGTGGACGTACCAACAAGCGGAAAGGTGTATTTGGACGGGCAGGATGTATACGCCCAAAGCAATGAAAAGCTAGCCATTTTCCGCAGACGACAAGTCGGTCTGATTTACCAGTTTCACAACCTCATTCCCACTCTGAATGTTGTGGAAAACATCACTTTACCTATACTGATGGACAAGCGAAAGGTCAACGAGGAACGCTTGAATGACTTGATGAATCTGCTTGGGCTAAAAGACCGTAAAACACATTTACCCAATCAGCTTTCTGGAGGTCAGCAACAGCGAGTTTCCATAGGACGTGCTTTGATGAACGCTCCAGCGGTCATGCTTGCTGATGAACCCACAGGCAGTTTGGATAGCCGAAATGGTCATGAAATTATCAATCTACTGAAATTAAGTAATAAAAAATATCGTCAAACCCTTATCATCGTCACACATGACGAAAATATAGCCCTGCAAGCAGACCGCATTATCTGCATATCAGATGGCAAAGTGACACGAGATGAGAGGAGGTAGATAGGTCATGAACATTTTCAACAAAGTTGCTCTGCAAAACATGAAAAAGAGGCGCACACGAACGATTGTAACGGTTATCGGAGTTGTTCTGTCTGCTGCCATGATTACAGCAGTTGCTACACTTGCCATTTCCCTGCAAAACTATATGGTAAATGGCTCGATTGAGAAGTATGGCGATTGGCACGTCGAGTTTTTGGACGTTAATCCCTCTTTCGTACAGGAACAGACAGGAAACGATGAAGTTGCAAATACCGCAACATTTGAAAATATTGGCTATACAACGCTTGATGGCAACAGAAATCCGAGCAAGCCATATCTTTTTATAGCCGGATTCAGCAAAGAAGCCTTTGATACTTTGCCTATAACTTTGATTTCTGGAAGATTACCTGAAAACAGTGGTGAGATTCTTGTTTCTGGGAAAGTTGCAACAGACGGTGGCGTCAAATTCGCGGTGGGTGATACTATTTCCTTGCCCGTGGGAAACCGTATGAATGGAAATAAGAAGCTTAGTCAGAGTGATCCATATACTGCTGGGGATGAAACTCTTGTGTCACAAGGCGAGAGAAGCTATACAGTTGTTGGTACCTACCGAAAGCCTGTATTTGAGGAATCTTCCGCACCAGGATACACATTGATAACCAAAGCGGATGCACAAGTCAAAGCGGATAGCCTCAGCCTGTTTGTCACGTTGAAAAATCCACATAAGGTTCATTCCTATACAAGAAACACTGGAGACCATGCTTACGTTTTAAATGATAATGTGTTACGTTTTATGGGCATTTCCGACAACAACTTGTTCAATATGCTTTTGTACTCAGTTGGGGGTATTGTGGTCGCCATCATCATGCTCGGCTCGATTTTTCTAATCTATAATTCGTTTAACATGTCGTTGAACGAACGCACACAGCAGTTCGGAATCCTTTCATCTGTTGGAGCAACAGCAAAGCAGCTACGTAATTCGGTGCTGTTTGAGGGTCTTTGCATTGGTGCTGTTGGAATACCGATTGGTGTTGCGGTTGGTATAGTCAGTATTGGGCTTGTGATTTCTGTTATCGCAAAAAATTTTGCAAATGTTCTCTACACCAACGTCTCTTTGACCTTGACGTTGTCCATCCCCGCAATCGTCGTTGCGGCAGTGGTCAGCATGGTTACCATCTTAATCTCGGCTTATATTCCGGCCAGAAAGGCCGCTAGCAAACCAGTGATGGAGTGTATTCGCCAGACGAACGAGGTAAAAATCGAATCCAAAGCCGTGAAGATATCAAAGCTCGCACAGCGTATTTACGGTCTGGAGGGAACTCTTGCACTGAAAAATTTTAAAAGAAACAAGAAACGCTATCGTAGCATTGTGTTGTCGCTTGTTTTAAGCATAGTGCTGTTCATATCAACTAGTGCTTTGGTAGCAGATCTGAAACGGGTTTCAAATCAGGCGTCAGAGGTTACTGACCAGGACATCATTTTTTCCACACAGGATATGAATGACAGCAAAATGCTACAGCTTTACGATAAACTGAAGACTGCCAATGGTGTTTACGAAGGCTTGTATCAAGAACTTATGACCTATTCATGCGTTGTTAAAGTAAGTGAACTTACAGATGATTACTTGAACTATGAGGGTTCACATTCGCCACATGAAACGGTTGATATGCCAGTAGATATACAGTTTCTTGATGACAGTACTTATCTCAATATTATCAAAGATTTGGGGTTGCCAAAAGAAGAATATACTGGGCAAAATGCAAAAATGATTGCCGTTTCCATGATGGTGGAGGATGACCATACTATTGATATCTTCACAAATTCTTCTACGAATGTTGACCTTACTCCTGAAACCAATGACGATTCAAAGGTGTCCAAGAGACAAAACGTAAACATTACGTTTGTCAAAACCGTGCCACCAGATTCTCCCCCAGGCATCAGAAACTCCAAGATGAGAAAAGCCTCCTTCAGAGTGCTGGCACCTTATTCTGTCAAAGATGCGTTTGAGACTCCAAATGCTTCTACAGGAATTAAAAGTCTGAGCTTTCAATCAAAGAATCCCACTCAGTCAGTTGCAGAAATAGAGAAAATCATCGAGAGTGAGGGGATTACAGCCGAGTACAACCTGTACAATATGTATGGAATGATGGACGAAAACCGCAATTACATCTTCATTGCCAACGTGTTCGCCTATACTTTTATCATTATGATCTCACTGATTGCAGTCGCCAATGTGTTCAACACAATTTCCACAAATATTAAGCTGCGCCGTCGTGAGCTTGCCATGCTTCGCTCTGTGGGAATGTCTGAACGCGATTTCCAGAAGATGATGAATTTTGAGTGTGCCTTTTATGGAATGAGGGCTCTGCTCTTTGGACTTCCTATAGCGGTAATTTCTTCCTGGCTAATTCATAAAGGAATGGTCACGGATGATATAGATTTTGTACTTCCATGGGCCAGCATCGGAATCAGCGTATTTGTCGTTCTCTTTATAGTGTTCATTACAATGTTGTATGCCATTAGTAAGATAAAAAGAGAAAATATTATTGATGCACTTAGGGATGATATGACTTAATAGAAAATTAAAGAAACATCTGTGTGATTGAGTTCAAATGATTCACAATCGTTCCGAAAGGCGATTTAGACATTGAAAATACAGAATTCATAATATAGAAGTAATGTGAATTAGATTAGGGGTTCTTATGAACCCCCTTTCTATTTTTTGTATAAAAAAGGAGATAATTCAAATTTTTATTTTGAGACATCCCCTTTATCTATTTTTTATTATATGTAAAATAATAAACTTATACTTCTACATAGTATATTTCATTTCCATTTTCTTCTATAAGCTTTTTTAAATCTTCAAACTTTAAAAATACAGTAGCAGTATTGTCATTTGGATGTATACCTATTTTATCCATTTTTAATAAATCTTTATCAAATACAATTTTTACAATAGCATCGGTATCATTTAATATACCAAAAGGTGTTACAGCTCCCTTAGTAAGTTTTAGATATTTTTCAAGTCTTTCTTCAGAAGCAAAACTAAGAGGTTTACTATCAATTTTTTGGCGTATATCCTTTAAATCTGCTTTTTTATCCTTACCTAAGACAACTAAAAAGTGCTCTTTACCCTTAGAATCGCGAAGGAATAAATTTTTTACAACAAACTCCATTTGTAGTGTTTTTAATTGTTCCATTTCATCAATTGTATAGACTGCAGGATGATTTACAATTTCATAAGATATATTTAATTCATCCAATTTTTTATATACTTCTTGTTGAGCGTTCATAATTTCCTCCTATTGGTAATTTATTTGATATATAAAAATAATATTATCAAATTTTAGCCCCTATAGCTTTGCGTTACTAGATTTCCCTAGTTTTGCCTAATTTCATTTTAATTCTTACTATTATAATAATTCAGAATATATATATTTTCAAGTAAAAAATTATATATATATAATATAAGCTTTAAAAATTAAAAATTTTCCAAAAATAATTTGAAAATAGAGACTTAGTTACCATTTATAAATCATATAAAAAGAGGTTATATAAAGTCAGATATGAAAAAACTATATTATACTATCTTTTCTTTTTGGAATAAACTATACTTTAAATATAGATATTTAAATTTAATAATTTTAGCAGTAAATTATCTTAGAAAGGAATGTGCTTTATATGTCTACAGACAAAGTTGTTGGAATCATAGATGAAGAATTAGCTGAACTCGCTGGAATTAAATATACTGGTAAAATTTATGCTTCTTCTGGTGTTATAAAACATATAAAGAAAAAACATAGAGGTCAATTAAGTAAAGACATTTTTAACGATATACTAGAAACTATAAAAACAGTGCTCAAATCTCCTGAGTATATAGGAAGTCATCCTAAAAAACCTGGTAAAAGTGTAGAATTTGTAAAAAAACTTGATAATTATATATTAGTTGCTACAGAACTAGATACAAAAAAAGGATATCTATATGTCTCTTCATTATATGCCATAAAAGAAGCAAAATTAGAAAGTAGAATTAGTAGTGGAAGAGTATTACAATATGATGGTTAACATAATATTATTAATTTTTCCTAAAGCATTGAAAAATATTGTCAAATAGCTTATAATATAAATATATATGTAAATATTTATTAATTAGATTTGAGGTTGGAAAAGGCACCCAATACGCTACTTATAGAGTAGTTAATAGAGATGCAGGATACGCCGCCCTGCCAAGTCTAATTAAATTTAAAAGAGAGGATTAATTCCTCTCTTTTTGTTTTTTAAAATTAATTTATTTAAAAGGGTGAAAAAATATGGAGATATTTAGCACAAAAGAAATACTAGAAAGAATTTTTTATTAGTTTTTAAAAATTTAGTTAGAAACTATATCATTATGGAAAAAAATGTATTATAATATGTAGAAATATTATAATAAGGAGCGATTGGATATGAGTTTATCAAAAAAAATAGAAGATAAAAGAAAAGCTAAACAAAGAGCTGAAAAAGCCAAACAAGCTAAAATTGCAACAGCTGGTGTCGTATTAGGAGCTGTTACTGGTGCAGTTGGAGGAGTATTACTAGCACCTAAATCAGGAAAAGAAACAAGAGAGGATATAAAGGATGCATCTCAACAAATTGCTGATAAAATAAACATGAAAACAGTGGATGCAAAAGGTAAAATATCTGAAAAATTAGAAGACAGAAAAGGAAATTTCATTGAATCAAAGCAAAAAATAAGAAATTATATAGATAATAAAAAACGAGTTGAAGATTCTAGCGAGGAAGATAGAGTAATAGACATTATTGAGCCAGTAAGTGCCACTGAGGAATAATAATGAATAACACAATAACAATTAATATTAGTATAATATATGTATTATTAGCTATACTTGGGTGTATCGCTTTAATTTATTTAATTATTGTACTTGCTAAATTACATAAGATTTTAAACAATGTTGGAAAGGTATTAAATGAAAATACTCAAAATATAAATACAACTTTAAATAATCTTCCTAGTGTTGTAGATAGTTTTGGAGAAGTAGGCGAGAATATGAAAGATGTAACAGAAGCTGTTACTGAAGTTACAGCAGACTTTCTTGTTACTAAAGATAGTGTCAAATCAAACATGGATGTCATAGTTGATATATTAACTATAATTAAAAATGTTTTTTCAGATAAAAAATATTAATACTATAAGCTTTAGTATTTCTGTAAATTTAAAACCTTACTAAACTAATTTTTTAGAAAATATTTTATAAAGTATGAATAAATAAAGATGTATCTATTGATGAATAAACATAATAAGTAGATACATCTTTTTATTATATTTTTTGTAAAATAAACAATATTTAAATATTATTTATTTTATAATTTACCTATTTGTCTTAATGCTAATTTTACAGTTTCATATCTATCAGCACCATTTATTATTACATCACCTTTTACAAGATTATTAGCTTCTCCACCTACAACATAAACTTTTTTGCCTAAGCCTTGTTTATAGCTAGATGCTTCTACTACTAAAGCATCTTTCAATTGCCAGTATAAAATTTGAGCAGCAACTTTATCAGCGTCACCCTTATAAACTATTACATTTTCATACACTTTATCTCCCCCTTGAGAATTTGATATAGATTTATTTAATATTCCTTCTGCTATTAATTTAGCAACTTTATCTTTATTATTAACATAGTAATCTGTATCTACTTTACTATCTACAAAGCATACTTCTATTAATATTGCTGTTGAGTTAGTGTGATTAAGCCAATAAAGACCTCTAACATCAGCCTTTGCACCCCTATTTTTAAATACCGTAGCTAATTTAGAATTTACTTTTTCTGCATATGTCTTTCCATTATTGCTTTTATATATTGTTTCTGTACCTTCTGGAACTGAAGTTATGACATTTGCATTAAAATGAATTTGAACAGCTAAATCAGTTTCTTGCTTATTTGCTATAGCACATTGGTCAGCTAAATGATTATCTGACTTATCAACCCTTCCTGTATAAACAGTAGCCCCGCCTAATTTAAGCCATTTAACTACTAAGTCACTTATTATTCTTGTCTCTTTACCTTCGTTTATATATCCAACAGCTCCTGTGCCTTTTCCAGTTAAAGTGTGCCCTGGTATTACTACTACCTTCAAATTATACATCTCCTTTATGATTAAATTTAACTTCTATTTAATATATGCGCTATTTAAAATTTTGTTTCTTTTTATACTTTAATTATCTAATATAAAGTATTTTGTAAAATTATAGAATAATAGGTAGTAAGTATTAAAATTGCAGTTTTGTATATAACACATTGCTTGATTGTAATAATCTCAAGGCATATTCATCCATCCTATATCCAGTTTTATAGTAGATATGTTTAATTCCAGATTGAATTATAGCCTTAGTACAATTTAAACAAGGAAAATGAGTTACATAAATAGAACAATCTTTAACTGGTATACCTTCTTTTGCACAATAATAAAGTGCATTTTGTTCAGCGTGAATGGTTCTGATGCAATGTCCATCTCTCATCTCGTGGCCAACTTCACTACAGTGATTATCTCCAGATATACTACCATTATATCCAGTAGATACGATTCTATTTTCTGAATTGACGATTATTGCACCCACATAAGCTCTATCACAAGTACCTCTTTCAGCTACTGTCTCACATAATCTCATAAAATACTCTTGCCATGAACATCTATTTTCAAGTTTATTTTCCAAACTAAATACCTCCAAATCTTATATTTAATATATAAGATTTATACCTTAAAAATAGTATTAAAAACAAATTTATTTTATAGCTAAAAGTATAAAAGATAAAATAAACTTCAAATTATTTTTTTAATAATTAAATTCTATTACATTAAACTTTTTTATAAAAATTTCATCATAAAGTATGAAAACTGTCTCAATAAAATCAAGACAGTTTTTTATAATCAAAATTTATAATACAAGTTCATATTTTTCTTTAAACTCTTTTACAGCTTCAGGCCATGCCTTTTGTTCTGTGATACCTTTTTCTTTAGCTATTTTAATTGCAATTTTTCTTATCATTGCAGCTCCTTCTAATATTCCCATTTTTAATCTCCCTTCAAATATCTTTTTGTATAGAATATAAATAGTGCTGAAATTTCTTACATATTACATCTACAATATCTATACAACATATAACTTATGAATTCCTTTTATTTTCATACGCCTTTAACCGACATATAATTATATGCATTAATACTTAAAATTATGAATTTGATAGTAATTATTTTTTGTCTTTCATACACAATTGTGTAAGTTTCAAAATAGGGTAATTGGTATTTTAATTGTTCTATTACTTTACAATATACTCAATAAAAAATAAGATTGTATGACACATTTCCAGATATTATAGAAAGATGAATTGTACTATTGGATTTAGTGTATAAAATCAGTGAAAATCTAACTTGTTTTACTTATTTTATACACTAAAAACTGTAGGTAAATTTGTTTTATATTTCTCACAAATATTCCTACAGTTTCAAATATTAAAGTTATACAGTTATAATTTTTTGATTGTACAATTAAAGTGCTTCTAAAAAACTATCCTATAGTATAAATACTAGGATGATTAAATTTACTAAATAAGATTTTTTATTTATCTAGAATTGTATATTTTTTCGATAATGTTGACTACAGCATACATTGCCCATGCACAAATAGCTAATACAAATACACCCATCATTACCAAATCTAGCTTAAATACTTGACTACCATAAACTATCAAGTATCCTATTCCATATCTTGATACCAAAAATTCTCCTACTATAACACCTACCCAAGCCATACCAATATTAATCTTAGTTAAGTTTATTAAATTTCCTGTATTTGCAGGTAATATAAGTTTAAATAGGATTTGTGATTTGCTAGCTCCAAAGCTCTTTAACATCTTAATTTTTTCTTCATCTATATTAATAAAGTAATTATAGGCTGAAAGTATGGTAACAACAACAGAAATAGTTACAGCTGTTACTACAATTCCTTCTATTCCAGCACCAACCCAAACTATAATTATAGGAGCTAAAGCAGTCTTAGGAAGAGCATTTAAAACTACCAAAAATGGGTCTAATATTTTTGATAATTTTTCTGACCACCAAAGAGCAATTGCTACTAGAATACCTAAAACAGTTCCTATAACAAGACCAAGAACTGTTTCATATACAGATACTCCAATATGTTTAAATAGTTGGCCACTAGATGCATATTGAATAAACAAATTGTAAATATCACTTGGTTTACTGAATAGAAAAGTATTTATAACATTTAAATCAGCTAAAATCTCCCAAATTATAATAAAACCAATTAAAATTAATAGTTGATAAAATAATACATTTCTTTTTTCTCTTTTTACACCTTTAATATAGTTTATATATCCTTCAGATCTTTTATTAAGCCTCATGTGTATCTAGCTCCTTCCATAATATGTCGAAATACTTTTGAAAATCGGGAACTTTACGTGTTTTGAGAGGCGTTTTTGTTCCATCCATATTAAGTTCAATGTCATAAATATTTTTTATAGTAGCTGGTCTTTTAGATAGTATTGCAACTTTATCTGATATGCTTATTGCTTCTGCCATCACTACAGAAGTGCGACCTATCAGACAACAGAAACTAAGTCATCCATGTCAGCACCCATATAAACAATACTAAGAGTACCACTAGAACTATCCCAAACTATAGAATCAACAAGAGTAGAAAGCAATAACTTCTTATTATCCAGATTAGCATTATCAACCATATCATTAAACTTTTCTAAATTACTAACAACAATATCTAAATTAACACTGGCATTTTTAATATCAACACTTTTATCTTCTAAGTTTCTAAACCTAATCCTTAATTCTTCAATTTCATTATTTAAACTTTCAATCTGAGAGATAATATAATCAGAAGCAACACTACCAGTATTTTTAGCAAGCTCCATAACCAAATTCCCAATGCTCTTTTCCTTATCCTCAATAGAATTCCTAAATAAATCAATCTCATTTTTAACGCTATTTGATACATCATCAACTTTAATCTTATTTTCATGAAAAGCATCTATAATAGATTCAACATTACAATTTTTAATTCTTTCAATAATAATATCTTCAACTAAAGGCCCATTAAGATTTTTACAATTACAGGCATCAACACCGAGATTCTTTTTAGTACCACATACATAATAATACTTTAATTCTTCATCAGTTCGTTTACCTTTATAAGTAATTCTCATATTAGAACCACACTTAGAACATTTTAAAAGTCCTGATAATAAAGCAACTTTACCAGTAGCAGTTCTTGGACTCTTATCACGATTAGCATCAAGTAAACCTTGAACTTCAAGCCAAGTAGTAGAATCTATAATTCCTTTATGTTTAGCAATAGCTGCTATAGGTGTAGATGTATTTTTAGCATAAGTAAGTATTCCACATTCATTATCAGGAGTACCGATAACTTCCATATTGTTATTTCTAAGATATTCTACAACAACATCATTAGCTTTCACATAAGCAGGACTTCTAAGTATACCAGATAATGAACTAGGGTCAAATTTACCACCACGAGGACCCTTTATTCCATTGTGATAAACATATTTGTATAATTGAGATAGAGACCTAAGTTCTAGATACTTAGCATAAACTATTTTAACAACTTCCATTTCACCATCACTAACTTCTAACTGATACATGCTTCTTTCTTTTAGGTTTTCATCTAAGTATTTAATCTTTTTACTGCTAAATCCATGAGGAGTTTTGCCACCTAGCCATCTTCCAGTACGAGCAAGTTCATACATATTATCTTTTATACGTTCAGCTATTGTTTCTCTTTCAAGCTGTGCAAATACACTAGATATAAACATCATAGCTCTTCCCATTGGGGTAGAAGTGTCAAATTGCTCTTTGATAGATATAAAAGATATATCTAGTTTATTTAGTTTTTCTATTAAAGTAGAGAAGTCAGATACATTTCTTGATATTCTATCTAATCTATAGCACACAAGATAATCAAACTTTTTTGCTTTCGCATCTTGCATCATTTTCTTAAATTGAGGTCTATCTATATTACCACCGCTAAAGCCTTCATCTTCATATATTAAAAAATCTTTTATACCAACAGACTTAGCATAGTCCATACATAGTTGTATTTGATTTTCTATAGATTCACCTTTACCAGTAAACTTTGATTTTCTTGAATAAATTGCAGCTTTCAAAATTAAAACCTCCTATAAGTTAGGTAGTTATTTATATTGTATTCAATGCTAAAAAAATACCATAACTTTTAACAATATCATAAATCTATTCTTTATAATATATGACTATTTATTTCTTTTATTTCTTTGCTTTTTAAATTCTAAATCAGTTTTATCAGTCTCTTAGATTTTACTTCTATATCACGAAAAATCTAGTAAATAATCAGCAGATACATTAAATTTAGTACTTAGTTGTATCAGGACAAATCTATAACTTCATAAACTAATATAAAAAGTTATAATCTAAATGATTTTATAAGGAAGAATTTTTAAAATTAAGCCTTATAGCAAAAACTTTGTAGGAGGTTTGTGTATGGAAATCAAAGTTATAGAGATTTTTCCTAAAGATGAGGCTAAACTTAATGAAATAGAAATGGCTAAAGCTAGATGGTTTGTAAATATAGTAAGCAAAAAATATTCTAAAGAAGTTTTGGATAAAGCTTTTAATACTTTAGAAGAAGACTTAAAAGTAAGTAAAACTGATGCATAAATTTCGATTATTGATTTAGAAAATTAAAGATTAAATATAAAAAAGAGATATACAAATGAGAAAATATCTAGATGTATTTTATATACTATTAACTTGACATTAGATTAATCAAATAGTATATTTTAATATAACACAATGAAGTGTTAAAAGAGCAAAGGAGCTCCATAGATTTTATCTATGGAGCTTTTTTGTGCATTGAATTTAAGGAGGAGATAAATTTGAATAACTTTGAAATTAAAACCAAAATAAAATTTGGAGAAGGAGCATTAAAAGCACTACAAGAATTAAAAGATAAACATGTATTAATAATAACAGACCCATTTATGGTTAAATCAAAAACAATAGATAAAATAACATTTAACTTAATAAATTCAACATATCAAGTTTTTGAAGAAATAGTACCAGACCCACCAATAGAAACAATAGTAGCAGGAGTAGAAAAATTTAAATCTATGAATCCAGATATAATAATAGCATTAGGAGGAGGTTCTGCTATAGATGCTGCAAAATCTATAATGGATTTTTCTAAAAAAATATTAAATGCTAATGATATAGAATTTATAGCAATACCAACAACAAGTGGAACAGGTTCAGAAGTAACATCATTTTCTGTAATAACAGATAATCAAAAAGGGTGTAAATATCCATTAGTAAGTGATGATTTACTTCCAAATATGGCAATACTAGACCCAGAACTTGTAAAAACTGTACCAAATTTTATAACAGCAGATACAGGTATAGATGTATTAACACATGCAATAGAGGCTTATGTATCCACAAATGCTAATGATTTTTCTGATGCACTTGCTGAAAAAGCTATAAAATTAGTATTTAAGTATTTATTAAAAGCATACAAAGATGGAAATGATATAGAAGCTAGAGAAAAAATGCACAATGCATCTTGTTTAGCAGGTATGGCATTTAACCAAACATCACTTGGTATAAATCATTCTATAGCGCATGTATTAGGCGGAAAATTTCATATACCACATGGAAGAACAAACTCAATATTACTTCCACATGTTATAGAATATAATTCATCAATAATAGGATATACCAACATAGCTTACTCAGATACAGCTATAAAATATGCACAAATAGCAGAATTAGTAGGGTTTGGTAATGGTAATATAAGAATAGCTGTTAAAAACTTAGTAAATGAAATAAAGAAACTGCAAAAAGAAATGAATATGCCAACTAAATTGACACAGTGTAAATTAAGTCTAGAAGATATAATTAATGAAGAGAGAGAAATAGCAAGGCTTGCCATAAAAGATACTTGTACATTAACCAACCCTAAGGTACCAACTGAAGAGGATATAATAAACATATTAAATAATATTAAATAACTACATTTTATTACATGTAAACATAATATTATACAAATAGGGAAAATGTTTTTAAAAATATAAATTATATATTGACAAATATAAAGCAGAAAACTATAATAAAGGTATCACAAAGGTGTGATATTTTAGTAAAAAAGCAATGGAGCTTCTTAGGAATATTAATATTATTCTTATGGAGCTCCTTTTATTTTTAGCAAGTAATTTTTTAATAAACTATACTTAAAGAAAGCAGGGAATAAATTTGGCTGAAGAATCTAAGCAAAGAGTTATTCAAGAATATGTTCCTGGAAAACAGGTTACATTGGCACATATAATAGCCAATCCTAATGAAGATATATATAAGAAATTAGGATTAGTGCTTGATAAAAAAGATGCGATAGGAATACTCACAATAACACCAAGTGAAGCATCAATAATAGCAGCAGATGTTGCTACAAAATCTTCAAATGTATCTTTGGGGTTTATAGATAGATTTAGTGGTTCTGTAGTAATATCAGGTGATGTAAGTTCTGTAGAATCAGCATTAAATGATGTTTTAGAAGTTTTAGGAAATATGTTGAACTTCTCATCTACTAAAATAACAAGGACATAATAATACAATGAAAAATATAATTTTTATGGGAAAAACAGGAAGTGGTAAAACCACTTTGTGCCAAAAACTAGACCAATTGGAATTGAAATACAAGAAAACCCAATCAGTAGAACTTTACAATGATGCAATAGACACTCCAGGTGAATATATGGAAAATAGAAGCTTGTACAATGCATTGATAACAACATCTGTAGATGCAAAAATTATAGCAATAGTATATGATGCTACACAAGAAGAAAATTATATAGCACCAGGATTTGCAAGTATGTTTTGTAAAGATGTAATAGGAATTATAACCAAAATAAATATGTCTACTGAAGATGAAATTAATATAGCTTATGAACGATTATCACTAGCAGGAGCAAGTCAAATATTTAAAATAGATACAATTGATGGTATAGGACTTGAAAAATTGTTTGAATATCTAGAAAAATCTAAAAAAATAGACGAAATTTAGGGGAAAATATTTTTTTAACTCAAAAATATGATAGAATTAAATTAAACAGAGAGTTAAATAAAATATAAATTTAGCATTTTATAAAAACATAAAAATATATATAAAACTATTTTAAGAAGATTTAATCTTTAAGTGAGGTAGGAACATGGGGAAAAAAATACTATTGGTTGATGATGAACCACTGTTAAGGATGGATATAAAAGATGTCCTAGAAAATAATGGTTATGAAATAATAGGAGAAGCATGCGATGGGTTTGAAGCTGTTGAAATGTGTAAAAAACATAAGCCTGATTTAGTTATAATGGATATAGAAATGCCAATTCTTGATGGTATAAAGGCAGGTAAAATAATATGTAAGGAAAATCTAGCAGGTGGAGTACTTTTATTAACTTCATTTGAAGATAAAGAATACATAGAAAAAGCTAAAAGTATAGGTGCTTATGGATATTTAGTAAAGACAGCAAGTGAAAAATCACTTATACCAACTATAGAAATGTGTTTAAATAAAGTAAATGAATTTGAAAGAATGAAAAAAGATTTAGAGAAAGTAAATTCTAAATTAAATGAAAGAAAGTTAATAGAAAGAGCAAAAGGTATACTTATAAGAGAGTTTAAAGTTTCTGAGGATGAAGCATACAATATAATAAGAAAATTAAGTATGGATAAAAGAACTTCAATGATGGAAATTGCTAAAATGATTATAATAGGGTACGATGATTAATACGATAAAAAAAATAGCAATTACACAAACATACTTAAATAAAAATGAAATTGAAAAAATTATAGAAGTATCAAAATCCTTAGATTTAATGGCTAACTTTTATGAGGCTGATGTTTTTATAGATGTATTAAGTAAATGTGATGATGAAGCAATTGTGGTGGCACATGGTAGACCTAAAGAAAAGTCATTATACTGTGAAAATGTTATAGGAAAAAAAGCTCTAATTGAAAATGAACCAGGAGTTATAAAGTGCTTAAAGACTGGAGAAAGAGCACGAGATATTAAGGCTTTAACACAAGAATATAAACTGGTTAAACAGAATATTCAACCAATAACATTGGATGACAAAATTCTAGCAGTATTAATAGTTGAAAAAGATATAAGTAGTGAAGTTAAAAATGAGTTTGACACTAACGAAGATGAAGAAAATAAAAATTCACATCAGTTTATAAAATTGATAGAAAATAATGACTTTTTAGTTGATAATTTAAATTCTGCTATACTTATATTTGATAAAAATGGAAAGCTGAAAATTAAAAATCGTATTGCAACTGACATGTATAAAAGTATTGGGTTTGAATGTGATATACAAGATATGCATTACAACGATTTATACATAGAGCATACAGTGTTTGAAGATATATTGATAGATGAGAATTATGATGAAACAAATGAAGTTTCAATAGGTAATATGTTTTTTAAAATAAAAACCATATACATCAAAGATGATGAATTTAAGGTTTGTAAAATAGTACAAGATATAAGTGATTTAAAACGAAAAGAAGAAGAACTAATTTTAAAAACAGTAGCTATAAGAGAAACTCATCATAGAGTAAAAAACAATCTTCATACAGTAATATCTATAATAAAAAAACAAAGTAGATTGTCTCAAAACGAGGAAGTTAAACAATGTCTAGATAATATAACAAATAGAGTGTTTGCAATTCTTTCAACTCATTACTTATTATCTAAGGAAATCGATAATAATATATCTATATTAGAAGGTATAAATTTATTAGTATCAAATATTCAAGGTGGATATCTGTTTAATAAAGATATCGATATATGTATAACAGGTGAAGACTTTAAAATTAGTGGAGAAAAAGCAACAGCCATACTTTTAGTTATAAATGAAGTACTACAAAACTGTTATGACCATGCTTTCAAGAATAGAGAACGTGGTAATATACAGATATTAGTAAATAAAGATAATGGTTTGAGAAATATCGCTATTATAGATGATGGAATTGGATTTGATAGTGATAATATAAATAAAAATAGTTTAGGAACATATATAATAGATAGTTATATAACTCAAATGCTAAAAGGAAGTATAAAAAGAAAGAGCAGTAAAAATGGAACCGAAGTGTTAATTACTATACCTACATAAATTAATATTAGATAATAACTCATCTACAAAGTAGTAGTTTTAATTGAGCAAAGAGGCTTAAAGTTATTAATAGATTAAGTTAATTAAATATATTTATAAAACTTATAAATATATTTGATTTAACAAATATTTATTATAGCTTTAAGCCTCTTTGCTTGTTTAAGACATACTTAAATTTTAGGAGGTGAGAAAATGAGAGAAGAATTATTAAGTGTTGGTATTGACATTGGGACAAGTACTACTCAATTGATTTTTTCTAAATTAATAGTAGAAAATACTGAATCAAATTTTTCGGTACCTAGGATAAGTATAGTAGACAAGGAAATTATTTATAAAAGTAAAGTTTATTTTACTCCTCTTATTTCAAACAAAGAAATAAATGGACAACAAATAAAAGAAATAGTTGAAAATGAATATAAAAAAGCAAATATATCTAAAGTAGATATACATACAGGAGCAGTAATAATAACTGGTGAAACAGCTAGAAAAGAAAATGCAAATGATGTACTTCATACTTTAAGTGGATTTGCTGGAGACTTTGTCGTTGCAACAGCAGGACCTGATTTAGAAAGTATAATATCAGGAAAAGGAGCAGGGGCTCATATTTATTCAAAAGAACATTCAACTACAATTGTAAATATAGACATAGGTGGGGGAACTAGTAACATAGCTTCATTTAAAAGGGGAGAAGTAACTGATACTGGGTGTTTGGATATAGGTGGAAGGCTTATAAAGGTAGATAAAGCAAGTAAGAAGATAACTTATATTTCGCCTAAAATAGATAAAATCATAAAAGATAATAACTTAAATCTTCAAGTAGGAACTGTAGCTACAATAGAAAATACAAAACCAATAGTTAATATAATGGTTAATTTATTAATGGAAAGTATAGGATTAAAATCTCAAACGCCTTTATTTGATTTTATAATAACTAATAAGTCGATAAGTATAGATGAAAAAATTAAAAATGTTTCATTCTCAGGTGGAGTAGCAGATTATATTTACTACAATGGAGAAGTAAAGGATTATTTTGAATATGGTGATTTGGGAATTTTACTTGGGCAAGCAGTAAAAAATTGCGAATACCTTAAAAAAGTAAATGTAGTCAAATCAATAGAAACAATAAGAGCAACAGTGGTTGGTGCAGGTTCTCACACTACTGAAGTAAGTGGAAGTACAATAACCTACACTAGTGAGTCATTCCCAATTAAAAATTTACCAGTTTTAAAATTATCAGTTGATGAAGAGATTGGTACTTCAAAACAAATTAGTGAATCCATAGAAAATAAACTTAACTGGTTTAAATTGGAAAATGATTTACAGAAAGTTGCTATAGCTATGATAGGCAAGAAAAATCCTACTTTTTTAGATATACAAGAGTATGCTAAAGGATTTGTAGATGGAATGAAACAAATTATAGAAAATAATTTGCCTTTTGTGGTAATCGTTGAAAATGATATGGCAAAGGTGCTAGGTCAAGCAATATATGCATTATTGAACTATAAAAAAGATATTGTTTGTATTGATAGTGTAAAGGTTGAAAATGGAGATTATATTGACATTGGAAAACCTATAGTTGAAGGTAAGGTTTTACCTGTGGTAATAAAAACATTAGTTTTTAATTAATAGAAGGGGGTAAGTAAATGATTTTAAAGACAAAATTATTTGGACGTACTTATCAGTTTAAAGGCTTATATGATGTAATGGCTAAAGCTAATGAAGAAAAATCAGGAGATAAATTAGCAGATCTTGCAGCACAATCAGCTGAAGAAAGGATAGCAGCAAAAGTTGTTTTATCACATATAAAACTAGAGGATATAAGAAATAATCCTGCAGTAGCATATGAAGAAGATGAAGTAACAAGAATAATACAAGATGCTGTAAATGAAAAAGTTTATGCAGAAATAAAGGACTGGACAGTATCTGAACTTAGAGAATGGTTATTAGATTCAAATACTACAAGTGCTGATATAAGAAGAATATCAAGAGGGTTAACTTCTGAGATTATCGCAGCAGTTGCAAAACTAATGTCAAATATGGACTTAGTTTATGCTGCTAAGAAGATAAAGGTTACAGCCCACTGTAATACAACTATAGGAGAACATGGAACATTATCAGCAAGACTTCAACCTAATCATCCAACAGATGACCCAGATGGAATACTTGCATCGCTTCTTGAAGGTCTAACTTTTGGTATAGGAGATGCAGTGCTTGGATTAAACCCAGTTGATGACTCGGTTGAAAGTGTTACTAAAGTATTAAAAAGATTTGAAGAGGTAAAGCAAAAATATCAAATACCAACTCAAACATGTGTATTAGCCCATGTTACTACACAAATGGAAGCGATAAGAAATGGTGCTCCTGCAGATTTAATATTCCAATCTATAGCAGGTTCTGAAAAAGGAAATGAAGCATTTGGATTCAATGGCGATACTATAGAAGAAGCTAGACAATTAGCTTTAAAACACGGAACAGCTACAGGACCTAATGTCATGTATTTTGAAACTGGACAAGGTTCAGAATTATCTTCAGAAGCACATCATGGAATAGACCAGGTTACTATGGAAGCTAGATGCTATGGATTTGCTAAAAAGTATGAACCATTCTTAGTAAATACAGTTGTTGGATTTATAGGACCAGAATATTTATATGATGCTAGAGAAGTTGTAAGAGCAGGACTTGAAGACCATTTTATGGGTAAATTACATGGATTACCAATGGGTGTTGATGTTTGCTACACTAACCATATGAAAGCTGACCAAAATGATATGGAAAACTTAGCTATATTACTAACAACAGCAGGATGTACATACTTTATGGGAATACCTCATGGAGATGATGTTATGCTTAACTATCAAACAACAGGATACCATGAAACAGCATCACTTAGGGAAATGTTTGGACTAACAGCAATAAAAGAATTTGATGCTTGGATGGAAAAGATGGGATTCTCTAAAGATGGTAAATTAACAGATTTAGCGGGAGACGCATCTCTATTATTAGGATAGGAGGTATTTAGTATGAATGAGAAGGATTTAAAAGCATTAGTAGAACAGTTAGTTGGACAAATGGTTGGAGAATTAGATACTAATGTTGTATCTGAAACTGTTAAAAAAGTGACTGAAGTTGTAATAGATAATGATGCTTGTATAGATGACATAACAGAAGTTGATATAAGAAAGCAATTACTAGTAAAAAATCCAAAGGACGCAGAAGCTTATTTAGATATAAAGTCTAAAACGCCTGCAAGAATAGGTATAGGAAGAGCTGGTACTAGATATAAAACAGAAACAGTTTTAAGATTTAGAGCAGACCATGCTGCTGCACAAGATGCTGTTTTCTCTTATGTAGATGAAGAATTTATAAAAGAAAACAATATGTTTGCAGTAGAAACTTTATGTAGTGATAAAGATGAATACTTAACAAGACCAGATTTAGGAAGAAAATTCTCTCCAGAAACTATAAATAATATAAAATCTAAACTTGGAACAAATCAAAGGGTTTTGATGTTAGTAGGAGACGGGCTTAGTTCAGCAGCTATAGAAGCAAACTTAAAAGACTGCGTGCCAGCTATAAAACAAGGTCTAAAAATGTACGGAATAGATTCAAGTGAAATTTTATTTGTTAAACATTGTAGAGTTGGTGCTATGGACCACTTAGGTGAAGAATTAGGTTGTGAAGTTATATGTATGTTGGTTGGAGAAAGACCAGGATTAGTTACTGCTGAATCAATGTCAGCATATATAGCATATAAGCCATATATAGGAATGGCAGAAGCAAAGAGAACAGTTATATCAAACATTCACAAAGGTGGAACAACTGCAGTTGAAGCAGGTGCTCATATAGCTGAACTTATAAAAACTATGTTAGATAAAAAAGCTTCAGGAATAGACCTTAAATAAAGTCGAGGGAGTGTAGAATATGAAAAACGATGTAATTCGTCCTAATATATTAGGAATTAAGATAATTTCAAATATAAGTCCAGAAATGGCACAAAAACTAGAACTAAAATCACATCACAAAAGTTTAGGTTTAATAACTGCAGACTGTGATGATGTTACATACACAGCTCTTGATGAAGCAACTAAAGCTTCAGAAGTTGATGTTGTGTATGCAAAATCAATGTATGCAGGTGCTGCAAATGCTTCAACAAAGCTTGCTGGTGAAGTACTAGGGATAATAGCAGGACCAAGTCCAGCAGAAGTAAGAAGTGGTCTAAATGCAGTAGTTGATTTTCTAGAATATGGAGCAACTTTTATAAGTGCAAATGATGATGATTCAATAGCATATTATGCTCACTGTGTATCAAGAACAGGTACATACCTTTCAGAAGTAGCAGGAATAAGAGAAGGTGAGGCATTAGCTTATTTAGTAGCACCGCCACTTGAAGCAATGTATGCGCTGGATGCAGCAATGAAGGCAGCAGATGTTAAGATGTGCGAATTATTTGCACCTCCAACTGAAACAAACTTTGGTGGAGCATTACTTACAGGCTCTCAATCGGCCTGTAAAGCAGCATGTGATGCATTTGCAGAAGCAGTAAAATCAGTTGCAGATAATCCAACAGGATTCTAGGATAATTAAATGGATGCTGTAGGCTTAATAGAAGTAATAGGATATGTTGCTGCAATCGAAGCTTCTGATGCTTGTTTAAAATCTGCAAATGTTAATATCTTAGAAATTGATAAGGTTGGAGCAGGCATTGTTACTTTAACAATATGTGGAGATGTTGGTGCTGTTAAATCAGCTCTAGAAGCAGGTGAAATAGCAGTTTCTAGAATTGGTACATTAAGAGCATCACATATTATACCAAGAATACATAATGAAGTAACCGATGCTTTATTTAAAAATAAAGAACCTAAAGTCTGTGAAGTTTCAGAAGATACAGAGGAAAACTTTGAAATTACATTAGAAATAACTGATAATGTATCGAAAAATTTATCGGAAAAAGATAATGTAATTTTAGATGGCACTGAAAATAGTGAAAATAATAATGAAAAACTATATAGTGATATAAATAAAATTAACAAAGAAATTGAAGTAGTTGATGATAGTTTAACAGAAACTAATGAGGAAAAAATAGAAAATACTAATGATAATAAAGAAATATTAGAACAAGTCAAAATAGAAAATTCTGATTTTGATAGAGATGATTTATCAAAGAACAGCGTGAAAAAACTTAAAGCTATGGCTAAGAAATTAGACTCTTCAATAACTTATAAAGATTTAAATGTTCTTAAAAAAGAAGAATTGATAAACTTAGTTAAAAAGCTTAGCAGAGGGGATAGATAGTTATGACACTTTTAGATAAAGATTTGGTATCTATACAAGAAGTCAGAACTCTTGTAAAAAGAGCTAAAGTGGCTCAAGAGAAACTTTCTAAAATGAGCCAAGAGCAAATAGATAAAATAGTAAAAGCTGTTGCAAATGCAGCATTTAATAATGCTACTAAATTAGCTAAAATGGCAAATGAAGAAACTGGATTTGGAAAATGGGAAGATAAAGTAATTAAAAATACTTTTGCATCTATGGGAGTTTATGAAACTCTAAAAGATACAAAAACTATTGGCATAATTGGTGAAGATAAAGAAGCAAATACGATAGATATAGCTATACCAGTTGGAGTTGTGGCAGGTCTTATACCTTCAACAAACCCAACATCAACAGTAATATACAAAACTATAATATCTTTAAAGGCAGGAAATACTATAGTTTTCTCTCCACATCCAAATGCAAAAAAATGCATACTTGAAACAGTTAATATAATAAGTGATGCAGCTATAAAAGCTGGAGCTCCAGAGGATTCAATATTATGTATAACTAATCCAAGTATAGTTGGAACTAATGAATTAATGAAACATAAAGATACAAACTTAATATTAGCAACTGGAGGAGAAGCAATGGTTAGAGCTGCTTACTCTTCAGGAACACCAGCTATCGGAGTTGGACCTGGAAATGGACCAGCATTTATAGATAAATCAGCAAATGTTAAGTTAGCAGTCAAAAGAATAATAGATTCTAAAACTTTTGATAATGGTGTTATATGTGCATCAGAACAATCTATAGTAATAGAAAAATCTATGGAAGAAACTGTTTTAAAAGAACTTAAAAATCAAGGTGCGTATATTTTAAATGAAAAAGAAAGTGAGAGATTAGCAAAATTCATATTGAGAGCTAATGGTACTATGAATCCACAAATAGTTGGTAAGAGTGTTGAGGTAATATCAAATTTAGCAGATTTAACAAATGTACCTAAAAATACAAAAGTTCTCGTTGCAAGAGAAAATAAAGTTGGTCATAATGTAGCCTATTCAAGAGAAAAACTTACGCCAATACTAGCGTTCTATGTTGAAGAAAATGTAGAGGCTATTATGAATAGATGTAGAGAAATATTAATAAATGAAGGTGCAGGTCATACCTTCTCAATGCATGCAAATGATGAAGAGTTGGTAAAGAGATTTGCTCTTAACATGCCAGTATCAAGAATACTTGTGAATACTCCTTCAGCACTTGGAGGAATAGGTGCATCAACAAACCTTGTGCCAGCACTAACACTTGGTTGTGGTGCAATAGGTGGAAGTTCAACTTCAAACAATGTAGGTCCACTTGATTTAATAAATGTTAAAAGAGTAGCTTATGGAATCAAAGAAATAGAAGAACTTGGAAGAGATACATCTCAAGTTGAAAAATCAATGTTTGACTCAATGGATAAAGAAGAATTAATAAATCTTCTAGTTCAAAGATTAGTCAAAGAACTAGCATAACTAAAACAAACAATGAAATTTATAGCTATAAATTTCTAAAAATAAAAACTATAAAATTAAATTTTTGGAGGATAAGATTATGGCAAGTACAAACGCATTAGGAATGATAGAAACTAAAGGATTAGTAGGAGCGATAGAGGCAGCAGATGCAATGGTTAAAGCTGCAAATGTACAATTAGTAGGAAAAGAACAAGTAGGTGGAGGATTAGTTACTGTAATGGTAAGAGGAGATGTTGGAGCTGTTAAAGCTGCTACAGATGCTGGAGCTGCAGCTGCTGAGAGAGTTGGAGAACTAATATCAGTTCATGTTATACCAAGACCACATTTTGAAGTAGATGCTATATTACCAAAAGTATCAGCTGAGTAATATAAAAGCAATTTTAAAATTCAAATTTTGATTAAAAAAGAGGCTATCTCAAAAATGAGTCTTACTAATAAACTCAATGTATTTTGAGGTAGCCTTTTTTATACATCTAATAGGAGATGTGATAAAATGGGTGTTTTAACAGAAAACGAAATAAAAAGAAAAATAGGAAAAAACAAAGGCAATGTAACTGAATTCTATATAGAAAAAGGACAAATAATAACTCCTTCTGCAAAATCTTATTTAACTGAGAGAAGTATTGAACTCAAATATATTGATAAGCTTTCAGATATAAATAATGAGCCCAAAGAAGTTATAAAAGAAGTAGTTAAAGAGAAAACATATAAATATACTACTGTATTTGGTGCTAAATTGGATGAAAAACCAGAACATATGACTCAATTAAATGGAAATCTTTTGGTTTTTAAAGACCATAAAAGAATAATACTAAGAGGTAAAATAGATTCTCTTGAATCAGAAATACTAAAAGCACAGATTCTTTGCCAAAAACTAGGTATGCCAAAGCTTGTTAAGGAATTACAAGAGGTATTAGACTTTGTAAGAAATATAATGAGATGTGAGGTTTTAGAGGAAAAACTAGAAGATTTTAAACTTTTAGGATTGACTCCACAAGAACTTAGAGAACAATCTCACTATCCTAAAAAATACTTTGGTATAGGACATGAGTTCCCAAGTTATGAAATGGGAGAAGTAGTAGTAGCTATAAATAGTATAAGAAGCAATACACGAGAGGTTGAACTTGCAGCTTACGAAGCATTTAAAGGTGAGTACGGAAATGTTCAAAGAGAAGATTTAATAAAGGCACTTAATAGATTATCGTCAGTATTTTGGATAATGATATATAAAGTTAGAACTAATAAATATAAGTAGTTGGAGGACGCAATGGAGAGTCTATTAAATGAAATAGTAGAAGAAGTAATAAATAGAGTTAAAAAAGAAGCATTCATAGAAGTTGAGGCATCAGGAAGACACGTTCACTTAAATAGAGAAGATGTAGATAAATTATTTGGTAAGGGATATACTCTTACAAAATTAAAAGACTTATCTCAACCAGGTCAATATGCTTGTAATGAAAGAGTCACAATAACTGGTCCTAAAGGAAGTATAAAAAATGTAGTTGTACTTGGGCCATGTAGAAATGAAACTCAGGTAGAAATATCTTTAACAGATGGTTCAACTCTTGGATTAAAAGCTCCTATAAAACAAAGTGGAGACTTAGAAGGTACTTTAAGTATTAAAATATCAACACAACATGGTGAAGTTGAACTTGATAAGGGGTTAATGGTTGCTAAAAGACATATACACATGACTCCTAAGGATGCTGAACAATTCAATGTATGTGATAAAGAAATAGTTGAAGCTAAGGTAATGGGTCAGAGACCTTTAACATTTGATGATGTAGTAATAAGAGTTAGTGACAGCTTTAAAACTTACATGCACATAGATTATGATGAAGCCAATGCATGTGGCTATTCAAAAGGGACTGTTGCTAAAATAATAAAGAAAGCATAAATTAATTTAACTTCTAATTTCATTTACTATATACAATGTTGGAAGTATTAAAAATACATAAAAGTATGAAAGATGAATATAGAAAATACCTCTAGGGAGGATTAAATATGAATTATGATGACCTTGTAAATCTAATAATAGAAGAAGTTTATAAAAAAATAAATAATAATGAATTGAAAGTATCTAGTAAACCTAAAGCTGTAATTGTATTTGAACAGGATAGTAGTAAATTTAACTTATTAAAAGATGAATTTGAAATAGTTGAATTTGATAGAAGTACAAAAGAGTGTGAAATAGTGATAGTTTCGAAACTTTGTATGAGAGGATTATCAAACATAGCACTTGGGAATTCAACAAGTGAAGAAGAAAGATTTATACTAAAAATGATTATGAAGCGTAAAAAAGTATATCTCTTAGATGAAGGAATTGAATACAAAAAATATAAGGATACTGCACCAAAAGCATTATATAAGAAGTTTATGTCCTTTGAAGATGAAATATGTAAATTTGGTGTAGAAATTATAAAAGACTTAAATACTATAAATAAAAATAAGTTAAGTATAAAAAGTGAAGTATCAAGTGCTATAGTTTCTAAAAAAGAAAATACAAAAGCTTTAAATAAAGATATAGAAAGTCTAAACAATGTAGAAAATATGAAGATAGATACTGAATTTAGTTTAGATTTAAGAAATAAAAAACTTATATCAGAAGCTGACTTAAGAAAACCAACTATAAATGGAGTTAAAAATATACTAGTTAATAAAAAAAGTATAATAACTCCATTAGCTGTAGATTTTATGAAAATACACCATCTCAAACTAAAGAAAGTGTAAGGAGGTAATTTTATGGATATAGGAAAAGTTGTAGGTAATGTTTGGGCCACAAGAAAAGATGAAAAATTATGTGGTCAAAAACTTTTAGTTGTAAAAATTTTAAAAACTAAAGACACATACAAGGAAGGCTTCATGGTTGCAGCCGATAATGCAGGAGCAGGAAATGAAGACTTAGTTCTTATATCCAAAGGTTCCTCAGCTAGAGAATCGATTGAAAAAGCTCATGTTCCAGTAGATGCAACGATAGTTGGAGTAGTCGATTCATTTGAAGTGTTTGATGAATAAAAGTATAGGCACTATAGAGTTTAAAAGTATAGATAAAGGTATAGAAGTTAAATTCACAATATATAAGACTGTAATATCATCAGTAGATAGTCAAATAATAAAAAATCTAATAAAATAATGGGGGAACTATGAGTATAAATGAAATTATAATCTATGTAATGGTAGTCTTCATGGTACTTGGGGCTATAGATAAATGTATAGGTAGTAAATTTGGTCTTGGAGAACAATTTGAAGAAGGTATAATGGCAATGGGTTCACTTGCAGTTGCAATGGTAGGTGTTATATGTCTAGCACCAGTTCTTGCTGATGTATTAAGACCAATTGTAGTACCAGTGTTTGATATGCTTGGAGCTGACCCAGCTATGTTTGCTGGAAGTTTGTTAGCTAATGATATGGGTGGTGCACCACTTGCACTTGAGCTTGCAAAAGACCCTAATGCTGGATTATTTGGAGGATTAATAGTAGGTGCTATGATGGGACCTACAATAGTGTTTATAATACCAGTTGCACTTGGAATAATTGAAAAAGAAGACCAAAAATTCTTAGCAACAGGAATACTTGCAGGGATAATAACAATACCTATTGGAGCATTTGTTGGTGGATTAGTTGCAGAATTTGAAGTAATGATGGTTCTTAGGAACTTGATACCAATAATAATATTTGCAGTCGTTATAGCACTTGGATTATTGAAATTTGAAAATGCTATGATAAAAGGATTTACATATTTTGGAAAGGGTGTAGTGATAGTTATAACTTTAGGACTTGCTGCTGCAATAGTTGAAGCCTTAACAGGTATAGTTGTAATACCTGGAATGAAGCCAATAGGTGAAGGTATAGAAATAGTTGGAGATATTGCAATAGTTTTAGCAGGAGCATTCCCATTAGTATTTGTTATAACAAAGGTATTTAATAAACCATTAATGGCTTTAGGAAAAGTTCTTGGAATGAATGATGTATCAGCTGCAGGGCTTGTTGCAAGTTTAGCTAACTGTATACCAATGTTTGGTATGATGAAAGATATGGATAATAGAGGAAAGATAATAAACATAGCATTTTCTGTATCAGCAGCATTCGTATTTGGAGACCACTTAGGATTTACAGCAGGATTTAATGCTAATATGATAACACCAATGATAGTTGCTAAATTAATTGGTGGTATAACAGCAGTCTTATTAGCTATGGTTATAGCAAGTAAGACATTAAAGAAGGAGAATGTATAAGATGGATATAGCAAATATAGATAAAAACTTAATTGAAACATTAGTAAGACAAATAATAGAAGAAAAAATAAATGGAACTAAAGATACTGTAGATTTTGTTAGAAATAAAGATGTTAGTGGAATAACTTCTATAAAATTACCAACTGTAAAGGTTAGTGAATCTGATAGATTAGATACAGGAAACCCAAGCGATGTAGTTTACACAAAAGATTTATTTACATTAGAGGAAAGCCCAAGATTAGGTTGTGGTATGATGGAAATGAAGGAAACAACTTTTGACTGGACTCTAAACTATGATGAAATAGATTATGTAATAGATGGAACTTTAGATATATTAATAGATGGAAGAAAGGTTTCTGCTTCTTCAGGTGAGTTAATATTTATACCAAAAGGAAGTAAGATACAATTTTCTGTACCTGATTATGCTAGATTTATATATGTAACATATCCAGCAGATTGGGCATCTCAAAATTAACAAGAAACTGAATTAAGTTAATAATAATCAAATAAATGTTAATCCCCCTACGTTTAAAAATAGACGTAGGGGGATTAACATTTATTTTTTATAGAGAAGTTTCTCTTAAAACTACATTTTCATTTCTCTCAATTAGATGTCTAATAGACCATTCATTTTGAAATAACAATACTGGATTGCTATTTTTATCTTCAACTAATATTGTATCCATTGGTATTGAAAGCTTATCCGATTTAAAAGTATCAGGTTCAATCCAACGTATATAACGATAAGGTAGTGTGTTCATTATCATATCAACACCATATTCTTGTTTTAGACGATATTCTAAAACTTCAAATTGAAGAACTCCAACTACTCCTACAATAAGTTCTTCCATACCAAAATTAGGTTGTTTGTATATCTGTATAGTACCTTCTTCTGATAATTGTGTAAGACCTTTTAAGAACTGTTTTCTTTTAAGAGCATTCTTTGTAGATACTCTTACAAAATGTTCAGGAGCAAATTGTGGTATGCCAGTGTACTGTAAATTTGATTTTTTTTCACTTAATGTATCACCAATATTAAATATTCCTGGATCATGTATCCCTATAATGTCACCTGGATAAGCTGAATCTATTATAACACGGTCTTGTGCTACAAACTGTTGAGGTTGTGAAAGTTTAACCTTTTTGTTTCTTTGTACATGAGTTACTGTCATACCTTTTTCAAATTTACCAGAGCAAATTCTTAAAAATGCAATTCTATCTCTATGAGATTTATCCATATTAGCTTGAATCTTAAATATAAATCCTGAGAAGCTATTAGAATTAGGGTCAATATCACCTAAATTACTGCTACGAGGATTTGGCGGAGGTGTTATTTCTAGAAACGATTCTAAAAATGGTTCTACACCAAAGTTAGTAAGGGCACTTCCGAAGAACACAGGTGTCAATTCACCATTTAATACTCCATCTAAATTAAAATTATCTCCAGCAATATCTAAAAGTTCAATATCTTCTAGTAGTTTTTCATGAAGAGCATCACCTAATAAAGTGTTAAATCTTTCGTCAGATATATCTCCAGTTGTAGAATTAGCAATAGATTGTCCATGGTTACCATCATCAAATAGTTCAACTTGATTTTTATGACGATTAAACACACCTTTGAACTCTTTACCAGAACCAATTGGCCAGTTTACTGGGCAAGAGCGAATTTCTAGAACATTTTCAATATCTTCAAGTAGTTCAAAGGGATCCTTTCCTTGACGGTCCATTTTATTTATAAAAGTAAAAATTGGTATTCCTCTCATTTTACAAACTTGGAATAATTTCTTTGTCTGATCCTCGACACCTTTAGCAGAGTCAATAACCATTACTGCACAGTCTGCTGCCATAAGAGTCCTATAAGTGTCCTCACTGAAATCTTGATGCCCTGGAGTGTCAAGAATATTTATACAAAAGTTATTATATTCAAATTGAAGAACACTTGATGCAACAGATATACCTCTTTGTTTTTCAATTTCCATCCAGTCAGATACTGCATGTTTTTGAGATCTTCTTGATTTAACCGATCCTGCTTCACGAATGGCACCACCATATAATAGAAACTTTTCAGTTAATGTAGTTTTTCCTGCATCGGGATGGGAAATGATTGCAAAGGTTCTTCTTCTTTTAACTTCATCAATCAAGCTTAAATTTTGTTCTGTCATTTTTTATCATCCTTTATTTTAATTTTACGATTATCCAAATATAAAAAATTATATTTATTAATAGTTTTAAAATGAACATAATTTTCCATATGCTATAAAAAACTACAATCCTATTAATATTATAACTTTATTGCAAAACTGTCAATATAGAAACCTTTATTTCACACTCAATTGCACTCTCAAGAGACTCATCTTTTTCAACTTTACCACCAGGAAACTCCCGCATATTTGGAAGACTCATTTGTTGGGATATTAAAGCACATAATATTTCATTATATTCATTATTAAATCATGGAATAACCAGTATTAGAGCATTAAATCATTTGGAGTAAGAATAGAGGATGATATGATAAAAGAGTTAGAATCTAAATGGATGTATTTAAACAAAAAAATAGATTAATTTCTAAAGTTGCACTTTTATAGAAAGGGCATCACCAATATCATGCGTAACTAAAATAGTAGACTTATTTTCATTTTTAATAATACTATAAACATCATCACAAACCAACAATCTAGTTTGATAGTCAAGAGCTGAAAAAGGTTCATCTAAAAGTAAAACATCTGGATTTACAGAAAGTGTCCTAATAAGAGCAACTCTTTGTCTCATACCACCAGATAATTCTTTAGGATACATACTTCTGAAATCCCATAGTCCATAAGTCTTTAAAAGCTCTTCAACTCTATCTAAAGATTTTTTATCTTTTTTTCCTTGAATTTCCAAACCAATAGTTATATTATCCATTATATTTCTCCATTCAAGCAGATTATCTTTTTGAAACATATATCCAATATTTCCAGTAATCTTTACATCACCACTAGTTGGTTTTAAAAGATTAGTAAGAATATTTAAAATTGTAGACTTTCCGCTTCCAGAAGGTCCGAGTAATGTTAGTATTTCGCCTTCTTTCAAATTAAAATTGACATCCTTTAATACTTCAAGCTCGCCTTCCTTAGTGTAGAAGTTCATATTGATATTTTTAACTTCTACTATGTTGTCATTCATCATGCCACCCCCTATAACTTTTAGCTCGTATATATTATGTTATTAACATTACAACCTATTTGTACCATTTTTCATAAATATAATATAAATATTTTGTTTATTTACGTATTTTCTTAGTAACTTGTACGTATAAATTAGAGATAAATAAATTATAAGGTAGGGGATAAAATTGAGTAACATAATAACTAATTTGATAGAGTCAATATTTACTAATCCAATAACTATATTATTTTTACTTGCAATAACTTTGTATTCTATTTTTAAAATTGTAGAAAACAACAAGTTGTATTTGTTTGTAAGTTCAAAACTAGAAGAAATCAACCGAGACTATAAAACGAGTGTGTTTTATAGCAAAATAAGGAATGATTACTATACATATAGTAAAGAAAATCCTTATGCTGATGTAAATATAACTTCATTTGTAGAAGAAGTTGTATCAGATTTAAAATATAATAACTTACCGATATTAGAAAAAATTAGAAGCATAAAAAATTCATCTTCAATAAGTATATTACTTGGAGTTTTAGGTACCTTTGTTGGACTTTCTACAATGCTTTTATGTGTTGATACTAAAGATATTATAAATTCACTTCCTTCGACTATTAGTAGCATGCAAACTGCATTTACAACTAGTATATTTGGAGTGGTATTTTCTCTAATTATAGGATATTTTACAAAGATAAAAGACTGTGAACATGTTTTGATACAAATAATGTTAAAATCTGAGAATCTACTGACATCTGAGGTAACTCATATTAAATCAGAAAGAATGGACTTAAAAGTAGAAGAAGTAAAAAATACAATAAAACAAATAAGCAAGTCTATAGAAGCTATTGAAAAATTTGATAAAATATCTAAAGACTTAAATGATTTTAATGATGAATTTATCAGTGGAATAGAAGCTTTAAAAAGTCTTTTAGAAGGCTCTCAAAGTTCTATTAAGACATTTGACCAAAGTGTAAGAAAATTAGATAAACAGTTTAATATTTTAAATGTAAAATTTGTGAAACTGTTTGATAAGTATGATAATCAAGATAATATAAATAAGGAAATTCTATTTGATATAAAAGAATCATCAAAAAATATATATAATTCCACTGAAAGCCAGCATAAAATTAAAGATTATATAAGAAATATAAATGCAGGATTTGCTTTATATGAAAGAAGTGCTCAAGATTTGTTAACTAAATTAATGACTCATGAAAACAAAATATCTCAAAATCAAAAAATTCTTTTAGATGAAAAATACACTCTAGACGATTCAATTAAGAATCTTTCAAGTATTATTGAGAACTTTTCTAATGACTTACAAACCAAACTAGATATAATGTTTGAGAATTCTTTAGACATTCAAGATAAGCTAGATGTTATGTTTAATAACTCCTTCATGCAAGATGAAGTTCCTCTTGATAGTGAAGATTTATTTGAAAATAATATTGATAGCATATTTAATCCTTTGAGTGAAGAAATTTATGAGATAGAAAAGAAAGAAATAAAGGCCATAGGTGAGGATGAGTTAAATGAATAATAAATATAGAAGAACTGTTAACAGAGAATTTGAAAAGAGTAGTTTCTGGCCAACATTTACAGATTTATTATCCACTGTGTTGATGGTTGTAATTCTTATCTTATTTAGTTCAGAAAGTATCTCAGGCTCAGTTGAACAAGATTTAGCTAAAAATGTGAATGCTTCTGTTGAAGAAACCTTTAAAAAAAGTGGTATACCTGTGAAAGTGGATAAGGCTAATGGTCAAGTAACTTTTGGTGAAAGGACAATGTTTGATGTAGATAGTGATGTCTTGAAACCAGAGGCTAAAGAGATGTTAAAAATGTTTGTTCCAAAGTACATAGAAACTATTTATAAAGATTATGGCGACTATATATCTAAAATAGTTATAGAAGGTCATACAGACGATGTAGGAAGCTATATCTATAACTTAGATTTATCACAAAGAAGGGCATATAGCGTTGCTAAATTTATAGTAGGAGATGAAATAGGTAATTATAAATATAAAGATGAAGTAACTAAACATATTATTGCAATAGGTAGGTCAAAAGCTGAACTCGTAAAAAATGGAGATAATAGTGTAAATAGAGATGCATCTAGAAGAGTAGAGCTAAAATATGAAATAAATATTAATCAAAATAAATCAAAATAAATAGTTAAAAAATTATAAAAAAAAAGAAGGCAGTTGGTGTGAGCTTTAAGCCTTCTTTAAGGAAAAAGTTTATTTATTTTTGTTGATATTTAATATATTATAAGTTTTGGAAGAATTTTGCAATATTTTAAACATAAATGGTCGTTTAAAATGCATAACTGGGTACTACTGATGTAAAATAATTCATTTTATATAATATAAAACTTATACAGTGTCAATTTTTTTTATTATTATTTTATAAATGCTAATTAAAATATTATGTAAAAAAATATCATAAAAACGCATATCATGTTATAATTACTAGTGTATTATGAAAATGGAGGCGTAGTTTGTGATAGAAAAAAATATAAATAACAAAAAAAATTCTAAAGTTAAATCCTTAATATTTCTGCTAATAATCTCTGTATCTATTTATTTAACTGGTTGTAGCAGTGCAACAGACAGTGAAAATAATCAATCAAATAACCAAGAAACTTTATCTAGTAGTATATCAAGTGATAAAAATGTAAAAATTCATTTTATTGACACTGGAAATAGTGATGCAATATTAATTCAAGAGGGCAAAACTTTTATATTGATAGATGGGGGAGATAACGATGATGAGAATTTAATGGTAGACTACCTAAATAATCAAGGGGTAAAAGATATTAAATATCTTATAGCTACTCATTCTCATGCAGACCATCTAGGGGGACTTGATTCTGTTGTAAAAAATTTCAATATAGAAAATGTTTTTGTATCAAATGGTTCAGCAGAAACAAAGAGTTACAGAGATTTTATAAATGCTTTAGCAAATAAAGATTTATCTCCAAGTGTACCTCTTGAAAATAAAAAGTTTTATCTTGAAGATTCCTATTTTGAAGTTCTAAATACAAATGGAGGAGATACTACTAATGAACAATCACTAGTACTTGCATATACTAATGGTAACGATAAAGCCTTATTTACAGGTGATGCTGAAGAAGGTACAGAAAAAGAAATACTATCAAAACTTGGAGAAGTAGACCTTTTAAAAGTAGCTCATCATGGTTCTCGTAGTAGTTCATCTCAGGCTTTTTTAGATAAAGTTAACCCTGAATATGCAGTAATTTTAGTTGGAAAAGGTAATTCATATGGTCATCCACATGAAGAAACAATGAACAAATTAAAAAAGATGGGTGTAAAAGTACATAGAAGTGACGAATGTTCAGATATAGTATTTGAATCTACAGGTGATGGAGTTTTTACAAGCTGTAAAGATGGAAGTTACAAAAAAGGTGTTAGAGAAGATGGAAGCTCCGAAAAGTCAAATAACAATACAGGCCAGAATGAATCCTTAAATAAGGAACAAAATGCATCGAATTTGTCAAAAATAGTGTATTTTACTCCAAAAGGGAAGAGTTATCACTCAACAAAAAATTGTAGTGGACTTTCAAGAAGTAAAAAAATATTATCAGGTTCAATTGCAGAAAGTAAGAAAAATGACCCATGTGATATATGTTATGGAAAGCAATAGTTAAAATATAGGAAATAATAAATAAAAAGCAAATAATACAAAATAGTAAATACATATAAAAATAAGCTATTCCAAATAGATAAAATAAAGAAATTAAGATATATTTTATCTATTAAATAGCTTATTTTTTTGATATTCTTTAATAGTTATTTTATAACTCTAAATACACCAGTTACAATACCTACAATTTCAACTTCTGAGTCTTTAAGCATAATTGGTTCCATAAAATCATTTTCTGGTTGAAGTCTTATCAAGTTTCCTTCTTTAAAGAATCTCTTGACCGTAGCAGATTCACCATTTATAAGTGCAACTACTATCTGAGAATTTAAGGCTGTATTTTTTTTGTCTACTACAACGTAATCTTCATCTAAAATTCCTGCATTAATCATACTTTCGCCTTTTACTTTTAATACAAAGTTATTACTGCCCTTTACTAAACTGGCAGGGAATGGAATATATTCCTCTATGTTTTGTTGCGCTAAAATGGGTTCTCCAGCTGTTATTTGACCTACTAAAGGAAGTTCTATTATTTCCTGGTTAGCTCCAGAAACATCATTGACTTTACTACGCTCCAAAACTTCAATAGCTCTTGGTTTAGTAGGGTCTTTTCTTATGTATCCCAGTTTTTCAAGTTTATTTAGATGAGAGTGCACAGTTGAAGTAGATCTTAACCCTACAGCAGTACATATTTCTCTTACAGCAGGTGGATAGCCTTTTAATATGATTTGAGATTTTATAAATTCCAGTATTAAAACTTGCTTTTCAGTTAGATCTAAATACATAACATCACTCATTTCCAAACATATTTTGTTTTTATTTCCATACATTTATATTTTTAATTATAACATAATCCATTTATATCTGCAAACATTTGTTCCTGATTTTTAATCATCTTCAATCCATTCAAAATTCTTAACTATATCACGTTTTACATTTTTTTTATGTGCAGCATAAAGTTGAGTAGTCGTGACATTATCATGGTCGAGTAAATTTTGAACATCGTATATAGAAAATCCTGTTTGAATCAGAGAGGTAGCAGCAGTTGCTCTTAATTTATGAGGGCTATATCCATTATCTCTAGTTGTATCTAGTGGAATAGATGTATATTTTTTTACAAGTGTTCTTATAGCTTTTGCTGTAATTCTTTTATTTTGAAGAGATAAAAATAATGCATCTTTAACTTCATCATTTAGTAAATCATCTCTTGTTCTTTCATTTTGCAAATAATCTTTTATTACATGTTCACAAGTATGATTTATAGGCATTAAGACTTCTTTTCCACGTTTTCTATATATTTTGAATTCACCTCTTGAAAAATTAAAAGAGGAGATATTAAGTTCTCTAAGTTCATTTAATCTAAGCCCATATGTAACAAATAGAGCTAATATAGCCTTATCACGTAATCTAGTTTTTTTCCAATAAACTTTTTCTTTTTCAGTAAGACCTTCACCAGTTTCTACTGATTCTAACATTTTTGCAACTTCATCTATTTCAAGACGTTTAATAGCATCTGGTTGTGGTTTAGGTAGCTTTATTGGATTAAATCCATCAGTTATGTTATTATCTATTTGAGAATTTCTATATAAAAATTTAAATAGAGTAGAGATGGATGATTTTTTTCTTGCCAGAGCTCTATTATTATTTTCAAAAATTAATGTGTTTTTTTCTGTATTTTTATAATATCTGCTGCAATAATCGCCTAAAAATAAGTTTATATCTCTTGATTTTATCATGTTAAAATCACTTTCTGTAATGTCTTTTATACAATCTGCACTTGTTAGTTCCTTTGTCTCAATCATGTATAAGCAGAAAAACTTTATATCTTCTAAATAAGCAAGTCGTGTAGAGACGGCAACAGAACCTTTTAGATATATAAAATAATCTTTCATAAATACAGGAAGTTTATTTTCCAAAAGTAGACATTTTTCTATAAGTTCATTTTCTTTGATGACAATATTATCAGGTTTATCAGATTTATTATGTACTTTTATAATTTTCTTATCATTATTCAAATTTAAACCTCCTAAAATTAAAATATGAATATTTGTAAGTTATTTTTATTAATAACTATGAATATTTGTAAGTTATTTTTATTAATAACAATGTAGCTATGTTAGCATAAATATTTAATTTAATCAATTAATGTATTTTTTAAGAGATTAGTAGCGCTCTAATTGGTTTTCGCACTAACTATTCCCTAAATCCACATTTAAAGACTAGTTCGATTCAAGTACTCTTTTTAAATTTCTCAATATATGTTTAATAAATATTCACTAAAATATATTGAGAAATTTTATGCTTTAATAAAATCTTTTTCAATCTTGAATTTTACTATCTTTTCAAGGAAACTAAAATAAGAAAACTAAAAATAGTAAAATTTAGTATCTTAATTAAAATTTTTAAATGGACTTACCAAACTTAAAATATAAGATATTATGAGAGTTACTATTGAAAAAATAAGCCCTATCGTCATAAAAAAACTTACAAATATATTGTACTTTACTATTAAACTAGATATATTTAAGCTATTAAGCCCAAATAAGTATGTAATTAGACTAATTGCAAATATAACTATAACTATAAAACTCAAACCCTTTAAACTGCTTTTCAAATCAGCACTACTAAGTGACATATGAGTGGAAATTGAATACATTAAAAACATAAATATAAAATATCTTAATGAATATATATCAGGTGTTAACAATATTGTTTTTACAAAATTAGAAACATCATCTAAAATAATCTGTATAAAACCCGCTATATTAAAATTATTAATCATACTTACATATAACTTTAAATCTATGTTTTGTGTTATTTTGATGTAACTATCTGGTAATAGTATTCTAAAAAGTACAATAATCATCATTGTTCCACCTATAATTGGAGCAATTCCTATAAAAAAATTTCCTATACTCTGATAAATATTATCTTTTTTATAACTATGATTTACATATCCTAATACTCCATCATTTTTACTTTCAATTGGTCTAAAGAATTTTACTGAATTTATTTTATGCATAAAAATCAAACACATTATTAAATGACTCAATTCATGTATAAAAGTTCCAACAGCTCCAGTTACAATGACACCAGTTTTTCCAAAAGATAAAAAGATAAATTTATTATTTAAATTTTCTATAATACTAAAAATTAATCCAAATACAATAAATATTTCTATAAAACAAAAGATATTTATTATACTTATTTTAAAAATCTCAACTATATGAATCATAAACTAGAACCTCGCATTTAAGTCTTCAACTACTCTATCTCATATCCATTACAGTTTAAAATTTTACAAGCATTTTTTATATCTTTTTCTTTTATTAAAATATAATCTGTATCATATGTAGAAATTGCAAATATACTTATTTTATTATCAGCTAATAACCCACTTATCTTAGATAAAATTCCTATAAGTGAAAAATCTAAAGGACCTAAGATTTTAAGTATTCTCCATTCTTTTTCTGATTTAATATCAGAAGGGATATTGTTGTTTGAACATACAATGCTCAATTCATCATCAGTTTTAGTTATAGAGTAAAAATTTTCTGTATCTATCCATGTTGGTATTTCACTGTTATTATTTAATCTACATACTGCATACTCTTTTAAAAATAGTTTTAATTTCATAATCTACATCTCCTTCAAACTTATTTGTTTAATTAAGATTATACATTAAAAATTATATAAAATAAAATATATTAAAGTAAAAAAGGTTCACTACAGGGCATCATTTCCATAGTCAACCTTTAAAACTTAATTAAATTCTAACAAAAAGATATATTATCTAGGTTCAATTATAAGTTTGATGGCAGTTTTCTTATCACCTTCGATTTCTATATCAGTAAATGCGGGAATACACACTAAGTCCATTCCACTAGGTGCAACAAAGCCTCTTGCTATTGCAATTGATTTTATTGCTTGATTTAGAGCTCCAGCTCCTATAGCTTGTATTTCTGCAATACCTCGTTCTCTCAGTACTCCAGCCAAAGCTCCAGCTACAGAATTAGGATTAGATTTTGATGAAACTTTTAGTACTTCCATTTCAACATCTCCTTGTTAATTTGTTAAAGTATCCATTACCTAAAGTACTAAATCATAATTGCCATTTACTAATTACAATCATCATTTAAAGTATACTTTTATAAAAATATACTTCTATAATAGATTTAAGAAAACCTTTATTTTTTAAAACCATTTTATAATGAAAAATCTACAAATTTCTTTATATTCTATAAGCATTTTCCAATATTTCTAAATTTATTATACCTTTGAGACATTATTTCTTCTTTAGGCATATCTTTATAATGATTTAATCTTTCTAAAATATAAGACTTCATTTCCTTTGAAACAGCTTCTACATCTTTTTGTGCACCGCCAAGAGGTTCTTTTATAATCTTATCTATTATTTTTAAATCATATAAATCATTACTTGTAAGTTTCATAACATCACAAGCTTCTTTTGCTTTAGATGAATCTTTAAATAAGATACTAGAAAGACCTTCAGGTGAAATTACAGAATAAACTGAGTGTTCTAACATACACACATCATTACCTACTCCGATTCCTAAAGCTCCTCCACTACCACCTTCACCAATTACAAAGGTGATTACTGGAACAGAAAGTTTACTCATTTCAAGTAAGTTTCTTGCAATAGCTTCTCCTTGTCCTCTTTCTTCTGCCTCTAAGCCACAAAAAGCTCCTGATGTATCAATAAATGTCACTATCGGTCTGTCAAATTTTTCAGCTTGTTTCATAAGTCTTAACGCTTTTCTATATCCTTCTGGATGAGGCATACCAAAGTTTCTTTTTATGTTTTCTTTAGTATCTCTTCCCTTTTGGTGACCAACTATAGTAACATTAAATTTTCCTATTTGCCCTATTCCTCCAACTATAGAAGGGTCATCTTTATAAAGCCTATCTCCATGAAGCTCTAAAAAATTAGAACAAATATGTTCTATGTATTCCAAAGTTGTAGGTCTTTTTATATCTCTACTTAACACTACCTTTTCATATGGTGATAGATGTGAAAAGGCATCTTCTTTAAGCTTTGCTAATTTTTCATTAAGAGAGTTTATTTTATCACTTAAATCTATATTATTTGCCTCAGAAATAGCTACTAATTGTTTAATATCATTTTCTAAGACTTTTATTTTATCATTATTATTTTCAATCAAAACAGTTCCTCCTTTATGCCCTATTTCTTGTGCATAGCAAGAATTTGATACAATACTTCCTTCATTTTTCTTCTATCTACTATCATGTCAATAAAACCTTTTTCAAGTAAAAACTCAGAAGTTTGAAATCCTTCAGGAAGTTTTTGATTTATTGTTTGTTCTATCACTCTTGGACCTGCAAAACCAATTAATGTATTTGGTTCAGAAATTATAATATCTCCGAGCATAGCAAAACTAGCAGTTACTCCTCCAGTGGTAGGGTCAGTTAAAACTGATATATATGGTAATGACTTTTCTTCAAGCTTAGCAAGTGCCTGAGAAGTCTTTGCCATTTGCATAAGAGATACCATACCTTCTTGCATTCTAGCTCCTCCTGAAGCAGAACAAATAATTATAGGTAAATTGTTTTTGGCAGCATATTCTATTGAGTAAGTTATTTTTTCCCCAACAATAGAACCCATGCTTCCCATCATAAAATCAGGATTCATTACACAAATAACTGTTTTAATTCCATTTAATCTTCCATAACCTGTGACAACAGCTTCTGACTCATTCGTTTTTTCCTTATAAGAGTCTACTTTTTCTTTATATTTAGGAAAGTTTAATGGATTTTGAAATTCTATATCAGAATTAAATTCCATAAAAGTTCCTTTATCAATCAATAAATTTATTCTATTTCGTACTCTTAAACCATAATGTCTTGAACATTTTGGACATACAAATGAATTTTCTTCTATGTCTTTTCTAAATACATGACTATCGCATCCTTTGCAATAAGTCCAAAATTTATCATCTACACTATTCTTTTTAAAGTTGTCATCTAAAGAAATCGTAACATACTTAGATTCTTTTGATGATAAAAATTTTTTTATCATAATCTATTTACTCCTTATAATGTAGCAAATTCCTTCTTCATAAAGACATCTTCTATAAATTTGGTATGATGAGTATCTTTTCTAAACTCTTCACTTGTTACAAGTGCCTTTTGGAATTCTACATTTGTATTAATACCTTCTACAATAATTTCATCTAGAGCTCTATAAATTCTATTTATACATTCTTCTCTAGTCTCAGCCCAACATATTAATTTACCTATCATAGAATCATATAAAGGTGGTATAGTATATCCTGTATATACAAAAGTATCAAATCTAACACCAAAACCTCCAGGTAAATTTAATGACTCTATCTTACCTGGTGATGGAGCAAAATTATTTGATGAATCTTCAGCATTTATTCTACACTCAATAGCATGGCCTCTAAAAATAACATCTTCTTGTTTAAAAGGTATTTCTTCTCCATTAGCTATAGATATTTGAAGTTTTATAAGGTCAAGATTTGTTACCATCTCTGTGACTGGATGTTCAACTTGTATTCTTGTATTCATCTCTATAAAATAAAAGTTTTTATCTTTATCAACTATAAATTCAATAGTACCAGCACCGATATAACCTACACCTTTTACTATATCCACTGCAATTTTATGAAGATTTATTCTTTCTTCATCTGAAAGGTATGGGCTTAAAGACTCTTCTATTACTTTTTGATTTCTTCTTTGCATAGAACAATCTCTATCACCTAAATGTATTGCATTTGAATGTTTATCACCAAATACTTGTACTTCTATATGTCTAGGATTTTCTATAAATTTTTCCATATATAAATCGCTATTAGAAAATGCTGCTAGAGCTTCTGAACTTGCCATATCAAAATTTGAAAAAAGCTCTTCTTCCTTTCTAACGATTCTCATACCTTTCCCACCGCCTCCACTTGAGGCTTTTATAATAACAGGATAGCCAATTTCTCTTGCAACTTCTAAAGCTTCTTCCTTAGTTTTTAAAACAGATTCTGAACCAGGAACAACAGGGATATTTAATTCCATCATAGTTTCTCTTGCTCTAGATTTATCTCCCATCAAAATCATTTGTTCTCTTGTTGGACCTATAAAAATAATATTATTCTCTTCACATTGTTTTGCAAATTCAGGGTTTTCTGATAAAAAGCCAAAACCTGGATGAATAGCATCACATTTTAATTTAAGAGCAAGGTATATAATATTTTCTATGTTATTATAACTCTTGCTTATATTATTTGGCCCTATGCAAATAGATTCATCAGCTATATATCTATGAAAACAATCTTTATCTATTTCAGAATAGATAGCAACAGTTTTTATGCCTAGTTCTTTACACGTTCTGATGATTCTAACTGCTATATCGCCTCTATTTGCAACTAGTATTTTTTTTATCAACTTAAATACCTCCTACTACAATGGTTTTATCTTAAATAAAGGTTGATTATATTCTACTAGTTCTTCATTATCAACTAATACTTCAATTATTTCACCTTTAATTTCACTTGTTATTTCATTCATAAGTTTCATTGCTTCTAATATACATAAAGTGTCACCTTCTTCAACTACATCGCCAACCTTGACAAAGCTTTCTGCATCTGGACTTGGAGAATCATAGAATGTTCCCATCAAAGGAGCTACTACTATTGATAAATTCTCATTAGATACTACAGGTGCCTCGTTTACAAATGGCTTTTCTAAAGAAAGATCTACTACCGATTCTTGTTGTACACTTAAAACAGGTGAGCTTGTAACTTCAGTTTTTTTAGATGCTTCTAATTTAAAATCGCTACTTTCAAGCTTTACATATTCTAAGTTAGTTGAGTCTATGACCTTTAATAATTCCTTAATTTCATTGATGTTCATGTTGTTACCCCCTTGTATTATTACCTGGTGCTAATATTATATCACAAAAAGCAAATTTATAAAAGAAAAAGTGCTGACTATAGAATCAACACATTCAGATATATTTTAATTTTAAATTAACAACCAGTAAATTCTTTTGTTTTAATTTTCCATTATTAATATAAATTATAAGTATAAAATGAATAAAATTCAATATATTTTGCAAAATATAATAAAATACAAATTAATACCTCGGGGATTTTTAAGACAAATACCAAAATTATGCAATTTAGACTTCACTTTCTTTCATATTAGTATCATTTTCTTTGTTCTTATATAGTATATCTTTTAATTTAGTGATTAAAATACTACTATATAAGTTAAAAGTCATTAAAATTGCAGGAATTATAAAATAAAATCTAGCACCAATAAATCCAAAAACTACTGTAACAAGTATTAATCTTTTATTTAAAGTAAAAAAGGGTATATCAAAAATACTTTTATCGGATGTATCTGGAGTATAAGAACGTATAATTCCAAAAACCAAAGTTAGCATACAAAGTGGAAGTAATACATAGCTTGAAATTATTCCTAAAAATCCTATACTTTCAAAGTAACTACTAGCACTATTTGTATAAACAAACATATATCCATTTAAATAAGCACATATACATGATATAATACCAAAAGTTCCTCCTAAGGATTGAGTGTACCAATTAAAAAATTTAGAATCCATATACCTCGCCTCCTAAAACTGTATATATAATGATATGCATTTAAATAATGAAATATATCTTTATATGCTCATGAACAAAATTTTATTAAATTTATTAATTTATATTTAAGAAATGCAAAGTATAGTGTAGTATATATTAATGTAGATAAAGTTTTATAGAACTTAATTAAATTATCTTATATGGATTTAGTACAAGTTTAAAAAGTTATATTAGGGTTTTATATTTGATTAAGCTGAAAAATTTATTATAAATGAAGGGATGTTTTCGCTTTGGTAGATACATTAGAGTTTGGTCTTAAAATTTTATTTTTTATATTATCGATAATTTGGATGGGGAAAATAATGATTTTAAGAACTGATAAGCAAATAGTAATTAATCCTTTGCTTATTGGTATATCTGCAGTACTTGTGATGTTGCATACCTCACAAAGTAATATTGAGTTTTTTGGACTAGATGTTCAGTATATAAGAATATTTTTGTATATAGTATATTCATTGATAATTTTAATAGGGATATGGGCTACTAACAAAAGAAATGGGATTTTTTAGATAATCTATTTATAGATATCTAAAGGTTGCTAGTAACAAAACATTAATATTAGTGCTTTGTTACTAGCAACCTTTGCTTTGATTTAATATTGAAATTAAAAATATAATAATTAAATAAGTTATATGAATATACACTTTATTTTATGTTATTTTACATTTACAGTGATTAAAACTTCTTGCGATATATTTAAATCATCTTTGTCATTTAGTATAACTTTCACAACTGCTTGCCCTTTATTATTACCCTTAATAATCATATCTTTACATGAAAGTATACTCTTATCACTTACAGATACCACAAAGTTTAAATCTTTTGGAAGGCTATTAGTTACTTCCCAATATTTGTAATAACTATCAATTTTCTTTGTAACTATTTTTCTCAAATCAATACTCTCACCTTTTGCTATGTCAACATTATGGTATTTAGAATCCAATTTATATTGATTGTCTTTTGTATCAATAAAATTCAAGTCGCAATTTACATCTACACCATTATTAGAAAGAGAATTGACTGTATTATCATTAATTAAATAATTATTTGCAAGATTAATTGAGTCCATATCTTTTAAACCTAGTATTTCTCTAGGAAGTTCCTTTATGTTATTGTTCCAAAAAATAAAATTGTCTATGTTTTCAAGATATGATATACCTTTTAAATTTGAAATATTTTCCCCTGTTGCATAAAATTCTCCATCCAAAGCCTTTATATTACTTATAGTCATTTCATCTGGATTTACATATCGTTTTACAACTGCTCTCAGGTTAGCATCAGGAAAAATATCTTTAAGTTGGTTTTCACTTAAAATCTTATCGTTTGAATTTATTGGATTTAAAGCCGTCGCAGAAATAAGAAATGGTATTAAATTAGCTAAATTCATAGCACCCTCCCACATAAAACAAAATTTTTTACATAGTAAATTAATTTCTATGAGAGGGCTCTGTTTCCTTGTTATATATGCCTACTTTCGTACACTTTATTAATATAAATTAGCATAAATTTCTACTATTAAACTTATAAACATATTACTAGTTACGTTTTTTAGCTTCACATCTAAATATTCGCATTCCTTGTGACATAAATTTATCCTCATACTCTGTTGTAACATTATTTTTATACTCACTACTGCTTAAATCAAGAGAAATATTCTTTAAGAGCCAATTATTTGCAGCAATTTCATTTAAACTAAACTCGAATAATTTTTCATTATCTGTTTTGAAATGAATTTCTCCATTATCTTCTAAAATATTATTATACATTTCTAAAAATCCAGAATGAGTAAGTCTTCTTTTACTCCATCTATTTTTTGGCCATGGGTCACAGAAATTTATATAAATCCTAGATAGTTCTTTAGATTCAAAATAATTTAGAATATCGCTTACATCCGCCCATAAAAATAATATATTATCTAAATTAGAATCATCAGCTTTTTCAACAGCCTTTAAGAGTACTTCTTCCTTTAATTCCATAGCAATATAGTTTATATCAGGATTTTGTTTGGCCAAGGTTGTAATAAATTGACCTTTTCCAGTTCCAAATTCCACATGTATTGGATTATCATTTCCAAACTTTATATTCCATTTTCCCTTTAATTTGTCTATATCTTCCCTTAAGACATATTCTGTATAACTTAAAAGTTTTTCATCTGCACCTTTTTTTCGTCTTCTTCTCACAATAAATTCTCCTTACATATAAAAATTAGTAAAATACATTTTTTATTATACATTATCTTACTTAAAAATAAAAAGAACTCTCTTAAAATAGAAAAGTATTTCTATCAAAGAGAGTTCTCAATATACTAAAAAATCAATTCTAGTGGCACCCTGAACAACCAGAGCATCCTCCTCCACCTTGATCTTTCATGTTTTCAGGAATTACTCTAAATCCAAACCCTGTATCTTCTATAATTATATCTCCATATTGACTGTATTCATCAGAGCTCATTACAAATTGTAATTCTCCAACTTCATAAGTTAAGTCATCTTCTTTTTTCTCATCTAAAGCTAATCCAAAAGAAGGACCTCCACAACCAACACCTGCAAAGTATACTCTTACATTGTTAGGTTTATCTTGATTGTCTTTTAGGATACTTTTTAAAGTATCAATAGCTGTTTCTGGTAAAGTAATTTTCATCAAATCATTCCCTTTCAAGTATTTTATTAAAACAATATCTATTATATACCCATATAACGTATATAATCAATTAGTTTTTGTATATTTTGCCAAAACTTCTATCAATTATTACTTAAACCTTTTAAATATTTCACTGTCTTAAATAAATACCCTGATAATATGTTTAGTAAACAGCAAATAAAATAATTCATATATACTATAATCTTTTATTCATTGCCTTAATATTATAACACATTTAACATAGTCTAATTCATATATACAAAATTTATACAATCTGAAAAGTATGGAAAATGTTTAAGAAAATCTTTAAATTTATTATGTAAAAATTAGCATAATGCATCTACCAATTATTATGCTATTACACCATCTAGAACTGTAATAATACGATTACTACTTTCAGCTGCTTTAGATGAATGAGTTACCATAATTATTGTCTGACCACTTTCTTGATTTATTTTACTGAGTAATTGAATTATTTCTGCTCCTGTCTTACTATCTAAGTTTCCAGTAGGTTCATCAGCAAATAAAATCTCTGGTCTTCCTATTAATGCACGTGCTATTGCAACACGTTGTTGTTGACCACCTGACAACTCACGTGGAATATGTTTACGTCTATCTGATAATCCAACAATTTCCAAAATTTCGTTTAATTGATTTTTATAATCATTCATTTTTTTCCCATCTAGTAATAGAGGTCGCATAATATTTTCTTCAACATTTAAATTAGGTATTAAATTATAGAATTGAAATACAAACCCTATATTTCTACGACGTATTATACTCATTTTATCATCATTAAAATGTGATATATCTGTTCCATTCATATATACATTTCCGCTTGTTGGAGTATCTAGCCCACCTAAAATATATAAAAGTGTACTCTTCCCAGAACCAGACTGTCCCATAATAGAAACGAATTCGCCTTTCATTACCTGTAAAGATATATCTTTTAAAACTTTAGTAGTTATATTACCAACTTTAAATTCTTTAATAATGTTTTTTGCTTCTATGGCTATACTCTTATAGCTTGTTTTCATGTGTTAGCCTCCATTTTTATTCAAATTTAATTTCTTCTACTAATTTCTTCTACTAATTTCATTTTCTTTCCTTTTATAATTGGTACTACTGAACCTATCAATGTTACTGTAATACCTAACATTCCAGTAAAAATGAATATTTTAAAATCTAAATCTGGTGTCATTGAAATCTTTGAACCTGCAACTATGAAAATAGTATTAATTTCTAATATAGATATTAATACTCCTATAACAGCACCAAATAAACCTGATGTAAATCCTTCAATTAAAGTCATTTTAATATTCTGTTTATCACTTTGTCCTACAGATTTATACATAGCTATAGTTCGTCGCTTTTGAATATAGTTTATCAATAGATTATTAACTATACCTACTGTAGCAAGTAATAAAATAGGTCATATTATTCATAGGAGATAAAAAGCTATTTATAGTATTTAAAGAGTCATTGTTGAATTCCTCAACAGTACGACTCCAATTAGATGTATCTCCAAACAAATCTCTTATCTGAATCATAATAGCATCTGGATTAACTGCTGTATAAGCTAAAAATCCATATGTAGTTTTATCGAAATCACTAACCGCATAACTAGATGGTATAACAGCTTCTACATCATTTGCACGAGATTTAAAACTTCCAACTATTGTGTAAAAAAACTCTTTACCACCATTAGATACATTTATTTTATCCCCTACAGAGAAACTTGTTTTTTTAAGTGTATCTTCATTCAAAATAATAGAGCGTTCTTTTTCAAAGGATTTAATTGTTACTTCCTCCATATAAGAATTAGTATAATTTATTGCAAACATAGAACTTTAACATCTTCAATAAATTCTTGATTCATCTCTCCATCTGCGAACCCCTGTAATTTGGCATCATGAAATACATCGCCTATATATGTCTTGACAAAACTTCCTACAACACTTATTGCAATTACAGCAGAAATACTTATAAATAATAATGTAATATTTTGTGTGACATTTTTATTATTTTTCATATTTCTGGCAGCTAATTTACCTTCATTTCCCAAAATCTTTTCATAAATAAATTCAAAGGCTACAGACATAGTATCAGTAAAAATAGGAATTAGAATAATAGTAGATATAATCAACCCTAATAACGAAAATCCTCCAGCCAAATACAAAGTATTTTCAGTTGTTATTCTTGGAAGTAGAATAGATAAAAAAAGTACTATGATACCTATACAAAATATAGTACGATTTGAAATATTCTTTTCTTCCACTGTTCCCAAAACAACATCTTTTATTAGCAACTGGCTAGTCTTTTTTATAGGTACATATGAACTAAGTAGAGAAACAATTATCGCTACTGCAAAAGAAGAAATAATTACTATGGGAGATATTACTGTTGGAATTGATATACCTTGTTCAAGAGAATTACCAAGACCATGAAGCATAAAATTTAAAACAACTATACCAATAGGAATCCCAAGTAATCCTCCAACACTTCCATACAATATACTTTCAAACAGTAAAATATTAGTTACTGTTTTTTTATTAGCACCAATACTTCGAAATGTTCCAATGATTGGAAGACGTTCTAATATAATTACCTTGTAACTACTATATATAATAAAAATACTCATAGTTAATGCAAAAAAACTTATTAGAAAAAATGGCATTGTTTTCTGTCTAGCATCTGCAATTATCTTAGCTTCATTTACAGTATTTGATACTTTATATTCTTCAGTTGAAATTTCTTCTGATAATTTATTTACCAAATTTTCTGTTGTTATATCGTCTTTTGGCTCTATCAAAATTTTTGTATATCCGCCATATTATTTCCATTTACCAATAGTGGCTTATTAATTTTGTTTAGTTGTGGTAAGTTTGCTGCTATAATATTGAATGATTCATAATATCCATCTTCATGATAAACAGCAGAGCTTTCTAATATTCCAACTTTTGATTTTATGGAACTTAAATCTGGTATATCTTCTAAACTAGTTAATTTATTTGAATCTGTACTTTGAACAGCTATTGTTGCAGTCCCAGCCATACCTCTTGCCATTTTTCGCTGTGCACTTTCATAAGACAATCCAATTGAAAAGGAAACGAAAAGTAAAACTGTTGATAAAATTATGGATAGCAACATAACTGCTGTTCTTATTTTTCGTTCTTTAATATTTGTTAAGATATACTTTAATATAATTTTCAAATTTACACCTACTTTCTTGATTTAATATAACTCTAAAGTTCATTAATGCTAATTAATATTCCATAAATAAAATCAGCTGAAAGAGTTTTTACTTATGTAATGATAATCATTAAATCTCCTCCTAAATAAGAAAAGGTTGATAACTACCATATAAATATGATAATTTATCAACCTTAATATATCTTTTACTTAACCTTAATTGATAGGAAAGGAAATATGAAATGTAGTTCCTAAAGATAAAATACTTTCAACTGATATAGTTCCTCCATGAAGTTCAATAATTTGCTTTGTTATTGCCAACCCCAAACCAGTTCCTTCTATTTTTTGTTCTGTATTAGTGCCACGATAATAACGATTAAATAAATTTGATACTTCTTCCTCTGTCATTCCTTTTCCATTTCCATTATCTAAAACAGTTATATTAATTTTATCATCTACCATTACATTCAAAGAAACTTTGGTACCTTGACTTCCATGCACAAAAGCATTAATAATCAAATTACTAAATGCACGCTTTAGCAGTGTAGAATCAAAAGTAAATTTAATATTGTCAATGTTACTGTCAAATTCAATTATATTAGTTCCATATTCTGGATAATTCAAAATATCAATGGCTAACTCTTTCAAAAACCTTATCAAGTTGCTATTTTACTTATTCAACGGAATCATACCATTTTCTAATTGATACGTTAACTTTAAATCGTTAATAAGTGTATTTGTATATTCTATATTCTTAAGCATGATAGAAGCATATTTCTGTACTTGTTCATATGAAAGAATATCAGATTGTTTTATTTGTGGTTTATTATTTATAAATATAATTTGCTCAGTAAAACTTTCCATAAAGTTTTGAGGCCAGTCACTACGTATACTTTTTCCATTTGGATGTTGGACATTAATAAGTGATAATAAAATTCCTATTGCAGTTAAAGCCAGACAGAAAAGCACTAAGAAAAAAATAATGTACGAGTAAAATATTGTCTTATATCCAGACTTACGCATTTAATCAACTCTTTTCTTAAACTTATATATTTGTGTTTTTTAACTATTTTTAATGCAAATATTCTTAAATATGATACTTCTTAAATTATATGTGTATAGTTTCATATTATCAAGTTATCTGTTTTATTTAATAAAGCACTATGACAATATACAAAACAGTGACGATATATAAAACAGTTTAAAATTACTTATCAAACTATCTAAATCTGAATACAAAATAATATGTGTATATTAATGAAAATAGAAAAGCATATCATAGAACCACTTTTATAGGGGATACTTTAATAAAAGAATTAAAAATTATAACATATAAAAAATTTCCACTAAAAAATAATTGTGTTAGAAGAATGACAGAAAATCATGTATTTTAGAAATATTTTACAAATATTAAGAATAATAAAACACTTGAAATTGCTTATGTCAAGAAATTTTATATAATATAAACTGGTCAAATATGTTATAATATTAAATTGTGACAAGTTCATGGAGGTGTTTATATGAAAAAACAAAAGTCGCCAATTTTACTTGAAATGCTTGGGTTATTTTTTGGTTGTATATCAATGAGTATTGGTATAAATATGTTTTTAAAACCACATACAATTGCTCCTGGAGGGCTTAGTGGTCTATCTTTAGTATTAAATAAAGTTACAGGACTTCCAGTATCAGCTATCATGTTAATCATAGGTGTCCCATTAGTAATACTTGCCTTTAGAATTATGGGTACAAAAAATTCATTAAAAACGTTATTTGGGACAGTCGTATTCTCTGCTATAGTCCAATTGACAGACCCACTGTCAAAATTGAGATTAACTGATGACTTACTACTATCTGCTATTGCAGGAGGAATTTTGGTTGGAATAGGTTTAGGAATAATGTTTAAATCAGATGCTTCTACTGGAGGAACAGATTTAATTGCACTTATACTTAGTAAAAAGTTTCCAGGGATAAAAGCTACAAAATTTATGTCTTGTTTAGATGGAATGGTCGTTATATCTTCTGGTATAGTAAATCGTAGTATAGAAACGGGCCTTTACTCTGGGATAGCACTTTGTGTCTTAATAAAAATAGCAGACATGATAATGGAAGGATTTGATCATTCAAAAGCATTTTTTATTATTTCTGAAGAACCTGAAAGTTTAAGACAAGCTATAACAAAAGAACTTGATAGAGGTCTTACTATTCTTGATGGTAAAGGTGGTTATACTAGAGAAAATAAAGAAGTACTACTTGTTGTAGTTTCTAAAAAACAAGAACTTTATCTTAAGAGATTAGTTAAAAAGACTGACCCTACTGCATTTGTTATTGTTACGGATGTACATGAGGTTCTTGGAGAAGGATTTAAAAACTTAGAAAATTAATTAATAAGTTATTTTATAACTTTGTTTATATATTTTTTAATAACTTATAGACGCCAAAATCATATTATATTAAAGTGTGAGTATATTAATATACTAAACCTTTTTAGTGGATATAATATGATTTTGGCATTGTTTTTATCTAACTCTTATTAGAACACTAAATACTCATTATTTTTTTAATTCATACTGATAACAAGGGACATTTTTTATTGTGCTTCCAGTATGAATTTTTTTGATATATTTTCCTACACATTTAAAGCCCAATAAATCTAATGATTTTGTAGAATTTGTATTTTCTTCATAGGTTATCGCAATGATTTTATTTAGATTTAGCTCCCTAAATCCATATTGTATTACTCTTTTAGTTATTTCAGTAGCAAAATCATGCCCCCAATAATTTGGATTAATACATATGCCTATTTCTGCTTCCAATGCTTTTGGATTTATATTATTAAATCCCATATTCCCAATAACTTTATTATCTCTTTTGTATACTATTGCAAAGTGACCTATTTTTCCTTTTTTATATGGATTTAAAAAAAATGATTTTATAAATTTTCTTGTATCTTCTAAAGACTTATGCTCACTAAATGGTAAATGTTTTACTACTACTTTATTTTTATAACAATCAAAAAAATCTTCAGTATCATTTAATGATGCAGGTCTTAGTATACAGCTTCTAGTTTCTAAGGTTTTCATTTGAGGATATTCAGAATCAGACATTTCTAATCCTCCTTTATACATTAATCTAATATACTGTTCATATTTAAAATACGATATTAATTATATAAATGTGCTCAAATTAACCTTATTTCTAATTTTAATAATAATTAGCTTATTATAAATCTTTCAAATCTAAAACATTGTTAGTAATAATAGAAGCTCTATAGTAGTTCTATTTATTGTAAGATACATGTATATGTAGGTGTTTCTCATTTTAATTTATTTTTATTAAACTTATTTTAGAATTGCTAAACACAAATTTACATATTATTAGATATCATACTTAGAAACTCTTTCGTTGCTAGTGATAGAGATATATTTTTTAAATGGCAATAACCTATATTTCTCTTAGGTATTGGTTCTTTTATGTCTAATTTAAATAATTTTCCACTATTTAAGTAATCTATGCTAAATTCTTCTATAACACAAGATACTCCAAGATTTATATATGCAAATTCTAAAAGTAATTCATGAGAACCTAATTCTATATCTGGATTTAGTTTTATACCTTTTGATAAAAAATATTCATTTACATAAAGTCTTGAATTTGCTTTATTTTCTAACATTATCAAAGGAAACAAATTTAATTCTTCTAAAGATATTTGTTTTCCTTTGTATTCTATGTAATCATTTGCACATACAAATATGTCATGTATCTCAATACATTCGACGATATTTAATGTCTCATCTTCTATTGGCATATTTATGATTGCTATATCAATATTACCATCTTTAAGTAATGATATAAGTTCTCTACTAGTTCTATTTATTGTAGATACATGGATATGTGGGTATTTCTTATGAAAAATTTCCAAATACTTTAATAGAAAAAAACGTGCTGCTGTATCTCCTACTCCAATTTTTAATGAACCATATTCCAATTTTTTAAATTTATTTATTCTATCTTCTCCTGATGCAATTAAGTTTAATGCAGTAGCAACATGTTCGCTTAAAATTTTCCCTTCTGGAGTTAACTTTACACCTTTATTATTTCTATAAAATAATATTGTATCTAATTGTTCTTCTAATTGTTTAATTGACTGGCTTACAGCTGGCTGTGACATAAATAATTCTTTGGCAGCAAGAGAAAAGCTTTTATGACTTACAACTGCATTGAAAACTTTATATAATTCAAGTTTTACGTTCATACATAACTACTCCTTATATCAAATATTAGTATTATTTATTTTACTTATGATTATATTTGAATTATAATATACATGGTACTAATATGACAATATTAATTCTTTAGGAGGATTTTAAATAATGGATAGATTAGTTGGAACTGTTTCAAGAGGTGTTAGAGCACCTATTATAAGACAAGGAGATGACTTAGTTAAAATAGTTGTTGATTCTGTTTTAAATGCATCAAAGAATGAAAACTTTGAAGTTAGAGACAAAGATGTAATTGCTGTTACAGAAGCTGTTGTTGCTAGAGCACAAGGAAACTATGCTCATGTTGACAATATAGCAAAAGATGTAAAAGATAAATTTGGGGATGATACTGTTGGTGTTATATTCCCAATTTTAAGTAGAAATCGTTTTGCAATATGTCTAAAGGGTATTGCAAAAGGATGTAGAAAAGTTGTATTAATGTTAAGCTACCCTTCTGATGAGGTTGGAAATCACTTAATAAGTCTTGATGAACTTGATGACAAAGGAATAAACCCTTGGTCAGATGTGTTAACAGAAGAAAAATATAGAGAGCTATTTGGATATAATAAACATACATTTACTGGTGTTGATTATGTTGATTATTATAAAAATTTAATTAAAGAGTGTGGAGCAGAAGTAGAAATAATTTTTGCTAATAACCCAAAAACTATACTTAATTACACAACAAGTGTTTTAACTTGTGATATACATACAAGACAGAGAACAAAGAGAATTTTAAATCAAAATGGTGCTAAAAAAGTATATTCTCTTGATGATATAATGACATCAAGTGTAGATGGCAGTGGATATAATGACCAATATGGACTTTTAGGTTCAAACAAAGCTACAGAAGAAACTGTAAAATTATTCCCTATAAATTGTGATGAAGTTGTAAATAAAATTCAAAGCAGTATAAAAGAAATTACAGGTAAAAATGTAGAAGTAATGGTTTATGGAGATGGAGCTTTCAAAGACCCTGTAGGAAAAATATGGGAGCTAGCTGACCCAGTAGTTTCTCCTGCTTATACAAAAGGCTTAGAAGGTACTCCAAATGAGGTAAAATTAAAATATTTAGCTGATAATGACTTTGCTGACTTATCTGGAGATGAGTTAAAAGAAGCAATTTCAAAATACATAGTTGAAAAAGATAATAAATCTGATGATTTAACAGGAAATATGGTTTCTCAAGGTACTACTCCAAGAAGACTTACAGACCTTATAGGTTCTTTAGCAGATTTAACTTCTGGAAGTGGAGATAAAGGTACTCCTATTATTTACATACAAGGTTATTTTGATAACTATACAAAATAATATATTTTAAGGCATTTTATATAATTTATTTAGATTAAAAACTAATATAAACCTCTTAACTGATATAACTTTACTGTATATCAATTAAGAGGTTATTTAATATTTACATAGTTTAATTTATTAATCGTTATTAAAAATTTTAATCTCTATTTATTTCTGAAATAATATCACTCTTTAATATTTGTTTTACTGGAATGATAACTGCAATAATGCTAATAGTAATATTTAAAATAATCATACCCATGTATAGAGACATACTTATATTAAAGACTGGATTTATATATAAATATACGCGTTTTACTATAAAATAAATCATGGATTGCCCAATAATACTTCCAATTACCATTATAATACTTGCATATAATCCATATAAAAAACCTTCCCTCATCATCATAATCAAGAACTTATTATCTGTGATTCCCATAGCTCTTAAAATTCCAAATTCATGTCTTCTTGAAAAAACTAAATAACTCACTGTATTGATAATATGAAACAAACTTATGCTTAGAAGTACAAATACAATCCCATATATAAACAATAATTTCTGGTTTAAATAAATATTATTTTTTTCAATAGCAATGGTATAATCTGTCACAATACATCGTTTTATATTATGTATAACATTTTTTATTTCTTTAGCTACTTCCATGCTATTGCTTTCTTTCATCTTTTTTATACTGGCCATATTGTAATTTATGATATTAAAATTACTTTCCATTTGTTTATTTGTCATAACTATATCCATACCATAATCGCCAATAAAGTATATATTATTTGCCATTACACGTTTTATAGTAGCAGCAACTACAAATTCTTTTACTGTATAATTATTTTTATCTTCTTCTTTAAACTTAATAATCTCATCTGTAGGTTTCATTGTTTTTGGTACTTTAACTTTGATAGTATCTCCTGGCTTTACGTCAACTGCACCATATATACCAGTACCATCCATAGGAAGTCTAACAATCACTTTGTTGTTTTTAACCATGTCAGAATTATCAATTTTTCCATCAATAATATAAGGATTTAATCCTTTTAACATATCAGCATTATATCCATAGATATTTGTCTTTAAGAGATGTCCCCCATCACTTTGTTTAGTGCAAATTCCATTGAAAAAATTCTTTATTCTGTAATCTTTTTCAAGAGGTTTAAAGAAATTTTTCCAAAGTAATTGCTCATCTCTAATGTGTATACCTCCCAAAAAATACCTTACTGGGTAAATACTTGATACTCCTTCTACTTCGTTTAGTTTTGAAATTTTATCTTTTGGTATTCCTACATCAAAATCAGTTGTTTGCATAGCTATTTGATAGTCAGAATTTAAACCATCATCGGCTTTCATTGTAAGTTCATTATTATTTCTGGTAAGTTGTATAGAATAGCTAGAACATAGAAAAATAATTCCCCCAAGAGCTAATGAACACAAAATTCCTATAAACATTCCTTTTTTTTGAGTCATATATTTATGAGATAATACTGCTGTCATGTTAGAAAACTTTATGCTTTTTATATCTCTATTTTGTTTATTAGTAACTTCAAAATTTTTCATTGACTCAATACTAGAATATTTGTTTAGTTTATATACAACTTGTATAGTGATTAAAATTAACAATAATGCTAAGAATAAAAATCCTAAGTAAATAGATTTATCACTTATAAAAAATGACCCTGAAATAATATCGCTACCTAAGAATATATGAGGAAATTGTTGATGTATTGTTGAAGCTACTCCTATTCCTAAAATACACCCTATAGGAAAACCTACTATGAAAAGTAAAAATAATTCTAAAAACAATAGTAGTAAAAGTTGGTTATTATTAGCACCTAACACTTCTAAAACGCCATATTGTGATACTCTTTGAAGTATAGAAACATGGAAAATACTATATACTGCTGCTGCACTAAATATTCCAATAATTAAAATAATTGCATTTGTATTTAACTTTAAAGAATTTAAGAATTGAAATATACTATATCTTTCAAAAGTTATTGGAGGTTTTACACCAAATTCACTTGATAAATTCCAGTTTACATGGGAACTTTTTTTCGATATATTAAATTCTCTCATAAATCTAGAACTTTGTTTTTTTATATTTTTATTTTCATCAAATTTTACATAAACCATATAATTACCATTTTCTTCAGAAAATGTAGAACTATCTACAAAGCCCTCCAAAGTAGTTTCTGGATTTAAAAGATTAGATAAAATCCCACATAACTTATAAGTTTTTCCGTCTAATTTTATCTCCGTTCCAATTTTCTCTTTTAGATTTAAATTATTTAATGAATAGGTATCAAGCGCTATTTCTCCTTCTTTGCTAGGAAGCTTTCCTTTTAATAATTTTCTACCTGTCATATCTAAATAAGATGAATCCACATTTAAAAACTTCATAATGAAAGGTTCATCTATAGAACCTTTAGTATTTGTTATACCAAGTCTGTTTACAGTGTATTCATTTGATTTTTTGTTTTTCTTAATTTTTTGTAGTTGTTTATTATCTACCTTAAAATAAAAATGATAATCTCCATTATCTTCTCTTATTTTCTCAATTCTACTTTTATTTGCACTATGTACTAGAGAACCAATTCCTGTTAATAAGGCTACTGATAGTACGATACTTAAAATTATAGATATAGATTGTTTTTTATAATGTTTAATATATTGAATTGCAAACTTCATTAAAGATATCATAGTATTTCACCGCCATTATTTACTACAATTCCATCTTCAATATGTATAATAGAATCGCATATTTGTGCTATATTTTCATTATGTGTTACCATAAGTATTGTTTGGTGAAATTTTGCACTACTTTCTTTTAATAAACATACTACTTCCATTGTGGTCTTACTATCAAGGTTTCCTGTTGGTTCATCAGCTAGTATAAGTGCAGGTTTATTTGATAAGGCTCTAGCAATTGCTACTCTCTGTTGTTGTCCACCAGAAAGTTCACTTGGAAATTTTAGACGCTTATCCCAAATTCCTAATGTATTCATTAACATTTCAATATAATCATGGTCCACATAACTTCCTTTATCTAATGTAACAGGAAGAGCAATATTATCATAGACATTTAATACTGGTATTAAACTGTAATTTTGAAATATAAAACCTATATTCCTTCTTCTAAATACAGTCAAATCCTTTTTTCTTAGTTTAGATATGTTTTTCCCTTTAATTATTACATCTCCTGATGAAGGGTTATCCAACCCACCTATAATGTTTAATAATGTACTTTTACCAGACCCAGAAGTTCCAACTATAGCAGTAAATGTAGCCTGTTCAATTTCTATGCTTACTCCATTTAGAGCATTGACCTTGTTTTCATCTTCTCCATAATGTTTTACTAAATGATTCGTCACTAATATACTCATTTTATTTCTCCTTTCAACATAACTTAAAGTATAAGTTCTTATAAGATATTGTAAGTGACGATAATTACACCCATCCTACAAAGTTAATTTAAACTCTTACAATTTTGTAAGAAGATACTAAAACAACTTCCTCTTCCTAATTTAGATTCTACTATAATATTTCCATTTTCCTTTTCTAAAATTAATCTTGTAAGATATAGACCAATTCCTGTACCATTTTGATTTTCAACATTTTTACTTCTATAAAATCGTTTAAAAATATTGTTCAATTCTTTACTATCAATACCTATTCCTTCATCTTTGATTATAATTTTAGTATATAGTTCCATTTTTTCTACAGAAATAGTAATTATACTATCTGATGGTGAATATTTTATTGCATTTTCTAAGACATTTACAATTGCCTCTATAGTCCATTTCTTATTATGAAATAACTTTATATCTGAAAATGTTTCTAAATTTATTTTTATGTTTTTAGATTCTGCTTTATTAAAAACAGTACTGATACTTTGAACAATAGTATCTTTAATCATCAATTCTTCTGTTTCAAATCTAATAACTCCATCTTCTAATTTGGTCATCTTAAATAGAGATTCTAACAACCAGTCAATTTTAAAAGTTTGATTTTTCATTTTTTGTAAGAACTCCACTTTTTTTGATGTAGGAAGATTCATATTTTCTAAAAGTTCACAGTAAATGGTAATATTTGAAAGTGGTGTTTTTAATTGATGTGACATATTTGAAATTAAACTTTTAATTGCTTCTTTTTCTGATTTTGACTGCTCTACTTCTATTTCTATCATATCTTTAACTTTTTTTACTTGATAAGAAATTTTTGATACTCTTGTATCTTTTGTATCTGGATAAGAAACTTCTTTACCTTCCAATAATTGATTTAACATTAGACTCAATTCATCACATGTATTTTGACTTTTTTTAATAGTTATTATAGATATAATTATCATACATATCGCAAAAAATAGAACCAACATATTATTCTACCTCATTCCATAGATATCCCATTCCATAAGCTGTTTTTATATACTTTGGATTAGATGGATTATCTTCTACCTTCATTCTAAGTCTTCTTATATTTACAGATACAATATTCTCATCAACATAATTTTCTTCACTATCCCATATATGATTTAAAATTTGTTCTTTTAATAATATTTGACCTTTATTCTCAATTAAATAATTAATAAGCTTATATTCTACAGCACTAAGCTCCAAATCCACTTCATTTTTATATACTTTTAGTGAATTTTGGTCTAGTTTTATTCCATTAGAATATATCACTTTATTATTTGATTTTTTTCTTATTGCTACTTTAACTCTCGCTTTTAATACAGATAGAGAAAATGGTTTTGTGATATAATCATCTAGCCCTATCTCTAATCCTGTTACCTCATCGATTTCTGAATCTCTTGCAGTAAGCATTATAATTGGAATGTCTGATTTTTCACGTATTTGCTTACATACATCAAATCCATTTCCATCTGGCAAGTTACAATCTAAAATTATAAAATCTATATTTTTATTATTAAATACATGTAAGCCTTCTTGTTTTGTATAAGCTTTTAAAACATTAAATCCTTCACTTTCAAAAGCATAAAAAAGACCCTCATTTAAATTTGTATCATCTTCAATAATTAATAAATTCAAATTTTCTCCTCCTTATATTTTTATTTTTAAACTTGTAAAATAGTATTTTCTTGCTCTATCTTATTAAAAAATATATAGATACACTTATTTTACTAAAAAAACTGTAATTAAATTTATTTTTTCTCAAATTTAATTACAGTTTTTTATTTATAGATTATTTTTCTTATTTATAGGTTATTTTTCTTTAGAACATTCTCTATAAAATGCTTTAATTAATTTTAAGTCGTTATCAGCTATAATAGGTACACCACTTGCACTTAATAAATTAGCTAGACATTCAATACGTTTGAAATGTTTTTCTGTACTTTCACTAAATAATACTGGGTCTAACCAAATATTTATTAATATTATAAATACTTCAGACATTTCATCTGGATAATCAGTTTTAAAAACGCCTTCTTCAATACCTTGTTTTATTAAGCAAGATAATAAAGGAGTCATTTCAAGCGTAGATGCTCGTATACTCTTTATAAAGAAGGTAGGTTTTTTTTGAGAGCACATATAATCAATCAATTTCTTTCTTATTTCTGAGCTAGATATACATAAGATAAACGCAGATATTTTTTCTCTAATCGTAAAGTCAGAATTATGTAATATTAACTTTAAATTTTCTATCTCTACTTTTAAAATATTTGATATAATCTCTTCGAACAGGACTTCTTTATCTTTAAAATGATAGTATACAGATTCTTTAGATATATCAAGAGTATCTACGACTTGTTGCATGGTTACATCATCATAGTCACTTTCTTCAAATATTTGCCATGCAACTTCTAATATCTGACTTCTTATCTTATCAGAATGCTTATTTCTTGACATATAAATTCACTTCTTTCTTTATCAATTTGTATTAATTCTTAGTATATTTATTATAATAAGATTTTTTACAATATGTCAATACACTCCATTTAAAGACAATAAATCATATTTATTCTTAAATTTTTTATTATTTATTATTAATATAATTTATATGTAAAAATATTATAAAACTTGTATAAATACAAATTATTTAATTTAACGACGCTTAAATTGAAAATATAACCTTATTCTTATATAATTAAGTTATGTAAGGATAAGGTTATATTATTTAATTATACTTTTACTAGGGGGAATAGAATTGAAAAGGGTTGATGAAAGAAATACTATGTTTGCAAGAGCAAATTATAAAAAAAATGGTTTTGCTTATAATGACTATTATGAGAAAAATCCTAAAAAAAAAGAAGTTGATGATAGTATAAGAAGTAGACCAAATTTATGTAGTGAAGGAACTATGACTTATAATGAGATAAATTCTCCAATGGCAAGTAGTGCATTTGACTTTTTATCTGATATAAAATCACTATGTGAAGGAAAAATTTGTGACAATAAAGTAGATGTAGATGCAAAGTCAATGACTAAAAAGATAAAAGGGTTTGCAAAGCAATATGGAGCTTCTGTGGTTGGTATAACTAGATTAAAAGACTACCATATTTATACAAATAGAGGAAGACATGAAGAAAACTACGGTGAAGAAGTTAATCTATCTCATAAATATGCAATTGTATTTGGATGTGAAATGGATAAAGAAATGATAAACAGAGCCCCAATGATATGTGAAGTTATAGAAACTTCAAAATGTTATGTAGATGCATCTATTGTCGGTATGATTTTAAGTTACTACATAAGAAACCTAGGATATGATGCTAGAAATCATATGGATGCTAATTATCTAGTAATGCCTGTTTTTATAGCTCGCGATGCTGGATTAGGTGATATAGGGAGAAATGCAATACTTACAAATAAAGATTATGGTTCTAGACTTAGACTAGGGGTTGTCACTACTGACATTCCACTTATAGAAGATGAATATGTTGATTTTGGACTTGAAGACTTTTGCAAAGTATGTAAAAAATGTTCTTTTAATTGCCCTTCTCACTCACTTTCTAATGATATTAAAATTGGTGATGATGGAAAATATAATTGGGTGATTGAACATGAAACATGTTATATTAAATGGAGATATCTAGGCACAGACTGTGGTATGTGTATATCTGCTTGCCCATTTAGCCAAAACCTTGAAACTATAAAAAACACTACTTCTTTTAAAGGCAATAATGAGCTTATTGAGAAGGCTTTGGATGAATATACTTCAAAATTTGGTAAAAGAATATTTGTACCTGGAAATCCATCTTGGTTAAAATAATTTTATATATTTAATAATTAGTCTGTTCTATGATAAATTCTAGGGCAGATTATTTATTAAATATTTTATTTATATAAATAATTTATATTATTTATGACAATTTAGCAACATTTTGAGTCTATAATTGACTTTATATAGAATATTAAAAATAAAAGGAGTGAATATATGGAAAAAATATTAGTAGTAGAAGATGATACTATATTAAATAAAACACTATCATATAACTTAAATGAAGAGAGATATATGGTTATTTCAAAATTTACAGCTATATCTGCTTTAGAATCTATTGCTAAACACAAATTTGATTTAATTATTTTAGATGTTAATCTACCAGATAAAAGCGGATTTGATTTATGCAAGAAAATTAAAGAAAATTATGATATCCCTATAATTTTTTTAACTGCCAATGATATGGATTATGATATGATTAAAGGTTATGAACTTGGAGCTTTGGATTATATAACAAAACCATTTAACATCAATGTGTTTAAACAAAAAGTAAGAGCACTTTTAAAGCATATTACAACAAAAACAAAACAAGATTGCTATGATGATGGACATCTCAAGATTAACTTTTCTGAGCTCTCTGCATGTATAAATGGCAATCAAATTGTATTTACGCCACTAGAATATCGTACTTTAAAACTATTTATTGAAAATCCCAAAAATATTCTAACAAGAAAAATACTTTTAGAAAAACTTTGGGATATAGATGCTAATTTCGTAGATGAACATACTTTGACATCTGTTATAAGTAGAATTAGAAGTAAAATTGAAAAAGATGACTCTCAATATATTAAAACAGTATATGGTATGGGATACATGTGGATAGGTGAAAAAAATGAATTTTAAAAAATTTTCTTTTAATTCTATTTATTTAATAATTGCTGTTAGTATGGCTCTTACAACTATTCTATTCAATATAGGAATTTATATAATAACTAATGATTTTAAAATAGTTGCCCTATTATTAATATATACAATAATATTCTGTGGTTTTATATTATTAATCATGCTCTTACTTCATAAGAAAATAACTCTCTTTTGCTCTGAGATATGTTTAACTTTAGATAAGATGATGAATAGTGAAGATAATCTAGAAATTGCTTTTGAAGAAGAAACTCTTTTGTCGCGTATTAATCATAGAATGATTAGAATGTATGAAGTCATTCAAGAAAGTCGTCATAATATTGCTATGGAAAAAGCTGATTTACAAGAATTAGTTTCTGATATATCTCATCAAATCAAAACTCCTATTGCAAATTTAAAGATAATTAATACTACCCTATTAAATCAGAATCTTAAAACGGAAATTCAAAATGAGTTTTTGATGGATATGCAAGGTCAATTAGATAAATTAGAATTTTTAATGCAGTCTATGATAAAAACTTCAAGACTAGAAACAGGTATAATTACATTATCTAAAAAGAAGAATTTGATTTATGAAACAATTGCTACTTCACTTAGTGGAATTTTATTTGATGCTGAAAAAAAGAACATTGAAGTTACAGTTGATTGTGATTCAAACTTATGTATATGTCATGATAAAAAATGGACTTCTGAAGCTATTTTCAATATATTAGATAATGCAGTGAAGTACACAAGCCCTAAAGGTAAAATACATATATCTACAGAATGCTGGGTTATGTATGTTAAAATAGATATTACTGATACTGGAAAAGGCATATCGGAAAGTCACCAAGCAGAAATTTTTAAGAGATTCTATCGTGAAGAAGATGTACATGATATAGATGGTATTGGAATTGGTCTATATCTCTCAAGAAAAATTATATCTCTTCAAGGTGGATATATTAAAGTTACATCAAAAATTGGAAAAGGCTCTACTTTTTCTATATTTTTGCCTAATAAATAAATTTTCAAATATTTTATTTGTGATAATTCTGCAACATTTTGATTATATACTGTACTTACAATATATGAAGGAGGTCCTTATGATGAGTATTTTACAAGTAATAGACTTAAAGAAATATTATGGTAGAAATTCAAACATTACAAAAGCTCTTGATGGTGTGAGCCTATCTGTTGAAAAAGGTGAATTTATTTCTATTGTAGGTACATCTGGTAGTGGTAAATCTACATTATTAAATATGATGGGCGGTTTAGACAATCCTACATCCGGAAATGTAATTATAAGAGGAAAAGAATTATCAACTATGAATGATGAACAACTTACAATTTTTCGACGTAGAAACATAGGTTTTATATTCCAAAATTATAATCTTGTTCCCTTACTTAATGTATATGAAAATATCATTTTGCCAATTGGATTGGATGGTGAAACACTAGACAAAGACTTTATAAATGAAATTATAAGTCTACTAGCACTAGATGAAAAACTATATGATGTTCCAGGTAATCTTTCTGGAGGACAACAGCAACGTGTTGCTATTGCAAGGGCACTTGTAACGAAACCTGCTATTATACTTGCTGATGAACCAACAGGTAATCTTGACAGTAAAACAAGTGCAGATGTATTAGGTTTACTTAAAATGACAAGTGAGAAATTTAACCAAACAATTGTAATGATTACCCATAATAATGAAATTGCACAATTAGCAGATAGAATTATTCGTATTGAAGATGGAAAAATTGATAACTAGGAGGTGAAATATATGTTTAAAAATAATAATGGTGCTTTCATTAGAAAAATAGCATTGAATGATTTAAAAATTAATAAGCTTAAATTTTTTCTTTCAGGTATTATTATAATGATTTCTACATGTTTATTATTAACGACTGCTTTAGTTTCATATAATGGTTCTATGGATTTAATTAATGCATCTCCCTATCATGCGAGATATCAATCTGTAAATGAAAAATCAAAAAATATATTACAGCAAAATAAAAACTTTAGTAGCGTAGGAGTTTATAAGTTACTTGGTAATGAGATAAAATCAGATTATAGGATGTCAATGATATATGCAGATAAGACTGCAATTGAGCTTCTAAATTTTAAACTACTAAAAGGAACTATCCCAACAAATAAATATGAAATTGCTATTTCAGAAAAATATCTGCATGAACTTGGTTTAAATAAAGACCTTGGAGATAGTATTACATTAAAATATCGTGATAATATTACTAACAAAGAAATACAAAGTAATTTTATTATTGTTGGATTTGTAGAAAATTATTATCAAGATAATGCTAAGCAATACTATACAGTTGTTTCCAATGATTATCTAAAGAATGTAGCTTCTACACCTTTACAAATCAAAAGCAATAATTTTGATGAAGCAACTCCAAATACTGTAGATGTATTAGTTAGATTATCAAAAGAAAATTTAGAAAAATCCCCTACTTCAATTAAGACTCAATTAAATGAAATTGGTTCCTCTTTAAATATTAAAAAACATAATATATATTTAAATGATAATTATATTGAATCAAATTTAATTGATAGTGAACAAGTTATTACAGTTTTAATAGTAGGAGTAATTATTCTTTTTTCTAGTTTATTTGTTATTTATAGTATTTTTTATATTTCAGTTGTTAATTCGGTTCAAATGTATGCAAAATTGAAAGCACTTGGTATGACTTCTTTGCAATTAAGAAAGATTATTTACCTACAAGGAAATATTTTATCTATTATTTTTATTCCAATAGGCATTATATCTTCCTGCATAATTACATATATAATTCAACCTTTAGCATGGCAAATGACTACTGACTTATTTATTATTGTAGTATTATCAATAGTAATATTTTTGACTGTAAGAATTTCTTTAAATAAACCAGCTAGAATTATTTCTAAAACTTCTGCTATTGAAGCTATGCAATATGCAGAAATTAAATTTAGAAATAAAATTAAAACACTTAATCATATAAATATTAAAAATTTAGCACTAAAAAATATTGAGGTAAATAGAAAGAAAAATTTAATAGCATTAATTTCATTGAGTATTAGTGGAATATTATTTATTTCAATTGCTAGTCTTGCTAATTCTATAGATTTTAATAAACAGATGTCTCAGACATTCGTTTATAATGAAAATTATATTATTGGAAATAAAATTGACAATTTGTATGAACGCATTACACAAATTCAGCAAAATAATCCATTTACAAACACTCTTAAAAATGAAATCAATTCAATTTATGGAGTACAAAAGGTAATTGAATCTAAAGGAATTAAATGTGAAGTTATAGACCCTTCAATTAAAGATGAAGATGGAAGTAAAGTTACAACATTGATTGAAGGTATCACACCAGAGCTTGCAAAATCATTCCAAAAGTATATTGTAAATGGAAAAATTGACTATAATCAATTGGATTCAAACAGCTTAATTGTAAATAAATATAAAACAAAATCTTATGGAATTGATTTGAAAATTGGAAGTACAATTACATTTAACATATTTAGTGGAAATGACATCATCAAAAGACAAATGAAAATAGTTGGAATAATCGATAATTCCAATACAGGATGTATGTTCTTTACTTCAGATAAGGCTTTAGATAAAATAACACCATATAATACAAATTTACATTTTTCAATTTTATCTGATAAAAAGTATTCAAAAGAAGTTGAAGAAAAACTATTAAATATTATTCAAAATAATTCAAATTTAATCCTTTATTCATATGATAATGATTATAAAATGCTAACTAGAGCTTTTAAGTATATGATTATAGCTGCATATGTATTTGTTGGCTTAATTTCCTGTTTTGGTATCCTTAATATGACAAATATTCTTGTAAATAGTGTATTAATTAGAAAAAAAGAGTTTGCCTTGCTTCAGGCAGTTGGAATGACAAAAAAACAGTTGCACAAAATGCTCTATCGAGAAGGTTTGAATTTGAGTATTAAAGCTATATTTGTATCGATTATATTGGGTTATTGTGGTTCAAAATTACTCTGCTTTTTTATAAAAGATGTTATTAGATTAGACTTCATTAATTTCAATTTTTCTATCTTTTCTATTTTAATTTTTTCATTTGTGTTAATATGCATACAAATATTAATAATTGAATTACTTATAAGAAATCTAGAAAAACAATCCCTTACAGAACGTTTACGCTCTCAATAAGAATAGATATAAAAATAGCTACTTTTATACTACACTCAACATAGATTTTCAAAATTCGGAGGGTCAGAAAACTTTGATTTTACGACCCTCTGTTTGTTTTTTTACCTTCTATTGTTTATCTTCTGAATATATCAATCGAATGACTCGTAACGCCTATTAAATCTTCGCGTTCACAAGTAGCAAAGTGATACTTCAAATATAACTCAAATGCGTCATCATCCATAGCATCTACTGCTTCATGCATACATAGGGCTAAACCGTCTGATGCGACGTAATGCAGTCTTGTTACAGGAAAGACAGACATCAAATCGTCAATGTTTTCTTTACGGACAAGTTCAAACAAATCATTTGGCTCTGACTTGGTAGCAAATGTCTGTGGGTCAATCAAGCCCTTTTCAATATATTCAGCTACATTGATATTTCCTCGGTTGAACCCTTCATCAATAAGACAGCCATCAGATATAACATATGCAGCAAAAATCACACCCCCATGTTTTGTTACACGAATAGCCTCATGTAGAGCTTGTTGCTTATCCTCTTTGTTATAAAGATGATACAACGGACCTAACAACAATGTAATGTCATATTCATTATCTGGGAAAACAGATAAATCCATAGCATTACCTTGAGTAATAGTTATATTTTCATTTGATTGAATATTTTTACGGAAAACTTCTATGTTATGTTCGACCAATTCCACTGCATCGACGTCATATCCCTGACGTGCCAGCGTGTGAGAATAGCGACCAGTTGCAGCACCAATTTCAAGCACACGGTCGCCAGGTTTTATGTACTTCTCAATGTAATGCATAGTAGTTAGGAATTCAACTGTTCCATACTTTAATGCCAACCGACTATCTTCGTCGTAATTATTGTAAAAATCAATTAAGTATTGGTTTGTTTTCATATTGCACCCCCTTCTGTATTAGTTAGTAAACATCAAATAGATAAATTCCAATCCGTTTTTTCTTGTCTTATAAAAGCTGATAATATATTTTTTAACATTTTTTCAGCACTATTTCTATCTAATGTTATTTTTTTTGTTGCTGTTAAGACAGCTATGCCATGAGTATAAAGAAATAAATCTAAAAATATGACTTTTGCACATTCTAACTCTATTCCAATGCTTTCCGAAAAAAGCCTTGCCTTTTTTTCATTATCAATTTCTTTATAAAAATCATTTGCCTCTTCCATCATCAAATCTAAATCGTTTATAAATAGCAACTTAAATAAATGTGTTTCTTCTTGAGCAAATTCAATGTATGAAAGTGGAAGTAATAAATAGTGACTGACATTTTCAGAGTTATGATAATTAATAACATACTGATTATAGTATTCGTATGCAAAAGCAAGAAATTCAGATTTTAATTCATCCATGTTTTCATAACAAGTAAAAATTGGTCGAGTAGAACATTGTAATTTACTTGCAATACTCCTTGCATTTACAGTTTCAAATCCTGTTTCTCTTGTAATATCCAAGACAATATTCAAAATCATTTCTTTCGTTATTTTTGCTTTAGGTGGCATATAAGTTCACTTCTCCATTAAAATTTTATAAAACACATGTGTTGTATAACAATTATTATATATCAAAAAAATTATGTCAAGAAAAAATTTTACATTTTTTTGTCATTCCTGGGGTTAATAAATAAAAAATGAGTTGCAATTAATCAATTAACAGACAATTGCAACTCATTTTTTATTTTAAATAGTTTTCTTTTTATCTGATATTTCATATACATAATCTTCTGATGAATTACTATCATTTTCTCTTCTCTTTTTAGAATCTATTAGCACAAAATAAAGTATAAAGCCTACTACAAGACCCCATGTTCCACCTTTAGCAGCAATTACACCACCCATCAGCCCAATTAAACCTCTCTCTACGCCAGTATCACATAGTTCCATTGATAGTTTAGTACATAAATAACCTTGAACTAGAAGTGTCACTGATAATGCTAATGGTATAAGAGGAGTAGCTATTTGTGCAATTGGATAAAAGCAAATAAAAATAGCTGAAACCCATACTAACGTACCCATACCACTAAAAATAGACTGCATTGCTTCCTTTCCGACCTTATATCTTTGAGCAACACTTCCAGTAAGAGTTGCCGCCAATGGACCACACATAGCTATATATGGAGAAATAACTGCCATAGCAATATTTCTTATTCCACTTATAACATTAGACCTATTGGAATTAAAATCAATATACTCATCTGTTCTGTTTTTACTTTCAGAAAGAACTAAATTTTCACCTGTTATAAAATCACCAAACGCAATTATGTATATCATGAAAGCCATTGGCAATCCTTGTATAAATAATATTACACTTGGAAAACCTATTCCAAAAGGAGATACTGTATCTATTAGTTTTTGAAAATCCATTATATAAATAATATTTTCAAAATTAAAGCTAGGAATTCCTATTTCTTTACTAAATATTCCTATAATTAAACTCACTAAAATAGCTGGAACCACGCCATATTGACCTAATCGAAACAAAAACTTATTCTTTATTTTTAGAGCATCAAATTTTTCAGAAAACATTACAAAACAAGCAACTAAAATCCCTACTGTTATAGATATTGGATAAGATTCAAATCTGCCTTTAGGACTAAATTCTGATATTACAGTTGATATACCAACTCCCATAAGTATCCCACCTTTGATGGAATTTGGGATTCTATTTACTAGTTTTCCAGCTATACCTGTTATTCCCATTAAAATAAATATAATTCCTAAATCTATTTGTAAAGCTGTTAATGCTTGTATTCTTTCAATACCAATATTGAACTTTAACAAATATGCAGTTGTAAGAGTTATAGAAGCTGTAATCCAGCCAGGAACTACTGGGTCTCCCATAAAAACATGTAAGCAGTACAATATTGAGTTAATGATAGCCATACTCCATGCGACTTCATATGGTAATCCTAATATTTGCGTGCTAAGTCCAATAGTTCCTAAGCTTGTCATACTTGATATTATGCCTTGAATAGCTTCTGGTTTCTCAAATCTGTAATGTATAAATGGAATTCGTATCTTAAACATTCCAAATTTTATATGAGGCTGTTCACTTCTAGTGAGTCTTTCCATAATTTCACTCCACCTTTCAATAACTCTTATAATTGTTTATAAATTATCAATCTTGTTAAAACTAGTATATAACATACAAATTACATAAACAATAAATTAAAGTTGTAAAATTGATAGATTTTGTGCATATATAGAAAAATATAGTCATTTTTATTTTTTTATATCAATTGATAAAGGTTCTTTATAAAATTCAATAGTTCTTTTCCATGATTCAAACTGTCCTTTTGCATTACCTTCTACAGTTCCTCCTGAAGAAAATATTCCTCCATCCATATTCACAAATAAAGTTTCCTTTAGAGGCACAATATATGGAATTGGTAAAGGATGTCCCATCTTATCATATGTTAATAGTTCCACATTATATTGGTAGTTATTTTTTTTAAGTTTTTCCATGATTTCTACACAACCATCATAACTATTCCAAATATTATCTTCTTTTCCAGAAATCATAAGAATATCAGCTTCAGAATTTTCTACTTTTATTCTAGCTTCTTCTTTATTGTCTGCCCTTACAATGCTTTTCTTATAGGTACTGGCAAATCCAAATGGGATTCCTTTTTCTATATCTTTTTTCTGGTCTTCAAAAAATATATTATTGTCGACTTTGATATATGGAAGTGGCTTACCTTTATATGACCATGATGAAGTATCTTTTCCATTCATCTGTCCATCAAGTGCTTGAAAACAATACGCATGAGGCTGTGATACTACTACTTTTTTAATTTGCTTATATCTTGAAGCAAGTAAAAGTGCTAATTCGCCACCTTTTGATGTTCCATGTACAAATAGTTCTTTAGTATTAGTGATTTCATTTTCACTAATCCATTTAAATACGTTTTCAAAGTATTCTAATGGTACTTCTTCTAATTTACTTGGCAATCCTTCTAAATCAAAATAAGCAACTGTTAGTACATTGAATCCTCTAGATGCAAGTGGAGCTGCTAAAAGTTCTAAAGCATCTAAATTTCCATCAGAACCACCTAAAACTAAAATTGTTTTATTACTAGAATTTTGTTTATAAAATAATTTTCCTATAAATTCATCTGATATGTCTTTTGTGATAATATCTTCTGTTTTAAACAATCTCTTCAACCTAACCTCTTTTCTTTCAATATCAGATTCAAATATCATATTCATGATTATTGGTTTATCAATAGATATATTTTCTGCAAAATTTTTACCTTCAGTTTTCGATTTTTTCAAGGAATAAATTAACCCCATGCAGTCAGCCGTTTTATAAGACCCTTCTAAAGGTTCCACTGAATCTAAATTCACTTCTCCTTTTTCATTTGAATAAAATACTCCATAAGATGAAAATTCCTCTCCTTTACACCATGGAAATTCCATTTTCATAGATACTCTTAATTTACTATTTGGAATTAAGTCTGAAACTATAACTTTAATTTTATCATCTACAAGTGATTCTACATCGTACACATTTACTTTCATAATTGATTCCTCCATATAATAATTAGTGTTCATGAGTTATATATATTTGAAATAAATTTCTTTAGTAGACTATTAATAATTCAAATATACGACATTATGTTGACTATTTTATTATATCAATTCAAATTAATTTAGTCAATATATTGTCTTTTTTATTTGATTCAAATTCTCTTAACAATATGAACCATTTTTAACTTAAATTTTGCTTCTTATATTGGATGATAAAAAAAATGAAATTTAAATATAGTCTTTATCATTAATAAAATACCATAGAAATTTTCTTTAAGAAATTAGATAGAATATAGCTGAAAAAATAAAAAACCACCCCTTTAAAGGAATGATTTTTATCTAGAAAATATAAATTATTTTTTAGTAAGCTTAACAAGTATTTTTTATTTAAAATTTTAGTACAATCATATATTTTTTTATTTACAGATTATATAAAATTTATGCATTGGCAAAAGTGTATATGGCATTAACTCTTGCTATATATAGATTTTCATCACTACATCCAATATACTTAGCATACTTTTCAATCTTCTCTCTTGCATTTTCAGCATCACTTTCATCGCTCTCTACTAGTTCATTTATATAAAGATCCATTAAGGAAGCCTTATATTCTTTTATATCATATCCTAAAAACTCAGTTAATCTTTCAATCTCTTTACTAAAATCACCATCCTCTTTTACCAAAAATTCGTATACGTCTTCTCTATATGGATTTAATGTTATTATTTGTTTTACAACCTTACACTCATCTGCTTTTCCAATAAAACCATCTTTATAATTATTAAATAAGGCATTAGATTTTTTTATAGATTCTTCATCAATATAAGAATGGACTTCACTGACTCTATTTTCTATAAGAGCATCTATAACAGCATAATGAATTTTGAAACAATCATTATACAAATAATTACTCATTTTTTTTACTGTAGATTCGATTTCTAAAAAATTTGCATAATTATTTTTTTTATTCTTATTTGGTATAATAAAAGTTTTATTTAAGTTATTAAAAAGCCTTTTAAAATCTAAATATTTTTCACAATAAACACTTTTAAAGGTATCAATATCTATAGTTATAATTCCAAAACTCACTATAGTCTCGATTCCTTTCTTAAAAGATTCTTCTATATATTTTTCTCCTAGATTTAGACCTCTATCTGATATTTGTTTTAGATTTTGAAAATTATTTAAACAATCTCTCTCAAAGTTTTTAGAAATTTCTAAAGCATACAATTTAAAAATTTTTCTTATCTTATTATAATTATTTTTTGTATCATCAAACCTGATAATAGCTCCATTTACATCAAATGTAATCATTGAGTTTTAACCTCCCCCATTAGTTTCATCAATAAAATAAATTTAATATAAACTTTATAATCATAATATTAAACTTATTTCTACTATAATTATTAATTTGATGATAAAAGCCATTTTCCTTCTAAATAAAAAATTTGTCTAAAGTTTTTAAAAAATTTAGACAAACTTTAAGTTTTTAATTTCTAGATTAATCCAAACACACCAAATAATATTGGCATAAATATAGCTGGCAAAAGATTTGCTACCTTTATATTTGTTAGCTTAAGTACATTTAAACCAAGACCTATAATTAATAAACTTCCTGCAGCTGTCATTTCTGTAACTACAGGGTCACTTAAAAATCCATTTAAGAATGATGCCCCTAAACATATAATACCTTCATATAAAAATACAGATACAGCAGAAAACATTACACCTATACCTAAAGAAGCTGTAAATATAATAGAAGCTATCCCATCTATTACTGATTTTACAAATAGAGTATCATGGCTTCCTGTAAGTCCACTTTCTAATGAACCAACTACTGCCATAGCCCCTATACAAAACAACAAACTAGATGATATAAAACCTTCAGCAATAGAATCTTTTTTGTTGCCTTTAGAAAATCTACTCTGTAAAAATGCCCCTAATTTATTTACCCATTTATCAATATCTATTAATTCTCCTATTAAAGCCCCTAAAGCTATAGATATTATCGTTACTAGTGTATTTTTTCCTTCTAGTGCTCCTGATATCCCTATATATAATACACATAATGCAATTCCATTCATTATAGTATCACTTACTCTTTGAGGTAATCCTCCTTTGATTATAAGACCTACTATACATCCTCCTGCAATTGCTAGACTATTTGCTATTACTCCAAACATTTTTTCTCCCCTCGATTAGCTAATTAAAATTTGCTCCCATTATCAAAACTTAAACATCAATACTTTGTATTGGATATTTTAAATATTCCAAAAATTCTTCAAAGCCCTTTCTAGATATGTTTACAGTTTTAGTATTTATATTCGGATGAAAATTTAAATACTCTTCTTTAATTACATCCTCATCTATGTAAAGCTCTACTTTTCTTTCTGTATCATTTACCAATGAAAAAGGATTTACACTTCCAGGAAGAAGTTTAAGTACATTGTATAATCTTTCAGGCGAAGCAAATGATAACCTAGAACTTCCTATTTTTTCTTTAACTGAATTTAAATCAACATGTTTATCCCCTCTAACTACAATTAGATAGTATTTATTTCCTTTAGCATTTCTTAAAAATAAATTTTTACACTGACATCCTTTTGTTATATCATTTAAAATTACTAACTGTTCTGCTGTATATACAGCTTCATGTTCTACTACCTCATATTTAATATTTAATTTATCTAATACATTGTATATTTTAGTTTCATTTAAATTTAATTCATTTTCATCTGATAATTCTGTCATTTTATCTTTTAAATCACTCATCATACTATAATCTCCTTTAATACTTTGTATATTACACCTATGTCACTTTATTTTATAGTAAAATATTATTCTACTATGGCTATTGCTCTTACTGGAGCACCATCAGCATCATTATACTTAAATGGAGCTGCTATAAATAAAAATCTTTCTGGCACAGCTTCTAAATTGGTAAGATTCTCTATTATTATTTTACCTTTTTCAAATAAAATATGATGCACTTCAAACGATAACGTATCATATCTATCTACTGACAACATATCAATCCCTATTCCTTTTATATTACTATCAGCTATATAGTGTGCAGCCTCTTCTGTTAAAGTAGGATAACCTACATAATATTGTTTTTTATCCCAAAACTTTGACCAGCCTGATTTAAATATTATAAACTCACTACTTTTTATCTCATCTTCATATTTTTTTAGATATTCCAATTCTATATTTTTGCTTCCTTGCTCAAGTTCTAATACATAAGCCTGACCAACAAAATTTTCTATATCCAATGTATCTAAGGATTCCCCTTTAGTATACATATGTTTTGGCGAATCCATATGAGTTCCATTGTGAGAAAATACACTGATTAATGTTTCTTGATATCCATTTTCTTCAATAATAGCTATTTTTTTTATATCTGGTCTATTAGGCTCTGCATATACAGGCATATCATTATGTGTCACATGAGTTAAATCAAAAACCTTCATTTTTATACCCCCTATGTTTTATTTTCTATTATATACCTAAATTCACTTTATTTCTATTGGATTTTATCCTATTATTGCCAAATTAATATATACTTTTTATAAAATTTAATGGATTCATAGAAAAATCTTGAAAAGAATTATCAGTAAATATAATATCTTCTCCCAAAAAACGTTTATATCTTCTTTCTTCTTTCTTTAAAGTAATCCTTTGTTTTTGTGAATGATTGTTAAAAACCATTATTTTAAGTGGGGCTTTTTTTCGATTTGTCTGAACTCTTTTTAACATATATTTTATATGCATATCAGCTTCAGGAAATGAATATCCACAAAATATTAAAAGGTCAGTATCTCTTAAAGTTTTTTCTGTTTCATTCCAGACATTACTTAAAAATATATTTGACATATTCTTAAAATATGTTGGTGGAACTATAATAGGTTCTGTCAATTCATTGCATTCTAGACATTTTGTCTCTGAACTGTTTTCAATTAGTTTCATAACACCACCTTCATGTGGTGTAAGAGTTAAACTGTTACAAATGGGACAGTAAAGCCAGTTCAATGAACCATGTATCTTATAGAGTTTAATTAATGGTTCTTTCGGTTTTCTCCAGTTTAATTCTTCCTTAAAATTAGTAAATTCTACACCATAATCAAGCATAATAGGCAAATTATTTTTATCTCTTAAACCAGTAACTGTATTGTCTATATGTATATCATAATTTGCACTAATAAAAGTTGTATCAAGGAGTAAATCATCTTGTAAAAGATTTTCAACTAGAAGTTTGTGATATTTATTATCTGTTCTAGGTGTGTTATGGATTGCTTCAGCCATCAACAGTATTAAATACTGTCTTAAAAAACGTATACTATCACTCCTATTATTTAAATTTTCAAGTCCAAAATTTCTAAATCCTTCTCTTCTTTGTTCTGCTAAATCTAAAAGCCCTAAAACTTCTTCAAATGTTGGAAAATTTGCATTATCTAGATTATCTTTTCTTATATCAATATTAAACATTTGTTTAAAAAAAGCATACAATTCTCTATTCATATCAGTATCATAATTTTTAGGTTTTAATTTCTTAAAGTATTCACTAAATAATTCATTTTGAATAGGTAAATTTTCTGCAGCTGATGCTCCTGCTCCCAAAAATATAGCTATTTTCATATAATTCCTCCTATATAAACATTACTATTATTTTTTATATCTATTAAATATTTATCTTATTAACCTATTTAATAATACAATAATAAAGCTGTCTTTTACTAGAAAAAATCCTATTACAAGACAGCTTTATATTTATATTTAAATCTTTAATAATTCATAAATAGAAAGAGCATATATTTGAGCAGCTTTTACAATATCTTCTACTATCAAATGTTCATTAGCTTGATGCTCTGTTTCTGGTTTCCCTGGGAAAATAGCTCCAAAGGCAACACAATTGTCTAAAGCTCTTGCATAAGTTGCTCCTCCAGATGAAAGAGGTGTTCCATCAAGACCAGTTTCCTCTTCATATACTTTTCTCAATGTTTTAACAAGAAGTGTATCTTCTGGAACATAAATTGAATCCAAGAAATCATATTCTTTATAATCTAAATTATATTTATCTGTTATTTTCTTTAGTTCTTTTACAAAGTCATCTTTTTTATATGTTACAGGAATTCTTACATCAATTCCAGCAAATTCTTTTTTACTATCGATAGTTACTTTACCTATATTTACTGTTAATTTTCCTGACACATCATCCTTGCAATTAGGAACTATATTGTTTCCATTAGCATCTTCACCAATAACTTCTGCTAAAAACTTAATTATATTAGAATCTATCCCTATATTATTAAGAGCTATACAAAGTCTAGCTACTGCATTTATACCAGTATCACTGGCTGCTGAATGAACACTTTTTCCTATTATACATATTTTATTTCCTTCAACAGTGTATTCAAAACCTAATTTATCTAATTCTTTTTTTAACTCATCAGAATATTTTCCAATATAAACTGCTTTTCCTGGAACTGCATTTAAAGCCTTCCCAACTGATAATTCTATATCACTTTTACTATCACATGTTAAATGAACTTGTAAAAGACCTTTTTCTGCATTTGTTATTGGGAATCTAGAATCAGGAGTAAATCCATAGTCTGGTACGTCTTCATTATTTTCTTTGTATTTATTTATACATCTCCAAAGATTTTCTTCATCAGCTCCAAAAATAAATCTTATTCTCTTATTTAAATCTATATTTAAATCCATAAGAGCTTTTACTGCATAAATTGCTGATATTGTAGGTCCCTTATCATCTTGTGTTCCTCTTCCATATAATTTACCATCTTCTAAAACACCTTCAAATGGAGGATAATTCCAGCTTTCTAAGTCACCTTCTGGAACTACATCAACATGACCAAGTATACCTATCATTTTTTCACCTTGTCCTATTTCTGCATAGCCATAATATCCATCTTTATATACTGTTTTAAACCCTAAAGATTTACATAAGTCTAAAATACCTCTTAAAGCCTTATCTATATTTTCCCCAAATGGGAAATTTTCAGTTGGCTCAGATATAACACTAGGTATTTTTACACTTTCTTGTATTGAAGAAATCATTTCATCTTGTAGGGAACTTACTTTTTCTTTAATTTGTTCTTTCATAATTATCACCCTTCAATTCTCATCATAATATACTAGTAAATATTTTGACCTTTTAAAAGAAAAATATGCTTACTTTTTTAGTTTTTTTATAAATTCAATTGCTTTTAAAGTACCCATTTTAGAATGGTCAAATGTAAGCCCTCCTTGGAAATAAACATTGTAAGGAGGTCTTATTGGAGCATCTGCACTTAATTCTATGGAAGAACCTTGTATAAATGCTCCTGCTGCCATTATAACTTCACTTTCATATCCAGGCATATCCCAAGGCACAGGTTTAACATAAGAATCAACTGGAGCAGCTTCTTGTATTCCTTGACAAAAACTTATGACTTCATCACCACTATTAAGTCTAACACACTGAATAATATCACTTCTTAAATCATCATATTTTGGCAATACATCATATCCTAATTTTTCAAAAGCTCTTGAACAAAATATAGCGCCCATTACAGCTTGAGATACTACATATGGTGCTAGAAAAAATCCTTGAAGAACATTTCTAGTAGTTCCAAAGGTAAGACCACATTCTTTACCTATTCCAGGAGAAGTCATTCTATATGATATAAGTTCAATTAAATCTTTTCTACCAGCTATATACCCTCCTGTTAATGCAAGTCCACCTCCAGGATTTTTTATTAGAGAACCAGCCATAACATCTGCTCCAACATCAGTTGGTTCTTTAGTATCTAGAAACTCACCATAACAGTTATCAACCATTACTATAACTTCTGGTTTAACAGATTTTATTACATCAATGGCTTCCTTTATATCACTAATTGAAAGTGATTTTCTCCAAGAATAACCTTTTGACCTTTGTATCATAACAAGTTTAGTTTTATCATTTATTTTTCTTTTAATTCCTTCTAAATCCAAATTTCCATCTTCTAAAAAATCTACATCATCATATGTAACACCATATTCTTTTAAAGAACCTTTTTCTTCTCTTATACCTATAACACCTTCTAAAGTATCATATGGTCTTCCAGTAACAGATAGAATTTCATCTCCTGGTCTGACTATTCCTTGTATACATAAAGTGAGTGCGTGTGTTCCATTTACAATTATTGGTCTTACAAGAGCATCTTCTGTATTAAAAACTTTTGAATAAATTTCCTCTATTTTTTCACGTCCAATATCATTATATCCATATCCTGTGGTCCAATTAAAATGCATGTCACTTAATTTAGATTCTTGCATAGCTTTTAAAACTTTATATTGATTGTATTCTCTTATTTCTTTTATTTCCTCAAACTTATATTTTATATCTTCCATTATTTCTTGTGATAGTTTAAAAATATCATCATCTACACCATAGTAATCTTTCAATAATTCTTTTGTTTCATTAAGCATTTTATCACCTGTCTCTTTGTTATTTTATTTAAACATATCAAAGGAGACTATTTTACTAAAACAAATAAATTATAGTTTATAAGTTAGCATAAGTCTCCTTTTAATTATCTTAAATTAAATTAATTATCTATTGTTATTGTTGTTATTATTATTTTGATTTTGATTAGTTAAATTAATATATTTACCAGGTTGTATAGTCGAAACAGCATGTTTATAAATCATGTTTTGTTGTCTATTGTCCCCTTCTATCAATATTATATAACTGTCAAATCCTTTTACAAGCCCTTTGACTTGCACTCCATTGACTAAATATATAGTAACAGGTATCCTTTCTTTCCTAGCATTATTTAAAAACAAATCTTGTAAATTTAAAACTGTATTTTTCATTAGATTTGTACCCTCCCAAGATTAAATTGAACATCTAAAATATTCCTATCTTATATTCTATATAAGTTATGGTAAATTTTCAATATGAAGTTGTATACTTAAAAATTTATATATATTATTTTATAGAATTTTTAATATATATAATTATTTCATTTTTTAATAAATCTATATCTTCATATTTATCCAAATCAAACCATTTTGCCGTTTCATATCTTTTAAACCAAGTTATCTGACGTTTTGCATACCTTCTAGAATCCCTTTTTATTATTTCAATGGCTTCTTCATATGTATATTCTCCATCTAAATACTTCAATATCTCTTTGTATCCTATACCTTGCATTGATATCATGTCTTTTTTAAATCCCATGCTTAAGAGTTTTTTAACTTCTTCAACCAAACCACTCTCTAGCATAATATCAACTCTCATATTTATTCTTTCATACAAATGCTCTCTATCTCTATTCAAAACTATTATTATAGGTTGATAATCGTCATTAAATTTTAAGTCACTTGAAAAGTCATTCATTTTCTTACCGCTTAGACAAACTTCAAGCGCTCTTATAACTCTCTTTGTATTGTTTTTATGAATTCTATCAGCAGCTTCTTCATCAAGTGATTTTAATTTATCATGCATGTAATCTATTCCATTCTCAAGAAGTTGTTTTTGAAGTTCTTCTCTTAATTCATTGTTAGCATCAGATTTTGCAAAATCCATATTGTATATTAAAGAATTCAGATAAAGACCAGTTCCTCCAGTCACTAAAACACACTTTCCTTTTTGATTTATTTCAGATATATATTTTTTTGCTCTTTGTTGAAATTCTGAAACTGAAAATGGATAGTCAGGTTTAACCTCATCTATAAGATAATGCTTTACTCCTTGCATTTCCTCTGAAGTAACTTTTGCACTTCCAATATCCATATATTTATATATTTGCATAGAATCTGCTGAGATTATCTCTGCATCCATATCTTTTGCTAACTTTATTGACAAATCAGTCTTTCCAACAGCAGTTGGACCTGTAAGTATTATAAGTGGTATTTTTTTCATAACATTCCTTTCCATGTATTTTAACTATCCAAAATATTTTACATAATTCTTTTAAACATTTTTTCTATTTCGGTCTTAGAAATTTCAACCATTATTGGTCTTCCATGAGGACACGTAAAAGGATTCTCACAATTTTCTAATTGTTCCAATAAGCTTTTTATCTCAATATCATATATTTTATCGTTTGCTTTTATTGCAGATCTACATGCCATTGATGCAAATCTCTCACCTTTTAAATCATAATTACTTGTAATCTCATCTATATTATCAATTATTTGAAGTATAAACTTTTCAGTTTCTGGAATTCCAAATATAGTTGGAACACATCTTATCATTACATGATTGTTGCCAAAAACTTCTAATTCAAAACCAAATTTCATAAATAACTCTAAATTATTTTCAATTTGAAGCATGTCTACATTTGATACTTCAAGAATTACTGGGTCTAAAAGTATTTGCATATTGATATCTTGTCTATAGAACTTATCCATATATCTCTCATACAAAACTCTTTCATGTGCAGCATGTTGGTCTAGCAAATACATAGAATCATCTTTACTTAGGATTATATAAGTATTAAATACAACCCCAATTACAGAATATCCATATAAGGAAAATTTACGTTTTGAATTAGTTAAATACTCCTCTTCGCTGTCTTTAATACTTTTTTCTAAGTAATGACTGTCTTCATTTTTAGAACTATCAATTTGTTTAGGCCTATCAACTTGAAATTCTTCTTGTATATTGTCATTTACAACCTCTTCTCCTAAATAGCCCGTATTTTTTAATTCATTTTCTATATTTGCATTTAAAACTTCACTTACAGAAGGAAATTCATCTATTGGTTTTTCACTTGATAAACTTACAACTTCAATAAATTCATCTTTCTCTTTAGTTGTATTATTATTTTTTGAATTAGCTTCAACAAAATTATTATTTTTAAATTCATAATCTATACTTTTTTCTCTATTATTAATAGCAATTCGAGGCCGCGTTTTCTTATCATTATACGTAGCATACTTTCCAATAAGGTTAGAGTGTATTAATTTAACTTTTAAAAAATCTCTTAGTTCTATATACACTTCTTGTTCTTTTTCAAATTTAACTTCAAGCTTATTAGGATGTATATTTACATCAATACATGCTGGGTCTACTTCTATATTTAAGAAACAAACAGCATGCTTACCTATTGGAATTATAGATTTATAACTTTCAGTTATTGCATCTATAATTATTTTACTTTTTACAAACCTTTTATTTATATAGATATGTTGCAAATTTTTATTGGAACGATAGATGTTATTATTTCCTATATATCCATCAATTTTAAAGTGATTGCATTTAAATTCTATATTTATTAGGTTTTCTGTTATTTCTTTTCCATATATACTCCTAATAGTATTTATAAGCTTTCCATCACCTGGAGTATTTAACATTTGTTTATTATTATTTGTATATTTAAATTGGACATTAGGATTGCCTATTGCAAGCTTATTTATCAAATCACTTATGTTTATAGTTTCTGCATGAGTAGATTTTAAAAATTTCTGTCTTGCTGGTGTATTAAAGAAAATCTCTTTTATAATGATTGTTGTACCATTAGTAGAACCAATTGGCTCCTTTGAGACTATTTTTCCACCTTCTACAAATATTTTCGTTCCAACCATTTCATCCTTGGTTTTAGTAATCATTTCTAATTTTGATATAGCTGAAATAGATGCTAATGCTTCTCCTCTAAATCCAAGAGAGTACAAATCATATAAATCATCAATTTTTTTTATCTTACTAGTAGCATGTCTTAAAAAGGATTTCTCAACTTCACTTGAAGGTATTCCTATTCCATTATCTGTGATTTTAATTAAAGTTTTTCCTCCATCAATGATATCTATAGAAATCTTATTTGCACCTGCATCAATAGAATTTTCAATTAATTCTTTTAATGCAGAAGATGGTCTTTCTACTACTTCTCCAGCTGCTATTTTATTTATAGTCAAATCATCTAGGATGTTAATTATATTTTTCATTTTTACACCTCTAAGATTTTATTTCTTTTGCTTTTTTTTGAAGACTGTAAAGAGAATTTATAGCATCTAATGGAGTCATATTTAAAATATCTAAGTTTAAAATTTCTTCTGACAATACATCTCTCTTTACACTATCAAAAGATATTTGAGTTAGTGCAACTTCCTTTACAGAATCTTCTTTATTAATTTCTTCTTTACTATCCTTTTTCTTCATTGAACTAACTTCATCGTTTAATGTTTTAAACTTAGAATTTAGTTTATCATAATCCTTTTTCATGTGTTTATAGTCTTTTACTATAAGCTCATGTTCTATTTTTAGAGATTCGTATTTATTTTTAAAATTGCTCTGATTTACCTTAAGCAGTTCTTCATCTAAATCATTATTAATTACAGTAGTTTTTTCTTTATCTCCATTTATTGCTACACTGTTATAAACATGATTTTTTTCCAAATCCTTAAGTATATATTTTGCTCTATCTATAACTTCATCTGGCAATTTAGCTAGTTTAGCAACATATATTCCATAACTCTTATCTGCACCTTGAGGAATTATTTTTCTTAAAAATATTATTCCCTCTCCATCTTCTTTAACTGCTATTGAATAATTTTTAACCTCTTTAAATTCTTCTTCTAAATCAGTAAGTTCATGATAATGTGTTGCAAATAGTGTCTTACATCTAATATTCTTTTGAATATATTCTACTATTGACCATGCTAAACTTATACCATCATAAGTACTGGTTCCACGTCCTATTTCATCTAAAATAACTAAACTTCTTTCGGTAGCATTTTTTAATATAAGAGAGACCTCATTCATCTCTACCATAAAAGTAGACTGACCTTGAGATAAATCATCACTAGCCCCTACTCTTGTAAATATTCTATCTAATATTGGTACATTAGCATATTCTGCTGGAACAAAAGAACCTATATGTGCCATAAGTGCTATTATAGCAGTTTGTCTCATATATGTTGATTTACCAGACATATTAGGACCAGTTATTATGTTAATGATGTTTTCTCCACGATTTAAATATGTATCATTTGGAACGAAATTTTCTTCACCTACTATATTTTCAACAACTGGATGTCTACCATTTCTTATATCAAGTTTATTATTTTCGTTTATCTGTGGTTTTATATAGTTGTTCATGTGAGCAACGGTTGCCAAAGATACGAAAACGTCTATATTAGCTATAATCTTAGCTACTTTTTGTATTCTGTCTATATTTTTATATATAGTATCTCTTATACTTACAAATATCTCATATTCTAGAGATTTAATTTTCTCTTCAGCATGTAGTATCTTTTCTTCTATTTCTTTTAACTCTGGAGTTATATATCTCTCTGCATTACTAAGTGTCTGCTTTCTTATATATGTCTCATCTAGTTTTGCTTGTTTAAAGTTGGCCTTTGTTATTTCTATATAATATCCAAATACTTTATTAAATCCTATTTTTAATGATTTAACTCCTGTTTTTTCTCTTTCTCTATTTTCTATTTCTTTTACAAGAAAAGCACCATTTTTAGAAATATCTCTCAATTCTTTAAGTTCATCACTAAAATCAGATTTAATTATATTCCCATCTTTTATAGTTATTGTAGGTTCTTCCAAAATGGCTTCATCTATTAAACTGTATATATCATCCAACTTGTCCATTTTTGATACATACTCTTTTAATCTATTTGCATTTGATAAGTCTATTGTGTCTTTTAGATTTGGTAATTTTTCTACTGAATTTTTTAAGTGAACTAATTCTTTTGGTGTTACTCTTTCAAATGCTATTTTCCCACATATTCTTTCTATATCATATATATTTTTAAGTATATCGTTTAAGTCTTCTCTTAGTATAAAATCATCTTTTATTTCTTCTATTACATTTAATCTATTTTCAATTTTAGATTTATTTATCAGAGGCTCTTCTACATATTTTCTTAGAAGCCTTCCTCCCATTGCAGTAGATGTTTTATCTAAAACATGTAATAGTGAACCTTTCTTTTTGTTTCCTCTTATAGTCTGAGTAAGTTCTAAATTAGTTCTAGTAAACATATCTAAGACCATGTACTCTGATGAATTGTATATATTTATATTGTTAATATTGGATGTTATCTGCTTTTGAGTGTTATATATATAATTTAGAAGAATTGATAAACTCGATTTTATAAGACCCTTATCATCAAACTTTAATTTTTGTAGATAAGCATCTGGAAAATATTCTTTTAATATATTTATATCTAAATAGTTGTCACTAAAACTTTCATTTATGTATATGTTGCTTACAGTAGCTATATCTCTAAGTTTTTCTATAAAATTCAAATCATTTACAATTATTTCTGTAGGATGAATTTTTGCAATTTCTTCTATTACTTTATCTTCATTTAGATAAGTTGCATTAGTTTCTCCTGTACTTATATCTACATAAGTTAGACCTATATTGGCATCATCTTTGTATAAAGATAATAAATAATTATTTTTTTTATTTTCAAGTAGATTTCCATCTAGAACTGTTCCAGGAGTAATAACCCTTATGACCTCTCTCCTAACAATTCCTTTTGCAGTAGATGGGTCTTCCATTTGCTCACCTATTGCTACTTTATATCCATTTTCTACTAACTTCGATATATATGAATTGGCTGAGTGAAATGGCACTCCACACATAGGAGCACGTTCTTCTAAACCACAGGCTTTCCCTGTTAATGCTATTTCAAGAGCTTTTGAAGCTACTAATGCATCTTCAAAAAACATTTCATAAAAATCTCCCAATCTAAAAAACAGTATACAATCTTTATACCTATTTTTTACTTCAAGATACTGTTTCATCATAGGAGTTAATTTATTCATATCTATTTGCATTATTAAACCTCCTTCTTTTCTAATTAAATATTATATCATAGTAGATGATTATTATTAACATAATATATAAAATTTTGACGTATAACTAAAAAACAATCCAAAATGCTAATTGCACTTTGGATTGTTAGGTTTAATAATCACTAAGTAAAAACGTATAGAATTTTATAATAAAGATATTATCTCTTTTTTCAGTTTAATAACATTTTCAAGATTATCTTCATTTATATTTCTATTATCTATGATAAATTCTTTTTTTACTATTGATGGTTTTTTTGAGATAACATAGATTCTATTTGATAACATTATAGCTTCATCAATATCATGAGTTATAAGAAGTATCGTTGAATTTACTTTTTTCTTAACATCTAAAAGCCATTTTTGCATAGATGTTTTAGTTAATGAATCGAGTGCACCAAAAGGTTCATCTAAAAGCATTATGTCATTAGAATTTATAAAAGTCCTCAAAAAATTAGCTCTTTGTCTCATACCTCCGGAAAGTTCTGCTGGATATTTATACTCATATCCTTCCAAACCAAAAACCTCAAAATAGTGTTTTACCATAGACCTAGCTTTGCCCTTTTTTTCTTTTTTTAGTACCAGTGGAAGAGATACATTATCTATTATAGTTTTATATGGTAAAAGTAAATCTTTTTGATACATGTAACTATAATTACCATTTATGTTTACCATACCACTATTATAGTCTGTCAATTGAGTTATGATGTTAAAGATAGTACTTTTTCCACATCCGCTTGGCCCCAATATAGAAACAAATTCGCCTTCATAAACATCAATACTTATATCTTTTAAAACATCTACATCTTTATATGTCTTTGATACATTTTCTATAGATATTTTTGCTTTTTTATTGTGGTAAGAATTCATTTGTGTAAGCATCACTTGCCTTCATATCCTTATCTATTAATTTATATTCTTTTAAGAATGATGTATAGTTATTCCATACACTATCTTTCATTTCGCCCCATCTTGGTGCATCATCTTTATATTTACTTGCTAAGTATTCTTGACTCTTTATTGCTAATTTTTCATCTACTTCAGGAGCATGCTTTACTAAAATTTTTGCAGCATCTTCAGGGTTTTTTATTGCATATTCATAACCTTTTGTTGTAGCTTTTAAGAATTTCTTAGCAAGTTCTGGGTTGTCTTTAAGCACAGTATCATTAGAAATTATAAGTGGTGTATAATAGTCTAATCTTTCATCTAAGTCTTTTACTGGTATAAAGTTTAAATCATAATCAATTAAATTAGCTTTAACTACATCCCAACCTTCAAATATCCATGCAAAATCTACAGTTTTCATAGCTGCAAAGAAATCATCTTGACCAGTATTAACTATTTTTAATTTATTAAAGTCAGCTCCATTTTTATTCATAACTGCTTTGAAAACAGCTTCTTCTGATGGAGAACCCCAGCCTCCATAAGTTTTTCCTTCAAAATCTTTTGCTGTAGTTATATTTTTTTCTTTTGGAGATGCAAATCCAGAAGTATTGTGTTGTATAACAGTCGCCACAGCTTTTATTGGAAGTGGGTCTTCACTAGTTTTTGCATAAGTGACTTGCTCTTGATAACTTATACCAAAGTCAGCTTTTCCTGTTGCTACTAAAGTCTCAGCTCCACTTTCAGGTGGTTGTACTATTTCAACATCCAAGCCTTCTTCTTTATAGTAACCTTTATCAAGTGCCACAAATAATCCAGTATGATTCGTATTTGGTGTCCAATCAAGTACAAAAGTCACTTTTTTAGAAGAAGTATCTTTACTATTTTTTTTGTCTTTATCACTATTATTTCCAGAAGAACATCCAGTTATTGTTGCTAATATAAGAGCACTTACTAAACCTAATATTCCTAATTTTTTGAAATTCATAATATCCTCCCTCAAATACATTTAATCTTCTAATCTATGTTTTATAACAACTTTTTTTATAGCTTGTACAATTCCTACAAATATTAAACTAAATATAACTACTAATATAGTAGATGCAAATACTTTATCAAGTGCATATGCACTTTTTGACCTTAGCATATAAACACCAAGACCTTTAGTTCCACCTAACCACTCTGCAACAGTTGCTGCCATTACAGCATAAGTAGCCGATATTTTAAGTCCAGAAAAAAATTTATCCATTGACATAGGAAATTTAAGATGAATAAAAGTATTAATCTTATTTGAATTCATAGTCTTAAACAAATTTAAATAATCTTTATCAATATTCTCAATACCATCTACAAAACTTATTAATATAGGAAAAAAACAAGTAAGCGTTACCATCAATATTTTTGGCATTGTCCCAAAGCCAAACCAAATCATAAAAAGTGGAGCTATTATTATTGTAGGTATCATTTGAGTCACTAACATAATAGGATAAAGACATTTTTTTATTATCAATACAAAATCCATTAATATTCCAATTATTAAAGATATTATTATTGCAACTATAAATCCAAATATTGCTTCCCCTATAGTAACCATGGCATGCATGGATAAATTTTGATAATCTTTAAAAAATACATTAATTATATCTATTGGTGTAGGTAGTATATATTGAGGAACCTTTAAAACTTCTACCACAGATTGCCAAAAAATAAGTATAAACAAAAATGTTGCTATTGGATATATACTATTTTTGACTTTATCTATGATTTCTAAGTTTCTCATCTATAGTTAAACCCCCAGCTTTTTCATCTACTCTAGCTACTGTTATAACTCTTTCACATCCAAGATTAAAAGGGATTTTATGCACTTTTTTTAGGAGTTCAAAAACTTCATCAAAATCACCTTCAACAGTAGTACTCATTGCTCCTATTTCACATTTAAGACCGCTGTTTTCAATTTCTGCTATACAAGCATCTACTACTTTATACATTTCTTCTTCACCTTTGTAAGGTCTTAGTGGCATTACTGCTATGTCTGCAATTACCATTTAAATCACTCCTTTTAAAATAATTAATACCTACTAGGTATATTTTGTTTTTTATTAAAATATTTAATAGATAAAAACATAGTATATTTAAATAAAATAAAAGTCTTATCCAAAATAGGATAAGACTTATTTTTATCTTTACTGGTCTCCCTACACTGGCATTATCCAAACAGGTTCAAAGGGTCGAGATAAAATCTCCTCTCAGCGTATTAGCTCCCCGAAATATATTATATCTTTTCTACTTGATTATACTACACTTATTATATTTTAACAAATTTTTTATTTATATTATATATTTTATCTGTATTAAAATTTACAAAACTATATAATAGTTTATGATTTATTATCTTTATCCTCACTAATTTTTTTAAAATTTCAGTAACCCTCTTTTACTTACTATAACTTTATTCTGTCGATACTATTATTTTTGATATAATAGATTTTTATACACATATATTGATTATCTATACTCTTTTTAATATATTGACCACTTCTTATTGATTAAGTTTGTGTTACTTCATCAATATAATTCAAATAAATTAATAATATAAATTTACAGTTCCTTTTACACAATAAGCTTTATTACATAATTTACTTGTATGTTTTATTTTTAAAGGACAAAATAACTTTTATATTTAATTTTTTTAGTTTATATATTGAAAAACAAAACGTTTTCCTGTAATATTATAATCGTAGAATAAAACTAAATAGGCAAAACTAGAGAAATTTAGTGACGCAAAGCTATAGGGACTAACACTTATAAAATAAGTTATGTCAGCCAGTTGCCAAAAAGATATTTTCTTTTTGTTTTTTATGAAAGTTTTTTAGGGGGATAAATAATATATGTTTATAAATAAAATGGATAGATGTACGCATATACTAACTGCCTATATATGCAGTTCATATGATTACTGTAATTTTATAGATACGCAGTTAAACGATTTTATACTAGAGTATGGTGAAAATGTTGTGGAATCTTGTTTACATCAAGTGATGGTATTGGTAAGTAAGTATAATTAAATGGATTTTATTTTCTAGAAAACCCTTTTTAGTTTTATCTACATTTTAAATGCATCATTGATATAAAATTGATTAAACATACAACTAAGTTTATTTTATATACTGTTTACCCCAATTACATAACTCTAATAATATAAACTCTAATGACTTTCCACGCTTAGTAGCAGAATATTCAACTTTAGGTGGAATAGTTGGATAAGAAATTCTCTTAATCAATCCATCTCTTTCAAGATGTTTCAATTCCTGCGATAATATTTTATGACTTATATGAGTAATTTCTTGTTTTAACTGGCCATAACGTATTGGTTCCTGCTTTAGAACATGCCATAAAATAATTGCTCTCCATTTACTTCCTATTACAGTCATAGTAAAACCTATTGAACAGTTAAAATCCTTCTGCCTATTTATAATGTCTGGAAATTCTTCAATATTGTTATTGATATTCATATTAATCCTCTCTTTCAAAATGGTAAGTAACTAATAAAAAAGTGCGTTCTTGTCTAAAATACTACTTTGCAATATAATTTTGATTATACTATAGAACATATCACAATGCCATAATTTAAATTAACAACTATTCAATATCTCCTACATGAAAAATTACTATAACTTTTAGAAAGGAATGTATTTAATGAATAAGATATTTCGTCTTTATCAAGTTGATTCGTTTACAAAAGAAAAATTTACAGGTAATCCAGCTGGAGTAATTACAAATGCTGATGGCCTATCTGAATTACAAATGCAAAAAATAGCACGAGAACTAAATAATTCAGAAACAGCTTTCATATTCAACAGCTTTAATGAGGATTATGATGTACATATCAGATTTTCTACACCATCTAATGAAGTCCCAATATGTGGTCATGCTACTATTGCTGCTCATTACTCACGAGCATTAGAAAATCAACTAGACAGTACTAGAATTTTACAGAAAACAGGCGCAGGAATATTACCAGTAGATATTATTCAAAAAGACAATGATTATGATATAGTTATGACACAAGGAAAAATTGAAGTAGAAGAACCATTGAATCAAGAGTATCAGGAGAGATTATTTCATGCATTAGGTATTTCAAAAGAAGAAATACGTACAGATTGCCCTATTGCTATAGCATCTACAGGCCATTCAAAAGCTATGATTGGTATTACAAAACTCTCAACATTACATAATATATCTCCAAACTTATCTGAACTATCAAGTATAAGTCAGGAAATAGGCTGTAACGGCTATTATGTTTTTACACTACATAATGAAAAACAAAATATAGAAACATTACAAGTAAATGGGAGGATGTTTGCTCCTGCAATTGGTATTTCAGAGGATCCTGTTACAGGAAATGCTAATGGACCTTTAGGAGCATATCTTGTGCACTATAAATTGGTGCCTATACATAACTCAGAGTTGGTATTTGGAGCAGTACAAGGTGAAGCAATAGGACGTAAAGGAAGAATGGTTGTAAAAGTAATTATATTAGAAGGAAAACCCATTGAAGTGAAGATAGTTGGCCAAGCAGTTGTCGCATTTTCTTCTACAATAGAAATTGAGTGCTAAATATATGTTAATATCATATTTATAATTTTTCATAATTATAGGATAATTTTCAAAATAAATCAAAAATACCCAATTTTTTTCATAATTATGCTACAATCGTTAAGTAATACAAAAGTACATATGATTTCTTCACCTTTTTTAGGTAATGCGTAAATCAAGAATTGTGGACAAATGTACATTACTTAAAAGGAGTTGTCTTCAAGACAAGTTCATATAAGCTGTTTTTCTACTTTAAGATATAAAAAATAGACTATACAAAACTTAAGGAGATTATTTGAATGAACAAAAAATTAATTGGAATTTTAGCTGGTATGGGCCCAAGGTCAACAGCACCATTTGTTGATTTAATTATTGATGAATGTCAGTCTCAATACGGAGCGAAGTACGATGAAGAGTTTCCTGAAATTATGATATATTCCTTACCTACTCCATTTTATATTGACCGCCCAATAAATCATGAACTTATGAAAAAAACTATCATTAAGGGTCTAAAAAAACTTGAATCCGTTGGGGCAAACTTTATTGCGATGCCATACAACTCAGCTCATATATATTTTAAAGAATTGAAAGAATCAATAAGTATTCCATTATTAAATATTGTAGAAGAAACTGTTAAAGATTTACCTTATACTCCACAAAAAGTAACTCTACTTTCAACAAGTTCAACATTTGAATCTAAAATTTATCAAAAAGGTATAACAGATGCTGGTCATAAATTTATATTTAAAGATGAATGGCAAAAAAGATAAATGCTCTTATCCAAAATATCAAAACAGATAAGAATAATCCACAAAATATCAATATTTTGAATGAACTTCTAGAAAGTGTAAAATTTGAATCTATTGAAAATATAGTAATTGCTTGCACTGATTTAAATGTTGTCTTAGAAAAGATACAACCATCAATTAATATTATTGATTCGTCAAAATGTTTAGCAGAGTCAGTTATTAAGAAATATTTAGAATTAGAGAAATAGAATTCACTCTATTTTTAATTCATAAATATTTTAGATAAATTATTCATGAAAAAGTAAAGTGATAAAATAATCTTACCACTTTACTTTTTTATGAATACTGACTTTTTTATTTTTGATGATGATTCTAAAGTAAAATTCACCTTAAATGAGATTGTAAAAATAAAAAAATGAATGTCAGTTAAAGTAAAAATATATTTTTCAATTAAATGTTAAAAAACTATTTTATAATAACTTAGTTTAAACATTGCTAAAATTAAATACTTTAGTATTTGTTAATACTTGTTAATATATATTTATTGATTTATTATATAATAATATAGATATTACTATATATTGAATTAGATAAATATAATTATATATATATTGTTATTGTCGGAATTTAATTCTATATTTTTTAATAATATTATTTTAGGAGGAAAAAATGATAAACAATATTAAAAATAAATTTAAAGATTACAAACCATATATAAACGGTTATGAAAATATGAAAAGAGCATCTGTATTAATTCCAATAGTAGAAATAAATAACATACATCATATATTATTTGAAGTTCGCTCAAAAAATTTAAAGCATCAACCCAATGAAATTTCTTTTCCAGGTGGAAAAATAGAGTCTAACGAAACTCCTTATGAAGCCGTTATTAGAGAGACATGTGAGGAACTTGGAACTTTTAATGACAATATAGAAGTTATAGCAAGTCTTGACTTACTTATAACGCCTGTAAAATTTATAATACATCCCTATTTAGGATATATAAAGAACATCAATAATTTAAATATAAATAAGGGTGAAGTTGACCATACTTTTTTGGTACCTATAAAATATCTTTTAGAAAATCCTCCAAATACCTATAATAATACAGTCAAAGTTTTTCCTGATGAAAATCTTCCATATGGTTCAATTCCAAATCAAAAAGATTATAAATTTGAAAGTGGAAGTTATCCTGTTCTATTTTATAAATATAAAGATTATGTAATTTGGGGAATAACAGCAAAGATATTAGAAAATTTTTTAAATTTCTTATCAGAATAATACTTGTATTCAAATACTCAAATTTTTATATACGAAGTTTTTAAAATTTTCTAAATTTAAAATTCTAAAAAAGATATGAAATTATATTTTATACTTGATTATTGTTCAATTATTATTACACAATTTTTGATACAATTTCAAGCTAAGCACTATTTATTAATATCACACTATAAATAAATTATAGTATGATAATATATCTAATAAGATTAAGATATGAAATAAATGATTTTAATGTATGTTTATGGTAAAATATTAATAAACAAGTAAACTGATAAATCAGAGTATATGGAGGTGCTTATAATGTTTGCAGTAGGATTCACAGTTATAATTGCAATTGCCTCTTTCATTTTAAGTATATTGTTATTTAATGGAAAAGCAAGTATGTTATTAGCAGGTTATAATACTATGAGTGATAAAGAAAAAGCTCGATATGATGTAAAAAAACTATGTAGAAGTTCTAGTATTGTTACTTTTATTGTATCTATAATGTTATTTATCATGTCATTTTTGGGATATAGAGTAGAGAGTGGACAAATGGATGAAAAAAAAATGCTTCCATTTGCTGTAATATTTATAATAGTTATACTTGCTAGTGTGCTTTTCAACATCTATTACTCTAATAAGAAATGTAAAAAATAAAAATTAGTAAGTAGCAGTTAATTGTGAAAGATTGACTGCTTTTTTATGTCTATTAGATATTTTAGCATTTAAAAATCTCTATAAAAATAACATATATAAACTTATAATGGTATAGTTGCCTTTCCTGCATGCCCATAGTCTATTATATAATATTTTAGTATATATAAAGAAATACTAAATATAGTTAGGTAAGCTTTGATAAAATAGAATAAAAAATAGATGTACAATTAATTTACATCCTATATCAAATTTATTTTTATTTATAATAGAAACTGAAATTAGCATAATATATATGATATGTTCTTAAAATTAAAAAATTTAATATATTTTGTTTTATAGTACATCTATTTCAATTGGTTTACATAATTTTATTATTTTATACAGTATTAATCATTTACTAGTACACCATTCAATGAAAATGTTCTAGGTTCAGTGATTTTAACCATAACTAATTTTCCAATTAAATCATTACTTCCACCTTCAAAATTTACAAGTTTATTTTGTCTAGTTCTACCAGCAAATTTATTTTCATTATTTTTGCTTCTTCCTTCGACCAAAACTTCAACTACTCTATTTTTATATTCATCATTTATCTCTGCTGAGATTCTATTTACTGCTTCTAATACTCTATTAAATCTTTGATGTTTTATTTCTTCTGGTATCTGATTTTCCATTTTAGCAGCAGGAGTTCCCTGTCTCTTAGAATAAATAAATGTAAATGCTGAATCATATCTAACTTTTTCAACCACATCTAGAGTATCTTCTAAATCTTCTTCTGTTTCTCCTGGAAAACCTATCATTAAGTCTGTTGAAAAAGCAATATCTGGCACTTCTTTTTTAGCCTTTTCTATTATTTCTAGATAATATTCCTTTGTATAATGTCTATTCATTTTTTTTAGAAGACTACTACTTCCGCATTGTATTGGTAAATGTAAAAATTCACACACCTTGTCACAATCTCTAATTGCATATATCACCTCATCAGATATGTCTTTAGGATGAGATGTCATAAATCTAACTCTTTCAATTCCCTCTATATCATTAACTTTTCTTAAAAGTTCTGAGAATGCAACTGGATTTTCAAGTGTTTTTCCATACGAGTCTACATTTTGTCCAAGCAAAGTTATTTCTTTTGTTCCATTTGAAACAAGCTCTTTTATCTCGTTAATTATATCTTCAGGTATTCTACTTCTTTCTCTTCCTCTTGTATATGGAACTATACAATAGGTACAGAAATTATTGCATCCATACATTATATTTACAAATGCTTTTAATTCAAATTTTCTATTACTTCTAAGACCTTCTATTACTTCTCCATCTACATCCCATACATCTACTAACATCTTGTCAGAATTTATTGATTCTGTAAGTAATTGTGGAAATTTATATAGATTATGTGTTCCAAATACAAGGTCTACATGTTTGTATTTTTTTCTTAGTTCTTCTACAACATGTGGTTGTTGCATCATACATCCACACACAGCTATTTTCATGTTTGGATTTTTTCCTTTTAGATGCTTTAACTGACCTAAATTTCCATACACTTTTAGCTCTGCATTTTCTCTTACTGCACATGTGTTATATATTATTAGATCACTTTCTTCAACTATCATTGACATTTGGTATCCCATTTCTTCTAACATTGAACAAAGTTTTTCTGAATCATGTTCATTCATTTGACATCCAAAGGTTTGAGTAAACACGAGTTTTCTCTTTCCTGTTCTGTTGAAGTACTCTTCATTTTGTCTGTGTATTTGTTCTATATATTTATCTTGTTCTTGTATTTTCTCTATAGGTATTGTTACTTGTTTTCTTTTACTCACGTCTATTCCTCCTAGTTAATTTCTTATATTACACATAACCTTAATTATATCAAATAAGAAAAATCTTTTAAAGGTATTATTAAAGTTTTAAGTATAATAAAAGACAGCTCAATGCTGTCCTTGATTATACTTTACTTTTATATAAAAATAGATTTTAAATCAATCCATTTACAATTCTACAAAATATATTTCTATTGATATCTAATAATGTACTCAGTTTATACTATACAAGTATATTAAATTAATCTTATTTAAGAAAATGAAATAATTATAATGTCTTTATAAAATAAACTTTTTATCATATCAAATAGATTTTAAATAAAATATTATAAATCATATATCTAATCAAATTTTAACTTTGGTAACTAACCCTTCTTATTGATAAATTAACAATCTTGAATAAAAATATTCCTGCAACTAAATTTATTAAAACAGTTGGTAATACTATTGTTAAGAATAAAGCTGCAAAAGAAGCTCCTGGAAGACCAACTATAGCTTGAGCAGCTAACAAAAAGATTGCTCCACTCACAAGTGTTCCTATTGGCATTATAATTGAAACTACTATAGTATCCTGTGTTTTTTTGGATAAGTTTTTTATAAAAGGCATTCTATAGCTAACATATATTAATAAAAATACTATATTTGCTGTAAGGGTTTTATCTATTATATTAGGAACTTGACCTCCTGGGAAACTTGATGTAAGCGCTGTAAATATACCTGTTACTATTCCTGCTATTAAGCAAGTTTTATAGTCATCTCTATTTAAAACTAATATTACAAATAACATTGTTAGTGGTATATCTGGTTTCATTGGTAATCCTATAGCAGGTGTAATTTGATGTATTAGTAATCCTATTGCTAAAAGTATTGCATTTAAAGTTAGTTTTTTTGTATTTGTTTTCATTTCTGTATTTCCTCCTAATTTTTTAATTTTTAATTTATTTTTTTGCCAGTCTTCTAAATCATCCTCTTTAGCTTTAGAAATTCATAACATCTATTTCACCACCTTCTACATATCGAATTTTTCGTAAAATAAAAAAACTCCGTCCTAAATTAATAGGACGGAGATTATCCGCGTTGCCACCTAAATTATATAAAAATTTAATATAAAACTCAATTTTTATATATCTCATTATCAGGTACTTACATACCCTATTCGCTATAACGTGCGACTGACGATAAAGTCTACTCTCAAAAATATGATTTTGATTTACTCCTCTAAGGCCCATTCATCAAATTTTTTCTTGCCAAGATTCCACCATCCTTAGCTCTCTATATTGAACCTAAATTTAACTACTCTTCCTTGTCATAGGATTTAATTTATTATATATTGTTTTACCATTAAAATAATGATATTACTTTTCCTAAAAAATGTCAATATATTTTTATAATTTTTTAAATATACTTCTTCTAAAACTATTTTCTAAAAAATAATACTAATAAAAATCAATACTAATTTCTTTCTTAAAATTTTATACCTAATTCCAACTTTTTAAATTTTATTTTCAATAATTTAATTCATTTTCCTATCATTTATCTAGCTCTTTTATGTAATTTTTGAATTATTCTTAATAAAACTCTACTAATTCTATTTTTATATTTTAATAAAATCTTTTCTTATTTCTTTTAATGAATATTACTATTACTATAGCTATAATGATAAATATCACTATTACTAACAATATCAACTTTGATATTATACTGTGTCTTTTTATATTTCTGTTACTATGTTTATTTCTAATTCCACTTCTATACCTTCTATTACTTGTACTTCGTTTTTTTAGTTTTATTTTACTTTTATTTGACCTACTACTTCTATGTCTTTTTCTAGATTTAATAGTCCTAAACTTAGCATTACTAGATGTATAGTTCGTTTGTGTTGAGTAAACAGATGTACTAAAATCGTTAATAATTTCAGCTTCTACTTGAAGTGGATTTACAATACTGATTAACAGTAAAAAACATATGATTACCCTAATCAATTTTTTCTTTTTTTTCATTTCTTTTCCCCTCATAAAAAATTTATATCTATTTTATTATAATATATACTCACTCAAAAACTACAAATTTTTTCAAATTTCTAATTTATTTTATATTAGATATATTTTTTTATTAAAAATACTTCTAATAATATTAGAAAAATATTAAAATTTGACTATATTTTTTATATGTTTTTTCACCCTTATTCTTCATCCAACTAGAACAGTAGGACTTGCACAAATAAAAGTAAGTAATAAATTCCTTTTTTACACTTCTCAATCAACAGAGGAATGTTCAACAATACTATACTATCATTAACATTGGAGTTAAAACTAAAATTTTACAATTCAGATATCTCTTCGACAATCTCTTTGACAGACTTATTAGAAACATTAATTTTAGTTGTTGCTAATCTTTCATACAATGGTAAATAGTTGACACTTCTTTCTATTACATCAGTAAAACGCAAACCTTCATCTACATCTCTCTTCAACCTTTTTCTCAGTACAGTTTCATCACAAATTAAAGAAATCTTTATTATTCTATAATCCGATATATCTAGACAAGATATAATAGTATCAATAATACTTTGTTCATGCATTACCCAACAGAAAATAATATTCTCAAAAGCACTACATTTTATAAAGTTATTCAACAATGAACAAATATTTGAAAGAACCATTTTTTTCGTTTCACCAGTAATTTGAAATGGATGCATATCCCAACACCAATCACCATCAAGAAAAACACTATTTTTCAAGATTAATTTTAGAGACTGGCATACTGTTGTTTTGCCTACTCCCATTGTACCACCAATAATATAAATATTTTTCATTCATTTCACCTTTCAAAGTTCAATTTATTTGTTAGTCATATTTTATCACATCAACATATAAAAATCATACTTTAACATCTATCATATTATTCACACCATATACAATTGCTTTGTTGTCTTTAGTTATCTTATATTCATTCCTAAATGGCTTAAGTAGAAAATTAAACTTATAAATCATTTTTTATCACTTAAATTCTTGAAATAATTAAATTAAACTTTATACATTTATTAATTTGTAGCATAATCCATATTCATGCTTTCTTTTATCAAAATTCCATGATACAATAATACTGCTAGATAATAGTAGTTTAATATAGAACTAATATATATATATAGTTATATAATAATAAATATCAAAAAGGAGAGTGAATTGTAATGTTATCAAAACCAGCAACAATGCTTTTAGGCCTAATAAATGAAAAACCTCTTAATGCCTATGAAATTATAAAAGTGTTAGAATACATGAATGTAAAGTACTGGTTTAATATCGCAGACTCAACCGTATATACTACAATTAAGACTTTAGAAAAAAGAGGATTGATTTTAGGTACTGTTAAAAAGGATGGTAATATGCCAGACAAAACAGTTTACACAATCACAGAAAAAGGAAGTATAGAATTTCATGATACTTTGAGAAATTCTATTTTGAAATTCGATTATGACACTAATATTTTTTCTATTACAGCATTCTTTATTGAATGCCTAGGAAAAGAAGAAAGAAAAAATCTTTTAGAAAAACGATTAGAAATTTTAAATCAATATCTAACAGGAATTAAGCAAAAAGATGATGATGATTGGAAAAAGGAAGTTAGTGAATTTCATGTTGCTAATGTAAAACGTATGATTGATATAGTATTAGCAGAGATTTCTGGGACAAAAAGATTATTAGCTGTTTATAAAGGTTAAACAAAAACTGTAAATAATGTCTTTCCACATATAATTCATAGTCTACTGTTTTGTATTTATTTCATTTACTCTTCTTTCATAGATATAGAAAGGGCACCTCATATGAAGTGCCAATCTATATTATATTCATTTTTATTTATTGCCTTTAGTTATTGTATAAGAGCTATTTCTCAATATATTTTCATATAGCCTTATGACAACTTGCATTTATAGTATTCTTTTTTTATAAAGCTTATTATATATGATTATGCCAAAGTCGAATATTCTTCTACATACTGACTATATACATATCCGGAATATCTTTTCCCATTTTTGTGGATATTAATTCTTGACCATTTTCCAACACTATAACAGACTTCAACTTTAAAACCATCGGGAATTGTAGTTATTATTTTTGAATCTGTTGTTCTGTCATTTCTTAATTCTAGATTTAAACCATTAGTTTTTATATTTCCTATGTAATTTCTTTTTCTGCTTTCTAGAATATTATTACTTTTAGTGTTGCTCAATTTCTCTAAATATTTATAGAGTAACCAACCTTTGTCATAATTACTTTCAACTTCTGCCCATTTTCCATCTACACAATTTAACTTAACCATTTTTCCTTCTGGTATGCTTTTTAATTTCATACTGTTTATATCTGGTTTCTCTCTTAAATTCAATTTAATCTTAGTCTTAAAATTGAGGTTAGATTCATCAAAGTTTTTTAACATTAATTCAGATATCATTTCAAGCCCTCCTCTTGCCAAATTTTAAGTTATTAAAAATACCTAACTCTTAAAAAATAAATTTAACAAAAATAATTATTATCTTTTTGGCAACTGGCTGACATGACCTTTATTATATAAAGATTTTAGTCCCTATAGCTTTGCGTCATTAGATTTATCTAATATTGCCTATATCTGAATAATAACACAAATTAAATATTTAAAAAATAATATTCCCTCAAATTTTATATTAATTAAATATAAATTCAATTTTTAATTAATAATAAATAAAAAATATCTTTATATTACTAAATAAATTATTATTCTCTATAAGTCATCTATAAAATAGTGATTTACCTAACATATAATTTTTTTAAAGCTTACTTGACAAAAGAAGTATAACACTGTATCATTATTATAAACCGACGGTCAGTCTATTTTCCAAAGATAATTATAACATGTCTATATATTTGTATGATTATGAAAGTATATAAAGACTACTTAATAGAAATTTTGATGAAAATAGTGGTAACTATTGTTATCTCTTATCAATATGCAGCATTAATAAAAAATAACTTATTATACACTTACTTGAGCTTTTTTATATTCAACTCAGTTTACTTACTTCAGTTATTTACATTGCTATACTTATGCTATTTTTAATTTTTAGAAATTTTTAAGAAACGAGGATGAAATATGTTAAAAAGAATATTACAAAAAGATTTAACAAGAAATAAAGTAGTAACAGCCACATTATTCATATTTATTTTACTGGCAGCTATGTTAGTATCTAGTGCTACAAATATTATTATGGAACTTACTAGTTCTATGGCTTCCCTGTTTAGACAATCTCGTGCACCTCACTATGTTCAAATGTATTCTGGAGAATTAAACCAAAAATCAATCAATGAATTTACAGCTTCAACTCCGTCTGTAAAAGAACAACAAACTGTTGAACTCTTAAATATCAATGGAAGGAATATTTTTCTAGGAAATGAGAAAAAAAGCCAGTCTGACAGTGTTTTAGAAAATAGTTTTGTGAGGCAAAATAGTAAGTTCGATTTTTTATTAGACATGGATAATGAGATATTTCAAGTAGAAAATGGAGAAATAGGGGTTCCTGTCTATTACATGAAACAAAATAATTTAAATGTTGGAGATAAGATACAAATAGTCAATGGTGATTTCTTCATGGAATTTACAATAAAAGACTTTGTACGTGATGTACAAATGAACCCTTCCCTTGTTACTTCAAAGCGTTTCTTAATCAGTAATGATGATTGGAATACTTTACATGCTAACTTGGGTGAAAGTGAGTACCTGATTGAGTTTCTATTAAATGATATAAATAAAATTAGTGAATTTGAAACGTTATATCAATCAACTAATCTTCCACAAACAGGAACATCAATAACTTATTCTCTTTATCAAGTGCTAAATGCATTATCTGATGGAATTGTAGTTGCAATTATTATCTTAATTAGTGTTCTACTTATTATAATTGCTACTTTATGCTTACGATTCACACTAATTGCAACTATTGAGGAAGATTATCGTGAAATTGGTGTTATGAAAGCAATTGGTATCCAAAGTGGTAATATCCGAAAGTTGTATCTGGTAAAATATATATTGATTGCATCTTCAGCAAGTTTTTTTGGTTATATAACCTCATTATTTATTGGAACTTTTTTTACAGAAAATATCAATCTTTATATGGGCAAAGTAGAAAAAAGTGCTTTTGCTATTTTTATTCCATTAATTGGTGCAGTTATTGTATTTATAGCAGTTATATTCTTTTGTAATCTAATACTCAAAAGATTTAATAAAATATCAGCAGTAGAAGCATTAAAAACAGGTACTTCAATGACCACTAAACGAAACAGATATAATATAAAACTATACAAAAGTAAAATAACAAATGTTAATTTCTTTTTAGGATTAAATGAAGTAACTGGAAGATTTACCATTTATAGCTTACTCTGCTTTGTTTATGCTGTCTGCATCTTCCTTATGATTGTACCACTTAATTTTCTAAATACTATTCAGTCTCCAGAATTTATTACTTATATGGGAGCTGGTCAAAGTGATATTCGCATTGATTTACAACATACAAATGAAACTCAAAACCATCTTAATTCTATATTGAAGGTTATTGAAAGTGACAATGATGTTGAAAAGTATGCTTCCTTTATAACGAGTTCTTATAAGGTAATGAACCAGGATGGGACGATAGAAAATATGAAAATAGAAAATGGAGATTTTTCAACTTTTCCACTTGAATATGTAAAGGGTTCTGCACCAACAAATGAAAATGAGATTGCTCTATCTGTTATAAATGCTGATGAATTAGGGAAAAGTGTTGGAGATAATTTATCTATTTTTTCAGAAAAAGATAATGAGCTAATCCTTACTGTTAGTGGAATTTATCAAGATGTTACATATGGTGGTAAGACTGCTAAAGCGATGCTACCTTACAAAGAAGATACAATTTTATGGCATGTCATAAATTTAAATATGAAACCTGGAGTTAATTTAACAGATAAATTAAATCAGTATAGAATGAATTGTTATCCCGCAAAAGTTACAAATATGGACGATTATGTAAGTCAGACATTAGGCTCTGTTATTAGCCAATTAAGACTTGTTATAAAGCTAGCTGTTATTCTATCTATTTCGATTTCTGGATTTATTACAGCAATGTTTTTTAAAATGTTGATTGCTAAAGATACATCACAAATTGCAATTATGCTTAGTTTAGGCTTCTCTACTAAAAATATACGAACTCAATATATTGCAAGAGCATTATTAGTCCTTACAACTGGAATTATTTTAGGAACTATTGCATCAAATACAATTGGTCAAAAAATAGCAGGGCTACTTCTTTCTGGTATATCCAATTTACAATTTATAACAAATCCAATAATTGTATATATAATTTGTCCAATAACTTTAATTATAACTGTATCTATTGCTATCACAGCAATCAGTATGACAATCAAAAAAATAAAAATTATGTCTATCATAGAATAAGAGGTATATTATGAATAATATTATAGAAGCTAAAAAAATTAGTAAAGAATATGTCATCAGCAAAGAGAATATACATCAAGTTTTAAAAGGAATTGATTTAACCATTCAACATGGAGAGTTTGTATCTGTTATGGGAGCTTCTGGCTCAGGAAAAACAACTCTACTTTATAACTTAAGTGGTATGGATAAACTCACATCTGGAAACATTACATTCTGCGGAGAAATGATTTCTAATATGTCTGAGGAAGAATTATCGAAGATACGATTAAAAAAAATGGGATTTATCTTTCAACAAAGCAATTTACTAAAAAATTTAAATATCTTTGACAATATAGTCCTTTCTGCCTACTTGAGAAAGGAAGAAAGCCGCCAAATAATTAATGAGCGAGCAAAAATACTTATGGAGAAGACAAATATCTCAGAAATCAAAGATAAAGATATTACTCAGGTTTCTGGTGGTCAACTTCAAAGAGCAGCTATATGCCGTGCTTTAATTAATACTCCAGAAATCTTATTTGGAGATGAACCAACAGGTGCACTTAATTCTAAAGTAACAAATGAAGTGATGGACATTCTTTTAGATATCAACAATTCTGGTACAACCATTATGCTTGTAACTCATGATGCCAAAGTTGCAGCAAAAACAGAACGAGTAGTATTTATGTCTGATGGTGTAATCATTGGAGAAATTATATTAGGAAAGTTTAATGAATATAATAACAATTTAAAAGAAAGAGAAAACAAACTTACAAACTGGTTATTAGAATTAGGTTTTTAGAAATATTAGTACGAATAAAACAGATATTACTAGTAGTATAAATCAAAATAAATTATGAGTAAAGAAATAAGTAAATCTATTATTAGGGAATCTATAAAGTAATATAAGTACAACTTTTTAAAGCCTTAATTATTTATAAGAAATTTTTTATATATCTAAATTAAGATATGCAATATTTTATTAAACTATCTACTTCACATATATATTAAAGCTGATGACTTATCTAATGTTTGATGATAAAATAAAATTAATAAATATTTAATTATAGAGGATTATATTATGAACATTATTAAAAAAGTAACCTTAGTATTAATATTATTAATTGTAATATCAATAACAGGATGTTCTCCAAGAGAAAGTGCTAGTGAAGTAGCAAAAAAGTATACTGATAGAGTAAATTCTGGAGATTATGAAACAGCATATGATTTACTAAGCAAAGACACCAAGAAAAAAGTTAGTCTTGAAAGGTTTAAAGAGTATCAAAGTGTATTACTTGAGACAAAAAAAGTAATTGGTTATAAATTAATAAAAGAAGAAAATATAGAAAAGTATAAATATGATAAAAAAGAATATAAGAATCTTGTTAAACTAGAAGAAACTTATGATATAAAAAATATTTACTTAAAAAAATGTGAGTCTTTAAAAATTAATAGATACCTTATAGTTGAAAATAATCAATATAAGTTATTATGGCATGAAAATTTCAAACGAAATCTTAGTTCTAGATACCTTGATGTTGTACATCTAAAATTTAGAAAACATGAGATAGTTTCAAATAAAACACTTAAAAAAGCACTTAAAGATACTACTCTACTACTGAAAAAAGCAATTGATATTGATCCTACCAATTCGGATGCTTATTATGCACAAACATGTCACTATATGAATTTAGACGAATATGATAATGGTCTAATTTCAATTAATAACTGCTTAAAATATTTAGATAAAAAAAATTCTAATTATAAAAAAGATTTAAGTGATGCATATAATTTAAAGGCAGTTATGTGTATTGGTAATAAAAAATATGATGAGGCAAAAAAATTTTTAAATAAGTCATTATATGCTAATAAGGATAACACTGATGCAAAGTTTAACTTAAATGTAATAAAAAATCAATTAGAGTAAATATTTAATTTATTATCTTATTCTATTACTTAGTAACTGAGTTTATATAAATATAAAATAAATTTATTTATATTTATATAATATTATATATTAAATTAAAATACTTATAAACTTAAATTATAAAAAAGAACTTATTGCTATATAAAAGTTAATATATAAGCAATAAGTTCTCTATATTTGTACGCAAAACAGTAATTAATTAAATTTAAAATACATAACAAAGAAATACTAAAAATATATAATTATGCTAGATAATAAAATCTAAAGCAATATGTATTTATAAATATTTATAATTTTAAAATTTGTATATATTAGTGGTTAAATATTACATAATAAATCCAAATAAGTATATAGATATAACACCCGTAACAATAGAAATCCCAATAGATTTAAATTTATATGCAACAAGAAGTACAATTAGAAAAGATATAATTTTAGGATTTACTACAGATAAATATAAATTATCTCCATTAAAAAATACATCTTTCGCTGTTAAAGAAGTAAGTATTGCTACAGGTATAAATTTCATTATTTTTTTCAAAGACTCAGGCATATCCTTTTTCGAAAAGATTAACATTGGAAGAACTCTTGGAAGATATGTAACAATGTACATTCCTATTATAATAAAAAATATGTAATTACTATTATTCATAAGATTCCTCCTTTTTATAATGCACCTCTTCTGCAAAGAACCCAATTAAAGATGCTAAAATTGATGCGACTATAATTACTAAATTACTCTTAAACAATACATATAAAATAATTGAAATAATAATTGATGATATAAATACTAAAACATAAATTTTGTTTTTTATTTGAGAAACTATTAATGCTATAAACATAGAAGTCAGTATAAATCCAGAAATAGAACTATCTACAGATATTGTTTCTCCTAAAAATGCCCCAATAAAGTTAGCTAAGACTGATGAAACTAGGCAAAAAAAATTGAGATAGATTGCATTTCTGTCAGTCCAATTTCCAGTAGTAAATTTTTCATAATTAACTGCAAAAGTTTCGTCAGTTATGGTATGGCAAAATGGCAATATAAACTTTGGACTTTTATTTTTTATATACATATTTAAATTGGAACTCATTAAGAAATGTCTCAAATTAACAATAAATGTGGTTAATACAATGGATGTTATACTTGCACCAGCTGAAATCATTGAAGCTGCAATAAATTGAGAGCTTCCTCCAAATACCAAAGTTACCATCAATGCTATTTGAAAAGGTGAAAGACCAGATTTCTGCAGTAGTATTCCTCCTACTATACCTATTGGTATATAGCCCAAAAATATGGGTATAGAGGCAATAAAACTTTCTCTTAGTTGTTGAGTTCTTTCCATGATAAATCACTCCTTTTAACTTTTAATATATTGAGTATTATTAAAATATAAAATAGATTAATCATATAATTGCAATTATACTTAAAAATAAATTTGAATTAACTATATAAGCTTTACTATAATAAATAAAAATAAATTAGTTTTGAAATACTATTAATCTATAATTACTTTTTGTTATAAGGCAATGATATATGTCAATTCTTATAAATCTATTATCTATTATCTATTATGTTTTTATTGTAACAGCAAAAAAAATTACACACAATTAAAATATTGTGTGCAATACAATTATCTTTTTTCTTTCAGTAATCGTTTTAATACACTTAAACCAGATTTAAGTTCTTCTATATTTTCTGTAGCACATACAGCTATTCTTATTGCAGAAATAGGTTTTTCTTTTCCAACCGCAAAGCGCTCAGATGCATAAACTTGTACACCTTCTTTGAGTGCCTGTAACTCAAGTTTTTCTGCCATTATATCATCAGGTAGTATTAACCATCTAAATATACATTCATCATTTCCTAAAATATTATACTCAGATAAATATTGATTGACAATCTCATTTCTTCTCCTAGCAGACTTACGGCGTGCCTCAATTAATTTATCTGCTTCTCCTGATGCAATCATACGGTAAGCTATTTCTGTTAAAAAATATGATTGAGACAGATTAATATTATATAAAGCACTTGATAACGCTTCTCTATACTTTTTAGGTGTAGCAATGTATGCAAGACGTAAGCTAGGTGCAAGAATTTTTGATAAGCTTGTAATATAAATTGTCTGATTAGGTATATAATTAGCAACTGGGTTCAAATGTATTTCATTAAGTAAACCATGAATAGCATCCTCAATCACAATTAGATTATATTTAGATGCAATATGTGCAATCATTTTTCGTCCAGCCTCTGACATTATATGTGTAGTTGGGTTTTGATAATCTGGTATTATATATATTCCCTTGATGTTTTCATTCTTGCAGGCATATAATAAACCTTCTTCACTAATCTCTCCATTTTCTTGTTTAATTGGTATCAGTTGTATTCCAAGCATTTTGGCTGCCGTCTTTATTCCAGGGTAAGTTAATGGGTCTACACCTATTCTATCTCCATGTTGAAACAGACCTGCCAAAATAGCTACAATTGCATTTTGTCCTCCACTTGCAGGAAGTAAGCTATCAGAAGAGGTTTTAAATCCAGTTTTGGAAATCAATTTAGCTATAGCTTCTTTTTGCCAATCAGCACCATCTCTCTGTCCATATTGAAATATAGTTTTAAAATCCAATTCTTTAGTTATTTGTTTAAATAAAGTACTCATTTCTTCTAATGCACAATCTGGATTCATTGTACCCATTTCAATGAATGTAATTTTATTACTTGACATCAAAAATAAATTTGACCGTATATCATAAGCTACAAAAGTTCCACTTCCTGTCACACCGCTTATTAATCCTTTCTTTTCACAAATTTTAAAGGCTCTAGAAATAGTACTTACATTTACATCTAGGAAGTCTGCTAATTCACGTTGTGGTGGTAATTTAGTACCAGGCAACAAAGTTCCATTATTAATATCTTCTTCTAATTGTTCTGCAATAGCTTTATATAGTATTTTCCCTCTTGATGGTCGTTTTGGCTTCCAATTCATAGGATAATTTTCAAAAGAATTAATTGGCATAAAGTTTCACCTCACATTACTAATTTGACTGTTTTGTTTATCTAAGGCAATAAATTCATTAAGAAAGTGATTATACAAATCTCCAACCTAAACAAATTAATCAATAGCTGTATTTCATAATTACCTTTAAATTTATTTTAATATATACACCATATATTTAAAGAACTTTCTTGTCAATATAAAAGTAGTACAAACCATAATTAAATGAATACTAGAATATTTAATTATTTTTGTACAATAAAAAAGAAGGCATAAAGAGCTACCCTCAAGCTCAATATACCTTATAAATATCTACACTTCGTTTTTGACTAATTTCTCTATGTCCTTGATAATATGTTCTTTAGATTTTTTTCCAGCTATTGCATCAAAAATTGCAACAGCTTTTTTCTCTCCAAACTTCTCTGCTACATCATTAAACTCTAGAAATCTAACACTTTCCTTTTGTTTACCAAACATACAACACCTCTCATACATTTTTATATATTTATTATAACTTCTATATGTTTATTTTTCACCAATAAACGTTAGACAAATTAGTGCCTTTATTTTTTTAACTTTATTTTCCCTTCAAAATCCTTAACAAAACTAGTTTATTCTACCCTATGAATAAAAATATACAATTTAATTTGTAGGAAACTCAGTAATAAAATAAAAAAATCAATACTTCTCTTTCCAAAAGTTTTACAGTAAAAATAATAAAAATTATTTATTGTGTAGCAGCTTTGATATATACATAAGATTCACTAACTATTTTGTTTCTCAAAGTAAGTAAAAAATAAAATAGTTAATAACAGAAAAATTTCAAACTGATATGATATTAATAGATACAATCTCTGTATGTCTTTGACATATGCTATCTCGAAAGTTTTTGATGTTACCATAGAGACTTATTTAATTTTACAGATGGCTAAGTATAATAGGAGATATTTAAACTGATTAAATTAAGACAATCAATAATTTTAATGTTTAATTGTTGACTTTGACACCGTGTCGTAGTTTATACTAAAACTGTAAGGAGGAAGTATAATGAGGACAATAACTATAAGCCAAGTATCTAAAAATATGGGTATATCCACTAGAATGCTACGCTATTATGAACAAATTGGATTAATTAAAAGTTTTCGTCGTGAAGGTTATTCTTACAGAGTTTATGATGAAGAAGCAATTTCTAGAATTGAGCAGATTATGCTTTTGCGTAAATTGCGAATTCCTGTACGTCAAATTCAAATAATTCTAGAAAATAAAAATGCAATTACTGCTATTAACATCTTTCGTCAAAACATAAATGAATTGGATGAAGAAATTACGGCTCTTTCTACAATCAAGGATATTCTCTTTTGTTTTATCAAAGAACTAATTAAAGTTACAGAACTACCACTCAAAACTATTATTTCTGAAAATGACACATTGTTATCAGCTATTGAATCACTCAATATTGTTAGTATTAATTTTAAGGAGGAACAAGGTATGAATAAGTTAAATAAAGCAGATGAAAGATTATCAAAACTCAATGATGTACGTATAGTATACCTACCACCAACTACTATTGCTTCCGCTCATTATATTGGTGATGACCCAGAACTTCATGCAAATACAATGCTTGATGAATTCGTGCGTAAAAACAATTTGAATAAAATTAAACCAGATTTAAGACGTTATGGTTTCAATCATCCTAATCCAATAGATGAAACAGGCTATCATGGTTATGAAGCATGGGTGACAATTCCAGATAATATGGAGATTTCGGCACCACTTAAAAGAAAGCAATTTGCAGGAGGGTTATATGGTGCACATATGATTGCTTTTGGCAATTTTGCTGAATGGGATGCACTTCTTGAATGGGTGAATAACAGTGAGAAATATGAATTTGCAGGTGATTTACAAGACCAAGAACATATGTGTGGTCTTTTAGAAGAACATTTAAACTATTTTAGCCATATAGAAAATACAGACCATGAGGTAAAAGATATACAACTTGATTTACTAATACCTATTAAGGAAAAATAAGATAAAATATCAGCATAATAATACTAGTTTGTCAAAAAGATTATATGACTGTGAGATAACAATTATGATAGAGAAAGATTATTTTTGAAAAGAAGAAATATGTCTTTTATTTAACATTCTAACTATTGACAATTAGACAAGATTATAATAAAAAATAGATAAACTATATAGTTTATCTATTTTTTTATTACAACTTTAAGGAATCAATATATTTAAATTTAATAAAATTTATCTAAAGTCTTTCTAAAATTCCAATATGTAAAATATTAAAGTTACATTAATAATATAAGTATTTGTTATGTAATAGTATATGCTATATTAAAACATACTCAATAGTATTATTAAATTAATATATTCGTATTAATACAAATAACTATGTACAAAAATTATATATTAAGTTCTTCTAAGATTTTTATTGCAAATCTTGCATTTGGATATGTAATAGAGCCACCACCAATTACACCTATTTTTATTGCTTCTATAATTTCAGCCTTACTTGCTTCAGAGTCGACACATCCCTCTATATGATAGCAAATGCATTCATCACAACGACTTAAAATAGAAATTGCTAATCCCATCAACTCTTTATTTTTTTTACTTATGGCTCCCTCTGAATAAGTCTTATCATTAAGACTTCCAAATACTTTAAAAAATTCATCTGTTTCACTTAGTTTATTATTATATAATTTTCTATATTCTTTCATTTCTTCAAGATTCATATCTACCTCCTGTGTTTATAAATAATTTTTATAGATTATACTATCACATCATACTTGTATTTTCAATATTAAATATGAATTTTCAATTTATAACACATAGCTTGATTTGCAAATGACCTTAGAATATATAATCAATGATGATTTCTCACTTTGAATATTAATTAATTTTCAGAGCTAAAATAAATACCTTAATAAGTTTTTAATTGTCTGTTTTAGCTCTGAAATATATAATATTTAACTAAGTTTTATAAAAATATATAACTATCCTAATTATTTTTAGCTGAATTTTTATATATAAAATAAGAATAAATAAATGGTATCACTACAATCATAATTATTATGAAAGTATTATAAAAAGGAATATTAATAAATGCATTAATAATTAACAATATTCCACCAATAATCCAAATCCACCCAGCTAAATGATGTGTTTTATTCCAATTTTCTTCATTATTAAGAGTCCATGGTAATTTTATTCCTAATGTATAATTTTGTTTACATTTAGGAATATAGTTTCCAATAAAGAAAATCAATATTCCTGAAAATAATCCTATATAAAAGTTTGTCTCTAAAGTAATTCCTATTGAATACATAATCATCATCACTTGTAAAATAACTGACAGTATAGCAACTCCCCACTTTGAAAAACTTTGAAGTATTTTTGAAAATCCTATTTTCTTTGGTTCATTTTCAAGTCTAAACCATGTATATATATGAATACATAGCATTAATAATGGTACACCAAAAGCTGCTATAACTTTTGGAGCATAATTATCTGGATTTCCATAGTTGTCAAAATGAATTGCAACCTGATCTGGTAATCTATTATAAAAATAAATTGATACAATAAATGGTATAAAACATACTAAAGTTGATAAAACAAATTGTTTATTTATCATTTTTTTCATTATCTTTTTCTCCCTTCTCCATAAATTGTGAAAACCAAAGCATAACTTCTTCAAAAACTGAAGTATTTATTTCGTAGAAAATAAAGTTTTTATACTTGGTTTCAAATATGAGCCCTGCCTTTTTTAATTGTGATAGATGATAAGAGATTGTGGCATTTGTCATATTAAATTTTTCACTAATTTCTCCTGCTGACATCCTGTTACTCTTTAGCATAAGTAAGATTTCTCTTCTTATAGGGTCAGAAAGAGCCTTAAACGTTTCTGGAAAACCCAACAATATCACCTCTCTATTTAGAATTTCATCTAAATACAATATAACATAATTAATTATTCATTTCAATAACTATTTAGATTTTTTTCTAAATAGTTATTGAAATTATTATATAAATTTTTAGAATTAGTTTTAAATAAAGCAATCTCACTCATAGATTACTCTTATTTAAATACTTTACTTTCAAAAAAAATAAAAAGACTTAGAAATAAAACTCTAAGCCCTTTTATTTTACAAACTTTCTTATATTTAAAATATAACGTGCACTATTTATGCAACATATTCATACTTTTCTCTGTATTCTCTTACGGCATCATTCCAAGCTTCTTGTACTGTTACACCTCTTTTATTAGCAATTCTCTGTGCCAGTTCAATTATTTTCATAGCTCTTCTTGATATGTTCATATATATTCCTCCTACAAATTATTATATATTTCATATACATAGATTAAAGTTATATTTTTATACTATATAACTTTTCTATTCTAATATTACAATTTCCATATGTATTATATATGAACTGTATTAGAAGATAATTAGAATTTTTGTAAAATTTGTATATATTCATATTTATACAACATTGACCTAATGAAAATCTTAAAATAACTTGAAATATATATTCTGATATATACTCTAATAAGCATTTAGAAACTGCAAAATACTTGAAGTTTTTAATAGTTAATATCATATAAAAAATCTACAACTAATCTAATTACAGTGGTTGTAGATTTTTATATAATATACAAATAATTATAAAAGATAAAACTATCCAATTAAAACAATGTTTGGTACATTAGCTTTGTGACCATAAATAATGCCATTACTAAAAATATTGGTTTTATCATTTTTGAACCATTTTTTATTGCAACTTTAGCACCTACATAAGCCCCTATTATCATTACTAATGCAAACAACACAGCAATTTTATAATATACTTGACCATTTATCATAAATAATAATAATGAAGTTACATTGCTTGTCAAGTTTAATATTTTTGTATTTGCTGAAGCATGCAAGAAATCATATCCATATATTTTTATAAATCCAAAAGCTAAAAATGTTCCTGTTCCTGGCCCAAAAAAACCATCATAGAAACCCATTATAAATGCCATAAGCATTCCTAATCTCAAATTTTTCTTATTAATACCTTCAAATCTGTCTTCTTGACCTAAATTTTTAGAAACAAAAGTATAAATTGCCACTATTAAAATCATCAATACAACTAAAACATTTAGTATATTTTCATTTATTGATAATACACATTTTACTCCTAAAATACTGCCTATAATAGTAAATGGAACTAATTTTTTTAAGAGTTCATTATTAGTTTTGCCAGATTTTGCATACCTATAAGCACTACTTATACAACCTGCTGATGCTGCAAATTTGTTTGTACCAATAGCAAGATGTATTGGTACTCCAATAGCCATAAGAACAGGCATACTGATAAGTCCACCTCCACCTGCTATAGAATCTACAAAAGCAGCTATAAAGCCCCCTATACATAAAAAAATAATTACAAACATAAAATTCCTCCATACATTCTATTTCAATCTCCTTTACAATATATACTTCATACAATTCTTTCTTAATTTTTATTGTCCAATATATTTTTTCTATATTCATTTGGAGTGCTATTATTAAATTTTTTAAATATTTGTGAAAAATAACTGCTATTATTAAATCCTACTTTCTTACAAATATCAGCTATACTCATATTCCCATTTTTTAAATATTTTTTAGATTCTTCTATTCTAAGAATATTTATATACTCAGTTATTGAAATTTTATTCTTTTCATTGAAAATAGAACTTAAATAATTTGGACTTATAAAAAACATCTCAGATATACTATTTAAATTTATATTTTCTTTATAATATTTTTGTATATATTCGTTTATCTTTTCAATTAAATTTACTTTATCTTTTCTCCAAAATTCTCTATTTATATCAATACATTCTTTAGAAAATTCAAGTAATATATTCCATAAGTCTTTATCACTACTTACAAGTGATATTTTTTTAGTATATTTATTTTTTACGTAATAGATAAGATTTAAATCTTCTAAATCTCTAAGTACTGTTCTAGATAATACAAGTATCACCTCTTGAATAATACTTTTAATATTATTATGTATTTTCTTATTTATCTCTATTAATTTACAAATGCCTTCTAAATTCATATTTTTAATTTCTTTCTCAAGAAAAAATTCTAATTCATAAGGATACTCTACACAGTTAGTATTAAGTATACTAATTCCTACAGGACTTATAATGCACTTTTCTTCTAATAGCTTATAATTAGCCCTTTTAAGTGCATCTTCAAGTTTTATATTTTCCTTTCTACTCTTTAATATTTCCTCATCTTTTATACTAAGTTGGTTTTCAAAGAATCTTCTTTTTGCTATTTCCTGAATAAAATCAGTTACCATTAGTAAATTTTCTTTTAATACATATAATCTACTTTTAGGATTTAATGGGATTTCACTGTAAATTTTATTTATATATTTTATATCTATATTTGAGTTATTTGATAATATCGATAACTTTTTATCTATATCAATAGATTTATATATTATAAAATTTCCACATTCTATATATCCAATTATATTTTCTTCTAATACTATAGGTATCTCTAGGCTAGAAACATCATAATCACAATTATATATTTTAGTAAAATTATCGTTATTTATATTTTTATTAAGTTTTCTATTACATGTTCTTATGTTTTTGCAAATATTGCAAAACTTAACTTCTCCATTAGTTTCAAATATTTTTTCGTGTTTTGAATCATAAATAGATATTTTTAGCTTCAGTATATTAGATATTTGATTTGCAATATTTTCAATTATATTTATATTAATTAACTCTTGTATATTATTCTCAGAAAACATGATTGGTAATTGTTTTAAGCTTGAAAATTTATAGGGAACATAGGCGATTAATATTATCAAATCATTTTTACCAGTATTTATAATTTCATGTTCTGAATATGGTGGGCAATAGATTATTGATGATTTCTTTATATTAATCTTTCTACCATCAATTATTTGTATTCCTTCTCCTTGAATCACGTATAAAAGTTGTTCTTCACTTAAATGAAAATGTTTTTCTTGACAATTTCCTGGAAAAAATTTTACAACTCCAGCACTAAGTCTATTAGATTGTGTTTTTGATGGCTCATGTATCCATGTAACTTCTCCCCAATTAAATTTTTGCACTTCATATTTACTCGACTCACTAAAATACTCCATAAGCTCACCTCTTAGTTTTTGTCTAAATATTTTTTTATTCTTTCAAACGTCTCATTGCTTATAACATGCTCTATTCTACATGCATCTTTTTCAGCTATATTGAATGAAACTCCCAATGTATTTATTAGAAATCTAGTAATTAAAATATGTTTTTCATAAATTTCTTCTGCTTTTTTTCTACCATTTTCAGTTAAAATAATTTCACCATCAAACTTCATTACAATGAGACCACTTTCCTTTAAAATCCCTACAGCTCTACTTACACTTGCTTTACTATAATTTAGTTCTTTTGCTATATCAATAGACTTTACAATTCCATTTTTCTTCTCCAAAATAAATATTGTCTCTAAATAATTTTCTCTTGATTCATACATTTCTACTTCCCCCAAGCAATAACAATTCAATTCTAATATTTTTATCATACCAATTAAAAAAGTATAACTGTATGTTTTAACATCATAATCTAGATTGTTCATATATATAATAAAAAATACTCACTTTTATACTCATAAATATTTTTACCACTTACATTAATATATCTTATCATAATTTTCTTTTTTATTACATAGAGAAACCTCAGACAAAATAAAAACCAGTTTAGACTTTGATACATAGTGTAAGAAAAGCATTAAAAGCAAGACTTTACATACATAAACAGACAACAAAGTTATAAAAAGAACACAAAAAATTATTTCTTAACTACCTTTTTTTCATTTAGATAGGCTACTTTTTCATCTATTTGCTCCATACAATGTTCCAACACATGTATTTTATTTTGAATATTCTGTTTATGTTGTTCAAATAGACAAATTCTTTTATCTATTGTATCATCTCCCATATCACAGAAATGAAAGCATTCATATATATCCTTTATAGATAAGCCTGCCTTTTTAAGTTCTATAATAAAGACTAGGCGTTCTATATCCTCTTCTAAAAAATAACGAACACCACTTGGTTTTCTATTGATAGGAAGTAGCAAGCCTTTTTCTTCATAAAAACGGATTGCTGATGGAGAAATTCCGGTTATTTTTGATACCTCAGTCATGGAATATTGCATGTTCTTTACCTCCATAAAATTTTAAATGAATAATAACATTATAAAAATTCCTTTCATAATAGTCAATCAGTAGTCAATAAAAAAGTATTGACTTCAAGTTAGGTTGAAGTTGTATAGTTTGAAGTGTAAAAATCAACTGGTAAAAGAAAGGATGATATAAATGGAAAAATATGCAACTATGATTAAAGAAAATTTAAATGCAGGAAAAGTACTTTGTGGAATTGCAGTTTCACTGTCTGATTCAGCTGTAAGTGAATTAGTAGGGCTATCTGGATATGATTTTGTCTGGATTGAGGGAGAACATGGAGCCTTAGACCGTAAAGACATTCAGCAACATATGATAGCGGCACATGCTGGCGGTGCTGCTTCTTTAGTTAGATTAGGAAATAGTGACCCTGCTCTTGTTAGAGCCATAATGGATATGGGAACAGATATCATAGGATTTCCATTTATTAATACAGTACAAGACGCACAAAAAGCAGTATCAGTTTGTACCTACCCACCAAAAGGTATAAGAGGATGTAATCCTCAACGTGCTTCTTATTATGGGCGTATGAATTATTTAGACTATATTAAAAACGCAGATAAAGAAACATTGAAAATGATGTTAATTGAGCAAAAATCAGGCTATGACAATCTTGAAGATATAGTTCAGGTTGATGGTGTTGATATTATAGCACTAGGTCCTGGCGACCTATCTTTAGATCTTGGCTTTGCTGGAGATATGGATAGACCAGAAATAAAAAATATGATTACTCATGCTGCTGAGATATGTAAAAAATATAAAATGCCTTTTATCGTCTTTCCAACAATAGAAAAGACAAGCGTTGAAACATGGGTCAATATTGGTGCAAATATGCTTTGCTTTGCACAAGATACAACCTTTATCACTTCTGCTATCAATCAATTATGGTCTTTTTATGATGAAGTTGTACCAGTTGAAAAACATCATTAAATAATTGTATTTCTTGTACAATAAACATACTGCCAGATAACAAATAAAAAATTATTATCCGGCAGTACTGAATATATCTTGAAGTCAAAACATTAACTATTTTCTCTTTTATAGAATATTCATCACATATGTCATACTATTAATATTTTTTAGCTTTATGTATACTAATATTATCATTAGTTTTTAAAAATTAGCTTTTTATAGCATACAAATTTATTCAGCCAACATTTTACCTAATTCAATACAATTAGCCTCTGCCTCTCCATCTGGATCTTCCATTGCTGTGATTCCTTCACCACCTATAATCGTAGCACCAGCATTTTGCATACGTTCTTCCCAATCTCTCATCCATTCACAATTTCCCCAACCATATGAACCAAATAATCCAATTTGTTTACCTGATACCATTGATTCTAATTCTGATACAAATGGTTCCATATAACCTTCTTCTAATTGCTCTGCTCCCATAGATGGGCAACCTAGTGCAAATTTATTTTCTCCTTTTAAATCGCTTGGTTTCAATAAACTTACATCTAAAACCTCTGGTGTTTTACCTTTTGACTTTACACCTTCTGCTACAAAATTTGCCATTTTTTCAGTATTTCCTGTTCCACTCCAATAAACAATATATATTTTACTCATTTTTACCTCCTATGATATTTTTAATTAATATATTAGTTAGCTATAGCTAACTAATATTTAAAAAATAAAAGATTTCTTTATTTGAAATCTCTTTATTTTTTCTAAATATATAATATCATGAGTAGTTTTAAAAATCAATATTTATCGATAATATTTCTCATTAAATAATTTTTATCATTTATCTATTAAATACATAGTCTTTATTTTTCATTAGCAAACAAATACTATCTTTTAGTATTACCCTTGTATTTATAAAGATTTAAATATAGGTAACCATTTCCTTGTTCTGTTCTAGGCAAACCAAGTGCCCTTGTACACTTTATTAACTGTGCATACAACTCAGCTTCATCAAAATTTCGTTCAAATTCTTCTCTTGCCCACTCTTTAATCAATGCCATTGAACCTGTTACATAGGGTGCACTCATACTAGTACCACTCATAATAGCAAGCTTATTATCCATATAAGTTGATAAAATATTTCTTCCTGGTGCAACTAAATCTATTGTACTATTTGAATTGCTAAATTTCTCAACTAAATAGTTTTCATTTATTGCACCTACTTCTATTACTTCAGGATAACTTGCTGGGTAACTATATTCACTTGTACTAGAATCCCCATCTCCATTATTACCAGCTGCACACACTACAGGAATATTATTTTTTACTGCTTGTAAAACAGCATTTTTTAGATTTTTATCATCTTTATTCCCTCCTAGAGACATAGATATAATATCCACCTTGCTACTTACAGCAAAGTTGATAGCATTAATTATACTCTGATACGTCCCAATACCATCTTTATTTAATGCTTTGGCTATTAATAATTTACAATCTGGTGCTACTCCCATAACTTCATTATTATAATTAGATGCTGCTATAATACCTGCTACATGTGTTCCATGTCCATTAAAATCCTCATATATATTTTTATTTCCATTACTATCATCACTGAAATTTGCCCCTCCAATGACTTTCCCTTTTAATAGAGGATGAGATGTATCACAACCTGTATCTATTATACCAACTACAACATTTTTACCAGTGTAGCCCTCTTCCCACATTCCTTTAGCATTCATTTGTTTTATACCATATGGAAATTTATTCTTTGTTCCTCTTAGATTTTCATTTATCTCATATGGAATTAACTTCATTTTTTTATTCATAATGTATCCCCCTAAAAATTTTATTGCATATAAAAAATTATAAACAAGTTAAAATGATAAACTATAAATTAATAATTTAATTTATAGTTACATGATTATACTCATCTATTTATATTTATGATGTGTTTTTTATTTTTAGGAGTCATATTTTATTGTCTACAAAATAAAATTTATGTGCTATATCAAAATAAAGATTTGCTTACATATGCAGATTTACTTTCATAGAGAATTTACTTTTTTATAAGATACAAAATATTTTATACGTTTGAAACAATAAAATAGGATATCTTATTTATGGTAAAAACCTTTTAAGATATCCTGTTAGTATTTAATATTCTCTACTTTTTTAATATATTTACTATTTCAAAACTGCCCCTGTATTTGCTGATGTAACCAGTTTAGCATATCTACTTAAATATCCATGCTTTATTTTTGGTTCCAAAGGCTTAAATTTTGATTTTCTCTTTTCCATTTCTACATCACTTACTTTTAATTCTAATTTTTTATCTGCTATATTTATAGAAATTATATCACCTTCTTCAACTATTCCTATTAAACCACCTTCCATAGCTTCTGGAGAAATATGTCCTATAGATGCCCCTCTGGTAGCTCCTGAAAAACGACCATCAGTAAGAAGTGCTACATGCTTATCAAGTCCCATTCCCGCAACTGCTGAGGTAGGAGATAACATTTCTTTCATTCCTGGCCCTCCTTTTGGACCTTCATACCTTATAACTATAACATCACCTTTATTTATTTTTTTGCCAAATATAGCACTAACAGCTTCTTCTTCTGAATTAAAAACTCTTGCTGGACCTTCATGAACCAACATTTCCTCTGCTACTGCTGATTTTTTTACAACTGCTCCATTTGTAGCAAGATTACCTCTTAAAATTGCTAGGCCTCCTTGACTGCTATACGGATTTTCTAATGTATGTATTACTTCTTCGTTCTTTATCTCACAATTTTTTATGTTTTCTCCTATAGTCTTGCCTGTTACTGTTTTACAATCTAAATTTATTCCTTTTATCTTTGAAAGTTCATTCATTATAGCTGGTATTCCGCCTGCCATATGTAAATCTTCGATATGATGCTTACCACTTGGACTTAATTTTGTTAAACAAGGAGTTTTTTCACTTATTTCATCAAATAAATCTAAATTAAGTTCTATTCCTGCTTCATAGGCTATTGCAGGTAAATGAAGCACTGTATTTGTAGAACCAGCCATTGCCATATCTACAGTTATTGCATTTTTAAAAGCATCTATTGTCAAAATATCTCTAGGCTTTATATCATTCTTAAGAAGTTCCATGACATACATACCTGCATATTTTGCTATTCTTTTTCTTTCTCCTGAATGTGAAGCAGCAGTGCCATTATATGGAATACCCATACCTAGTGCCTCTGTTAAACAATTCATACTATTAGCTGTAAAAAGTCCAGAACATGAACCACAACCAGGACAAGAATTCATTGCCAACACTTCTAGTTCCTCTTCACTCATTGTTCCATCCTTACAAGCTCCAACACCTTCCATTGCAGAGTTAAAGTCATATACTTTTCCATTTGCTTTTCCTGGAAGCATAGGACCTCCACTTACAACAACACTTGGTATATTAAGTCTTGCAGCAGCCATTAACATTCCTGGCACTATTTTATCACAATTAGGTATAAGTACTAAAGCGTCAAAACCATGTGCCATCGCCATTGCCTCTATAGAATCGGCTATTAATTCTCTTGAAGCAAGTGAATAATTCATTCCAACATGCCCCATAGCTATACCATCACAAACTCCTATAGCTGGAAATTCTAATGGTAATCCACCACTCATTCTCACTCCATTTTTTGCTGCTTCTGCTATTTCATCAAGATGAAGATGACCAGGAATCACTTCATTTTGTGCATTTACTATACCTATTAGTGGTCTTTCAATTTCTTCTCTAGTAAGACCCATTCCATACATTAATGCTCTCTTTGGAGCTCCTTCTATTCCTTTTTTTATATCACTTCTCATGGTATTACCTCTTTCTTATATTTTTAAAATTTTCATAATATTATTATAATATATTTTTATATCAATTAATTACAAAAAATCCAAAAAATATTAAAAGATATTAATATAAAATTATTACGATTTTATATTAATATCTTACACAAATAAATTAAATGCTTATTCTCTCTTGGATATACTAGTTGGAGAAATCTTTTTTGCCAATATTAAAGATGCTATTATTAATAAAAGCAACAACACTATAGAAATTATAAAAGAAGGATTAGTAACATCAATAGCTTTATCTCCTATATTTAAGAACACTAATGTTCCTGGTAAAATACCAATAAATGTTGCAAGTATATAACTACTAAACTTTATGTTAGTAAGTCCTGCTCCATAGTTTATAAGATTATATGGAGTAATTGGTATCAATCTTAATACAAATATAATAAAAAATCCTCTCTTCTCATCTGCCTCCATAAAAAGTTCCCATAAAGATGGTGATAATTTATTTTTTAAAAACTTAGTTATGGTATCTTTAGCTAATACCTTTGCCATCATAAACATAATTGCACTATTAATACCTGCACCTATTATAGTATAAAGTGTTCCTTTCCACAATCCAAATGCTAATCCTCCAGCCAATGCTAAGACTGGAACTGGAAAAAAAGTAATTGGTAAGATTGAGAAAATCAATATATATACAAAGGGTGCATAGTTTCCATATGATTGCACATATTGACGTATCTGCTCTGCTGTAATATCTCTAAAAAATGTATAATAAATGAGTATAAAAATAACAATGATAAGTGCTGTAACAATTCCTTTCAAATTCTTTTTTATAATAAGTATCATCCTTTCTATATGTATTTATTGTATATCGCTATTATTTATTTTCTTTTTCAAGTTTTAATAAATAACCCTTTATTTTTATTCCATCTAAATAACTTCTTCACCACTTCTTATAATATTATCTCTTTGTCAGATTTTCAAGTTTCGATAATATTATTATAATACATTTTTTTATTAACTAATTACAAAAAATCTAAGAAATATCAACAAATTGCACAATTAAGCTAAATAAAAAAACATTCCGTTAAGAGAATGTTTTTAGGAATATCTATTATCAGTGGAGTAATAATTTCTTGATGTAATGCCAATACAGACAATATATCTTTTGCAACAGACCAATTGTAATCTTGTATCCATTCTAAAAGCCTAGGGCAAATAGGTTTTATCTCTTCATCAGATAATAATTTTAATTTTTCAATATTACAGTTATCAAACTTATCTTTTGGAAGTAGTTCTTCGACATTTTTCATAATCTATTTCTCCAATCCAACACACAATAGTTTTCTTATCTCCCCTAATTAAATAGACAAAAATCGTTTATGTTTAGATTCTAATATCTACATGTATAAATGTCAAACAAATTATAACTTAATATACTTGTATATAAGTACTGATATTAATCTAAGCACCACTTTGCCTTTTGCTAGATATACAGTTTCTAGTAGTATGACCATGGTTCTTTCCAGATTTTAAAGAATTAAAATCTTCTTAAACATATCCATTTTATTATATTATAAAAATGACCTATTTTTATATACAATAAATTTTCAAAATAATAAATGTTATTTCAAGTTAATCAAATATAATATTTGAAACTTTATCCCAGTTAATCTCTCTCGAATTATATTCAGGGTGTGATAATTTCACTACATGAGTTGAATTATTATAATTATAATAAATTGTAGTAGTACCATCAATTTGATTCTTCTTGTATCCTTGATAGCTAGCACCATTTGGCACTTTTTTTTCAATAAGACTATATGCAGATGAAGCATCAAGCATTTTTACTTTATTTGGAAATATTAACATAAAAAAAGTTATAAGAGCAAAAATACATATACATGTAATACTATACCATTTAATCCATTTCATACAATTCCTCCTATTTTACCAATATATACTATTATTATTTCCATATATTTATAATATTTATACATATGATAAAATTTTTAAATATTTACATATTATGTGTAGAAGATTCTATGTTATAAGTTAATAAATTTTTAAGATTTTATTAAAGAAAAATTTATTTTTAAAGATTACAATAAAGATAGTATTTATGAGGTTAAAAATATAAATTTTGAAGGGAGATAAATTACAATTATGTGGACACTTTATCCGTTATTTTGTGCAATATTACCTTGTTTAATATACCAAATAATTGTTATAAGAAAAGTAAATTTAAAAGAAAGGAGGAGTTTAATAACACATCTAATATGGGTCTATGTTTTTTTATTTTATATTTACTTAGCACTTAGCAAAGCAGGTATTGGAAGTATATGGGATATAGGTAGATATGATGAAATTATTAGGCTAGATGAAATAAATTTAATTCCATTTAGTTCAAGTGGTGCTTTAACTTATATTCTAAACATCATTATGTTTATGCCTTTAGGGTTTTTACTTCCTTTGATTTGGGAAAGATTTAGAAATTTTATTAGTATATTATGGACTGGATTAGTTTTTTCATTAGCAATTGAGATTTGTCAATTATTCAATCATAGAACTACAGATATTGATGATTTGATGATGAATACTCTAGGTGCTATTTTGGGATATTTCATATGGGTATGTATAAATAATTTATTTAATTATATAAGTAAAAAGACTCTATTTTCATATCGATATGAACAAGCTATTAAAGATGAAATTGCTGTCGAAGCTGATGATGATACAAATAGAAAAGCTATTAATCTTCCTAAAAATGAAACTATTATGTACTTAATGTTAGCTGTCTTAGGAGAATTTCTATTGTATAATTTTTATATCATTCCTTATTAGATAGTTTAATATATATTAAATTTACATTTTATTTTAATATTTATGTATAAATAAAATCCCCCTTCTTATTACATTAAGAATGGGGTATTTTATTCTTTAAAGATAATATATTTAAAAATAATCTTTTTATATTATTGATAATACATATTTTCCCTTTTATATTTGATTGTTGCAAAAACAATATTTAAAATAATCTATAACTTTTAATTATAATTACCTTCAACAAAATTATTAAAATACTTTTCAAATCTTAACAGCCTAATATAATCGCCTTACTTAATTGGCATTTGAAATATTCGATTTACATTACATCTAACTTTATTAGCAGTTATATAATCATACTCAGTACCATTCTCAATAAAATTTTGTATCTTATCTAATACTTGTATTGCTCTCTCTTTACTTTCATAATCTCCTATCTTCCTAGTATTATACATATCTTCAAAGGTTACATATATTTGATTATCATTTATTTCAATTTTACTAACTTTCATTAAATTAGTTTTATCCTGGCTTCTAATTATTATCATTTCAACCTCTCCAATATATTTAATTTATTTTAAAATCATTTCCTTGTTATATACTATTTTGACATAATTAAAACTTTTACCATTACATACTTATATATCATCTTTCTCTTTTGTGAATTTCTTTAATTCTAAAATATTTACTAAATTAGTTCTCTTTTTTATTTCCATGATAAATCATCTGTTAATTATTCCAACACCATTATATAATCTATTTCACTTAGTAAAACTTATCCTTACCACCCTTCTCATGTTGATTTATACATTTGGTAATTGTATTAATAAAAATTTTTATTCAAATCATTTGCATCTTAAATCATTTATATCAAAACTCAATATTTTTACAAAGTGCACATCTCTTTTCTTATAAACTTAGTTTTATATTTCCTTCAAATAAATGTATTATAAGATTTATTTTTAATATTTTTATTACTTTTTTGATTTATTTTTAATAGCATCATTTTTAATTTTGATTTTTTGTATCCAACATATCACCTCTCCATAAATTACCACTTGTATAATTTATATTATATATATACAAACGGTAATTATCAATCTTTTTTCTTCTCTTTTATCTTTTTTTATATATTTTTGGTAATTTTATTTTACTTTTTAGTAAAATAACTTATAATTTCGGTAAGGAGTGATGTACATATGGAAAGTTTAGGAGATAGAATAGCAAAGTTAAGAAAAGAGTTGGATATAAATCAAAAGGAACTTGCTACTAAAGTTGGTATAACTGAAGCTAGTTTATCACGTTATGAAAATAATCTGCGAGAACCTAAAAGTGAAATAATAGTAAGATTAGCAAAAGCACTGAAGACATCTACAGATTATTTATTAGGTATAAATGAAAATACAAAAATAAATAGAGAAAACAAATTAATAATAGAAAGTTTATCAGTTAGTGAAAAAACAAAACAACTTTTAGAAAAGATATATTCACTTGAGGAAGAAGATAGAGAAGCTATAGAAAAAATGATTGATAATGCTTATATAAAGAGATTTTTAAAAGAAGAGAACTAATTCTCTTCTTTTACTTTTTCCAAGATTTCTAATAACAGTTCATAAAAATCAATATCTACACTCAATAAAAAATCTAATTTAATTCCTGTGTCTTTAATTTTTTCCTTTCTTATAATAGTAGTATTTGATTTTTCCACATGCACCATCCCCCAGCGAACCTATGTTCTTAATTTTGTTCAAAGATTCCCAACAAATTTTTAATAAAAATTATGTAATTATAATTTTTCCATTTCATAAAATATTTTTCTATTATCCAAAATTTTCTTGGATAATTATCTTAACTATATAATAATACTTTTATTCTACAGATGCAATAAAAAACTCGTAATTATAACAAAAAAATCTATTATTGTAGAATTTTGTATAATTTTTATGTTTTTATATATTTTTTAAGATAATTCTTATTATAAAATTTTGTATAAATATATAAATTTTTATGTTTATTTAATCTACTTTTTAGTACTTGATAAATTATAAAAAATACTGAAAATGATAGTTTACTAACTATCATTTTAAGTATTTTTTTGCCATTTATAAACATAATTAAAATCTACTTTCTAAGGGGCGAATAGATTTATCTGTCTGTGCTTCAAAATTCTCTCACAAAATAGTATTTCTCTTTTATTTAGTTCCTTAAAAATCATCAGTAAATAGTATCAAATTCACTATTATTCTCTGCTGCTTTTTCTTTTCAACAAATAAATTTATGTTATTCTATTTATATTTGTGTAGTAAATTTATTCAGCTTTAGACCATTTTTATTATTGAGAGTTTAAGTTTTCATGAGTTAATTATTGGAACTTAATTATTAGTGAAGATAAAGTTAATTTTCACTATAAGTATTATTTTTCAATATGTACTTACTATATAATTCTATTATTTATTTTCACTTTCAAGTTTTAATAAATAATCCTTTGTTTTTATTCCGCCCAAATAACCTCTCAAACTTCCATTAGAACCAATAAGCCTGTGGCAAGGTATAAAAATAGAGATAGGATTTTTACTATTGGCTAATCCCACTGCTCTATATGATTTAGATCTATTAATTGTATTCGCTAATTCTAGATAAGTTCTTGTTTCTCCATATGGAATTTTACAAAGTTCACTCCACACTTGTTTACTAAACTCACTTCCTGATGGATGTAATGGCAAATCAAATTTTTTTCTATCACCATTTAGATATTCACTTAACTGTTTATTTGCTTCTTTTATAATTTCAGTCTCTTTGACTGTGTATTTTTCACAAGATAATTCTTGCATACCAAAGAATAAATCTGTAATATAATTATTTTCTTCTGATATTCCTATCTTCCCAATTTTAGTTTCATAGTAAAATATATTTTTCATTAAATACTATATCCTTCCACATTTATTTTTACCTTCAGTTATATTAATAGTTTTACTTATTTATATCATATATTTTATCAACTTTTATTAAAAAAAACTTTAATACTCTTAAAAATAGTTATTTTATATAAAATCAATTAATAATCCTATATTACATAAATAATAAAAATAATTATATTTTCCTTCTTAAAACTATAAATCTATAAATTAATTAAAATTAATCAACAAGAAAGTCAGTAGAGCATAATGTATCAAACCGCACATTTTGCTCTACTGACTTTTATTACTTAACTAAAACTTCAATATTTTCATTTTTCCCATCTATAACTATAGTACAGCCATTATATATATCTCCAGCAATAAGTTTTCTTGCAATTATAGTTTCTAATGTATTTCCTATATATCTCTTAAGAGGTCTTGCACCATACACAGGGTCATAACCTTCTCTCACCATAACATCTTTAGCTGAATCTGTAACTTCAATAGAAATATCTTTTTCTTTTAATCTATTTTTTAAATCTTCCATAAATATGTCTATAATTTTCTTGATATTATCTTGGTCTAAAGGTTTAAACATTATAATATCATCTACTCTATTTAGAAATTCAGGTTTAAATCGATGCTTCATCTCATTCATTACAAGACTGTTAGTAGTATCTGTTATGTTTCCACCTGCTTCTAATAAATAATTACTTCCTATATTAGAGGTCATTATTATAAGAGTATTTTTGAAGTCTACAGTCTTACCTTTATTATCAGTAAGTCTACCATCATCTAATATTTGTAAAAACATATTAAATACATCTTCATGTGCCTTTTCTATCTCATCAAATAATATTACAGAATAAGGTGCACGTCTAACTGCTTCTGTAAGTTGTCCCCCCTCTTCATATCCTACATATCCTGGAGGAGGTCCTACTAATCTTGATACAGCATGTTTTTCCATATATTCAGACATGTCAATTCTAATTATATTATCTTCACTATCAAATAAATTTCTAGCAAGAGTTTTTGCAAGTTCAGTTTTTCCAACTCCTGTAGGTCCTAAGAATATAAATGAACCAATTGGTTTTCTTTCATCTTTTAGACCAGCTCTTGCACGTATTACTGCATTTGAAACTGCTGTAACTGCTTCATTCTGTCCAATAACTCTCTCATGAAGTTCATCTTCTAGCTTAAGTAGCTTTTCTCTTTCACCTTCAACTAATTTAGTTACTGGTATACCTGTCCACTTTGATACAATATTAGATATTTCTTCTTCTGTAACTTCTTCTTTTAAAAGTGAATTCTCAGAACCATCATTCATACTTTCCTCATATTTCTTTATTTGCTCTTCTAATTTAGGTATTTCACCATATTTAACCTCCGCTGCTTTATTAAAATCATATTCTCTTTCATATTTTTCAGCTTTCCCTTTAGCTTCATCTAATTGAGATTTTAAATTTTTAATATCTAATATTTGACTCTTCTCTTTTTCATATTTAGCAGTCATTTCATCATTTTTAGATTTTAACTCTGCTATTTCCTTTTGAATGTCTTCTAGTCTTGACTTACTCTTATCATCATTTTCTTTGAGTAAAGCTTCTCTTTCAGTTTCTAGTGTAAATAATTTTCTTCTAACCACATCTAATTCTGTTGGTAATGAATCTATTTCACTACGAATCATAGCTCCAGCTTCATCTATTAAATCTATTGCTTTATCTGGTAAAAATCTATCTTGTATATATCTATGAGAAAGTTTTGCTGCTGCTACAATAGCATTATCATGAATTCTTACTCCATGATGTATCTCAAATCGTTCTTTAAGTCCTCTAAGTATAGATATTGTATCTTCAACAGTAGGTTCTTCTGCAATTACAGGTTGGAAACGTCTTTCAAGTGCTTTATCTTTTTCTATATATTTTCTGTATTCATCAAAAGTAGTTGCACCAATACAATTTAACTCTCCTCTTGCAAGCATAGGCTTAATCAGGTTACCTGCATCCATTGAGCCTTCTGTTTTACCAGCTCCAACTATAGTATGAATCTCATCTATAAATAATATGATTTTTCCATCAGAACTTTGAACTTCTTTTAAGACAGCCTTTAATCTTTCTTCAAATTCTCCTCTATATTTTGCACCAGCAATCAATGCACCCATATCAAGAGAGAATACTATTTTATCTTTTAATCCTTCTGGTACATCTCCTCTTACTATTCTTTCTGCTAAGCCTTCAACTATCGCAGTTTTACCTACACCTGGTTCACCAATTAATACAGGGTTATTTTTTGTTCTTCTTGATAAAATTCTTATAATTCTTCTTATTTCTTCATCTCTTCCAATTACAGGGTCTAACTTATTTTTTTTAGCTAAATCTACTAAATTTGTTCCATATCTAGCAAGCGCATCATATGTTCCTTCTGGGTCTTGCGTTTCTACCCTTTGACTACCTCTAACTTGTGATAAAACGTTTAAAAAGTCATTTTTATTTATATTATATTGTTTCAATATTTTACCAACAACTGATTTTGATTCTGTTTCCATAATTGCAAGCATAACATGCTCAACACTTATATATGAATCTTTAAATTCTTTAGAAATACTTTCCGCTTTTATAAGTACTTCATTTATTTTTCTAGTAGCTGACACTCCTTGTGAATCTGCTCCTTCTCCATATACTTTTGGAAGTTTATCCATTTCAAGGTTTACAGTATTTCTTAAAGAATCTATTGATATATTCATCTTTTCTATTATATTTGGTATTAACCCATCTTCTTGATTAATAAGTGCTGAAAAAAGATGAATTACATCTACTTGTTGGTTATGATTTTTTACTGCTTCATTATAAGCCTCATTTAAACTTTTTTGAACTCTTAAAGTCATTTTTTCTACGTCCATATAAATCCCTCCATTTTAATATTATATCCAAATAAATTAAATTCTCTCATTTATGATTATTGATTTTCTAAGCTCCAAAAGACTATCAAGCAAACTTTCATTTTTTTGTATGTCAAAACTTAATGTCAGATTAAAGGTTCCATCTGAGTTAAAAAAATCAAACACTTCTTTTGATTTTGCTTTTAGATATAAGTCTTCATCTATAAGTCTTTTTTCACCTATTAACAAATACTGGCATTTCTCTATAAAACTCTTTCTAAAATCAATAGTATATAGATTTTCTAAAAGATTATATTGGTAAATTGCAATATTATTAAACACTTTTAATAAATTTGAATTTACAAAATTGTAAATTTGATTATCGTTATACAGTGATATTTGTTCGTATATATACTCTCTAAATAAAGGATGAATGTTTTGTCTAAGTTTCAAAGTAACTTCGGCTGGTATTTCAAAATACAACTTCCAGTATTCAGAATTATTTTTTTCTAATATAAATGCTACTTTGTTTAAACTAGTGGGGCTAATCTCTTTTAATGTACATTCAAAATTATAATGTCTCAAACTAGTTTCTTCATTTTCAAATACATAATCAAACCACTGTAGAACATTTCTATCAAGTTTTAAACTCATATAAAAACCTTCTTCCTTATTTACTAACCTTATTAGGTCTTTTTATCTGATTATATTCTTCTAATAAACTTTCTTTATCAGCTCGATTTCCTTTATATGCTATATGTGGATTTATCATATACTCACCATTTTTTACTCTCTGTAAAAAATCTAATTTTTTTAGTTCTGTAAACAATGAAGACAAGGAAGTCTTTGGATATTCAAATTCACAAGATAATTCATGTAATGTTTTTCTAATCTTATTATTTTTATCCATAGAATTTATTAATTTTATTGGAATTAAATCTCTCTTAGTATACATTCCTTCTGCCACTTTGATATAATTTTTAAAGCAAACATTTATATATTTACTTTTGTTCATAATCAAATTTCTACTCTCTGTATATTCTTGATTTAAATCTTTTTTTAATGCCTTCTCTAAATTAAATATCTCTTCTCACTCTCCTTATCTCTAATTGATAATATAAATATATTACAAAAAAATATGTATGTCAAAAGCAAAAACAGCAAAAGTTTATCTGTAAAGTAAACTTTTATTTAGCTAGAAGCTAAACTTTATTATTTCTTAAAATTAGCATTTTCAATTTATTGGTAAGATTTTCGAATAATATTTGTAAATTTTTTAAAAAAATTTTAATATGTTCAATAAAATAATCTTTCTATGAAGTAAAACTATTGAATGCATAATATTTCCAATTATTTTTTTATAGCTTTACTTGACATAGTATATATATATTTATATAATGTATATATACTATATATACAATTTAAGGAGGTGTCTAATTGAATATAGTTATTAGTAATTCAAGTGGCAAGCCAATATACGAACAAATTACTACACAAATTAAAAGTATGATTATAAGTGGAGAGTTGCCAGAAGGTACTGCTCTTCCAAGTATGAGATTATTAGCAAAAGAACTTAGAATAAGTGTAATTACTACAAAGCGAGCATATAGCGATTTAGAACATGATGGATTTATTGAAACAGTTACTGGTAAAGGTAGTTTCGTATCTGGCAAAAATATGGATTTTGTTAAAGAAGAACAACTTCGTTTAATTGAAGAATACCTACAAAAAGCAGTTGATACAGCTCAAAGCAGTGGTATTACATATGATGAGTTAAAAGATATTTTACTTTTATTATATAAGGGAGAATGATAATTATGGACGCAATAACTATAAAAAACCTAAACAAATCTTACAAAAATTTTGCATTACAAGATGTATCTTTTTCAGTACCAAAAGGCTCTATAATGGGATTTGTAGGTGAAAATGGTGCAGGAAAAACTACTACATTAAAATCAATTTTAAATTTAATATCTTATGATAGTGGAAATATCGAAATTTTTGGTCTTGATAACATAAAAAATGAAAAAGAAATCAAAGAACAAATTGGTGTGGTATTTGAAGGAAGCAACTTTCATGAGAATTTAAATACAAATAATATCTCAAAAATTATGAGCCATATCTATAAAAACTGGGATGATACACTATTTAAAGAATATTTAAAAAAATTAAGAGTTCCAAATAATAAACTAATTAAAGAATTTTCAAAAGGTAATAAAATGAAACTTAGTATTGCTGTAGCTTTATCTCATAAACCAAAGTTATTAATATTAGATGAAGCAACTAGTTCACTTGACCCTATTGTAAGAGAAGAAATATTGGATATATTTTTAGATTTTATACAGGATGAAGAACATTCTATTATTTTATCTTCACATATTACAAGTGATTTGGATAAAATAGCAGATTATATTACATTTATACATAAGGGAAAAATTATATTTAGCGAAAGCAAAGATGAATTAATCGATACTATGGGTATCTTAAAATGTAGTTCTAATGATTTTGCTAAACTTACAAATGAAGATTATTCATATTATCGTAAAAGCCAGTTTGGATATGAAGTACTACTTAAAGACAAGTACAAATTTATTACAAAACATCCAAATCTTATAGTTGACAATACAACAATTGAAGAAATTATGTTATTTTATGTGAGAGGTGATAAATAATGAAGGGACTAATTTTAAAAGACTTACTTAATTTAAAAGGCAATATAAAAATTATGATTTTATTTATGATTGTATTTGGATATATATCTTCTGTGGGAGATGGAAATAACAATAGTTTTATGGGTGTTATTATAGTTTTATGTACAACAATGATTGTCTCAACATTTTCATATGATGATTTAAATAAATGGGATAGCTATGTACTTACAATGCCTATCAAACGTAATGCTATTGTATTAAGTAAATATTTAACTATGTTAATATTTAGCTTTATAGGTGTATTTTTCTCACTTATTATTAGCATCGTTATTGGATATTTTAAAAATACACTTGTTTTAGATGAGACTTTAGTTATTACAGGATTAATTTTATCAATTTCAATATGTTTTGCTAGCCTTATTTTACCACTTATTTATAAATTTGGTACAGAAAAAGCTCGTTTATTAATGATTGCATGCTTTTTACTTCCTACTGCTGTACTATTAGGATTTAAAAGCCTTTTGGAAAGATTTAATTCAAGTATCTCTATTGAGATTATACTTAATACTTTAGTTTATTCTCTTCCATTTATTGCTATTTTTTTGTTTGTAATTTCATATTTTATTTCTACAAAAATTTATTGTAAAAAAGAAGTATAAAATATATTAACACCAGTTTTTATATTTAAATAATTTTATAAAAATACTATCGAGGTAAAAGTTGATGGTATTTTTATTTTTTATTTTTTATTTCTACTAGGATTTTTATTTTTTTATTATTTATTTGTTCAATAACATCCTATTATTTTCCAAATATACTGATATAATATAATTATCTGATAAATTTAGTCGACAATTATATTTTTAGGAGGGTACATATGTTAGGACAAAGATGTATGGATTATTTACAAACATTAGGAAAAATAAGTTCAACAACAACAGGTCTTACAAGACTTATATTAACTGATGAGCATAAAAAATCGATTGAATTAATAAGTTCTTGGATGAAAGGTTTGAATCTTGATGTTGAAATTGATGATATTGGAAATGTTATAGGTACATATAAATCTACTTTCTTAAACGCACCTACATTAGTAGTTGCATCTCATCAAGATAGTGTAAAATGCGGAGGTATATTTGATGGAATGCTAGGAATAATTGTTCCTCTAATTGGACTTGAGGAAGCTATAAATAATAATAAATCTTACCCATTTAATGTTAAATTAGTTGCATTTGCTGAGGAAGAAGGGACAAGATTTGAAACATCTCTAATGGGAAGTAAAGTTTTTTCTGGTACTTTTAAAAAGGAGCTACTCAAATCTGTTGATGAAAATGGAATTACACTTGAAGAAGCTGTGACAAAATTTGGATTTGATACTAAAAATTTAATAAATTTACACCCTAGAAAAGATATTGATGCTTATTTAGAATTCCATATCGAACAAGGTCCTGTCTTAGAAAACAACTCTCTTCCTGCTGGGATTGTTTCAAGTATTACAGGATTTAAGAGTTTTAAAATATCAGTAAATGGCAAATCTGGTCATGCTGGAACATTACCAATGGATATGCGATTTGATGCTGGATGTTGTGCTTGTGAATGTGTATTAGCAATTGAAAATATAGCTAAGATAACTCCTGATTTAGTTGCTACAGTTGGAAAGATGAATTTTTATCCATCATCATCAAATGTAGTTCCTGAAAGAGTTGATTTTACTCTTGACGTACGCTCATGTTCACAAGAAATTCTTGATATTTCAGTAATAAAAATATTTGATGAAATAACTCGTATATGTCAAAATAGAAAACTTAACTATACAAGTGAACTCTCTTTTGAAAATGTTCCTGTACCATGTTCTGATAAAATAACAAAAGTTATAGAAAAAAGTTTTGTAGATTTAAATCTCAACCCATTTTATATTTATAGTGGCGCTGGTCATGATGCTCAAGAAATGGATAATATAACTGATATAGGTATGGTATTTATAAGATGTACTGAAGGTATAAGTCATAATCCTAATGAAAATGTTACTGTGAATGATTTAGATATTGCGGTAAAAATATTTTTAAAAATACTAGATAATCTTAATCTAAGATAATTTTATGATAATACGCTCTATTCTGATGTATTAAAAAAAATGAAAATAAACATGAAGAAGGTAGCAACTAACCATAATTGCTACCTTCTAATTCTATTTATATATAAAAGTTGATATCCCATCAAGAGTATCAAATCTATCATTTCCATTAGCTATATACCTTACTTATAATTATACATTCTATTCATAATTAGCTCATTTTAAATCATATATATTATACAATGGATATCTTTCTAATAGTGGAAATAAACATTCAAATTATTTTTAATATTTCTATTGATTTTTATTTATTTACCTTAAAAAACATAAAGGATACCAAAACTGATATCCCTTATAAATATTATATATTCATTTTTTATTATATTTCTAATTTAATATTCAACTTAACTCATAGAGTTAGAAAATTCTTCTCCTGCTGTAACAAGATTAGATAATAATACATCAGCCAGAGCATCATTAGCTGAACTTATTATCCACTTATTATCTTTCTTAGTACATTCAAACTCTACAGTTTTTGTTACAAAAGTTTCTTCAACACTTTTTTGCTTTTCTTTCATGATTGACACTAACATTTCAGTTGTTTTCTCATCTGTTAAATCTTGACCTGAAAAACTCATGCCAAGCATCTTTGTAAATGCTTCAGCTATTATTTCTTTAAGTAATGGTGTTGAATCTACAAACTTACACTCTACTTGAATTTTTGCATTATTATTTTTAATCTCACTGTCTTTTATTGTGTATGTTATTTTAGATGCATTATTTTTTAGATAATCTAAAACATACTGTGCACTTGGGTCTTCTGTTTCTAATTCTTTTAGTATATCCTTATATTTTTCATCATTATTTTCCATAACTTTGTTCATACCTTCAAAGTCAAATTTCTTTGCACTACTAAAAAAATTATTGATTGTATCTTCTGGTTTTGCACTTGAACATGCTGTCAAAGATATTGCTAATAAAAAAGTTGTTAAAAGTAATATGATTTTTTTCATATCTCAAATCCTCCCTCTTAATTTGTTGATACATAAGTTATTTTAACATATAATGAGGATTTTTAATAATATATTTAGAATATTTATCACTTTTATCAAAACATAAACCTAGATTAAAAAATATTTATATTAAATTATTATTCATATTTACATCAGTCATAGTAGAAACCATAATAGCCTTTATAGTATGCATTCTATTTTCTGCCTCTTCAAATACTTTTGAATACTTGGAATTAAATACCTCGTCAGTAACTTCTAATTCTGATAATCCAAACTTTTCATAAATTTCTTGACCAACTTTAGTTTCTAAATCATGAAAAGCTGGAAGACAATGTAAAAATATAACATTTTCATTTTCAGTTTTCTTTATCATATCCATATTCACTTGATAATCTTTAAGTTGATTTATTCTCGCTTCATATTGTTCTTCTTCTCCCATAGAAACCCATACATCTGTATATATAACATCAGCACCTTTTACATCATCAATATTTTCAGTTAACAATATATCTCCTTTAGACTTTTTAGATATCTCTCTCATATCTTCAACTAACTTTTCATTTGGCCAAAGCTCTTTAGGAGCAAGTGCTACAAAATGAATTCCCAATTTAGCACATCCTATCATCAACGAGTTACCCATATTATTTCTAGCATCCCCAACATACACAAATTTAACTTTATTTAAATCTTTATCTACATTTTCAGTTACTGTTAGAAAATCTGCAAGTATTTGAGTTGGATGATATTCATCTGTAAGGCCATTCCAAACAGGTACTTCAGAGTATTTTGCTAAACTTTCAACAGTTTCCTGTTTAAATCCTCTAAATTCTATACCATCATAAAATCTTCCTAAAACTTTTGCTGTATCAGATACAGATTCTTTTTTACCCATATGACAGTCATTGGGACCTAGGTAAGTTACATGAGCACCTTCATCATGAGCAGCTACCTCAAACGAACATCTAGTTCTTGTTGATGTCTTCTCAAACAATAATGCTATGTTTTTGCCTTGCAATAAATCCCCTTTTATACCAACCTTCTTCTTAGTTTTTAAATAACTAGATAGAGTTAATAAATATCTAATTTCCTCTTTAGTGAAATCCTTTAATGTTAAAAAACTCTTTCCTTTTAAACTTATATTATTCATATTGATTTTCCCCTTTTTGTAAATTTATTTAAATGCTACTCAATCTTTAGTTTCATATATTTTTATATACCTTCATTCTTATTCTAATAATATATCTTTTAAGAACTTAATTAACTTCTAGTAGTATATCTTTTAAAATTTCAAGAGCTTCATTTATCTCCTTATAGCTAATTGTTAAAGGCGGTAAAAATCTAAGTACATTCCTTCCAGCAGTCAAAACAAGTAATCCTTTTTTTCTAGCTTTTTCTTCTATAATGTTAGATTCAATAGTAGTTTCCACTCCTATCATCAAGCCCATACCTTTTGTTTTTACTACGATTGTACTATTAAAATTTTCAATAGATTTTCTTATATAATCCCCTTTTTCTAATACATCTTCATAAAATCCTTCTTTAGATATTTCATCTAACACAACAGAAGCTGCCACCATAGCTAATAAATTACCTCCAAATGTTGTACCTTGATCTCCTTTACCTAAAACTTTTGAAAATTTTTCATTTACTAATACTCCTCCTATTGGTATTCCTGCTCCTAAACCTTTTGCAATTGTAACAATATCTGGTTTTACATCAAAATATTCATATCCAAACAGTTTACCTGTTCTTGCTATACCACATTGAACTTCATCAAAAATTACTGCTATGTCTTTTTCTTTACATATTTTTACAAGTTCTAAAATATAATCTTTTTCAAGAACAATAACTCCACCTTCGCCTTGAACTGCTTCAAGAATTACTGCACAAACGGTTGAATCAATATTATTTTTAAAATCTTCAATATCGTTTTTTTCTACATATTTAAAGCCTTTGGGAAGTGGATAAAAATATTTATGATACTTATCCATACCAGTTGCCATCAAAGACATCATTGTTCTACCATGAAAAGAATCCTTTAAACTTATGATTGTCCCTCTTCCCTCACCATATTTATCACTACTATACTTTCTTGCTATTTTAAAAGCAGTTTCATTTGCTTCTGTTCCAGAGTTGCAAAAATATACTTTATCCAATCTACTTGTATTAATTATTTTTTCTCCTACAGACAATACTGGACCATTGAAATATAAGTTTGATGTATGTAATAATTTGTCCACTTGGTTCTTTAAAGCAGTTTTTAGATTATTATTACTATATCCAAGAGAGGATACTCCGTATCCGCTTGTAAAATCTATATATTTATTGCCTTTAGTATCAAAAAAGCAACTACCTTCGCCATAGTCTATAATAAAATCAGGTTGGCTATATGTATTTATGAAATATTCCTCCCATTTTGAAACTATACTATTGTTATTTATATTCATTTTTATCATCCTCACTTAAGTTTATAATCTTCTTTATATTTAACTTATCTTCTTATTCATTTTCTTTTCTTATTAATGTACCTATCCCACTATCAGTAAATAACTCTGTTATTATAGAATGGGGAACTCTTCCATCTAAAATATGAACTCTATTTACCCCATTATTCAAAGCGTCTACACATCCATGTATTTTAGGTATCATGCCACCAGTAATTATACCTTCATTAAATAGCTTATCAACATCCTCTAGTATAACTTCTGTTATCAATGACTTTTCTTCATCTGGATCTCTTAAAAGACCTGGCACATCAGTAAGAAGTATCAACTTATCTGCATTTAATTCTTTAGCTATAGCTGATGCTGCTGTATCTCCATTTATATTATAAGTCTCTCCATCATCTCCAACTCCAATAGTTGCAATTACTGAAATATATCCTGATTTTAAACAAGATTCTATAAGTTCAACATTTACTTTCTTTATTTCTCCAACAAATCCTAGTTCATAATTTTTATATGGGTCACATAAAATCATATTATTGTCTATCCCACAAAGCCCTACTGCTCTTCCACCTTTTGTATGTATCTTATTTACCAAATCTTTATTTACCTTTCCAGCTAAAACCATTTTTACAATTTCCATGGTTTCTTCATCTGTATATCTAAGCCCGTTTACAAATTTACTTTCTATATCTACTTTAGCAAGCATTTTATTTATTTCTGCTCCTCCACCATGTACTAAAACTATATTGATTCCAACATAACTCATAAGTACAAGGTCTTCCATAACAGACTCTTTTAAACCATCTTTTTTCATTGCACTTCCACCATACTTAACTACAATAGTTTTTCCTTGATGCTTTTCTATATATGGTAAAGCTTCTATCAGTGTATTTGCTTTTTCTATATCAATCATTAAGCATTTCCTCCTAATTTCTATAACTTCCATTTATTCTTACATAATCATAACTTAAATCACATCCCCATGCATTTCCCCTAGCATTTCCCATGTTCAAATCTACTAATATACTTATTTCATCATCTTCAAGAATTTTTTTCGCTTTTTCTTCGTTAAAATCTAACCCATTTCCCTGTTTACATACTTCTATATATCCTTTCATGCTTTCAAAAATAATGTCTACTTTTTCCATATCTATTTCTTCACCCGCATAACCTAAAGCACACAATATTCTTCCCCAATTTGCATCAGCTCCAAATACAGCTGTCTTTACCAAGGAAGAAGATATAACTGTTTTTGCTAACTTTACTGCATGTTCTTCGCTTAGTGCTCCATTTATATAGCATTCAATTAATTTTGTACATCCTTCTCCATCTTTAGCAACAAGTTTAGCAAGTTCTATACAAACATATGTAAGTGCACTTAAAAAGACTTGATAATGTTCATCTTTTTCATCCATTCTCTCATTTTTCGCTTTTCCATTTGCCAAAATCATTACCATATCATTAGTACTTGTATCTCCATCTACACTAACTCTATTGAAGCTTTTATCAACTGCACTCTTTAGAGCTTCTTTTAAGAGAACACTATCGATATTTGCATCCGTAGTTATAAATCCCAATGTTGTTGCCATATTAGGATGTATCATTCCTGAGCCTTTTGCCATACCTCCAATAGTTATTTTTTTATCTCCATACATTATTGCTACTGCTATTTCTTTCTTTATAATGTCAGTTGTCATAATCGCTTCTCTTGCTCCAATATGACCTTGTTTGCTGAGATTACTCACCAACTCATCCATATTTTTTTCTATTAAATCTACATTTAATGGTTTTCCTATAACACCAGTAGATGCAACCAAAACATCCTCTTCTTTAATATTTAATTTTTCACTAGTAAATTTAGCCATTTTATATGCATTTATAAGACCTTCTTTTCCATTAAATGTGTTAGCATTAGCACTATTCACTATAATCGCTTGTGCTTTTCCATTTTTAATATGCTCCTGTGTTACATAAACTGGATTTCCTTTAACTTTATTTTGAGTAACTACTGCTGCTGCATCACATAAAATATCTGAATAAACTAAAGCTAAGTCCCTCTTTTCTTTATTTTTTCTCAAGCCACAGTGAATTCCTGAAGCAACAAACCCTTCTGGAACTGTAACTCCACCCTTTATAATCTCCATTTTTATCCTCCTACTTATATGAGTTTAGTATTTTTCTATTCCTAAAATGATGGCGCAATATGCTTTAATCCTGTAGTCTCCTCAATTCCAAACATTATATTCATATTTTGTATGGCTTGCCCTGCTGCTCCTTTAATCATATTGTCTATAGTTGAACATATTATTAATGTATCTTTATTTTCATGTACTGATATTACACATTTATTTGAATATATAACATTTTTTAAAGAGGTTATCTTATCTAATGGGAGTATTTCTACAAAATCTTTATATTCATAATAATCAGTTAATTTTTTATGTATATCACCTATAGATACATTATCTTCTTTTATGCAGTATATAGTTGATAGTATCCCTCTATTTACTGGAATTAGATTTGGTGTAAAAACTACATCTACATTTTCTTTATACGCTTCACTTAGATTTTGCTCTATTTCTGGAGTATGTCTATGTTTTCCTATTTTATATGCAGTTATATTCTCATTAACTTCTGTAAAATGACTACTTGTTGATAACTCTCTACCAGCTCCTGTGAGACCCGATTTAGAGTCAATTATTATATTATTATTTTTTATTAACTTAGAGCTTAATAATGGCATCAGTGGTAAAGAAATACTAGTAGGATAACATCCTGGATTTGCAACTATATCAGCATTTTTTATATCTTCTTTATATATCTCACTTAATCCATATACAGCTTTTTTGTGTAAAATTTTATCTATAAAAGATACCCCATACCATTTACTATATATTTCTTCATCTTTTATTCTGAAATCAGCACCTAAATCTATGACTTTCTTTTTAGATTCGATTGCTTTTATTGCAAATTTTTCACTTACCCCATGTGGAAGAGCAGTAAATACAACATCACACATATCAATGACTTTTTCGTTTTCTATACATGCCATACTGTTTTCATAGCCTATACTTGGGTATACATCAACTATATTTTTGCCAATGTATGAATTTGAACCTATAGCTGTAACTTCTACTTCTTCATGATTTATTAATAATCTTAGTAATTCTACACCAACATATCCAGTTGCTCCAATAATCCCAGCTTTTATTTTACTCATTTTATTCCCTCCGTTTTACAATTATTTTAAGAATATTTTGAATTATTTTTCTAGATTGATATTATTATTTGATAATCATTTGATAATATATAAATTTAAAACTATCTAACTTACAATAAAAAGCCCCTTAGCATTGATAATGCTAAGAGGCGAATTTCCGCGGTACCACTCTTATTGGTAAAATTATAATTATAATAATTCTTATAAATTAAAAGTATTTGCAAATGTATATTTAAAATTAAAAAAGCCTCTTGGTCAAAGACCAAGAGACGAATATACACCCGCGTTACCACTCTAATTGATAAGATAATCTTACCCACTCTAATCTCTTAAGGCGAGACTCACCAATTACCATACTCCTAGTTCTGGTAACTTCCTCCAAAGCTCTATTCACAATAAAATTCATTACTAGGCTTCCACCATCCCTAGCTCTCTATCAAATCCTTTTATGCTACTTTCTTTTTCATAGGATTTCAATTTCTTTTCTTGTTGTTTTATATAATAATTTATTTTTAGTAGTTTGTCAATATTATTTATAAACTTTTGGAAATTTTTTCTAGATTGTTAATTTCCACCATTTTGTATCTGAGTTACGATATAACTTAAAACCACATCTTAATAAAACATTTTGTGAATCTGTATTGTCTGCATCAGTTTCAGCTATCACAGAAGAAACATTTTGTTGACTTAATCCCCAACTACATATCTTTTTAACAGCTTCTGTCATATATCCTTGTTTTTTATAATCTTCACCTAGGCCATAACCAATCTCAATTTCACCATAAGAATTTGGTACATCTTTAAAATCAGCTAATCCTATAATTGTACGGTTTTCATTTAGCATAATAAACCAAAATGTATAAAACAATATATTTTTTTCATCTTTTTTAGCAATATCTAATTGTCTTTTTACAATATCATAAAAAAACCCAATCATTGGTTCTGCACAATAAATGCAATCCAATTCCTTTTCTAATTCTGCATTATTGGAAGTCCAAAGTTCAAGTTGACGAAGTGATAGTGGAATTAAAGTTAATCTTTTTGTTTTTAATATCATTTTTTCTCCTTTTTAAGAGAAGGACTAAAATTGTTATCAAAGAACTCTTAATCAGACACAACAATAGTCTTTCTATTGATTTTCTTTTTAATATGATAAAACCTCGTCTATTACATGAATTTTCATTTATTAGTTCTATATTTTCTAGCAGGCTATAAATTTTACTACTCAATATCTTTTTTGCGAGTCTTAATTATCATATCATGACTATACTTAGTAGTTTTAAATGTATCTGCAAATGACATTATAATGACACTATTTATAAGTATTAACTCATCATAATGTAGAGTTACTTTTCCACTATAAAAGTCATTCAACTTCTTTATGTCTATATTGGTTAAAATAGATACTATATCCATTGAGAATTCCCTACTATAATTTATTATATTTTTATTCATTAATTTTATTAATACTTTTTATTATTGCTTTATTATTTTTTTCAAAAGGAAGAGGTTTAAAAATATTAACCTCTGCTAAATACTTTTTAGGTGTACTTGAAACTGTCTCAGCCTTACAAATAAATTTATAATTTGTTCCAGCTACAATTTGAGTAGAAACAATAAGTGGCTCATATTCAACACCTAGCAATGTTCCTTTAGTTTCATTAAACACTTTCAAGTCATCTTCGTTTAGCAACCTAATATTTGCCCATCCACCACACAAATTATGTATATCTATTGGATTTTCAACTCTTATATTACTTTTATCAATACTGTAATTATCTTTACTAGTTTCTGAATTTTCTTGTGCATATGCAGTTCCTGTAATTAACATAGATATAACCATTCCAGCAGATATAATTTTTGTGTTAATACTTTTATTCATAATAATTACCCTCTCTTAATATATTTTATTTACATTCCAATATTTAACAAAATTTCATCTACTCAACACTATACCACAATAATCATAATAAATAGTAAATTCATGGGATACCTTAAGTATATAGATTAGAATTTAATAGACATCTAAAATACATTAAATTATAAAATATCACAATTTAAAATTACAATATTTATATCTTATTTTAATTGAGTTTTAAAAACCTTTACTATCTAAAAAATTTTCGATTTTTTTCTCAGAAAATATCTCATTAGTTATAAATTTCCCATTGAAAAAAAGACTATATGTAGTAAATGGCGCAGGAGCATTTTGTGCTTCTTTTGCTGTTTCAAATTTTATAAGATTTACTTCAATACCTCTAGCATTCGCAATTTTTTTCAAAATAGGAGCATATTTTGCAGTATGTGGACACTGATTACTATAATATAAAACTATCCCATTCTCCTTTGGTTTGCTTTGTTTTACACAATCTTTAAAGCATGGAATAGGTACATTATTAGTAAATGGAAAATACAATAGTTCATAACTAGGTTCTGATGTATCTGCCAGATAAAATCCTTTATATTTTAGATACTTAGAATCAGATAAAAAAGGTAGTTTTTTTTCAGATGAAAGTACAACTAGCCCATATTTTCCTTTTGACTTTGCATCATCAATACATTTTTGTAGTAATAAATTAGAATATCCTTGTCCTTTAAATTTTCCAGATACCCAGAAACAATTAATATACATATAATTATTTGCAGTAATAGGACACCATGCATTTTCTGCTGGAATATATTCTATAAAAACTTTACCTCTTTCATCTAACCTTTTAAATACAAGGCCTTTATCAAAATTGCTTTTCATCCAAGATTTTTTAGAAGAAACACAGTTTTCTCCCTTTTTTTCAGTAATTGCACAACATATATGTTCATTGTCAATATTGTTTAAATTTATATCTATAATCTGCATATTGTCTCTCCTTTTCTCTTTACAAAATAGTTTTCATGTATATAGTATATCTTTATTGTACTATTATATATATGACACTTATATGTCATATATATTTTCATTTTAGATTATTTCAAATTTATTTTTATTATTAAATTGTATGTAAAATTAAATAAATTTTTATGTTCTAAGTATATTGTATATAGATTATTTTATTAATCATCTTTAAATTAAAAATTAATAAAATAATTTATATTGAAATAAATATATTTAAGGTATATAATTATAAGAAAATTTTTAATAATAGAGGTGTTGTTTATAATGTATGAAAAGTACCTAATAAGAGAATTAAAAGAGCATGATATTAGAAATGCATTAAATTTAATTTGGAATGTATTTGAAGAATTTGAGTCTCCAGATTATTGTGCTGAGGGAATTGAGTCATTCCATGAATTTATAGAATATAACTCTATTATTGAAAAAGTCAAAGAAAAATCTATTTTCTTTTGGGGCTGTTTTGATTGTGAAAAGTTAATTGGGGTTTTAGCTATCAGAGGCCTAAATCATATATGTATGTTATTTGTAGATAAAAATTATCACAAACGTGGTGTTGCAAAAAAATTAATGGCTGTAGGTGTAAAGTATTTTACTGAAAACAAAGATGATTTAACTGAAATAACTGTAAATTCATCACCTTATGCTATTGAATTTTACCATAAATTAGGATTTAAAGATACTAATGTTGAACAGATTGTCAATGGCATACGTTTTACTCCAATGAAGCTATCAATAGCAAACTAATTTAATAAAAAAATATATTAAAAGCAAATCCACTTAAAGTTTTTAAAGTTGATTTGCTTTTAAATTAAATTTTAAAATTACACTATTTCTCTTTAAATTTTTAAGTAATATACTTTAAAAGAATCTACTAACAAAGACATTAATATTTAGTGATATACTTAGTCATACTTTTTATGAACACCTAATAGTACAGTATCAATAGTGTCAGATAGACCTTTTATAGCTTCTTCTGAATTTAAAAGAGCTTTTCCAAGTTGCAAAGTTGAGTATCCATGAATCACACTCATCAACAAATTTAATACTTCATCTATATTCTTTGTTCTTAAATTACAAGAAAGAATAAGTTTTTCTAATAGCGATTTATAGTCTTCAAATATCTCTGATGTTTCACTGTTTCCATGCCAAATAGCCCATTGAATTGTTTCATAAACCCCAGGATGAGCAATTATAAAGTTAAAATATGCAATACTTACAGATTTTATAGCTGTATCTCCAGAATCACCAATAGCAACTTTCTCCATCTGTTTATTCATTTTCCTCATTCCACTATGAGCAATCTCTCTCAATAAATCATCTAAGCTCTCTATATGATTATACAAAGATGGTGTACGTATACTTAGTTTTTCTGCAACAACTTTTAAAGAAAGCTTGTTAAGCCCATCTTTATCAGCTATATCAGATGCTACCTGTATTACTATATCTCTACTAACACGCATGATTATACCTCTCTCAACTAAAATTAATTACTTTATTAGTTTAACTAATCTAATTAGCTTCGTCAACAATTAAGACTTATAAAACACTTTATATTAAATGCAATGTTGACAATTTAATTTTAGTTTAATATAATACTAATTATATTAGTATTATAACTAATTAATTTAGTATTATAGATAATTAAATTAGAATATTACAGTATAATTTTATAGTTTAATAGATACATAAATAGATACTATATATTAAACTGAGAGGAGATTTTTATGGAAAAGAAATATTTTCAAATTCATGGAATTCCTTCAATTCTTTGGGGAAATTCGTCAAACAAATTGTATATTTACATACACGGACAATGTGGTTATAAAGAAGAAGCCGAAACTTTTGCTAATATTGCTGTTAATCATGGATGGCAGGTTTTAAGTATTGATTTACCTAAACATGGAGAACGTAAAGAAGAAAACATTTCGTTTGACCCATGGAATGTTGTTCCAGAGCTATTAACTATAATGAAATATGCAAAATCTAACTGGAATCAAATTTCATTATATGCAAATAGTATTGGTGCATGGTTTAGTATGTTGAGTTTTGAAAATGAGAATCTGGAAGAGTGTGTTTTTGTATCTCCAATTCTTGATATGAAACAGCTTATCTCTAATATGATGCTTTGGGCAAATGTATCAGAAGAACAACTTAAACATGAACTAATTATTCCAACTTCATTTGGTCATACACTCTCATGGGAATATCTACAATATGTCAAAAAACATCCTATTACTAAATGGAATACTACAACAAGAATACTATATGGTAAACACGATGAACTTACAGAACTAAGTGTGGTAGAGAAATTTACACACCATTTTAATTGCAATTTAACAGTTATAGAAAACGGCGAGCATTGGTTTAATACACAAGAGCAATTAAAAGTATTAAATGAATGGATAAATACTTTGTTTAAGTAAAGATAATCTTATCATTACTGTTTTCATATAAATTAGAGCAATTACTATATCAATTCACTTTATCTTAGTATTATTAAAATAAGCAGGTAAGCAATAAATTAATTATTATAAAAGATACTTTTAAAACTCTTAATCTAGAAAAAAGTATTGTATACTCAAATTAACATAGAAAGAAAAAATAGTGATAGAACATTCTATCACTATTTTTTCTTTCTGTGTTGTATACTTTTAACTTATTTTTACTAATAAAATCTAATCTCTTATGTATTATTAATATACTTTACAGCTATAGTATTAATTAAAATTAAATCTAATAAAATCAACCTAAAATATTTTTAATAAACATATTAGTGTATAAATTTATTATATTGTTTTATCATTCTCATCTTTTATTTCAATAACTTTATTGAATAAAATTGATAGAACTAAAGCTAGAAATCCTATTGATAATGAAACAAATGATACTATAACTACAGGTATTATAGTAATTGCATATAAGTATATATCATAACAATAATATAATATTATCACTACAAAGTTGAATATAAAAATTTCACTAAATGCACAGATGGATATTTTTTTTAAGTTTTTAGGTATCTCTTCTGAAAATGGATTATTTATTGCCACTAGCTTACATAATCTTTTTAACATAAATAATGATACAACATACGGAATAGCACATATATATATAGCTATTGACATTATAGTTGGCATATTTGTATTTGTAATTTCCAAACTACTTTTAAAATACGCTGTCAGTGCTAATGGTGTTAAAATAAGTGATAATAAAGTCAAAATTATTCCAACTAGCACAATATTATTCAATATTTTAGAACTTATATTCTTTTTCATATAAACTTACCACCTTAATATTCTTATTTATATACATTTTATAATATTTTTATATTCTATGTCAATAATTTATTATTGAAAAACAATAAATTATATATTATAATCAATAATATACATTATATTAAGGAGATGATATTTAATGATTACAAGACTTTTTAACAAGATTCTATCAGTATTTTTATACTTTATACTAGTAATTTTAAGTGTATCTGGTATACTATTCATGTGTATGATACCTATGTTTTTATATGATTTTAACTTTGAAAAATTATTTATTTTAGTTGTTAGAATAATGTATTTTTCTAACTATTTCATAGTTATCTTATGCTTAACTTTTATAATTAATAGTACTAAATACTCACCTTTCATGCTTGAAAATGTAAAGAGATTTAAAATAATGGGATATTGCTTATTGATAAATACTATAATTGAATGTATCAATGGTTATAGTTTGAATACCAGTAATATAAGAGTTTTTGGAGCTGATAGTGGAGGAATTTCACCACTTATGGTCATCTCTTTTATATTTGCACTAATGTGTTTTGTAATTGCTGAAACATTTAATAAAGCTATAAAAATAAAAGAAGATAATGATTTAACGATATAGAGGTGATATTATGGCAATTATAGTTAATCTAGATGTAATGATGGCAAAAAGAAAAATATCACTTAAAGATTTGGCTGAAAAAATAGATATTACAAATGCTAATTTATCAATTTTAAAAACTGGTAAAGCAAAAGCTATTAGATTTACCACTCTAAATGAAATTTGTAAAGCTTTAGATTGCCAACCAGGTGATATACTTGAATATGTAGAAGATGATGATGATTAAGAAAAGAGTGTCTAAAACACTCTTTTTGATTATCACCTATAGTCTTTACTATTTTGCTGGAACATTTAGACATGTTGCCAAATCTTTTTCAGGTGTACTAATAGGTATTAAATTAAATGTATCAACTAAATATTGTAGTACATTTGGACTTATAAATGCTAGTAAACTTGGCCCTAAATAAATATTTTTTATATCTAGTGATAATGATGCTAATAAATCTGCTACAGATTTTTGCTCATACCATGATAATATTATTGAAAGAGGAAGACTATTCACATCTGTATCAAATGCATTAGCTAAAGCTAAAGCTATTCTTACTGCTGAATAAGCATCATTACATTGACCAACATCTAGCAACCTAGGAAACCCAGCTACTTCTCCAAAGTTTAACTTATTAAATCTATATTTTCCGCATGCAAGTGTTAAAATTATACAATCTTTAGGAACTTGTTTAGCAAACTCGGTATAGTAATTTCTTCCTGGTCTTGCCATGCTCCTCCAAAGTTACCTACTAAATGAGTATATTTATTTAATTCTGGATATCCATGACAAGGAATCATTTCTCCATGAGTATATATATTTATCCCTTTTCCTTCTGTTTGTTTAAGTAACATTTCTAAATCTTTTAAATCATGTCCTGAAACTATTATAAAAGGTCCTTTTTTTATCTTTACATTTACCTTATGAGGTTCTGGGTTTTTATAAATGGTAGTATTAGGTTCATCTAATTTTTGCATTACAGCAACACTCATATCACCTGTCTTAAGAGTTAATGTTATTAAGTTCTCTAAAGAAATATCATCATCTGTAATTGCTGATAGTGCTCTAAAATAAAATTCATCTACTTGATTATTATAATATACAAGCTCTCTAGCCTGATGCCCATAAGCACTTATTCCTTTTAATCCATAAAGTATTGTCATTCTTAGTGAATGTATATCAGGGTTTAAACTTTCATCAAACATTATTCCAGCTCTTTTAGCATATTCATTATTTACAAAATGTATATACTATTATAAGTATTCTTTATAATGAAAGTAAGTAAATTTAAGGGGGACTCCTAAATTATTCAGCCAGTTGCCAAAAAGATATTTTCTTTTTGTTTTTATGAAAGTTTTTTAGGGGGATAATAATATATGTTTAGAGATAAAATGGGTAGATGTACACATATGTTAACTGCTTATATTGGCAGTTCATATGATTATTGTGATTTTATAGATACACAGTTAGATGATTTTATACTAGAGTATGGAGAAAATGTGGTAGAATCCTGCTTGCATCAAGTTATGGTATTGGTAAGTAAGTATAATTAGATAGGCTTTATTTTCTAGAAAACCCTTTTTAGTTTTATCTACTTTTATATTAATACAAAGCTCTTAAATATATTTTTAAGATTAATAATAACCAAAAATGTTAACTAAAAAATATAATTGAATAGACATTTCTATTAATCTATGATACAATAGTATTTGTAGTAATACACAATTAAATCAAGTATATCTTGATATAGGTTAATAGGAGTATTTTTAAATGAATAATGGAATAGTGAAATGGTTTAATAATGAAAAAGGATTTGGATTTATATCAATAGAAGGTGGAGATGATGTATTTGCTCATTTCTCAGCTATACAAACTTCAGGATTTAAATCATTAGAAGAAGGTCAACAAGTAAGCTTTGATATAGTTAAAGGCGCTAGAGGTCCTCAAGCAGAAAATATAACTATATTATAATATATAGATTTTTCGGGAAAGACTCTTTTGAGGGTCTTTTTTTATTGATAATTTAAGCAAAATCTTATTTAAATAAAAAAACTGACTGCCAGTTAAATGTCAGTCAGTTTTTTTATAGAATTTTTACTCAAACACTGCTAGATTTGAGACTTTTAATAATTAATCCTACTTATTAATATACAAGCTTTACTCATATACAGAATATCTCTTCCAGATTTGCTCTAAGTCATCGAAGTGCTGTTTAATATCTTCTTTTTCTTTCATTCCAACAGATATAGCAAGAGCATTTGAAATACTAAGTGCTGGAACTAGTGAATCTACAAATGAAGCCATATTACTCTTAACCAAAAGAGTATTGTCTGCAAGTGCTGCCACTGGTGCAAATAAACTATCTGTTAATGAAATTACATGTGCTCCTTTTTCCTTAGCATAATTGACAATTTGATAAGATTTTTTTGAATAACGTGGGAAACTAATTGCAACTATAACATCTTCTTCGTTTATTCTTACAATCTGTTCAAAAGCATCTCCCATATCCATTCTAATTATATGGACATTATCAAGTATTATATCTAAGTAAAAACCTAGGTATTGAGCTACTACAAAAGAGCTTCTCATACCAAGTATATATATTTTTCTTGCCTTTAAAAGTTTATTCGAAGCTTCTTTAAATGCTTTTTCATCAATTTCTTCTAATGTTGATCTTATATTATCTATATCACTCTTTAAAACTTTGTTCAATATTGCAAAATCATCGGAATAATCATGTGCCATTTCAACTCTTTGTACTGTAGTTAATTTATTTTTTATGAGTTCTTGAAGTGCAGCTTGTAATTTTGGATACCCACTATAGCCCAGAGCATTTGCAAATCTTACAACAGTAGATTCACTTACTCCTACAGTTTCACCTAATTTGCATGCAGTCATGAATGCAACCTTATCATAATTATTTAAAATATATTGTGCTATAAGTTTTTGACCCTTACTTAACCTCGTATATTGAGATTGTATATTTGATATCAAATGTTTACTATCTTTCATTTCATTTGTTTCTTCCATTTTTTTCTCCTTTTAGTTATCTAAACTATTTTCTTTTTATGACTACTACTATTTTTTCTAAAAATTTTATTATTTTAGTTTTTATCTCAGATTCTTAAACTCATAAAATTCTAACTTTTCTGTACCTTATACTTCACATAGTATTTTCGATTAAATTTATTATACCATTTTTCCTTGCATTTTTTAAGATTTGTTCAATATTTCTTTTAAAATTTTCAATTTTTACTCATTTAAAAGTTAAATATTTTATTCTGCATATTTAAGAATATCTCTTACTTCGAAAGCAAATTATCATATGCTTATTATTTAAAGTATTTTTAAAAGGTTACAATATATATATTAACTCTTAATAGAATCTTGTCAAGTTTTTTTTAGTGTTTATTGTGATTTTTTCTTTTCAATTAAAATCAATTGTGGTGGGTTATTGACTTGATTTAAAAATTTAGATTCTAAAACATTAAATTCATCTTGATTTAAATTATTTACAAAATTATATATACTATCTTTTTCTTCTTGACCTCCATCATGTCCTGTATATATAGCAATACTTATTATTCCATTTTCTTTTAATATTTCTAAGCTAGACTTTATAGCTTTTAAAGTTGTATCTGGTTTAGTTATAATTAGATGTTTTGCTCTTGGAAGATATCCTAAATTAAATAAAACACATGAAACTTCTTCTTTTACATATTTATTTATATTTTCATGACCATCAAGTATTAATTTTACTCTATCTATATATCCTTCTTTTTCTAATTTTTTTCTTGTAGATTCTATAGCTTCTTCTTGTATATCAAATGCATATACAAAGCCTTCTTCTCCAACCTTTTCAGCCAAATACTTTGTATCATAACCATTTCCCATGGTAGCATCTATTGCTATATCACCTTTATTAATAATATTTTCTAAATAAAATTTATTTATATCTGTAATTTTAGTTAAATGTTTTGCATATGCCATAATATCATTTCTCCCTGCTATTAACTTCATTTCATTTTCATGCTATTTTATTGATTTTAAATATTTTATTTCGTCTTCCGTTAAATATCTATATTCGCCAATTTTTATATCTTTTAATACTATTTTCCCTACAGAAATTCTTCTTAGGTTTAAAACTGGATGATTTATAGCTTTACACATTTTTCTTACTTGTCTATTTCTTCCTTCATGTATTGTTATTTCGCATACTGAATAATTCTTTTCTTTATTTTCCTTAATTACTCTAATTTTAGCAGGTGCCGTTGTGTAATCTTCTATTTTTAGTCCTTTTTCAAAACTTCTTATTTCATCCTTATTTATAATTCCTTTTACACTTGCCACATAAGTTTTATTAATTTCATGTTTTGGATGAGTAAGTTTATATGTTAAATCTCCATCATTAGTAAGTATCAAAAGCCCACTTGTTTCATAATCTAACCTTCCTATTGGATATACTCTTTCCTTTACATCTTTTAATATATCTATTACACTTGGTCTATTAAACTGATCTTTTACAGTAGTTATATAACCTTCTGGCTTATTCAATACTATATAGACATAATTTTCGCTTGGCTTTACTGCTTTATTATCAAATTCTACTATATCTTTTTCTTCATCAATATTAAAAGATAGTTCTTTTACTATATTTCCATTTACCTTTATTCTTCCTTCAAGAATGATTTCTTCTGCTTTTCTTCTAGATGCAATTCCACAAGAAGCTATATATTTATTAATTCTCATACATAATCCTTTCTTATCTTAAATTATATGTTATTTAATATTTTTATCAATGTTAATTTTGTTACATTATTATACTATACTAGACCTTAATTAAAAACAAGCCAAAAAATTATTTAATTTTCCTAAATAATTGTAATTTCTTTTCACATACTATTAATATGTAATAGCTGATTAAACACTATTTTAAGGAAGTGATTATTATTTCAAAAGAAACTGTAAAATATTATTTAATAGTCGTGTTTATTGGAATTTTATTTTTTAAATTTATTAATACTCCAGCAGATTTTATATCTAGCATTGAAGGATTATTAAGCTTTTTTAGTCCATTTTTACTAGCGATTTTACTTGCTTTGCTTTTAAATCCTCTTGTAATGCTTTTTGAAATAAAATTTAAAACACATAGGCTTTTATCCATTTTTTTATCTTATATATTGATAGGTATTATTTTAGCTTTTGGTATTAGATTGCTAATTCCTTCAATAGCCAATACATTAAATAGATTGATAAATGAAATGCCTATTTACACTGATTATATAAATAATTTTATAGAAAAAAATATGTCAAACATAGATTTTTTAAAAGCTCTAATTCCTCATATACAACATAGCTTAGATAATGCATTAAAAGAAGCTAGTAATTTTATTAGTAGAATTCCTAAAAACTTTTTAATCTATACACTTAGCATATCATCTATGCTATTTAGTATGGTAATGGGCTTTATATTATCTATATATATTATATATGATAAGGAAAAAATTGCATTAGGATTTAAAAGATTACTATATTCTTCTACTACTAGAAACAAAGCTGATGACATTATAGAATTTTTTAGAACTACCCATGATATTTTTTATGATTATTTAATTGGTAGAATTTTAGACTCTCTTATTATTGGTATAATTGCATTTATAGGATTTCAATTTATCATTCGAATAGAAAATGCTTTATTTTTAGCTTCAATAATATTTTTAGCAAATATAATACCTTATCTAGGCCCATTTATTGGAGCTATACCTCCAGTAGCTATGACAATTTTATACAGTCCACAAAAAACCATATGGGTTATCGTATTTATATTTATATTACAACAACTAGATGGAAATTTCATAGAACCAAAGGTTATGGGCAATCAAGTTGGAATAGGAGCTATATGGATAATTTCTGCGATTTTAATAGGACAGTCTCTTTTTGGTTTTATAGGTGTTTTTCTTTCAGTACCTGTAGCTGCTGTTGTAAAAACTTCTATTGATAAATATATTGACAAGAGATTGCAATAATTTCTGTCTTTTATAATTTTAAAAATTAATTATTATCTATTACATTACTATAAAAAAATGAAATTAACTCTTGGCAAAGAATATATGCTAAGAGTTAATTTCATTTACTGATACAAAGTTTTAATTGTTTATATGTAATACTTTACATTTACTGATTATTTGAGTTCTGAGAATTTCCACCACTATCTGACCCTCCGCTATTTTCTGATGAAGGTGGAGTTGGTGTCGGTGTTGGATTGCTTGTATTTGGTTTTTCTTGATTTTGAGAAGAATCATTGTTAGTTACATCTTTGTTATTATTTGAAGTTGTATTTTTGTTTTTGGAATTAGATTTATTATTTTTACTCTTTTCACTATAGGAAGATTTCTTTGCTTCTGATTCCACTCTATACCTATCTTCTCCAGCTGTATCTTTTGCCTTTTTCTTTCTTTCTTCCTCTGCTTCATTCTGTTCTTTTTCTAATTTAGTCAATTCCTCTTTCTTTTTAGATGCTTCATTTTTAATAACAGAGGACCCGTTTTTGATTTTCTCTATAAGCTTAAGTTCTTTAATTGCATCCTCATAATTTGTATCTTTTTCAAATTCATCTACATTTAACATTCTCATAGATTGCATATACATAGCTCTTGCATTTTCATTAGCGCTATCTTCTTCTAATGCAGAGGATAATGCTTCCATAGCTTTTTTATAATCATGTTTCTCTAAATATATTTTTCCTTGTTCAGTTGAACTTATTTCATCTTTTTTATTAAATGAACATCCTACAAGAAATATAGATAATATCGATATCAATAAAATTACTCTTCCTCTCATTAAATCCCTCCTTGTCATATACTTTAAATTTTATCATAATCGGGAAGTTTTTAAAATATTTTATATTTATTACAAGAAAATTGTTAATAAAACAGAAAATAAGTAGATATAACTTGAATAACTATAACAAACTAAAAATTAGTTTAAATCTATAGATATATCATGTAATCTACTTATTTTAAAATTTAATATTTAATTCTTATTCTATATTTCTAAAGATAATAAGTCTTCATAACTTTGTCTTTTACAAATTATCTTGGCATCTCCATCAAATACTGACACTACTGCTGCTCTTGGTATTTTATTATAATTTGAAGACATTGAATATCCATATGCACCTGTTGATGTTGTTATAAGTACATCTCCACTTTTTATATCCATTATATCTATATCTCCAATTAATATATCTCCGCTTTCACAACATTTGCCTGCTATTGTTACATGATTCATAGTTTCATGGTTAATCTTATTTACAATACTGCATTCATAATTAGCTTGATATAGTGAAGGTCTTACATTGTCTGTCATACCTCCATCTACACTTACATAAACTCTAACATCTTTTATATCTTTTATTGAACCTACTGTATACAATGTACTTCCTGCATTTGCAACTATTGATCTTCCTGGTTCTATTACCAATGTAGGTACTTCTATTCCAAGTTCTTTACAGGAATTTTCTGCTTTAGTGATTATAGTTTCGCAGAATTCTCTTATAGTTTTAGGTTTATCACCTTTACTATAATAAACACCTACACCCCCGCCTAAGTCAATTTCTGTCAACTGTATATTAAATTTTTCTTTTATTTCTTTTACCAAGTTCATCATTATATCTACTGTATCTATGTATGGTTCTACATCAAATATTTGTGAACCTATATGAGCATGAAGACCTACCAATTTAATATTTGTATAATCATTCAATTTTTCTATTGCTCTAAACAAATCTCCATTTACTAAAGCAAAACCGAATTTAGAATCTATTTGACCTGTTTTTATATAATCGTGTGTATGAGCTTCTATGCCAGGTGTTATTCTAAAATATATTTCTTGAGTTTTCCCCTTCTCTTCACATAATTTTTCAATTAAATCTAACTCATAGAAATTATCTACTACAAACTTACCTACTCCCAAATCTAATCCCATATTTATTTCTTCTTCAGTTTTATTGTTTCCATGAAAGAAAACTTTTTCCATAGGAAAATTTGATTTATAAGCTGTATATAGTTCCCCTCCTGAAACTACATCCAAACACATGTCTTCTTCATTTATAAGATTACACATATAGAGAGGTAAAAATGCCTTACCTGCATAAGCAACTTTATTTTTTCCATCTTTAGCTTTAAAATATTTTATATATTCTCTACAATTTTGTCTTACTAAGTCTTCGTCAAATACATATAATGGAGTTTGATATTTTTTACTAAGCTCTAGACAGCTTACCCCTCCAATATATAATTCGTTGTCTTTTACAGTCATAGTTCCATGAAGTTTCATAATATCCTCCCTAAGTTTTATATATTAAATACTTCTGCTATTTTCTCAATAGCTACTTGTTTATCATCAGAATTTATGGCACAAGTTATACGAATTTCTGATGTAGTTATAAGTTTTACCATTATACCATTTTCATTAAATATCTTAAATACTTTAGCAGCAACTCCAGAAGTGTTTTTCATACCAAGACCTACTAAAGAGAATTTAGTGATGTTATTATCAATTACTACATGTTCTTCATTTGTATATTTAGATACTATCTTTTTGCACTCTCCTAATTCTTCTTTTGGAACTGTAAATGACACACTTATTTTATCTAAAATAGGTGCAGTTTGACTTATCATATCTACACTTATTCCCATAGTTGCTATATCTTCAAATAAACTAGATATATTTTCTACCTTAAAGTCTTTTATTGTTATAGAGCTATCATCATCACTGGTAGCTAATCCTGTTATTACTTTATCCTCTAATTTCATGTCTTTTCCCCCTCTTATATATGTTCCTTTTACTGTACCACATGTACGTCCAACATAAATTTCAACACCATATTTTTGTGCAAGCTCTATACTTCTTGAATGCATTACTTGTGCTCCTAAACTTGCTAATTCAAGCATCTCTTCATATTCAATCTCATCAAGTTTACTTGCCTTTGAATATTTTCTTGGGTCTGTAAAATAAATTCCATCAACATCTGTATATATCTCACATTTACCATTTAGTTTAACTGCAAGAGCTACAGCAGATGTGTCTGAACCACCTCTTCCAAGAGTAGTTACATCACCATCTTCATTGATTCCTTGAAATCCAGTTACTATTACAACATTCCCTTCATCTAAACTATTCTTTATTCTATTTACATTTATATCGTCAATTTGAGATTTTCCATGAAGTCCACTTGTTTTTATATTTAATTGATAAGCATTATAGCTTATAGCTTTACAACCAAGTGCATTTAATGCTATTGATAATAAAGAGGCTGAAATCATTTCTCCAGTAGACATTAGAGCATCTAACTCTCTTTTACTAGGTTCATTACTCAATTCTTTTGCCAAGTTTATATATTCATCTGTTGATTTTCCCATAGCAGATACAACTATTACCATTTGTGGATTTTCTTTTCTTCTTTCTATTATATTTTCTGCAATTGACTTTATTTTGTCAGTATCTGCAACTGAACTTCCTCCATATTTTTGGACAATTATACTCATGCCTTTTCCCCCTCAAGCTAAATTTTGATAAATAAAAACGCCCAAAGGTATACTTTGGACGTGTGAACTTCATAGACCAAGTAACCTTGTAGCTCACCACTTTAAAAGTGACAGCCTTATGCATATTCTGCATAAGTCCAGAAAACTTGTTTGTCAACAACTTTTCTTCGGCTATAGACCCTTTCATCAATCATCAACACTTACCAGCTACTATTGATTACTCTTGAATATAGCTACCTCTACCCTAGGCTCATTATTATTAATTAATTTATTAATATAGTTTTATCATATTCTATATAATATTGCAACATTTTTTTTACAAAATGTGGCAAATCAAAAAATTTATTTTCTAAAAATATCTTATATACAATTAAATAGTTTATTTAATCCTAAATCTATAAAATTTATACTATACTCATTATCTTCTCTCTCTAAGTCATTTAATTCAGATAAATTATCTGGTGTAACCACCAAAATATTTGGTACTCTAAAAAATGGAATTGTAGATTTATCTATCTTTCTAGAGAGATTCTCATATTTAGAAACATCTATTTCATTATTTAGATCAACATCTACTAAGACCTGCTTTATATTGCCAAATTGATCTGTATATTCAATAAATAAATCATATTTCACATCATCTACACTAACATTTCGGTAAAATCTTTTTACATCACAACCTGCAGTATTAATTCTAACAACTAGTTCTGACCCTACTAGAGCCTTTATTAAATCATCTCCCTTAAAAAGCTTACTACCATTCAAATAGTAAACATATGAGAGGTCCTTATAGTTACGATAATCTACATCACATGGATATTTTTTTAGTGTATACTCACTACACATTTTTCTCAATGTTTTTTTGAAATTTTTTTTATTGTATCTTTTTTGGTCTCCATAAATCTTTCTAAATTGAGCTTCTGTAACACATCTAACCCTGCTAATTAAAAGCAATATCTCTTTTTCCATATTCGTCATAGTACATTCTCCTTGAAGTATTATTTGCAAAGTTGTACTAATATTATATTAAATTTATGACATTAAATTTACAAAGAATTAAAATAAAATAGCTAGTTTTTATAGAATTTATTTCTATAAAAACTAGCTATTAATGCACTAAACAATATCTACAATTTTTTTACTAAGTTACATATTGCTTTGACTTTCAGAATCTTGTGAATTTGTATCTTCATTAGTTCCTGTTTCTTGTTTTGCTTTTTTATCATCAAAATTTGCAATGTTTAAGTTATCAAATTCTGACATTTCAATTACACTAGATTCTTCTTTTGAATATGATATTTTGACTTTGTCTCCAACTTGAGTCAATGGTAATTCGCTAGATACTTTTGAGGTAGCTTTAAATATTATCTCCTTATTAGAATCTAAAGTCACATAATAATTAGTATTTCCTCCTCGCACATCAGGACTTATTCTAGTTACTACACCTTCTATAACTTCATCTTTCATATCATTATCAAGTTTTAAGTCATTGCCTTTAGATTCTAATGAATCTTTATAATTTCTTAAAGCTTCATTTTTATCTTCTCCTATACCAAGTACATTATAATCTTCAACAGATACAAAGGCTACTCTCTTTACAAGACCAGCTTTATCTTTTAAAGATGATACATATGTTGGTTGACCTAATATATTGTACATTACAGGGAATGTAGCTTCATAATTCTTTTCTTGAACATTACCTTCAGCTGATTTCATCGCAGCTGTCTCAGTTGCTCCTGGCTGCTTATACAGTCTAGCTTCTTTAGTTCTAGAGTCAACAAGCATAAATCCAATTGTAGATTCATCTCCACCAGAAGATGTTATACCTGTATACCAATATGACCTATTATCATTTCCATAGACTAGCGATGTCCCTTCTGTTGGCACTAGTACTCCTTTTTCTGATATAACAGAATTTAAAAATCCATTGACATAAACACCCCAGTCTTGAATTTGGTCTGTTACAAATTTTTGTGGTTGTATTCTATCTACCCATTTAGGTGTATTTTTAACATTATAGACATTTATTTTTCCAGTTTCTGCATCAACAGTAGCTATGCCTGTGGCATTTGCTCCTCCATAACCAATTTTATGTTCATATAAACTTACAACCCAATAAGGTCTTCCTTCATCATTTATTTCAAGCGTAAAATCTGTCATACCAACATTTACAATACCATGTATGTATAAATGTCTTTGTAAATCTTGATGTAAATAAGCTTCTGGTTGATATATTATTTTTATTGGTTTTCCATCTATTTCTTGAACTAGTTGAACATCTTGAGGATTACTTGCTGACACCTTCACATATCCACTTGTACCACTTAAAGATGTCACCCATTTAATTATATCTCTATGCACAAGAGGTGCTACCCAGTACAACTCTCCATCCACATTTTGTATATGAAACTTTCCTAATTTTGATACACTACCTATAGCTGGAACTTCTCCAAGTTTTTTATCACCTAATTTCATGGCCATGTCTTCATCTACAAGACGAATGTCATTTACGCTGACAGGACTCATATCATCACTAAATTTACTCTCAGTCACCTTTCCTAATAAGTCTTTATAGGCTTTTGCATGAAGTACAGGTGTAGAAGCTATAAAAGGTACAACTACGACATACACAAGTAAAGCTATTGCTATTGAAAAATTATATTTAGCAAGTTTAGATGTTCTTTCATTTCTATCTAGCATCATATCTAATATTCCTGCTACAACAAAAAATATTATTCCTAATGAAAATAAAGATGTGAAATCTAGTCTAAGTACAGGTAATTTAATAAATGCATAAATTACTACAATTATGAGTGAAACTCCATATGTTTTAAGATATCGTTTCATTTAATACTCCTCTCTATAAAATATTATTATTACTATTATATCCATATATTTACAAAAAATAAATATTTATCATATTTATTATGTATTAAGATATCTTTATACTTTTATTCCACTGTTTATTTATTTCTATTCGATATATATATCAGTAAAATATTATAATCGTGCAAATAACGACAGAAAATCAAAAACTGAAGAAAGTGTTCTAACTAAGATTTACGAATTCTTAATCCTCTCGAAGTTAAACTACCATCTTCAGCCTAATTATTTAGCAATATTTTTATATGATAAATTTTAAAATAAATTTTTTATATGTTTGCCATTTTGGATACATAAGAATGCTGTCTAGAATTATATTCTGACAATAGACCTTCATACTCTAAAGTTAAACCATTTAAATTATAAAAATCATTTGGTGTTACTTCAAAGGCTTCTTTATTCAAAATATCTATTTCACTTTTTTCTAACATATCAGCAACAAAGTTTGAACATACATATTTATATTCAACTTTTCTGTGAATATTCATAGACAAATATATCAATGCCATTATATCATAATAGTAATCTTCTCTATAATCACTAATCAATTTTATATTTTTAAATAGATTTTCATATTGTAAATTATCTACTTCTAATGAATATACTCTACATACAGTGTTTTTTCTTATAGCATATAAGCCTTGATTTATATTTTCTTCAACAAAACCTCCAATAAATGGATTTCTTGGATTTAATCTCCCAAAAGAATACATTGGCTTTAAATTTTCATTTAATGATATTGACACATGTGTATACAGTTTTTTACTTATATTTCTTATTAAATAAGATAATACAGTTCCTGTATATGTTGTTACAATATAAATTTTATTCATCATTTCCCCCCAATCTAGTAATCTAGTAATTAAATAATATTATACACTTACAACTTAATGTCATAAAATATTCTAACATAATAAAGGCTATTTTACAAATTTTGATTTTAAAGTGCTTTAATATTATATAAAATATAATAAAAATATAAATATAAATTTTCTATATTTTTAACCAACAGATGTTTTCTTTAAATTAATCAAATGATTTAGTATATCCTGAGCTTTTCCAGAATCCTTCAGATAACCTAATGCCCCATTTATTTGTGATTTTAAATCTATTTCTACTTCCATATCCAAATCAACATTTCCTTTTTTTATAGATATATTTTTAAGTGTTACTGGATAAAGATAACTTTTCTCTAAAGTAATTTTATTTCCATTAACCTCAAATGGAACCTTTTTATTGTAATTACTTAGTATTTTTTCTAGCATTTTATCACTTATTTTAAATTTTCCAATCATTACATTTTCAAGACTTACAACCAAATCTTCATTTTTTAAAGTGGGTTTTAGTTCAAGCTCATATTGGCTATTGATTAGACCAAAGACCTTATATGGACCTGCCACTTTTATTTTTCCATCCTTCATCTCAACAAAATTATTTTCAAATTCTTTAATTCCGTGTTTATTCATTAATGTATATATTAGGTTTCTAAACTCTTCTTCTGAAACAGATACTTTTCCAACCATTCTAAGTGGATTTTTTACTATTTCCATAGCGTTTATATATGAACCTTTTGATAAATACTCTTCGTCTATGATTTTATTATTTTGTGAACTAACATCATATCTCTCTTTTGGTGTTAGTGTGTATACAACAATACCTGTTAACACTAAAATAATAACAATTAAACTTAATATAATCTTTGCAACCTTTCCCATCATAGTCTCCTTTACAAATCTGTCAACAGATTTAAAATAAATTTAGATAACTAACTTCACATAATATTCTTAACAATATACATATTATAATACAGTCTTTTAAAGATTAATTCAACTAATCTGCTTTTTTGTAAATAAACTGTAAAAAAACATGTTTTTAGTATAAAAGTTAATATTTTGCATAATACTCTTAATTACACCTTTATTTTTTTCTAATCTTGGATTAAAATTAATATTATGCAATACAGTGTAGTGTTCTGTATTATAAGCAAATTAAATAGGAGGTATAAAAATATGTCAAATGAAACGAACTCATCTAACTTTATAAAAAATATTATTATAAATGACCTAGAAACAGGAAAACATGACAATATAATAACTCGTTTTCCACCTGAACCAAACGGATATTTACATATTGGTCATGCAAAAAGTATATGTCTTAACTTTGGACTAGCTAAAGAATTTAATGGAAAGGCTAATTTAAGATTTGATGATACAAATCCATTAAAAGAAGATGTTGAATATGTAGAATCCATAAAAGAAGATGTTAAGTGGTTAGGATTTGATTGGAATGAATTAAATTTTGCATCTAACTATTTTGATGAAATGTACAAAAGAGCTTTAATCCTAATAAAAAAAGGTAAAGCTTATGTATGTGAATTAACACAAGAAGAAATGAGAGAGTATCGTGGTACTCTTACTGAACCTGGTAAAGAAAGCCCTTATAGAAATAGAACTATTGAAGAAAACCTAGATTTATTTGAAAGAATGAAAAATGGTGAATTTAAAGATGGAGAAAAAACATTAAGAGCTAAAATAGATATGTCTTCTCCAAATATAAACCTTAGAGACCCAATTATATACAGAATAGCTCATTCAACACATCATAATACAGGAGATAAATGGTGTATATATCCTATGTATGCTTTTGCCCATCCAATTGAAGATGCAATTGAAGGAATAACTCACTCTATATGTACTTTGGAGTTTGAAGACCAAAGACCTCTTTATGACTGGTTTGTCAGAGAATGTGAAATGGAAAATGTACCTAGACAAATAGAATTTGCTAGACTTAACATAAACAATACTGTTATGAGTAAAAGAAAATTAAAACAACTTGTAGATGAAGGTATTGTTGATGGTTGGGATGACCCTCGTGTTCCTACTATATCTGGGATTAGACGTAAGGGATATACTGCTGAAGCTTTACGTAATTTTTGTAGTGAAATAGGAGTATCAAAAGTTAACTCTACAGTAGACAGTCAAATGCTTGATTATTTCCTAAGAGAAAACTTACAACCAAAGGCTCCACTTGCTATGGGAGTTTTAAGACCTTTAAAATTAGTTATAACTAACTACCCAGAAGATAAGGTTGAAATGCTTGAAATAGAAAACAATGCTAAGGATGAATCTCAAGGTAAAAGATTAGTTCCTTTTTCTAGAGAATTATATATAGAACAAGATGATTTTATGGAAGAACCTATTAAAAAATATTTCAGATTTTTCCCAGGAAATGAAGTTCGTTTAAAAGGAGCTTATTTCGTAAAATGTACTGATGTAATTAAAGATGAAAATGGAAATGTAGTTGAAATACATGGTACCTATGACCCTGAGACTAAAAGTGGTTCTGGATTTACAGGTCGTAAAGTAAAATCTACAATACATTGGGTTGATGCTAAATCAGCTATACCATGTGAATTTAGATTATTTGAGCCATTGATTCTTGATGATTTACCTGAAAATGAAGGAAAGCATTTCTTAGAACAAATAAATCCTAATTCATTAGAAATATTACAAGGTTTTGTTGAGCCTACACAAGTAAAAGATGCTAAACCTTTTGATAAATTCCAATTTGTTAGAAATGGGTTCTTTAGTATAGATAATAAGTATACAACTAAGGAAAAACTTGTGTTTAATAGAATAGTTCCTTTAAAAAGTTCTTTTAAACCTGCTAAATAATTTTTATAACTAAAAAATGAAGACTTAAAATATAAATTACTTCTACTATAAATAAATTTAGTTAGAAGTAATTTTTTATTTTAGTCTTCATCATTTATTTTAAATAATTAACTTTTTCCACTACAGATTCCCATAACCTCTATTCCATCTTTTATACATTCTATATTGAGAGGAAAATCTGGACCTTTTTCCCCATCAATATCTGTTATAAGAGAATCTTTACATTCTATATCTACTTTTTTAGTTTTAAAATATAATATTTCATTTCCATTATATTGGTCTAAGTAATCACCCCTAAGCACACTTATCAAAACTGGTATTGATTTTGGAATTGGCATTCCTTTAAAAATAATTACGTCTAAATATCCATCATCTATTTCAGCTTTATATGCTAAATTTATATTTCCTGCTGTTTTTCCATTAAAAATCAGCATAAGATACATATCTCCATCATAATTCATCTCTTTGGAATATACTTTTATCTTAAACTTCCTCATATACAATGCTTCTTCTATTCCCTTTATATAATAAGAAATTCTTCCAAACGAATTCTTTAAGTCTGTGCTTATTCTTTGTGATACATCAGTAAACATACCTGCACTTGCGACATTTATAAAGTATTTATTATTTACCTTCCCTATGTCTATTTTCTTTGGCTTTGAATTTATGATTTCTTTTATAGCTTCTTTTATATCAAATGGAATTTGAAGAGCATTTGAAAAATCATTTGCAGTTCCTGTAGGTAAAATTCCAATTGGAATCTTTATATCTAACTCTTTCATTGAATTTACAACTAAATCTATAGTCCCATCACCACCTGCTATTAGTATATGGTCATAGGAACTATCTACTTCTTTAAATGCATTATTTACAGGTTCTTTAATATTCAATCTGTAGGGTATCAATAAATAATTTTCTTCTTGATATAATTCTATAATAGTATCTAAATTTGATAATATTTTTTTTTCACCTGAATTAGGATTGTATATAAGTTTTACTTTTTTCATTATTTCTCCTTACTTATTTTATTCTTTTAATATCCAAAGTCTTCGTTTAAGAAAATTACATGTATTCTTTCTGGTGCTAATTGTCTTTTTATAAGTGTATAGCTACAGCAGATTCTTCCTGGACTTGAACAATCTATACAGACACCAGTAGTCTTACAACCAGTATTTGTATTCAGTCTCTTGCAATTTGCTGGAGCAGCTATTGTTTTAGTTCTTTTTATAGCTTCATCTACATCTTTAACTATTTTATTTACACCTGCTACAACTATTACTTTATCTGGTCCATATATCATAGCAGCTACTCTATTTCCATTTCCATCTAGATTGTAAAGTTCTCCATTTTCTGTTATTGCATTAGTACTTGTAAAATAAGCATCTGCACAAAATGATTTTCTGTATATTTCTTTCATTTCTTCTGGTTTAATATCTTTTGCATATCTATCAAGAAAATCATACTTTTCTCTTATAAAGTCAATAACTCCTGTTTCAAATAAAGTCATAGAGCCTCCACAACCTACTAGAGAACCTACTTCTACTATTTCTTCAATTTTTTTAAGAAGCTCTTCTTTATTATTTACTAGATACCCTTTCATGTTATTATTTTCTAGAGATTTTATCGTTTTTTCTATTCTTTTTTCTTTAAGCCAATTTAGATTTTGATCCATCTTAACTTCCCCCTTATTTTCAATATGTATTAGTTTATTATAAATTTTATTTTCTTTATAACTTTATTTTAGTACATCTAAAAAAAAATACAATATAAAACTTTAAATAAGTTTTCCATAAATTTCTTTATAAGACTAACTCATAATTTATAATTAAAAAGGAAAGTAGATGTATTTTTCTACTTTCCCTATATTGTATGTAGTATTATATATTTTCTGAAATCTATATATTAATTATATGCTTTATTTTATTAAATATCACAATTGATTTAAGTGTAATATCATATTCTTTTTTAAACATATAAATTGTATTATTAAGTTTATTATATCCAATTTTAATAAATAATGTCACTAATTTGATGAAGAAGATGCTATAGCTGCACTTGTAGCTGCCATTACACAAGCAACTTGAATAGCAACAACAATATTTAAAAATATATTATTAGCTATAGAATCTATATTATTCTCTTTTTGTATTGAATCCGCATAAATAGAAGCCACAATAGCAGAACTAATCATTACTCTATTGCTTTTTCCTAAAGACCAATTCCCAAAACCTTTTTCTTCTTTAAGTCTATTTGAAACATTTTTTATATTTTCTATTATTTCATTTTCTTTATAATCTAATAACGAAATTGCTCCTATTATTGGATACCCATAATAATTTAACTTACAATCATTCTCTTTAAATGCTTTTTTAAGTTCAATAGTTTTTTTGCATTTACCCATAGTTCTATCTTCACTAAATAAAAGAATTTGAGATAGTGCTTGTAAGTCATTTCCTTTATAAAAACCATTTTTATTTAGAAATTCATAACATTTTTCTATATATTCTAAATCTTCTTCTAAATTTTTTGAATGAATTGCAATAAGTGCTATATTACAATAGTCATCACTAGATGTTAAAAATGGATGTTTTTTCTTCATATATTCGTACACTGTTTTCATTTTTGATATACATGTAATATAATCCATTTTATCTCTATTTTCATAGACTATTGATGCTGTAAGTGGTAGATATGTATCTCCCCAAAACTTTTCATTTTTAAGATTTTTATATATCTCTAAAATCATCTTAAAACTACTTTCTGGATTTGATTCAAATGAAAGTAGTGTTGCCATATAAAATATGTTATATCCTCTAAAGTTAGAGAATAATCCAGTATTTTTTTTAATAAGCTCTATTCGTTCTTCTACTACTCTAGGGCTTATCCTCTTGTTCTTAAGCGTAAACGCAAGTGCACAACTATGTTGAATTAATCCCATTTGCCAAGAACCTTTAATCTCATTTAATGCTTTATAATTTTCTATTAATAAGTTTATTTTTCCATTTATAAAAGTTTGTTCCATATTGCCCTCCCAGTAATATACATTGTTGTATTAATTAACTTAATATCTATTATATATGTAATAAATATTGCAATCAATACATATTACTTGAAGAAGTTCTATTATTCCATAATGATGTATCCTTTTTTATAGTGCCTTCCCATATTATTAACCCTGTCATAATACTCTGATTCACTTTCGTTACTCCATTTGGGTATAAATACATCTATCGCATTAGAATTGCTAAAATACTTACTAGACCCCCTATCCATAACGGTTTTTACTTTACCATCTACAATAATCTTAGTTCCAAAACTCAAGTGATTATTTGCCACAAAACCATCTTCTAAATCATCTCCTGTAGCAGTTATAGCTCCATATCCATTTTCTTGGTTAAGACTGGTGTAATAACTCACTTCAAATGTTATAGGAATTAAATCCTTTATTTTGATTCCTAGCTGGTTTTCTAGCCTCTCTTTTTGCACTTTTAATTTATACTCATCACTGTTTTTATAGTCTTTCATACCTTGATTATATTTAGAATTAAAGTTTTGACCTGAAGTTACTATAGTATCTATATTTACTATAGATTCTTTACAATGCTCCGCATCTATTTTTGTTTCTCCATTTACCAATAATGGAGTTAAACATACACTACATACAACACATGTAATCAATGCTTCTTTAAGCTTCATAAATTCCCCCCTTATTATTTTGATATATTAGCATATTTAATATTATATGTCTACATTTAGATTTAAATGCCACACTCATTTGCTTTAAGAAGTTGTCTTATACTTAATTCACCCTAAACCCTTATAAATCCTCCATCTTAGAATCATATAGTACAAAGCTTTTATGATTAAATATATTTTTTATTAATCTTTTTGATAGCTCAAAACTACTTCTATTTAATTTTTCTATTTTTAAGAATTTAAGAATTTAAATTCTATAATTTTAAAACACATTGATTTTATTTTTTTGAAATGCTATAATTTTTTTAAGAGGTGATTAATATGATAAAAAATACAAAACAAATTACAATTGAAGTTAATGAAGTTTTATTACAAGAAGTATACAAAATGACTAATAATGAAAATAAAGATTTATCAAACTTGATAAACGAATCAATCATAAATTATATTCTTGAAAATAGAAAAGACAATATTGAAAATAAAGACTTAGAAGAAGTAATTGATTTCTACAAAAAAGAGAATATAGAAAAACCTAAAAGTGCAGCAAGAGCTATTGCTGAAGCAAAAACTCATACGTTATATTAAACAAATAAAAAGTTCCTAAAAATTAGGAACTTTTTATTTGTTTAATAGCTATTAATATCTATTTTAATAATATTTATTTCATATTTATAAATACTTATTTAAACAAGAATATAATCTAATACATCGTCATTTAATATACCTAAAACAATCAATATAAAAATAAAATTACAACTTTTAATATACCTAAAAAACAATTCATTTGTATAAATAATAAAAAAATTTTATTTTTCTATTTAATAACCAATATTTAGTTAAATTCTGATTAACTCTAAGTCTAATATAAAATCAAATCTTAATAAATTTAATTTTATATTAGACTTAGAGTATTAAAATGTGTTAGAAAACTAAGAATACTTAATAAAGAAATCTATGTATTTTACAGTTTACTCTACTTTTAATTCATTTGAATAATTATTGTAAAAACTATTTATTTTATGATAATTAAATTTATTTTAAAAATAACTAAAAAGTTTTAGTTTTTATATACTATTAAGTGCCTAAATGTTCATACATTTAAACGTACAATTAATACAAAAAATATATATTTAAAGTTATTCTTGTTGTTAATCTCAACAAACTATTCATCTTTTTTAATATCTTTTACCCATTTTTCAACAGAATTTAATTCTTCCTCATTTACCCCCTTTTTGAACAATGCCTTCATAAAGCTTTCAATAGAACTTCCATGCATATTATCTAGAAAAGTTTTTGTTTCAAAATGTAAATATTCATCTTCTCTAATAATAACTGTATAATGTGTATGTCTATCTATCTTTTTCGCATCTAAGAATTGCTTATTTACTAATCTTGATAAAAGTGTTAGTGTTGTAGTTTGCTTCCAATCATATAGTTTTTCCATAGCTTCAATGACATCTTTTGATGTTACTGTAAAATCTGACCCCCAAATAAATTTCATGACCTTTAATTCTGCTGGTGGTATCTTAGTAATAGTCATATGATTTTACACTCCTCTCAAACTTATATTTTCAGTACTACCCAAACATATAAAATCCCAAAGTAAAAAATAAATTTTATTTTTATATATATTAAGTATAACAGATTATTAAGTTAAAATTCTAATATTTAAGATAATATACCCATTTTATAATCAATAAATATCAATCTTTGAAATAACTATAAATTTATTTCAAAAACTATTTTTGAGTTTATCCATATGTTATAATAAATGTATAAAATTTTGATTGGTGGGTTATATATGAATGCATTTATTAGAAAACGAAACAAGAATTATGTAGTTTATCTCGAATTTACAGATGAAGATACTGGAAAGAGAAAACAAAAGAACATGGGTATTTTTGATAAAAAAAGAGATGCGAGCAAAAGGTTAAATGAAGTAAAGGAAAGTCTATATAAAGATGGCTTTTTAATTCCAAACGAAATCACTGTCTCAGAATTTCTATTAGATTTTTTAAAAAAGTACAGTGAAAATATATCATTAGCTACATACAATAATTATGTTAGTATTTGTAAGAATTATATTAATCCCTCTATTGGTAAATATAAAATACAGGATTTACATCCAATTCATATACAGAACTACATTGATAAACTATCTCATAAATTGAATCCTCAATCAATTAAGATTCATATAAATATATTGAAACTTGCAATAAAAAGAGCATACAGACTCAAATTAGTAAAAGAAAATATTATGGATAATATAGAAACTCCAAGATATAAAAAATTTAAAAATGAAATTTATGACAAAGAGCAAATGATAAAATTGTTGAACTTATCAAAAAATACATATATGGAATTACCTATTAATTTAGCAGTTGGTTTAGGTCTTAGAATTTCAGAAGTTTTAGGTTTAACTTGGGATAATATTGATTTTGAAGAAAATACAATAACTGTAAATAAGATAACAGCTCGAATTAATGGCTCTGTAATTCTTAAAGAACCCAAAACGGAAAGCTCTATTAGAAAAATATCTGCTCCAAAGGAATTAATCTTTTTACTAAAAGAATATAAGATAAAACAAAATAAAAATTTATTAAAGTCTTCTATTAGAAATAGTCGTGACTTGTTATTTTTCAATAAAAAATGTGAACCTATTGCTGAAGATGTTATGAGTAAAAAATTCAAAAGATTTTTAGAAAAGAATGACTTGCCCCACATTAGATTTCATGATTTAAGACATTCACATGTTACTTTACTTATAAATTCTAAGGTACCTATAAAAGTTATCTCAGAAAGAGTTGGTCATTCAAATATAAATACAACCTTAAATGTTTATTCCCATGTTCTAAAAGAAATGGATAAAGAAGCATCTGACAAAATTTCTGAAAATTTATTTAATGCCAATTAATATTACATTTTTTTAATTATAATTACTCTAGCCTTTATCATCTATAAAATTAATTTTTACTACTAATAAAATTAAAGCTAAATTAATATTCAAATTTAATTTTATAATAGAATAGTTAAAATATATTTATTACAAAATAGTTTTAGTATTATAAACACAGCTTCTACTTCGTAAATTAGGAGGATTGTTATGAAAAAAATTATATTCAGAAAAGCTACAACAGATGATATGTTAGGTATTAATAAGCTAGAATTAGATGTTTTTTCGGTAGAACAAAAGATTCCAAAAGATATAATCCCTATTTCTTAAGATATTGATGAAATTTTTATGGAAGCACGTGACACAACAGTTAAAATCATTTGTAGTTTAGGTGGTATTGTTACTGGTAAAGCTGAAGATTTTTATGATGAACCAGTAACTCCTATAACTTTACAAAAAATATATTATCATAAAAGAGAATCTCTATAGACTTATGAAATTATACTATATAATTTTTGCTTATTATGTCTCCAAACATTATTGTAATTTGACCCAATGTAAACAATTAACTTAGATTTGGAGACATATACTTTTTTATAATCTAAAAAATCCATATATATTTCTATCCATGATTCCATTTGTGTTATCTCTATAATTCTTTTTACTAAAGTATATATACTAAATAAAAAACCTCCTAATATTTGATTAAAAACTTACACACTTATATAGCGTATTCTCAAACATTAAAAGGTTTTTATTCTAATAATTATAATTAGTAAAAATTATATTTAAACTAATAATTATTTATCTCTCCCATACATTTTAGCTAATTGTTCTTGTATCTCTTTACTTTCTAAATACTCATCGAAATCCATCTTTCTGTCCATTAGTCCATTTGGAGTTATCTCTATAATTCTATTTGCTATAGTAGATATAAACTCATGGTCATGAGAAGTAAATAAAAGCACTCCTGGGAATTTTTCAAGTCCTTTATTGACAGAAGTTATACTCTCTAGGTCTAAGTGGTTAGTAGGATCATCTAACACAAGTACATTTGCATTTGAAAGCATTAGCTTACTAAGCATACATCTAACTTTTTCTCCCCCAGATATAACTTGAGCTTCTTTTAAAGCTTCTTCTCCAGAGAATAACATTCTACCCAAAAATCCTCTTATAAAACTCTCACTTTTTTCTTCAGAAAACTGTCTAAGCCAGTCAACTAGAGAATACTCTACTCCATCGAAAAACTTATTATGGTTTTTTGGAAGATAATCTTGAGAAGTAGTTACTCCCCATTTATATTCTCCACTATCTGGTTCAAGTTCTCCCATAACTATATTTAAAAGTGCAGTAGTAGCTATTTCATCACCCATAAATACTACTTTATCATCTCTATCCAATCTAAATGAAACATTATCAAGTACTTTAACTCCATCTATAGTTTTAGTTAAATTGTGTACTTCTAAAACTTCATTACCAATTTCCCTAGCAGGTGTAAATCCTACATATGGATATCTTCTTCTTGATGGTTGTATATCTTCAACTTCTAATTTATCTAATTGTTTCTTTCTAGATGTAGCTTGTTTAGCTTTTGAAGCATTAGAACTAAACCTAGCTATGAATTCCTTTAATTGAGCTATCTTTTCCTCAGTCTTTTTGTTTTGGTCTTTAGCAAGTTGTAATGCTAATTGACTTGATTCATACCAGAAGTCGTAGTTTCCAACATACATCTGTATTTTACCAAAGTCAACATCAACTATATTAGTACATATTTGATTTAAGAAATGTCTATCATGTGATACTATTATAACTATAGACTCTTCTAAATCCATTATAAAGTTATTTAACCAATTTATTGATTTGAAATCCAAGTGGTTTGTAGGCTCATCCATTAATAGTATTTCAGGTTTACCAAAAAGTGATTGTGCTAACAACACTTTAACCTTCTCTCCACCAACTAATTCTTTCATTTGTTTGTAATGCATATCCTTAGTTATACCAAGACCCATAAGTATTTTTTCAGCATTAGTTTCTGCATCCCATCCATCAAGTTCTGCAAACTCACCTTCAAGCTCAGCAGCTTTTATTCCATCTTCTTCGCTGAAATCTTCTTTCATATATAAAGCATCTTTTTCATGCATTATACTCCAAAGTCTTTCATGCCCTCTTATAACAACATTTAAAACAGTTTCTTCCTCATATTCGAAGTGGTCCTGTTTTAAAACTGACATTCTTTCTTTATCAGTTATAGATACATTCCCTGTATTTGGTTCTATTTCTCCTGATAATATTTTTAAAAAAGTAGATTTTCCCGCACCGTTAGCTCCTATTATTCCATAGCAATTTCCTTTAGTGAATTTTAAGTTAACATCTTTAAATAGTTCCTTATCACCAAATCTAAGTCCAACACCTGTAACTTGTAACATTAATGTATTTTCCTTTCTTTTTGTTCATAATTTATTTTATCATAAAATTTTGATAACATTTTTATTATCACGTAAACAGCATATTTTTTATACCAAATTTGTGAAATATTTATTAAAATTGTATTAAAGATTGTAAGTTTCATAAAAATTAACAATCTATTATATTATACTTATAAAAAAATCAAATTGCAACTTTATTAATTCTTTTACACACTCTAAATACTTTATTTGAATCTTTAAACTGTTTTAGCTATTAGTTAAAATATAGTTTCTGTATAATTAATCATAGTTTATATATCATTAATACTTAAAAAGAGTACCTAAGTTTGTAAGTACTCTATTTATATGATTTTATATTTTAGCAAAATTACATGCAGGGTAAGTACATACATCACAGTTCATACAAAGACCACCATGACCATATTTAGCTATATCATATTTGTCAAGTTTTTCATCTATTAAAATCCTAGATAGAACTATATCAAATACTGTAGTTTTATGATACATTGCACATCCAGGTATCCCCATAATCGGAACTTCTCCATAATAAGCAAGTAAAAACATTGCTCCTGGTAATATTGGTGAACCATATGTAATTAAGTCAGCTCCAGTCTCTTTTATAGCTGTCGGTGTGACATCATCTGGGTCTACACTCATTCCACCAGTACAACAGATAAGTTCTGCTCCTTGACTTATAAATTCTTTTATTGCATTTTTTATGATATCCTTATCATCTGGACATATAGTTTGGCCTATAACTTCACATCCAAACCCCTTTACTTTTTCTTCTATTACTGGTCCAAATTTATCAACAATTCTACTGTAAAATACTTCATTTCCAGTAGTAACGATTCCTACTTTTTTAGGTTTAAAAGGTATTACTTTGACTATTTTTCTGTTATCAACTACTTTTTTTGCCTCTTCTAGTTTTTTCTCATCTATGACTAGAGGTATGACTCTTGTTCCAGCTACTTTTAGCCCTTTATTTACTACAAAATTATTATGAAGAGTTGCCATCATTATTTCACCAACACAATTTAAATCAAAAAGTGCATCAACATCTATTTTTAAAAGCCCATCACATGCTGCTATAAAATCTATCTTTCCTTCTTTTATTTCACTGAAATCTAAATTTTCTCCAGCAGTTAATTCTTTTAAAAATAAAGCTCCTTCATTTTCATGAATCATTCCCTCTGATTTTTCCCATACATATAAGTTGTCTTTACCAAGAGATAATAAAACTGGAATGTCTTCTTCTTTTACTACATGTCCCTTTTTAAATTTTCTTCCTTTAAATTCTCCTGGTATTATTTGAGTAATGTCATGACATAAAACTTGTCCAACAGCATCTATAGTTTTTATTAATTTCATAATTTGCCCCCTATTCTTTCATAATCCACTTTCGTATCAATATCTAATAACATTTTTTTGGGAACTTCTACATATTTTATTTTTGATGAATTCTTTAAAATAGTTTTCCCTTTTTCATCTTCTTTAAGTGCCAACAATTCCTTTTTTTTGCTAAATGGAAATATAACTGGATTTCCACATACATCTTTGCATCTTGGAATTACTATAAAATTTCTATCTAATTTAAAAGTATTTATAATTTTATCTATATATAAATCATCAATAAATGGTTGGTCTCCCACAAAAAACATATATCCATCACATTTTGAGCTATTTAAAATTCCTAATTTTATGGATTCACTCTGACCTATATTTGCATCTTTATTATCTACATATTTAAAGCCATATTTATTACATAGTGCTAAAACTTCTTTATATTGACTTACAACTACAACTTGATGAAAATTAATTTTACTAACTGCCTTAAGTACATGTTCTATTATAGAACATCCATCATATTCCAATAAAAGTTTATTTTTTCCCATTCTTCTGGCAAATCCTGACGCCATTATTACTGCATTTATCATATATATCATTCCTTAACATTTATAATGTATTGATATTGTTATGATTTTATAGTATCTTTATTGATATTATCTATATATATAATATCACATAAACTATTTTAATACTTCAATATCTTATACAAAAATTTTGTTTTATACTTCCATAAAATATATCTATTTCGCTTTCATGCTCTTTAATAATTTTAATTAAATTTATAGCTAAACTTTCATATATTTCATTTTCGACTTTATTAATAAATAATATTTTTTTCCCATGATAATTTTTAAACAATCCTTTTGGATTTAATACTACATTTTTTAAATTATAAAGGCTTACTGTAGGATTATCATTTATATTACACATATTTAAATTAGTTATTTTTTTAAATTCATCTAACCTATGTATATTTTCTTCATTAATATCCATTCCAAATGAAGTTATATCTAATATACCTATAGTTTTTGTAGTTTTACAATATACTACTGGTTCTCCATCATTCCAACCTTTAAGTTTTTTTCTCTTTGAACCATCACCTTCTATCAAGACCAAATCAAATTTGTCTATCATTTTTTCTAAATCAGATAACTTTATTCCTACTATTTTATTTTCATTATTTATACAGCTTCCACATACTGTTACTCCATGACAAATAGATGGAATAGAAATTCCACCTATTGTCATAAATATATTGTCATAGTCTTTTCTATCAGGTAAATATATTTTAGTAGTTGTTGTAAGTAAAACTTTTAGCTTATCTCTATAAAAATTCGCAAAGTATTTTATAAATGAAGTTTTTCCTCCTGCTCCAACTACAGTTATTATTTCATTTGCTCCTATCATATCTGATAATTTCACACTTTCACCTCTCATAACTATTTCTTTTAAATATCCTAAATTTTATTTATTTGAAATTTATAATTTAACTTTTTTAGTAAAAGTGATTTTTGAAATTCTATAAACTAAAAAGTAAATAGATTCTGTTGTAAACAACAAGGCGGATCCAATTCGCCGCTAAGCTGTAAGCTTATACGCTATCAGTTTATCTTTTAATTATTATTAAGATATTCTTATTCTTTGTGCTTGCTTTAACACCTGAGGATTATTCTGCAAATAAGATAAATCAACTATTTGTGATTTTTTTAATATATTAAGACTTGCATTTACATCTGCGTTTATAATCATACCCTTACTAGATTTATATTGACCACGTGTTATTCTTTCTCCCTTAAATTTGTATTTCTGTACATCATCCAAATTAATATCAGGAAGATAATCATTGGCAAAAAAATCTGATTTACTAGTATAGCTTTCTTCTTGTCTAATGAAATTAATATTTTTTATTTTACATAGGTACTCTAGTTTTCCTTTTATCTCTCCAAAAGGAATTCTTATAAAATTTCTATATATTTTCTTTTCCATATTATCACTTTTTTCTAACTTAGCATTATATCCTACAATTAAATTGCCAATATTATTTTTTACACAGTAGTCAATTATGTAAAAGCAAGTTTTATTTACATAGTCTTTAACCTGATTATTTCTTTTATTCCATACTTTAAATTGTTTTCTTGTAATTAAACTTATATTCTTTTTTAATTTTAAAGCCTCTATTTTATCGTTTTGCTTATTTGCCCATTGATTCACAGACTTAAGCCTTCTCCCATCTATAATAAAACTATCACCTAAATTGGTAGTACAAGTACATAAGTTTTCTAAACCTAAATCTATTGCCAGTGCATTTTTTTTATTTGAAACTTCCTCTGATTTCGGTATTTCATAACAATACTGAATTTCAAAGAACCTAGCCTTATGTTTAGGTATTATTCTTATTTCCTTAACTTTTTTGTCTAATATATTATTTGGAACTTTTATACTCACCTTTCCATACATTTTTTTAAATGCTGGAGACATAGGAACATTTAAAATTCCATCGTCTTTAATTCTTATTTGACCTATTATTATACTAAAAAAACCTTCTTTGTCTAAATACTTAGGTGATTTTATTCCTCTAAAATCATACTTGCCTTCTTTAGCTAATTTAATTAAACCAAAAAATGACCTAAACGAACTATCAACTTCTTTTAGTATTTGTTGTGCTACATTACTATTGAGTAGTTTATAGTTTTCATTTTCTTTACACACATGATAATTAGCTTCATAATTAAGATGCTCTCCTTGATTAAAGTAATGTTGTCTGACATTATATGTACCAACATTATACAAATTCTTTGCTAAAAAGCACATCTCTCGCAAAGCCTGATATTCTTTTTTAGTTAAATTTTTTAATTGTTGTCTCTGAGTCCCATAATGTATGTTTTTTGTTCTATTTGGCATAAACTCACCTCCTTTAACTCTTACTCTATTAGACATTATATATGGTATTTTTAGAAAGCACCATATATAATGTCTATTCAATTACTTTATTTTACAAAATAACTTAATTTTATACTTTATAGTATATCATTTATTAAATTTATTTGTTATTGTTTTTCATACCCATGTACACTTTTTCAAAAGTTATAGGAAGCTCTCTTATACGAACTCCAGTAGCATTAAAGATTGCATTTGCAATTGCTGGTGCTGGCGTATGTATAACTATTTCTCCTAAAGATTTAGCTCCATAAGGTCCTCCTGGGTCAAAATTATCAGCAAAATCTACCAATATATTTCCTACTTCTTTTTTTGTAGGAACCTTATACTGCAAGAAACTGTCTGTCAATAACTTTCCATCTCTATCAAATTTAGGGTCTTCATACATTGTAAACCCTATTCCCATCATTACTCCACCTTCTACTTGTATTCTAGCTAATGTTGGATTTATAACTGTACCACAGTCTGGGACACATGCAAAATTTATTACCTTATATTCCCCTGTATTTTTATCTAATTCTATTTCAGCAAATCCTGCTATAAATGGTTTTATTCTTTTTAACATACCAAATGATTCTGTTGCTTCTAAAACAACTGGTACATCGTCACTTGAAAACCCAATACCTCCAACTGACTCTCTTCCTAATTCCTCTAATAACACAAATTTACTCTCATCATTCTTAACAAAAATTCTATCTTCACTTAACTCTAAATCTTCTTTTTTAGACCCGAGTTTAGATTCTGATATTGAAAGTAATATTTCTTTTAATTTGTTTGCTGTTTTTATTGTTGCATTTCCTGTAACTGTTGTAGTACAAGAAGCAAATGCACCTGTATCATATGGACATAGGTCCGAATCACCTGTATAAACAGATATTCTATCTACAGTCGTATTTAAAGTCTCAGCAGCAATTTGTGCTTGAATTGTATCAGCTCCTTGGCCTAAATCAGCAAGACCAGATAATAACTTATATGTCCCATCTTCATCCATTCGTATAGTCACTGTTGCCATATCCACACGTGGTATACCAGAACCATGATTTGCCACTGCCATACCTACTGCCCTTACCTTGTTATTGCCTATATCTTTACACGGATATTTATCATCCCAATTAATTAATTCTTTCCCTTTTTCTATACACTGTTTTAATTCACAGCTTAGTATTTCTTCTTCTGCTGCTTTTCCATTAGTATATCTATCTATTATGTTTTTAACTCTAAATTCAAGAGGGTCTATACCAACCTTATTAGCTAATTCATCAATAGCACTATCTATTGCAAATATGCCTTGTGTAGCTCCATAACCTCTAAGTGCACCTGCTGGCAATCTATTAGTATATACTGTTCTAGCATCAAATCTAACAGCATCAATATCATTATATATTGGTAATGTATTATGACCTGATTCTGAAGAAACAGAAACTCCATTACCACCATAGGCACCTGTATTATTTAGTGATTTTAATTCTATCGCCTTTAAATTTCCTTCTTTGTCTGCACCTACTCTAACATCAAAAAACATTTCATGCCTACTATTAGAACCTACAAAAGTTTCACTTCTTGTAAAAACGAATTTTGCTGGTCTTCCAGTTTTCATAGTCACAAATGCAGTAAATATATCTGTTGCTGCTATATTCTTTCCTCCAAATCCACCACCTATTCTAGGCTTTATTACCCTTATTTTAGAAGAAGGAATCCCCAATACTTTTCTAAGTATTCTCTTTACATTGTGTGGTGATTGTAATGATGACACAACAACAATCCTATCATTTATATCTTTATATGCATATGACCTATGAGTTTCCATCATACAATGTGATTGACTTTGAGTCTTATATGATGCTTCTACCACAAATTCACTTTCTTTAAGCTTAGCCTCAACATCACCAAACTCGAAAAACTCTTTTGATACTATATTATTTTTTGCATCTAATCCAAAAGGATATGGTTCTACTATATCTTGTTCTGGATGTATAATAACTTCATTTCCTTCTGCTTCTCTTGCATTAAATACAGGCTTTAAAATTTCATACTCTACTTTTATCATTTTTAAAGCTTTAATGGCTGTTTTTTCATCTTCTGCTGCTACTAATGCTACCTCATCTCCAACAAATCTAACCGTATCTTCAAGTAAGACTCTATCATAAGGAGATGCTTCTGGTTCTGTTTGACCTGGAACACAATATCTAACTTGTGGGACATCTTTATAAGTATAAATTCCTACAACTCCTGGAATTTTTTCAGCTTTTGACGTGTCTATATTCTTTATTTTGGCATGTGCATGTGGACTTCTAAGAAGTTTAACAGTCAAAACATCTTTATGCATAATAAGGTCTTCAGTATATAGAGGCTTTCCTGTCACAATTGCTGTACTATCTATCTTTCTTATCCCCTTATTAATCATTATCTATTACCTCCCTCAATAGCACTATACATCCTCTTAACTAGCGCACTTGCCATATCTATTCTATACTCTTTGCTTGCTCTCATATTACTTCCATAAATTAATTCTTTACCTACAATAATAGATGCTTTATCTATATCCTTTTCTTTACTCAATATATCACTTGCTTCAAGTGCTAATTTAGCCCTTTGAGGTCTTGCTCCAATTGCTATTTTATAAGTATCATTTTCTTTTAACATCGCTGAATTTAATATAGCAAAATCTCCTGTACATTTTCTTATTGAATCAAACACAGCTACTGCATCTTTCTTAGGAAGTATTACTTCAATTAATATATCTTTATTTAATTCACTATCTAAAAACTCATTTAGCTCTAATATTCCACTATTGTATAACCTTACCTTCGCACCAACAACTAAAAGTACTGGAATCAAGTCAGAAAAACCATATTTCGAAAATACACTAGCTCCAATTCTTGCTCCTTGTCTAAATTGAACACCAACTATATTAGAAACAGCACTTGAGACTATTCCACTACAATAATTTTTAATAGTTTTATTTATTTCTAAACTTCTCAAAGATGTATCTGCTCCTATTAGTATATTTTTTTCATCCTCTTTTATATAGTCTAGATTTATATCCTTTAAATCTATGGCTGTTCCTATGTTTTTATTGCTTAATTTTATAAATCCGCAACCACCTAAAATAACATTATTTTTTTTAGAAATTAAAATTTTATATGCTTCTTCCAGGCTTTGTGGAACAGAATATTCTTTTATAGTAACCATCTTATCCCCCTTATATCATATTTATTAAAACTTGAAATCTATTAAGTACATTGCTTTAATTTTTATAAATATATAGTAATCTTAATTTAGTTCTATTAATTTTTTACTCTATATATTTTCTTTTTTATCTTTTTTATTTTTATTGTCCTTACCTTTTGAAAATTTTATCATATATAAACCTTGAACTATTATGGCAACCATAGCTCCTGAAACTACACTCGAATCTGCAAGTAATGTTTCTATAAATTTTGGAGATTTTTCAAGCACTTGAGGAACCACCATAAATCCTATGCCAGCTGCCATAGAAAGACCTAATATCATACTATTTTCTTGATTAAAACCATCCATGCTAACAAGTCTTAATCCAGATGTTGTAAGAGTTGAAAATATTACGAGTGTTGCTCCTCCAACCACACAAGGAGGTATTGTTCTGATTAAATTAGCTAATAAAGGTGATACTCCTGCCAAAAATAATCCAATTCCTCCAATAGCTAATACAAATTTACTTATAATTTTTGTATTAGAAACGATTGCAGAATTTTGACCAAACATCCCCATTGGAGTAGCAGAAAATAATGCTCCTATTGTAGATAATACTCCATTTCCTAAAACAGCAGAAGAAAGTTCTTCATCTGTCACTTGTCTATTAAGCCCTCCTACTGCAGAAAGTGTACATGCTCCCATAATATCAGCTATTTCAACCAAATATATTATTGAAAACATTACTACAACCTCAATCTTTATATCTAATCCAAAAACAAGTGGTTTTGGAAGTGCAATCAAAGTAAACTCTTGAATTGAAGAAAAATTTACTATTCCCAACATTAGAGATAAAATATATCCAAAAATTATGCTAACTAGTATTGATGCATCTTTAAATAATCCTTTGCCATATTTATTTAATCCTAATATCATAAGTGATACAGCTATTCCAACTATAAAATTAATTGGTTGTCCAAATGTCTCATTCCCCATACCTCCAGCCAAGTTTTTTATTGCTATTGGGAAAAGTCCAAGACCCATACATGCAACTATCGTGCCAGATACAACTGGAGTAAATATAAATCTTATTTTTTTAAGACCAAAACTAATTATGATTATTACTATACCAGCAATTATTTGAGAACCAAATAACACAGGTAATCCATACTTGCCTGCAACAGAAACTCCAGCTCCTATGAACATTGCTGTAGCTCCCATTATAACTGGTATTCCTCCTCCCAATTTAAACCCTTTAAATAGTGGTATTGGATATAATTGTAACAAAGTTGATAATCCTGCAAAAATTAATGCAGCTTGAATCAATAGTGTAGACATTTTATAATCAAGTCCAGCTACATTTGCAATTAATATTGCTGGTAAACAACTACCTATTACCATTGCCATTAAGTGTTGTAACCCCAAAGGTATTGATTCCTTTAGTGGTGGTATTCCGTCTAATTCAAATTTTGATGTACTTTTTGCTTTCATAATAAAAACTCCCGTTACATAAAACTTATTGAATTATATAAATACTTAAAAATTTAATATATTAAATTAAATGACTTTTATAAATCTTACTATACTCAGTAATACATTTAAGTTTTCATACTTAAAAATCATGTGCAACAAATTTAATTATTAACAATCAAATTTATTCTATTATTTTGTATATGTTTTATAGTGCTTTACAAATATAAGAGTATTATAGCTATGGACCTTAAAATTTTTTACAACAATTCTAATCCAATCTAAATCTTTCAATCTTAATCATTATAAGTTATAAGTTTTCATAAGTATTTATATCTTGTAAGTTTTAAACATTTACCTATAAACGCTACTTTATAGATGCCACTTTAATTTTTAAGTGACCTCATACTTTCATATGAGCGTAGACTATTTCTTCATCTTCAGCATTACCTGTTAAGAGCAACCCGTTTCCACTATCAATCGCTTATAGTGTACTCTCTTTCGAGATAGTCGTTTGACCTTCCTATTTCTAGGCTTGGCGACCAAATGTCCATTGTAAAGTACTTAGGCTCTCACCATATACCATCCTTGCTATTGTTTCTGGTTTTCACCACATTCATAAAAGTTTCTTTCTATCTTTTATTGTAGTTGCAAGGCTTTAGGATTTACTGGTTTTAAAGTTGTGTCCTACATAAATTTCTTTATGTACGGGGCTAAAAGTACAACTTATTTAATATACTTTTTTATTACCCCCTGTAAATAATATTATTTACTCTTTCACTGTTTTTGTTATTAAATTAATTACATAATAATTAATTTGAGCATAAAATAATTTTCAAATTGAAAATCAAAATATTTATGAATATTTTATAATATAATTATCATAAGACAGAAAAACTTAATAAGCTATGTATCTCAGTTGTACCCATGTACTCTCCTTTACTATATTTGTATCTGCAACATAAAACATACAAGTTTCTATCTAGCTTATAGATATAAACCAATATCTATAATTAAAAATAGTAATAGTATTGTATAATACAATCTATGTATATTACTATTTATTATTTCTATAGAGCAATTTTAATGCCAATGTTTGCATACATTTGCATAGAATAAATTTTTTATACTTTCATTGATAAAAATTTACTTATTTCAACTGTTCTGTAATTTTTTATTAAGCAAATTTTAAATTTTATTTTTATGATATTTTTATAATTACATAAAAAAAAAGACCAAAAGTATTTTTCAAGTGATCTTTTCTCAAATTTTTATTTTAATTTCTAAAATTTATAATAAATAGTAAGATTATTATAAGCATCTATATTGTATATGAAAGTTTATACTTTTATGGATGATAAGTTAATGTAATTAAAAGATTATCTAGCTGATTTTAGTTTTACAATATCGCTCCAATTTTTGCTGGTAGCTAATTCTACTAAACTTAAATCTCTTCTTATTTCGGAAACATCTTCTTTTATGGCGTTTGTATCACCTTTTATATGTGCTATACTATGTTCCATATTATCATGAGTAGCTTTATTTATTTCAGAGTTATGTAATAAACTTCCTAAAATACTATTTTGTTCAATTTGTTGTTCTTTAATTGATTTACCTTCAGATTCTAAGGCATCTACTTTAACAGCTATTTCATATAGTTTTTCATTAACTATAATATTTTCTGCTTTAATTTCACTTATATCTTTACTTGCATTACTTATTTGATTTTGCATAGAGTTCATTTCTAATTTAACTTCATGTAAATTATCTTTCACTACATTTATTTCTTGTTTTACTTCATTCATTTCTTTCTTCATTACACTTACTTCTTGTTTTACTTCATTCATTTCTTTCTTTATCACACTTACTTCTTGTTTTATTTCATTCATTTCTTTCTTCATTACACTTACTTCTTGTTTTACTTCATTCATTTCTTTCTTCATTACACTTACTTCTTGTTTTACGCTGCTCATTTCTTCTTTCATTACACTTACTTCTTGTCTTACTTCTGACATGTCATTTTTCATTATACATATTTCTTGTTTTACTTCACTTATTTCTTCTTTCATTATACTTACTTCTTGTTTTACTTCTGACATATCATTTTTCATGCTAACCACGTCTTTATTTATAATATGTAATAATTCTAAAATTTTATCTTCCACTTACATCACCATCCCTATTAATTATTATAACATCTTATACAAATGCTATACAATGTTAACATATATATCTAAAATAGTTATCATAAATTTAATTAATAAAATTATTACTTATAATTACTACAAAAAATAATTAATATATATATATATATCTAAAAATAATAATTACAAACAAAAGGATACCATTTTAATATGGTATCCTTTATTTGTATCTAAATTTTTATCTTTTAAAATTATATTTTTTATAAAACATCTTATGCATTTAATTCTGGACATGAAATTTTTCTTCCAAGTGCTTTTGGTTTACATACTGATATGCAAAGACCACAATATCTACATTCATCTTCATTCAATTCCATCTTATCATTTAATTTTCTAGCTTGATATGCACACACTCTTTCACACATCTTACATTTAGTACATTTTTCTTCATCATAAGTAAATTCAAAACTAAGTCTTTCATTTACCTCTCCCATATGCTTATGTACTATCCCACAAGCATTTTCTATAGTTCTATATCCTAGTCTTTCAAGATTAGAATTTAGGTCATTGTGTATTTTAGCTATTACTTGAGCTCCTTTTAATATTACTACTGAGCATATACCAACAAAGTCAGCACCTGCCATAATCATCTCTAAAGCATCATCTCCACTTACACATCCACCTAATCCAATTATAGGTATATTTACTTCTTTTTTTATTTCATATATTCTTTGTAGAGTTATTGGTTTAATAGTTTCTCCACTTAAATATCCAATTCCATTTCCACCTAATAAAGGTTGCCCAGTTTCTATATCTATTCTAAGTGCTGGTCCTACAGAATCACAAGCAGTTATTGCATCTGCTCCTGCTTCTTCTAATTTTTTAGCAAAAGCCCCTATTTCATCTATCATAGGAGGAAGTTTAACTATTATTGGTATATTCACTCTCTCTTTCGCATCTTTAAGCATTGGTATTAAATCTCTATAGTCATAAGATACCAACTCGATAAAATCAGCTCCTGCATTTGCAACCTTTTCTACTAGTTCACTACTTTCTTCTATTGTATGACCTATTGAAGCTATACATACAGTTCCATCTTTTTTCATTTGTGGTATTTCAAAATCTATCCATTGCTCTGGTTCAAAATCTGTCCATTTCTCATTATTTAAAAGAGCATTGGCTGTATTTCTCACCATATGAGGTGCTGGATTTATAGCTCTTTCTTTTCTTATTGTCTTAGTAACAACTGCCCCTGCTCCTGCATCACTTAGTATCTTACATCCAGCTGCACTATATGTCAACGGACCTGAACCTATTATAAAAGGTGATTTTAATTCTTTCCCTAAAAAATTATACATTATTTACTTCCCCTTTTCATATTTATTTACATTTATTAAAACTTCCAGAATTCACAGGCAACATCTTTCATTTCTTTAACAATAACTTTTTTATCTAAGTCAACTAATTGTTTTTCTTTTAAAATATGTTTACCATCTATGTATACATTTGATATAAATTCTTTTTTACCTTGCACTACTATCTGGTCAAATATATTATCAAGTGTTACAGGAGTTTTAAATTCATCTTCCATAACTACTATATCTGCTTTATTACCAACTGTTATTTTTCCTGATTTTTGAAGCCCTAATGCATAAGCACCATGTTCTGTTGCCATCTTAAATACTAAACTTGCTGGCATTACAGACGCATCTTCTTCAACTGATTTATGCATTAAAAACGCACCTCTCATAACTTCAAAAAAATCATTTATATATCCATCTGTACCTAATGCTACTTTTATGCCTTTTTTAATCATTCTTGGAACTGGAGAAAAACCGCCACCTACTTCACAGTTACTAAGAGGCATGTGAACTACCTTTACACCTTTCTCCTTTAATATGTCTATCTCTTCATCATCTACTTTTACACATTGAGATGCTAATACAGTCTCATCTAATATATCTAAATCATTGTAGTAATCAACTGCTTTTTTATTAAAGTGTTTTTTAGAGTAGTTTGGTTCATATATACTCTCACATAAATGGAATTGCATTGGTGCATCTAATTTTCTTGCATCTTCTTTAGCTTTTTTGATAAATTTATCTGAACATGTAAAACTAGTATGTGTACACATTATTCCATTTATTAATTTACTGTTTTCTCTGCTCCATTTTATTAAATTAGAATTTTCATCTAAACATCTTAATCCATTTTCATAACTTATTCTTTCACAACTTTCTAGAGATAAAACTGCTTTCATTCCTATTTCTTCTAGTATCTTACCTTGCTCAATTAAAGTTCCTTTTTCTGTATTTGGAGCTTCTAGAGTGTCACAAAATGCTACTACACCAGATTCTATAAGTTCTATTGCAGACGCTTTAGTTGTGGCTTTTACTTCCTTTAATCCTATTCTATTTTCTATAAATGGCCACCAATAGTCATTTAAAAACCCTTCGAAATCAGTAAAATGTACATTTGCTGGTATTCCTCTAGAAAGCACTCCATATTGATGCATATGCCCATTGATAAAGCCTGGCATTACTATAGCATCTGATTTATTTATTATCTCTGTAATATCTTTATATTTTAATTCAACTTCTTCATTTGGCAATATATCTTTTATAATGTCATTTTCTATTACAACGGCATAATTTGTATATATTTCATCAGCAGAAGATATTAAGTATTTACTTTTTATAGCAACCATTTATTTACCTCCCTGATTTAGTTTCTTCATAGCCATATAAACCTTTTCAGAAGTTATAGGAAGTTCTCTTATATTCACACCCACTGCATTAAAAATTGCATTTGCTATTGCTGGTGCTGGTGTATGAATAACTATTTCTCCTAAAGATTTTGCTCCATATGGTCCTGTTGGTTCATAATTATCCACAAAGTCTACTAATATATTTCCTATATCCTTTTTTGTTGGAACTTTATATTGTAACAAATTAGAAGTCTGAAGTTTCCCATCAGAACCATGTCTAGGGTCTTCATACATTGCAAGCCCTATACCTTGAGTTACTCCTCCTTCAACTTGTATTCTGGCAAGTGCAGGATTCATAACTGTACCACAATCAGTTGAACAAGCATAGTTTATCACTTTAAACTCACCTGTTGTTTTATCTAGTTCAATCTCTGCAAAACCTGCTAAGAATGGTTTTGCACTCTCTTTTATACCATAAGATTCAGATGAATATAAAACATCTTGATTTCCACCACCAACAGATTCTCTTCCTAATTCACTTAATAAAACAAATTTTTCTACGTCCTCACTATGACAAACTCTATCTTCATATAATATTAAATCATCTATTGGTAAGTCTAATTTTTTCTGAGCCACTTTTAATATCTTTTGTTTCAAACTTTCAGCAGATTTTATTGTAGCATTTCCAGTTACATAAGTAGTACAAGAAGCATATGCACCAGTATCATATGGACACATATCTGTATCTCCTGTATAAACGGAAATTCTATCAATAGATGTATTTAATGTCTTGGCAGCAATTTGTGCAAGTATTGTATCAGAACCAGTTCCTAAATCTGAAGACCCAGAAAATAACTTGTAAGTTCCATCCTCATCCATTCTCATATTGACTATTGCCATATCTATATTAGCTATACCAGAACCATGAGTTCCAACTGACATTCCAACAGCTCTTACTTTATTATTTCCAATGTCTATAACAGGGTATTTTTCATCCCATCCAATTAGCTTTTTACCTCTAATTATACATTCATCAAGTGCACAACTTCTTATTGGAAAATTCATTATTCCGCCTTCAGTTTGCTTTTTTATAATATTCTTCAACTTTATTTCTGTTGGGTCCATATTAAGTTTATGTGCTAATTCGTCTATTGCACAATCAAGTGCAAATGTCCCCTGAGTTGCTCCGTATCCTCTCAACGCTCCCCCTGGAACCAAGTTAGTATATACAGTTCTTCCATCAAACTTTATTGCAGGTACATTATTATATGTTGGAAGTACATTATGCCCTGACTCGGAACAAACTGAAGGTCCATTGTCACCATAAGCACCTGTATTGTTTAATGCTTTCATATCTATAGCTTTTATATTTCCTTCTTTATCTGCTCCAATCTTTATGTCAAAGAACATCTGATGTCTAGTGTTAGTCATTGCAAAAGTTTCTTCTCTAGTATATATAAGTTTTGCTGGTCTTTTCGTCATCCAAGTTACAAATGATGCATATATCTCTGTTACAGCTATATTTTTTCCACCAAAACCTCCACCTATCCTTGGTTTTATTACTCTCACCTTTGAAAGAGGTATTCCTAATGCTCTAGAAACCTGTCTTCTCATATGATAAGCTGATTGATTTGCAGAAGTTACTACTAGTCTACCATTAGTGTCTATATACGTGTAAGCTCTATGAGTTTCCATCATACAATGTGCTTGTGATTGAGTCATATAAGATTCTTCTACTATTACATCACACTCTTTAAACTCTTTTTCTACATCACCTTTACCCATTTTCTCTCTTGATACTATATTTTTTGTAGCATCTAATCCAAAATCAAATGGACAAAATAAGTCATCTTCTTCATGTATTAAAATTTTATTACCTTCTGATTCTCTTGCATCTAATATTGGTGTCATTACTTCATATTCAACTTTTATGAGTTTCATTGCTTTAATAGCTGCTCTTTCATCTTCAGCCGCTATTATAGCAACTTCATCTCCTACATATCTCACTATATCTTCAAGTATTAATTGGTCATGAGGTGATGCTTCTGGATATGATTCTCCTACCATTGAATATCTATAATTTGGTACATCTTTGTAAGTAAATATATCTACTACACCTTTTACTTTTAATGCATTTTTTATATCAATATTTTTTATTTTTGCAAAAGCATGTGGGCTTCTAAGAAGTTTAACAGTCAAAACATCTCTATGAAAAATTAAATCTTCAGTATATATTGGCTTACCAGTAACAATGGCTTCACTATCTATTTTTCTTACTTCTTTATTTACCATTAAACTCACCCCCAATACTATTATACATTCTAACAACTAATGCTTTTGCCATATCTTGTCTATACTCTTTACTTCCTCTTATGTTACTTCCAAATGAAAGTTCTTCACTTGATATATCTCCAGCTTTGTCTGCATCATTTTCTAAACTTAGCACTTCACTTGCTTTGTAGGCAATCTTTGCTCTTCTTGGTCTAGCTCCTATTGCAATTTTATAAGAATTTCCTTCTTTTAACATTGCCCCATTTAATACTGCAAAATCACCTGTACATTTTCTTATTGAATCAAATACACCTATAGCATCTTTTTTAGGTAATATAATTTCTATTAATATATCTTTTTCAAGCTCACTTTCTAAAAAGTCAGCTAAATTCATAACCCCTTTTTTATATAACTTAACCTTTGCATCTACTACTAGTAATGAAGGTATTAAATCTGAAAATCCATACTTAGCAAATACGCTAGCTCCCACTCTAGCTCCACTTCTAAATTGAACTCCTACTATATTAGAAACAGCGTTTGAAATTACTCCACTACAGTAATTTTTAATAACCTTATTTAATTCTAAAGTTCTTAAACTTGTATCTGCTCCAATTAATATACTATCCTCAGTTTCATTTATATAATCTAAACCTAGGTCTTTTAAATCTATTGCTGAACCAATATTTTTGCTACCTAGTTTTAAAAATCCGCAGCCTCCAAGTATTATGTTGTTTTTTCTTGATATTAGCAGTTCATAAGCTTCATCTAAACTTTTTGGAACTACATATTCCTTTATAGTTATCATATTCTCTCCCCATATCAATTTAATTTTCACTTAAAAAGTTTAAGTGTTCAAATATTTATGTATTGCTCTTAGTTGACCTTTATATCCTGTACATCTACAAAGATTTCCATTTACATAATCTATAACTTCTTCTTCTGTTGGATTTTGAAGTTCTCTTTTCATTGCTAAAACCATCATTATAAATCCAGGAGCACAAAATCCACATTGGTCAGCTCCTTCATCCGCAAGAAAATCCCCAAATTTCTTAGCTTCATCTACTACGCCTTCAAGTGTTGTAATACGTTGTCCCTCTACTCTAGCAGTAAGATAATTACAAGACAACACAGCTTTGTCATTTACCATTACTGTACATAGACCACATGAGCCAGTATCACATCCTTTTTTAACACTTACATATCCATTTTCCCTTAATGTATCTGCTAAAAAATCATCTGGTCTTATATTCAATTCTTTTTCTTTATTATTTATGGTACATTTGATAATCAAATAAATCACCTCAAAACTAATATTTTTAAGTTAAAGTCTATACTACACTTAATTTATTTAAGAATAATATTATATTTATTAATAAAGGTTATTCCATTTATGACCTTCCATTCTATTCTTTATAGCTCCTCTTACACAAAGTCTCTCAGCTGTATCTTGAGCATCTTTTAATACTTTTTCTTCATTAGTTGTTAATATTTTTGAGTCTTCCATTATTATATTTCCATCCACTATAACACTCTCTATATTTTTCATGCTAGAAGAATATACTAATGTAGACACCGGATTATGCATAGGTATTGCTTTTGGTGAAAGCATTGGATTAAATATTAGTAAATCTGCTTTTTTACCAATCTCTAATGAACCTATCTCATCTTCCATTCCAATAGCTCTTGCTCCATCTATAGTCGCTAGTTCAAGAACTTTTTCTGCTGACATTGCTAATGGGTCACATTTATTAACTTTATGTTGAAGTGCTGTTAATTTCATAAGTTCAAGCATATCTTGAGAGTTATTGCTAGCAGCTCCATCTACGCCTAAGCTAACTGTTATTCCTTTTTTAAGCATTTCTGGTACTGGTGCAACTCCTGAAGATAAATACATATTACTTGCTGTGTTATGAGATACCTTCATGTCATATTTTTTAGTAAGTTCCATATCCTCTTCAGTTAAATATACACAATGTACCATAAGCACATTTGGTCCAAGTATTCCTAATTTCTTTAAAACATCTATGTCATATTGCCCATGCAATTCTTTTGCTGCTTCTCTATCAAAAGGAGTTTCTGATATATGTACTGTAAATAAAGCATCATCATATTCTTTTACTACTCTCCATAGCATCTCAAGCATTTCTTGAGAATTTGACCATATTGCTGCTGGAGCTACTCCTATTTTGATTCTTCCATTCTCTGTATTGTGGTGTTTTTCAAACAATCTTCTTACATCTTTTTCAACCGTTTCTACATCTTGCATTATTCCAGGATGAACTCCAAATTGAGCACCTGTATTCATACATCCTCTTCCAAGTATTCCTCTTATTCCTAATTCTTTATAAGCATCTATTATTCCATCACAAAGACCTTGTTTACTGTGAGGGTACATATAGTCAACCATTGTTGTTATACCACTTCTAAGACCTTCCACACAGCCAAGCATTGCAGCATCATAAGTGTCCTTTGGCTCTAAATAATTGGCTGCTGGAAATGTCATAGTTTCTAGCCAATCTTTAAGTACCATATCATCTCCTAACCCTTTTAATAAAGTTTGGAATAAATGATTATGTGTATTTATAAAACCTGGGAATAGGACTTTGCCTTTAGCATCTATTACCTTTTTAACATCAGTGTACTTACTTTCTATTTCTTTAGAATTCCCAATATCTGCAATCTTGTTATCTTTTACTACTAATGCCCCATCAAAAATAACTTCTCTCTCTTTGTTTACAGTTACTATTATGGCATTCTTAATAAGTATATCTATCATTCTTATTTCCCCCCGCATTATTTAGTAATTTTTCTTTTAATATATTGACCTGTTGGTTGCTCCACGATATTACAACTTTGTACTATATGCTTTCCTCTTAAAAAAACATCTTCAACTTTACATTTGACCTTAACTCCCTCATATGGAGTATAATCTACATTTTGTTTTTGATTCTTATAACTGATTATTTCTTCTTTATCTGTATTTAAAATCACTATATCTGCATCACTTCCTACAGCTATTTCACCTTTTTTAGGATACATCCCAAATATTTTAGCAGCATTTGTGGAAGTAACTTCTACAAATTTATTTACACTTATTCTATTTTCCAAAACCCCATATGTATATAAAAGAGATAACCTATGTTCAACACCTGGTGCTCCATTTGGTATTTTACTAAAATTATCAATTCCCAAATCTTTTTGACCTTTAAAATTAAATGAACAATGGTCTGTACCCACGGTCTGAATATCGCCCTCAGACAAGCCTTTCCAAAGAAAATCTATATCTTCTTTTTTTCTAAGTGGAGGAGACATTACATATTTAGCTGCCTCAAACTCATCCTTATTGTATAAACTGTCTTCTAATAATAGATATTGCGGACATGTTTCTACTATCATATCTACACTTTTTTGTCTAGCTATCTTTACAATTTCTAGTGACTCTTTACAACTTAGGTGAACTACATATGATTTTGAGTTTGACAATTCAGTTATATCAGCAAGTCTTGAAACAGCCTCTTTCTCAACTATGTTTGGTCTTGTAAGTGGATGATATTTAGTTTCTAAATCTCCATTTTGTAAACGTTCTTCTATTAATGCATCCAATAAATCTCCATTCTCACAATGAAATTCAACTATACAACCTAGGTTTTTAGCTTCCTTTAGTACTTTGTATATTGTTCCATCATCTACTTTCATACCTTCATATGCCATATACATTTTAAAGGATACTATTCCATCTGAAATAAGCTTTTCCATGTGCGTAAATGTATCTTTATCTAAGCATGTGATTGTCATGTGAAACCCATAGTCACAATAACAATTTCCACTTGCTTTTTTATGATATGTTTTTATACCCTGTATTAGATTTTCTCCTTCACTTGATTCTGCAAAGTCTAGTATAGTAGTAGTCCCTCCAGCTATAGCCGCTCTTGTTCCTGTTTTAAAGTTATCAGCAGTAGTTATAGAGCCTGCATTCATATCAAAGTGAGTATGTGTATCTATACCTCCAGGAATTATAAGTCTCCCTGTAGCATCAATTACTTTATCATTATTTATTTCTAAATTATTTCCTATTTCAATTATCTTTTCATCTTCTATTCTTAAATCACTTATATAAGTTTTATCAGAGGTAATTATAGTTCCACCTCTTAGTATTGTTCCCATATATACCTCCTAACTTTTAAGCTCTAGTAAATTCTCTTAGTATTTTAATTTTATATTATTTACATAACTTTATGTTTGCCAAAGGTGCTATATTTAGCACCTCTAGACTATATTTAAATAATTTATTGTGAACTAAATATTATTTTCCATATACAGATTTTAATATTCCATAGTAACCTTCTGTTCCTATAAATAATTGTTCTTGTTCTATGTACTCATCTATTGTATGAGCAAGATTTTCTTTAGAAGGACCAAATCCTATAGTTTTTATTCCAGCCTCACCTGCATAATGGCTTCCGTTCGTACAGAATGAGTATTGAGTTATTTCTGAATCTATTCCAGCTTCTTTTAATCCTTTGTATGCTGCTTGAACAAATTCATCATTTTCATCATATAACCAACCTGGGAAGAATCTTTCACTTTCTATAGTATTTCCTGTATAACAGTCAGCTTTTTCAGATGCATAAGAAACTTTTGCATTTAATTCTGAGTCTTCTTTCATCATTTCATCTAATAATGCTTGTATTGGAGCTAGTACTCCTTCTCTTGTTTCTCCAACCAATAATCTTCTATCAAAAGTAGCTTTACAGTAATCTGGCACTACTGATGCTCCTGGATATGGAGAAGATTTTATATCTGTTAAAACTAATATTCCATCACCTAACACTGGATGAGTTGGAGGTACTAATTGTTGTATTTTTTGAATTACATTAGCCATTTTATAAACTGCATTTACACCTTTTTCTGGATTAGCAGAGTGAGCTGGTTTACCAAAAGTCTCTACAACTATTTCTCCTCTACCTCTTTGACCAATCTTTAAGTTTAATTCTGAAGATTCTCCTATTACAACATAATCAGGTTTAACAGCTTTACTTATTTCTCTAGCTGAAACTCCTTCAAATATTTCTTCATGAACAACTCCTGCTACATATAGTTCTCCAGCAAAATCTTTATTAGTGTCTTTAGCAAAATACGCTACAGCAGACATCATTGCAGTATACTGACCTTTCATATCAGAAGTTCCTCTACCATATATCTTTCCATCTACGATTTTTCCTTCAAAAGGAGGAACACTCCATTTACTTGCATCTGGAACTGGAACTGTGTCTATATGACCATCAAATAATATCTTTTTACCTGGTCTATTTCCTTTTATGCATCCCACTATATTTCCATATCTATCTCTTGACCAGCTATCAAAACCTAATTTTTCAAAAGATTCTTCTATTGCTTTTACAACCCCTTCTTCATTTCCAGAAGAGCTAGGATTTTGGATTAATTTTTGACATATCTCAGTTACTTCTTGTTTTCTTTGTTCATTTAGCATTTCGTTATCCCCCTAGATTTTATAAATATATATTTTAATTTAAGTCTTTATAATTTATATAATTTCTAAATTTTAGAACTTATATGTCTTTTTAATATGTAAATTGTTATTTGATGAATATAATATTTTAATAATCGTCTATATACTTGGATACTCTCCATCCCAAACTATACTTCTGTATTTATCAGGGTCAGTATCTCCTTCTGTACTTATTAAAAGTATTCTTGAATTTTCATCCAACTTTAAATCTCTTCTTAAGTCAGCTAAATCTTCTCTTTCCATAGCTGCTATTAAAAGACCAGTTGTAACTGCTCCAGATTCTCCAGAGATTACTTTTTCATCACCATTTAAAGGATTTCCCAATGTTCTCATACCTTTAGCAGAAACCCAGTCTGGTGCTGAAACGAATGCTGCTGCATGATTTTTTAATACTTCAAATCCTATAGTATTTGGTTCCCCACAAGCAAGACCTGCCATTATAGTTGGCATATCTCCACCTACAAATCTTGGTTTTCCATCTCCTGCTTCTGCTGATTTATAGTAACAATCTGCCTCATCAGCTTCTACTACTACTGTTATCGGGCATTCGTCATATATTGAAGCAACATATCCTTGAACTGCACCAGCAAGTGAACCAACTCCTGCTTGCACAAATACATGTGTTGGTCTATCTACTCCATATTCTTTTAATTGTTCTATAGCTTCTTGAGCCATAGTTCCATATCCTTGCATTATCCATGCTGGTATTTCTTCATATCCGTCCCATGCTGTATCTTGAACCATTACACCATGGTCATCAGCTTCTGCATAATCATTAGCTAATCTTACTGCATCATCATAATTTAGGTCTGTTATACTAGCATCTGCACCTTCTCCCTTGATTTTATTTAATCTAAATTCAGAAGAACCTTTTGGCATTAATACAACAGATTTCTGACCTAATTTATTAGCTGTCCAAGCAACTCCTCTACCATGATTTCCATCTGTAGCTGTAAAGAAAGTTATTTCTCCTAATTGTTCTTTTATTTCTTTTGAAATTAATTTTTCATATCCTAACTCTGATATATCTGTATCTAATCTTTGAGCTAAGTATTTACCCATAGAGTAAGAACCACCCAAAACTTTAAATGCATTTAATCCAAATCTGTAAGATTCATCCTTTACATATACTCCTGCAACACCTAATTTTTTTGCTAAACCTTCTAGGTTTGCTAATGGAGTTTCTTTATATTGAGGAAAGCTTTTATGGAAGTTTCTAACCTTAGTTATTTCTTCTTCATTTAAAAATTTGATACAATTTTCCTTATCGCCCTTTGGCAGATTGTTTACTTTCCATTTAATTTCTTTTAGCATCTAAAATACCTCCAAATTATTGTTAAATTTTTATACTCTATATATTAGCAATTAACATGCCAACACTTAACATATATCGAATATTTTTCTATAGCTATTTAGCATAGAATTTGCAATACTTTCAACTTTTTTTACCTTTATCTATTGGATTATCTAATGTATATAGAATTTGATAATAAAAAAACCTTTTTTATCTTCTCACTTTTTAATTCTCATTTTTAAAATTTAAAAATTAATACTTAAAATGTATTCCTTATGTATTTTTTGACATAGAAATTTTAACAAAATACATAAAAGGAGCTGTCTCAAAATAGATATAAGCTTCTTTTTCATTGTTGAAATGATGAAAATATATTTGATTTCATACAAAAAAGGGTGTCTCATGAACTAAAAAGTTCATTTTGAGACACCCACTTTTACTGAGTAAATAGTAAAAATTCGACTCGTATGTATATAAGTACTTATGATATATCACAAACCTAAACATTATGGGCATTTATGTTCTCTTTCTAACACTACACCAAAACTTTTTATAAACTCGTTTTATAAAGCTAAGTTAGAATAAGACAGCAATCTGAATAAATAGCTGACCTTCTGTAACTGTATCAACTTAGTTTTCAGTTGCAGTATTTGCTGATAAAGCAAAACCAACAATTTTACCTTTAGCATTTACATAAATGATTGCAGATTTATACTTATTATTTTTCAAATTAAAGTAAAATGCTACATTTCCTCTTTCTCCTGGAGTTTCAATTTTATATCTGGCATATCCAGATGTCTTTATTTTTTTTGAAAAAGTAAATGCTTCTGCAGATTTTCTCATTTCTTGTATTTCATTATCAGTGTATTTCCCTTTATTAAGCAAGTTTTCTTCCTCAACTGTCTCAAGTAGCACCAAGGTAGCATCACTATAATTAGAGTTTACCTGTTCATAGCCAGCACAATATTTAGCAACAGTTGCTTTCATATCTTGTTTAGGTTCCCACCAGTTAAAAGAAACAGAACGCTCACCATCATATGCTGATATATCAACAACAAGTTTGCTCCCTTCTGGTATATGTGTATTAAGCATATTTGAAAACGAATTTATAGCAGATACAGTCAATTTTTCAGTTAACATAGATGCTGCCACTCCTTGTGAACGTACATAAATCACGTCTCCTGTTCCTTTTTTAATGTTGACATTATCAAATGATACGGAATAGTAATCTGTGTATTCGTTTTTTCCCTTGACTGTCCAAGTAAAGATTAAAGAAGAATCTGTTTTGTCAAAACTCGAGGAAGTAATTTTAGCCTCTCCTGGAACTTTCACTCCCAATTGTTCTTTGATGGCTACTTTTGCAGGCTCCTCATATGGTGACAAAGAGGACAGAGGCACACCAAGTTCAACAGAATCACTATTGTTCATATTTCCATCAGCATTAACTTCCAATACCGTCCCATCAAAATCAGAGTTACTACTTAATTTTTGTGATGTTTTATCATTACACGCACTTAACATAACCGAACACAATATAATAATTGGAACAACTATTTTTTTCATATTCTTACCATCCTTTTAGGCCATTACATCTCAAACCAATTTATTTTAGTACTCCAATGGTGTACCTTTATAGGTTAAAACTAGCTTATATGAATGTCAAGTCCAAAGAGATTGGTAAACTCTTTTTAATGGTCTCTAAGAGGGGATTTTTCATCTTTTTTAACATCTAATTCTTCTTTTACAACATTCCATTTTTCAAGACCAAACTTAGAAACCATTACTGCTTCTGCAGCACCTTTTCCAAGTCTTTTTACTGTGTCCATACCTGTTTCGTCTTCTTGAGCTCCTTTTGCTTTTCCATCTTTACTCCATATTGTACCGCCTATATAGCATCCACCTAATCCTCCAGATACTAACATTTCATGCATTAAGAAGAAATTTATTATAGGAAGTTTTGTTAATTCTTGACCACCATATCTAGTTCCACCAGTAGTTATAGCTGCTCCAACTTTATTTTGAAGCTTTCCTGGATGAACTAAATACATAGGACGAAGTCTATTAAATACTGCTGTAAGTTGAGCAGTTATATTCATATCATACACTGGAGAACCCACTATAATTCCATCCGCTTCTAATATTTTTTGCTCTAATTCTTGTATGTCATCTTTTATGATACACATAGTTTCTTTTCTTATACATGCATCACAATGTACACAAGGACTTATTTTTTTTCCTCTAACTGACCAGTACTCAGTCTCTATACCAGGTATAGTTTCAGCTTCTTTCAAAGCTTCTAATACTGCATATTCTGTTGCTCCTTTACGTGGACTTCCACAAATACCTAATATCTTTGCCATAACAATATCTCCTCATCAAATAAATCTATTTTTATTGCTTTCTATAATTTTAATAAAGTTTCATTTTAAATTTGAATTTTTATTTTAAGCTTTATTATTTTAATTTTATTGGCAATGAATGTATCTCTACATTAGTTGCATCATATACTGCATTTGCCACAGCAGGTGCAACTGGTACAACAGCACATTCACCAATACTCTTACCACCAAATGGTCCAGCTTTTTCATAACTATTTACAAATGCAACTTGACACTTTGGCATATCGACAGTTCTAAATAATTTATAATTTTTAAAATCAGTAACTTTAGGTCTTCCTTGCTCATCAAAGGCTAACTCTTCACTTAACGCATAACCTAACCCCATATGAATTCCGCCTTCTAATTGACCTTCTAAATTTAGAGGATTTATAACTCTACCAACATCATGTACGGCTACAAAATCGACTACTTTTACATCTTTAGTTTCTTTATCTACTAAAACTTCAACAAAATGTACACCATAAGAAGTAAGACCTGCCGGAGAAGAATAATCCTCAACAACTGTCAATTCTCTCAAAGACTTACTTTGACTATATACTGCAACATCAGATAATGATGCTTTAATATTTTCATCAAGTTTACTGATTACATATCCATTATCTAGATATAACTCTTCTTTTGAAGTTTCAAGTAATTTTTCTGCTTCTTCCAGTATTAAAGTCTTTAATTTTTCTGCTGTCTTTTTAGCTCCTCCACCTTCTACAAATACACCTCTACTTGCATAATCTCCAAGATTAAATGTACATGCATCAGTGTCTGTTTCAAAAGTATCAACTTTATCAGGAGTTATTCCCAAAACTTCAGCTACCATCATTGTTTGCATAGTTACAACACCATTACCCATATCATGTGCTCCTGTAAGTAGTGTTAATGTGCCATCTTCATTTAATTTAAGAGTCAATGTGACAACATCTCTATGTGCACCAAAAACTCCATTACCATGTGCACCTATTGCCATACCTATACCCCTTAAATAATTTCCTTCTTCTTTTGGAAGAGCTTTCTTCTCATCCCATTTAAACATTTTTTTACCTTGTTCAATACAGTCAAGAACTCTAGGATTTCCAAGAGAACCGTGGAAGATTATATCAACATCATCTGGTTCTACAGCATTCTTATTTTGAAAATCTACTAAATCCATACCTATTTTCTTAGCTATTTTTGCAAATTGAGCTTGTTGAGCCATAAATATTTGAGGTGAACCATAACCTCTCATGGCTCCTGCTATTGGTGTATTTGTATATACTGGTATTCCAGTAAATTTTATATTTGGTATTTTATAGACTTTAAACACTTTATGGCTAAGTGCGCCTATAACATTTAAAGCACTTGATGCATATGCACCTGTATTTGTATATATTTTTATCTCCTGTGCTATTACTTCTCCATCTTTATTTACACCAGTTTTTAGTTTTACAAAAGACCCATGACGAGTTCTTGTTGATATCATAGACTCTTTTCTTGTAAGAACCATTTTAACTGGTCTTCTCGTCATTTTTGACAATGCTGCTGCTACTGGCTCAATTGTCATTTCTAGTTTTCCACCAAATGAACCTCCAATAGCAGGTCTTATAACTCTTATCTTATTTAATGACATCCCAAAAATTTGAGATAATATTATTCTGAAACCAAATGTGTTTTGGCAAGGTGTATGTACAATTAATTTATCATTATAATCATAGTGTGCAATTACACTGTGAGTTTCTATTGCACTATGATGTATAGCAGGAGTAGAGTATTCGTCTTCAAAGATGTAGTCACATTCTTTAAAACCTTTTTCTACATCTCCACCATTTATATTATTTTGAGAAACCATGTTTGAATCTCCATGTATACATATAGCATCTTCTTTTATTGCATCTTGTATAGTAAATACAGCTGGTAATTCTTCATATTCCACTTTTATAAGTTTTACAGCTTTTTCTGCTATTTCTGGTGTCTCTGCTGCAACTGCTGCTACACGGTCACCTACAAATCTAACTGTATCTGAAAAAATAACTTCATTTTCAGGTATATTATGTTCATAAAATCGTAAAGAGCCATTATATTTTCTCTGTGATGTATTAAGATGAGTAGCTATGGCTCTAACTCCAACGATTTTCTCAGCTTCACTTGTATCTATACTTTTTATTTTTGCATGTGCTACAGGACTTAAAAGCATTTTAGCATGAAGTGCATTTTGAGGTTTCATGTCCGCTACATACTTCATTTGACCAGTAACTTTTAAAGCTGCATCTTTTAGAGGGTATGATTTTCCTATGATTTTTTCCATAACTATCTACCTCCTAATCTAGCTGCAGATAATTTTACAGCTTCTATAATTTTTATATATCCTGTGCATCTACAGAGATTTTCTTTAAAAGCCTCTCTAATTTCATCTTCACTAGGAGATGAATTTCTATTTAAAAGAGCTTGTGTAGTTATAATCATGCCAGGAGTACAATATCCACATTGTACAGCTCCAACTTCTATAAAAGCTTCTTGTATCGGATGAAGATTTTCTCCATTAGCAAAACTTTCTATAGTGTATATAACTTTATCTTCACAGTTCCTTGCAAGAAGTTTACAAGATTTTATATCTACTCCATCTATCAAAACTTTACATGCTCCACAACTGCCACTATTACAACCTTGTTTCGCTCCAGTTAGATTTAATTTTTCACGAAGTACATGCAAAAGAGTTTCATTCTTTTCAACTTCTACTTCATACATGTAATCATTAATATTTAATTTTATTTTTTCCATTTTCTCCTCCTACAGATAAACTAATGTTGTAATAGAATATTATTACAAGCTTATTTTCATATTAGTATAAGCTATTCCACTTATGTCCTTCCATTCTATTAGTTACATTAGCTCTTTTACATAATTCTTCTGCTGCATGCTGAGCATTCAATAAGACTTGTTCTTCACTTTCAATTGTAGTTACTCTACCATTTTCAAGTATTATATTTCCATCAACTAAAACACTTTCTACATTGTGCATACTAGCTGAGTATACCAAAGTTGATACAGGATTGTGAAGAGGTATTGATTTTGGAGAAAGCATTGAGTTAAATATTACTAAATCAGCTTTTTTTCCTACCTCTAAAGAACCTATTTCATCTTCCATTCTAAGAGTTCTTGCCCCCTCAATTGTAGCCATTTCAAGAACTTTTTCTGCAGAAATTGCAAGAGGGTCGCAGTTGTTTACTTTATGTTGCAAAGCTGTTAATTTCATAAGCTCTACCATATCTTGTGCATTGTTACTTGCTGCACCATCAAGACCTAAGCTTACATTTATCCCTTTCTTTAACATTTCTGGAACAGGTGCAACTCCAGAAGCAAGATACATATTACTTGCAACGTTATGAGAAACTTTTATATCGTACTTTTTAAGCATTTCCATGTCCTCATCAGTTATACATACACAATGCACTGCTACAACTTCTGGGCCTACTATTCCCCATTTTTCAAGTAATTTTATATCTATTTCCCCATGTATATCTTTTGTTGCTGTTCTTGCAAATTCAGTTTCAGAAATATGAACCGTGAAGTATGAATCATACTCTTTGACTATATTCCAAAGCATTTTACCCATTTCTTCAGATATAGCCCACATTGAAGAAGGTGCTACACAAATTTTTATTCTTCCATTTTCTGAATTGTGATATTTTTCAAATACTCTTCTCAAATCTTTTTCAACCGTTTCCACATCTTCTATAAGCTCTTTGTGAATACCTAAATCTATACAGCCTCTACCCACTACTCCTCTTATACCTAAGTCTTTATATGCTTTTACTATTCCATCTGTAAGTCCTGGTCTATTATGTGTATGCATATAATCAACCATTGTAGTTATACCACTTTTTAAACCTTCCATACATCCAAGCATTGCAGCATCATAAGTATCTTGTTCTGTTAAGAATTTTGCTGATGGAAACATCATTGTGTTTAACCATTCATGAAGTGCCATGTCGTCTCCTAGACCTTTTAATAATACTTGGAATAAATGATTATGAGTGTTTATAAATCCAGGGAATATCACTTTTCCTTTAGCATCTATAACTTTTTTAACGTCAGGATACTTCACCTCAACATCAGCTGTATTTCCTATATCTAAGATTCTGTCACCTTGAATAGCTATTGCTCCATCAAATATAACTTCTCTATTTTTATTAACTGTAACAACTATTGCATTCTTTATTAGTATATCAATCATCTTAAATCCCCCTTATTTATACTTTCATTACAACATTTTATCACATAGCTTTCTCATATCATATCTAATACATTTATCCAATATTTTCCTCAAGATTTGAAGTAACGTTTTCAGCCTTCTTACTTCCTTTTAGTTTAAATAGTGTTTGAAGTAATATAGCTATTATTGCTCCAGAAACTATACTTGAGCCTCCTAGAACAGTTCCAATTGTCGCTGGAAATTGGTCTAAAACTTGTGGAGCAGTTGTAAGACCCATGCTTGTTGCTATAGATACTCCTGCTATAAGATTGTTTTCTTCAGTAAAACCATCCATACTCATAATAGAGAAACCAGACATCGCTATTGATGAAAATACTACTAAAGTTGCTCCACCAACAACACAAGATGGTATAGTTGTCATTATTGCTCCTAGTGCTGGAGATATTCCTGCTAGTAATAATACAAGTGCTCCTAATGCTATTACGAATCTACTTGTAACTTTATTCATAGATACAATTACTGTGTTTTGGCTGAATACTCCAGTTGGAAGAGCTGCAAATAGTGATGAAATTATAGAAGTTACAGAGTTTCCTAAAACAACTGATGATAACTCTTCATCAGTTACCTCTCTGTCCATTGCACCTATTGTTGCTATTGTACACGCACCCATCATATCAGCTATACCTATTATGTAAATAATAGTAAACATTACTATTAACTCTGGTCTAAATTCCAATCCAAAAGCTGCTGGTGTTGGTAAAGATACTATAGCTGCACCTTTAACTGCAGAAAAATCAACTAATCCTAAAACTAAAGATATAGCATATCCTACTAATATCCCAATTAATATTGAAGAGTTTTTAACTAAGCCTTTACCATACTTATTTATCATTATTATTACAAAAGCAACTATAACTCCTACTATAAAATTTATTGGACTTCCAAACGTTTGTGCACCTTCTCCTCCTGCTAAATTCTTTATAGCTGTTGCAAATAATCCAAGTCCCATACATGCTATTATAGTTCCAGAAACTATAGAAGTGAATATATGTCTAATTTTCTTAACTGCAAAGCCTACAAAGAATACGATTACCCCCGCAGCAATTTGTGCTCCAAATAAAGCTGCTAAGCCATCTTTAGCTGCTACAGAAAGACAAGCTCCTAAAAATACATAACTCATTCCCATCATTACAGGTAATCTTGAACCTAATTTAAATCCTTTAAATAAAGGTATTGGATATAATTGTAAAAACGTTGCCAAACCTGCTGCTAACATAGAACCTTGAATCAACATCGTCGCTTGCCCCTGGTTAAGTCCTACCACGTTTGCTATTAATATTGCAGGCACCATATTTCCTACTATCATTGCTAACAAATGTTGTAAAGCTAAAGGTACCGATTCCTTTAGTGGTGGTATCCCATCCACATCATATTTTGAAGTATTACGTGTTTTCATAAAATAAATCCTCCCATACATAAATATCTTGACTAAATATTTTATAATTATTTTCTATAAATATTTTTATGACCATGAATTTATTGCTCAACCGATAACCACAGCTAAACTGAGCTATTTTTATAAAAAATTAACAAACGTGCAAATATACCCTCCCCGATTTTCTTTTTGACTAAACATTAAATGTCTGATGTATACTCTTTATTAAATTTCTTATTAAAATGAATAGCTATCTGAAGTAATCTAACAATCTCATAATAAGATAATTTAAACAACCCCTTTAAATTATCATTTTTTAATTAGCCTTTTCCATAACAGCTCTTTCTTTAGCTTCATCTTCTAGACTTTTATTTGGTATTATTAGATTTAAAACAAATGCAACCAATGTCGCAATTACTATTGGAGATTCTCCAAATACTAATTTTATAAATGGAGGAAATGCTTCCTGTGCTGCTGGAACTGATGTTATTCCCATACCTAAAGCTATTGCCAAACCTACAATAGTAATATTCCTTGATGACAATTCTTCTGTAATAATTAACTTTATACCTGTCATTGTTATCATACTGAATATAGATATTGTAGCTCCTCCTAAAACAGAGTATGGTATAGTTGTCATCAATGCACCAAACTTAGGTACAAACCCCGATAATAACATAAATATACCAGCTATTCCAAGTACAAATCTACTTATTACTTTGTTCATAGCTACCATACCTACATTTTGACTATATGATGATGGTGGTAAACCTCCAAACAAAGCGCCTATCATAGTGCAAATTCCACTTCCTATTACTCCACTTGACAATTCTTTATCTGTTATATTTCTATCCATACCTCCCATTGTAGTAGCTGACAAATCTCCAATTGCTTGAACAGCATTGATTATACTTACAATTACTACAGAGATTACTACTGGTATATCAAATTCCAATCCGAATTCAAGTGGCTTAGGTATAGCAAACCAAGCTGCCTCTCTAATAGGGTCAAAATTTATTATTCCCAAAACTAAAGATACACAATATCCAACTATAATTCCCAAAAATATTGCTGCCAATTTTGCATACCCTTTTGCAAATTGGCTAAGACCTATAACTACCACTAGTGTTATAGCTGCTACTGCCCAATTTTGCATAGAGCCATAAGTAGGACTATTTACACCACCTGCCATATAATTTATTGCTATAGGATATAAAGATAATCCAATTGTAAAAACTACTGTTCCTGCAACTATATTAGGAAAAAATTTTCTTATCTTTTTTATAAATATTCCTATTAATACTGTAGCTACTCCCCCTATTAATTGTGCACCCAAGATGCTCGCTAGTCCGTAACTTCCTCCGACTGCTACGAGTGTTGGCACATAAGTAAAGCCGACTCCAAAAATTATAGGCAATCTTGAACCAATATTTCCTATTGGATATAGTTGTATAAGTGTTGATATTCCAGCTATTATTAATGCATATTGCACTAAAAGTGTTATTTGTGTAGCACTAGCACCCACAGCTCCTCCAACAACTATAGGTACTGTAACAGTTCCAACTATCATCGCTAGTATATGTTGCATTGATAGTGGTAAACACTTTAAAATTGGTGGCCTTCCATCAATATCAAACATAGAAACACTTTTTTGATATTTACTCAAGGTTATCACTCCCAACTATTTTTTAATGACAGTTATTATTATCTCACACAACATCCTTTCTTTTTTTATTTTGCCATCTTAATTTAATATGAAGCAATTATAATGCCAATATTTTAACAAAATTGTTTTACATATATAATTTTTATTATATTTGTTAGTATTTGATAATTTGATAAACCATTTCTTTTTTTAAATTCTTTTAAATTTTTTTTATTTTTGGATAATAAAATCTTATTACAAAAAAATCACTTGGAAAATAGTTTTTCAAGTGATTTTTATCAATTTTATAATTTCAAATTTTAGAATTGAGAATTAAAAGCATAATTACTATACATCTATCTTTCTATACAATGTTGCTAGCGATATTCCAAGTTTTTTAGCAGCTAACTTTTTAGATTTAGTATCATTTCCATAAAACTTTAATACCTTTTTTATATATGCTCTCTCAAATTCTTCAAGGGTAAGTATATCTTGTTCCATATTTATCTCATAGTCACTTTCCTCAAGCAACTTTATATTTATTTTGTTTAACTTAAAATATTCAAGTATCTTTCTATTTATTATACCCTTATGTATTATCCCATCTTCCTCAAGAAGATTTAGAGCTAATTCTATAGTGTTTTCTAATTCTCTTATATTTCCTGGCCACGGATATTTAAGTAGCATATGTTCTACATCTGGCTCTATATGGTATACATTTTTCTTCATTTTCCTTGAATATTTATCTATAAAATTATTTATTAATATTTGTATATCATCTCCCCTTTCTCTAAGAGGAGGCACTTCTAGAGGTATTACATTTAATCTATAATATAAGTCTTCTCTAAATTTATTTTCTTTAACCAACTCAAATAAATCTCTATTAGTAGCTGATATAATTCTAACATCTATATCCATTAATTCATTTGAACCTATTCTTGTAAACTTCTTTTCCTGTAACACTCTCAAAAGCTTTGATTGTAATTGAATTGGCATATCCCCTATCTCATCTAGAAATACAACTCCTCCATTAGCTAATTCAAATTTACCAATTTTGCCTTTTGAATCTGCCCCACTAAAAGCTCCTTTTGTATACCCAAAAAGTTCACTTTCTAGCAAGGGTTCTGGTATAGCAGCACAGTTTATAGCAACGAATGTTTTATTCCCTCTGTTTCCTGCGAGATGAATGGCTCTTGCTATTAACTCTTTTCCAGTGCCACTTTCTCCAGTTATCGCTACAGTAGAATCACTATTTCCAATTTTACAAATTCTATTCTTAAGAGCAAGCATTACATCAGATTCTCCAATTATAGAGTCTACTGTTGTTGTTCCCCAAATATTGTATACTTCCATTCCACCATACATTACTGAATCACTGTGTTTATCCATAAAATATCAACTCCAAATAAATATTATATATAATCATCATTCAAATTATCTATTTAATTATATCATAACAGAAAAGCTTAGTTATAATTTTACAATAATATTTTAATTTTCAAATGAAGCTTAATAAAAAGTATACCTACTTAAATTTTAATTTAACAGGTATACTTTCTTTATTTTGCAAGCATTCTATATTAAATAAGCAATTGCAGTGCCATATTTAATATCTAAAATAATTTCCAAAACTTTTCATTTATTACTTTTATATAGTTCTTGCATGCTTAAAATTATTTATTACTTTATACAATGTATTTTTATTATTTTTATTATTCTTATTTTTAAAATTTATAATTAAAAATTATTTTTTTCAAATCAGATATGGTATTTTTTATGTCATCCAATCTTACAGTTTTTGCTTCTATAAATTTACCTTTAAATGACTCCAACAATTTCCATGAGCTGTAATTTTTATCTTTTTTGATACAAGGATATAATAATATACATCTTTTTGCATTTTCATACGATGTTATATATGCATACATCTGATATATATCACTTGACCTATAGAAAATATTTGAATCCACTTCAATAGCTTTCCATTTTGTATCAATTATGATTTCAGATTCATATTTTGAATCATATAAAACTATATCGGGCCTTAAATTAAAAGTTTTCTTTCCTGTTTGTTCATTTTTTAAAAGGAACTTACTTTTATCTTGTATATAAGTTTCTCTAAATTCATTATTCCATATACTTTTTATTAAGTTTCCTATATATTCTTCATATAAAATGTTTATTTCAAATAATATAGAAAATGCATCTTGATTATTTTCGCTGTTATCCATCGATAAATTTAAAAGTATAAGTTTGGCCAATGAGTAACAATCTTTAAATCTATCATTATTTTTATAAAATTTGTAATCTAATAGTTCTTCTCTATTTATATAAGCTAAATCTACATTATAAAAATAACTCAAAATTTTTTTTATCTTATTTTGAATTAAATTATCATCTATTCTACATAAAATAGACATACATGCCTTTTTTAAAACTTGATTCAAAAAATTATTTTCGCTATACTCATCATATTCACATTTTATTTTCATTGGAGATATATTTTTTTCTCTTGCATATTTACTTATTAATATCTTACCTTTTACAACATTTGAATTATCTATCTTATTTATATATTCAAAATAAATCCCTCTCTTAATTTGCATTTGCATACTTTCAATAAAATACAGAACAAAAAAATTCATGAGATTATAATTTTTTAAACTTGATTTTATATTTTCGTTTATTATAATTGGAATCTTATTACATGTAGAAAGCATTTGTAATAGCATTTCTCTATCTTTTACAGTATTATTACTTAATGACAGCTTTGGAAGTATCTCCAATATTACATTTTCAAAACATATAACTCCTACATAATTTATGAATCTCAGTTTTTTATATCTGATATCTATTATATTACTCTTTAATACATCATTATTATTATCCAAATATTTAAGTAATTTTTCATATTCAGTTTCTGTGAGCTCATTTTCACCATTACCTACTTTTATCCATTCATAAGTTTCCTTTACATATATATTTTTACTCATATATATTTTTTAACTCCTCAATAGATATATTTCGTTTTATATAATAATTAACTTTACTTTCCATTATTGATGAATTATTATTTTTAAATAATTTAGATGCTGTGATTTCTTCCTTATAAACAATATATTTATCCTTTTCATTTTTACCTATACCACCTAAAATAAGTCCTACTTTTTCTGAGTCATAATAGAAATATTCTTGAAGAAGTGGTATTATTTTTTTTCTAAATACGACTACTATATCATCAATATTTTCTACATTTAGTAAGTAAGCCTGTCCAATAACATGGTCTCTATCATATAAAAACTCTATTCTCTTATTGATTGTATACAGCATATTTTTAACATCTATTCCATCTACAACAGGCAGTAACTCATAGTCTGGCATAATTTCTTCAAAATCAAATCTTCTTCTCAAAGCTATATCTAAAAGAGCTATGGATTTATCTGATGTATTCATAGTACCAATTATATATAAATTTGGAGGTAGGGAAAATTTTTCTTTTGAATATGGCAGTTTGACAATAGTTTGATTTGATTTAGTAAGTCTTTTATCATCTTCTAATAATGTTATTAATTCGCCAAATATTTTAGAGATATTCCCTCTATTGATTTCATCTATTATTAAAACATATCTTTCTGATTCTTCAAAATTAAAGTTCTCAACATCTTCTATATTATCAAACACCAACATCTTTTTTCTTGCCTTTATATCTTCTATAGTTAAAGTATCTTTTTCTAGCTCAAAATTTAACTTCTTTTCAAGTTTCAACCCATCATAACATGCTTCTATAAATATGTCCTTCAATATACCATCTTCTGGCTTAAAATTACCTTCACCATCAGACTTGAGACCTTCTATAAATTCTTCATATCCATATGATTGATGAAAAGTACAAAATTCTACATTATTTTTATAATCTACATAACTTGTACAATCATTATTTTTTAAACTAGTTTCATTTATTAAGTTATAAGCTATTTGTTTTGCGTTATATGTTTTACCAGTCCCTGGTGGACCATAGAGTATGGTATTTAACGAAATTTTATTAGTATATCTTTTTATATACTTTTCAACTAAATTATTATTTTCAAAGATAACCCATGCATTTCCATCAATATTCTCTTTTTCATTTTCTATCCATTCTACAGGTAAAAAACATCCACCTTCTGAAGTAGTTATTTTATCTTTATCAAAACCTTCTTTAACTTGACAAACACCAAATAAGCTTTTCATTGTATGGTCATTTTCGTAAATTACTTTTTCGCTATTATATACTAGAATATAATCATCTGTATTTATATTTTTCAAGTTTTCTAATTGTTCTAAATTAGTAGGTTGAATAAATAGTTCTTCATTCTCCACACACTTATCTACATCTATATAATAATAGTTTTTTAGGTACCATTTATTATTGTCACTTTCTTCTATTCTTTTTTTTAATGATTTATTATCTTGTAATTTAATAATGTCTAAATATGTATTTATATCTTCATTATTTAATTTATAAAACTCACTAGTATATATTTTACAATTTAAAACTGTATCAAATGTGTACATCCATTTTATAGGTAATGTATGACCCAAAATATGACTTAATTCATAACCATTTTCAAAACTTTCTTCAACAATACCAATAAGGACACTATACTTAATTTTTCCTTCTACATTTTGATATGCCCTATATAGAAAATAATCTCCTTTTTTAACTGACATAAATTTTTTTATAAAATCTTTGTCATTACAGTTCTCATTAATGTATTTTTCGGATTTTTTTCCCATATTAAGTACTTTTTTTAAATTTATTTTTATATCAAATTCTAATGCAATTATGCTTTCTTCTTTAAAAACTTGTGGTGTATCTGTCTCTTGATAAAAAAATTCTTCCATTAACCAATACTCTGTAACATTTATATTTTCAGACATATACTTCTCCTTAATATCTAAAATACATTAATTATATAACATTCCCACTTTAATCTTTCCATCTAAATTTTCTTTTAAGTATAAAGAAAATATCATTTCATAGCCTTCTTCTGCCTTATTTTGAATATTGTTCATCAAATCATTTAATTCAACTAGTGAAAATTTATTATTTCCTTCAACAAAAACTATACCTTTTTTCCCAATAAATTCTTCACCAAAATGTTCCATCTTTTCAAATAAAATATCTACTATTTCACTGTGCTGTTTTGAATCTTCAAATTCTTCAAAAGAGTACTTAATCCCTTTATCACTTATAATAGCTTCTTTTAAATCAGTTATATCTATATTTATCATACAAGAATCTGAAATAGACTCTATCATAACATTCATCAAATCAACAAATTTCAAAATACTATTTTCATTGACTTTAAATTCTCTATTAATTCCTAAGTCATCTTTATTTTCTTCTTCTGAAGAATTTATACCTATAGATAAAATTCGTCTTTCATTAGACATATATGAAATAGCTTTTATAACTTCTAGACTTTGTTTATCTTCAGTTGAATATGCTAAAAATAATATATCAACTCCATCTAAAAGACTTCTAACATATTCTTTTTCAACCTCTTGATTCATAGTAATTCTTTCTATATCCATATTTATTTTTACTTTTTCTTCTATTTCATCTATTATACTAATACCTTCAACTCCAACACCAATTATCTTAGCATTCTTATTAACATTTTCCATTATAATATGTATCTCCTTAATAATTATTTAATTTTAACATTTTTAAATATTATATCATATTTTCTTCATAAAAATATTTTAACTCTTTAGCCTTATCATAAAGTAATTTATTCATAAATTTTGGTTCTACAACTTTAGCATCTTTCCCTATTGAAAATAATGTAGATATCCACCAATCTATTTCTTCATACTTTATAAGTTTACTAATTGTTCCACTTCCATTTTCATTTAATTCTATATCCAAATCTAAAAAACTTCTAGTTATTTTAGAAATACCTTCTTTTGTGAGTAATATATGTAAGTGGACAATTTCACTAGTTTTATTAGTAATTGCCATCTCTTCATTTAACTTACTATATACTGTATCTAGCCATTTTTTCAAACTCATACATGCCTTTTTGCATTCTCCTAATTTTTTAATTTCTAGTACTTTATCTATACGAATTATTGTGATACTATCACTTTCATAGTCATACACTGGCGAAAACCAAAATCCTTCATTTAAATATATACCTATTGGGCATATTTTTTTCTCTAGCAATTGATTTCCAGATTTATATTGAATATTCAAAACACAAGAGTTTGATGAAGCCTTGAAAAATTTAGTTACAATATTAATATCAATATTTCTATAATTAGCTATAAACTCAATATATTTTTCAATGTTATTTATACCTATTTTTGCACTACTTTCACGATTATAATTTATTTTTTTAATTATAGAATCAATTTCTTTTTTTATGTGTGAAAAATTGTAAACTTGTAGTGACTTAAATGCAAAAACTATAGACATAACTTCTTTTTCTGTAAATATAACAGGAGGTATATAGCTATTGTTTAATACTCTATAACCTCCATTTCTACCTTTTTCTGCTTGAATTGGAAGTCCCATTTTATTTAATTCTATTAAATATCGTTGAATAGTTTTAGTTGAAAGATTAAACTTCTCTGACAACTCTTTGATTGTAAACTTTTGTCTATCATTAATATATGTCCAAACATCAGTTAATCTCTTCATCTTTGACAAATAAAATCCCCCTTATAATAATACTATTCTTAATCCACACTAATTTTCAATCTACAAACTAACGTTCTTCACTCTAAAACTTAATGTCAATGATATTTCTATATTTTTTCATTAAAAAACAAAAGAATGGTACTCCTACCAATGTTACTACTACAAATTCTCCAAAACCTACTTGTATCATCGATAATATTAAAGGAAGTCCAAAAAATATATTTAGCATTAGTCCAACTACAATTGCATTTATAATAGTAGGCCATATAGAAGCTATAATTAATGTGCTCTTATTTTGACCTCCTAACTTACTAGTAATATAGACTAAACTTGCACTTATAAATGTGGCAAACGTTCCAAAAATTATATCAGGTACACCATATGGACCTATTACATTTGCTAAAAAACAACCCAATGTAAGACCTACTATATATCCCTTATCTAAAAATGCTAGAAGCATCATAATCTCTGCTATCCTAAATTGTATTGGTCCATAACTTATAAATCCCAATGATAAAGTTAAAACTGCATAAATTGATGTAACAACTGCTGTTACTGCTATATTGATACTATTTCTTCTCATATACCTCTCCTAGTAAAAATTTTATTGCTAAAAATTAATAACATAATTTTATTTTATACAAAATTTATAAACTTAAACAATAATTTCAAATAAATAAATTACTTTGACGAACTATTTTATTAATCTAATTTATATTATACAATAGAATACATATAAAATTAAATAGTTAGATTTTAAATATATGTTATAATTATCATATATTTGGATTAAAATAAGTTTATATCTTAATTAAAAACATTAAAAAAGAGCCTTAAAATTAGGCTCTAATAATTTATTTTAAAATCAATGAACTCTAGTATCTTTTAATTTAGATAATATCATCCAAGTTCCTACACAATCAATTTCTAGTTGTTTCTCTATTTCATCATATAGCATTTCTTGATATGATGTATTTAAAACAACATTTTCAACAAGTTTAGAAATTTCTTCTTCTGCGAAGTCAATTTCTATTTGATTCTTCATTTCCTTAAAAAATACCCTTGCTTTCCTCTGACTTATTGAACGACCCTCAAAGCTGACTAAACATTCTAAAATGTTATTATCTCCTCTAAAATTATTTACTGCTCTCATATTATTTAGATTTCCAGCCAAAACATCATCCCCTTAGTTAATTTTATATTTTACAAGTAAGATTTCATAATATTATAATAACTACTTATTAAATATCTTTCAACAGGTATAACATAACTGGTTGTTTAACATGTAAAACTAGTCTAAAATCTGTATAAAATACTTACTTATTCATTGCCATAAAAACTTTTTCAGGTGTAATAGGAAGTGTATTTACTCTAACCCCAACACCATTAAAAACAGCTTCTTGTATTGCTGGTAAAGGTGTATTTATAACAACTTCTCCAACAGATTTAGCTCCAAAAGGTCCTGTTGGCTCATAATTTTCAACAAAATCAACTTCCACATTTCCAATATCACATCTAGCTGGAATCTTATATTGCATAAATGTGTTTGTATCCATGTTACCTTTTTCTGTATATCTAACTTCTTCAAACATTGCCATTCCAATACCTTGAACAATTCCACCTTCAACCTGTATCTTTGCTAAGTTTTTATTTATAACTGTTCCACAGTCCACTATGGCTACATAATTTAATAAATCAACTTTTCCAGTTTCTTTGTCAATTTCAGTTTCTGCAAAACCAGCTATAAAAGGTGGTGGTGATACTGGACTACCATGAGATGCAAGCCCTATTAATTGATTAGTATTTGGTCCAATTGTAGAGTCAACTGCTATATCAAACAATGAAGTACTGCATTCTCTACTAGTTAATTTTATACCATCAAATTCTACTTCTTCTTTATCTACACCTAGTTTATTTGCTCCAGCAGATATTATTTTATCTCTCAAGTCTTGAGCTGCTTTAACTACTGCCATTCCAGTTACATAGGTAGTACTTGAAGCATATGAACCTGGGTCATATGGAACCAAGTCTGTATCTGCTGATATAACTGTTATATTTTCAATACTTGTCTCAAGAATTTCAGCAGCCATTTGTGCTAAAATTGTGTCACTTCCTGTGCCCATATCAGTAGAACCTATCATAAGTGTATAGTCTCCGCAGTCATTTAGTTTTATTTCAGCTGAGGATTTGTCAAGACCTTGTATACCAGAACCCTGCATAGTAATTGCCATACCCACACTTCTAACTTTTCCATTTTCAAGATGCTTACAAGGATATTTTTCATCCCATCCGATAAGTTCTTTACCTTTATTTATACATTTTACTAAGTCTACACTATTTAAAGTTTTTCCATATGCAAAGGTAGTTTCACCTTGTGTTACTACATTTTTTAATCTTAAATCTGTTGGGTCCATTTTTAATTTATCAGCTAACATATTTATAGTTGATTCAACAGCAAAACAACCTTGAGAAGCTCCATACCCTCTAAGTGCACCGGCTGGCATTTTATTAGTATATACTACATCTGCAACAAACCTTGTTGCTTCAACCTTATTATACATTGGTAAAGTCTTCTCCCCAACTAGACCAATAGTTGTAGAAGCATGTTCTCCATATGCTCCTGTATCTGAAAGTGCATTTATATCTATAGCTTTTATTGTTCCATCATTAGTGGCACCTAGTCGAACTTTTAGTTTCATTGCATGTCTACTAGTCGAACAATTAAAAGTTTCTTTTCTATCATATATTATTTTAGCTGGTTTACCTGTTTTTAAAGTTACAATAGCTGAAAAAATCTCAACACAAGCAGTTTGTTTACCACCAAAACCACCACCAATTCTAGGTTTTATAACTCTAATTTTACTAGCTGGTAGTTCTAATGCACGGGATAGATGCCTTTTAACATGAAATGGTATTTGAGTTGAACTTACTACAACTAGTCTTCCAGCATGGTCTAAATAATTATATGCTCTATACGTCTCCATCATTGCATGGGCTTGAGCTTGAGTATAATATGTTTCTTCAATCACTATGTCACAATTACTTAATACTTTTTCTATATCACCTTTTGTATAGTCATGATGTGACACTATATTCTTTTCTCTCTGCATGCCTATTTCAAAATTACAATGTCTATCTTCATCATGTACTATAGTTTTATTTCCGATTGCCTCTTCAAAATTCAAAACAGGTGTTAGTACTTCATAATTTACCTTTATAAGATTCATTGCTTTAACTGCACTTTTCTCATCTATAGCTGCAACTATAGCTACCTCATCGCCAACATATCTCACAACATTTTCAAGAATTAGCCTATCATAAGGTGATGGTTCTGGATATGTTTGACCAGCAAGTGTAAATCTAGATTTTGGTACATCTTTATATGTTAAAATACATTCAACACCATCAACCATTTCTGCCTTTGATGTATCTATATCTTTTATCTTTGCATAAGCATAAGGGCTTCTAAGTATCTTTACTATTAAAGCATCTTTTGCTGCTAAATCATCAGTATATACAGGTTTTCCTGTTGTTATACTCATTCCATCTATTTTTTCAATTCCTTTTCCAACTATATTCATATTCTACTTTACCTCCAGATAAGTTTTGATAGCTCTTAACTGTCCCATATATCCTGTACATCTACATAAATTTCCTGTTAAATAATGTTTTATTTCTTCATCTGTAGGGTTCTTAAGTTCATCTTTCATTGCAAGTACAGTAAGTATAAAACCAGGAGAGCAGAAACCACATTGTTCAGCTCCTTCTTTTACCAAAACTTCACTAAATTCTTTAACTTCATTTTCTAAACCTTCAATTGTAATTATCTCTTTATTTAAAACTCTCAAAGTTAATGTCGCACAAGATAATGTAGGTTTCTTATCTATTAAAACTGTACAGAGACCACAACACCCTGTATCACAACCCCTTTTTACACTTAAATTGCCCACTTTTCTTAAAGTATCAACCAAATATTCCTCTGGTTCTATATCAACATTTTTCATTTTTCCATTTATATTAAGCTTCACTAACATTAAATAACCTCCATTATAGCTCTTTTTAAAAGTACTTTACTCATGGCTTTTCTATAGTCTTTAGATGCTCTCATATTAGAACCAAATGTTAATTCCTCTGAAGCCATTTCTATTGCCCTATCTATATTAGATTCATTAATTTCATTATTAGATAAAAACTCACTAGCTTTTTTTGCAACTGTAGCTTTTTGAGGTCTTGCTCCTACACATAGCTTAAAATTCTTACCATATTTTGAAACAGACACATTTAAAATAGGATAATCACTTTTTGCATTTCTCAATGACTTATAAGAAGCATTTTTATTTTCCTTCTTTATATACACCTTAATCAATAAGTCTTTCTCATAATCTCTATCTAAAAATTCTTCAAGGCTAATTCTTCCACCTTTATATAACTCTACTTCTGTATCTAATGAAAGCAATGCCACTATCAAATCAGAAAACCCATATTTAGAAAATACTGTTGCACCAACTGTTACTACATTTCTAAACTGAATTCCTATTATATCTTTAACTGAATCTTCTAGTATTTTGCCAAAATTATCTTTTATTATTGAGTTTGTTTCCAATGTTCTAAAAGTCGTCATAGAACCGATTTCAACATACTCTTTATCTTCTTTTATATAATCTAGGTTTAAGTTAGATAACTCTACTCCTGTCCCTATTCTTTTTTTCCCCATTCTTAAAAAAGCACTTCCACCAATTACTTGATTAGTTTTTCTTTTATTTAAAATTGAGTACGCTTCTTCTACTGTATTTGGTTGTACAATATCTATAACCGTAAACATAAATTTCCTCCCTTATTCGCTATTCTTATTTTAAATACAACTAATTATATCACAGCTTCAACAAATTTTGATAATAAATATATGCAATATGTAAATTATGTAAATTTATTTTTATATAAAAAATGGCTATTTCAATAATTATCACTAGATAACCTTAAAATAGCCATTATTATGTATCCTTTAAAGTAAAAAACTAAAAAGTTGATACCTTTTCGCTTATATTTATCACTTCTTCTTCTAATAATCCAAGTTTTTTAGCTACCAATTTCGTAGTGCTTCCTTGTATTACTAATGTAATTAATATAGACATAAATACTACTGATGAAATTACTTCATATCCAGGAACTTTCATTGCTGAAATAATACCACAAAGTGCAGCTGGTATTACACCCGTTTCTCTTACCCACATCATAAACAATATTTCATTTTTACTCCATTTTGCTTCTCTATCTGCAAGTGCACATACTAAAACACAAATTGGTCTTGCTATAAACATTAATACTAACACTGCAATTACAGATGGTACAAAATATTTACCTAACTGAGCCAAATTAACTTGACTACCTAATATTATGAATATCGCCATACGACAAATAGTTCCTAAAGTCTCAGCAACATAAAAATCTGCATCATAAGATTTTTGGCTTAGCCATATTTTAAAGTTTTTCTTGTTACCAGTTATTATACCTACAATAAAGCAAGACATATATCCACTTCCGCCTAATTTTGTAGATAATTCATATGCAACCACAACTGAAATAACAGATATTATTGGTGCAAAATCTTTAAATATACCATATGGTTTATCATTAACCAATTTCAAAAGCAGTATTCCTGTAATTAAACCAACGACAATTCCGACAACAACCATTGTACCTAATTCATAAATATTTTCACTTAAGGAAAACTTATTTGATAAAATTACAGCTAACACTGCTGATGTTAATATAGCTCCTGTTGCATCATTAAAAGCTGACTCACTTATTACAGTTTGTTTTACTCTATCCTTTATCTTTACCTGATTAAATATAGGTACAAGAGTAGCTGGGTCTGTTGATGCTATTATAGTTCCTGCTAATAAAGCAGTCATTGCACTTACTCCAAAAGTAAATCCTATTACTTGTTGCATTATAAAAGCAGATATCACAACTCCTACAGTGGCCAGTAAAAATACAGATATCTTTACATTTCTCAAAACCTTTAAACTTATCTCTTTCCCACCTAAATATAATATAAATGCAGAACCAAATGTAAGTATCAGTTGATTTTCTATTTGGAATCCACGAATATCTATAAATTTCAAAAATGATGGCCCTATTAAAATACCTACAAGTAAAAATAATACAACATCTGGAACTTTTACTATTTCGCTAAGTTTGCTGCAAATTATTCCAGTTATACTCACAATAGCAAAAATTATCAATAAATTATTGCTAGCAATTGTATGTATAGATGATTCCATGTCAGTCTCTCCTCCTAATATGCATGTATACAACATACTTATTTATTCATTTTACTATACAATTATAGCACACAAATAAATGCTATCAATCATTTTTTTTATCACTTGCAACTTTACCTTCATTTTTGACAATTAAATAACGCTTATATAATTTTATCTTTTTTTTTCTACCAAGAAAAGGTTGATTTTGTCAAGTTTTATGCATCTATAAAATAACGTTATCCTAATACAGGTGTATTTTAGATAATTTTCGACTTTTTTTTCTATTAAAATAAGTTTAAATTTAACAATAAAACATTTCATTATATTATTTTTTTAAAACACACCATTTTCAACTATTCCATTAACTTGGACGATTGATTTTTTTCTTATCTATTCTATCTCCAAGCATACTACCTATATTTTTATTTGGATATAGTTCTTCAGCAATTTCGACTTTATTATCACTATTTTTTTTAATATTAAAATTACTTATTTGCTTTTCATTTTTTTTATTTTGTTTCATTTTTTCTCCTTTCTAAATAATATAGAATTTGTATTTACTACTTATTATTTCAAATTTCTATAATTTTAATCAAAAAAGGGAAATATCTCAATATAATACAACTTATTTTAGCAGTGTATTTATATTTAGAATTTCCCTAATAATAATTTTGTCGATTAAATTTGACAGACTAAGTAATTTATATTTCTTTTTATTTTCTAATAATTAAACTTTTTCAATAACTTCTTCTAAACTAGAATTACTTTTATTGTCACGTTTCCAGTTATTCAATGTATAATGTGTTCTAAATGTAAACAATCCTGAAATTATTAATAACATATAATATACAAATCCACTATACAAAAGCACTGAATATCCCAATAATTCTTTTGGAATTATGTTTGAGAACATGGTAAAAAATGTAACTTCATTTGCTCCAACATTTCCTGGTGTTGGAACTGGTGATATTGCCATGTATAAAAATACTTGCAATGTCATTATATGTATATATGATACTCCTTTTAAATTTGAAGCTTTATACACACAATAAACTATACTAAAGTATGCTATGAGTTGTAGTGCAGTAAGCAATATGCTCAAAACTAAAATTCTTACATTTTTAATAAATATCTTTATAGAATAATTATAGTCATCAATATAATGATTTATTCTATCTCTTTTTAAATCTAAAAACTTAAATGCTTTAAATTTAGATAAAAAATTAATCAAAATCTCTGCTACCATTTTTACTTGCTTAGGACTAAATACTATTAAGAGCCCACCTAATAACATACTTACATTCATGGTCATCCCAGCAGCGATTAAAACTCTAACTGAATGTACTTGTTCCATTAATAATGACTTATTCAATAAAATTAAAATTCCACAAAATATAGTAACTGTACTTTGAAATACAACAGTCTTATTAGTAACTATGGCTACTGATTTACTGAGACTAACATCATACTTTGTAAGTGCATATATTTGCATTGGCTGACTCCCAGATGCAAAGGGAGTAACTAAATTATAATAAAATCCCATTGTGGCCATTTTAATACCTATAAATTTTACTTTTGTTTTTTGAACTGCATTTATTATCAAATGTGTCACAATAGATTCAATTATCATATATATTAACATTATTAGTATGCCAAGAAATATATAGGTTTTATTTACTAGACTTATAATTTTAGGTATTAGTTTTACATCTAAAGTGGTTGATACTAAATAAGTAGTAATACATATCAAAAATAGCAAAAATCCATATTGAATAAAATCTTTTTCTTTTTTGGATAATTTTCTCATTTATTTTCTCCTAAATTTTTTCATATCACTATACAATAGTATACTACTTAGCATATTCTTTGCAATACCTTAAAAAATAAGTCTTTTTTTAACACAAATATATCTATAAATTTTTAAATATTTTTACTCCTTTAATTGAAATAATTCTCCATAGCATAAAGTCTAATATAAGAGTAAGCACACTTGCTAAAATCAAATACATATTTAGAAATGAAACTTTCAATAACATATATGTGCCTCCAAGTACAACTATATAAATTAATGATGCTAATATTGTAACTATCATACTTGCACTTCTTTTTACTACTGCTACTTCATTTTTCCAATCAAGGTTTGGATAAATCAAATTTGATAACAATCCCATTAAAGCCACAAACAGTGACATAGTTACAATCAAGCAACTTGCTACCATCACAAACTGAATTTCAAAGTTCAGTTTTATAGACACTAATATTAGACATAAAACAGATAGTGGTGCATTTAATAAAAAATTCATCAATATTTTTGACCAAAATATCTCCCTTTCATCTATTGGAGAAGACTTTAGTATCCATAGATTCTTTCCTTCAAAAGAAATTGAACAATATGTTGTGCAGTTAATTACTATTATAAATAGAAACGCACCTAATAACTGTATTTTTATAATACTAAAATCTATATTCATTTTTAGTAACTCACCTATTTTATCAGCTCCAAATGCCAACACACCAATTGTAGCCACTATTAAAAATAACAGACCAATAGAAGAATTCAAAAAGTAAATAAATGAAGAAGTATATCTTCTAAATTCTTTTTTCAATAGAGCCTTTGAAGGTTTTGAAATTTTTTGACTTTTAAATTTATAGTTTTTAGTCTTATAACTTTCACCCATTCTAGCATTTATATTTGTAAATCCTTTTGCAAACAGAGTTACAAAGACAAAAAATGGTATTAATGATATTGCTATAAATATTAAAAATGAAACTATACTTCCAGTTTTAAGAGCATCAACAAAATAGTATATAGGTGGATATATTTTATTAATTGTTTCTGAAATAGATACACTATTTTTTAATAACTCAACTGATATAGAGTTTAATTTTGACATGAGTACAGTATAAGCCAAAATTAATATTACACTACCTATGATTAACACTAAATTTTTATATTTTAGTCTTGATGATAGCTGTCCTATAAATAAGAAAATTATTGATGAAACAACTATTGGTAGTAATGGCAGAGCCAAAAATAATAATATTAAATAAGGAAAATATGTTATATTTACATCGACATTTAAAAAATAAACTACTGCTGGTATAATCATACACACTGAAGAAAACAAATAATTAGTTCCAACTAACATTAATATTTTACTAGCCAATATAGTAGATTCTTTTATTGGCAAACTAGTTAATAACTCTAAATCCTTCGCTTGAAACAGATATGATGAAGTTTTATATAATGATGTAACAATTACCATTACTGTTGATAATCCAAAGCCAAACACAAGTAGCATTTCCATTTGATTTATTTGTTTTAAAATATCAACTAGAAAAAGGCTTAAACTTGTTACATAAAATATTAATAGCCCTGCTACAACAACCATTGAAAACATCATTCCTATTATTTTTTGTTTTTCTTTGCTGTCTATATTTTTTAAAGCATTCAATTTAAACTCATTTATTATATTAGTTTTTATTAATATACTTAGATTACTCATAATTTATCATACCTCACTTTAGATATTATATTCTGTAAAAATATCACTTTATTTTTCTATTAATTCCATAAAAATATTTTCAAGAGAATTGTTTCCTTTCACTTCTTCAGTAGTTCCATAAGCAATTATATTTCCATCTTTTATTATGGCAATCTTATCACAGATTTTTTCAGCAACTTCTAATACATGTGTTGAGAAAAATATACAACCACCTTTTTTACAAAACTCCTTCATGATTTCCTTTAATATAAAGGAAGCTTTTGGGTCAAGACCTACAAAAGGTTCATCAAGAATTAGAATTTTAGGATTATGGATTAAAGCTGAAATTATAGCTAGTTTTTGTTTCATACCATGTGAATACGAAGATATTAAATCACCTAATGCCTTATTAATTTCAAATTTATTTGAATAATATTTTATTAATTCCTCTCTTTCCTTTTTATCTACCTCAAATATATCTGCTATAAAGTTAAGGTATTGTATTCCAGTTAAAGCTTCATACAAATCTGGATTATCAGGAATATATGCCATTTCCTTTTTGCACTCAACAGATTGTTTTTTTATAGATTTAGAGTTTATAAGTATTTCTCCTCCCTCAAAATCATGTATCCCAACAATTGCTTTAATAGTAGTAGTTTTTCCTGCACCATTATGACCTATAAAGCCAAAAATCTCTCCATCATTTACCTCAAATGAAATATTATTTACTACCTTTTTATTTTTATATGATTTAGATATATTGCTTATCTTTAACATAATTTCCCTCCATATTATATATTATAGTTTTAATACTTGTTATATATAATATATAACAAGTATTAAACAATTACAACTACAATTTGCTAAATTTTCAAATTTATATATTAGGCAATTGTAAAAATACTGAAATCAATATAAATATACAAAAAACATCTATATTTACTTCTAAATTGCATATAATTATAAAATAATGTATAGTTCGATTTGACTAAACAATGTATAATAAGAAATAGTTAGCTACAATAATATAAGTTTTTAATAGAAGGAGCAAAAGATGAACACATTTGAACAATTAAAAATAAGTTCTACTCTAATAAACGGACTTAAAAAACAAGACATAACTTCTCCAACAGAAGTTCAGTCACTTGTTATAGAAAATATAATGCAAAATAAAGATTTATTAATCAACTCACAAACTGGAACAGGAAAAACACTTGCATATGTTTTACCTATATTTGAAAAAATTGATACATCAAAAAGAGAAACTCAGGCTCTTATACTTGCACCAACACATGAATTAGTAATGCAAATTACAAATCAAATTGAATTATTAGCAAAAAACTCAGAAATTCCTTTGACTTCACTAGCCTTAATTGGAGAAGTTAATATACAAAAACAAATAAAAAATATAAAGTCTGTAAAACCTCATATAGTAATAGGAACTTGTGGAAGAATTTTAGACTTGATAAAACAGAAGAAGTTAAAATCACACAACATAAAAACTATCGTTTTAGATGAAGTAGACAATTTATTGAATGGTAAAAATATAACTTGTGTAGAAGACATCATAAAAACTACATTAAGAGATAGACAAATCATAGGTTGTTCTGCAAGTCTTACTGATAGTACTATAAAAATTTGTGATAAATTTATGAAAGAATTGGAAATAATAAAAACAAAAGAAAAATCACAGATAAATCCTAATATAAACCATACATATATGTTGGGAGAAATAAGAGATAAATTTACTTTTCTTAGAAAGACATTAGCTGCTACAAACCCAAAAAGAGCTATTGTATTTGTAAACAATGAAAAAAATATAGATGTTATAGTATCAAAATTAAACTATCATAATTATAAAGCAATTGGAATTTTTGGAAATATGCCAAAAGAGGATAGGAAAAATGCAATAAATAAATTTAAACTTGGTAAAGCAAAAATTTTAGTTACAACAGATTTATCTGCTCGCGGGCTTGATATAGTAGATATAAGCCATGTTTTTAATTTAGATTTTCCAAATAGTAAAAATGAATATCTGCATAGATGCGGTCGAACTGCTAGAGGAAATCGAAGTGGAGATACTATTTCAATAATAACAAAAAAAGAGTTAGATATTATAAAAGAATTACAAAAAGAATTTAATATAACCATTGTGCCTAAAATCTTAGAAAAGGGAAAATTAGTAGACATATCTAAGTAATACAAAAAAATAAAGAGCTGTAACTTCTTCTCAAAATAGATTAGAAATTATAGCTCTTTATTCTATTAAATTAATTTTTTAAATAATGTCTATTATAATAGCCAAAGTTTTATTATAAATAATATAGCAAGAACAATCATTACTACTGAAACATGTTTCTTATCTTCAGCCTTTTTAGCTCCAAATATGTTGTAAAATACATTTACAAAAACATAAGTTAATATACCTAGAGTTAAACCATCACCTATACTATAAGTTAATGCCATACAAGCAATAGTAACGAAAGCTGGAACACCTTCAGTTATATTGTCAAACTCAATATCCTTAACTGTACCAAGCATTAAGTATCCAACATAAATTAAAGCTGGTGCTGTAGCACATGATGGAATTGCTATAAATACAGGAGAGAAAAACATTGCAACTAAGAATAAAACTCCAACTGTTACTGCTGTCCATCCAGTTCTACCACCTGCAATAACCCCTGTTGAACTCTCAACATAAGTTGTAACTGTAGATACTCCAAGCCCTGCACCTACTGTAGTTGCAACTGCATCTGTAAGTAATGCTCTACCTACATTAGGAACATTTCCTTTTTCATCTAGCATATTTGCTTTAGAGCAAACCCCTACTAATGTACCTACTGTATCAAAGAAATCAACAAATAAGAATGTACAAACTATTACAAAGAAACCACCTATGTTTGTTGGATGTAATACATATCCTAAATCTATTTTACCTGCTATTGGTGCTAAACTTTCAAATTTGAATATTCCGCTAGGTAAGTATATACCTAATTTTTGTGCATATTCTGGATTCATAAATGCAAATCCCCAAGCAAGTAATGAACTTACTACTATTCCAAAAAGTATAGAACCTTTAACTCTTTTTTTATCTAATACTGCTACAATTATTAATCCTATACAAGCTATTATTACTGCTGGAGTAAATTTCCCCATCTTTATAAGAGTAGCTTGATCTCCAATTACGATTCCGCAATTAACTAAACCTATAAGTGCAATAAATATACCTATACCACCTGTAACAGCAAGTTTCATATTCTTTGGTATTGCATTTACAACAGCTTCACGAACTCCACTTACTGATAATATTATAAAAATGATACCTTCTACAAATACTGCTGTAAGAGCTACTCCCCAAGGAACACCCATTTGTAAGACTACTGTGTATGCAAAAAATGCATTAAGACCCATACCTGATGCTAAAGCAAAAGGAAGATTAGCAACCATTCCCATTAAAATACATCCAAATGCTGCTGCTAGACATGTCCCTGTAACAAGAGCACCTGCTGGCATCCCTGTTGCTGATAAAATGTTTGGATTTACAGCTATTATATAAGCCATAGTTAAAAAAGTAGTTACACCAGCAATTACTTCTTTCTTCATGTCGACATTTTTATTAGTCAAAATTGGAAAAAGTTTCTGCATGGTACTACTGTTTGTTGTTTGCATAACAACACCTCCTATTAAATTTTACAAAAAAACGACACAGTAACTAATAAGCTGAGTCGTATCCTTCATAATTTAGTTAAATAAATATTTATTTAACTAAATAATAGTATACATAGTCAGAATATTTACGGTATTCCGGTAGAAACTTATGACCCGTATTGTCAAAATTATATGTTATACAATATAAAACATGAATTTTTCTTTACGAATATTATTTTAATTTATATAGTTAATTTTGTCAATATATGCGTATATATTAGAATAAATTTGTATTAATATTCGATTATATTAACTGTTAATTTGCTATATCTACGTCATACTTATATTCTTTGCATTTTTATAAAATATATGATTATTTAATACAATTTATTTATAGTAGGGACATAAAGTTTATGTTAAGATTATATTATATTTATTATAGCAACTTGATAATTAATAATTTTTAAATTTGGAGGAATAAGGGTGAAAGATTTAACTACAGATCATGAGGGAAAATCTATATTCTTTTTTGCTATGCCTATGCTTATTGGTAGTTTATTTCAACAACTATACAATACTGCTGACAGTATTATAGTTGGTAGATTTATTGGTAAAGAAGCTATGGCTGCAGTCTCAGGTGCTAACCCTATAATGTTTTTGCTAGTAGCAATGCTTATGGGTGTCAGTCTTGGTTTTTCTATTTTAATTTCACAGTTTTATGGTTCAGGAGATTTAAAAAAAGTAAAAGCTACTATTGATACTACATATATACTTTTATTTATTGGCTCTATATTAATTAGTGTTATTGGAATAGTATTTGGAGGTCCTATGCTTAAGCTTATGAATACTCCAGAATCAGTTTTTAATCAGTCAAAACTATATCTTACTATAATATTTGGTGGAATCTTATTTTCTGCTGGATACAATTCAGTAAGTGCAATACTTAGAGGACTTGGAGATTCAGTAACTCCACTTTATTTTTTAATAATAGCCACAATTTTAAATATAGTTTTAGATTTAACTTTTATTGTAGTCTTGAAAATGGGAGTTGAAGGCGTTGCACTTGCCACTATAATGGCTCAAGCAGTATCATTCATAATTAGCATAATATATTTAAATAAAAAACACGAAGTACTTAAATTTAAGATTAAAGGAATTGTATATGATAATAAAATATTTAAAGATGGTCTTAGATTAGGACTTCCAAGTGGAGTTCAACAGATGTTATTTTCAATTGGCAACATGGCTCTTCAATTTTTAGTTAATAGTTATGGTACATCTGCTATGGCAGCTTTTGGAGCTGGTCTTAGAATAGAAAACTTTATAAGCTTACCTATCATGAACCTTGGTTCTGCTGTTTCCACTTTTGTTGCTCAAAATATAGGTGCTGGAGAAAGTGAAAGGGTTAGAAAAGGAATTCGTGAATCTATAAAAATGACTTTAATTCTAGCAATTGTAGTCGTTGCCTTAATCTTATTATTTAGAGAGAACTTAATTTCTTTATTTAATACTGACAAAGAAGTTATTGAAATTGGCTCTTCTTACTTATTTATAATAGGACCTTTTTTCTTATTTATTGGTACTTCCTTTGTACTTTCAAGTGCAATGAAAGGTGCTGGTGATTCTATGTTTGCTCTGATGAGTTCAGTCGTATCATTATGGCTTGGAAGAATTCCTGCTTCTTATTTATTTTCTAGATTATTTGGAACAGATGGAATTTGGATGGGTATCCCTTTTGGTTGGACTTTAGGTCTTATTGTTACAGTCATCTATTATAAAAAAGGGTATTGGAAAACTAAAGCTATTGTAAATCATAGAATTAATGAATAATCTTTTAATAAAATGTATTCACCTTCATTATGATATAATAAATTATGGAGGTGGATACAAAAAATGGATATTATTCTTAAGCCAAAACAATTTTGTATGACTATTATGGTTACTATAATTCTTTACTTCTTTCTAAATTATAGTTTCAATATAAAATTTTCTATATGCTTATCTTTTTTAACTATCTTAATATGGGCTGTAGACTCTGTTGAAAAAACTGTAGTTGCACTAGTCTTTGTAATATTAGCTTTTATTTTTAATATTGCACCTTTAAGTGTTATTTTACAATTTTTATTTACAGAAAATTTTTATATAATAATCCTTGCTTACATAATTACTAATGCAGTTGCAAAGACAGGTGTTGCAAAAATTATTTCTGAAAAATTAATTTTAAATACTGTAGATACCCCTAAAAAAATGATTTTTTTATCATATATTTTAGGTGTATTATTAATATTTTTCATACCACAACCATTTCCAAGAGTCATTCTTGTGTCCGCCTTTTATAAGGAATTTTTTAAAGAACAACACTTAACTGAAGATTCAAAATCTATACTTCTGTTCAGTATATTTACAGCATCTACATTTACATCAATGTTTTTTGTAAATGGAGATACTCTTTTAAACTATGTAGTCCTAGAACTTGGAAATTGTAATATAAACTGGAGTCAGTGGGCTTTTTATATGTCTGTTCCAACTATAATTACTTGTTTTATAACTTATTTTTTATTTATATTTGTTTTTAAAAAGGAATTGTCTTTAATAAAATTTGTTTCTTGTGATAATCTTAATTCTAGTAAATTTCAATTTTCCTATTCTAATCTGAAAAAAGAGTTTCATTTATTAAGCGATGAACAAAAACACGTATTTTTATGTTTAGGAATAATGTTTTTTATGTTTCTAACTCAATTTATTCATAATTTAAATACACTAATTATAATGTCTATTTGTGTACTTCTTTTGTTGTTAAAAAGAATAATTGGTTTTAATACTTTAAAAGAAATAAATTGGAAAGTTCTTATTTTTTTTATAGCAGCGTTTTCTATTGGAGGAGTGCTAAAGTACTCTGGAGTTGTTGATATAATGGGAAACTATTTAATAAAATTAATTCCAAACTCTTCAAAAACTATTTCAATATTATTTTTAATAACCCTGACAATAGTATTGAATATATGCCTTGGAAGTGCTGTCACTACATCCTCTGTGGTGATACCATTACTTGGAAGTTTACATATATTAAAAGAAAATAGTATTGTTCTTTGCCTTTTTGTTTATATTGTAGTAAGTATACAATACATCCTGCCTTTTCATCATGCAACAATAATGGTTGGACATGGTGAGAATCTATATAATAGTAAGGTTATTTTTAAGTATGGTTTAACCTTAATTCCTTTAACCTATTTTATAATAATCTGTATAACATTCCCTTGGTGGAGATTTATAGGTCTAGAAGTTTGACAAAGATGAAAATATGAATTTTCTTTTTAATAATTTAGAATATTATTATCTTAAGTTAATTCATATTTTCATCTTTTTTATAAAAATCTATTTATAAAATTTCATAAAAACTAATTTTTTATTCTCAAATTAAATGTTATTTGTTTTGCTACCTTTTCCAAAAGTATTTTCCCAATCTTCTATAAACTTATCAACACTCCAATCTGTCAATGGGTGATTCATCATGGATTTACAAATATCATATGGTACTGTAACACTGTGTACTCCACACTTCATTAATTCTATAACCTGTTGTGCATTTTTAAAACTAGCAGCAAGTACCTTTGTATCCATATTATAAGTATCTATTATTTTTACAAGCTCTGAAACCACAGATACACCATCACCAGATATATTATCAAGTCTGTTTACGTAAGGTGCAACATAGTTTGCCCCAGCTTTTGCAGCTAAAAATCCCTGATGAGCAGTAAATATTGCAGTAGCAGTTATTTTTATTCCTTTTTTATGAAGGTCTTTTATAGCTCTTAAACCATCTTGTGTTACAGGTATTTTCACATATATGTTTTCTCTCAAACTGCTTATATATAATGCTTCTTCTAATATATCTTCATACTTTGTACTTAATACTTGAGCATGTATAGGCATATCCTCACCTATAATTTCACCAATCTCACTTATAAGTTGCTTAAAATTCTTTTTTTCTTTTGAAACAATACTTGGATTTGTTGTTACACCATCAACTGGTAAATAAGTACATAGCTCTTTAATCTCCTCTATGTTACCTGTATCTAAGATTAGTTGCATTAAAATATCCCCCTTTAAACTTTATTTTTTTATTTTATTTATTCTTATTATATATTGGTTTGGTATTATTTTCAACTTTTTTGTTATTGTTTTTTCTGTTTTTTTATTGTTTGATTTTGTTGTATATTTTTATAATTTCTTTATTTATTAAGTTTTAAATAGACTATTAAGAATAATATACTTTTTATATTAAATTAATTTTGTATTCTATATTAAAATAGTTGATATTTTATCTTTTATCTTATAATATTTACTATAATACTATATTTAGGAAAAGAGGTAAAAGATGTTTGCAGAAGAAAGGATTCAGGCTATATTAAATATCCTAAAAAAAGAAGGAAGAGTTACTGTAAAAGAACTTAGTTCAAAATTTAATGTTACAGAAGATTGTATAAGAAAAGATTTAAAAAATATAGAAAAAATTTCTTCAATACGAAGAATTTATGGTGGAGCTGTACTAGTCAGAGAAACTCTTGAAAACCAAGATACAAAAGATAGAAAAGAAATTAATATACCAACAAAAAAAATAATAGCAGAAAAAGCATTTAATCTAATTACAGATAGAGAAACTATATTTTTAGATATATCTACAATCAATATATTGTTGGCTAAACTTTTAGCTGAAAGCAATAAGAAAGTAACATTGGTCACAAATATGCTAGATATACTAAATGTAGTTACTTCAAAGCCCAATAATTTAAATGTAATTTCTACTGGTGGTTTATTAAATCTTAGCTTAGATGGATTTGTTGGAACTCCAACAATAGAATTTATATCAAGATATAAATTTGATAAAACGTTTATGGGCAGTTGTGGTGTAGATGTATTTAATTCTTCTCTTACAACATTTGAAATTGAAGATGGACTTACAAAAAAAGCTATAATAAATTCAAGTAAAAGAGTATTTATAGTTATGGAAGATAAAAAATTTAAACTTGATGGAAACTTTAAGTTTGCTCATTTAGAGGATATTAGTTCTATAATTACAGAAAAATCACCTACTTCTGATATAGTAAATACTTTATCAGAATTTAATGTGAATGTTTTATAAACCTAATGATATATTTTGCAAATAGATTCAAGAGATAAACTATTATTTTGTAAATATCCTTAAAAACCTTAATTATATATGATTACAGTAATAATCAAATTCAATATTTAAAATTTTAAAATTAACATGATTTAAATATAATATATTTGAAATAGACCTTCTAAACATAATACAGTTATTTTTAGAAAGTCTATTTCTTCTATAAAACTTTTTATAGTCTTTTTTATCTAAAAACTACTATTGACAATAGTACCTAAATCTATAGACAAAACTTTATTTCATTTCATCTTTCATTTGCTTTTCTAAATCTTTTGCAAATTTCTTTTGCTCATATCTTTCCATCATTTCATCTTTCTTCATTTCTAGGTTTACCATAGCACCTTGAGCATCATCTTTTAAGTCTTCAGCAGTATTTTTCATTACATAAGCTGTCTTTTTAGCACCTTCTTTTAAATCTTCTTTCATGTTTTTCATATCTCTTTTAAGTCTATCCATCAAAACTACCTCCTCTGTAAATATAATACTTCCTACAGTTATTTTTCCCAAAATGTATATATTTATTTACTCTATCAAGTATAATTTTTAAGTTATTAAAAGTAATTTAAGACTATCTGAATATATAACGTTTAATAAAGATTCCCTATTTTTCGTTTTAAAATAAAAATAACATCAAGCATATATACTTTACGCTCAATGTTATTTCTTAAATCCATTGTATTTAATTGTTGGGAATTACTATAATGATGATTTAATTGGAGGATGTTAAGTTATATCATCATTATAGCTTGGTGTTATTTTATGGTTTAAAATTTTTTTATTTCTATTTACATAATACATTTTTAGTATGAATTTTTTGTGATTTTGAAATGAACTATTATTGAAACTTCTAATTTTTGAACTCAACCGTAAATACTACAGAGTTTTCCTTATTTTTTATACTATATTCAAACCCATGAGTTTTAAAAATTTGACTGACTATATAAAGACCCAGTCCACTTCCTCCAGTTTTTCTTGAACGAGATTTTTCTATTCTATAAAATGGATTAAATATCTCTTCTAAGTAACGTTTCTCTATAGTTACACCAGTATTTTCAATTTCTAAAATAACTCTTTGATTAGAAGTTTTTTTGTTTATTCGACTGTTTTTATCATAAAGTCTAATTATAAGCTCTGAGCCTTCAGGAGAATATTTTATAGCATTATTTATTATATTATTAATTGCTTTAGTTATTCTCTCTTGGTCTGCCTTAATTTCTAGGTTTTCTTCTATTTGCAAAATAGTTTTCATATGTTTTTCTTCTATTAAAAATACTTGTCTTTTTACCAATCTATTTAAAAGTTCACTTATATTTATAGATACTAGTTTTAAATCTTTTTCTAGTATTTCTGATTTTGAAACCTCTATCATCTCATTTACTAAATCTTTTAGCTCTTGTGTACATTCATATGATTTTTTCAAGTAAGTATCCCTATCTTTATACTTACCTACACTATAAATCATTCCTTCAATTTGACCACTTATTATGGTTATTGGAGTTTTTAATTCATGTGATATAGTTGCAACAAAATCCTTTCTTCTATATTCCTGTTCTCTTTCACTCTCTATTATATTTATAAGAGGTTTTGTTATTACGATTGAATATATATATGCTCCAATAATTGCTATTAATATCGCTATTGATATAATGTATGGCATTAACTTTCTTATGACTTCATTTGCTTCATCAATTGGCTGTAATGGCATAACAAGTTCTAAACTATATGGTCCGTCTTTTGAGTCTTTTGTATATATAGGTATAGATGTTCTATACTCATCTTCAATACTATTAATCATATACTTACTATATCTTAAAATAACTACTTCATTTTTACCATATACAATTTTTCCTTGGTTATCTTTTAATAAAATAGCAAGGTTTTGGTCTTTAGCCATATAATAAAGTCTTTCTTCTAAAGTATATGTATCAAAGTGAATTGAACTATCTACTAGAGACTTTAAGCTTTCTTGAAGAGACTCAATTTTATACTCATGATAATATGATGGCAATAAAAAATATAAAATTAGATATATTATTAAAGCTAATGCTATTAATAATGATGTTGTTATGGAAAATAATTTATACTTTATACTTAATTTTTCCCACTTATCAAATATCCTTCTCAAGTGTGTATCCTATTCCTTTTACAGTTTTAATATATGGTAATGATATTTTTTTTCTTATATTTTTTATATGTGCATCAACAATTCTAGTATCTCCATAATAATCATAACCCCATATACTATCTAAAAGACCTTCCCTAGTTATAACCTGTGGATATTTTTCTATCAAAGCTTTCAATATATTAAATTCTTTTAATGTAAGTTCTATAGGCTCTCCATCTATCTCAGCAATATATGTGTTTAAATCTAACTTTAATTTTTCAAAAACTATAAACTTATCATTTATCGTTTTGTTGCTTCTTCTCAAGATAGCTTCTACTCTTTTAATGAGAAGATTAAATGAAAATGGTTTTGTTATATAATCATCGCATTCTAAATCAAATCCCTTAAGTTGATCTCCTTCATCGTTTAAAGCAGTCAAAAATATAATTGGAACACTTGATGATTTTCTTATCATTTTACAAACTCCATAACCATCTAAGTTTGGCATCATTATATCTAATATTACTAAGTCATAACTTCCTTGCTTAAATTTTTGTATACCTTCTAATCCATCATTTGCTGACTCGACCTGATAGCCTTCTGCACTTAAAAACTCTGATATTAATTCTTGTATGTTTGAATCGTCTTCGATTACAAGTATTGACGAGTTCATCCTATCAATCCTTTCTATTTTAAAATTTCCTATATTACTTATATTTTATCTCATTGTTGTGAATTTTACATGAAAAAAGAGCTATCTTAATTTGTAAATTAATCCTTTTAATTAAAGATAGCTCTTTTAAATACATTTTTGCTTAATTTATTGTTCTAATTTTTTTTATATGCTTTGAAATTTTTAAGTCTAAGTGCATTTGAAACCACTGAAACTGAACTTAAACTCATAGCTGCTGCTGCAATCATTGGATTTAAAAGAGGTCCTCCAAAGATATACAATAATCCTGCTGCTACAGGTATACCAATTGTATTATATCCAAATGCCCAAAATAGGTTTTGCTTTATATTTTTTATAGTTTCATTACTAAGTTTAATCGCAGTTGGAACATCCATCAAATCACTCTTCATAAGCACTATATCTGCAGACTCAATTGCTACATCTGTTCCACTTCCTATTGCTATGCCTATATCAGCTTTTGCAAGAGCTGGTGCATCATTTATTCCATCTCCTACCATTGCAACAAACTTACCTTGATTTTGCAATTTTTCAACTTCTTTTGACTTATCTTCTGGTAAAACCTCTGCTAATACCATATCTATACCTACTTGACTTGCTATAGCATTTGCAGTCTTAACATTATCTCCAGTTACCATCGCAACTTTTATTCCCATATTATGAAGAATATCTATTGCCTTTTTACTACTTTCTTTAACCACATCTGCAACTGCAATTATTCCTGATAAATTTCCATCTACAGCAATATACATAGGTGTCTTACCTTGACTTGCCAGTATATTAGATTTTTCCTCTAAATCTTTAAGGTTGATATTATTGTCGTTCATAAGTTTTCTATTTCCAAGTAATATATTTTCATTATTTATAGTAACTTGTATACCAGCACCTGGTATAGCTTTAAAGTTATCAACTTTTTCAATCTGTATATTTTTATCTTCCCCATATCTAACTATTGCTTCTCCTAGAGGATGTTCTGAACCTTTCTCTGCACTTGAAGCAATCTTAATTAGGTATTCTTCTTTCACATTATTTAACACAATATCTGTTACTTTTGGTTTTCCTTCTGTTATTGTACCTGTTTTATCAAATATTACTGTATTTACTTTGTGAGCAGATTCTAGTGCTTCCCCACCTTTTATCAGTATCCCATTTTCTGCACCTTTTCCAGTTCCAACCATTATAGCAGTTGGTGTAGCCAATCCTAATGCACAAGGGCAAGCAATTACAAGTATTGATATGAATATAGTAAGTACAAATACTATGTCTTTTCCACCCACTAAAAACCACAGTAATGATGAGACTATAGCTATTGCAATTACTATTGGTACAAAATATCCAGAAACAGTATCAGCAAGTTTAGCAATAGGTGCTTTTGTCCCCTGTGCATCTTCAACTAATTTTATTATTTGAGCAAGAGCTGTATCTCCACCAATTTTTTCAGCTTTAAATTTAATAACACCATTTTTATTTATACTAGCACCTGTAACTTTACTTCCAATATTTTTTTCTACTGGTATACTTTCACCTGTAAGCATAGATTCATCAACTGATGTATATCCCTCTATTACAACTCCATCTACTGGTATTTTAGTCCCTGGTTTTACTAGTATTATATCTCCTATTTCAACTTCTTCTATAGGAGTCTCTATTTCTTTACCATCAACTATTACTATTGCAGTTTTAGGTTGTAGCCCCATAAGTTTTTTAATTGCTTCTGATGTTTTTCCTTTTGATTTTGATTCTAAATATTTACCAAGTAATATAAGTGCTATTATTATTCCTGCGCTTTCATAATACAACTGATGATGGTGCATACCCTGAATTTGTCCATTTGCTATTTGTATTGTTGTGTATAGACTATATAAAAATGCTGCCAATGTACCAATTGCAACTAAAGAATCCATATTAGGACTTAAAGAAAAAAGTGCTTTAAAGCCATTTATATAAAATTTATATCCAGCTATCATTACTGGTATTACTAAAATCAATTGGGCTAACGCATAATTTAGAGTATTTGTCATGGGATTTAGAATTTCTGGTAAAGGCCATGGTCCTATAGGTTTTATTATCATAGGACCCATTGCTATATAAAACAAAGGTACTGCAAATACTATTGCAACTATGAATTTAATAAATAAAGTATTCATTTCTTTTTCTTTTCTTACTTTATCTTCATCTACATCAACTTTGTTTTTTACTTCTTCTATTGGTTTATAACCAGCTTTTTCTATAGCTGCTTTTATCTGAGATAATTTTACTTTTGATGGATTATAGTCTATATTAGCTTTATCTGTTGCAATATTTACACTAATACTTTCTACTCCATCCAATTTTTTTACTACTCTCTCTACAGCTTTTGCACAAGCTGCACATGTCATTCCATCAATTTTCATATCAATTTTTTTATTACTTTCTTCCTTTATAATTCCATATCCAGCTTTTTCTACAACTTGTTTTATATCATCAAAGCTAACTTTAGAATTATCATATTCTATCTTAAGTTTTTCAGTAGCTATATTTACGCTTTGGTCATATACTCCATCTAATTTCTTAGTTACTCTTTCTACCGCCTTTGCACAAGCTGCACATGTCATACCTGTGATTTTATAATTTTCTACTATTTTATTTGAACTCATAATAAACTCTTCCTCTCTTTCAATATATTTTCAATTAATTTGTATGTTTTATCTTGATATGTAATATTGATAAATTCTTTATTTGGAAATCTATAGTATTTATTATACCCCCTATAGGTATATTTAATCAATATTTTTTTAATAAATAAATTTAATTTAGTTATATTTATTTGTATTTAATAGAAAAGTATACTCATAATTAAATATATACATAAAAAGAGAGCACATAAATTGCTAAATACTTACTCAATTTATATGCTCTCTTTTATATAATTTATTTTCTACTGTAGTTTTTTCTTACATGTATATTTTATTTCTTACATGCTTCAAAAAATTCTTCCTCTGTTTCTTTTATTTCAAGCTCATTATCTATTATTCCTACAGCTTCCTTTTTAAATGCTCTACATTGACCTATACAACCAGTCTTCACATTTTCTTCTCCAACTAAAGTTTTTAACTTATTTACATCCACATTTGAACAGTTTGGACATACTCTTATCATATTTAAGTTCCTCCTTAATTAATGTCTAATTAATACTGTTATACCCAAATATAAGTTTTATAAATTTTTTTTTATAATAAATTATTTCCATGTATTCCAATTTATATCAATTTTATTATTACATGTATGGAGGTATCTGTTGTTTTCTTACTATCTCCAATTCTTTAACTTCTATAAGCTTAACTACATTTACTTTATAGTTTTCTTTAGATTTTATATATAAAACATCTTCTTCTATTTTTTTACCCTCAATAAACTTTTTAGACCATCTTAAAAGTTCATCAAAATTATCTACTTCTTCTTTTATGAAAGTATCACTTTCACTGTTAAAATATTTAATGATTATTTTAGTTACTTCCAATATATATCATCCTCTACTTTTAAATTAGTATTTTCATTTATAAATTTATTATTTGTCTAAAAAAATTTTTTAAACAAAATAAATTTATATATTTGAAATCAACATTTTTACCTAATTTGAATTATATTAATGCATTTTAATCTATTTTTCCTTGTACCTAATAATATATTGTGATATAATTAATAAGTTATTTTAATCGAAGGGAGCAACAAAAATGTCACAAAAACATAAAATTATAAATATCGCAGTTATTGCCCACGTTGATGCAGGAAAATCAACACTAGTTGATGCTTTCCTTTCTCAAAGTGGTGTTTTTAGAGAAAATGAAGTAGTTAAAGACTGCGTTATGGACAGTAACGACCTTGAGAAAGAAAGAGGCATAACTATATATTCAAAAAACTGTGCAATAAACTATCAAGACTATAAAATAAATATAGTTGATACACCAGGACATAGCGACTTTTCTTCTGAAGTTGAACGTGTTATGAAAACTGTTGACACAGTTATTTTACTAGTTGATGCAAGCGAAGGCCCAATGCCTCAAACTAGATTTGTTTTACAAAAATCTTTAGAGTTCGGTTTAAAACCAATACTATTTATCAATAAGATTGATAAAAAAGACCAAAGAGCGGAAGAAGTAGTTAATGAAGTTTTCGATTTATTTGTAGACTTAAATGCAACAGACGAACAATGTGAGTTCCCTATAATATATGGAATAGCTAAACAAGGTATAGCTAAACTTGAAATGGATGATGACAGTGAAGACCTATCTCCACTATTTAAAACTATTGTAAATCATGTTGAAGCTTATCCTGATTACGACAATGAATCTCTACAATTCCAAATATCAGCTCTTGCATATGATGATTATGTAGGTAGACTTGGTATAGGTAGAATCTATAAAGGAACACTTAAAAACAATGAACAAGTTGCTATTTGTAGAGAAGGTTCTGTTGTATCTAGAGGAAAAGTATCAAGACTTTCTGTATATGAAGGTTTAAAACAAGTTGAAGTGAATGAAGCTACTAGCGGAGAAATAGTTGTTATATCTGGTATTCCTGATATATCTATAGGAGAAACTCTATGTGATTTAGATAATCCACTTCCTATGGAAATGATAAAAATAGAAGAACCTACTCTTTCTATGAACTTCTTAGTAAATGATTCTCCATTTGTTGGAAAAAGCGGAAAATTCGTTACAACTAGACATTTAAAAGACAGACTTGAAAAAGAACTTGAAGTAAATGTAGGACTTAAAGTTGAACCTCTTGATACTACTGATGGGTATAAAGTTTCTGGACGTGGAGAACTTCACTTATCTATACTTCTTGAAAATATGAGACGTGAAGGTTATGAAGTTGGTGTTTCTAAGCCTGAAGTTTTAATGCATAAAGAAGATGGAAAATTAATGGAACCAGTAGAAAGAGTTATTGTAAACTGTCCAGAAGTTTATTCAGGTACTATTATAAATGAATTGAACATGAGAAAAGGTATGATGGAGTCTATGTCAATAGAAGGAGACTATGTAAAAATAGAATTCTTAGCTCCTACTCGTGGTCTTTTAGGATATAGAAGTGAGTTTATAAATGCTACTCGTGGAGAAGGTACTCTAGTTCGTTCATTCGAAAAATTTGAAGAATTTAAGGGTGAAATACCTTCAAGAGGAAATGGTGTCTTAATAGCACAAGGACCTGGTGTTACTATGGGATATTCTCTTAATGCTTTAAGTGATAGAGCTACGATGTTTGTAGACCCTGGTGTAGAAGTTTATGAAGGTATGATAATTGGTATGAATTCTAGAAAAGATGACATGGTAGTTAATCCTTGTAAAAACAAGAAAATGAGTAACGTACGTGCTTCTGGTTCAGATGATGCTATAAAATTATCACCTCCTAGAATATTCACTCTTGAGGAAGCATTAGAATTTATAGAAGATGATGAATTAGTTGAAATTACACCAGATTCTATAAGACTTAGAAAAAGATTATTAAATGAACATGATAGATTGAGATATAATAAGTCTAGACAAGGTAAATAAATTATAATATCTATTTACTAAAATGGCCATATAATACTTAAAGATATATTTTCTTTATAGTGTTATATGGCTATTTTTATTTAAAAGCTATATTTATTCAATATTTATATAGTTAGCAGCTTGAACAGCTGCAATAGCACCATCTGAGGCTGCTGTTATTATTTGACGTAAAAACTTAGTTCTACTATCTCCTGCTACATATACACCTTCAACTGATGTTGTACAAGATTCATCTGAAACTATATACCCACCTTCATCTAACTCAAGAACATTTTCAAACATTTTATTGTTAGGCTTAAGTCCTATAGCAATGAAAATACCACTTACATCTATAGTTCTTTTCTCCTCAGTTTTTAAGTCTTTTACTTCTATTCTTGATACTGTCTTTTCACCTTCTATTTTTTCTACACCATGACTGTAAAGTATCTCAATATTTTTTCTTGCCTTTACTGACTTTTCTAATACTTCTTCACCTCTAAAATCATCTCTTCTGTGAATTAAGTACACTTTTGTACAATTATTAGCTAAAAATAAAGCATCTTCTAATGCAGTATTTCCTCCACCAACTATTGCAACTTCTTTATTCTTAAAAAAGGCTCCATCACATGTTGCACAATAAGATACTCCTCTACCTGTAAACTCTTTTTCTCCAACACATCCTAATTTACGTCTTTCGACTCCATTTGCAAGGATAACAGCCTTTGCTTTATGCTCTCCTGATGCTGTTTTAACAATTTTTACTTTACCTTCTAAATTTATCTCTTCTACTTCATCAAACTGAATATCAACACCCTGAGCGACTGCTTGATTATATATGTTAGTAGAAAACTCTATACCAGAAATTTTTTGAACTGCTGGATAATTTTCTACCTCAGATGTACTTGCAACTTGACCTCCATAAATATTTTTTTCAAAGACTGTTACACTTAAACCAGATCTCATAGCATAAATTGCTGAAGTTAAACCTGCTGGTCCAGCACCAATTACAATAATATCTACCATGACAATTTACCTCTCTTTATATTATTATTTCTTATATATTATTCTCATTATTATTATACTTTACTATTATTATCCATATATACTATAAACAAAACATTATTTTTTGTTAGTTTATAGAAAAGATTAATTTGAAAACTGATAGCTATAAATAAAACATCATTTTTTATATATTAACTTTATTTAATAAATATATAAAAAAACTGTAAATAAAAAGTAATTTTTACTTACAGTTCTACTTATTTATATAATTTAAAACCTTATTGGTTATCATTTACAGTGTCTTCTAATATATTGCTTTCTGATATATATGATAGAATTGAAAGTCCATACATAACCAAAACTAATGCTGCTGTTATAAGTACTATTCCCATATTTAATACCTCCTTTTGTTTACAGTATACTCTTATTATGTGAAATACTTGTGAATTTAATTTGAACATATTTGTAATTTTACAATAGTATTTTTTTCAAATTAAAAATTATATACTTTGATTAAGTCAATTACAATTAATTGTTTAAATATTAACGCTATTCATCTATATTTATATGATATACCATATAATTACATTTTTCAAATTAAAGTTTTGTAAACTTTTTTTGTAATATAGTGTAGTATGAAATTGTAATATTACAGATATGTAACTCTTATCTTCTAATTAGTTTTTATTAAAATCCCCTTCATTTCTATGAAAATCCAAGTTTTTATAGATTTAAAAAGGTTAAAAAAATATCCCATTAAAAGTCAATTTGATTACAATTTTTTTACATTTTAAAAAATAATTTTTCCAAATTTTTATATTAATACTTGACTTTGTCTGTTTTATATTCTAGAATAATTAATAATATTAAGAATATTGAAAGGCTTTGATTAGGAAGAGTAAATCTGAATCGGTTACCAGAGAAGGAAACTATTAGCTGAAAAGTTTCTTTAACTAGAAAGATTGAAAACTACCTAGGAGCTTCTATCTGAAGTTATCTTATGATTTTAGTAGGAATAGACGTTTTACTACTTACGTTAAAGTATCAAGTGGATTTTTTAAAATCAATTTGGGTGGAACCGCGGGAAACAGATTCTCGTCCCTTTTTTAGGGATGAGGGTCTTTTTTTATTACCTAAATTCAGTTTTTAAAATATTCTGTATCTAGTTTAATTAGCTAATTAAAAATTTAAAATATATGGAGGATTATAGAAATGTATTATTCAAGTACAAGAGGCACCAAAGAAAAAGTAACTGCATCACAAGCAATAATAAAAGGAATTTCAAACGATGGTGGTCTTTATGTTCCAAGTGAATTTCCAAATGTAAAAAATGAACTTATAGATTTAGTAAATTTAACTTATTCCCAAATAGCATTTTTTGTACTTAGCAAATTTTTATGCGATTTTACTGAATCTGAGATTAAGGATTGTATAACAAATGCATATGACGAAAAATTTGATTGTACTAGTATAGCTCCATTAAATAAAGTAAATGATGCTTATTTCTTGGAATTATATCATGGTCCAACTTTAGCATTTAAGGATATGGCACTTACTATAATGCCTCATCTTCTTAAAACATCTATTAAAAAAGATAATTTAGAAAAAGATGTTGTAATTCTTACTGCTACATCTGGAGATACAGGAAAAGCAGCACTTGAAGGTTTTAAAGACATAGACAAGATAAAAATAATTGTATTCTTTCCAGAAGATGGTGTAAGTGCAGTGCAAAAACTTCAGATGAAGACTCAAACTGGAAAAAATACATATGTAGTTGGCATAAAAGGAAATTTTGACGATGCACAATCTGGTGTAAAGAGAATTTTCTCTGATAAGGAATTTAATGAAAAACTATTAGATAGTAATTATATCTTATCTTCTGCTAATTCAATTAACATAGGAAGACTTCTTCCTCAAGTTGCATACTATTTTTATTCATATATGAAATTGGTAGATAGTGATGAAATAAAGTTAAATGACAAAATAAATTTTGTAGTCCCAACTGGTAACTTTGGTAATATTTTAGCTGGATATTATGCTAAACAAATGGGGCTTCCAATAAATAAATTGATATGTGCATCAAATGACAACAATGTGCTTTATGATTTCTTTAAAACTGGTATATATGATAAGAATAGAGCATTGAAATTGACTTCTTCACCTTCTATGGATATATTAATTTCAAGTAATTTAGAAAGATTATTATTTGAAATATCAAATAGAAATACTGAAATTGTAAGCAGACTTCTATCTGACCTTAATGACGATGGAGTTTATAAAATAAATGAAGATATGAAAAAGAATCTGACTTCATTCTATGGTGAATATTCTAATGAGGAAGAAGTTAAAAACACGATAAATAATGTCTTTAAAAATTACAATTATTTAATCGATACTCATACTGCTGTTGCATATAATTGTTATGAAAAATACAAAAAAGAAACTTCTGATGACACAAAAACTGTTGTTGTAAGTACTGCAAGCCCATTTAAGTTTTCTGAAGATGTTTTAAAATCTATAGACTCCAATTTTGGAAATCTTGATGATTTCGCCATAATAGATAGATTATCAAGTATTGCTAAGGTAGATATACCAAAACCTATTAGAAATCTTCAAAATGCAGAAATACTACATAAAGATATTTATGAAAAGGATGAATTAAAAATAGCTATAGCAAAATTCTTAAAGGTATAGGTGATTATTATGTTAGAAATTATAGTTCCTGCAACAAGTGCAAATATAGGTCCAGGATTTGATTGTCTTGGAATTGCTTTAAATATATATAATAAATTTTATGTTGAAGAAATTGAAAGCGGTCTTGAAATAGAAGGTTGTGAAGATGCCTACAAAAATGAAAATAATTTAGTTTATACATCTATGAAATACTTCTTTGATAGAGTTAAGCCAGCTAAAATACCTGCTGGTATCAAAATAAAAATCCAAAGTGATGTCCCTATATGTAGAGGTCTTGGTAGTAGTGCCTCTTGTATAGTTGCTGGTGTTATAGCTGCAAATGCTCTATCAAATGCTAATTTAGATAAATGCCAGTTGTTAAATATAGCTTCAGAAATAGAGGGACATCCAGATAATGTTGCTCCTGCTATTTTAGGTAATATGGTTGTTTCTGTTACTGATAATGACAATATACACTACGATATTATAGAAATCCCTAATGAACTCAAATTTTGTGCAATGATACCTAATTTCAAACTGTCAACTGAAAAAGCTAGAGGTGTTTTACCAAAAGAAATACCATATTCTGATGGAGTGTTTAATGTTAGTAGAGTCGCTTTACTCGTGTCTGCTCTGTTAAACAAAAACTTTGACCTTCTTAAAGTAGCTTGTCAAGATAAATTGCATCAAGATTATAGGGGTACTTTAATTGAAAACTACAGTGATATTGTTAAAAAATCTGAACAATTAAATAGTATTGGCGTATTCTTAAGTGGAGCTGGACCTACTATAATGGCTTTAATAAAAGAAAATGATGATAATTTCGTGCATAATATGAGAGATTATCTATCAAACTTAAACTCTAATTGGGAAATAAAAGAGTTGTGTTGTGATTCTAAAGGAGCAGTTTTAAATATTCTATAATTATTGTCTCACATATAAAATATAACTACTCTTTTATTATAATTTGTAGTATAATAATTAGGACTAGGTAATAATATTAAGTATTATAATCTAGTTCTTTAAACATGTTTACATTGAGGAGGGATTATCATAAAAGAGTTAATAATTGGAGATTTAGTTGCAAAAGTTCCTATAATTCAAGGTGGAATGGGCGTTGGTATATCTAGATCATCACTTGCTGGTGCTGTTGCTAAGCTTGGTGGTGTTGGTGTAGTTTCTGGAGTTCAAATTGGTTATGATGAGGAAGATTTTGAGACTAACACTATAAATGCAAATTTAAGAGCTATAAAAAAACATATTTCCAGAGCGAAAGAAATTTCAAATGGTGGCATTATTGGCATTAATTTCATGGTAGCTATGAAAGAATATGAAACATATGTAAAAGAAGCTGTTAAAGCTGGTGTAGACCTTATAATATCTGGGGCTGGACTTCCTAATAAACTACCATCTTTAGTAAAAGGAAGTAATGTAAAAATAGCACCTATAGTTTCTACTGCAAAAGCTGCTAGTGTAATCTTAAAAATGTGGGATAGAAAAGAGAAAACTACTGCTGACTTAATAGTTGTTGAAGGTCCAAAAGCTGGTGGTCATCTTGGATACTCTAATGAGGAGCTTGATAACATAGATTCTATAGACTATGATAAGGAATTTGTTGAGATATTAAAAGTTGCAAATAATTATGGAGAAAAATTTGGTAAGAACATTCCAGTTGTTGCTGCTGGTGGTATAACTTCTAGTAGTGATGTAAAAAAATATATCGATATGGGAGCAAGTGGTGTACAAGTTGGTACAAGATTTGTTGCTACTTATGAATGTGATGCACATGAAAACTTTAAAATGGCATATATAAATGCTACAGAAGAAGATGTACACATAGTTAAAAGCCCTGTAGGTCTTCCTGGACGTGCTATAAGAAATAAATTTATAGAAGAAGTTAAAACAAATCGTCCAGAGATAAAAAAATGTTACAACTGTTTGATTCCTTGCAATCCAAAAGAAACACCATACTGTATTTCTCAAGCATTAATTAATGCTGTTAAAGGAGATGTGGAAAATTCACTTTTATTCTGTGGAAATAATGCGTATAAAATTAATAAGTTAAGCTCTGTTGAAGATGTTATCAATGAATTAATTTCTGAATTATAATTTGAAAACTTACAAATTAAAATTTTATCAAGCTAAGGATTTTTAAATATGTTACTAATCAATCTATATTAACATATTTATATCCTTAGCTTCTTTATATTCTCATCTTTATTAGATACTATATAAATATAATTTACACCATTATTAATATTGTATTTAAAAATTTCACTTGCTCTTACTCAATTTATTTTCCATCAACTGTAGAAAATCTCATCTATAAAAACTCAATCACTTACATATCATAATTAAATTTTCTTTGCTTTCTATAATACTAATTACTGATATAATCCTATCATTACATATTATTTAATCTTCTTTTACAAGTACATTTGTTATCTCAGCTACATATAGAGTATGATAATCTTTTTTTGGATACCATCTTCCATCTATCTCTTCATCAATAAAACATTGTGGGTCAATTTTTTGGCAGTGCATTTTTTTACATATAATAGCCAACTTTGCCTCTTTAAAATAAGGTGTATCATTTAAATGTTCTACATTAAATCCTGTTTTAGATATTTTATCCTCTTCTCTACCAGACACTTTACCACAATAAGAAAGTTCTTTACGAAAATCTTCGTCAAAAAAAGTAAGAGAAAATGTATCTGTACTATCTATAAATTCTTTAGTATAACGTTGTGGTCTTATTACTACAAAAGCAACATTTTTACCCCACATAACTCCAAGTCCACCCCAACTAGCAGTCATTGTATTTACTTTACCTTCTTTTTCAGCTGTTATCAATGTCCAGTCTTTACCTATCAACTTAAATGGATTGCTTTTAATTTCCTCTGACATAATCTCTTTAAATTCACTCATATCTCTAATAACCTCTCATTCTCTTATATTGATAATACTTTTATTTTCATCATAAATTATTACTAGAATTTACTTTGGAAAATAAAGTATCTTCTATTAAAATATATTATAAAGGAGTAAGGATATAGATGCCTATTCATTTTCTAATATATTTAATATTTTCACTCAGAATATATATATACTTTATATAGTCTAAATATGACTATTACGTTTTACATGTAAATTATGTCAAAAATATCATTTAACTAAATCAAAACTTGATTTATATACCTGGAAAAGGTATTATATTAAAGAGTGCTTAAAATACTTCTTTTGTATATAGGCATGTATAAAATAATAAATAAGGAGAGTGATGAGCAATGGATACTAGTCCGTTGCGGAGAGAATTTTTTACAATTTCATCACTTAATAATATCTAAATTTAAAACTAATACGATATTCAGTTATATAAATTAGTTAATTAATAGATACTATTAAATGATGAGATTTATATAAAACTGAATAAAGGATGTGTTGCCATGATAAGATATTACAAAACTATAGATTCAAAATTAGAGAAACTTAGTTTTTTTGAAGATGGCTGTTGGATAAATCTTGTTGAACCTAATCATAGTGAAATCAACGAAATTTCTAATTTATTAAATATAGATGTAGAAAGTATAGAATCTGCACTAGATGAAGAAGAGCGCTCAAGAATAGATGTTGAAGACAATCATACTCTTATACTTATAGATATACCAGTAGACGAAAGTGACTCTAATTCTTCTCATTATACTACAATACCTTTAGGTATTATAATAACTCAAGAAGCTATTATAACAGTTTGTAATGCACAGACTAAGATTTTAAATGACTTTATAGTTGGTCATATTAAAGATTTTTTTACATTTAAAAAAACTCGCTTCTTGCTTCAAATTCTTCACAAAAATGCAGCTTATTACTTGCATTACTTAAGAAAAATAAATAAAATGACAATCATAATAGAGCGAGAAATTTACAAATCTATGAAAAACAAAGAACTAGTACAACTATTGGAATTAGAAAAGTCTTTGGTATACTTCTCTACCTCTTTAAAATCCAATGAGTTGGTCTTAAACAAGATGGTTAGAACTGCTGGTATAAAGAAATATCCAGATGATGAAGACCTCTTAGAAGATGTTATAGTCGAAAATAGACAGGCTCTTGATATGGCTAAAATATATGGAGATATATTGAGTAGAATTATGGATGCTTTCAGTGCAATTATAAGTAATAATCAAAATAATGTTATGCAATTTTTAACAGTAGTTACACTAATTTTCTCAATACCTACAATAATATCAGGATTCTTTGGTATGAATGTTATCAATATGCCATTTTCTGATAACCCAAATGGATTTTGGATAATTATGCTCATTACTTCTATAATATGCATAATAATTACATTTTTTATGTCAAGAAACAAGCTATTATAAAAATTAATAAGAGAAAGCCATTAGAGTTAATTAATTTACATTTACTCCAATGGCTTTTATTTATTTTAAAAACACTCTTTTTATCAGGTTTTTTAATTATCATATTCTTCATCTATACTCATTTCAGTTTCAAGACCTTCTAGCATTGAATCTAAGCTTTCTTTTATATTCAATATATAAATTGGAACATACTCTTCTTCATCAACTATTTCTTCTTGTAATTTAAATGGTGGAATTAATACTTCATCAAAGTTTATATTTAGTTTAGGGAAATCTTCTATTATTTCTCCACAGTTATCATATTCTTCATCTGCTAGAGAAATATACATATCTAAACTTTTTTTGTAGTAAAGTCCTGCAAGCATATATTCACACTTCTTACTCCCAAATTTAATACCTTCTTTATAATATTTTTCAGCTTCTGCATCATCATTTAATTTTAAATAAATTTGCCCTAAATTATATATTGATTCGACACAACCTTGTGCTCTAGCCTTCTCATACCAGTATTTAGAATTAACATAATCTTTGTAAAACATATCATAAATAAGTCCTACCATGTGTTGAGCATATACATTATTTTCATTAGCAGGTGCGTCAAGCATCATTTTAGATTCTTCTAGTTTTCCTTCTCTAAAATAAATTCTACCTAAATGTATACGTGCATTCATATGATTTTTACTACTTGCCATCTCAAAGTACTTTCTAGCATTTTTAGTATTTCCTAAACTCTCATATATACATCCCAATCTATAGCTAGATTTGGTATCTCCATTTTCAGATGCTTTTTTATACCAACTTATAGCTTCTTCTATGTTATTTAAATCTTCATATATATTCCCTAATTTTATTTGACAAGATACATTATTTGGAATTCTAGAATAATACGAAACTGCTTTTTCTATATCTTGATTTTGATAATATAAGTCTCCAAGATTCTCAAGAGAACTTTTACATCCAACAGCTATAGCATCTTCATAGTACTTTATAGCATTTTCATAATCTTTTTCTTCAAAATATATACCTGCTAAATTGTTTTTAGCTTCTGTTATATCATCTTCTGCTGCCATTTTATAATAAGTCTTTGCTTTTTCTATCTCATTTTCTCTATTATATAAATTTGCAAGTCTATATTTAGAAAGTGTGTGATTTTTTTCTATTGCTTTTTCATAATAATAAATTGCGTCTCCTAATTCTTCTTTTCTATCATATACATATGCAAGTCTATACTCAGATTTTACATCTTCTCTATCTGCACTCTTTTTATAATATCTCTCTGCTTCTTCCAAATTATCATTGATTTCCATAATCATACCTAAGTTAAAACAACCCTTCATATGACCTGACTTATACAATTGCTTATATAGACTTACTGTGGACTTATTGTCCTTCTTCTTTCCATTTAATATTGCTAGATTATATTTCGCATCATCATCTAAAAGTACAGAACCTTTTTTATAATATTCATATGCCTCATCATCTTTTTCTAAAAATGTATACAATACTCCTAGGTTAAAACAAGCTTTCCCAAGATTATTATCTGCTGCTTCTTTTAACCACTTTTCGCATCTTATAAAATCTTTCATTTTAAAATGACATACACCTAAATTATTTTGTGCTTGTAAGTATCCTATAGTAGCTATTTTCTCATACCAGTATATAGCATACTCATATCCATCTAATCTATAATACATATTACCTAAATCAAATGCAGCATCTTCACTTCCATTCTTATATGCCATTGAATACCATTTTTCTGCTTCTTTAAATTGCTTTTTATTTTCATATATATTTCCCAAAGTATATTGAGATTTTACATAATTATCTAATGCTGCACTTTTATATAATTCTATTGCACTTTCTGTCTTTCCCATCTTTTCAAAAAGAGCTCCCTTAGTATGTATAACTTTTGGGTCACTAGATATATTTTTTATTTTTCTTATAGAAAATTTTGTGTTTTTCATTATTCGCTACCTACCCATTTTATAAAATATATTCTCTCAAACATTATTATACATTATAAACCATAATTAATGCTATAATATTGAATTTTTACCTTTTGTCACTATATTGTAATATTGAATTTTAAATTTTATAATCATTAGATTTTATTATTGAGTTGGTATATAATGTATATATAGGGGGGGGGACATTTTATGAATTTCAGCAATATTTTTATTCAAGTTGCAGTTTTATTTATAATTATTTTAGTAGGATATTTTGTCAGAAAATTCAACTTATTAGATGAACACTGTACATCTAAACTTTCAAATTTGACAATGACTATTTTTTTACCATCTATGATAATTAGTTCTATGCAGATTAACTTTGATAATAAAATGATACAAAAAATACTACTATTATTATTTATATCTTTAGTTATGTATATAGTTTCTATTATAATTGCTTTTTTGTTAAAATACATTTTAAAATGTGAAGATGCAAAAGACCTGGGGATATATCAGTATATAGTCGTTTTTTCAAATGTAGCTTTCATGGGTTATCCTGTAATTGAAGCAGTTCTAGGCCATGAGGCTATATTCTACACTGCTATTTTTAATCTACCATTTAACTTGTTTTCTTTTACTTTGGGAATTTACTTATTATCTAAAGGGAGCACCACTAAAGGATTTTCAATGAAATCACTTATAAGCCCTGCTACAATAGCAGTAGTTATTGGTTTATTTTTATTTATAACAGGACTTAGATTACCTCAGTTTATAAATGATCCACTTAAGATGTTAGGAAACATGACTACACCAATATCGATGATTATTATTGGTAGTTTGCTTGCTAATTCTTCAGCAATAGATTGTTTTGTAAATAAAAGATTATATCTAGTTACTATTGTAAGATTATTAGTACTTCCTGTGATTATATACTTTATTCTAAAAGGGTGGGTTAATGATAAAATGATTTTAGCTATACCAGTAGTAATTTCTTCTATGCCTGCTGCTGCAAATACTGCTATATTTGCTAATCAATATAACTCTAATGTAACATTAGCCTCACAATGTGTATTTTTTACGACATTATTTTCAATTATATCAATACCTTTTATAAGTATTTTTTTACTATCTTGATTTATTCTTTTATGTATTATATAATAATAGACTCAATAAATTACAAATATAAACAATTTATTATAGTATATTGATGGAATTTTTTCCTAGATATTTGTCAATAATATCTATATGTATGATAGAATAGGAGGCTTAAATATGGATATAGATTTAATCTTTAAAGTAGTATTTGCTATAGTTGCTATAGGCGTTTCTGTAAAAATTATAAAAACCGTTGCTAGTCTAGCTTTTAAGGTAGCTTTGATATTGCTAATAATTCTATTTGTATATAGAATGTTTTTATAAATTTTCGATAATAAAGTTTTTAAAATACAATAGAGAAGTAATATTAAATTATCTTTAATGAAAATTCTTTATTAATAGATAATCTACTACACTTCTCTATTTTTATTGGAATGAGTTAAATTAAATCTTTATTATATCTTCCCATCATATAAACATCTTCAAATTTTCCATCTCTAATTACAGCATATTTTTTAGTTCCTTCTATTTCAAATCCCAGTTTTTTGTATAAATTTAGCCCCTTTTCATTGTCTACAATTACCTCTAATCCTACTCTCATCAACTTAATCCAATTGTCTGCTATGTCTAAAAGTTGTTCCATAAGCTTTTGACCTACTCCCATACCATGATACTTTTCATCAACAGTTATTCCTAGTTCTGCACTATGTCTTAATCTTGGAGATGGATTCACATGTAAACCAGCAAAACCTATTACATTTTTTTCTCCATCATTATCAATTTCAGCCACAAGCATATAATCATTTTCACCTAGAGAATCTAGCATAGCTATAGTTTTATCCAGTCTATCACTCATTAATGCTAGTGTATTTCTCATAACATTATATGCTCTTCTCATTTCATTAATCGATTGTGCATCTTCCCTTCTTACTGGTCTTATTATTATATCTAATGCTTTACTCATACTGGATTCCCCCTTATATCCCTCATTTTAAATTAATACTTTATAATTTTTATTTTATACTGCTTAAATCTATGTATGCTTCTATCTGAGGTATATATATCATATTATCTTTTATATGTGTACTTCCAAACTCTTTTAGTTCAGTGCCTTCTTTATCTTTAGTTATTTTGTATTTAATTGATTCTTCTCCTTCGTTTACTTCAGCATGAAAAAACATCCCTTCATATTGTTTAAATCTAAAATTAAAATTATCTTTAGTAAGCTTTATTATCATAATATTTTTTACTCCTTATACAATTAATATTTTTAATTATTATTAGTTATACATAAATTGTTTATTCATATGAATATATTATAACTTATCATTTATTTAGTATAAAGCCATAAATATAAATAACTATACCTATTTTACAATCTAACTTTAATTGATATATAATATATTTATATAAATTAAAGTCTGTGAGGTGAAATATGAGTAAAAAAGTAAAATATTTTTCTTTAATCCTTTTTCCGATTGCTTTATTTTTAAATTTCATAGCAAGTAAAATTCCAAATATTGTTGAAAAATATTACTCTCAAGGCATAGATAAAAAAATTGTACAACTATTAAGTAAAGTTTCAGGAATATTTCCATTTTCTATCTACGAAATTACAATGTACATAATAGTTATATCTATTTTTTTATTTTTATGTTCTATCGTATTTACAATTTTCAAGAAGAATAGAAATTTAAAGACATTTTTAAAGAATTCTATTTTAAACATATTATCTATTTTATCAATAGTTTATTTTCTTTTCGTAGTACTTTGGGGTATAAACTACGATAGAGTTCCACTTGAGAGCACCCTTATCAACCAATATAATTTAAAAAACAACGATTCTGCCCAATCAAAGCAACATAGTACTAAAGAACTTTCTGAATTATATAAATTTTTGGTAACTAAAGCAAATGAAACTAGAAAACTTACACTACAAGATAAAAATGGAGTTGTAAAGTCTAATACAGATTATAAAGGTGTCATAAATAGAGCTCAATTAGGATATGATAAAATTTCAGATATTTTACCTAGTGTTAGTGGTAGTTACTCTAAGCCAAAGTATGTTATTTCATCACATCTTATGTGCTATACAGGAATAACTGGTATATATTTTCCATTTACAGGTGAGGCAAATGTTAATATTGCAATCCCTGACTTATATATTCCTTGTACAGTTGGTCATGAAATGGCACATCAGAGAGGATTTGCTAGTGAAGATGAAGCTAACTTTATAGGTTATCTTGCTTCCATAAAACACCCTGATATTGATTTTAATTATTCTGGCTATGTTTTGGCCTTAAATTATACAGCTTCTGCTTTAAGTAAAGTTGATTATAATGCTTATGTTGATATTTCTGCTGGCATTTCAGAGCTGGTTCGAAGGGATTTAAAAAATGAGAGTGAATTTTGGCAAAGATATGAAGGTAAAATTAATAAAATTTCCAATGGATTTAATAATTCTTATTTAAAAGCTAATGGTATCTCTGAAGGAACTCAAAGTTATGGCAAAATGGTTGATTTATTGCTAACTTATTATGAATTATATCCATATAATTAAAGATACTCATAAAGAATACTAAAATTGATAAAACATTGTTATTTATTATCTAATTTTCTATTATTTAATAGTTTATTTTTTTATAAATTCATTATAAAAAAATAAACTCTTCTTAAGTATTTACTATATGTATACTTATAATACAAGGAAAATTTATAGTATATATTCTTAAGTATATTCTAAATTAAGTATCATTCATTATCTTTTTATCTAAAAAAAAGCATATACCAAAGTCTGATATATACCTATAATCTTATGTATATCTGTCTATAATATTTATTTTCACAATTAAAATACCTCTGTAAAAATATCTATTTACATTATAAAAATAAGTATTTAACTTTCTTAGAACCAACTAAGTGTATACCTAAATTTATCTTATTAGTTTTAAATATTACTTATAGTAATTTTCTAATACACTAGTAGAAACTGATTTTCCTTGAAAATCTTTCGCCCAACTCTCATATTCTGAATTTTTCCATACACTGCCATCACTAAATGTTACTTGTTTTACACATGATATGATATACTTCACATCATGCTTTCCAGTTGATTGGTTCCATTTATCAAATAATAGATTTTCATTATTTTGTGTCTTATTTGGAACTATTGCATTTTGCTTTGCATATTCTTTCTCCATTTGCTGCCACTCTTTCAACCATTTTTCTACCCATGCTTTACCTTGTTGCTTTTCAAACATACTTATTATATCCTTTGGTGGTGATTGTTGTATTCTTCTATAAGTATGTGCATATGCTTTCTTAGATACAGGAGATATTCCTGCCACAATACCATAATCTACACCATCTGTACTAAATCCAACACTTCCTACCTCTCCATTTGTCGCAACATTTTGAGCATCCCAATATAGTTCAAGTGGTTTTCCGTTTTTATCATATGCAAGACACACAATTTCATAATCCATGATTGCCTTTTTACTGTTGTTCTTAAAACTTATAACATTGCTAGGCCAATGATATGGACTATCATCAAATTGTATTTTGCTATTGTTTATGGCTAGTGGAAGATTTTTATTATTGGCAATACCTTTGCTGTTTGAAGTGTCTAAAACTTTTTGTGTTGTAGTATTTTTGCGTTTGCTAAGTATACACTTGCTTTGTCTGAATTGGTTGTATTAAGAGAAAAGGCTGTTGTCGTGCCAGTAACCAATAAAGCAATAACCAAAATGGGCAAGCTAGATATTTTTTTATATCCCATAGTTTTTTCTCCTTTCTTACATTAATTTTTACTAAAACATTTTATAAAATGCGTTAATATCTATGTTAACAGAATACATCAATAGCTTTAGTAACTAAGTACTACCATAAATAGTAATCATATTATAATACTACTGTTGTAATTTTCATTTTACTAAACACAATTTTATTATAATATATATAAAATAGATTTTTGTACTCACTTATATGATTGAATTAGAATATAGATTTCTTATATCGCTTCAAATTTATTTAATTAAAAATAGCTAGATAATTAAATACCATGAATAAACTTTATTCTAAAAGTATTTGAATATCTAGCTATTTTATATCTATTGATTGTATACTATAACTTATCAATTTCATCCAGTAACTCATCAACCAATTTATCACCATTAATCATTCTTACAATTTCGCCTTTTTTAAATAAAAGACCTTCACCCTTACCACCAGCAATACCTATATCAGCTTCTCTAGCTTCACCAGGTCCGTTTACAGCACAACCCATAATTGCAACAGTAATATCTTTTTCCATACTACCAATCTTATCTTCAACTTCATTTACAACACTAATTAAATCTATATTACATCTACCACATGTAGGACATGATATAACTTTAATCTTATCATTTAAAAGACCCAAACTTCTTAAAATCTGTTTACCAACAACAACCTCTTCAACAGGGTCACCTGTCAAAGATATTCTGACAGTATCTCCAATTCCTTTAAGAAGAAGTGCTCCCACACCTATAGAAGACTTTATTGTTCCCTTATGAATACTTCCAGATTCAGTAATTCCAACATGAAGAGGGTAATCAACTTTCTTTGATATTAATTCATATGCATCAACAGTTTTATAAATATCAGATGATTTTAGAGAAATAACTATATTATAAAAACCTAAATCTTCAAGAATCTTAATATGCCCCATTGCACTTTCAACTAATGCTTCAGCAGTTGCAGAGCCATATTTTTTTAAAATTTCTTTTTCTAGAGAGCCCCCATTAACTCCAATTCTAATTTTTAAATTTTTTTCCTTGCATTTCTCAACAACCATTCTAACTCTTTCTATGTTCCCGATATTACCAGGATTTATTCTAACACCATCTACACCTTGTTCTATAGCTTCAAGTGCTAATTTATAATCAAAATGTATATCAGCAATAACAGGTATATTTACACTAGATTTTATCTTTCTTATATTTTTAGCTGCTTCCATATCAGGAACAGCAACTCTAACTATATCACAACCAGCTTCTTCTAATCTTTTTATTTGAGCTATTGTAGCCTCTGCATCTCTTGTATCAGTGTTTGTCATAGATTGTATGCTTATAGGATTTTCTCCTCCTATTTTTACATTCCCAACGCTAACTTCTCTTGTCTTTCTTCTCTCGTAACTCATATTTCACCTCTATATATTATTTTATATTAAAATCATTCAATATCTTAAAAAATACTACAAACTACATATATATTATAAATTAAAAAGCTATATAGTTAAACAGCTAAGAATAAATTTAATCTTTTAAAACTAATCTATTCTCACTTAAAACTACATAGCCTTTTTTAAACTTTATAATTATTGAAATAACCTTAATATATCTTTATATGTTATAAAAAGCATAAATAACATTAAGGCGCCAAATCCAACTACATTTATCATACCTTCTTTATTTGGGTCAAGTTTTTTACCACCTCTAACAGCTTCTAATAATAACATAAGTATTCTCCAACCATCAAGAGCTGGTATTGGTAGTAAGTTTACTATACCTAAATTTAAACTTATTACAGCTGCCAAATATACTACATTTATAATACCTGTTTGAGCTGCGTCTGATACCATACCAATAACGCCTACTGGTCCTGCAACAGCATTACCAATTCCTCCTGGTACACGTCCTGTAACCATTTGACCTAAGAATGTTAACATCTGTTTTGTCATATCCACAGTAGTTTTACATGCATTCACTATTGAGCCAAAGAAATCTTTTTCTCTTTGTGGCTGAATTCCTATTTCATACTTTCCATTGTTATCCTTAGGAGTTACATTTACAACTTTATCGCTTCCATCCCTAGTTATACTAAGCTTCAATTCTCCACCAGAAGAAGTATTTATCATATTTGCAACTTCATCCCAAGTCTTAACAGAATTACCATTTATTTTATTTATCTTATCTCCTTCTTGAAGTCCTACTGTTTGTGCAGGAGTATTGGGCATTATTTTCCCAAGTGTAGTAGTTGGAGAACCTATATACAAAAACACTGGTACTAAAAGTACTGCTGCCAATATTATATTAAATATTGGTCCTGCTACAATAGTACTAAATCTTTGTAATATAGATTTATTTCCAAAAGAATTTAGACTTATTTGTTCTTCGTCTTCACCCTCCATACTTACATATCCACCAATTGGAAGAGCTCTTATGGAATACTCTGTATCTTTTTTTACACTATATATCTTAGGTCCCATACCTATAGAAAACTCATTTACCTTAATCCCACTTCTTTTTGCAAATATAAAATGTCCTAATTCATGTATTAATACAATTATACTAAATAGTATTAATGCAGCTATTATAGTCATAAATTCACCTTCCTATTTTTTTATCAGATTTTCAACATAAGCTCTACTCCATCTATCTGTTTCCAAAATTTGTTCTAACGTTGGTTTGCTTATGCTTTTATGAACCTCTAAAGTTTTCTCTATGTAATATGGTATGTCATAGAAACCAATTTTATCCTCTAAAAATTCACTTACCAAAACTTCATTTGCGGAATTTAAAACAGAAGAATAAGTTCCACCCATCTTTAGACATTCATAAGCTAATTTTAAACATGGAAAAGTCTCTAAGTCTGGTTCTTCAAAGGTTAAAGTACTAAATTTTGAAAAATTCATTCTTTCAAAATTACTTTCCATTCTATCTGGATATGTAAGAGCATATTGTATAGGCAACCTCATATCTGGACATCCTAATTGTGCAATTATAGAACTATCTGTATACTGTACCATTGAGTGAATTATACTTTGCGGATGAACCACTACATCTATATTTTCTTGTTTTACTCCAAATAGCCATCTAGCTTCTATTACTTCTAGTCCTTTATTCATAAGCGTTGAAGAATCAATGCTTATTTTTCTACCCATACTCCAGTTTGGATGCTTTAAAGCTTCATTTTTAGTTATATTTAAAAGTTCTTCTTTTTTCTTTCCTCTGAACGGTCCACCAGAAGCTGTAAGTATTATTTTTTCTATATTTTTATTATTCTCTCCATTTAAACACTGAAATATAGCACTATGTTCACTATCAACAGGAAGAATATTTACATTATATTTTTTTGCCTCTGCCATTACAAGCTCACCAGCAGTTACTAATGTCTCTTTATTCGCTAATGCTATGTCAATTCCCTTTTTTATAGCGCAAAGTGTTGGAACTAATCCTATCATTCCCACAACAGCAGTTAAAAGTACATCAATTTCATCTAATGATGATATTATTTTTAATCCTTCCATCCCTGTTAAAACTTCTACCTCTATATTTTGTGGCAATATTTCCTTTAATTTTAATGCTTTACTTTCCTCAAAAACTGTTACATATTTAGGTCTAAATTCTACAATTTGTTCAAGTAGTAATTCAATACTACTATTAGCTGATATTGCAACTACTTCAAACTTGTCTCTATTTTCTCTAACTACATCTAAAGTTTGCTTACCTATAGAGCCTGTAGAACCTAAAATTGATATTTTTTTCATATGATAATCCTTTCTAATAATAAATATACCCTACCAAAACATTATAACACTACTAAAACAATTATTTTTACTATTCACAAAAACTTCATATAATTACTGGAAAAATATATTTAGTTTACATTATAGCATTACTCTTTAATTTTAATTTATTCACATATAGTTACTTTTATTTTTAATCCAGTAAAGCTCTATCTATTAAATTAAACCTTAGCTATTCTTTATGTGTTTTTACAATATTATTAAAATATTTTAGCATCATTAAACATCCTTTTTTATTTCTACAACATCTTCTATTTTACAGTCTAGTGCTAAACATATCTTTTCCATTGTATCCATAGAAACAGACTTATCATTTCCTAATCTACCTAAAACAGAAATACTTATACCTGATATATTTACAAATTCCATCTTTTTTATTTTTCTATCAATTAGCAATTTCCACAATGGAGTGTATGAAATCATTTTATCACCTCTTCTAAAATCTATTTTATCATATTTTATCTATTTTGAAAAATTTTCATCTTTTTCGATAAGTAATCCCTTATTCAAAATCAGCTAAGACCATGCTCTCTCAATATTGATAAATAAATTCATTTTCATATAACAATAAATAGCACCTATCAAAAATCAGGTGCTATTTAATATTTAAATTTATTAATCAATTTGATAATCTTCCATAACATATTCAGAGACATTCTTTGATGCTTTACAATAGTATGTACAGCTTCCACAATGTATACATCTTTCAGGATGATACGAAGATAATAAAACATCATAATTATTATCTATCATTTGTACAATTTTTGATATATTGACTTTTGCAGGACATTTTCTTGTACACACACCACATTTTTTACATTTATTTTTGTTGCTTATGTTTGATGGTTTAGAATATGCAGCAAAATTTCCAAAATACGAAAAATCATCTTTTTCTGTTGCTTCAAAACAGGACATTACTCCATTACCTTTATATAATAATTTATCTTCATTTTCTTTAAATGTACTTTTTAAAATATTTGAGATATTATCTGTTGGATATACGTATGCTACTCTAGCACTTCCATTGGATAAGTCAGCTATAGTAATAAAACGTCCTGTATCATAACATTTATTTATAATTTTACATATTTGATATACACTTTGAAGATTTAATACTAAAATACCATTATTTACTGGAAATTCATTTTTCTCTAAACTTATACCAAGTACCTGTTTTATAAGGAAATGCTCTTCTCCCATAGGATATCGTGATGAAACTATTTTAAGAGAAAAACTACCATCCGTTTCTAATCTTTTATTTTTAGATACCATAATTACATCTTGCAAACCAAGTGCTTCTTTTAAATAATAAATAGAATGAACTATCTCTGAATATCTATTTTCCAATATCCATTCATCATGGACAAGCCCAGGGTCACATTCAACAGCATTAATCAATAATATCTTCTTGTCTAATTCTAATGAACAAAACTTTTTGATTTTTTCTGATATAAAAAAACTATTTCCACTCATACCAGTAATCTTTACTTTCTCAAGTTCTCCAATCAATTCATCTCTTGTAATATTTGTTGTAAAATCTGACATTCTTAATTCTTTTCCAATTAACTCAGGTGAAGATAGAGCAACAACCTTACCTAGATAATTTTTTACGATTTTCCTATTACCCTTTCCATATTTTTGTTTTTCTTTCTTTTGAGTTGTCTTTAATTTATAATTATTTTTAACTATTTTCTTATTTATAAGAGATTGACTGTGCATACTATTCTTCCTCCTTAAAATTTTCTAAGTAAAAATATTCAACATGCATCCTAAATAATTCCATTAATTTTTCTACATCATACTTTGCTGTGTGGTATAGAAAAAATGGAGCATATAATTCCATTGCAAGTACTTCTGGATTTTTTGAAATCATTATCCCATCTTCTATTAATTTTTCAAAAGTTAGTTTCTGAGAAGTTATTGGAAATTCAATAAAAAAATCATTAAAAATTTGAGCCATTTTCTCGTTTTTGAATTGCTCAATAAGAAGAACTCTACGAAACATCACAATCCAATCATCGTTAATTTGAAAATCAAACATTGAAAGACACATTTGAACAAAGCTTTCCATGTTAACACACATAGAATTTTGTGCATAGTCACACTGTTTTAAAAAATGTGCCTTAGATTTTTCTACAATAGCATCAAATATAGCTTGCTTACTTGGGTAATGTTTATACAAGGCACTATTACTTACACCAACAGCATCCGCTATACTTCTTATAGACACTGCATCAAAACCCTTTACTGAAAATAATTTCATAGATTCATTTAATATTTTTTCCTTTGTATTCATAATTTAACTCCTCTTCGCAAAATAAGGTGAGCAATTGCTCACTTTTATTATAGTAACCAATCGCTCACCTTGTCAATAGTTTTTTACTTTATACTGTTTTAAGTTTTCAAAAATATGTCTTAAAATAATCTGTATCTACTTAAAAAGCTTTACAGAAAATTATACTTATTATTTATTAGCTTTAAGTAATGATAGAAGTAATTTCTTCTGATTATAAATTTACATAATCATTAGCCCAAGTTAATATAACATTCCAAAAAATAAAAAACATCAATGTTACTATTTTATATAAATATGTTAAAATCAAATTGAAATCAACTTAGTTATTATATAAACATTTTATTCTTACGATTATTAATATAAATAAAACCACTAAGAAAAAGCATTAGCTCCCTTACTAATGCTTTTATCTATTGCTAATTTCGATTACAAATTTTTTAATTCTTCTAACATGCTATCTACTTATTATACTTTTACAATATTTATATTATTTTTCAGTCACATATTTGTTAAAAAATTCTTTTTCTTCTATTGGTTTAGAAAAATAAAACCCTTGTCCCACATCACATTTAATAGTCTTTAAAAACCCTAAGTCTTTCTTAGTTTCAATTCCTTCACATACAACAGACATATCTATACGATGTGACATTTCAATAATACACTAAATAATACTGTAGACTTTTTCACGATTAAAGGTTTCTTTAAGTAAGCTTTTATTAATGCTTTAAGCTTTTCTAAAATTGAATTAACTGGTTCTGATATTTCATTAAAAGCATTTTTAGTTACCTCAATTATAATGTATCTATAATAACTAATCACTTATTAAAGGTGGCTAGAATACTTTGTAGTTATATGTGTTTGTCTTAAATAGTTCCATCATTTTTATACTAAAATAAACCCAATTCTTGAGAATATTGATTATACTTTTAGATAGAAAACATACAATATGTATTTTTACCTTCTTCTTTTGCTCTATATAAAGCACCATCTGCACGATGATATAACTCATAAAACTGTTTACCATCTTCTGGATATATAGAAATACCTATACTTACACTTATTTCAAAACTTAACTCATCATATGTAAACGTAGTATCTAATCTTTTTAATATATCATGACCTTTTTTTTGTAGGCTTTCTTTTTCTCCATTATACTCCATAAATGCTATAAATTCATCGCCTCCAACACGGCCAACAATATCTGTTGTCCTAAAGTTACTTTTCAAACATTTCGCTAACTCAATTAAGATTTTATCTCCAAATACATGTCCCATAGTATCATTAACATCCTTAAAATTATCTACATCAATCATAAATAAAGCATAGTTCTTATTTTCATCACATGATAGCAACATATGTCTTATCTTCTCCTCAGTAGTACTTTTATTTAGTAACCCAGTCATTAAATCATTTTGAGATTGTTCAATTAACTTATTGTACTCTCTCTTTTCTTCATCAATATTTCTTATTTTCCCTAGTATTGATATAGTAGTATCCCCAATCTTATCAGGTTCATTGAACACTATAGAACACCATAGATGTATATCACCTTTAGAACGTATACGTATCTCTATTTCTTCTGGTTTGTTACCAACATGTGCTTCTTCTAAAGCATCAAGTAAAATCTTATGATCTTCTTCATAAATATTTGATAACTGTTCATCAATTGTTCCTCTTGGTTCTATCCCAAATATACTATAATAATTATCAGAAAATGTTATTGTATCATACTTAAAACTATATTCAAATAAAACATCACCCCACTGTTTTAAAGCCCTCTGATAACGATTGACCAGTCTATTAGATTTTTTATCACTTTTTTCACAAGTTGCATCTGTTACATCTACAATACTTGAATAAAAGTACTTCTTTCCATCTTTATCACTTTTACATAACCTAGAAATGGTTTCTAAATAAATTAAACGATTATCTTTACATCTAATACGATAGTGAAGTGTAACTATATCTTCAGAATTAACTTGACTTATCACATCGCCAAGTACAATTTTTCTATCTTCTTCAATAATTAAATTGATATACTTTCCATCAAACTTACTTTTAATTTCTTTTTCTGTATAACCTATCAATGATACAAAGCTAGGAGAAATATAATCTAAAGTAAAATTTTCATCAAAACGAATACATTTTACACAAGCAGGAATATTATCCAAAACTCTTCTGTATTTCCAATATGATTCTTCCATCTCTAAAGACCTTTTCTTAAGCCTATCATTTTCTATTATGACTACAATTAAACTTTTAGAACCCTGCTTACCTTTTACTACATTGCCTGTTCCAAGTATCCATATAGGAGTTCCATCAGATTTTACTACCCTAAATTCAATTGTAACTATATCACTAATTCCAAGTTGCCTTCTAATTTCATAATTCACATATTCTATATCCTCTGGGTGGACAAATCCTAATGCTTGATTTTTAAATTTTTCTTCCATCTCTTTGACAGTATAACCTAACATCCTTCTATAGCCTTCATTACATGTAAGAAAAGTAAATTCAGGGTCCATTCCTACTTGAAATATGCCTGCATAGGCATTATCAACCAATTCCTTTATATTCATTGGATGTGTTGGAGTAAATACAGAATATACCATACTTTTTTCTTTTTCTATAGAGATGTCTTTTGATATAATATCTTCTTGATAATTAAGAGACTCAAAATTTTTTTTAAAGTAATACTCATAAAATTCACTTGCATTTATAGGCTCATTATAATAAAATCCCTGCAATATTTCTGGTCTCATCTGTTCAATTATTTTTAAAGTTTCTTTATTTTCAATTCCTTCAACATAAACTGACATATTCATACTATGACATAAATTAATAATTTGAGATACAATTTTTTGGTCTATTACATCATATGTAATACGATTTAAAAGAGTATGATTAATTTTCAAAGAATCAGCACTTAACTCACGAAAAATTTCTAAAGATGAATGTTTTGCTCCAAAACTGTCAAATGTAATCCTAATACCTTGACTGCGAAGAAAGTCAAAAGAATTCCTTATTTCTTCTATTTTTTTTATGTTATCATTTTCTGTTAATTCCAATGTAATTAGAGATGGAGATATACCCTCTTCCTTTATAGTATCTAAAATAAAAAACTTGAAGCTAGGTTCTTCAAGCTGCTGATATGACACATTTATATTCATCTTGAAATTTGGCATATACTTTATCCATATTTTTAATTGTTTTAAAGCTGTTTTAATCACCCATTGGCTAACTTTATCCATAAGACCAGAAGACTCTAAAAAAGGTATAAATTCAGTTGGTCCAAGTTTCATTTCAAAATTAGGATTTTTCCAGCGAAGTAATACTTCGCATCCATACAGTTTCTTGCTATTAGTAAAAATAAGTGGTTGATAATTTAAATAAAATCCTTTAAAATTATTTAAGACACTTTCTCTTAGATACTCTATCAACTGTATAGAATACTGCGAAAAAGTTAGCTCATCTTTTGAATAGACAATTAATGTTCTTTTGCCTTGCTTTTTTGCTCTTTCAAATGTAACACGTGCATTTTGATACAATGTATCACAATCTATACCATCTTTTGGATAAAAGCAAATACTTCCTGATATCGTGAATGAAATAGCATGTCCATTAATCTGTTTTATACATTGTGCTATATCTTGAAATCTATTAAAGAGTTTTGTTAATTCATAACAATCTCCATTTGGATACAAAATTCCAAAACCATTTCCATCTAATCTATATAAACTTATGTTTTCAGGTAAAAAAGGTAAAATAGATTTAGAAAATTTTTTCAAAACCCTATCTCCAAATGAATAAGAATATAAGTTATTAATCTGTTCGAAATCATCAATTCCAATAAACATAATACCATATGGCTTTTTCTGAGTTTCTAAACTTGAAAGCATCATTCTAAAATTGTAATTTCCCTTTAAATTTGTTAATTTGTCTATAATATTATTAGTTAACATGTCTATTAATCCATCCTCCTTAAATTACTTTAACTTTTTGAAATAAACATTTCTCTATTATTTTTTTAATTCCAATCATATTTTCTAGTTCTGAAAATTTTTATATGCATAATAAATCCTTACCTAATTCAAAAGTTATTTTTATACTGGTATACTTTAAATTACATCATCAACTTGATGATATTGAAGATGGAGTACCTAATATATTTCAATAAACAATTAAAATATATTATTTATTGAGAATTTAACTATTTGAATCTATTTTATCATATTTTGGAAATATTTTCCTTTATTTTGAGATATCACTTAAATTATACCCCTACTTATCAAATAAAATCAATAATATACTTATTACTGATTAATTATATATAAAAATAAAATTTATAAATTGAGAATAAATCAGTTATATTTAGATATATAGCTTATAAAAAGATAATATATTTAAAAATGTCGAAATTATTAAATAAAAAAAGATTTTTTACAATATTTTCTAAATTATAAAAAAAATGAAAATAGCCATGTAACTAAATACTCACAGAATTCTTCTGCTTTTTAAAAGTTACATAGCTATTTTCATTACTAGCAATTATAGACTGCCTTTTTAAAACCAACCAATCTTTATCTAATAAAAAATTTAATAGTATTATATACAAAAGGCGCTACTAATATAACACTATCGAATCTATCTAATATACCCCCATGACCAGGTATTATCTTTCCATAATCCTTTATCCCTACATATCTCTTTATTGAAGATGCAAATAAATCTCCCAATTGAGCTATTATACTTCCTATGCTTCCTATTATAGCCAATTGAAGCAAATCAATACCAAATAAATACCCAAATAAAATACAACAAAGTGTACTTCCTATTATTCCTCCAATAGCTCCTTCTACAGTCTTTTTAGGACTCACTTTAGGAATTAACTTATGTTTGCCAAGTAAATAGCCACTAAAATATGCAAATATATCTGTCATAAAAGATATTACAAATATAAGCCATACATAGATATTTCCTCTTTCAAAGCTATTTATAGTTATAACTATAAAATCTAAAAATACTCCTATATAAAAAACTCCTAAAAATGTAATCGAAACATCTATAACATTGCTTTTGCCCATCAACATATAAATTATACTTGCTAAAAATAAAATGAAAAGCACTGCATAAGTATATTCCAATGGTAAGTTAAAAATATTTTTTACAGCTAAATAAATAGAAAATATATACCCTATAATAAATATTGGATGTATATCTTTTATTTTAAATGCTTTATAAAATTCATGTAATGCAATATAAACTATTGCCATCTCAGCTATATAAAGAGGTATCCCTCCATATACAACAAATAGAAATAATGGAACCAGAGCTAGTGAAGCAATAATTCTTGTAAGCATAAAATAATCTCCTTACTTAAGTCCTCCAAATCTTCTATCTCTTTTTTGATATAAATATATAGCCTTTTGTAATTCTTCTTTATTGAAATCAGGCCAATGTATATCAGTAAAGTAAAACTCAGAATAAGCAACTTCCCAAAGTAAAAAGTTACTCAATCTTTGTTCTCCACTTGTTCTTATGACCAAGTCTGGATCTGGTATAGACTTTGTGCTTAAATAGTTTTTTATAATATCTTCATCAATATTGTTTATATCTATTTTACCACTTTCACAATTTTTTACTATATCTATAAGAGCATTTTTTATATCTGCTCTACTTCCATAGTTCAATGCTAAATTTAAGTTAACTCCTGTATTGTCTTTTGTCATTTCCTTAGCTGAATTTAATTCTCTTATACAAGTTTTTGGTAAAGCACTTATCTCTCCTATAGCTGTTACTTTTACATTGTTTTGATGCAGTTCAGCTATTTCATTTCTTAAGTATGTAGATAATAAGTTCATAAGTGTATCAACTTCAAGTTTTGGTCTTTTCCAATTTTCTGTTGAAAATGCATATAGTGTCAAGTGCTTAACACCTAAATTTGAACATTCTTTAACTATATCTCTTATAGTTTCTACTCCAGCCTTATGTCCTGCAGTTCTTGGAAGAAATCTGGATTTTGCCCATCTTCCATTCCCATCCATTATAATAGCAATATGAGTAGGTATGTTATTTAAGTCTATGTCATACATGATGTTGTTATTCATATTTTGCCTCCAATATTGTTCTGACTCCTTAAATTAAGGAGTCAGAAAAGTATGTGATTATTAGTTCTACACTATCACCTATCTCAGATATTTTTATAACTCTAGGAACTACAAGTTTATCTTTATCCTTTTTACCTTCAATAGATTTTATGGTATAAGCTACATTTCGTTCATCAAAATATTGTTTTACCTCATCTATATGAAGACCTAAAAGGTTATAATATTTTTTCAATATTATACCTCCATTATATCCTTTTCTTTTTTAGCTAATAATGCATCTATTTCTTTTATAAATTTATCAGTCATTTTTTGAACTTCATCTTGTGCTTTCTTTAATTCATCTTCTGTTATTTCTCCGCCTTTTTCCATTTTCTTAATTTTTTCATTGGCGTCTCTTCTTTCATTTCTTATTCTAACTTTAAATTCTTCTGAAGCTTTACTAGCTTTTTTAGCTAATTCTTTTCTTCTTTCTTCTGTTAAAGCAGGTACAGAAAGTCTTATAACTTCACCATCATTTGATGGATTTAATCCTAAATCTGAGTTAGCTATAGCTTTTTCTATTTCGTGCATAGCAGATTTGTCCCAAGGAGATATCATTAATATTCTTGGCTCGGGTACAGATATAGCACCAATTTGATTTATTGGAGTTGGAGTTCCATAATAATCAACTCTTATTTTGTCTAACATTTGTGCATTAGCTCTTCCTGCTCTTATAGTTCCAAATTCGAACTTTAAAGCATCAATTGTCCCATTCATTTTCTCTTCTAATTGCTTATGTATTTCTAGTTTCATAATTTTACTCCTCCTTCATTCTTCATTATTTTACAGTAGTTCCTATATTTTCACCTTTTACTGCTCTTATTATATTCTCTGTTGTAAGCTCAAATACCTTTATTGGAATCTTATTATCCATACATAAAGATGTAGCTGTAGAATCCATAACTTTTAACTCTTTTTGTATAACTTCCATATGACTTAACTCTGTAAATTTCTTAGCATCTGCATGTACTTTTGGATCCTTGTCATATACTGCATCAACATTTTTAGCTAACAAGATAACTTCTGCTTCCATTTCAGCAGCACGTAAAGCAGCAGTTGTATCTGTTGTAAAGTAAGGGTTTCCAGTTCCTGCACCAAATATAACAACTCTTTCCTTTTCTAAATGTCTAACTGCTCTTCTTCTTATATATGGTTCTGCAATTTGTCTCATGTCTATAGCAGTTTGAACTCTTGTAGCAACGTCTATATTTTCTAGTGCATCTTGTAATGCCATTGCATTCATAACTGTAGCTAACATACCTATATAGTCAGCAGTAGTTCTATCCATTCCTTCGCTAGTTCTACCTCTCCAGAAGTTTCCACCACCTACAACTACAGCCACTTCAACACCTATTTCTTGTATTTTTTTAATAGCAATAGCAATATCATTAACTACATCATTATTTATACCAAAACCTCTTGCTCCCGCTAATGCTTCTCCACTTAATTTTAACAATACCCTTTTGTACATTGGTTTATCCATCAGAAACCTCCTATTTCAATCCTTCATATCCATTTTTTCTATTTTTTAAAAAAGAGAACACCTGCGTGTTCTCTCTTTGGTTATTATTTAAGTTGCTTAGCAACTTCTTCTGCAAAGTTTTCTTCTCTCTTTTGTATACCTTCACCAACTTCGAATCTCACAACTTTAACAACTTTTATATCAGAACCTACTGCTTTAGCAACATCAGCTACTAATTGTTTAACAGTTATATCTGGATTTTTAACGAAAGTTTGCTCTAATAAACAAACCTCTTTTAATTCTTTTTCTAATCTTCCTTTAACCATTTTTTCAACTATATTAGCTGGCTTTCCTTCATTTAATGCTTGTTGAGTTAATACTTCTGTTTCATGTGCTATGTATTCAGCATCTACTTCATCTCTTGAAACGTATTTAGGATTCATAGCAGCAACTTGCATAGCTACATCTTTACCTAATTCTAAAACTTTAGCATCTCTAGCTTCTGTTTCCATTTCAACAAGAACACCTATTTTTCCACCACCGTGGATATATCCAGCAACTTGTCCATTAGTTACAACTTTAGCAAATCTTCTAAAGTCTAATTTTTCACCTATTTTTGCAACTCTATTATTTAAAACTTCTTGTAAAGTTATTCCTTCTCTATGAGTTTCACCTAATAAAGAAGCGATATCTTCTTTATCAGTAGCTAATGCCATACAAGCAGCATCTTTAACGAACACTTTGAAGTCTTCATTTTTAGCAACGAAATCTGTTTCTGAGTTAACTTCTACCATAGAAGCAACTGTGTTATCATCGTTCATTTCTATTGCAACTAGACCTTCAGCAGCAACTCTACCAGCTTTTTTAGCAGCTTTTGATAATCCTTTTTCTCTTAATAAATCTACTGCTTTTTCCATATTTCCTTCAGCTTCTTGTAAAGCTTTCTTGCAGTCCATCATTCCTGCGCCTGTACTTTCTCTTAACTCTTTTACCATTTGAGCAGTTATATTAGCCATTTTTTAAGTTTCCTCCTACTTATTCTATTCCATATTATAAATGGTAAGGGCAACCCTTACCATTTAATTGTCAAATTATTATTCTTGGTCTTCAGCTACTTCTTCTTCAGCACCTTGTCTACCTTCAATTACAGCTGTTGCCATAGCACCAGTTATTAATTTTACGGCTCTTATTGCATCATCATTTCCTGGTATAGCAAAGTCTAATTGTTCTGGATCACAGTTTGTATCAACTATACCAACTACTGGTATACCTAATCTGTGAGCTTCTTGAATAGCTATGTTTTCTTTTCTTGGGTCAACTACGAACATTGCACCTGGTAATTCAGGCATGTCTTTTATTCCACCTAAGTACTTTTCTAGTTTTTCTTTTTCAGCTCTTAATTTTATAACTTCTTTTTTAGGAAGAACGTTAAATACGCCTTCTTCTTCCATTTTTTCTAATTCTCTTAATTTATTTATTCTAGTTTTTATAGTTTTGTGGTTTGTTAACATTCCACCTAACCATCTTTCATTAACAAAGTACATTCCGCATCTTTCAGCTTCATCTTTTATCGCATCTTGAGCTTGTTTCTTAGTTCCTACGAATAAGATTGGCTTTCCTGTTTCAGCTACTTCTTTAGTGAACTTGTAAGCTTCTTCAACTTTTTTAACTGTTTTTTGTAAGTCGATTATATATATTCCATTTCTTTCTGTGAATATATACTTAGCCATTTTAGGGTTCCATCTTCTTGTTTGGTGACCGAAGTGAACACCTGCTTCTAATAATTGTTTCATTGATATTACTGACATATTTACCTCCTGGTTTTATACCTCCAGCTTGATCTTCTCCCTAAAAAACCATGTAATAGGCACCTTTTAAGGATCCCAATGCTGTGTGTGATTTATTTTATTTTTTCACCTCTAGTAGTATATCATAGAGGTGAAAAAATAACAATATTTTTTCCATATTTTCTATTTTTATATTTTTTTGTATATTTTATACCATTTTTTTGAATTTAATTTGCAAATTTCATTTTTAATTTTGTTTTTAATGGTATATTATCAACACTATTATCACTGACTATATCTACACTTCCAAGTAAATCACCTGAGCTAGTGTAATATTTTATAGTACCCATAGTATCACCTTTTTTAACAGGATATTCCATATTTTTAATCTTTACTTCGGATTTTATATTTTCATCATTTTTTAATATTGTATAAAGTTCATTTTTGGCTTTTAAAGTAACCTCTAATTCTTTCATTCCTTTTATATATCTCTTACCAATAAAGCTATCTTTATCAATTACTTTTTTCATATTAAAATTCTCTTTTCCATATTTTAACATGGCCAAAGAAGAAGATATTCTTTTATCTTTATGATTAGCACCTAATACAACGCCTATTACTCTACGTTTTTTCTCATTTTTATCATTCTTATTAACAATCATAGAAAATGATAAACAATAACCAGCATTCCCAGTGTACCCTGTTTTTATACCATCAACTTCAGGTATAATTCTCAATAGTGCATTTGTATTGCTTTTTTCAAAGCTTCTATCTGAGTTTGTATAGGTTTCCATATCAGTTATAGCTGTTACTTGCTTTTCATAATGGTCAAACATGTATTTTCCAAGAATAGATATATCTCTTGCAGTAGATATATTTTCTTTTGCTGGTTTTTTTGGATTACTTAAATCATATATTGGAAGACCATTTGGATTTAAAAAATGGGTATTAGTCATTCCTATTTCTTTTGCTTTTTTGTTCATCCTATCTACAAATGCTTCTTTAGATTTGCAAATATGTTTTGCTATAGCAATTGCGGCATCATTTCCTGATACAATCATAAGACCTCTCATAAGTTCTATAAGTGGCACTTCTTCACCAACTTTTAGTTTATAGCTTGAACCTTTCACTGAAGCAATGGACTTGTCTATCTTTATTATGTCAGTTTCTTTTACTTCTTTATTTTCAATAGCCTCTATTGCAAGTAAAAAAGTCATCATCTTACTTAAACTTGCTAAAGGTACCTTCATATCAGGTTCTTTACCATACAAGACTCTACCTGTTTCTTGGTCTATAAGTATAGATGTTTTTGAGTATTTGTCTACGGATTTTTCATCAGCATATGAATAATTTGGTATTATAAATGCTAGAATCAGAGTTAATGTTAAAATTTTTTTTATTCCGTTTTTCAATTTTTTCACCTTCTTGGATTATTAAGTATATTTATATTTAAATTTTCCCTCTTTAGTCCAATTTATATCTAGTAATTAATACCTATCCATATTTACACAGATATTATCTTATCATTCTCTTAATAATCACAGATGCCCAAATTGCTCCTATTGTAACTCCTAAAAATACTTCTATACCTGCTAAAGCTTTACCAATCAAACTTGTAGCAACCATATCTCCGTATCCTACTGTACTAAATGTAGCCATACTAAAATACCACAAATCTATATACGTTTTAAAAATTTCACTTGCTGAATAATTACCTAAGTTATTTATATTTAAAGTTATAAGTGTACTGTTTGAACTTTCTATACCTACAAATAGATATAATAGGGCAAAACTACTTATTATAGCTATAATCACAAATAATATATTCCATGGTTTTTCTCCATAACCTGTAGTATAGTGCGCTATTTGGTCAAAAAACTTTTCAACTAAATAACTGCTGAGAGTTGGATAATCAGAGCGTTTTATCATTTTACTACTATAAATTCTTTCCTTATAATAGTAAGGTCCTATCATCTCATAATCTCCAATTTTTGTAGCTTGATTTCTAGCTATTCTATAATTTATTTTTCCATGCTTGCATTCACTTTTTCCATACTCCACATTTTTAAGTATAAATTTTGTACACATACTAAAAATTATTCCATCCATTCTTGGAAAATTTTCTACCTTATTAACTACTAAATCAGGCCCTTTAAATTTTACTTTTTCAAATATCTTATCATTTATATATACCTTATTAAACTTTGTTTTATTAAAATCACAATTTTCTAAAAATACACAAGCATTAAAAAATACCTGACCCCTAAAATCTGTATAATTAAAAATAACATTTTTTTTAAAAAGATATTTTCTAAAATTTGCTTCTTGTTTAAATATTGTTTCAGAAAAATTTAATAATTTATAGTCATAAGTTAATATTTCTTCTGCATTAAATTTATTTTCAAATATAAAGCCATTAAATTCATTTATTTCTTCCTTATATATATTGTCCATCATTAGTTTTATATCTTCACTAGATTTATTTTCTTTATGAAAAATACAATATCCAGAAGAATCTGCTTCTCTATGACATTTTTTTCTTTCATCTATTTTAGATATCCATTTGCAATTCATAAATATCCTCCAGTACAAAAAAATTATCACTATTTTGTATTAGTTTGGATATTATTTTATTTTATATACTTAAATACATACAAAATATATATTAAATTGTTTATTTTAAAATTTTCAAGTTATTTCTCATTAGATGAACAGTAAAATTTATCTATACTCAACACCTTTGCTTGTCATCTTCATTAAAGTAGTATAATTACAAAACTACTTATCTTTTCTAAGTAGTTTTGTAACCATATTTAATGCTACTAAGTCATCCATAAATCCTATTGGAAATACAAAGTCTGGAATAACATCTGTTGATATAACAAAGTAAAGCAACATACTTCCAATTAATAAATATTTCTTTATTCCTAATTTTCCTGTACAAAATTCAGCATACATATCTCTCAGCCTATCTGTAAATTGACCTTGTTTTTCTATGGAATCTATTTTTTTACTAAAATTATCAAAAAGTAATTTTTTCCCTTCATCTGTTTGAACATATAACTTGCATTTACTTAACTCTTTCTCAATATTTCCGTTGAAATTTTTATCATTAATTAAATTTGCAAATCCTAGTACATCATCAAAGTTACTAAAATCGCTATCTATATTAAAAATTTGTTTATTATTACTGTTTTTAAATTCATATCCTGATGCTTTTAATAGCTCTTCTAAGTTTACATTTAAGTGTATTGCAATCTTTTCTAGGTGATTTATATTTGGTTTTTGTTTATTATTTGCTATTCGAGATATAGTAGATTTATCAATTCCGCTTTTTTTGCTCAATTCTCCCATTGATGTTGACTTTTCTTTTAATAACGTCTTCAATAGATTACCAAAATTCTCAACCTCACTATGTTGCTCCATTATTTTCACCTGCTTTATTATGTTTGGTTTTATATTATATAATATGAGTTTTTTGTTTTTTAGGTGTTGCAAAATGTTGAAATTTTATCAACACTCTATTGGTTTATCTGTAACAATTTATCTCTTTTTACAATACTATAAATATATAAGTACAAAATTTAAGAGAAAGGATGTTAATCTACTGTGATTGAATCAATTTTATTAGTGACTTCTCTTTGTATAGATGCCTTCGTAACAAGTTTTGGATATGGCGTAAATAAAGTTAAAGTTCCTTTATATTCGAATATAATTATTAGTGTGGTTTGTTCAGCAATTTTGGCAATTTCACTTTTTGCAGGTACAATAGCCAGAGACTTCTTACCTCAAAATATAACAATGTTAATATGTTTTTTAATTTTATTTTTATTAGGAAGTGCTCGATTAGTTGAGAGTTTCTTTAAATCTTATTTTAAGAAAAAATCCATACATTCAAAAGATTACAAATTTAATATGCTAGACCTTAAATTAAATTTTAATGTCAGTGTTGAACCTGATACTTTAGATACAAATAAATCTAAAATTCTTAAATCTGCTGAAGCATTTACACTTGCACTTGCTTTAAGCTTAGATGGATTAGCTATTGGATTTGGGAGTGGTCTTGTAGGTGTAAATTATATACAAGTTATCTTGTTTTCTCTAATTTCAAATGTAATAGCAGTATCATTTGGTTGTTTACTAGGAAATGTATTTGTTAAAAATATAAATCTAAATTTATCTTGGTTAAGTGGTTTGATTTTACTAATTATTGGATTTATGAAAATATGTTAACAAAAAGGCTATCTTAAAATTTTATTTTAGATAGCCTTTTTATATATATTTTAAAAGATAAAAACTTCTATTTAAATTTAATTATTATATTAGATAAAAATTGACAATCAAATACCTTTACTAAATTACAAACTTTTCTTATTGCATATTAAGTTTAATATATCCAAGCTGAACTCCCTTTGTGACAGCTTCTAATGAAGAAGATACATTTAGTTTATCAAAAATATTTTGGATATGATTAGACACTGTTCGCTCACTTAAATATAATTGACTTGCTATATCTTTTCTCTTAACTCCATTATATAGAAATTGCAATATTAATTTTTCTCTATCCGTTAGCTCTTCAATATATTTTATTTCATCTGGAAAATAATTATATCCATTTTGAATCTGATTTAATATTTCAATAAATTTATCTGGCTCGATATTTTTATTTATAAAGCCTTTAGTACCCATTTTTTGAGCTTCATACTTATATACAGGTAAATCATAACCCGTTAACATGACTATATTTACTTTAGGTATCATTCTTATAATGTCTTTTGCTAGAGACAACCCATCATTATCAATCTTTCCTAAATTAATATCAATAAGAATTATATCGGGTTTTTCATTTTTAATTATTGAAATTACCTGGGAAATATCTTTAATATAAATAAATTTTTCTATTTCAGTATAATCTTCCAATGCAATTTCTAAGCTTTTTGCAAATAACACATGGTCATCTATTAATAAAATATTTATAATAGTTCTCTCCTTCCATAGGAATTTTTACACTAATACTCAATCCAGAAGCTGTCTTATCAATATTAAGAACGCCATTTAACCTATGTAATTGTTCTTGAATAGATGATAGCCCATTATTTTGATGTCTTATTAAATCATATTCACTTTCCACTCCTACTCCATTATCTAATACCGAAAGAATTATATCTTTATTTTTTTGAATTAGTGAAATTTCGATTTTAGAACAATTTGAATGTTTAAAAGCATTTGTTACTAACTCTTTTAATATACGGTATATAATAAAATTATATGGCTCAGCCAAAAATATATTATCTTCACATGTAAAACAAATTTCTATATTTTTAGATAAATAATTGCCTCTAATCATAACAAACATATTTTCTATATTTTCTTTTAATGTAAGTGTTTTTAATAATATTGGATGATAATTTTGCATTTGGTCACGAATAGATAAATTTAATTTTTCTAATGTACTTACGATTATATATTTGACATCTGGCTTTTCAGATTTTTTCATCATATTTTTAATTGACAGTAAATCTTGTAATATTTCGTCATGTAAATAATTGGAAAAATCCTTTTTAAGTTCTTCCTCATTATATATCTGCATTAGATTATTTATTAAATTACTTTCTTGTACATTAAATTTTTCTACTGAATTTTTATTGCAGATGATATCATCAATATTTGTGCAAATTAAAATAAAATAAAGTAAAGTAAACCAAAATATACAATGTATTATTATAAAACATGTAATTATATTAAGGTCTAATAGTTTTCCAATTCCAACAAAAAATACACTTATTAGAGAAATAAAAATCAATCTTTTTTTACCATTTAGCATAGTAGTTTGTTTTATATCACCCTTATCCTTTATAGCAATATTATGGATACTAAATATGGCTAATGATACAATTAAATACATTCCTAGATTCTCAACATATTCCTGTTTTTTAGCAAAAACTATAGCATATACAAGAAATATAAATAATAAAATAGCTGAATATATAAAATTTCTTTTCTCACACTTTAAAACAAGTATCACAGTCTTTTTATATAAGATAATTAAGAATATAAAGCTTATAAAACTTATAATTATTTGTAATAAATAAAGTAGTGCAAACAGATGATTATCAATAAATTTTGAAACGACTGTCAAAACACACATAAGTTTCAATATAAATTCTAAGCTTTTCTGGTAGTTGTATTTGTAATCTTGAAAGAAAAATACAAATAAGAATCTTACACTTTCAAAAACAATAATGGGACTTAGAAAAAAAATTAATTCAGAAGATATTTTATTGTTATCAAGTAAAAATAAAAAGTACCAAGAAATCAAAACAAGCAAGTTTGTAAATTGTACAAGCACTCTATTTTGTTTCAAATTAATTAATTCAATGTACATTATATCAACAACTATAATAGATACAAGTAAAAGAGTGAAAATGGAAATACTTTTAATATTTTTATCATTAAAAAATTCATAAATTAGAAATAATACTATCAATAATTGATTTATTAATATAAAAATCTTTCTTTTATTATAACTGCCTTTGAACATATTAACTCCTTTCTGATAATTAATTATATGATAACATTACATAACTTGTAAATTAATTTATACATACGATGCTTATCTTCTATTTTCCAAATATTTTATAAAATTTTTAATACTATTTTTTAAGTACTATTTTATAACAAGAATACTTCGTCAAGACATAATATCCTACATATACGAGTGTAAATATTACAATTGCAAATACTATTGGAATTATTACAGGTGTATTACTTCCTAATATATTATCTATTAAAGCAGACTTGTAAGCAATTAATCCAAAGATACTATGTAACATCCCTAATATATATGGTATAGAAAAAAACACTAAAATCTGATTCTTAATTATTTTCTTTATATTTTTTTGACTATATCCTATTTTACTCAATATATTAAAACTGTTTCTATCATAAATGGCATTAGAAATACTGTGAAAATACAACATACTTCCTGTAGCAATAAAAAATATAACAGAAAGAAAGCTAATCAATAAAAAAGTCGAACTACTCTCATGCACAATTTCAAATTTTCTTTGGTAAGCACTTATAAAATATGGATTATCCTTTAATAAATTTTTAAGTTTTTCATAAATTTCTTTATTATCTCTCATACCTTTTCCATCAATACTTATGATAGAATTTCTTGATAGATTATTATATCTAGATATTTCATTGTATAATTTATCTGACACTATTAATGTCCCAATACTATTAGAGAAACTAATTGGATTATTCAATGTAGTATCTTTTATAACTACATCTGCTTTTTTATCTGAATATAAATCTAAATTAAGGATTTTCCCTTTGTCCACATTTTTTTTACTTGGTCTATATTTTACTAATATACTTTCATTATAATCTAGAGGTTTAAAATCAAGTTTTTTCCCTTGTTGTTTAATTAATTCTATATAATCAGACTCTGATATACAATCAAATCCAGAGATTCTTCCTTTATCTTTGCCAATAGAATACTCAATCGGTAAATTCTTTGATGAAGAATTTACCTTTATAATATTTGTTTCATTGTATTTAAAATTTTCTACTAGTTCATAATCTCTTACAGCATTAATAATTTTATCAACATTAATTTTTTCTTCTACCTTAAATTCGATAGCAGAAGGTACTATACGAGAAACTGCTACTACAGGATAATAAATTGATAAAACAGTAGACGCAAATATACATAATGTTCCTGCTGACAGTAAAGTTAATAAAATTAATGTTTTTGCATTAGAACGTATGGAGTAAATAAACTTAGGAATTGTAATAATCTGTATTTCTCTATAAAAATGATTTTTTTTAGTCTTTAATATTCTAATAATATAAGGTAAAAATGAATTTATAAAAAAAATAGTTCCAACAACTACGCAAAGTAAGGTCAATATAGCAATTGGAGAAAATCCAATACTATACCAAACAGAATCCTTTCCTCTAGTCATATCAAAAGCTAGTACATATCCTAATACAAGCATAAAAATACCTATAAAAGCTATCAAAGGTCTTATTCTAATCTGTTTTTCTTCATTTTGCTCTATTTTTACTAAATTAAGAAGAGAATTTCTTCGAATCAATTTCCAATTTGAAAAATATAGTACAAGTAATATAACAATTAAAAATAATAGACTAGAAATAATAGCATTTTTATTAAAAAAGAGTATCTTTGAACTATCTATATTTAAATTTAATGAATACACTATTATATATATAATAAACTTATGTAATAATGAGCCAGTTAAAATACCTATAATAAAAGCAATTATACAAATAAATACATTTTCTATCATAACTAATTTTAATATATTTGATTTTCTATATCCCATCAAGGTGTATATGCCAAGCTCTCTCATTCTACGTCTTATAAAAAATCTATTTGAGTAAAGCATATAGAACAATACAAATGAAATTATAAAAATTGAAATAGTTTTTGTCATAGTTTCGACTCTTCCATCAGATGAAATTTTATTCATTATAATATCATTCATAGAAAAAGATACAAAACTAAAAAATATCATGAGTATAAAAGCTACAGAAAACAAATACAATGAATAAAACGAAAAGTTTTTCTTAAGATTCTTTTTAGCAATGTTATATATATTCATTTTTATTACCTCCTTTTAATGTATATTAATATATTTCTTCTAGTTTAGTGGTCTTACTAACTATAGCTTCAAAGAAATCTTTATGATTTTTTTCATTTTTTTGAAGTTCATCTATAATTTTACCATCTCTAAAAATCAAAATTCTATTACAAAAACTAGCTACATAAGCATCATGCGTTACCATCAATATAGTAGTTTTTAATTCTCGATTTACATCACTTAGTGTTTTTAGTAACTCATTTGCTGATACTGAGTCAAGTGCTCCAGTTGGTTCATCTGCAAGTATTATAGATGGTTTTTTTATAATCGCTCTTGCTGCAGCAACCCTTTGACATTGACCACCAGATAACTCATTTGGATATTTATACAAAATTGAATCTATTCCAAATCGTTTTGTCAATAACTTGATAGAATCTTCAATTTCACTTGGTTGCATATGTTTTAAAGTAAGTGGTACAGCTATATTTTCAAAAACATTCAAACTGTCAATCAAAAAGTATTCTTGAAATATAAATCCAATATTATCCTTTATAAAATCTGCAGTAGAGTTATTATTTAATTCTTTTAAATTTACACCATTAATTACTATCTCACCACTACTTACACTATCTATTGTAGATAATACGTTTAGTAAAGTTGTTTTTCCAGAACCTGACGCCCCCATAATTCCAACAAATTCACCACAATTCACCTCAAATGAAACATGATTCAAACTTGGCTTTTTATTTTTACTATAAATCTTTGTTACATCTTTTACAGATAATAGAACATCCATATTTATACCTCCTTTAATATTATTTCATCTATGTTTAAAGTATAAATTTTTACACACAAAAAAACATGAGTAAAATACGCAAAAATAATCGCATTTATTACTCATGTTTTGTAAAATAATTATTTACATTTTAAATAGTCATTTGTGTTTTTATATTTGTTTTCTATTTTCTTTAATTTCTTTTTGAATCTGTTTAAGAGCTTTTTTTGAACCTCTCTGAATGTCTTTTTCCAATTTTCTATCTTTAAAACTAGTAAACAATGAATTTAAATCATATCCTTCAGGATATAACTCTTCTGCTTTTATACTAAGTTCTAATCTTTTTATATTTACTAATACAAAATTGTCTTTAAATAATACTTCTACATTATTAAACTTATCTCTAGGTTTATACACAACTCCAAAGTCATTTTCATCCAATAATTTTACTTTATCACCTGTATCATACTCTGTATAATGGGAAATAAATTCAATATTATCTTTATTTTCAGTATTGGATTGTAATTTACTTCTCTTAACTAAATCTAAATTGTAGTTTCTATCAGTTATATATTCTTTAGCTCTACTTAATACCTTATTTTTTATTCCCATTTTTTTAGAAATAAAAAGAGCATTACTATCCTCAGATTTTCCTATTGTTAACTTATATAATGGTTCTAAAGTTTCTTTATCAAACATCATACCTGCATTTTCAAATTCTGGATGCAAGTTAGCAAACTTTTTTATCTCACCATAATGAGTTGATGCTATTGTTATACATCCCATACTATAAAACTCTTCTAGTAATGATATTGCTAGTCCTGCTCCTTCATTAGGTTCAGTTCCACTACCTATCTCATCAAATAAAACAAGTGTAGAATTATTTGATGAGTTCATAATTTCTGCAATATTTTTTATGTGTGATGAAAAAGTACTTAGAGCATTTTCAATACTTTGATTATCTCCTATATCTACAAATACTTTTTCAAATACACTTAGTTCACTGTCTTCTTTAGCAGAAATATCAAGTCCACATTGAACCATCAAAGTTAATAGACCAACAGTCTTAAGAGTTACAGTTTTTCCACCTGCATTAGGTCCTGTTATTACAAGACTTCTATAATTTTTACCTATTTCAAAATCTAAAGGTACTACATCTCCTGTTAAAAGTGGGTGCTTACCTTTGATTATTTTTATATATCCATTGTTGTTTATTTTTGGAGTAATACCATTTATTTTTTGGCTATATTTAGCTTTTGCAAATACCATATCATATTCAGAAAGTATTTCTATATTTAACTTTATCTGAACTATTTTATCAAATATAAGCTCTGTTAAATAAGATAATATCTTGTATTCTTCAATAGTCTCATCGGCTTTTAACATAGTCAATTCTGTACTTAAATTTGACACACTTATTGGTTCAACGAATACAGTATTTCCTTTTGATGAAGTATCTAATATAGTACCATCAACTTCATTTTTATAAGAAGATTTAATCGGTATTACATATCTATCATTTCTTTTACTTATTATAAACTCTTGTATATACTTTTTGTTTATACTTGATGTTATAAACTTATTTAATCTATCTTTTATTTTTCCTTCTGTAATTTCTATATTTCTTCTTACCTTTTTTAATTCTTTACTTGCATTAGAATCAACTTTGTTTGATTTTATGCAGTAGTTTATCTCTTCCTCTATGTTTTTACATTCTGTTATATTTAAAGCATAAGAACTTAATGTAGGCGAATAAAATTCTTTGTCTAACATAAAAGCTTTCATCTTCCTACAACCTCTTAAAAAATCCTCTATATTTACAAGTTCAATAGGTTCTATTATCATTCCTTTTTCAATTTTATCTATTGTAGAACCTGCATTAAACAATCCTTCAAGTGGTATATGATTACTGTTTTCAATTATTTTTCTAGCTTCTTTATTTTCTTTTAATTTTCTTCTTACTACTTCAATATTTCCACTAGGAGTTAATTTGTCTATTAGATTTCTTCCAAGTGAACTTACACAATGTATTTTTATTAATTCTTTAACTTCATTTAATTGTAGTCTTTCAATTGTATTACTATTCATTATTTTACTTTCTCCTTTATTTATAAGTCATGAATTTTAAATAACTATTCCACTTACTTTTATAATAATTATTTGTAATCGACTTAATAAATAAGGAATTATTATGCATTAAACTCCTTATTTATTAAGAAGTCTAACCCCGGACTCACTAATGTTAGTATTTTTTTTCATAAAACACTGCTCCTTTTCTATTTTCAATTAACTATTTTAGTCACTTTAACATTATTTCATAAATTATATCCTAGTGTCAATATAAATAAATTTATTTATCTTTTAACATAATAAAAAACCCTATAATGCTCACTATTAAAACAAAAATAATGCTTATTCTTTCATTTATATCCATAATTTCTTATAGAGTCTAATTTTATAAAGATTACACATCATAGAGTTCATCTCTTTAAATTATCATACCTAAAAAAATATAAAAAACAGCTGATAGTATCAAAACATTCTTATATGCTTTAACAAAATCAGCTATTTTTAATTTAATATATTTTTAATTTTTAAAATTACCCTTTATAAGTAATTAGTGGTTTCATAGTTGCCACTACTTGAATAAGTTTATATTCTATCAAACTTTCAATAATTTGTTCTATATTTTTATATGCTTCTGGAGCTTCTTGAAATAATAAATTTATATCATTACATAGAATATAGCTTTTAAATTTAGTTTGTTTTATAGTGTCTTTATTATACTTGTTTTTAAGACGAGATTTACAAATTGAACGAGACCATTTTCTACCAGCTCCATGTGATAGAGAATATAAAGACTGTTCTGTATTTTCAGTAGGCATAACTATATATGATAGACTTCCTCTTGAACCAGGTATAATTACAGCTCCTCTTTCACTTGAAACAGCACCTTTTCTATGTATGAATTTATCTTCTCTTTTTTCTATAAAATTATGATTTATAGATAATATTTTTTCAATATTTCCAGATATACCTATTGATTGCATAATTTTTTTGCTAACAATTTCACGATTGCGCTCTGACCAGATTAAAGCTTTATCATGATTTATCATATAATCTCTTTCTTTTTCACTTCCAACTTCAATACCATTTTTGTTGTAGAACTTTTTAAGTATAGTTTCTCCATAATTTCTTGACCCACAATGAACTAACATCATTATGTCATCAGATGAAAATCTTAATTGCTCAAATTTTTCTTTATTGTGAATTTCATTTACACATTGAAATTCTATAAAATGATTTCCACTTCCAATAGTTCCCAAATTTGATATTGGACATTCCTCTTCATGTGGATTCATTATTTTTATATCAGATAAATCTTTAATTTCAGAAAGACGTTTAATCCATCTATCTTTTTTAAATTTCTTTTTGGAGATTCCAGTTTTAAATAAAGTCATTCCACAACCTATATCATTTCCAATTATATGTGGATAGATAATACCTTCAGTTTCAACTGCTAGACCCACAGGTATTTTACCTGCATGTAAATCAGGCAATCCTACTATTCTTAAAATTCCATTTAATTTTGAAATATCTTCAAGTTGTCTCTTTGCTATATCTTCAATCCAACACTTGTTATTTGCTATTACTTTTATTTCACTCATACTTTGCTCCTTTTTAATATACTCCTGCCTTTAAAAAGTAGCAAAAAGCTGTGACTTTTAGCCACAGCTTTTTTATTTTTAAACTACAAAAGCAGGTGGCTATTTGTTAAAATACTCTTAAACGTTTAATACCTCATCATTTTTTGCTAACATAATAACCACTTCCTCTCATAATTAAAACAATACTAAAATTTTAATCTATATGTATATTATTTATAGACATTTATTTTAAAATGTACAATATATAATTTTTATATTATAGAACCTATAATAATCATTGAAATCATAACTATTGCTAAACCAGCAACAACAATTTTTTTATGTAATTTTCTTCTCACTTTACTTTTATCTTCTTTTTTGACCTGAACAATTTTTTTTGGTTCTTCTTCTACTTTATCTTCAACCTCTATATATGCTTTTTCATACATTACCTTGCTAAGGTCAACAATAATATCATTAGCTCTAGTATACTTATTATTTCTACCAAGCAGCCTTTTTATAACATTTATAAGTTCTATATTTCCATTAATTGCTCTTATACTATTCCAGTCTAGTCCTTTATCAATCAATTGTAACATCTTTTCTTCTGAATTTGCTTCTCCAAAAGGTAATTTCTTAAATATAGACTCAAACAAAATAAGACCTGTTGCGAAAAAATCACTCTCTCTATCAGTATAGTTTATACATAGTTGATGTGGGCATAAATACTTTCTATTTCCATAGCTTCTTGTATTAACCCCATTATTTGCTCTTGTAATTCCAAAATCACAAATTTTAATATTATATTCTGTATTCACCATTATACTACTTGATTTTAAACTGCCATGATATGAATAATTTCTATGTATCATTTCTAAAGCCTTTAAAACTTGTATCATTATATTTATAATTGCTTCTAGATGAAGATAATTACCTAGAATTAATTCATCTAGGCCAATACCATCAAAGTCTTCGCTTACAATATAATACAATGTTGTTTCTTCTGTACAATGAATCCCAACATCAATTATTTTTAGTATATAAGGAGAGTTTATTTCATCTAAAGCAGTACTTTCATCAATTAAATTTGATACAAAATCTTCACAAATATAGTTATTGTGTTTTATAACTTTTATCAACACATTTTTTCTGTAAAAAACATCCCTAGCCTTATAGATTTTGTTAATTTCTAAAACGTCATCAGAATTTACTACCTCATACCTATTGCCTATAAAATTCAACCCTGTCACCTCCTCATACATTTTATATAACTAAATCTATTTATAATTATACCAATATATAGGAATATTTTCTATATATTAATGATTCTAATATCAAAACGACAATTAATAAGTCTACTCTTATACAAAAAACAAGAGAGTTCTCAACTCTCTTGTTTTTTGTATCAATTCAATATTAATCTAAAAAATAATCTATTTTTTCAATTCTTTATAAGAACTATTTGATATATGTTCTCTTTTTATGACTTTCCCACTTGAGTCTTTATACACTCTATATGTAGAATATTTATCTTTTCCAGTGTTTTTTACTTCTATAGATATATTTGGTTTGTCACCAGAATTGCCATATACTATAGATGATACACTTCCTCCACCTGCATAATTTTTAATATATACGGGATGGTTATATGGATTTTTAAATTTTAAATTTAATCCTCCATCACTTACTGTAGCATCTCTACCTCTTGGCACATAAGTAGATGCAGATGAGTGATTTGTAACTTGTGTTATTTCCATACCTGAAAGGAGAGCTGCATTATAAACTGTTGAAGATGTTTGACAAACACCTCCACCTGCTGATTGCTCTAATTTCCCATAAACTATAACTGGTGCATCTTTGTAACCATTAGCTTTATTGCTAGGCCCTGTAAGTTTATTATATGAAAATTCTTCACCTGGCATTAGTAAAACATCACTAGTTTTTCTTGCTGACAATGCCACATTATATGCTCTACCTGATACAGATTGAGAATATGTTGTTGAATATTGGCCTATAACAGAATTCACAGATTTTACTTGTTCTGTTGTTATATCTGGTTTTTGAAGATTTACTTTTAGTTCTAAAGACTTGTACTCTTTATTTTTTATCATGTTGTATATAGATTCTTTATTTGATGCCAAGTCAAATTCTCTACCTACAACAGACTCTGTGTAATTTAATCCACCACTTCCAACACTAATTGAAGCATTTTTCATTTTAACATTGATACTATCAGCTACTGAAGATACTTGAGCACTAAGTTTTGCCTCATCATATCCAGATTCTATTTTTAGGGCTAGCTTATTTATTCTTATATCGATATACTTCTTTAAGTTTTGAAAGTAAGAACCTTTTTTTGTACTCTCATAAGCATTTTTTACAACTTCTTCTGTGTTATATTTTAAATCAATATCATTTGGAGATATTTTATAATCTTTTCCATCATAAGTAAGATTCAGGTCTTCTGGAGTATACTTATCTGTTATAGCTTTTAATGCTTCTTCTTTGGTCATATCAGATACATTTATATCTTCTATATATACATTTTTAGCTATTTTCCCATTATATAGAAATTTGTTGTTAAAAAAATAAGTAGACACACCTATTGCTACAGCTAAAACTGCTAATACTATTATGAAAGTTCGTTTTTTTTCTTTTCCTAATTTTGAAACCCTTGTTGTACTTCTGCTCATAAATTCACCTCATTTTAACACTAACTTAATTTATCTTAATTTTGCTTATTAAAGTTTCCCTTTCAAAACTACTTTAGATTATATTTGAATAGCTTTTTTTAAACAAGGCATTTAAGCAAATGTAACTTTATTGTAAATTTATGTCTTATAATTAGATTTCTTTTTGACACTTTTTAATTATACCTTAATAAAAAATTTACCCCTTATTTACGAATATTGATTAATCTACATTAAAAATTAAATATATCCTATTACTGGATAATGGTCTGATAAATAAATCTTTTCTACTATATATCCTTTTAGTTTAGTTTTTCTATCAGCAAAAATATAATCTATCCTAGAATTTGACTTTTCAAAGGTTGCTAAGTGAGATTTATTTAAACAAACAGCCATATCATTAAACATATCTAAAGAGATATTTTTTTCATTGAAATCACCACATAAAACAACAGCCCCTACTAATCTATTTCTGTAGTCTATTATTTCATCTAGTTGCTTTGTCCTCTCTTCTCTATCTAAACCTAAGTGTGTGTTTATAATATTTATAATTCCTCCATAATCATCTACAGTTATACAAAGTGCTCCTCGCTGTTCTTTTTTACTAGTTAAAAAAAAATGATTATTGTTTAATATTTTTAATTTTGTAAATGTACAAATTCCATATATCATATTTACCTTTTTTACATTTGTGGCAAATACACCATCCATATTTAAAACAGCCTTTAAAGCTAAAAATTGAGGGTATAGTACTTCCTGCAAACAAACCACATCACAATTTAATTGTTTTAAATACATTCCCATTTTAGGTAATGTCAATTTATTATTTGAATCCATACCTTTATGAATATTGTAGGTTACTATTTTCATTAATATCACCTCTTATGCAGTATTATGCCCTTGAGATTTAAACTCATTTATTTTTTAGTCTATAAAACACTGTACTGCTTTCTAAAAGTCAAGTAATCACAGATTTTATCACAAAAAACCTAACTTAAGTATTTATATTCTACATAAGTTAGGTTTTACAAAATTTTATAGTATTTATAATTTTATGCATTTTTAATGATGATTCTCCTTTTTTATTTTTTTCAATTTGCCTTCACTTACAACAAATAAAAATCCCATCTTTTTATATATTTCATCTAATTCAATTAAAGTCACTTCACCATTTTTTAAATTTGTTAATGTTATATCTTGTATTTTTCTTGATGGAATTATCATAAGTTATCAACACTCCTTTAAATTCTTTTTATCTTTATATTTAAATATATTTATGTATTGTTATATATATTCATAAATTATTAAAATAATTTCAAAAAACATCCGTTCTGCAAACATTCGTTCTATATGCTTATTATACATCATACAAACGTTCGATTCAATATAAAAATTAAATATATATCACTATTGGTAAATTTTACAATATTATTCACTAAATATGTCAAAATAGCTTTTTGAAATAACTTATTTTGTCAAATAAAAAAAGTTATTTCGATAAAAGTGTACACTTAAATTGAAATAACTTTTCTGATATGAATTATTTAGCTTTATACTATAGTTTCATTAAGCTAACATATGTAATATTTGAGTCACTATAAGAGCACAATAAGTTCCTATAACATTTCCTAAAAGCCCCATAAGTACACCTACTGGAATTAATACCGGATTATGAACCCCAGCAATCATTGGTGCTGTAGTTACACCACCTATATTAGCTATACTTCCTACCTCACAAGTAAATAAGTCTAATTTAAATAGTTTTGCAAGTCCTATAAATGAAATAGCATGTACAAGAACTACTACTAATCCAAACATTATGTAAACAGGAGCCTCTGATAGTCCAAAGAAATTTGCTTTACTTCCTGTTGCTGCAAGAAGCAAGTACATAAATACATTTCCCACTAATGTACTTCCTTTAAGTTTTGATATCTTAGTCATACCTAACAGTATTGATACTGTAGATGCAACAAGCACTACCCACATAGTCTCATTAAGTATACCTGAAGTTGGAAGTATCTTAGATACAATCTGTGCAAATGCTGCAACTCCAAATCCAACAGACAATAAAGTCATAAGTTCCACAAATGTAGGTGCTGTATTATCTTTATTTTCTTTCTCAAGCTTTGCTGTAACCTCATCTATAAAACTTGTATCACATTTTGTCCATTTGTTGAATTTAGGGCCAAATTTTACAGACATTAGACAAACAGACATCCATACTGTATATCCTATAGAACCCATAAGTATTGCATAGCTAAGCCCTTCTTCTGCAACACCTAGAGCATTAGCTGCTGCAATCATATTTGATGAACCACCTATCCATGACCCAGATGCTGCACCAAGAACTTTCCACGAATCTGCACCCATTGAACCTTTAAAAATTATAAAAGCTATGATAAATCCAAGCATAAATGTCAATGTAGCGCAGAAAAATGATAATAACATTTTAGGTCCCATTTTTAATATTTTTCTTAAATCACATTGAATTAATAAGAATACTAACATTAATGGTAGAAAATTTACTGTTATTATATTCTGATATATACCAACTTCTTCATTTTGTGCAAATAAACCAAATGATGCAAGTATAGCAGACCCTAAATAAATTAAAAGCATTGGATTAATAACATCAAATATCTTCCATTTTAATTTATCAACCATGTAAAAAATGCCACCTACAAATACAACTAAAAAACTACAAAATACGAATCCGTTTTCAATCACATTATACACATCCTCTCTTTTCCTAAGTGATTCAGATTTTTTATAATTCCTAATAAAAATTTTTCTCAGAATAATCCAAATAATTAAAATAAACTTTTATATATATATTTAGCTAATTAAATACATATATAACCAACTATTTACATATATTAATAAAGGTTTACAGATTAATTACTTTAAAAACGAATAATCTGAATTTAAAATCTTTTTCAACAATTATTTTATTACTAAAATCTTTATTTGTAAAGAGAATTAAACTAAATATCTCATTTATTTGTTTTTATTTGTTTATTTGTTTTTTATTTATTTTTATTATTTATACAATAAAACTATTTTTAACTTAAACCTATATAATATAAATTAATTTTACCTTATATATTATTTTTTTTAATAGATTTAGAAATTTTTCTTTCAAATACAGTTTTCAGAACATTCGTATTTATGTTATAATTTGTATGAATATATATTTTTTAGGAGGAAATAATATGAACTTAAATTTAACTAATACTATAAATTTAATGAAGAAGTATCTTGATATACCAAGTCCAGCTGGATATACTGAAAATGCAGTTTTAGAAAGCAAAAAGGATTTTGAAACTTTAGGTCTTAATACTACTCTTACAAAAAAAGGTGCACTTATAGCTACTCTTCCTGGTGAAGATGATTCAAATCAAATAACAATATCTGCACATATGGATACACTTGGTGCTATGGTAAAAGAAATATCACCAGATGGTACTCTTAAATACCATAAAGTTGGTGGTGGTTGTTGGGCCGCTATAGAGGGTGAAAATTGTACTGTTATAACTAGAAAAGGTAAAAAAATCAGAGGAAGTATTGTGTTTAAATACGCTTCTACTCATATATATGGACAGACAAAAGCTGCATCTGAAAGAAATGAAGAAACAATGATTATTAGACTTGATGAAAAAGTATTTAATAAACAGGATGTTTTGGATTTAGGAATAAGTGTTGGAGATTTTGTATGTCTAGACCATCGTTTTGAAGCTACAGAATCTGGTTTTATAAAATCTAGATATATAGATAACAAAGCAGCTGTAGCAATGGTTCTTGAAATAGCTAGATACTTTAAGGAAAACAACTTAACACCTAAACATACTACTAACTTCTATATAAGTAATTATGAGGAAATTGGACATGGTGTCTCTAAAGCTTTACCTGAAAAAACTAGAGAATTTGTAGCAATAGACATAGCACCTACTGGGCCAAGTCAAACATCTAGTGAACATGGTGTGACTATAGTTGCAAAAGATAACTTATCTCTATATGATTTTAATTTAAGAAATAAACTTGTAGATGTTGCAGAAGATAATAATTTAGATTATGCTGTTGATGTATTTACTTTTTATGGTTCAGATGCTTCAGAGGCTATTCGTTGGGGAGAAGATGTTCAAATAGCTTGTGTTGGCCCTGGAACAAATAATAGCCACCACTACGAAAGAACTCATATAGAAGCAATTGAAAATACTCTAAAACTTCTTATAAATTATATGCTAAAAAAATAATTAACTATATATTTTATTAAAGTCATTTCTTTGTAAATAACCAATTTTTATTTTTATTTTTATACAAAAATTGGTTTTTCTATAGACTTAATTTCGATTTACTACTATTATATAAGTAACTTCAATTTTCTTTAGTTAATTTTTATATGATTCACACAAATTGTATAAAAATTTTCTTTAGTTAATTGTTGTTAAAATAAATTTTACAAGCTAACCCTACCAGAAAAGAGTTATCTAATCTGTAAGGAAATAGTTTAATATAGCACATTATAATTGTGTAATTAATAACTTTTCTTTTGTAGAAACTTTTCTTTAAAAAGAAAAGTTTTTTGATTTTGGATTTGTTTAAAAACATATTTTCTGAGTTAGGAGGATATTTATGAAAAAGGTTGCGGTTATAAGTGCTATTTTGGAAGAACCAAAAGAATGTCAGCTTAAATTTAATGAAGTTGTATCGACTTTTAAAGGCATTATTAAAGGTAGAATGGGAATTCCTTGTGAAGAAGAGGGTGTCTCAATTGTATGTATAGCAGTTGTTGGCGAAATGGATATTATCAATAGTTTGACTGGTAAATTGGGAAATATACCTCATGTATCTGTAAAAACTAGTATATCAAAAAAAGAAATTTAAGGTGGTGAGTACAAATGAGTCTAAATTCTACTCCACAATCAATAAGAGTACATATAGGTCTCTTTGGCAAAAGAAATGCAGGTAAATCTAGCGTAATAAACGCTATAACAAATCAAAGTGCTGCAATAGTATCAGATATTGCTGGAACTACTACAGACCCAGTATTTAGACCAATGGAAATCCTTCCTATAGGACCTTGTGTTCTTATAGATACTGCTGGTCTTGACGATGTTGGTGAGCTTGGTGAGCTTAGAATAAGCAAATCATTAGATATTTTAGAAAAGACAGACATAGCTTTACTAGTAGTGGATTGCCAAATTGGTGTGTCAAAAGAAGATTTATCACTAATTGAAAAGTTTAATGATAAAAATATACCTCATATTTTAGTACTTAACAAGATTGATACAATTAAAAATCAATCTGAAATTTTAAGCTTAACTAAAAATAAAGTTAAATGTCCAGTTGTTTCTGTCTCATCAACAGATAAAATTGGAATTGAAGATTTAAAAAATGAAATAATAAAGGTTTTGCCTAAAGATAGTAATGAGTTTAAATTGGTATCAGATTTAATTGAGCCAAATGATTTAGTTGTCTTAGTCGTTCCAATAGATAAGGCATCTCCAAAAGGTAGGCTTATACTTCCTCAACAGCAAGTTATAAGAGATATTTTGGATACTGGAGCAATTTCTATAGTTACAAAAGAAGATAACTTAAAAGAAACTCTATCTAATTTAAGTAAAAAACCTAAGCTTGTTATTACTGACTCTCAAGTATTTCCACAAGTGGATAAAGATACTCCAAAAGATATTCCTCTTACATCTTTTTCTATATTGTTCGCTAGACAAAAAGGAGACCTTAAAGAATTAATTGATGGTGCCTATGCTTTAGAAAATTTAAAAGATGGTGACAAGGTCTTGATGGCTGAAGGTTGTACTCATCATAGACAAACTGATGATATTGGAACAGTTAAAATCCCTAATATGATTAGAAAGAAAACTGGTAAAAATATTACTTTTGAATTTAGTTCTGGAGTATCCTTCACTGAAGATATAACTAAATATGCACTTGTAGTTCATTGTGGAGCTTGTATGATGAATAGAGCTGGAATGTTATCTAGAATAGAAAAGGCAAAATCTTTCAATGTACCTATCGTAAACTATGGTATTTTAATAGCATATACAAAAGGTATTTTAGAAAGATCACTTGAACTTTTCAATTACTAAAAATTTAACTATATTTAATAAATACATATTTAGATATGACTAAAAATAAGATTAAATACTTTATAGATAAACTTTACAGCATTAATTCACTAAGCTTTGATGAACTACTATACTTAATAGAGAATATCGACAATGAAGAATATAACTTTGAACAAAATTTGAGAAACTATCTTTACAAGCAAGCTAGCGATATGAGAAATAAATACTATGGAAATAGAGTCTACTTAAGAGGGCTTATAGAACTTACAAACTACTGCAAAAACAATTGTTACTACTGTGGTATACAATCTTCTAACAAAAATATTACAAGATATCGACTTTCAACGGATGAAATACTTGAATGTTGTGATATAGGTTATAAGATAGGATACAGAACTTTTGTTTTACAAGGTGGTGAAGACACATATTTTACTGATGACAAGATATGTGAGATTGTTTCAAGTATAAAAAATAAATATGAGGATTGCGCTATAACATTATCATTAGGAGAAAAAAGCTATGACTCCTATAAAAAATACTTTTTAAGTGGTGCAGACAGATATCTTTTAAGACATGAAACTGCTACAGACAGCCATTACAAAAAATTACATCCGCCAAACATTGAACTTAGAACTAGAAAAGAATGCCTTAAAAACCTCAAGGAAATTGGTTATCAAGTAGGTGCTGGATTTATGGTTGAGTCACCATTCCAAAGCAATGAGGACCTTGTTCGTGACTTATTATACCTAAAAGAGTTAAATCCTCATATGGTTGGTATAGGACCTTTTATCCCACATCATGATACAATCTTTAAAGATTATAAACATGGTGATTTAGAAAAGACATTACTTATGCTTTCAATTACAAGACTTCTACTTCCAAAAGTCTTATTACCTGCTACAACAGCTCTTGCATCTATAAACCCTAGTGGTAGAAATGCAGGCCTTTTAGCTGGTTGTAATGTAATTATGCCAAACCTTTCTCCTCAAGAATTTAGAAAACAATATTCTCTTTATGATAACAAAGCATTTACTGGTCAAGAAGCTTGTGAATATCACCAGAGTTTAGAGGAAAATATCAAGTCGCTAGGACTTAAAGTTGACTACTCTCGTGGTGATAATATTGAATGGAGGCGTTTGTAAATGTTCATAAAACATGAACTTATTAATTCTTTATTAGAGGATGCAAAAAATTCAACTTCTGATGATATTGAGAAAGTGCTTGATAAGGCTGATAGAAGAGAAAAACTTAGCTATAAAGATATAGCTACACTTCTTGAAGTAGAAGATAAAAAACAACTTGATAGATTGTTTAGTATAGCTGGGCAAATAAAAAATGAAATATACGGTAATAGAGTGGTTTTATTTGCCCCTCTCTATGTATCAAACTACTGTGTAAATGAATGTGTTTACTGTGGTTTCAATACATGTAATAAATTTAAAAGAAAAAAGCTTACTATGGACGAAGTAAGAGAAGAAGTTAAAATACTGGAAAAAATGGGGCATAAAAGACTTGCTTTAGAAGCTGGTGAAGACCCTAAAAATTGTGATATAAACTATATATTAGACTGCTTAGATGCAATTTATTCAACATATAATGAAAATGGAAATATAAGAAGGGTAAACGTTAACATAGCAGCTACTAGTGTAGATGAATATAAACTATTAAAAGAAAAAGGAATAGGAACTTATATACTATTCCAAGAAACATACCATAAACCAACATTTATAAAGATGCATGGTCAATCTATAAAAAATGACTACTACTACCATTTAACAGCTTTTGATAGAGCTATGGAAGCTGGAGTTGATGATGTTGGTGCTGGAGTTTTATTTGGTCTAGCTGATCCTAAATTTGAAGTTTTAGGCCTTATGATGCATAATGAACATCTGGAAGAAAAATTTGGTGTAGGATTCCACACTATATCTTTTCCTAGATTAAAAAAAGCTGAAGGTATGAACTTAGAAAACTTCCCTCATTTAGTTTCTGATGATATGTTTAAAAAAATTGTAGCTATAACTAGATTAGCAGTTCCTTTTACTGGAATTATAATGTCTACTAGAGAAACTGCCGAAATGAGAAATGAATTACTAAAATATGGTGTATCGCAAGTTAGTGCAGGTTCTCTAACAGGTGTTGGTGGATATAAAGCATATGAGGATGGTGACAATACAGATCAATTCGAGGTTGGAGACCACAGAAGTCCTGTAGAAGTACTTAAGGAACTAATCACTGATGGATATATACCTAGTTACTGTACAGCCTGTTATCGAAAAGGTAGAACTGGGGATAGATTTATGAGTTTAGCTAAGAGTCGTCAAATTCACAACGTCTGCACACCAAATGCACTTACTACATTAAATGAATTTTTAATTGATTATGGTGATGAAGAACTTAAAGTTATGGGTAAAAAACTTATTACTGAAGAAATAGCTAAGATAGAAAGAGAAGACATAAGAAACATTGTATCTAACAATATGACTGCTTTAGAACGTGGGGAAAGAGATTTATACTTATAAAATTTTATTCATTGTATATTATTATTGTATATTCTATAGGTTAGTAGTAATATTATCTAAAGGGAAAGTTTAAGGGAGGGAGATTAACATTGAAAGATAACAACAATACCAATAAAACTATTCAATTTGGAGAAAAAAAAGCTAGCCTAGAAAACAATATTCAAAAAAATAAAAATGTCAAACTTGACGATACACACAAAGTCATTCCTTACCCTAAAAATAGAAAAAAGGATGATAAAAAGAAAAATAACAAAAAAAAGAATACAAATATAAACAAACATAAGGTCAATAGAGATAATTATGGACATTCTTTTTTTAATAACAAATACAAATATAAAAGAAAACCATATGTTATTGCTTTATACACAGTAATTTTTATTCTTTTAGCAATTTTGATTATAACAAAATTGACAGATAGTTCGAGTAAGGGTAACTACTCTCGTAATACTGTTTCTGATACTCACAAAAGTAATACCCAAAACATAACCTTTAATGAATCGACTAATCTTCTTACTTGTGGGTAACTTAAAAGAGTTATCTCATTTCAGAAATTACTTTCTAAAATTGAGATAACTCTTTTTTATTTAATATCTATTTTACCAACCTTGAGTTACTTCATAAACTTCGTCACCAATTCTACCATTTAAATAATCATCTATTGCAGAATCTATAATACTCATTGCTTTATCTACTTGCTCCTTAGTTATTACTAGAGGTGGTTGTACTCTTAAAGTAGATTGTCCTAAGAATATCATTATCAATCCAGTTTGTATACATCTATAGCATATCTTAGCTGTAGCATCTGGATATTTTTCAGTAGAACCTTTTCCTTTAACTATATCAACTCCTATAGATAAACCTAAGCCTCTTATTTCTCCAATTATATCGTATTTTTCTTTTAGTTTTTCAAATCCTGCTTTAATATAATCTCCCATTTCTATACTCTTTTGAAGTAAGTTTTCTCTTTCAATTATTTCTATAGATTTTAAAGCAGCTACACATACTGTTGTATTTCCAGCTAAAGTAAATAGATGTGCTGGTGCATCAAGACTTTGCATTATTTCTGTTCTTCCAACAACTGCTCCTAGAGGTAATCCTCCACCAACAGATTTTCCAAGAACTATAAGGTCTGCTTCAATACCAAAATTTTCTATACCAAACCATTTACCTGTTCTTCCCATACCTTGTTGTATTTCATCACTTATAAGTAGTATTCCATTTTCTTTACATATTTTACTTAATCCTTGAATCCATTCTACTGGAGGCACTATTATCCCTGCATCTCCTGCAATTGGTTCTATAAATATTGCAGCTACTTCTTCTACTGGTAAGTAGTGTGCAAAAGCATATTCCATTTCATCTAAACATTCTTTAGCAGTTCTATTTTTATCTGGATAATGGAAGTGATAAACTTCTGGTAATAATGGACCCATTTTTCTTCTCATATTTGTACTTAATGCAGATATAGATATAGCTCCATAAGTACTTCCATGATATGACTCACACATAGATATTATTTTTGTTCTTCCAGTATATCCTCTTGCTAATTTTATAGCAGCATCTATGCAAGCAGAGCCTGTTGCGCTGTATAATACTTTCTTATCATTATCTCCAGGGGCTATTTCCACAAGCTTTTCAGCTAATTTTACAGGAGGATCACTATGGAAATATGCAAGTGTATATTGTGTGATATCATCCATTTGTTCTTTAACTGCTTGTGAGATTTCCTTATTTCCATGACCTACATTTGCAGAGCCTGCACTTGCTAAAAAGTCTACATACTCATTACCTTCATAATCATATAACATCGCACCTTCACCTGATTTAAATGCTACTGGATAATAAGGTATTTTTTGAGTTTTAGCAACATATTTTTTTTCTTCTGTACTTATCATTTGACTAGTTATCTCGCTCATTGGCAAATCATTCCCCTCTTTAAGTAAATTTATATTTTTAGAATTATTGCAATTTGTAAAGATATTTTTATATAAAATTCTTTATATACTAATGTTAGTATTTTTGACACAAATTGTCAATATATGTTTTTATAATTTTCAAAATATTTGTTATTCAGAGATAATATATTTTGTTTTCAGCAAATCAACTCTATTTCTCCAAAAAATAAAGAACTCTATTCTATTATAATAGAGTTCTTTGCAAATTATCTTATAAATACTATTTTTCTGTTTATTTTTAATTAAATCATATTATCATCTTTTATTATCATTGATGATTTCTTTAAAGTATTGTAATTGTTCTTGTTGTTTTTTATGTTTTATATCTGGAAAAGCCTTGATAATTCTTTTTTGTAAGATAATATTAGATTCTATACGGTCTAATTTACTGTTTATTTTATTTAATTTTTCTCTAGCTTCTAATTCTTCACTATTTATTGTTTTAAATAAAGCTTGTATCTCTCTTCTATCAAACTTATCTAATTTCATATTTATATCATTTAGGTCTGTAATTATTTCATCTAATAAATTGAGCTTCATATCTAATTTTTTAAGTGATATGATAGTAACAATTAAATCCACAATTGTCCATAAAGTCGTAATTACCACTATTGAAATTAATATATTATACGGAATAGTACTTACAATATATTCTATATAGGGATGTATAAATTTTATTATTACAACAGACATTATACCAAAATATATTGCATTTTTTAAACAGACTCTTCCCTTTATATTAAATTTTTGGTCAGAATAATCCCACCATTTAGCATGAAATAATGTTTCTAAAATAAATCCTGTAAAATATTCTAGAATTGTAGTCAAAATCATTCCTATCAAAAATAAAATAATTATATTGTCAAATCTTCCTAGTATTGATATCACAAGTACTGCTCCAAAACCATAAACAGGACATATTGGACCATTTAAAAACCCTCTATTGATTATCCTTTTGCTTGCTATAGAACATCCTGCACTTTCTACTACCCATCCTAGAAATGAATATATAAAAAAATACAAAATATATTTTATTATCTCCATAATTTATCTCTACTCCTTCAACAGTTGATATATTTTTGTGCATAATGTAAAAATAATTATAGAAATAGTTTTTTCGTTTTTTACTTTTGTTATTCTTTTTTTATTGGATATTCTATTCATCTAATCCAATTAATAATCTAGAAGCTGTGATTCCATGTTCATCTTTTGGTTGATTATCTTTATCAATCCAAATCTCAAATGTATCAGTTTTCTTTAATAGAGGTAAATTTTTAACATCAAATTCTTCATATCTAATTATATCTTTGTTCTCTTCTTCAGTAATTACAAAAGATATTAATTTTGTATTTTTACTCAGATAAACTTTTATATAACCATCCTTATCCATTAAATTTTCTGGACACTTTATATTATTATTACAAGCTGTCTTAATAGTTAACACACCATTTTTAAAACTTTCAAATGAACCAATTATATCTGCCTCATTTTTATCTATATCTTTAACTATTTCCTTATTTTCTTCAACTAATATTCTTGAAACTTGTTTATCTGGCTTGAGTTTAAAAGTTAACAAGCTTTGGTAGTTTGTAACAATGACACCCAATCCTATCACTCCCAAAATTATGCTTGTACTTATTATGGCTTGGAATTTTTTAATGTTATTAGGAAATAATTTGGTCACCTTTGTATAAATAATAATACCAAGTATCCCACCTAATGAATTTAGAATCACATCATCTATGTCACTGCTTCCAATAGCCAAAATGTATTGTATTAATTCAAATCCTAAACTAATAAGAGAAATTATTATAATTATATTTCTTTTATCTAATTTTTTTAATACTATAGGAAGAAAAATTCCCATCGGAATAAATATACCTACATTACCTATGATATTTGCAATAGCTCTTATAAGACTAATGTTACTGTCTGTTATAAATTGCCATACTGTATAAAAGGGAATTAAATTGACAGACCTAAATCCCCCCTTGAAAATAGCGTAAATTGGTACATCTTTAAATAAAATTATCCTTATAGTTATTAAAACATATACCAAAAATATTGTGTATATAATTGACAATAATAATTTTTCTGAAGTTCCACATATTTCCTTTTTCAATAATAACACCTTCTCTCTTTTAATATTTTAATAGTACCAACAAGTATTTAAGATGCCTTTAAAATTTTCTTAAATTTTCCTTAAGTGTTAAATTAAAACACATTAAAAAAGGTCTATACTTTAAAATATAGACCTTCATAAATTTCCTTATAAATACATTTTATTAAATAACAAACAATTTAAGTGTAGAACAAACAATAACCAAAGTTAAAAGTAATCTAGCATATAAAAAATTTTTTTCTTTAAGCATAACGCCTGCAATTCCAAGTATAAAAAAGAGAGATGCAATAAATTTACCAAGAATATTATTACTTGGATAAGAACTAAAATGCATGAAACAAAGTACAAATGTATATACCCCTATTGCATTAAATACAATTGTATTAGATGCTATCTTTCCTTTATTAAAAAAGAAACAGAATATTGACACTAAATCTAAAAACAAAAATACATAAAACATGACTTTTAAAACGCCCATACTTATACCCCCTAATAAATTTAATTATAATATCTGGTTTATTTCATACAATTCTCAATATACTCAGGATAAACTTATAATCTTAATATAATAATAGTATAAGTTTATATTACTGGCTTATTAATTTTTATATTTACATTACTAGTTTATTACTTCATATTCATACATATTATAATCACATTCATACATATTTAAAGACTCATACGTTGCTTTTGCATTTATGTTTTCTTTTTCTACATATAATCTCATGCCAACAATATTTTCATCTCTATCACACATATTTTTTATATGATTAAATAAATAATTAAAGATGCTCTTTCTTCTATACTCTTTCTCTACATATACACTCTGAATCCAAAGAAAGTTTCCATTTCTCCAATCACTCCACTCATATGTATACATAATCTGTGCGACAACCTTATCAAATACTGTATATACATAATATTTTCCTTTTCTTTCATCTAATAACAATGCCCTTACACCTTTAGTTAAAACATCCATGTCAAGTTCTTTTCCTTCTGTTTCTTTGGCTAAATTATAATTAAATTTCGCTATTATATCCAAATCCTCTAAACGGGCTTCTCTTATCTCTATCAGCTCTTCATTTTCATATAATTCTATATAGTCTTTTTGTTGTTCCATACTTATTCCCCCATATCTATTTTATGTATTACATTAATCTTTTTGTAATAATACATTATAAAATTTTTTCTAGTTTCATAAATGCATAATCGAAGGTAGATTCTAAGTTACCATTATTTTTTCCTCCACCTTGAGCTAAAACCTGACTTCCTCCACCTTTACCATCTATAAGACTTATTGCATCCTTCAATAAACTTCCCATATTGACAGCTTTCAAATTTTTAGAACATGCAAAAATCAAGTTTATTTTTTCTTCAAATCTAACAGCTAATAATGCAATATTATTTTCATCTTCTGTAATTTTATTTGCAATTTTATTTACATATTTTAAATCTTCTTCATCATAAATTTTTTTAACAACTGAAACATTTCCAATCTTATTTGCATTTTCTACCATTTCTTTAACTTGATACTTAGCTACTATTTCTTCAAGTTTTCTTTTTTTACTTAGAGAATCTTCCACTTTCTCATTTAAATTTACAATTCCATTTATAGCATCTTCTTCACTACAACTTAAATATCTACAGATTTTGGTTAAGTATACATCCCTTTTTAATACTTCATCTACAGCTCTTTTCCCAGCTAAAAACTCTATTCTTGTACTAGATTTATGCTTCTCCCACTTCTTTATTTTTATCATTCTAAGCTCACTTGTTGATTTTGGGTGTACTCCACAACATGCATTTGTATCTAAGTCACCTATTTTTACTACCCTTATTTCTTCATTTGTGTTTGGTAAAGCACGTCTTACCCAAATTTTTTTTAATTCTCTTTTAGTTGGAAGTAATGTTTCTACTTGTATATTTTGACGAATAATTTCATTAGCAAGCAACTCTATCTCTCTAATTTTTTCTTCATCTAAGTTACCATCTATATCTACTGTACTGTACTCATTTCCTAAATGAAAACCGGTTGTATTTGCATTAAAAGTCTTAAAAAAACACCCTGAGAGTACATGTTGTCCAAAATGTTGATGCATACCATCTTCTCTTCTATCCCAATCAATACTACACTTTACCTTATGTATTTTTATTGGTTTTTTATCTAATATATGATACACTTTTTTATCTTCTTCATATACGCTTATTACTTCATAATCATCTATTTTTCCTAAGTCTCCAAATTGTCCTCCTCCACCAGGGAAAAACGCTGTTTTATCCAGCAAAACATGAAACTTATTTTCTATTTCTCTTATCTCAATTATTTCTGCCGTGAAATCTCTTATATACTGATTCGTATAGTATAACTTTTCCATTATGATTTTATCTCCATTTCCTTTATTCTAAACTGCCTTATTGTTTAAATATGCACATATTTTAGGTTAAGTTTAAAGTAATTACACCAGATATAGCTTAACCTATTTTTTAATAGTAATCTTCTACTATATTTTAACATATAGATATTAATGTTAACAAATTTATAATTATATATTATTTTAAATATTCAATAATATAAAGTATATTAACATTGCTTTTTTAAAAACTTTAGTATAAAATCATATTAAATAAATTTTCTGAAATGATAGAATATTGCAATCTATAAAAAACATACTTAATAACATATAGCATTGTATTATAAATATATCGTTTTATTTTGTAGGGAGAGTGATTTAAAATGCCAATAAAACCAAGAAAAATATCTATTGTAGGTTCAGGTCATGTTGGTTCACACTGTGGATTTAGTTTGATAACTCAAGGAGTTTGTGATGAGCTCTTTATGATTGATATTGATGAAACTAAGGCAAAGGCTCAAGCTTTAGATTTAGCTGATGCGGTTTCCTATCTTCCACATAAAGTACATATAGAAAAAGGAACTTTTAATGATTGTAAGGATTCTGATATAGTAGTGATAAGTGTTGCAGATTCTTCAGAAGGTCCTTTACGCAGACAAAACACAACTAGGTTAGACTTACTAAAACCAACTATTGGGATGATAAAATCTATAGTAAAACCTATAATTGATTCTGGATTTGATGGTATATTTATCGTTATTTCTAATCCAGTTGATGTAGTTACAAATTATATCTGGGAAAAGTCTGGTTTTCCTAAAAACAGAGTTATTGGAACTGGAACAGCTTTAGACTCAACAAGACTTAGAAGACTTTTATCTGAAGAGACTGGAATCGCTCAACAATCAATACAGGCCTACTCAATGGGTGAACATGGAGATTCTCAAATAGTTCCTTGGTCTCATGTTTCAATTGGTGGCAAACCAATTTTAGATATGATAAAGGATAATCCAGATACTTATGGCAAATTAGACTTACCATCAATAGTTGAAAAAAACAAGAAAACAGGTATAGGTATAATAAATGGCAAAGATTGCACAGAGTTTGGAATAGGAACTGCTTTAGTAGAAATTGTAAAAGCTATACTACATAATGAGAAAAAGATTTTACCAGTTTCTACATTATTAGAAGGTCAATACAATGAAGAAAATGTATTTGCAGGTGTTCCTTGTATTATAGGTAAAAATGGGATTGAGGGAATTGTTGAAATCAATTTAACTAATGATGAGCAAGCTGGATTTAGTAAATCTTGTTCTGTTTTAAGAGACCATATTGCACTTTCAAAGACTATTTAGTTTTAAATCTATGCTATTTATTCTTTAATTAACTTATTTAGATGCTCTATAATTATTATAGAGCATTCTCATATGTATACATAAAACAAAATGTAAGGAGATGTTAAATTTGTCAATAAAACCAAGAAAAGTATCAATAATAGGAACTGGTCATGTTGGTTCACATTGTGGATTTAGTTTAGTAACTCAAGGAGTTTGTGATGAGTTACTAATGATTGATATAGATGAAAGTAAAGCTAAGTCTCAAGCTTTAGATTTATCAGATGCAGTTTCTTATCTTAAACATGCTACAAAAATAAAAAGTGGAAATCTTGATGATTGTAAAGATTCTGATATTATAGTAATAAGTGCGGGTCCATTACCTGAAAAAAATCAGACTAGATTAGATACACTTGAGTCTACAATCAACGTTGTAAAAACAATTGTAAAACCTATTGTCGAGTCTGGATTTGATGGTATATTTATTGTAATTTCAAATCCAGTAGATATAATTACTGATTATATTTGGAAAGTTTCTGGATTTTCTAAAAATAAAGTTTTAGGCACAGGCACTGCACTTGATTCTTCGAGACTTAGAAGACTTTTATCTGAGGAAACAAATCTTCCTCAACAATCAATACAAGCTTACTCTATGGGTGAACATGGAGATTCTCAGATGGTTCTTTGGTCTCATGTTTCAATTGGTGGTAAGCCATTGTTTGATATTATGAAAGAAAATCCTAGCACTTATGGAAAATTAAACTTAGATGAATTAACTGAAAAAATAGCAAGAGCTGGTTGGGATGTACTTTATGGCAAAGGTTCTACTGAATTTGGTATTGGTACTGCTTTAACAGAAATAGTAAAGGCAATTTTTCATAATGAAAGAAAAATCCTTCCTGTTTCTACCCTATTAAATGGACAATATGGACAAAAAGATGTATTTGCTGGTGTGCCTGCTATAATTGGCATAAATGGAGTTGAGTCTATAGTAGAAATTAATTTAACTGATGATGAACAAAAAAAATTCAATAAATCATGTACTATTTTAAAAGAATACATTCAAATTGCTAAGGATATTTAGATTAATATCATATTAGAATACATATTTAAATTAATAGCATATTTTAAATATATCTTAAATTTAATATTGAAAGCAGGTAAATTGCTTATGATAAAAAACCATATCAACAAAGCTTAAATATAAATACCTGCTTTTATCTTTCAATATTAAATTATTAATTTATCTTTTCCCATCAAACTTTATAACTTTGCTTTTTTTCTTTGTATTTTGAGATAGAAATCCATTTTTTAATCCCATCAACAATTCTAGGTCTTCTGGATAAAGACTTATTCCTATATCCCCTAAATTTGATACTATATTATCTGTATTCATTATTTTGTTTTCTATCAATAATTCGACTGCTTTTTTTAAATATACTGGACTTACACCCTTCATTTTATCTAATGGTTCTTCTATTAACCATCCTCGTTTATCCATTTCACTCATAAGATAATTATACTTTTTGTAGCTTATCTCACCTAAATTATATGCTCTAAAAATCATAACAGATATAGGCACAATCCATTTTTGCTTTAGTTCTACATAATAATCTATGTCTTCTGGATAAACCAAGTCTTCTAAAAAAGTCTCTCTTGGAAGCAAAAATGCACAAGCATATTCATCTGCTAAAAATTGCTTATTTGGTATTCCTAATTGACTTGATATTATATATCCAAGCTCATATGCTAAATCATAGTTTCTAATTGATGCTGATTTTTTATCATTCCCAAGAGATATTAGATATTTAGTTTCTTTACCAATTCTCTGTTTTTGAGTAAATACTGTTGCTCCTTTTCTATCTACATTCATTCCTGATATTATAATCCCATTAGCCTCTAATAAACTTACCATATTTAATATTGGATTGTTGTTTAAACTCCAAAGTTCTCTAGTCTTATTAGCAAGACTTTCTATATCATTTACATTAACATCCTTAATTAGTTTTCTATTTGGTAAGTTTTCTTTTGGAAATTTTATATAACTTTCCATAAACGAGTATATTTTATGTATAATTATTATTTTTTCTCTATAAGAAATTTCCTCTACTCTAGGAAGTTTAGAATGAGGATTAAAATGACTATCTTCTACAATAACATTTATACTTTCATTTTTATAAAAATACTCTTTGGGGAAGTTTAATATATTTGATAATTTTAATGCATTTTCAATATTTGGAACATACTTATTTTCTTCAAAAGCTTGTAAATCTTTTTTATTTATTTTAGTTTCTTTAGATAACTGTTCTAGAGTTTTAGCTCTAAAAACTCTAGCTGATTTTAATCTTTTTCCATTAAAGTCTTTTAAATTCATTTGTTTTCTCTCTTTCAAAAATTAAATTCTTTAATCATACAAATATAAATTATAACATTACAATTAATAATTTATCACATTATTGACAAAAAAACAAAAGATGAAAACATAAATTTATATTTCCATCTCTAATCTTAATATATGATATTAACTAGTTTTAATTATTTAAAAAGTTTTAAATATTCTCCATATCCTAGTTCTTCCATATCTTTTTTAGGTATAAACTTAAGAGAAGCAGAATTTATACAATACCTTAAACCTCCAAGTTCCTTTGGCCCATCATCAAAAACATGACCTAGATGAGAATTTCCTTTAGCACTTCTTACTTCAACCCTATACATGCCTTGTGAAAAATCGCTTCTTTCAATTACAGACTTATCTATAACTGGCTTTGCAAAGCTAGGCCATCCACATCCTGCATCAAATTTGTCCTTTGAAGAAAATAAAACCTCTCCACTTACTATATCTACATAGATGCCTTCTTCATTATTATCGTAATATTCATTTTCGAAAGGTACTTCTGTCATATCATTTTGAGTAACTTCAAATTGAATAGGAGTTAAAGTCTTTTTTAACGCTTCCCTATCTACATTATTTCCATCCCAATAACTTTTTACAAAATTATATCTTCCTGAACCTTTGTAATACATATTATAATTCAATGGTCTTTTTTTATAATAATCTTGATGATTTTCTTCTGCTTCATAAAACTTAGTTGCTGGAATTATTTCAGTAACTATCTTACTATCAAATATTTTACTATTTTCTAAGCTTTCTTTTGACTCCAAAGCTGTATTTTTTTGCTCTTCATCATGATAAAATATAGCGGTTTTATATTGAGTTCCTCTATCACCAAATTGTCCACCATCATCTGTAGGATTAATTTGCTTCCAAAATATATTTAAAAGTTCATCATAACTTATTATGTTATCATCATAAGTTATTTGAATAGCTTCAACATGGCCAGTTGTTCCTGAACATACTTCTTGGTATGTAGGATTTTCAACATGACCAGCTGTATATCCAGAAACTACTTTTATAACCCCATCATATTTATCAAAAGGTTTTACCATACACCAAAAACACCCACCTGCAAAAGTAGCAAGTTTTATCATTTTCATCACTCCTTAAAAAAATTATATTTTATTTATTCCCTAAGAAGTAACTTAATAATCTTGTATTTTATTATTTTTTACTTTATTTAGAAAATACTATATGATATTAATGTATCTAAAATTGCAAAATTTTTTATCAAAATTATAAACTATAGAAATTCTCTACTTATAAATATAATTAAAAACTATACTTAATTTTTATAAAAACTTTTTCTATTTATCCATTCAAATGCATCTTTTATATCACAGTTTTCACCTAAAGATATTAAGTATTCTAGTGAATCACAATCATCCATAGCTACCTCTCTTTCCATTCTAGGATTTAACCTATAGTAATTATCTCCAAGAAGTTTTTGAGAAAATAATTGACTCATTTGAGAATTCCCTTCTAGTGTAACAGATATAATTGGTAAGTCTGGCTTCTTATTGATTATCCAGTCAATAGCTCCCCATTCAGTTGTATCTGTCTTTATACTATTATATACATATCCAGTCCCTATAGAAAAAAGTCTTGTATTTTTATAATTTAACTTAAGTCCACTGTCAATTGAATAAACTATACATGCTAGACTTGGATCAGTTGCTATTATTCCACCATCAACATGACAATTATAGGTTGGGAAAAATACTGGTGCAGCACTACTTGCCATTGCTACGTCTACAACTTTACTAGTTTTAGTAAGAGAATTTGGCATATTATTATAAAATACAGGCTTCCATGAATGTTCTTCATTGCCTATATAAAAGCTTGGCACCATGACTAGTTTATTTAAATCTTTCAATTCTAAATCCTCTGGAAATATACTTAGCAAAATTTCCTTTAGATTTTTATTTTCATACTTTGGTCTAAGCATTTCTGCATAACTCTTGTTGAAAATATACTTTGAATTTTCAATTGAATAAAGTGTCTTTATCTCTTTAGGGCTTACACCATATGCAAGCCCTAATGCAATCAAACTACCTGTAGATGTTCCTCCAAACATATTTATATTATTTAATAAACTTGGATACTCCTCTACTAGTCTCTCAAGTATGGATATACTTAATGCTCCTTTTAATCCACCACCATCGAACGTTAATATATTAAAATTCGAATTTTTCATATACACATACCCCCATATAAAAGCCTTATATCTTTTAAATTTTAGTTAAAATAATTACACTATAGTATATATATATTATGCAAATTCTATATTACAAAGTTCCTCTTTCTATAATTAAATTCAGTATCCTGCACTATTAAAACTATACTTTTTATTTGTTTATACTATACACATATTTTAAGTATTATAAGTTTAAAAGTATGATTTATTGTAAACAGTTGATTAAAATAGTATCTACTTTGTAATAGACCATAAAAACATAAATAAGGGTTGACTTTATACAAAGCCACCCCCTTATTTATATTAATTATAATTAAGCTTAATAATACTTCGATTATAAAATTTATACCTTATTAATTAAGCGTATACTCTTTATCCTAATATTTTTTTCATATCTTCTTCTGGAGTAGATATAGGAGTTAAAGCAAATTTCTCAACCAATATATTTAATACATTTTGAGACAAAAATGCTGGTAAAGAAGGTCCTATATAGATATTTTTTATACCTAAGTAAATCAATGTAAGAAGTACACAAACAGCTTTTTGTTCATACCATGATAGCACTATGCTAAGAGGTAATTCATTTACATCACATTCAAAAGCATTTGCCAATAAAACAGCCACTTGAATTGCACTGTAAGTATCATTGCATTGTCCCATATCCATTAAACGTGGTAAACCACCTATTTCTCCAAGATTTAAATCATTAAATCTATATTTTCCACATGCAAGAGTCAATATAACAGTGTCATCAGGAGCTTGTTTTACAAATTCAGTATAATAATTTCTTCCAGGTTTTGCACCATCACAACCACCAACTAATAAAAAGTGTCTTATAGCTCCATTTTTTACAGCTTCTACTACTGTATCTTGTACAGATGAAACTGTTCCTCTTGCAAAACCAGTAGTTAGCATATCACCTCCATTTATTCCAGTCATATGCATATCTTCTTTATATCCTCCAAGTTCAAGTGCTTTTTCTATGACACTAGAAAAATCTTTATCTTCTCCAATATGAATCATACCAGGATAAGCAACCACTTCTGTAGTAAATACTCTATCTCTATAACTATCCTTAACAGGCATTAAACAGTTTGTCGTAAATAATATTGGAGCAGGTATATTGTCAAATTCTTTTTGTTGATTTTGCCATGCTGTACCAAAATTTCCTTTTAAATGCTTATATTCTTTTAATTTTGGATATGCATGTGCTGGTAATAATTCTCCATGAGTGTATATGTTTATTCCCTTATCTTTTGTTTGCTCTAGCAATTTGTGTAAATCATAAAGGTCATGCCCTGTAACTACAATAAATGGACCTTTTTCAATTTTCATAGGTACTTGAGTTGGTTCTGGTGTTCCATAAGTTTCGGTATTTGCTCTATCAAGTAATTCCATACATTTTAAGTTTATTTCTCCAGTTTTCATTACAAATCCTAAAAGTTCATCACTAGATAAGTCTTCTCCAACTGCTACTAACCCTTCATAGAAAAAATCATTCACTTCTTTATCTGTATATCCAAGTACCATTGCATGATAAGCATAAGCAGCCATACCTCTTAATCCAAATAAAATCAATGATTTTAATGAACGTATATCTTCATTATCATTCCATAAATTCTTCATATCGTAGTTGTCATTTCTACTACAAGTTGTCGAGCAATCTGAACATCTAGGTACAAGTTCACTTTTTGCTAGTTCAGTTTTTTCAATTTGTCTTTTTATAGCTTCATCATCAAAACTTACATTTGTTACAGTAGTAAACAATCCTTCTATCATAACTTTATCTGTTTCTCTTGTTGGTCTATTTTTATTTCCAACAGTTGCTCTTGAAAGTCCAATTAATACTCCTGTAAGTTCATCTTGTAAATTGGCTGTTCCCCCTTTTTTACCACAAGCTCCGTTTATAGTACATCCTTTACCACCAACTGTCTGTTCACATTGAAAACAAAACATATTCTCCATTTTTTATTCCTCCCATTTCATTTTATTTATTAAAATTTATTAAATTGTCTACGATTTACTTAATTAGATTTCTCCATCTACTATTTTCCCATCTACAGATATAGTAATTACTTGCCATGGTATCATCTTTCCACTACTTTGTAGAGCTGTTTTAACTGAATTTACGATACCACCACAACAAGGTACCTCCATACGTGTTACCACTATATTTTTAATATCATTTAATTTTAAAATTTCTGTAAGTTTTTCAGCATAATCAACTTCATCAAGTTTAGGGCAACCAATTAATGTAACCTTATTTTTCATAAATTTATTATGGAAATTTCCATATGCATATGCTGTACAGTCTGCTGCTATTAAAAGACTTGCATTCTTTAAGTATGATGCATTAGCAGGTACTAGTTTTATTTGCACTGGCCACTGATTAAGCTGAGACCCTTGTTCCTCCATCACTATATTGTTATTTATAGATATAGTATCTAAATCTTGTCTTTTTATAGACTTAGACTGAGAACCTGGACATCCACAGGCTAAATTTTCTTTTTGTGCTCTCTTTGCTTCCATGTTTGCTTTTACTGCTTCTTCATCATATTCTGCAGCCTCTCTATTTTCAAATGAAATTGCATTCGTTGGACAAGTTGGTAAACAATCCCCTAAACCGTCGCAATAATCATCTCTTAAAAGTTTTGCTTTTCCATTTACCATACCTATAGCTTCTTCATGACAAGCTTCAACACATAATCCACAACCATTACATTTTTCTTCATCAATTTTAATTATTTTTCTAATCATTTATATCACCTCATAAAAATTTTTTTGTTTAAAATACTACTTTACTAGATATTTATTTTTAAGACATAGATCTTTTTGTTTTAAGTTTTTGTATCAGGATTTTTATATCTCCTTGATTTTATAAATTTAGTATAGTACAATAAAAACAAATTATCGGTTGCATATGCAACAAGGAAGTGATTATTTGAAAAAATTTTTAGAAAAACATATAAATCTATTAAGAAAAATTTCTCTGTTTGAAGGAATTAAAGATGATGAACTTGAAGCAATGTTAGAATGTTTGGGTGTTATTGATAAGACTTATCCAAAAGACAACATAATATTTTCTGTAGGAAATGAAGTGACTTCTATTGGAATTATGCTTAATGGAAGTGCACACATAATAAAAGAAGACATTGAAGGTAATAGAAATATTGTAGCTGAGCTTTTACCTGGTGATTTATTTGGAGAGGTGTTTGCTTGTACTAGACTACATAAAAGTACTGTAACAGTAGTGACAACATCTTCATGTGAGGTTCTATTTATAAAGTTTAAAAGTGTAACTGGTATTTGTTCGTCTACATGTGAATTTCACAATAGACTTATTGAAAATATGTTACAATTAATAGCTGAAAAAAATATTTTACTTCATAACAAAATAGAGTTACTTTCTTGTAAAACAACTCGTGAAAAATTACTCATGTACCTTTCAAATCAAATAGAGAGAACGGGTAACTATAAGTTTACAATTCCTTTTTCAAGAAATGAAATGGCTGACTTTTTATGTGTTGATAGAAGTTCTATGTCAAGAGAACTTGGAAAAATGAGAGATGAAGGTTTATTATCCTTTAACAAAAATAAGTTTGAAATCTTTTGTTTCCAAAATAAGTTTGATATTTAAATTTATACAATTAAATACACATGATTTTAATTAATTCAAATTATAGATATTACGTTCAAATCTAGAATTTATATTTTTACTCAAAAAATTAATAGATATCTTGATTTATATAATTAAGATATCTATTAATTTTGTATGTTAATTAGCTTACTTTTATGAAAGTATCTCATATATTTTAAGACATACTTCAATTATATGTTTTTAATTAAATACTTCTTCTTTCCTAATAATATTTAAAAATTTTGCTGTTCTTTCATTTTTGGGATTATTAAATATTTCATCAGGAGTTCCTTCTTCAGCTATCACCCCATTATCCATAAATATAATTTTATCAGCAACTTCTTTTGCAAAATTTATTTCGTGAGTCACAATAAGCATTGTTATTCCCTCTTTTGCAAGCGATTTTATAACACTTAAAACTTCTCCAACAAGTTCTGGGTCAAGTGCAGATGTTGGTTCATCAAATAATATTACATTTGGATTTACTGCCATTGCTCTAGCTATACCTATTCTTTGTTGCTGACCACCAGATAACTTTGATGGATAAAAATCTTTTCTATCCAACATCCCAACTTTTTCTATTAATTCTAGAGAAATTTCTCTAGCTTCTTGTTTACTCTTTTTATGTACTACTATCAATGCTTCCATTACATTTTCTAATGCTGTTTTATTTTTAAATAGGTTATAGTTTTGGAATACCATAGATGTATGTTTTCTTAAATTTGCTATATCCTTTTTTGTTGCTTTTTCTACATCTACTTTTACATCTCCAATCATTATTTTTCCTTTTGTAGGCTCAACTAAATAATTTAAACATCTAAGTAACGTAGATTTACCTGTTCCAGATGGACCAAGTATGGCTACTACTTCACTTTGATTTATTTCTAAATTTATACCTTTAAGAACTTCTGTACCTTTAAAACTTTTATGCAAATTCTCTACTTTTATCATTATTATCCACCCTTTTTAATAAATATAATAGACTAATTACATACTTGAAACTAAAATTAATATGTTAATTTCAAATCTAAAAATAACTTAGTCATTTTATTTTTAAATAAAATATATTCTTATAACTATAGCCTAAAATTGACAAAGATAATCTACTGCAAGTTGTGCAAATAATGAAGATGCTGTACTTAGACATTTTTCATCTATATTAAACTTGTTATTATGAAGTCTGTAATTTATATTTTTTTCTTTATTACCTACCCCTATATACATAAATAAACCAGGTCTTTCCTTCATATAAATAGCAAAATCTTCACCTGTCATTGCTGGGAAATCAATCATTTCAATATTTTCATCTCCAAGTATTTTTAAAGCACTTTTTCTTCCTAGTTCTATCATATTTTTATCATTTACGACAGCATCTCCTCCTGCACTCTTTTCAAACTTGCAATCTGCTCCATGAGCTTTACATATATTTCTTACCATATGCTCTAGTACTTCACTTATTTCAAGTACTTTTTCCTGACTTACAGCTCTAATAGTTCCTTGAAGTATACATATATCTGGTATTATATTTTTAGAGATACCAGAATTAAAAGAACAAATAGACACCACTACTGGTACAACTGGGTCAATTTTTCTTGAAACTATCTGCTGGATGGATGTATATACTGCATTTCCAACCGCAATTGGGTCTATACAATTGTGAGGTTCTGCTCCATGACCACCTTTACCAATTATTGTTATTTCAAAAGTATTCGTTGCTGCCATAGCACAATTTCTAGCAATTCCAATTTTCCCTGATTCAATAGTTGGCCAACAATGGCCTGTTGCTAATACGTCCACACCTTCAAGTACATTTTCCTTGATTACAATATCAGAACCACCTTTTTCTTCACCTGGTTGAAATAGTAATTTTAAATTTCCATGCAGTTCTTCTTTTATGTCATTTAAAATCATTGCTACCCCTAGTAACCATGAAACATGTGCATCATGCCCACAAGCATGCATATTATCATTTGTAGATTTAAATTCTAAATCATTTTCTTCTTTTATTGGAAGCCCATCCATATCAGCTCTAAGTAGCATTGTTTTTTTGCCATTATTGTTTCCTTTTATAGTTGCTAATACTCCTGTACCTGCAACATCTATGTATTCAATATTAAGCTTATCTAGTTCTTTTTTTATAAGTTTTGATGTTTCAAATTCTTTAAATGCTAATTCTGGATTGCTATGTATTTGTCGTCTTATTTTTATAACCTTTTCATTATTTTTTAGTGCAATAGATTTTATTTTATCTTCAATCATTTATAAGACCTCCATAACTTATTTTAATTTATAAGGGCTAATCTAAATACATTATAATACACAGATAACTATAGATAAATTTACATTTTCATAATTTTATCTATAGTTATCACAATTTTATATTTTATCTTTAAAATATTTATTTTTGTATATCAGCACTTACATCCATTCCAAACCATTTCTCAGATATTTTTTTTACTGTTCCATCTGCAAGCATTTCTTCAATTGCCTTGTTTACATCTTCTTTTATAACTTTTGATTTTTCATCATTTTTCTTAAAGAAATAAGCTATATTAGTAACTGATAATTTTTCGTCTAACACTCTTACTTTCATATTAGCTTTTTTAGAATCTCCTACAACAGTAAGTTCTGCATCAATCCATGCACTAACTCTTCCTAAATCTAAATCTTGAAGACCATTAGTTCCATCACCATAAACCTTTTCTTCAAATAAATTATCTTTATTAACAGTTGCTGCAACTTGTTGACCTTGAGAACCTTCTGATACTGCTACTACTTTTCCTTTTAAATCTTCAAGCTTGTTTATTTCATTGTTTCCATCTTTTACAGCTATACATACAGAATCAGAGCCATAAGGAACAGAAGCATCATATTTTTCTAATCTCTCTTTAGACATTCCAAAAAAGTTGGCTGCTACATCAACTTTACCTGAATCTAACATTCCGAATATAGAACTAAAACCTGTTGGTTCCATTTTTATTTTATATCCACTTCTTTTACCTATTTCTTTCCACATGTCAACTTCAAACCCTTTATGTTCTCCACTATCAACATAAGAATATGGGTCTGCTGAGTTAGATGAAGCTACAGTTATAATTTTTTCATCCTTTGCTTCTTCCTTTTTTGTACAACCAGTGACTAAAACTGTTAATGACAAAACTGCTACCAAACATTTTATAATATTTCTTTTTATCATGTCTCTTCTCCTCACATTATTTTTTATATAAAATACTTTTCTATGTATTTTTTTATGACCTAATAATTGCTGATTTTCTTTTCTAATTTTTTTTGCCCCCAACTTAAAGGAGTTATTATACACCAATAAATTACCATAACTGCTCCATATACCTCAAAGAACTTAAAACTTAATGCTCCTTGTGATTTGGCAACACCCATTATATCATTTACTCCAACAACAAAAGCTACAGAAGAACCTTTAATTAAATCTATAAAATTATTGAATAATGATGGCAATGCAACTCTTATTGCCTGTGGTACAACAATTCTTTTCATTGTTTGTAAATTTGTTAATCCCATTGCATATGCTGCTTCTATCTGCCCCTTATCAATTGAAAGTATAGATGCTCTTATCGTTTCTGACATATAAGCTCCCATATTCAAACTAAGTACTATAGATGTTGCAAATACTGGATCCATATTTTTTACAAAATCACTCATATAGGCCAAACCAAAATATAAAAAGAACAACTGTGGCATAAGAGGTGTACCTCTAAATATTGATACATATACTTTGCATATTTGATTTAATACTTTGACTTTATAATAAGATGATAACGCTACTATCGTTCCTATAATTAATGAAAATACCAGTGAACTTATTGCTAAAATCACAGTTACATTGAATGATTTCATTATTATTGGAAATAATTCCAAAAAATATTTCATGCTAAAAATCATAAAATAAGTCCCCCTCACTTAATGTTGTTTTTTGCAAACTTTTGTCACATGTTCAATTATAATAGAATTTTCTTTATTTTTCCAATAGAAAAAAACTATTTCCTTACCCACTTATATAGCCATTTTTAATATCAAATTTAGTCACTAATTTTAAGTTATAATAAGTATATTAAAATCAATAAAAGGGAGTTTTAAATTTGAATGCTGAAAAAATAAATCAATATATTAGGTCAGTTAAACTAAACAGAAAAGGTATACATAGTATAAATGAATATCCATTTAATCTACCAATAGTAAAAAACTTATATCAACTTGAGTTTCATAAAAACGTAACTTTTATAATTGGTGAAAATGGAAGTGGAAAATCAACATTATTAGAAGCAATAGCTATTGAATATGGATTCAACCCTGAAGGTGGGACAAAAAACTTTGGCTTTAGTACTTATAATAGCCACTCTGAACTTCATAAATATATAACAATCACAAAAGGACCTAAAAAACCTAAGCAAAATTTTTTCTTGAGAGCTGAATCTTTTTATAATGTAGCTACTGCAATAGATAAAGCTTCTATGTTTTCGTCAGGAGTAAAAACTATAAACTATTATGGAGGAGTATCATTGCATGAACAATCTCATGGTGAATCCTTCTTCTCATTATTTATTCATAAATTTTCTAAAGAAGGAATATATATATTAGATGAACCAGAGGCAGCACTTTCACCTGCTAGACAGATGGCTTTTATAACAAGATTACACGAATTAGTAACCCAAAATTGCCAATTCATCATAGCAACACACTCACCCATATTAATTTGTTATCCTAATTCAATCATCTATGAAGTAAATGAGAATGGCATTAATAAAGTTAAATGCGAAGACAGCGAAAATTATCAACTTACTCAAGATTTTTTAAATCATAAAGAAAAATTCTTAAACATATTAATTGATTAGTAATTTATAAGACAAACTTTTTGAAATAAAAATTTAAACTTCTAACTATCTCAATTTTTTATTTTATAAGTATATACATAAAAAAGACTACATTAAACTCGTTATAATACAAATTTAATGTAGTCTTTTACAAAGTTCATTTTACATCTTAGTATAAATTATAATTTATACTTAATCTACACTTCCATATTAAACTTTAATGCTCCTGTAGGACATACCATTACACAAGGTGCATCCATACCACACTCATTTCGTTCAACACAACCATTACACTTGTTTGCCTTACCATCATTTCCATAAATCAAAGCTCCATATTCACAAGCTTTTTCACAAAGTTTACATCCGATACAATCTTGATTATCTAATATGACAAATTTATGTTCTTTTTTAAAACAATCTTTAGGACATACATCTACACATTTTGCTTCATCACAATGAACACATGATAATGAGAAATATTCTACCTTTTCTTTTTCTTCCACTGTAAATACATGTCTAAAAAGTTCACCCTTATCTATGTCATTATCATTTTGGTCTATACAAGCAAGTAAACAAGCCCCACATGCTGTACATAACTCTTTATTAAATTCAAATAAACTTTTCATTATATCCCTCCAATTATTTATTCACTTTTTCAATCTTACACTTACAACTTCTATATGCAGGGAATCCACTATAAGGGTCAAAATTATCACAGATGATACTATTTACATCAGCTTCTCTATATCCATGATACATATGTATGTTTTTATATAAAACTCTATCAGTAACATTGACCTTTACATTCAAACTTCCTATTTTAGTAGTTATTTTTACATAATCTCCATTATTAATACCTAAGTCTTTTGCATCTAAACTAGAAATGTCACAACTAGCCTCATTTTTTAATATTCTTGAAAGCTTAACATCATGAAGTCTTGAGTGTAATGCATTTGGAATTCTTGCCCCTGATGTTAATAGGTAAGTATACTCATCTATATCATCATTAAATTCTTTGTATGTTGGTAATGCGTCTAATCCAAAATCTTTATATTTCTCAATAATTGTAGATTTTAATTCAAACTTAGATGTACTAGTGTCATATCCTTCTCTTGTATATGAACCTACTTCATATGGTTTAAAATCTTTACATTTCAATGGCAAATCACTTTCTTTAAGCTCATCTACATCTACACAAGTTCCTTTAAACATGTATCTTATACTTGCTTCATAGCCTGCTTTTAACAAATCATCCTCTATTCCCATAACATTTGCTAAGTCAGAAAGTATTTCTACATCTGATTTTGAATCATATAATGTATCAATTACTTTTTTCGTATATGTAATATACCCACCTGGATAACTCTTGCATTCTTCTCTTTCAAAAGATGTGCATGCAGGTAAAAGTATATCTGCATATTTTGATGCATCTGTCATAAATAAATCTATATTGACAAAGAAATCTACAGTGTTTAGTGTGTTAAAAAGCCTACCTGAATTAGGAAACATTCTAGCATTTATACCATGACAAAACAATGCTTTTATTTCATAAGGTGTCTTTTCTTCTATTTGTCGAGTTAAATCCATAGCTTGAAATTGAGTTACCATTTCATTCCAAAGAGGAAATCTTTCCCCACCAATTCTTTCATTTATATTTTTAGGTAGAGCTTCTTTTACAAACTCTTTTTCTAATGTTTGAAATCCTCCTACTTTACCAGCAAAATAATCTTGTTTTGGTATGTTACCTCCAATTTTATCATAATTACCTGTTATAGCAGATAGAGACATCATTGCCCTATAATTTTGAAATCCATTTTGGTGATGAACTACTGGAGCAGCACTTTCATTTATACAGAATGGACCTTGCGATAACATCTCTACAGCTTTTACTATATCACCTTTAGAAACTCCTGTAACTTTGCTGACAGTATCTAAATCAAATAATTTTACGTATTCCTTGTATTCATCAAATCCATGTACATGTTTTTCTATGTATTCTTTATCTATCAAATCTTTTTCTATAAATAAATTAGCCATTCCAAGGGCTAAAGCTCCATCAGTACCAGGCTTAACTCTCAAATGCAAATCTGCTATTTTTTGAGTTGTTGGTGTTATCCTAGGGTCTACAATTATAAATTTTAAACCTTTTTCCTTTAGTTTACTTAGATTTACACTATTTAAAAATTTAGAGTAGTATGGATTAAATCCCCAACCTAAATAAGTCTTTGCATTTTCCATATCCTGCATTGTAAAATTTCTTCCAGTTGCAACATTTCCAGCCATTTGTGCTGATGTTGAACATGAGCTTGATTCTGTACCATAATTAGGAGAACCAAATGAAGATGCAAACCTTTGTAAAAACGGTCTATACCACTTTCCATACCCCGTAAAAAATGCTACATGTTTTGCTCCATATTCGACTTTTATTTTATTTAATTTTTCCCCTATTTCACTATAAGCTTCTTCCCATGATATTGGCTTAAACTTTCCTTCACCTCTTTTTCCAATCCTCTTCAGTGGTGTTTTTATTCTATCTTCTCTATACATATATTCTCTATTACAAAGACCCTTTGTACACAACAACCCTCTGTTCATTGGATGCTCTTTTGTACCTTCTATTTTTATTACTTTACCATCTTTGACATATGCATCAATTCCACAATGAATTCCTGGAGAACAAATATCACATAAAGTCCTCTTTATTTCTATTCCTGTTTCTTTGCATGGTATCTTAGCCTTAATCAATTTATAACTATCCATATCAATATTTTCCTTTCCCAATGATAAATATAAAGCACTATAATTATTATACATTCTTTTAATTTTATATATCACATTTTTAATTTTATATATTATAAATTTAAAATATACTTTTAATAATTAAATTTTATATACGTTAATAAACTACTTAAATCATTATTTTTCACTCCTAGTTTACAGGATATTACAATAAAAATCTAATAGTAAATTGTTATTTATATATATTTTGCAATAGATAAAAACTATTTATATATGCTTTAATTTAAACACTGTATTTAGAGTGTAAATTGAATAGATTTAGATTATAATATATACAGTGAGGTAAGGTGAATAAGATGAAAATAGATATGATATATAAATTAATCAAAAGAAATACAGAACCATCAAGGTGGTCAAGAGGTATAAAATACTATAATAATCAATTAGTTGATTATATAGACATTGATATTGATGACTTACAAAATAACTTGCTAACATTTCGTGGTGGAGTCAATTCTGAGGATAATTATAGCTTTTATTTTAATTTAATAACAATAGATATAAAACACTTTAAAATAATTGAAAGTGACTGTAGCTGTGTTGATTGTCAATCAAATATTACAAATCGAAGCATCTTTATATGTAAACATTTAGTTGCTATCGTGATAAAAAGCCTAAAGCAAATAAAAAGTAAAAATGACATTCCTCCTGTTCTAATAGACATATTAGATGAGGATAAAGATAAACTTTCTAAGACTGATTCTAAAGTCAGCTTGGATTTAAGTAAACAACTACTTTCTTTTTTTAATGATACTAAAAAAGAAAGAGTCAATTTAGATGTATTATTAAGCATTGATTCAAATAAAGCAATTGCTGAGTTTAAAATTGGAATCAATAAAATGTATGTTTTAAAAAATATTACTGAATTTGCATATTCAAAACTTAATGGATATGAATTGGAATTTGGAAAAAAATTTATTTATAATCCTAATATCCATTATTTTGCTGATGAGGATGAGCAGTTGATAGATATGATAGAAGAATATGGAACAAATCTTTCATATAATTTTTCTTCGTCATATTCAAAAAAGTTCATGGAAATAAATATGAGTTCTCTGAAACAATTTTTGAATGCTCTTAAATACAAGGATTTTACTCTTATTTTTTCTAAAGAAGAATATCATCCAAAAGTATTAAGCGATATTTTGCCAATAAAATTTAATTTTAAAAATATAGAGGATAAAATTGTCTTATCTTCCAAAGACTTACTACCTGTTCCACTTACTAGAAAGAATGATGTACTTTTATATGACAATAATATCTACTTATTGTCTCATAAAAAGGCTAACGATTATTCAAAAATCTATCAAGTATTATCAAAATCTAAGGAATTAAAATTTGATAAAGAAGACTCTAAAGATGTTTTAGGTCTATTAGTTCCTAAATTAAAGTCAATATCCAAAGAAGTTTATTTGGATGAAAACATAAAAAATAATATCGCAAACAATTTTGAAACAGAGTTTTACTTTGATATAATTGATGGCAATGTATGTTGCGACATAAAGTATATCTATGATGATGAAGATGGTAAAAAATTTATACTTCCCAACATACAAAAAGAGGCTAAAATTGAAAATAAAATGCTTTCTTCACAATTTGTAAAAGAAAATAACAGATATACATTTAAAGGAACTGACTATGACCTATTTACATTTTTAGATTTACAGTTAGAACCTTTAAAGGAATTTGGAGATATCTATTATTCTGAGAAGTTTAAATTGAAGAAAATATATAATTCTTCATCAATTCAAGCTTCAATTAATCAAACTAATCAAAATTATCTAGAATTTAATTTTAATATATCTGATATAAATCCAAAAGAGTACAAAGATATTCTAAAAGCTCTCCAAGAAAAACGTACTTTTTATAAACTAAAAGATGGAAGTTTTATAGACTTATCAGAAAAAGAAACTAAAGACTTTTTTGAACTGGTTGAAAATTTGGATGTAATTGATAAATCAAAAGATAATAAAATTCATAATAATAAAGCTCTGTATATAAATGAAATGATAAAAGGTAAAAACTTAAAATTTATAAATGGTGAAAAAGAATTAGAGAATACATGTGAAAAATTTAGAAATTTTAATGTTATAAGTCCAGAAATTCCAAGTAATTTAAAAGCAAATCTACGTGACTACCAAATAAATGGTTTTAATTGGTTTAAAGTTTTAGATTTTTATAAATTTGGTGGTATATTAGCTGATGAAATGGGACTTGGAAAAACAATACAAACTATTACATTTTTATTATCTGTATCCAATAAAAAAAGTATTATTGTTACGCCAACATCACTTATTTATAATTGGAAAAATGAATTTGAAAAATTTGCTCCAGATATAAAAGTTCTATTGATACATGGAAATAAAAAAGATAGAGAAAAGTGTTTTAGAGAAATAAACAATTTTAATGTAGTCCTTACAACATATGGTACTCTCAGAAATGACTTAGAAAGATATAGTGAAATAATTTTTGATTATTGTGTAATAGATGAGGCTCAAAACATTAAAAATCCAGTGGCTTTAGTAACAGAAGCTGTAAAAAATATAAATGCCAAAAATAAGTTTGCACTTACTGGTACACCTATGGAAAACAATTTATTAGAGTTATGGTCTATATTTGATTTTATAATGCCTGGATATTTATATAGTAGAGGAAAATTTCAAGAGTTATTTATAAATAAAGAAGATAATGTTGAAAATTTAAAAAGACTTATAAAACCTTTTATTCTTAGAAGAAGTAAAAAAGAAGTAATGAAAGAACTGCCAGATAAGATTGAGAAAAACTTTTTTGTTGAATTAAATAAGGAGCAGAAAAAAATATATAGTGTATATGCAAAAGATATACAAGATAAAATGAAAGATAAGAATCTTAAGAAAGATAAAATAGTTATTTTCTCTTATTTAACTAAACTAAGACAACTTTGTTTGGACCCAAGTATAGTGGTAAAAGATTATAATAAAAAAAGTTCAAAAATAGAAACGTGTCTAGAAATACTTAGAGATAGTATAAATGAAAATCACAAGATATTATTATTTTCGCAATTTACATCTGTCCTTAAAAACATAGGCAAGGAACTTGATAAGTGTAAAATTGCATATCACTATATAGATGGTAAAACTAGTGCTAAAGAAAGGCTTGAACTTGTAGATGAATTTAATAAGAGTACTGACAAAAAAGTTTTTTTAATATCTTTAAAGGCAGGTGGGACAGGATTAAATCTTACAACTGCTGATATTGTAATCCACTTTGACCCATGGTGGAATCCATCAGTAGAAAATCAAGCTAGTGACAGAGCTCATAGATTTGGTCAAAAAAATGTAGTACAAGTTATAAAGTTAATTGCTAAAGGCACCATAGAAGAAAAGATAATAAAATTACAAGAAAGTAAAAAAGAGCTTATAAATCAATTTATAAATGGAGAACTTTCTAATGAAGGTGTATTAAGAAATTTATCTGATAATGAGATAATGGACTTGTTTAATTGAAAGTGAGATATATGGCAAATAAAAATACTACTATGTTATTTATAATTGATAAACAGGAGTTTCCTAAAATATAGGAGACTCCATAATATCTTAAACTTTTCACATTATATGTAAACCTTTCTTTACCTATATATTGACCTTCTTTACAAATATACAATTAATCCAAACAATCCAGATAATACCATCATAAGTATAGGTCCAATCTTATATTTTCGTAAACAATACAGTGAACAACAAAATAAAATAACAGCTACAATATCTATATTTTTGAAAATATTGGTAGTATAATAATTTGAAGAACCAAAAAATGTCAACAATATAATTGTAAATCCTGCTGAGATGATTAATCCTAAAGATGATGCTTTTAGTCCATTTAAAATTTCAAAAACAAATTTCGAATTCCTATATTTCTTAAAAAATTCATATAAAAATATAGAAATAATTATTCCTGATATTATACATCCAACTGTTGCTGATATAGCACCCTCAATTCCTGCCACTTGCATACCAACAAAGGTAGAAGTATTAACCGCTAATGGTCCAGGAGTCATTTGAGAAATTGTAATAATATCAGTAAAGACCTTTTCTGTTATCCATCCTTGCTTAAAAACTACCTGTTCCTGTATAAGTGGAATAATAGCATAACCACCACCTATACTAAACATTCCTATTTTCAAAAATGTAAAGAATAAATTTATAATCATATACTCCCCTCCTTTTTTCGAAGTTGAATATATATAGCAAACAAAGAAATCAAACAACTTAAAAGTAATACGAGTATTACATTAATTTTAAGGAAAGTACAAGCAATAAATGAAAATGGTACTAATAGATTTAATAGCATTGATTTCTCATTAAGAATCATTTTATACATATCTATAGTCAAATCTACAATCAATGCAGCAACACATGCTTGCATACCTTTTAAGATTGCAATTATATAAATATTTGAAGAAAACGCAACATACCACCTTGAAACAAGACCTAAAATTACTATAGGAGGTATAATTGAACAAATACAACTGATAATTACTCCTATAAATCCAGCTGTTCTTTTACCTGCTAAAATGCTTAAGTTAATTGCAATTGCTCCAGGTGAAGATTGAGCAATCGTAGCCATTTCCATAAGCTCTGATTCACTAAATATTTTTTTATCCATAACATAGTACTTTTTTATCATGGGAACAACAACATATCCTCCACCAAAAGTAAAGGCACTTATAAATAAATTTATATAGCAAAGCCATAAATACAATTTAATATTTTTTCTCATAATATTCCTTTCTATGTGCACATGGACATATTATAAATGTTGTACTGCTATTTGTAAAATGATAAAATATTGTTGCAGACATGAATTTAATTCATGAGTAAAGGAGTCTGATTATGAATTTTAAACATTGTATTATTTTTAGAGAAGTCGCAAAAGTAGAAAATTTTACTAAAGCTGCAAATAATTTATTTATTACACAATCAGCAGTTTCTCATGCAATAAGGGAACTTGAAAATGAAGCTGAAACCAAATTATTTGAGCGATTACATAAAAGTGTTAAATTAACAAAAACTGGAGAACTTCTTTTACAAGAAATTTTACCAATACTTGAAAATCTAGAAAATGTTGAATCAAGGATTAAAAACTTAGAGTATGAAACTCCCATACATATTGCTTCTTGTATTACGTTTGCTCAAATATGGCTTCCTCAGTTAATAAGGAAATTTCAAGAAATATCTCCAAATACTAAGATTAACGTTGAAGTCCATAGTGCATTAAAAGCATTAAAATTATTGAAACAAGGAAAGGTTGATATAGCTTTTATTGAAGGGAAAATCATACAAGGCTCATTAGAAATAAGGAAATTTTCTTCTTATGAATTATGCATTGTATCTTCACCAAGTTATTGTAGTACTGCCGAATTAAGTTTATCTCAACTATTGGGTATGGATTTACTATTACGAGAAAGAGGAAGTGCTGTACGCGAAACTTTTGAATCAGCTGCAACCTTGCAAGGTTACAAAGTACATGCAAGCTGGGAAAGTGTAGATTCACAATCCCTAATAGAAGCTACTAAAAATAGTTTAGGTGTTTCAATTCTTCCTAAAATTCTAGTTGAGCAAGAAATAGAAAAAGGAAACCTTATGCAGATATTCATTCCTGATTTTAAACTTTTTAATGATATTACTGTAGTAATAAATAAAAATAAGTATAAATCTGCCTCATTAGAAAAGCTATGTCAATTGATTTAGCATTTAAAAGGATACTTGATAAATTCTCTATGAAATAATCAAGTATCCTTTTTATAGGCAATATTTATTACTTTTTATAAGTCTCTTTTCCAATGTTTGTTACACATTCTTATGTACAAAGATTTTTAAATTACTTCTTTAAAAATTCTTTAGCTATTTTTGAGAAATCAAGACCATTTGATAAAATTGCAGGATGTCCACCTTTATTAAACACATGTATTTTCCCATTTTTAATCTTTTTAAGAAGTGAAGAAAATGTATTTTCATAAAAATCAAAAGACACTAAAGATACAAATTCATCTTCTTTACTTCCTGTTAAAAGCACATCTGGTTGCATAGTTTCTAGGGGCTTATGAAAAAATTTACCTATAGTTTTATAATGTTCAAAAATAGCTTCTGTATCATTATCTACTACTTGCTCCCAATTTTCGCCTTGATTGTAAATATAAAAAGCTTTTGCATCATCATCTTGCTTTGATGCTTCACGCTCTAATTTTACATTTTGCACAAATGACTCTAGAGGAACCTCTCCTTCAAAACTATCTGCAATTACCTTATTCACTAAATCAGGTCTTTCAAGTGCAACATTTAATGCAACAAGAGCTCCTCCACTACTACCAATTATATTTACTTTTTTATAGTTCATCTTTTCTAAAAAACATATAACTTGCATAGCTTCATCAAACCATAAATCGACAGAAAACTTATCAACCATTTGAGATTTGCCATGACCCACAAAATCAATTAATATTACTTTATATTCATCTTTATAAAAATCTATTATATTCTCAAACATCTTAGAAGAAGCTGTATTTCCATGTAAAAAAAGTAATGGCGTACCATCTCCAACTTCATTATAGTAGCACTGTTTGTTATTATAGTTAAAATATGCCATATATTTCCCCCCTTTAATATTTCTATAAATATATATTTACAACTTACATTTAAAATAACTATTGTCATAAACACTTAAAAATAGTATAGCTTAGAGTATAGCTAAAATCAATAATACCTTTAGTTGATTTGTTATTTACTTAATTTATTGTAATTTAACTTCTGTAAAGTTTCTTTTTTGTACGAAAATGTTCTTTCCATTTGCAACAATCATTCAAGTGAAGTATAACATGTCGAGTAGGAGGCATAAGCAAAATGCCAGCAATATCTTTATTCCCCCAAAAGTCCAGCAACCAAATAGAATCTCCATGCTTTGTTACTCCACCAGTTACCAAAATCCTTTCTAAATCAATTGGAGAAACCTTTCGCTTCATATCTTCAGATTTCAACTTCTTAACAACCTCTCTTGTGTTTTTTGCAACTTCATTTCGATAGCAAAGCAATTCATCAATATTGATACTTTTACTTAAATTCATAATTTCATTATCAGAGAGAGTATTTCCTGTATCTGTAATGAAAACATTCAATCTCTCTTTCCATTGTTCATTAAAAATTTGTTCTTTTTGGGCAACCAGTACATTTACTGTTAAATCTTCAATCCTTGCAATATGCCACAAAACCCACGCAATAGTTTCGTCCTTACTTGTTGGCATAATAGCATATTCATTTCTGTTTAAGTCATAAATAAGCTTGTCCACTTCATTTTTTTCTGTATTTGATATTTCTGAGAGATGTAATTTTGAATGAATTTCCAAAAATAGTGCTTTCGCCTGTTCTATTTTTTCTTCTTTACGTATGATTTTATTTAATTCTTTGTGTACTTCACTTAACCCATTTCCAAAATATTTCATAATAATACCTCTTAATCAAATTCTTTTTTCTATTACACTGAATTATCGTATATCTCTTTTCACCTTAACCATTTTTTTCTTTATAGGTATCTCCTTATATTTTTTTAATATTAAATCTCCCTTGTGATTTAATATATCTATATATGAACATAAATCTTTAACTTCGATTACACCTATATCATCATTAGTAATACCTTTTATATTGCTAAATGCTCCAACTATATCTAAGACCCTTATTTTCTTCTTTTTACCAGCATTTAAATATAATCTAACAACTTCATTTTCTAGATTTGGTTTTATACATTTACTTTTGTGTGGATTTTTATCCATTTTTTTTCTTTTCGATACTTCTTTCAAAATTTCTTTTGAATATTCTTCAAATAAAACTTTACCCTGTATAATACTACTTTGTTCTATATTAGTTAACTCATTTATTTTATATCCTACATATGTTTCTATATTCTCTATATATTTTTCATCCTTTTCATCTACTATAGTAATAGCTTTTCCACTATTTCCTTTTCTCCCAGTCCTACCTATTCTATGTATATAGTTTTCCTTATCTTGTGGTACATCATAATTTATCACTAAAGAAATATCATCAATATGTATTCCTCTAGATGCTACATCACTACTAACTAATACATTAAACTTTATATTTTTAAAATCCTTAATCACAAATATTCTTTTTTCTTGGGATAAATCTGCATGTAACTCTCTTACCAAAAAACCTTCCTTACTCATTTTGTTATATAATTTAGATACTTTTTCTTTAGTATTACAAAATATTATTACACTTCTTGGATTTTCACTGTATATTAATTCTTTTAAAACTATATACTTATTTCTTTCCTTTGACTTGATTATTTTGTCATCTATTTGTCTTAATCCTTCATTAGTATTACTTTCATTTCCTTCTACATTTATAATACTATAATCTGGCATATATTTTTCACATATATATTCTATCTCTTCACCTATCGTAGCTGAAAAAAGACCTAACGTTCTCTCTTTCGGTATATTGGTTAATATTGTTTCCATTTGTTCAAGAAAACCTTTGTTAAACATTTTATCAGCTTCATCTATTATTAAATACTTCATTTTTTCTAAATTAATAGTACCTCTATTTATATGGTCAATTATTCTACCTGGAGTAGCTACAACGATATGAACCCTTTGTTTTAACTCAGCTATTTGTTCTTTTATAGATTGTCTACCAAATATAGCACTACATCTCACCTTCTTTAACCTTCCTATATCTGATATTTCATCTTTTACCTGTAGTGCTAATTCTCTCGTTGGTACTACTATAAGTGCTTGAATATTATTATACTCTATATCAATATTTTCACATATAGGTATTGCAAAACTTGCTGTTTTCCCACTTCCTGTTTTTGATTTTACTGCTATATTTTTATTATTTAACAATTCTGGAATAACCTCTATTTGTACCTTAGAAGGCACATTATATTCTAAATTTTTTAATGACTTAAGTATCTTTTTATCTAATTTAAAACTTTCGAATGTATATTTCATATGTTACCACCTTACTATATTTATTTTCATCTTATCAATTATATTTTTCTCCATTCTATTATTATAATGTAAGATGTCAATATTTTTATAGTTTTTATTATCCTACATATATAGATTTTCGCAACAAAAAATTATAAACTAGTCCTTAAATCAAAATAAAATCTTACAAAAAAATACCCCTTATTAACATTGATAAATCAATATTTTCAAGGGGTATTTTTTTAGATAATTTAATCGACTTAAATAGACTGAATTAGTATACTTTTTAGGTTTAATTTATATTTCTAGACATTGTTTCAATTTATATCTAAGATTAAAAGGTATTAATCAATACCTAAATTACCATAATCTCACATACCTATATCTTTATTCAAAATACCTTCTGTTATTAATCGTGCTATATAGTCATAACCTGCTTCATTGGCTTTATTACAATCATCCATATTATCACAGAAAAAACTTTCAATTTGTATTGCAACTGGATTGGTGTTTCTCAATATATATAAATTTTCTCTTTTTTTAGCTCCTCTATTTTCAAATAGTTCCCCAAGTTTATTAGATACTCTTTTAGCATATTCTAATCCTTCATTACCATAATAAAGTACTTCTGCACCAAAGCTTTTTCCATCACTTTTATTTAAATGTAGCTCTACTAGTAAATCATATTTGCCACTATTTATTTTTGGAACTCTATAAAAAAACTCTTCCTTTTCTGCTACAAAATGTCTTTCTGGACAAATTATTACATCTACTGCATTACCTTGACTTATAAGCATCTCTGCTAGCATAGGAGCTAATTTTTTATTATAACTATACTCATCAACTATTGCATTTACACCTGTACTTTTTCCACCTTTTAGTATACTATGACCTACTGTTATGCATATTTTCATTTACTTTTTGTCACCTTCTTTTAAAGCTAAAATTTATATAATAGTAATATGATTTTAAAGTTATTACTAGTAATAATATATTAATTGAAGATGGCAAAAGTTCTCATAACTTATCATTTTTTTAACATATTTGTCTTATTTTAGCGTAAATCTAGATGCTTAATTTTATTTATTACAGATATATTGTAAGCTAAAAGTTCCTCAAGAATCACAAATTTCTTATCTCTAACTTTGCTAACACTTTTATTCTTAAACTATATACTTGTCATTATAATATTAGAATAAATTGTTTGGTAAGAGGTGATTATTAAGGATTTATAATCGATTTATAAGTCATAAATACTTGATAATTGATTTTTTATAATTGACACTGTTTTAACACAATTATCACCTTATATCTAATCTATAATAATATTTGTATACATTAAACTATATAGTTACTTTAGTAATTTTAAATTTTATGTACAACTAATTAATAGTATAATAGAAGTGATGTATTTATAAATAATTCACCATTATTCAGTTCATTTATTGATACATGTTCAGTTTTTATATTTATACTTTTTACATCTTCATAAACTATTCCAACAGGTGAACAAATAGAGCAAGAGAAACCAAAAGTTTTAGTTACTTTTTTAATTTTGTTAGTATTAATATTAATTTGATTTTTGTAATTTTTTATATTTTCATTAGCCATTTTTATATTACTTCTATAGTCCTTATCTTCTTGAGTGTCATCAATATTATCTGATTTATTTACTGATTTAAATCTACTATGATTTCTACAACTATAATCCATTTCAAACTCTATACTTCCAACAATTATTAAATTACATAGTTTTAAATTTTTTTCTTTATTTATAGGATTTTTTATAAGTTTTACATCGAGTATTTTGCTATTTGTATTCACTTTTAATATATCTTTTAGATTTTTAGGTGCTTTTAAAGTATTACTTATATTTAATTGTTTAAATACAGCTTTTTTAATACTTGTATAAACACAATTACTTTCTATTGATATTTTCATTGGAAATTTTTCCATATCATACTTATAATAATAATATATATTAGCGTGGTTTTCTATAACCCTGCATGCTGAATTTGCTAATACTATACTTTTAAAAGATATTTTTTTTTTACAATTTCCATTTATCTTACCTATGTAAAAACCTTGTTGTGGATTTAATTCACCTTTTTTGATACCATTAACTTCTACAGTATTATTTATAAACTTTATGTATTTAGAAATATAATCTTTAAAAAATATATTCCCAGTTTTGCGATTACTTATATTTGTAACAACAATAGTATATGTTAAAATATCAAATACAGATGCATATTCTTTATCAACATATTTTTCTACCTTTAAAATATTTCCACTGATATCATTTGAAATAATATTACTAAAAGTAGTTTTTGTTATTATAGGGCTTCTAGATAATAACTTATAACTAAAATTTTCCCCATATTCATTGATACCTCTCATTGCACCCACCTTTCTATAATTTAAACATTATCTTATTTTAAAATTATTGTCATAACTTATAATTGTAGTTACACTTATAAATAAATTATTTTCATCTAAAATAGATGATGTTATATCTTGTATAATATACTTTAAATTAATTTTATCGTTATTTTTAATTCCTCTAGGCATTTGTATAAATGTACTAAAAGGTATTTTTAATTCAAGTATATTTTTCTTTGTAGGATTCCTATTTCTTTTAGCATTACTTATGTTTTCTAACCTTATATTAGCATTTATATCACCAACTAAAATTAACTTTTTACCCGTCATCTGCTCATCCTCTAATGACATACATTCTATTGTATCAATCAATTTTATATCGTGGATATTCATGCCACAAACAGATGTGTCTAATAAACTTACTCCAGATTTTTTAGAAGCTAGCTTAAAATTTTTATATGTATTAAATTGAGAAAAGTAAAATGTATTTTCTAGACTTTCACATTCTTCCAGATTATATATAACCTTATCTTTTTCATACATGATTTCATCAATCTCCCTATATCTATATATTAATACTATTCATTATAACTATTTCAAATTACTATTTTTAATTTAGTATCAAAGAAATATCGCTATTCATAAGATACTATATATTTTTAATAGATATAATACCTTTTATTTAAACTAAAAATATAATTTTAAAATTATAAATTAAGTATATCTATTGACTTCTTATTTATAATTGATTATAATCTTTATAGACCGACGGTCAGTCTTTAAAAGTGAGGTGTTCTAAAAATGCAAGATTTAAATAAAATGAATAGTTGTTTTAATAAGAATTTTAATCTAATAGTACTTGGTCAAATTATCTCTATACTTGGTTCATCGTTGTTAAGATTTGGACTTTCCACTTATATTTTAGATACGACAGGACGTGCAGACATATTTGCAGCTTTATATGCAATATCAAACATACCTCTTTTATTTTCTCCAATTGGTGGTGCAATAGCGGATAGATTTAATCGTAAAAATTTAATGGTCATCTTTGATTTTATGAGTTCGATTATTATTTTTACGTTTATTTGTCTTCTTTCCTCTTTAAACAATTCAATTATATTAATTGGGGTTATTATGGTACTATTGTCAATTATTAGTTCTATGTATCAACCTACTGTGCAGGCAAGCATACCTTTAATAGTAAATGAAAAAGATTTAGAACAAGCAAATGGAATTGTAAATGGAATTGGCTCTCTTTCAAGTATGTTTGCTCCTGTTCTTGGAGGTTTGTTGTATGGTCTTATTGGAATTAAGATGCTTCTTATTACAAGTTGTATTGCATTTTTTCTATCCGCAGTAATGGAAATGTTTATTCATATACCTTTTAATAAAAGAGAAGTTAATGGAAGCATAGTATCAACAATAGTCAGTGATATGAAAGAAGGATTTTCTTATGTTATAAAACAATCTTATATTAGTAAAGCCATGATTCTAGCAGCTTCTTTAAATTTATTTTTGACTCCATTCTTACTTGTAGGAATACAATATATTTTACGTATAACAATGCATAGTAGTAATAATATGTATGGCATAGGGATAGGAATTATTGAATTTAGTAGTGTTTTAGGTGCACTTTCAATAGGTATGTTTGCTAAAAAAATGAAAATGAATACATTATATCGCTGGTTAATGTTAATTAGTATTTTGATGATACCAATGGCCATTTCTGTTTCACCTTCAATGCTTAAACTAGGATACTATCCATCTTTTATATTACTATTTATTTGTGTTATACCTATAGCCATGTCTATGACAATTATTACTATATTCGTTTTAACTATTGTTCAAAAACAAACTCCTAATGAATTATTGGGGAAAGTAATGGCTACTATTACAGCTGTATCACAGTGTGTTGCTCCAGTTGGTCAAATTATGCATGGAAAATTATTTGAAGTTTTCAGTTCTAGAGTTTATATACCTATAGTATGTATGTTCATAATTATGCTATCAATTTCAATCCTTGCTAAATATCTGTATAAGAATGAATCAAAGGCATAAAATATAAAATAATTAAAAAGGATTTAATTCTTTTATAAAAAGCCTATAGTAAAAGGGCATATTTAAAGTTTTAAATTTATTTATTAATATTGAGATAACAAAAATGCTAAATCAAGTAATTAAAGTAAAATAAACATACTATTTATAATTATTTTTAAATATACAAACTGATTGGAAAACATACTTTAATCATCTACAAAACGGTAAAAAGCAACAGATAAATAAAGTATGACACCTTATTATTATCTGTTGCTTTATTCATTAGAACTATCTTTAATTAAATATACAATTATACTTCTATGTCTTCGACTTTTGAGATAAGCCATAAGTACGAAAGTACAGCTAATACTGCTGCTACTATCCAGACAATAATAAAAGGAATATATGTGTGAATCATAGTTGTTACAATGTTAGCAGTGCATGAGGCAAGAATAACAGAGGCTATAATCGTTGTTTGAATGGAATATTTTCGAAATCCAATGCTAGCAGAAATTACACCTATAAATAAAGAGAATACAGCACACAAAATTGTTTCAATGATAATCTTAAAAAACAATCCAAGAGTAAAATTATCAGAAATCATAGGAAAAATAGCTTCTGTCATCGTAAATATAAGTAGGGAAATAATCGTTCCAATCAACATAAAGCTCAAACATAATGTAGCTATTAATACAATCTTTGAGTTCAATAAAGTCTTTCGATTTATTGGATAAGTAAAAATTAAAATTGCATTTTTCCCAGAATATTCTTTTATAACAAATGTGGAAAACAATGCAGATGATAAAATGGCATAAGCTACCATTTGTAAAACGTTAGTGATTACCCAAATATTATGGTAATTAGAAAACTCAGCAGAATCTGTGTCTCCTCCTAAATAAGCAATCATAGCAAATGTATATAAAAATCCTAATACACATAAAGTAATAATACCCATGGCATTAAGATAAGGGCGAATTTTATTTTTTTTTAGTTCTAATTTTATAAGTTTATACACAGTTGTTTCCTCCATTCATTATTTCAAAAAAATACTCTTCCAAACCATTGGGAAATTCTTGTTTTACTGTAGACATAGGAATTTCTTTTAAAATACTTCCATTTGAAATAATACCTATTGTATCAGCTATATACTCTATTTCACTTAATATATGACTTGAAATAATAAGTGTCATATCATATTCTTTTGCAAGTGTTTTGAATAAATCACGCATTTGTTTTATTCCCATAGGGTCAAGACCATTGATAGGTTCATCAAGTAAAAGAATATCTGGATTATGTATGATTGCACGAGCAATCCCCAACCTTTGCTTCATACCCAAAGAGAACTTACATACCTGTAGCTTTCCAGTATTTTCGAGTCCTACTTTTTGCAAAACAGCATTTATATCTGCACCAGAAAAATTCATGTAAGCGTTATGTATCTTTAAATTTTCCTCCACTGATAAATGTTCATAAAAAATAGGTGTTTCTATAATACATCCAATTTTTCTTAAAATATTATTACGATTTTCTGATATATTCATATCAGAAATCATTATATTCCCAGCGGTTGGTTTTAATAAACCAGCTATCAATTTTAGTACTGTAGTTTTTCCAGCTCCATTTGCACCCAAAAATCCATAAATACTTCCTTTCTCTACATTTATGTTACAATGTTTGATAACCTCTTGATTATCAAATACTTTTACCAAATCTTGAACTTTAATGATTGTATTCATTTTCGTTAATATTTTCCTTTCTCTATGAATCAGTCTTTGTTTTTAGTGTTTATTAAACATTTCAAATTTGATTCTTTCATAAAATAATATCACTTCAAATAGACAATATGATGTCTTATTTAAGAATACTATCTTTAATTCAAAAAGTCAATATATTGTCTAAAATAAAATTTATATTTATTAAAAGGTACAATGGGTAGGGTATATGTTGGAATAGTTCAGATATTTAATATTACTTGGGCAAGGTTTTCAATATTAAAAATGATATAAAAATAGTGACTATCTTAATTTTAATAATTAAGATAGTCACTATTTTGTATAGTCTAATTAAATATCATTTTATTTTATATGTGAGTTTAATAGAATTTATTTTCATTAAATCTATTGTTCTGGTTTATAAATAACTTTCTTATTATTATCATATATTACCAAAGAATTTGACTTTACAATTTCATTTTCATATTTAACATCTTTTCCAGAAAAATTAGCTACTACTTTTAAATCCTCTCCATATTTAGTCATTTGAACTAATCTATCATCAGAAATAAACTCAAAGTCTGTCATTTCTCTTTTAATAGCCTTTTTATTAAACTCTGACCATACTTTATCATGAGAAATTATTTCACCTTTATGTTTTTCCCATTCAGTTCTATCTATATAATACATAGGTGGTGTATTATATAATACTTCTTTCATCATTCTACTTCCAACTTCATCCTTAATTTTAAAAGTTCCCCATAACCATTGATGAGAAGATACAACAGAATCATTATAAACTAATCTAAATAAAGGTAAAGAATAAGTTGGGTCTATAAATATTTTTTTGTATTTTTCTTTTACAGGTATCTGTTTCGAAAAGACTTCTGGTACTCCTCCTGTTGGAGAATAGTATCTGCCAACATAATATTCACTTTCTTTGTTCTTGCTCATATCTTTATCTACCCAAGCAAATGCTGGTGTCTCAAGCCCATGTGCAAATGCTATAGTACCACTTGCAAAGTCATTTCCTCCTTCTGAACCTATAACCATATTAGCATTATCTCTTATATACGACATTCTTTCGAGTCTGGCTTTTAAATCTTGTGACTGTGTTGTTATATGATTTGGAGAATAATCATCAAAAATTTCTCCTGTAGCATCACAGTCTATAAACCAAGAATTAAATTTATACCCTTCATCCAATATACTTTTTACTCTCTCTTTTACACTTGGTAAAGACAATGTAGGATTTAGTTGTCTTCCTTCTCCTTGAAATCCAGATTCTTTTTCACCTTTTTTATTTTCTATAGTAGCATTTTCATATAGTGACTTATCTTTAAATGCTGCCGTACTCCATTTTTCTTCCCCTGGCTTGTGTATAGAATGGTATGAATCATATGGTCCTACAAGATAACCTAAATCATTAGCTCTTTTGACTATCTCTGGTGATACATAACCATCTTCCATATCATCAAACCCTATCCAAGCATTATCAATACCAGATTTATTCATATCATTAATTACATCAATTGTATTATATCTTGCCCATGTATCAATTTTATTCACACTATCCCCTAGTTTTGACTTTAATAGCTTCTTGTTAAACTCTATAAGTTCTACTCTATTTAATTTAGATATTCCTTTATCTAATACTTTTTTTATTTCTTTATCATTACTATCAAAAACCTTACTATTATAAAAAGTATTTAGTTGCATAACTTGATTAAACGCTTGAACTATTTGATTTTTTTGATATTTATCTATATAATCTTGATTTCTTATCTGGTCAAGTACAGTTATAAATTCACTATTATCAGGTTTTTTACTTAAGAGTTCTTTCATCCAATTAATTAAATCGTCTGATAAATTTTTCTTTAATTTGTCCCATTTAATATCACTTACTGTTATTATAGATTTGTCTGCAAAATAAATCTGTGGAGCTCCATAAAGCTTTTTAATGTTTTCATTATCCTTAGATTTCTCTTCTAATGTTTTAAACTCCCCTTTATCAACTATATAATTTTTATATGTTTTGGCTACATCTGTAATATTTTTGTCAGTCAAATATATCTTAAATCCATACTCTTTATTTTTATTTATACTTGGATATTCATGTGTAAATGTAAAATTAATTTTATCTTTAGAATTAAATTTAATCTCATTATTAAACTCATTTTCAATAATATAAAGCACAGAATACTTTGTCTTATTTACTGCAAAAAACTGCATTGAAAAGGATTCTATGACATTGTAAGCTGATTCATTTAAATGCTCTTTCCAGTACTTATCATCACTTGGTATAAACTTGCCTTCATAAAGTGGTAACACATAACTTTCGCCTTCAATTCTTGGCCAATTAAAACTAGCTTCTTTTTCTGAATTAGATTTAATGTCTACATCTAAATAGCTTTCCTCCTTTTTTATATTTATGTCTATGTTTTCATCAGGATATGTCCATGATGTCTCTGTCTTCGTCTTTTTGAAATTTGATACTTTCCTTTCTTTTAATGGTTCAGATATCTTTTCCTTTAAACCATTGGATTCTACTGATACCTCAAAAGTTTCTGGTTTTACTTCAAAATTAAAATCCAGATTTTTGACATTATACATAGATGATGTGTCATTAATCACCTCACTACTACTACATCCAGTGATAGTAGTTGCAATAATTATACAACTTGTAAATACCGAGAATATTTTTTTCATAAAAGCCACCTCCTCGATAAATATATCATCCTTATGTTACGTCAAGGTTACAGTTTACTTTGAATTTCACTATCTATTAATTGAAGATTATATTGTTGAATTAATTCTATTAGACGTTTTGCATATATGTTATTTCCACTTTCATCTTTTGCAGTGCTATAACCTGCTTTTTCTAATGCTTTAGCTTGATAGATATATGTTTTTGCATCAAATACACCATTGGCTTTATATCTTTTATTTGTAGCTAAAAATTTTGCATGGTCTTTTATAGATTCACTTTTAGCATCATATATTCTAAATTTATCATCTATAATTGTATCTAAATGTTCTTTTGTTTCTAAAGTAACTGATTTTCCTTTCCAATAGGCATCGGCCTTTATACCAAATAAGTTATTATACTCTTTCGCTAAACTTGATTTACCCCAACTAGATTCAATTATTGCTTGTGCAATAGTTATAGATGGCAGTATTTTATAATTTTTATAGTTTTGTATAGCTGATGTTTCAATCTCATTAATAAATTTCATATATTGTGTGTCAGATTTTAATCTTTCTGGCTTTATGCCATAATCTTTAAGGTCCTCTATATAATCATTAACCAATCTTTTTTGTTTATTATTAAATTTTAACTCATTTAAAACACTACTTAACTTTTCCACTTTATTATTTTTAGAAAAATCTTTAACAAATAAATCTGATACTTCTTTTATTTGTGAATCATTAACTTTTTCTAACTTATTTTTATTTAATACAGCAATAATGGAAGCTACATACTTCCAATTAACTTGTGCATTATTTTCACTTGCTAAATCAGCATATTCTATATACTTACTAACATCTATATCATCCTTATTTATCTCTTTAATTGAATATTCTTTTACTAATACCCCTATTCCAACTACTATTATTAGTATTGCTACAATGAACTTCTTATTCTTCATAAATTATTTCCTCCCTTATATTCTCTACAGAATACAATATACCCTACTTTTGTTACATATTCTTTACGAAATTATGAAGATTTTATGAAGATTTATGTAATATATTTAATTTAAAGCACGATTATTGTTATAATATATAGGTTTGCATTAAATAAAAAATAGTTAAAATAAATTTTAAATTAGATAAATTTATTTTAACTATTTATACAATAAAACATTATTTTAATTTATTTCTATCAATCTCTATAGATTTTTCTAATATATACTCTTTTCCATATACAATAATTCTTATTGGTTTTCCCTTTAAATTTTCTATCTTAATTAAATTACTATATACATCAACATTGATATTATTATCTCTATAATTTATATTAAAAGAATAATTCTTCCATTCTTGAGGCAACCTAGGCTCAAAAGATAGAGTTTCATTCCATGTTCTCATACCTGCAAATCCATGTACAATGGAAAGCCATGAGCCAGACATTGAGGTTATATGAAGACCATCATTAGTATCATTATTATAATTATCTAAATCAAGTCTAGCTGTTCTTGAGTATAATTCATAAGCTTTTTTTAGGTTATCTACTTCAGAAGCGATAATAGAATAAACACTAGAAGATAAAGAAGATTCATGTACAGTATATCTCTCATAAAAATCAAAGTTTCTCTTTTTCTCTTCTTTAGTAAACCTATTTCCAAAATAATAAATTCCTTGTAACACATCCGCTTGTTTTATAAAGCAAGACCTAAGAATCTTATCCCAAGACCATTTTTGATTAAGAGGAAGATTCTCTTTTGGCAAATCTTTTACCTCTATAAATTCCTTATCTAAAAAATTATCATTCTGAACTATTATTTGTAATTCTTCATCATATGGCAAATACATTTTCTTTGATATTATTTTCCAGTCCTCAATTTCCTCTCTACTTATATTATTTCTTTCAATACATTCGCTGTACTCTTTTTCTAACTTTAAGACATTTTCTATAGCATATTCCAAACACCACTTGGCTATATAATTAGTATACCAATTATTATTAATATTGTTTTCGTATTCATTTGGGCCTGTAACTCCATGTATCATATACAAACCTTTTCTTGTAGATAAATGTACTCTGCTAGCCCAAAATCTAGCTACTTCTATTATTACATCTATACCCTTTTCTTTTATATATTCAAAATCACCTGTATAATTTGTATAATTATATATTGCATATACTATACTTCCATTGCGATGAATCTCTTCAAATGTTATCTCCCATTCATTATGACATTCTACTCCATCAAAAGTAACCATTGGGTATAAGGCTCCCTTAAGTCCAAGTTTTTTTGCATTATCTTTTGCTTGCTTTAGCTGATTGTATCTATATACTAAAAGATTTCTTGCTACACTCTTATCTGCCACACCTAAATATACTGGAAGACAAAATGCTTCTGTATCCCAATAAGTAGCACCTCCATATTTTTCACCAGTAAATCCTTTTGGTCCTATATTTAATCTTGAATCTTCTCCATAATAAGTCGAGAATAGTTGAAATAGATTATATCTTATACCTTGTTGACTACTCTTATCCCCTTCTATCTTTATATCTGCACTTTCCCATCTTTTATTCCACAATTTTGTATGTTTATTTAAGATATCTTCGTAATCTTTAAATATTTCTATATTTAAAATATCTTCACATCTCTTTAATAACTCATTTTCACCATAATCTCTAGTAGAAGTTATTGTTACATATTTTTCTATTCCAATAGTTTCATTTTCTAAAATATCCATTGTTATTGAATTTTCACAGTAATTATCAGTACTTAAATAAGATATATCATCTACTTTACCTCTTGTTTTAATATGCATCATTGCACCTACTGTAAATATTGGTGTATTAAATGTATTTTCTTTTGTACGTGAAAGTATCTTTCCTCTATATTCTGAGGAACTTGAAGAAACTGCATTCCAAAATTCTTCTTCATAATTTGAATCTTCATTTTTTATATTTGAATCTAAGTATGGAATAAATTTTATTTTAGCGCTAGAATTCAAAGCTTTTATATCATACTTTATTACAGCTAATTCCTTAACTGATATGCTTAAAAATCTTGTTATATTAGCTTCAAATTTTTTGCCATTAATATTCACAGTAAATTTGCGCTTTAAAATACCATTTTTCATGTCTAATTCTCTATAAAAATTTTCAACATTACATTTTGCAAGGTCTAACTCTACACCATCTATGAAAATTCTTATCCCTATATAATTAACTGAGTTAGGAATTTTACCAAAGTATTCTGGATATCCATTTTTCCACCATCCAACACGAGTTTTATCTGGAAACCATACTCCAGCTATATAAGAACCTCTATGACTATCTCCGCTATATCTTTCCTCATAGTTTCCTCTCATACCCATATAACCATTGCCTATACTCATTATAGACTCTGCTAATCTATTTTCTTTAATTTCAATCTTGTCTTGTATAATTTTCCACTCATTTATATTATCAAACAAACATTTCATATAACGCTCCTAACTATATACTTATTATACTCACTTAATATATACTTAAAATTTAACTGACTTGTTGAATTTACAAGTAAATTTGCTTTTTTTAGATTTTTATAATCTCCAACTCCAACAGAAAACATATTAGCTGAGTTTATAGCATCAATACCTGCACTTGCATCTTCTATACCTATACAATTTTTAGGATTTACACCAAGCCCCTTTGCTGACATGAGAAATATATCTGGATATGGTTTGTTGTTCTTACATTTTGATGCATCCGCTATGAAATCAAATTGGTCACTTATGCCTAGATGTTTTAATACATTTGTGGCATTCTTACTTGCAGAAGATAATCCTATCTTTATATTATTAGATTTTATATCATCAAGTAAATTTTTTATACCTGGTAAAATATCATTTGAAGTTATCTTGTTTATTAAAGATACATAATAGTTATTTTTGTCTTCAGCCATTTTCATTTTTTCTTCTTCCGAAAATGAATCTTTTTTATATCCATATTCTAGTATTTTATTTAATGATTCCATTCTACTTATACCCTTTAAAGACTCATTAAATTCCTTATCTATATCTATACCAATCTCATCAGCTAGTTTTTTCCAAGCTAAATAATGATAATCTGCTGTATCTGTAATCACTCCATCTAAATCAAATATAAATGCTTCAAGCATTCCTATACCTCTTTCTCTATAAGGATTTTTTAGACTAATAATTAATTTATTTTGCGTCTATATCTCATATTTTAGATATTCTTTTATATTTTAAATATTCTTTATAGAACTATTCAATCTAATTCACTCTTTAATTCAAAACCCACATCTATTTCACTCTCTTGCACACCATATTTTTTTATCACTCTAGAAAAATTTGACCACATCTTTCCAGAAAAAGCATTTAAATAATTTATATTGCAAATAAATTTCCCATCTTCAATTTCTTTCTTATATAGTCGTGGTCCCACTATATATACAGGAAACATAGCCCATGCTTTTTCCCCTCTGTATTTTTTTATAACTTTTGTATAATTTTCATTCTTCATAATACATACTAAAAATACACATACAAACGGATTTTCTTCAATATCTATACCAAAAGAAAAAGATATATCCTTTCCAAACTCTTTTTCTATTTTACACAAATCCTCTTTAACCTGTTTTTCAAGTTTTCGTGAAGCTTCATTACAAAACTTTTTAATTTCATTAGATTGAATTGGAATCCAAAGTGGCATATCTGATATATAATCTATACTTTTATCATCAAATGGTAATTCTCTTCGCTTCATTTCAGCTATAGCAGACAGATAATTTTTATCAGATATAAAAAAAATTGCAATTTTATTATTATCTACATATATTTTAACTGGACATTCCTGCTTCTTATTATTTATTGAAATTCTAGTAATATCACGATATGAATACTCTTTTTCACGCCCTATGAATTTACGAACTTTAATATTATATAAATCAAAAATAATATACTTTCTTGTATATTTGAGAATTGAAGTTAATCCATATATTGTAAGTGTAATAGTAATTACTAATATGTAATACTGTTTAATATATACACAAAATACACTTAATACAATCCCAATTGATAAAAATATCAAACCTAAAATTAAATTTACACTACTAGACTTTACTGTAAATATATATTCTTTATAGTCATTCATGTTTTCCCTTCCCTCTACTTATTCAGTAATTCTCCTTTTTATTAAATTACAAAATAATTAAAAACTTCAATATTTATTTTCATCTAAATAAAAACTTTTCTTAACAAGTTTTATTACAAATCACCTGTATATAAAATTATACTAAATTCATTTATTATAATTAAAGATACTTTATTTAAATAATATAAAAAGTTATAGTTAATTTTAAATCAAGCACATTGTTACATTATTTTAAAATAATAAACTCGTATTTTTTTAATGTTATTTCTTCCTTTAAATCAATTATCTTTTCTTCATATAAATCTTTTACTTTTCTATTCATCAAGTAATCTGGTAACTTTAAGATTAAATCTTTGGATGAATTATTTATTATTACTGTAATAGATTCTTTTTTTAATATAATTGTTCCATTTTTTTTATCTGATAGTATCCACTCATTTGATACAGTTCTAAGCTCTCTATTTGATTTACGAAGTCTAATAATCTTCTTCATAAAATCAAGTATATCTTTATTCCATTTTTCCTCATTCCATTCCATACATTTTCTTTGTCCTTCAGATACTGGACTTAGTTCTCCTTGCATTCCTATTTCATCACCATAGTATATACAAGGACTTCCTGATTGTATAAACATAAATAAATGCGCAAGTTTAAATTTACCTATATTACCATTTGCATAAGTCAATATTCTAGTAGTATCATGACTTCCAAGTAAATTAAAAATAACTTCATTGACTTGCATTGGATAGCTTACTATTACATCATTTATCATATATTTAAATTCTTCAGCATTTATCTCATTTGTACAAAAGAATTGTTTCATAGCTTCTGACATTAAATAATTCATAACTGAATCAAATTGGTCTCCCATCAACCATGGTAAACTTCCATGCCAAATTTCTCCCAATATGTATATATCAGGTTTTATTCTTTTAATCTCTTGTCTAAATTTTCGCCAGAAAGCATGATCTACTTCATTTGATACATCCAATCTCCATGCATCTATATCAAATTCCTGTATCCAATACCTCCCTACACTCAATAAGTATTCTATTACTTCTGAATTTTCTGTGTTAAGTTTCGGCATGTATTTTTCACACCCAAAAGTTTCATAAGGTATGTTTTTTTCATCTATTTCTTCTATTGGAGTATCAACTTTACTCATATCTTTTATATAAAACCAATCTTTATATCTCGAATTATCCTTATTTTTAACTACATCTTGCCACTGTTTAGAATAATATCCTATATGATTAAATACAGCATCCAACATTATTTTTATATTTCTTTTATGTGCTTCTTCTATCAGTTTTTTCAAAGTAGCTTTATCACCTAAGGTAGGGTCTATTTCCATGTAGTCCATCGTATCATATCTATGATTAGTTTTTCCAACTGTAATAGGACAAAAATAAATTCCATTTACTCCTAAATCGCTCAAATAATCTAGGTGGTCTATTACACCTTGTAAATCTCCACCTGTAAAATTATCTCTTGTTGGAATAGCTCCCCATATATCTACTCCTTCTGGATTTATAGATGGATTTCCATTTGCAAATCTATCAGGAAATATTTGATACCAAACAGTATCCTTTACCCAATTTGGGACTTTAGGTATATCTATATGATTCAAATATGGATATCCAAAAAAATTACTTATTTCACATAACTCTTTCTCATCATTTTCGTTTCCTAATTTTATTATCTTTTTTTCTGTAAATAAAATTTTTTCTTCTTGACCTTCTATTATAAATCCATACCTTGAACGTTTATTTAAAGGCTTACACTCAGCTATCCAATAATCAAATAATTCTGTTTCTACTTCTTTGTTCATCATTATATTTGTTCCACCAGACCAACCAAGTCCAGATGCATTTAGATTCCCTCCTCCTGCACCTCCTTTGTCCCATACATATTGGTCTCCTATCCTTAAGGTCACTTTTTTTACCTCATTTTTTTTAGTTCTAATTCTTATATGTAATGTTTCTCTATCATAGCCATAAGCATAGTTGCTCATTGGTATATGTAATATAGCTTCTTTTGTTAAAGTTTGTTGAGTTGATTCTGTGATTTGATTGTTTAAAGTTATATTTTCTTTATTTTTATTAGACAACTTTATCCCTTCTTTCTAATAATTTACATAATTTAAAGATAGGTCAATATATTTAACTATTATATCATAATAAAAAGATATAATAGTTAAATATCATAACAATAGTTTTCTAAGCTACAATAATCATTTTTATTAAAATAAATCTTATCTTTATTATTTTTTTGCAAAATAAAAACCTCTAGTATTTTCCTAGAGGATACAATGTCATACTATTAATTTTTATACTAACTTTTAAATTATTTAAAAAGACTTATCTATGCTATATTAGCTCTCTATGCTATATTATTAGATTTAACTTTTTCTATGTTTAAAAAATAAGTTTCTCTCTCTTTAAATAATGATACATATTTAAAATCAAGATATTTAAGCATATCATAAGCCACATCAAAATCTTTACATATATCTTCTACTCTATGAGAGTCAGAACCTACAGTAACTATAAAACCTCCAAGTTCTCTATATCTTTTTAAGATATCTTCATTTGGATGTATGGCATTTAATCCATATCTATAACCAGATGTATTTAACTCTATTCCACTTCCATTATTAATTATTGACTTTAAGACTTCATCAATAACATCTTTAAAATCATTATATATTACTCTGTTATCTGAATATATCCCATATCTAGATATATAATCTAAATGTCCATATATATTATAATCTTTAAATTCATGATTAGTTTCAAGTATGCTATTAAAATATTTATAATATGCATCTTCTTTGCTAAGTCCTTCAAAGTATTTTTTCGATGGAACAGGTACATTATCAATTGTATGAGTTGAGCACAATATAAAATCAAAAGGATGTGAATTTATTACATCTTTTATTTCATTTTTTAAATGTTTTCTATATCCTACTTCAACACCTAATAATAACTCTATATCCTTTTTATACTTTTCTTTTAGTTTATTAAACACTGGGACATAGTTGTTATAATCTATACAAAATCCCTTACCTTCATCATGCTCTAAATGGTCTGTAAAAGTTAAATATCTAACACCTATACTTATAGCTTTTTTTATTGTATCTTCCATTGAATCCTTTCCATCACTTGAAAAATTAGTATGAATATGATTATCAATTAAATTCATATTATCCCTCCCTTTATTTTATCTACCTTAATTATACTACAGGTTTATTGTATACAATTGTTAAAAGAAAATGATAATAGTTAAATTTTATTTACAATACTTCCTCTTTAAAGAAATACCTTATTTTTATACAAAAAAGGAAGTGTCTGAATTGATTTTATAAAATCAATTCAGACACTTCCTTATTAATAT